>NZ_CAAAHX010000001.1 GCF_900639865.1 Legionella gresilensis
CTAGTTCAGCTAGTAAATCTAAATCAGGAACTAGTACTCAAAAAAGACAAGCTAGTTCAGCTAGTAAATCTAGATCAAATGGAGGCACACAAAAAAGACAACAAGCTTCTAAGTCTTCAATAAGAACGCCTTCAATAGGTGCTTCTTCTATGAGACATCCTACCTTAAGTGATATCTCAAGAGCAGTTAGATAATAATAAAGTAGCATAAGCCGCATCTAGTGGCTTATGCTTTATTATTTATATAAAATCAAATTTAGTTTTTTCAATAATTAATTTATCTAAATGTGTTTATTAAACATGCGCTTAACTTCTAATTTAAAATTAAATAAAATACATTGTGGCAATTTATAAAAGATTTTTTTTGTAAAATTTATTGAATTTTATTTCATTTCGTGTAATATTTGTCCAGATATGAAAAGACAATTACTTTATTTCATCATTCTTGCTTGCATCGTTATTGCAGGATCTATCCTATGGACAATGCATAAACCAGCACAACTTATGCTTAAGGAATCCTCTTTTGCTAAGTTGCCTGGCTGGAATGAGGCTCATGTTACAAAATCACTTTCCGCTTTTCAGCTTTCTTGTAAAACTTTCTTACGGCAGAATCCTGATCGAGCAGTAGGCAGTCAAAAGATTCCTCTAAAAGTTAAAGACTGGTACCCTGCTTGTAGAGAGGCTTTATTACTTAATAATGCTAGTGAAAAGACAGCACGTAGCTTTTTTCAAAAATGGTTTAAACCTGTAGAATTTTATGAGAAAAAAACAGTTCATGGTCTTTTTACCGGTTATTATTTACCGTTGTTACATGGTAGCTTAGTTAAAACAAATAAATTCAATGTTCCTATTTATAGTTTACCTTCAAATTTAGTCACTATCGATTTAGGTGCCTTTAGTCCAGATCTTGCTTCAAGGCGTATTGTAGCGCGTATTGAAAATAATAAGGTTTTACCTTTTTATGACCGTGCAGCAATTAACAAAGGAGCTTTAAAAGATAAAGCTTCCGTTCTTGTATGGGTTGATAGCCATATAGATAGATTATTTTTAGAAATTCAAGGTTCAGGTATTGTTGAACTTCCTAATGGTGAGCATCTTTATTTAGGTTATGCCGGAGAAAATGGCGCTCCCTATAAACCAATTGCTAAATTTTTAATAGATCGGGGTATTTTAACTAAAGATAATGCCTCTATGCAAGGTATTCGTGCCTACCTAGAAGCACATCCGAATGAAATTGAACCACTTATTAACCTTAATAAATCGTTTGTTTTCTTCAGGGTTTTAAAAGATACCGCTGCTATGGGCGCCCAAGGTGTTACATTAACACCAGGTTATTCACTTGCTGTCGATAGAAAATGGATTCCGCTAGGTGCGCCTTTATGGCTAGATACAACAAGGCCTACCCCCCCATCAGCTGCGCATAAAAAATTGCAACGTTTAATGATTGCTCAAGATACAGGCGGTGCAATACGTGGGGTAGTTCGTGGTGACGTATTTTGGGGCGCAGGTGATAAAGCAACCTTTATTGCTGGAAATATGAAAAATAAAGGTCGCTATTGGTTATTATTACCTCGACATACAGTTGATACTCTTTTACCTAAAAAAATTGCTTAATACAAAATAAATATAATTTTTATTTAATAATAATTAAATGATCTTCACTAACTTCCTTATTTGATGCTAAAACAGTTTCCAGAAAATTAGATTCTAAGAGGCTTATTATAGCCCTATCATTTTCTTCATCAGGCATATCCTTTATAGGTGCATCCTTTGTAGGGCTATCTTGTTGAATAGGCGTATTAATAGTAGGCGCTGGTGCTTTCAATGCTTCTTCAAGGCTAATAAATTTATAACCATTTTTTTCATACATATCTAGAATATCTCCTAAAAAATGACTATTTAATAAATTAGCGTGAATTAATAAGATTTGTTTAGCATTTTCTTGGTGTTGTCTTTGAGCACGTGCTTCCGCTTTTAATGTTTGATTCCAGATATAATCTAAATATTGTTTCTTTATACGGGGTAGGTTTTGCGGGCGAAGTCGATAAGGAATGGCAAATAATTTTGCATTAAATTGATAGTCTTTACTATCAATCGTGATTGGCGCAATTATATAATGATGCTCAGCTAAATAATTATGAACTTTTTGGCGCTTATCACCTGTACTTTCAGCTAAATAGGGATATCGGAAATATCGAGGCCCATTAAAAAGGGGTTCAATAATTTTATCAGCTCTATCAACATCAGAAATATATTTTTCTGCCGGTAAATTATTTAAACTTTTATGTGAATAAGTGTGATTACCTAAAATGAATCCTTTCTCACGAAATAACTCTAGTAATTGCCATTGATCTTTTTCTATCGAGCCGGCAATAATGAAACCCGTTGCGGGGGCTTTATGATCAATTAAAGCCTCTACTATTTGTAAAAATCGATCATGTTCCCTTTGTAAATTAGCAGGTTTACCATGTGTTGACCCAACAAAAGGTAAATCATCAATCGTGATTGCGATCTCTTTAGTCTGCCCAAAACAAATAGAATGAAGAATGAGACTTAACCAAAACGTAAAGGTTAGTTTTATTTTGCACATTGCAATTTCCCTATTAGTAATTAGACTTCTTGCGAAACTTGCTGCTAGGTGCTAAGTGCAACAGCGTTTCCAATGAGGTCTATTATTTCCCTGGTTTAATCTAAAAATCGCAACTACTTACTTAGTATTATCATAAATTAAAGTTTTAACAATAGATCAAGTATTTGTAAATTCTATCCATTGCAATTGCCATAATTTGTAAAGAAATTGCTGGTTTTCATTTTTATCGACGAATGGCAGTAATTCCTTTAATGCTAAACAGCGATGATTTGCAATTTTTCTTACTAGCTCAGGCGTAATACTCGTTGTTTCCCAGACCTCGCCATTAATGTATAAAATAGGCAAGCCAGTATTCTTATCATTAATATAGGCAAAACGACACAATGTATTTCGATTTATTTGTTTAGCTTTTTTTAATTTATTGAGAAATTGAGTGAAATTCCTTTTTTTATTTAAAGTAGGTAATATTGATTCCGCGTGCCTATCTAACATCGTGATAAAACTACCAAACCATTGACCTATTAAAATATCATCTTTAAGAACCGTTTTTAGTAACTCCTGAGCTTGCTGGCAGGCTTGTTTAGGTATTTCTGCCGGCGCCTGTAAATTAAACCAAGAAGGATCTTCATATAACAAATCCTTTTTTTTATGCTCTAATAGATACTCACTTAAGCTATCCCACATTTCCGAAGACGTATAACTTCGATAACCAAAAGAATATGTCATGCAATCATTTGATAATGCTATACCGTGATGGCCTATATGAGGCGGAAGATAAAGCATATCCCCTTCGTGTAAAATAATTTCTTGCTCAATATTGAACTGTTTCATTATACGCAGTTCAAGATCAGCTATATAATTCTCAGCATGACAGTTTTGTGTCGTTAATAACCATTTTCTAGAGCCCTGAGCCTGATATAAGAAAACATCATAGTTATCATAATGAGGCCCTACACTACCCTGTTCTACAGCATAACTAATCATGACATCATCTACACGCCATTGCGGTAGAAAATTAAAATTATCAAGTAAAGCAGCTACCTCAGGAATAAACCGATCAACACCTTGCACAAGTAAGGTCCAATGCGATTTAGGTAATTTGCTAAAATCCTTTTCTGTAAAAGGCCCACGCTGTAGTAACCAATAAGGTGGATTTTTTGGTGTTTCGCGAACTAAGCGACTTTCTATTTCATCTTCCATGGCTAAACCTGCTAATTCATCGGCTAACAATGGTTGATTAAAATCAGGTATTGCATTTTCTAAAACCAGTGGTTTTTTCTGCCAATAGGTACGTAAAAAGTCGCTTACTGTTAATGTTCTAAAATTTATCATTCACTTACACCTGTATTTATTCATAACCAATTGAAAATTAATTCAATAGTATATTTAACTGACACAATCAGTTTAAAAATTATCTATTTTTTATCATTAAATACGCAGCAAATAATGCATGATATTTAAATAAATTGTCTATAATTTATACTGTAAAAACCATTGGAGGGTCGACATATGGCTACTTCAGCAATTAAACAAATTAGTCTGTTACCTAGTCTTATTATCTCATCCTTCTTACTTGCTGCAACAGTAAGTGATAGAGCTAATGCCGAAACAGTTAATGTATCAGCAAAACCGATGCAACTGGCTTGGCATGGTCATGGGTGGGGCGGTTATGGCTGGGGTCATCATGGTTGGAGACGTGGATTTGGATATGGTGGAATTGGCTTTGCGCCGATCGGTTGGGGTGGTTACGGACCAGGTTGGGGTTATAGACCAGGTTGGTATGGACCAGGCTATCGCTTCATCAATACAGGTCCTTTCTATGGCTGCCAAAAACGCTGCTTTGTTAACCGGTGGAATCGACTGATCTGTGCTACACGATGCTACTAAGGAAGCTTTAAATAGATAATTAAATTCTAAATTTGAAAAGTTACTGAATTTCCACGCTTAATGATTAAATAAGTAAAGATATAAATACAATAAACCAGTAACTTTTCTTTTCAAAATAAGCCCTTCTTTTATTCTAGAAGTTAAAATTTATTTCTTAAATGTAAAACCAGTTTAATTTTAAATTGCCAATGCTAGTCTTATCAATGTTGATTAAATTAAGACAATAGCGCTATCTCTTATAACCAAATTAATTAACTTATTATCGGATCTTTTAATGGGACAAGGTAATAAATTTTGATTGGTTAATAATCATTATAAATAAATTGTATAGTTGCCTAACTGGCAATTCTCGTCAATTTTTAATTGAACAGGAATCTGATATGCCTAAACTTAATTTTTTTACAGAAATGAATGAGAAAAAATTCATTAGTATCGAACTTCCAGATAATAAAATTCAAGCTATTTTAAATGAGATAGAGGACCTTAATAGATCTGAAAATTCATTGCTATTAATGCAATTAATTAAACAAAAAAGAGATGCCTTTTTAAGAGAAATTTACGCAGCTGATGACTCTAGTAGGCAAAATAAATTAATCCATTCTTATCTGCATTTTGCTCAGATATTAGAGTCGTGTCTTGTTGATAATAAACATGCTAATAAATACTTATTTAAATATTATACTTCTTCTGACTACCGCTTAGTTCCCCTAGATAACTATTTCCATAATCAAAAAGACACATATATTAATAATCAAGTAAATAATCTCGCGCTTGGTGGCGCCATTTTTGGTTTAAGCGCGCTTATCTTAAGTAGCATAGTTTTAAGTGTTGGCTGCCCTGTTCTTGGCATCATCGGTTTAAGCATTGCTTTTACTGCGCTTATGCCCAGTTTATTTTACTTAGTATCTGAAACATTACCCAAACAAATTAACGCATTTAAAGCAGAAGTAGACCTCTTTAAAGCTGCAGTCCATACCGATCTCTCACAATCAGAATTAAAAGATATCAGAGATATAAGGGAAGAGCAGGCGGTCATGGTTCATTAGAGTTCTTACCTAACCTGCGTTTTTACTTTATTGTGGCGTTGTAAACGTTTCTCCGGTGCTCCTATGTTACGTAAACGCCGCTCCTCGAAACGCTTACGTCTTGTCTAAAACTTAGTGGGCGGCGCTATACCTTGAAACAGGCATATTTCATACATGAAAATTTGTTAGTTTTCAGCTATTATTAGCTTTTTTAATTCAGGAGCAGATGTATGAAAGTAGGTCATGATAGCCTATCAACACAATCTCAATTACAAGTTAATGATAAAACTTACTATTACTTTAGCCTGAAAAAAGCTGAAGCAAGCCATTTTCCTGGTATAAGCCGTCTACCCTATTCTCTTAAAGTTTTATTAGAAAATCTATTACGGTTTGAGGATAATAATACTGTTACTACGGATGATATTAAGGCACTTGCTCATTGGATTCATACTAAAGCTTCTCAACATGAAATTGCTTATCGTCCAGCTCGGGTATTAATGCAAGATTTTACAGGCGTACCCGCAGTAGTTGATTTAGCTGCAATGCGTTCTGCACTGCAAAAAATAGGCGGTGATGCTACGAAAATATCACCTTTATCGCCTGTTGATCTAGTGATTGATCACTCAGTCATGGTTGATCGTTATGCAAGTAAGGATGCGTTAAAAGTTAATACAGAAATTGAAATTAAACGTAACAAAGAACGTTATGAATTTCTACGCTGGGGCCAGCAGTCCTTTGCTAATTTTCAAGTCGTACCACCTGGTACCGGCATCTGCCATCAGGTTAATTTAGAGTATTTAGGTAAAACTGTTTGGAGTAGTGAAGATAATGGCCGGCTTTACGCTTATCCAGATACGTTAGTAGGTACCGATTCGCATACCACTATGATTAATGGATTAGGTGTCCTTGGCTGGGGCGTAGGCGGTATTGAGGCTGAAGCTGCTATGTTAGGCCAGCCCGTTTCTATGTTAATTCCAGAAGTCATCGGATTTAAATTAATTGGTAAGTTAAAAGAAGGAATTACTGCAACTGACTTGGTGTTAACTGTCACTCAAATGTTGCGTAAAAAAGGTGTGGTTGGCAAATTTGTTGAATTTTATGGCTCAGGTTTAGCAGCGCTGCCTTTAGCCGATCGAGCAACCATTTCGAATATGGCACCAGAATATGGCGCAACTTGTGGTTTTTTCCCCGTAGATCAAGAAACACTCAATTACCTTAAATTAAGTGGGCGCGATGAAAATACAATTGCACTTGTCGAAGCTTATTGTAAAGAACAAGGCATGTGGTATAGCGAGCAAGCAGAAGATCCTGTTTTTACAGATACCCTGGAACTTGATTTAGCAACAGTTGAGCCTTCATTAGCTGGGCCAAAACGTCCACAAGACAAAGTTAATTTAACCACACTACCGCAAGAATTTAATCTTTTTTTACAAGAAGCTGGTAAAGAAATCGAAAAAGAAGTTGAGTTTCCAGTTAAAGATACGGACTGTTCACTACAACATGGCCATGTTGTTATTGCTGCCATTACTAGCTGTACTAATACATCTAACCCCAGTGTTATGATGGCCGCAGGACTTGTTGCTAAAAAAGCTGTAGAAAAAGGTTTAAAGCGTAAGCCTTGGGTTAAATCATCTTTAGCACCAGGCTCAAAAGTAGTTACCGATTATTTAAGACAGGCCAATTTGCAAACTTACCTTGATGAATTAGGATTCAACTTAGTCGGTTATGGTTGTACAACCTGTATTGGCAATTCTGGTCCCTTAGATGAACCTATTGCTGAAACCATTAATAGCCATGATTTAGTCGTAAGCGCTGTCCTTTCAGGTAACCGCAATTTTGAAGGCCGTGTTCATCCTCAAGTTCGGGCCAATTGGCTAGCTTCTCCTCCGCTGGTTGTGGCTTACGCATTATGTGGTACCACCACTAAGGATTTAAGTAAAGAACCTATTGGTCAAGATAGCTCAGGTAATGACATTTTCTTAAAAGATATTTGGCCTTCTAATCAAGAAGTTGCTAGTGAAGTAGCTAAATTAAACGGTGCCATGTTTAGAAAAGAATATGCTGAAGTATTTCAAGGTGATGAACAGTGGCAAGCTATTAAAGTAAATAGTGGCATTACCTATAAATGGGATACAAATTCTACCTATATTCAACATCCACCCTTTTTCGAAAACCTCTCACCAAAGCCAGAACCTATCAAACCTATTGCAGATGCATTTATTCTAGCATTATTAGGTGATTCTATTACCACAGATCATATTTCACCAGCGGGATCTATTAAAGCTAATTCACCTGCTGGCTTATATTTAAAATCTAAAGGGGTAGAAGAAGCTGATTTTAATTCGTATGGTTCAAGACGAGGTAATCATGAAGTCATGATGCGCGGAACTTTTGCCAATATTCGGATTCGCAATGAAATGGTTCCAGGCGTTGAAGGTGGATTTACTCGTCATATTCCTTCAGATAGTACCTTAAGTATTTATGATGCAGCTATGTTATATCAGGCAAAAAATCAGCAATTAGTCATTATTGCTGGTAAAGAATATGGAACAGGCTCTTCTCGTGATTGGGCAGCAAAAGGAACTAATCTTTTAGGTGTTAAAGCTGTTATTACTGAAAGTTTTGAGCGAATCCATCGTTCAAATCTTATCGGAATGGGTGTTCTACCATTACAATTCTTAGAAGGCACTACCCGAAAGACATTAGAATTAAACGGTACAGAACAGATTAGCATTGAAGTTGATGATACATTACAACCGGGTGCACAATTAACCATGTTAATTAAGCGAACCAATGGTCAAGAGGACGCTGTGCCAGTATTATGTCGTATTGATACAGCTAATGAGCTTGAGTATTATCGCCATGGTGGAATATTACAATATGTACTACGTAATTTAAGTTGATTAAGGTGAATCTGACATAAGAAATATTATACACTTTTATGTCAATTTTGTTTATTTTACTCTAGATCCCGTATAAATGCGTTGCATTTTACGGGATAACGTTCGTTTAGCGACACAAAGAGACTTTGCCTCTTTTGTGTCAAAATTACGTTAATTACTGTACTGTTTGTTTAATCTGTATTAAAGTTGCGCCTGCGCAGCTACAAGCTAAGTTAAGTCCTTGGCCTGTAGCTATTAACTGTGAATAAATAATAGGTGTTCTTCAAATCCTCTACTGCATTTAGCATGAAGATATAGAGCCACTGTATATTAAATATATGCGGAACGTATACTGCCCTACCTTGAAATTAGTGTTGTAGTAGGCTTTTTGAAAGAAGGCTAGTAAATTATTTATGTAAAGACCGATTAATATTAGCTGTACCCAAGGATTTTGCATGCACTCTTCCAAAAAAGTACTCTCTGTTTTTTCACTAGTCATGATTAACGTTATTGCTGTAGATAGCCTACGGACGCTACCGATGAGTGCAAAACTAGGTCTTCCTTTAATTACTTACTATATAGTTGCCGCAATAACTTTCTTTATTCCCATTGCTCTAGTTGCCGCTGAATTAGCAACTGCTTATCCAAGAACAGGCGGGATTTATGTATGGGTACGAGAGGCATTTGGTCAACGTGCTGGTTTTATTACAATTTGGCTGCAATGGATTTATAATGTTGTGTGGTATCCAACTATTTTAGCCTTTATTGCTGCTACCTTTTCCTATCTTTTTGCGCCTGAACTTGCTAATAATAAAATGTACCTCTTAACTACTACAATAGGCCTGTTTTGGTTATTTACGTTTTTAAATTGCTTCGGTATGCGCTTATCTAGCTGGGTAAGTACTATAGGCGCTATCTTTGGAACAATATTACCTATGCTCCTTATCATTGGGCTCGGTATTATCTGGTTAGCTCAAGGCCGACCTAGTGCAGTTGATTGGTCTAGTTCATGGTTACCAGACTTTAGCAATTTAGGTAATTTATCTCTTTTTGCAGCTGTTTTATTTGGTTTAATTGGGGTTGAAATGTCTGCAGTCCATGCAGAAGAAGTTAAAAATCCACAACGAGACTACCCGAGAGCTATTCTTTATTCAATTTGTATTATATTCCTAACACTTGTTTTAAGCTCGCTTGCCATTGTCGTTGTCGTTCCTAATGCTAAGCTTAGCGTGGTTTCTGGCCTAATTGATGCATTTGCTATTTTCTTTAGTAATTATAATATGACCTGGATGACCTTTATCATCGCCTTGTTAATCATCCTTGGCGGTTTAAGTGGCGTTTCTGCTTGGATTATTGGCCCAACTAAAGGCCTGTTGATTGCAGCTCGGGATGGCTCTCTACCACCTGTATTTGCCAAGGTTAATCAATATGGCTCCCCTGCTCCTATTCTAATTATTCAAAGCATTATCTTTACCTTACTAACGAGTGTATTCATTTTGTTTGATTCAATTAATGCCGCCTATTGGCTACTGAGTGATTTATGTGCCCAAATGGCCTTATTAGTTTATATTTTTATGTTCGCTGCTGCTATTAAGTTACGTTACAGTCAACCTGATCTACCTCGCGTTTATAAAGTTCCCGGTGGCAATCTGTTGATGTGGATAATTTCTTTAACTGGAATAATGTGTTGTATTTTAGCCATGTTAATAGGTTTTGTTCCACCAACACAAATTCCTATTGGCAATGTAGCCTTTTTTGAAGCTTTTTTAATTATTGGCCTTATTGTGTTTGTTGCTATTCCTTGGTGGTGGGCAAAAAAACCTTATAATGATTAAGATTATTTAATAACAGAGGTTTATCTAGGCCAACTTTATTTAAACGGTTGATTATATTTCTATTAAATTGTACAATTATTGTATAGATGTTTACTTAAATAACCTTTATGTATAGGCCAAACCAGACAAACTCTTCAGACTCTCTGCCAGAAAAATCAACTAAAACTATTTCGACAACTAAGCCCTATTTGGAAATGAGTTTCAACTTTAAGGTAAATATGCCACAAAACAAAAAGACAGAGCAAAAAACACCTACAGAGAATCCTCTGCAGGATATGATTTCTAATTTTGGAATAGAAGGACCTAAGGAGAACCCTAAGAAAAGGAAAGATGCTACTGAAATCTCCCTCTCATTCCAACCTACTTTATATCACCCTAGTTCTGCGTCTCAAAGATTTCCTCAAAGCCAGCCTACAAAACCTATAAACTTAGAAGAAAGGAACATAAGCACACAATTTACTATTGATACAGAATTATTAGAGCCAACCCGCCAAAATACGCCCTTACAAAGTGAATATTCAATTACTTCAGTTGAAGGATTAATTGCATTTTTAGATTCTCAGTCTTTTACAACACCGTCTAACACTCCTGATAGTTTTAACAATCTCTTTAGAGTAGAGAGCGAGCTAAAACGAAGAAAATTACAAGAAAATAATACGCCCAATTCTAAAGCTAATCAACCTTGGTTTGCACGAAAAGATACAGTTCGAATACCTAAACCTTTAGTAGATTTTCCAACTATACAAAAGCGACTAGAAGAAAGTCAAAGTACAAGGAAATCAACATTAAAATATCATCATACCTCTTCAGAAGAGATTAAACGTATGATTCTTGAAAAAAAGAGCTCAACGTGTAAGAAAAATCCAAATAAAAAATCTCATAAGTTATTTTTCGCATCTCAAAATTTGGAAGAAAAAAATAATCAACAGCCCGATCCTAAAGAAGATACTGATGAAAGGCCTATAAAAAGCTGAGAAAATTTACCGAGCTATTTAATTTAAAACTACTTTATAATAGCTATAATCTTATTGCCTCTATTAAAACTGTTACCTACCAGGCCTATTAAGATATCCTTAAGCTAAGTTTGTTAAAATTTTAGTATATTTTTCTAGCAATATGAGTAAATTATGAAAAGTTTTTTTGAGCCAACTGCTGCTAACACACTAGGTAAACTTGCAAGCAGATGGAAAATGTCTGTTTATATTAATTATGGTAGCGATGATATGTCAGCATTGGTTGTCGAAGAAAGAAAGAAGTTCCGTTCCCTTTTAGGAATTCCTACTGACAAAAGCTTAATAAGCTTACCTTATTTAGTTTTCGAAGCATCATGCCATACCTTTCATGAGTTAGCAGGAGATGAAAATCATAATCTTTTTGATAAGACTGTAGTTGCAAAATATGCAAATAAAGCTATAAATAAAGCCTATAAAGATCTTGGATTGACTACACCCTCAAACTTTGATGATAAACTGGTTGCAGGAATAGCAGTTTGGAATTTAGTGCTACCGGAATCAGCAGGTGGGGTTTATCCTGATAGCGAATACCCGGAATTTGCCAAAAATATGCATAAAAACTTAACTAAATTTTGGACAGGTTATGGGTGCGAAAAACAGATCACAGTAGAAATCATGCAAGAAGCTTATCAAAAACTTAGAGAATTTGCTATTTATAAATTAAATCTTGCCACTCAACCAGCTTCATCAAATAGTAGTTTAACCTCTCCTTTCATGTCCTAAGATATGTCAACAATAGTCTTCATGGCCTATGTGCCTCGGATAGTCTGAGGCATACAGGGCAATGCTTAATTTAGAACAATTTTTTCATATAAATTATCCTAAAAAAGTACAATTTAATTTTCTGGTAAAGACATCAAGCTAGCATTACCACCAGCGGCTGTTGTATCTACGGTATAAGTTCGTTCATGACATAAACGTAATAAATAATAAGGACCTCCTGCTTTAGGGCCCGTGCCTGATAAGCCTTCGCCCCCAAAAGGCTGTAAACCAACTACAGCACCTATCATATTGCGGTTAACATAACAGTTACCTGCACGAATACGGTTGCGAATATATTCGACCTGATGATTTATACGACTATGAATACCTAGGGTTAGCCCATAACCGGTATTATTAATGTCTTGAATAACATTATCCAAATCTTTGCGCTTGTAACGCACGACATGCAAGATTGGTCCAAATACTTCTTTTTTTAATGCTTTAATAGAATCAATAGCGATAGTCGTTGGTGGCATAAAATAGCCGTCAGCGCACTCTTCGGGCAAAGTGCATTGATAAATAATTTCATATTGTTGTTTCATACTGTGCACATGATCTTTTAAAGCTGCGAGTGCTTCTCGATCAATAACCGGACCAATATCTGTAACAAGCCATTGCGGATCGCCGATTTTAAGTTCTGCCATTGCGCCTTTTAATAAAGTGATCAAACGAGGATAAATTTCATCCTGCACATACAAAACGCGTAAAGCAGAACAACGTTGACCAGCACTGCCAAAGGCAGAATTAATTGTATCAACCACAACTTGTTCTAATAAGGCTGATGAATCAACAATCATGGCATTTTGACCACCCGTTTCTGCAATAAACGGAATAATTTCACCCCCACGAGAAGCTAAGGTCTGATTTATAATATCTGCTGTTTGGTTTGAACCTGTAAACAAAATTGCTTTAATACGCAAATCATTAACTAACGCAGAACCTATCACTTCACCAGGTCCAGGCAATAGTTGTAAAACATCATTAGGAATACCAGCTTGACGCATAAGTTTAACAGCATAAGCTGCGATAAGCGGTGTTTGCTCAGCAGGTTTAGCAATGACAGTATTCCCTGTTACAAGGGCTGCAACGATTTGTCCGGTAAAAATTGCTAATGGGAAATTCCACGGGCTTATACATAATGCTGTTCCACGGCCATGTAATGAAAGCTCATTTAACTCACCAGTATAACCTTGTAATCGCTGAGGTTTGCCCATTAATTTAGTAGCTTCTGCTGCATAATATCGACAAAAATCAATTGCTTCGCGAACTTCTGCTAAACTATCAGCCCAAGTTTTACCTGCCTCTTTACAAAGCATGGCCATCAATACCGGCTTATTTTCTTCAAATAAATCAGCAATACATAATAAAATAGCAGCACGCTCTTGAACGGGTTTTATGTTCCAATGCATAAATGCTTTTTCAGCACTGCTTAAAGCAGCTTGAATATCATTTAGAGTAGCATCTGCCGTTCGGCCTATAGGTTTTTTTTGGTTTTGAGGAGACGTCACACTATATTCAACTTGCTTATCTACCTTATTAGCTAATAATGGCCCTGCTTCCCAATGATTAAAATCCATTCGCTCATATAATAATTTTAACTGATTTACAGCTTCTCTATCACTAAAGTCAAATCCTAGTGAGTTTTGGCGCTCGGGCATAAATAAATTATTAGGTGCAGGAATATTAGGATTGGGTTTATTAATTAATAAACTAGCTCTTTCAACTGGATCTTCAACCAATGAAGCAATAGGCGCTTTTTCATCGACAATCCGGTTTACAAAAGAAGAATTGGCGCCATTTTCTAACAAACGACGCACGAGATAAGGTAATAAATCTTCGTGACTTCCTACTGGCGCATAAATTCGGCATGGAATTCCTAACCGATTAGCAGGTACAATTTGCTCATACAGCTCCTTACCCATACCATGCAAGCATTGAAATTCAAAATCACGATAATTACCAGCAATATTTAAAATCATTGCTACTGAGTAAGCATTATGCGTTGCAAATTGCGGATAAATAGCATCCGTCATAGTTAATATCTTTTTTGCACAAGCTTGAAATGAAACATCGGTAAACACTTTTCGAGTAAATACCGGGTAATCAGTCAAACCCTGCATTTGCGTTTTTTTGATTTCACTATCCCAATAAGCACCCTTAATGAGCCTTACCATAATCCGGCGATAATTTTTTCTAGCTAATTCTGCTATCCAATCTAATAAGAAAAAAGCACGTTTTTGATAAGATTGTACAGCAATGCCAAAACCCTGCCAGCCATCTAGGCTTGGGTTACTAAATACACTTTCTATAACATCAAGCGATAAGTCCAATCTTTCCGATTCTTCAGCATCAATAGTCAACGCAATATCATATTTACAAGCAGCTTGAGCTAACGCTAAAAGCTTAGGTGATAGCTCGTCTAATACTCTATCACGTTGCGCTTCATGATAACGCGGATGCAGCGCTGACAATTTTATTGAAATACCTGGGCGCTGATAAATCGTAGCATTTCTATCAACTCGACTACCAATCGCCTCAATTGCATTATTATAAGCAGTAAAGTAACGAGCTGCATCAGCTTGCGTAAGAGCCGCCTCTCCTAACATATCATAAGAATAACGGTAACCCACTGACTCATTTTTCTTAGCTCTAGAAAGGGCTTCAGTAATTGTCCTACCCATAACAAATTGCTTACTCATAATACGCATGGCTTTTTCTACAGCTTTACGTACGACGCCTTCCCCGCTTCGATTAAGTAAAGTCAGTAATGCTTTACTTAAAAGAGAGTCAGCTCGCTCAGGGGTTAATACTTTACCTGTGAGCATTAACGCCCAAGTCGTTGCATTGACAAAAAATGAATCACTCTGGCCTCGATGTGATTTCCAATCAGCCGTAGTTAACTTATCTTTAATTAAGCTATCAATAGTGGCATTATCAGGTACGCGCAATAATGCTTCAGCAAGGCACATAAGCGCAATACCCTCTTCACTTGATAAAGCATATTCGGTAAGAAAAGAATCGATGCCCGTGCTTTTTTTTCGCTCAGCTCTCACTTTTTCTACTAGATTTATGGCATCATTTTGAATTGCTTTTACTGTTTCTGGTGATAGAATTCCTTTATCAATTAGTTCACGAACTAACGTTTGCTCCTCTGCTCGGTAAGCTTTATTAATGTGGGCGCGACAACCCTGAGGAAGATGTCCATTAGACCTTTCCAACATAGCTTTCTCCAATAAATTGGTCAAAATATATATGGTGGGATGATAATTCAGAAAATATTTAAATGAAATTAAATTTATCAAAAAAATACCATAACCTACTTATATTTTGGTCTATTTTTCAAACTAAAAAGAAAAAATTAGAACTAATTTAGATCAAATAGAATTAAAAATAAACTAAATATTTAAAAAAAATAAGTCAATTTGGTTTTAATTTAAACCAAATTGTTATATAATAAACCACGCAGTAAAATCATCGTAATTTAAGTCTTTGAATTGATTAAAAAATTATATAAATGATTAATCGTATGTCTTATCAATTTACATTTGATTCACTTGCCAATATAATCACCACTCTTTGTGGTAAGATTTACCACATTTTTTGGTTCTGGTTTTAACTTTTTAACCCTGCAGTTGCAGATGTTTGTCTTATAAGTTAGCCAAGTTAAAAATGGTTCTATTAACAATGCTAACGTGCCTCGCGGTGAATTATTTTTAACCACAAATAACTAAGGAGCTACATCTCATGATTTTGGGTTTATCAGAAAGAAACGAGGAATTATGAATACGATATTGAGTCTACTATCTGCCGCTTTTTTTTCTTCGAGCGTTTCAACAACAAATTTACCTCCTATAACGCCCTCCGAAGTCAGCAAACCAATCACGCAAACCGCAGTAGCAGTTAAAAAGATTACAGATATTAATCAACAAGTTCAACAGTTAAGTCAAAAAGCGCCTGAACTCAACAAAAAAGTTTTAAGATTAGCCCTAGCAGCCTACCAAAAAGCCTCTAATAGCGCCAATGTAAAAAAACCTGTATTAACTGTAATTGATTATTCTTTACCTTCTTCGAAACAAAGAATGTGGGTTTTTGACTTACAGCAGGCTAAACTTCTATACAATACTTATGTCGCACATGGTAAAAACTCAGGTACCACTGTTCCCCATCACTTTTCTAATAAAATGTCTAGCAAAGAAACAAGCTTAGGGACTTACGTTACTCGGGATACGTATATAGGTTCTAAGGGTTTATCTTTAAATCTACAAGGATTAGAAAAGGGAATTAATGATAATGCCTACAATCGTCGTGTAGTTATTCATGGTGCTTGGTATGTAGAACCATCCTTTATCAAAAAAGCAGGTCAAGCAGGTCGAAGCTGGGGTTGTCCATCTATAGCAAAAACGTTAGCAAAGCCAGTTATCAATACCCTTAAAGGTGGTTCAGTTGTTTTTGCTTATTATCCAGATAAATATTATTTATCTCACTCAGGATTTGTATTAGTTTAAAAAACAAAGCCAGGGTTTTCCCTGGCTTTTTCGCAGTCTTCCAACCAGAACATCCTGTTCTGTTCTCTATCCCTGAGTATCATTATCCATATGATTCCAGATCCATCTGTAGACTTCAATTCCTTATGAAGTCATGCTTAAAACTTAGCAGCTGGTTCACTATACAGCAAGCTCAAAAAATTAAACAAATGATAAGTTTAAAAACTATTTTTTTAATAAAATTATTATTAATCAATAGCTTAATAAAAAATTAAAAATAATCTTAGCTAAATTATGTTAACTATCTCACGAACTATTGAGATATTTCTTGGGCCAACTTAAGAAATTTACTAATTCCATTTATAACAGATCAGGTGGAAAAAGGGCTCTTAGACTATCTAATTTTACTTACAAACTAGCCTTTTTAGAAATAGATCTTTTTTCCGCTACAATTGGCCATCAATGGCTGTTTGGAAAGAGGGCTAATAATTAAAAATTTGTGAAACATTTTGATTAGGATAGTTTATAATTTAACATAAACTTGTATACTGTTTTACATTAATTAACGTGAGTTCGACATGAAAGAGATGAAAGCTCTTTCATGTCGCTAAACGAACGTCATTCCGTAAGATGTGAAGCATTTGTACGGGATCAAAACTAAACATAAATAAAGATGATATTTCACAAGCTAATATCATCATTAACTATTATTTAGAGTAACGTTATGAATCAACATGAAGGCGTCAAAAAAGATAAGCAAATGATTATCAACTGGCTCATTGAGCATTTTCCAAATGCTTTTTTTAAAAAAGGTCAACAAGTGAAACCGCTACAAATTGGTATTTTTGATGAAATTGTTGAATTTTATGACAGGCTAGACTCCCCACCCTTTAGTAAAAAAGCACTAAGGGAAGCATTAAGTTACTATAGTTCGTCGCCTGCTTATTTAAACTGTCAAAAAGCAAATAGCGCTCGAGTTGACTTATATGGTAATGAAGTTGATATAGTAACAAGCGAGCAAGCTAAATATGCTTATCAACGCTATCAACAGCGCTATGCAGAAAAGAATAATGCACAAGCTAAAGTAAAAGAAAATAAAGCTTTATAAAATTAATTACTTCAGTACCTCTTAAAGCTTTCTGCAATACATTAAATAATTAACACTTACTGAATTTTGTAAGCTTGCCCTACGGATAAGAGGATTGTAAGTCATACCTTTTATAGTTATGACTTCAAACCCTTCTGCTCTAAGCATAGCGGCCAATTCAGCGGGTTTGATGAATTTACTATAGTCATGAGTTTGCTTAGGTAATAAGCCTAAAAGATACTCTGCTGCAACAATCGCTGCAGCATAAGCTTTTAATGTTCGATTAATGGTGGATAAAAATAACAGTCCGCCAGGCTTTAATAAGCGGGCACAATGCTTAATCACCCAATATGGCTCAGAAACATGCTCAAGCATTTCCATACATGTAATAATATCAAACGGGGTTGCTTCATAATCTTCAATAGGCATACAAATGTAGTTAATATCTAAATGGTTCATGCTTGCATGCTCTTTTGCAACTTCAATGGCCTGGTGCTCAGCATCAATGCCAGTCACTAACGCACCTTCTCGTGCTAAGGCTTCACTTAAAATACCTCCGCCACAACCAAGATCTAAGATATTTTTCTTTGCAAGCTTAGTATAATCCTTAATAAAAGCTAAGCGAGTAGGATTAATATCATGTAACGTTTTTAAATCACCCTCGGTATTCCACCATTGTAAAGAGAGCTTTGCGAATTTAGCTACTTCATGTTCATTTATTGAAGATTGATCTTGATTATTCATGGCAACTTAATAAATCCAAAGGTTGAAAAAAATCCACTACATCAGGATTAGTAATAAAACTTATATTATAGGGATGCTCTGAGGTAAGGCCTTTAAATAGGGCTGTTTCTGGTACTTGTGCTGCAAAGTAACCGAATAAAATTAATTGTATGGAAGGGTTATAAGCAGCTAATTGCTTTAATATACTTGCCATAAAGGGGCGCCATTGCTTTGCATGTAGTCGTACGGGTTGGCTAAGTACTAAGGTAGCATTTAATAATAGAAAACCTTTATTAAGCATATTTAGGAATAATTGCTCTGCAGTTTGACAATAAGATGACTTATTAAGTCTGGCAATAGCACTTTGTGATAAATCATCTTCTTTTAAATCACCATGTGCAAGAAGCAGCATTTTGATAAAGTTACGTAAGGATGTTGCTCGATTAACTTCTCTACTTAACCCTTTAGCACTCCAAAGCGATTTAACGGCATTATCCCAAAAGGCATATCCATTAGCTGATTGGGCACGTGGATAAGGTGACTCACCTAACAAAATATAACGAATATTGGATAAGGGCCATTTAAATGCAGCAAATAACTTATCTAATCCAGGTAGCCAGTCCGTTTGGTCTTGTATCTGCTCTAGATAAGTTTGATCCATACACGCTAGAGCTTTCTTTAAAATCTTATGCCACTCTGGATGAGTATTTGCAATTAACTGGTCCAAAAGAGCTCCTTTTAAATACGATAATTTCTTAAGTCAGCTTTATTATAATTGCCTGTTACCAAACAAAAATTAATAAAGCTCTTTTAACCTTTGTCAATACTACCTCAACAGGGCTTACCTTCAATCCCTACGTTCTGTAACCTGTATACAGAATCCAGAGTTTCTAACTAAATGGCTGGATCCCGCGGTCAAGCCGCTGAGCGTGGGTATTTAGAGTAAATCGCTTGCAATATTTGTTCTGCCCGCGCGTGCCTTCTTTTAAACCCCTACTAACTTCATCAACCGCCTACGTTCCGCGACTTGTTCGCGGAATCTAGCTAGTGCGGGATTCCATAGTCAAGCTGGCATGTCATATATCCAACCCTCTAAAACCAAGCTTTTGTAACGATAGCCTTCTCAATTTGATTGCTTTTATTACGTTGTAATATAGTCCAAGTTGATTTACAACGTTGTAGATGACCTAAAAGCTCTGTTTGATTATTACAATGGTAGCGTATTGGCATATTATCATAAAATTCTTCCCTATCTAAAGCCTGACACTTCTCACCCGTACTTAACTCAATGGCCCAAGGATAAGCTTTAGAAACATCTAAAGTAATATGCTGGCTATTATTAACTGCAGTCGGTAAATTGAGAAGTACGCTTACACCATTCCACGGCGACTGAGGACAAATGGCTTGTTTATGAGACCCAAATTGTTTGACAAAGCAGGGATCATATATTTTGTTTTGCACCTGACATCGCCAAGCATCTTCACGTTTAATTCGCTGTGATTGCTGCCAGCAATCACCTGGATATGTTTCTTTTACGACTAAAGGCTCTTGCGCTATGGTGTCTCCAAAAGGTCTATACAATTTTATCTCTGTATCTGCATAACTTAAAGCTGTAAAAAATATTACAAAAATCAATGTAACTTGTACGTACATAGGTTCCCCTCTTGATTTTATTTAGTGTATTATTCTTCTTCATGACAAAACCACTTTTTTACAGCTTACAATTACAAGATAGGTAAAAGTTCTTTGTCGTTGAGAGCCTTTGTGCTGTTTTAATAAAATCACAGCAATTCTACTACTCTCTATTTGATTTCGGAGTACATAATGACAGATGTCTATACAGTAAAACAATGTTTAGAAGGTGAAATAAGCGTTGATGAAACAGTAACAGTTCAAGGATGGGTAAAAACAAGACGTGATTCAAAGGCTGGATTATCTTTTATTAACTTACATGATGGGTCATGTTTTTCACCCATTCAATTGGTTGTTCCTGCCCAGTTATCAAATTATCAAGAAGATGTTTTAAAAATAACGACTGGCTGCTCACTGAAAGGGACGGGCAAGCTAGTTGCTTCGCATGGTAAAGGTCAGGCTTTTGAAATCCAAGTAGAATCACTTGAAGTCATTGGCTGGGTTGATGATCCTGAACGCTATCCTATTCAAGCAAAGAAGCATACCCTGGAATTTCTACGAGAAGTAGCTCATTTACGCCCAAGAACAAATACTATTAGTGCGGTCACGCGAATTAGGCATACACTTTCTCAAGCTATTCACCGCTTCTTTCATGAGCGCGGATTTTTTTGGATTCATACTCCTATTATAACAGCAAGCGACTGCGAAGGCGCAGGGGAATTATTTCGGGTCAGTACCTTAGATTTAATCAATTTACCCAAAAATGAAAAGGGTGACATTGATTTTTCTAAAGATTTCTTTGGCCGGGAAACATTTTTAACAGTTTCAGGTCAATTAAACGTTGAGGCTTATTGTTTAGCCATGTCTAAAGTGTACACTTTTGGCCCAACCTTTCGCGCTGAAAATTCAAATACCAGTCGTCATTTGGCCGAATTTTGGATGATTGAACCTGAAATTGCTTTTGCTGACTTACAAACAATTTGCGACTTAAGCCAAGAGATGCTGCGCTTTTTAAGCAAAACAGTCTTAGAAGAACGCCAAGATGATATGGGCTTTTTTAATCAATTTGTAGCCCCAGGCTGTATTGAACGCTTAGAGAATATCATTGAATCGGAATTTGAAGTAATGACTTACACAGATGCCATTACTCAATTAGAAAAGGCAAAAAAATCTTTTGAATATCCAGTGCGTTGGGGACTAGACTTACAATCAGAGCATGAGCGTTACCTTGCTGAAGATTTATGTAAAAAACCTGTCATCATTACTGATTATCCTAAAGATATTAAAGGCTTTTATATGCGTCTAAATGAAGATGGACGTACTGTAGCCGCTATGGATGTATTAGCGCCAGGCATTGGAGAAATTATTGGCGGCAGTCAACGTGAAGAGCGTTTAGAAATACTAGATAAGCGAATGGACGAATCTCACCTAGATAAAGATCATTACCAGTGGTATAGAGATTTAAGACGCTATGGCTCAGTGCCCCATGCAGGTTTTGGTTTAGGCTTTGAGCGTTTAATTACTTATGTAACTGGCATAGCAAATGTTCGAGATGCCATTCCGTTTCCACGCACACCCGGACATGCAGATTTTTAAAATTACTATAATGATTTTCCTGCTTTTAGTGGGAAAATCAAGCAACTTCTGTAAAACTCAAAAATTAAATATGGAATAGAGTTCTGAATAAAAATAAAATTAGTTACTTTATTCATATTAATCAAAATATAATTACTATACAGCTAGTAGCACAGAATTATTTTTTATTTATCTGGCCAATTTAATTGCGAATTATTTATTGCATAAAATTTCATTTCTCTTAACTTAGTTAAAAAAGTAATTATGGATCCTATTAACCATCTACTTGTCCGATTTTTACGTTTTCTTGGTTTTAATCATGCTGCCAATATGGCTGTGGAGGAATTACTAGGAGGAAATCAAGCCAATATACATCCTGATATAATACAGGCTACTGATTTAATTGTTAAAAAAATGGATTTAAACTCGAACGCTAATTTTTTTCCACGCGTTCAATCAAATGAAAACGTTGTATTTCAACGTGTGGCTGAACAATTTAATTTATTTAATTTACCTAATGGCGGGCTTGTGCAACAAAATTACTTTAATGCACACCCTTAAAATTAATATTTAGTAAGATTACTTAGGGTTTTAACCTATTAAATGATATATAAAACCCTAAATTTATCAAAAAATTAACTTAAAACACCGTCTTTAATTGTAAGGATTTTATCCATTTTAGAAGCTAACTGTTGATCATGCGTTACAATTACCAAAGCGGTATTTAAATTTTTATTCAAACTCAGCATTAATTCAAATACCTTATGCGCTGTTGTTTGATCTAAATTACCAGTAGGCTCATCGGCAAGAACGCAGAAAGGTTTATGCACTAAGGCACGAGCTATTGCAACCCGTTGTCGCTCACCACCTGATAATTGCGCTGGTTTATGATCCAGTCGATGGCTAAGTCCTACTTGATTTAAAATTGTAATGGCTTGCTCGCGAGCACTGTCAATAGTGGCATCACCTAAAAGTAATGACATAGCCACATTTTCAATTGCAGTAAATTCCGGTAATAAATGATGAAATTGGTAAATAAAACCAAGCTGCTTATTACGTAATTTACATCGTTCTTTCTCACTTAATGCTTGCCAAGTTGAATCCTGAATTAAAACTTTGCCACTGCTAGGATTATCGAGACCACCAAGCAAATGCAATAAGGTACTTTTTCCCGAGCCTGAAGGGCCAATAATCGCTAATCTATCACCTTGATTAATTGTTAAGTTAATCTCTTTTAAAACCTCAACGGTATTAACACCATCATGGTAAGTTTTGCTTAGGTTGACACAATTTAAAATGGCCTTATTCATAATGCAATGCCTCCGCGATCACAGTTTTTGAGGCACGCCATGCTGGATAGATAGTGGCAATAAAACTCATTAATAATGCCAATAAACATACCTGAACTAGATCTTTAATCATAATTTTTGAGGGTAAATAATCAACAAAATAAATACTTGAAGAGAGGACTTGAATATGAAAAAGAGACTGCAACCCATTCACTATCGCTGTTGCATTACTCGCTAAAATCAAACCACCTACTAAACCAATTAAAGTACCGACTGCACCTACAACCATCCCTTGCACAATAAAAGTCCAAAGAATAGTGCTAGGCGTGGCACCCACAGTACGCAGGATTGCAATTTCTGACTGTTTATCATTAACAACCATAACTAAAGATGAAACGAGATTAAAAGCAGCTACCGCAATGATTAACAACAAAATAAGGAACATCATGGTTTTTTCCATTTTTACTGCTTCAAAGAAAGCGCCAAACTGGTTAGTCCAATTGGCTACCTGATATTGTTCACCTAATTTATCACTGAGCTGTTTGGTTATTTCAGGCGCTTGATAAACATTGTCAATTTTCATTTTTAACCCGGTAACATCCTCTCCCATCTGCAATAATTTTTGGGCATCACTTATGTTTACAAAGCCAATAGACGTATCAAAATTAAAACCACTTCCGGCTGAAAAGACACCGACGACGGTAAAACGCTTAAATCGAGGTATCATCCCTGCAGGTGTTACTGTGGCCTGTGGAATCATAATAGAGACCTTATCACCCATCATTAATCCTAAATTATCAGCAAGCCCCCGGCCAATAATAATGCCAAAATGTTGTAAATTAGAGATATCACCTGCTAATAACTTATCTTTAAGGTGGGAAACTTGCTGTTCTTTATCAGGTAACACACCCGTTAATACAATGGGAAGAACCTGACCATCATGAGTTACTAAGCCTTGTACACCTATAAAAGGTGCAATTGCTTTCACCGAGGGAAAATTAGCTAATTGCGTTTCTAATGCTTGCCAGTTACTTATCTTATTATTAGGGCTGGTTATCGTAATTTCTGGCGCCATACCAAAAAAACGATTATGGATTTGTTCATCAAACCCATTCATTACTGAAAGGACCGTAATTAAAACCATAACCCCAATCCCAATCCCAAGCATTGAACTCAAAGAAATAAAGGAAACAAAGTGGTTTTTTTTCTTTGCTCGGGTGTAGCGTAAGCCAATATAAAGGGCTAAAGGTTTAAACATAATTTGCTAGTATATAAAGTATAAAATTCTATTGTAGTTAAAATTAACTAAACAAGGTATAAAAATTTATTGATTTTCAAACTTCTATAAGCAAATCCTTAATTAGGATAAGCTATTTAAGCTATAAAATAGAATCAGATGTTTTAGATTCAAACATTAGGACAATTATGCTCTCGTCACTGGAATTAATTCTACGTTTACTTTTAGCCGCTTTTCTTGGTTGTATCATAGGCTTAGAGAGAGAACGCTTATCTTGGGCCATGGGTCTGCGAACGCATATGCTTGTTTGTGTTGGTTCGTGCCTTATCATGATTATTTCTGCCTTCGGATTTTTTGATATTTTAAGTCCTACCAATAATCATATTGTTCTTGATCCCTCACGAATGGCAGCACAAGTGGTCTCTGGTATAGGTTTTTTAGGCGCAGGAGCCATTATTCTACGTAATAATATGGTCTATGGTTTAACAACAGCAGCCAGCATTTGGATTGTGGCTGCTATTGGCTTGGCTATAGGCGGCGGGATGTATTTTGCTGCAATAGCTACAACTGTCATTATTCTTATTATTTTAATTGTTGTTAAACCATTAGAAGATAAGTTTGAGGCAAAAAGAACTCGGCGTGTTTTGAATTTTCAAATAGAACATGGCCTTATGTCTATGGAGAAGCTTAAAGAAATCATTGGTGATAATATTAACCAAGTTGGCCAGCTAATTGTACAGCCCAACAAAACATTAGATTACGATGACGTCACTTTAGTTTTTACTAAAATACATCATAAAGTAGCTGAAGAAATTACCGAACAACTCGAGAAATATCCCTCTATTAAAGATATTAATATCTCTACTACCACGTATGAGAAGTAAATTCATCATAATTTACCCAATCTTTAGGCAATTAAATTTTTTACATTTATTTTACTAATAGGTAAATCTCTGACTATATTTAATTTAAGGCAATTAAATGACATGGAGTTCATAATCTTGAGATTAAAAATTCTTTTTATTATTAAAATGGAATTGATGGAGTAATTATGCCTGTACATGAACGTAGACAACACTTTCGTATAGATGATGAAATTTATTTTGAATATAAAATAATTGAGCCAGGGAACTTTAGTTCGGATAAGGCCCTGACCGACGAATTACTAGGACAAAGTGGCCAACGCTACCTAGAAACAACGCGCTATTTTCAGAGCCTGGATTATGAACTATCTAAATTAACCCAAACCCTTGCTATGAAGGAACCTGCCATTGCGCATTATTTAAATTTATTAAATGCGAAAATTGACTATTTAATGAGGCATTTATCTATTGCTGACAAGACCCCACTACATAAAGTTAATATTAGTTTAGGTGGCATGGCTTTCTATTCTAAAACTAAAATCAAAGAACACACGGCATTAAAATTAGTTATTTATACCAAGCCTAAAATGGTACCCATTATCGTCAATGCTGTCGTGGTTTATAGCCAATATTCAAACAATAGTTACAGGACAGCAGTGCAGTTTGATGGGCTAACAAAGGAGCAAGAACAATTGTTATCACAGCATATTATGCTTGCACAGGTACAATGCCGTTTAGATTAGTGGTGATCTGATTAAGCTACCTTTTTATGCCCTTTTCTAGGCTCTTTATTCTCTGTTAACTAAATTATATAAAAAAACCAATAATTTATTTTTGCCTCTTAGCCTTTTGCTCGATAAACTACCCCTCTACACACTTAAATGAATAGAGCTGTTATGACTAGACAAATTTTATGTGCAAAATTAAATGAAGAATTGGAAGGCCTAGAGTCTGCACCTTTTCCAGGCGAACTTGGCGAGCGTATTTATCAACAAGTTTCAAAACGAGCATGGCAAATGTGGCTGGCTCATCAAACCATGTTAATTAATGAATACCGTTTAAGTTTAATTGATCCGAAAGCACGAGAATTTTTATTTAAGGAAATGGAAAAATTCTTTTTTGGCGAAGGATCAGACAAACCGACAGGTTATATTCCACAAGGGTAAACAACTTCGTAACTTAATTGATTAAAAAAAAGAAATATGTAAAAAAATTTAATCCTCCTACTTGACTCAAATTCATTAACAGAGTTTAATAGCAACCCTTGGGGCCAGATAGCTCAGTCGGTAGAGCAAAGGACTGAAAATCCTTGTGTCGGTGGTTCGATTCCACCTCTGGCCACCATTAGAATCAAGTACTTACGTAAAATCCTCGAAATTCAGAATTTTTCATGTAGACACAATGTAGACAGATTACAGCGTAACTTAACCTAGATTAAATAGCTTGGATCTTCTTCAAATAGCGTAGAGCTGAAATTTGGGTATGCAATTAGAATTAATTAAAAAATTGTTCTTTAATATTAATCCATTGAGCTGTTATTGGATCGCATGAATCATTGGGGAAAATTACACTTAACTCATAAGGATAGTAGCCTTTTATAGCATCTAAAATTTCCTTCCCATATTTTTTATTGCTTAACTCTTTTTCAAAATCTGTTTGCTTAGTAGGATTTATTATATAAAGTTGAAGGGCATTCTCTTCAATTGCCACTTTTATGGCCAAGTTTATATGCTCATCCATAAAACCATACCCAATGATAAGTAACCTTGCGTCAGTTTTATTTATCTCAAATTTAAATAATTCATAATACCATTTAAGTAGCGGAAATTTATCGATATATTTAGTTTTATTACCACCAACAATCATTAGTTGATTATTTTCACCTGAGAGCCAGTCCATTGAGCCATGAAGTTTTACATAAGCAATTAAGTTGGTATGATTAGTTCCATTCTTAATTTTTTTCAGTAGAGTAAGAAATTGGTTTCTTTCTTTTTCAATTTGCTGTAAATCATTATTTTGTGAATATAAGTTATTTTCAAAATCTTTGATGCTATTATCGGAATTTAAAAATTTTGTGTATGCGGCAGGAAGCCTATATTTAATAGTACCATTGTTAAATTTTCTTTCTATAATTAAATCTTGGTTTAAAGTAAATATAAAACCTGAACCCTTATAATTAACTTGTAGATCTTTAATTAATTCCTTTTCAATAGAATGTATAGTATGAATATGTTCATTACCTATATTAATAATAATTTTATCTAAATAGTTGTAAGCTTCAATTAATGCTGTTTTCATTGTTGATTTTTCTTCTAATGAAAACTCTCCCGAGATAATAGCCTGATATGCGCTTTCATAATCATATGAATATTCCCTTAAAATTTTTTTAAGTTTTTTTCCTTCAGGACACTTTAACAAATTAAATATATGTGTAGCCATTTCATTAGCTAAAGGAGCCCCAAAATTACGAGTAAATCCAGCACCAGTTAATAAAATTCTATTAGCCATATCAAATCCTTTTAACAGCATCCAAGCTTATGAATAACAGACCATATCGATCATTATAGACATTCTGATCCTATATGCTGCGTCACTGCAATTAACGTGCAGTGACGCAGCAATTCTTAAATTAACTACCCAGTTGCTACCTGCCCTAGAAAACCCTCTGTCCTAACGAACCAAATAAGATAGGACAAAAAATCGCTCCTAAACCCCTTGTCTCAAGATCTGCACTTTGCTACTTTTCTAAATGAAGTATGACTGATGAGCCGGTGGAAATCCGGCGAAACGCTTAGGCGTCTTATACTAAAACCATGCTTATTCCCTAACCTCATGGTTGGACGTTTAGTCGGGAAACCTTAAAGGAACTCTATCATTCGATAGAGCTAAATCATTGTTCACTATGAAATGGATGGCGGATAAAGCTCTTTCGTTTTATCTAACCTTTTCACATACATTAATAGGAGAAAAACCACCAAAAAAACTTAGTTTTGGCCAAATCGTTTGCCTTATAACGATTGCTTTGCCCCCTACTTCGAGCTTTACGGCTTTGCCGAGTTTCACTAGCGAGTGAGCTGCTCGACCAACACTAAACAGCATTCAGGGCAAACATTTATTTAAAATACCTTTGCAGGTGAACTATGCGTACACAATCATTGAGACAATTCGCTAATCAGCAGATTAAATTAGACAGACGAGGTAAATACCTTTATCGCAAGCATCGTGCTTATGTCATTCATAAAATGATTGATGATTTATTTGCTATTCGGCTAGTACCACCCACCTGGCAGGCACTAAACACGCAACATATTACCGAACTAGTTTCTTATTGGAAAAAGTGCAATATTAATCCTGTGACAATCATGCGCTATATGACAATCATTCGTCGTTTCTTGGCCCTGTGTGAGTGTTCTGTTGACAATATTGATAACAAATCACTTAACTTAATGCGTCCTATTAAACGCAAAAAGCGCAAGTTAATTGTTAAAACAGATATTTGGCAATCAATGACTGATCCATACGCTCGAATCATTATGGCATTGCAAACTGAGTTTGGTTTAACCTTTCGTGAAGCCATTACAATAAAACCGCACATCCAGGTTCAAGATGATCATTTTTGGATTACCAGAGATATTGCGTTTAACTCGAGCGACCGTCATATCCCTTATCGAACAACAACTCAACGCTTACTTGTAGAATTTTTTAACCAGTTAACTGGCAGGCATGATAGCCTCATAAAAATAATACCCTATGAAGAAATCCGCTTAAGATGGCGCAGTGCTTTAGCCAAACATCGCCTATCTAGCGCTAAAAGCTGGCGATATTTGTATGCGCAACAAATGTATGCAAGCTTGCTGGCGGAGCATGGTAACTATAAAACTTGCTTATTGATACAATATGAGATGGGAATAAAATCGCGTAATACCTTATGGTTGTATCTTAAGGATGTAAAATCGGCTGGGACAACTGGGACACTTGGGACAGCGCATGAATACTGGACTCGTGCTGTCCCAACTTGTCCCAAACGTTAAAATTTATGGGACAATTTCAAGGGTTAACTTATTCACCACCCCAGATTTTATCAGTGAATTTATAGACTCTGGGTGTACCTACGCCTCTAATTCTAGGTTTATGAGTAGGTAATCCATCGGCTGAGGGTTGTAACCAGCCTTCATCCATTAATACTCGAACAACCATTTTAGGATCAAAGCCAAGACATAACTCTTTTTTAAAGACTTCTGTCAGCACCATATAAACACGATACCCTTCATCGTCAGTTGAATAAAATCCAGCACGATTTATGACGCGTTCATTATTCGGTGTTCTTACATTATCAAAGCGACTAGCGCCATGCGATTCAAAAAAGGCTCGTACTTGCGCAAGTATTACTCTGTCTTCCCGATTACCTTCTCTGCCAAACGCATCTAACCAAGCTCGAAAGCAGACTTGGGCCGCATAGAATGACTGCCCTTCTTCCCAGCCTGTTAACCCATATTGAGTCGCTAACTCACCGGCAATAGCAGCAAGCGCAAAACGCCGAGCCACTCTTATGATTTGGCCAGTTGAACCAGGCATAGCAACACTGCTGGTAAATTCCGCTAATTTATTTGTTATGGTACTTGCAATCGTTTGCCGATTAGCCACGACTTTTCTTAGCCACTCCATACCAACGGCGCCATAATATTTGCTAGCATACTCTTTTAAAGACAAAGCCATTGTCACAGGGCTAAGCTGATTATGAATATGCTCAAAAATACCCATATGAAACCCAGCATCTGCTTCAATATCAGCCAATCGAATTTCTTGACCAACATTAGTTCGCTGTCCAATTCTCGCCATTAAAGACATGAGTGATTCTTCACCAGCTGAGAGAAAAAGCAACGTCCATTGAGAAACGGGCTTAGCTATGCCCTGACGATTAGCACGTGTTTTTCCTTGACCATTAGCCAGTAAATAAGCAGCTTCGCCTGCTTCTTTGGGATCCACTTGACTTAACTCATCTAAAATTAGCAGCCCATCATTGTGAAGCGCAGCTAACCCTTCAAGACCATTAGCAGTACTTCGCCACAAGCGACAATAAGCTTGCGGATTACCCCAAACTGAAGCAGCCACTTTTAAAACTGTACTTTTGCCACAAGATGAAGCGCCTCTAAAATTAAAACCGCCAGAATCTTCACCAGCAATCGCCGCTAAAGTTGGTGCAAAAGCAGCACTGATAGCAAAAACTAGCCGTGAGTTTCTAGCAGATAACGCACCGATGGAATCACGCCACTCTGCGACGGTACCTGACACCGACAATGCCGATTCAATCGCATTATTATTTTGAAAGACAATTTTTTCTGATGAATTACCTATTGTTTGCAATGCTGTGATAAACGTTTCACCATACCAACCTAGCTTATCTACACAGCGTGCTCTTGCTTCAACGGGACACACTTGTAAATAAATAGCCAGTAAATCTCGCGCAATTTTGCTCGGTGAAATAGATAAGCCAAGGTTAGCTAGTTCTCGTCTCACTTCAGAAGAATCACCTTGCAGTAACGATATCGGCATAGCCCATTGGTGTATCACACCGTCGTCATCTTGCCATTCCAATAAGCGGCCCCAATCACCACTTTTAGCATCTCGGGTTTTAGCAATGACATACAGAGGTGAACAAATCCAGCGCGGTGCCATTGCATTGCCATCTTTATCTTTGCCAAGAAAAGAGATGCCTTTCTCTGTTAACTTAAAACAACCACCTGCATATTCATAAATGACAGGGAAATTACGGGCTTTATTTTTGATATTAATAATTTGATTTTGAGTCATGACTCTCTCTCCAAACAGCGTTCAGGAAAGGCATAAGTTCTGTAATAGAAATCATCCCTTTCTTGAACCGAAAATCTATGTTGATTGAACTTATTCGTTAACTAAGGATAGGCTTCGCCCTTTATCACTAGTTGAACAATAGACTCGTTGCTGTTGCAGAAAAGCCAAGACATCACTTTTGCGATATAAAACCTTGCGACCAATTTTAAGATAGGGAATACCGGTGCCTGCCCAGCGATTGCGCTCTAAAAGTTGAGTAGAACAACTTAAAACAGCTGCTAACGTTTGTTGATTAAACAGAGCAGAATTTGGTGCAGATTCAAATTCATTTAAGCGTTGTAAACGTGATACTTTTTGATTCATAGAAAACCTCAGCAATTGATTATTCATTCAGCTTAATGCCGACGGTATTGCGTCCTACTTTACGAATATCAGTTGACTGTCCGGCCGGGTTCCCTTGCGGGAAAAAGTCGGTGATAATTCTTTTTCCATGACTTTTATAGAACCGTTAACCTATAAAAGTTTAAAGCTCGAAACGAGTATTGCTTGAAACTTAAAAGCTCGTCAAGCACTTTCAGGGTAGTGATAACAAATGGACTTGTTTGATACTGTTTGCTACTGAAAAAGTTTTTTCATTACTATTTTATTTGCATTAATAAATGTTTTTAAAGAAAAAATTTTTTATCCCACACCTCCTTAATTGATATAGAACCATCAATTGGACGGCCAGGCAATCATCATTTGGACGGCTATTGAATCATCGATTGGACGATACTATAATCATCAATTGGACGGCATCATGACCATCAATTGGACAGCACTATAACCATCAATTGGCCGAGGGGAATATGTTTAAACGTTATATTAAAACAAATATTTACAATGCACTATCTGATACGCCTGTCGTTTATATTATGGGCCCTCGGCAATCTGGAAAAACCACTATTGTTAAAGATGTTATTAATGAAACCTGGGAATATATAACGTTTGATGATACGACTCAGTTAAATCTTGCAAAATTAGATCCGGTAGGTTTCATACGCAATATTCCTGCAGATAAATCTATTGTTCTAGATGAAGTTCAACGTTTACCCGAAATATTTGTCTCTATAAAACAAGCTATTGATGAAAATCGTACTGCTGGGCGTTTTCTTTTAACAGGTTCAGCGAATGCATTATTACTTCCTACTTTATCTGATTCCCTAGCTGGAAGGATGGAAATGATTCCATTAACCACATTGTCTGAATATGAAATATTAGATAGGAAACCAACCTTCTTATCTAAGCTTATGGAAGGAAAAGCACCCAACACTAAAGAAATAAGAATTAGGGATTATTTAATTAAAAGAATCGTTACAGGCTGCTTTCCAGAACCCGTGCAAAGGGAAAATGAACCTAGAATTCAAGCATGGTATAACAATTATCTCTTAAGTTTAATTCAAAAGGATATACAGGATTTAGGACATATAGAACACCACAGTGAAATGACTAAACTTTTAAAAGCTTTAACACTTTACTCTGGAAACCTAATTAACTTTACAGAGCTTGGTGGTAAATTAGAGATGCACCGGCAAACCGTAAAAAAATATACTTCTCTGTTAGAGCAATTATTTCTAATTGAAAACTTGCCTGCATGGCATACCAATGCCTATAAAAGATTAATTAAAACACCGAAACTGCACATTACAGATACAGGTATTATCTGTGCTGCACGTGGAATAAATTCAGATAAGATTCGTACTAATCCCGATATTTTTGGCTCGCTGCTAGAAACATTTGTATTTAACGAGTTAAAAAAACAATCTAATTTTATCGATGAGAAATTAAATTTTTATCATTATCGAGATAAGGACAAAGTAGAAGTGGATATTCTTATAGAAAATAGCTTTGATGAGATTATCGGAATTGAAGTTAAGGCTACTGCCACCATTAAACAAATTGATTTAACTGGCTTAAGGAAATTAAAGGAAATTGCCGATAAAAAATTTAAATTGGGCATTTTATTATATGATGGGGATCATACAACCTCCTTCGGCGATAACCTCTTTGCTGTACCAATAGCTTCTTTATGGAGCTAATATTGTAACAATTAAGCTTAGGATTCGGCTAATCTTACCATTATGGAAATAACAAAATGTTAAAACCATTAGTCTAGTGAGGGTGGGGAAAGTCATGCAAATTATAACTTACACTTATATGCGCGAACATTTGAGTGAAATTATGGAAAAAATAGCCAATGGTGAACAAATTTGCTTTGCTCGCAAAGGACATAAGCCCTTTATCCTTGGCAAAGTTGGTACGCCTACTAATGCACAACTTGAAAAAGCAAAACAGAAAAAACGTGCTCATGCAATTGCTAAATTAAAAGAGCGACACGCTGCAACAATTAAAGACCTAGCCGACAAATAATGGAAATCAAAAATAAATTGTGATCTAGAGATAATTCTAAAGTTAATTAAGAAATATTATTTATCTAGTAAACCCCGTATTGCTAAATTCTTAAAATCATTAAAATCTTACCTAGCGTCCAAATATTATTTCAATTAAAATGCCCTGCTTGAGAAATCTATTAATCGCTTGTTATAGGATTACAAGTTATGGAAAATGAAGTCTGTGCGGAGCATAGTCGATTTAAAATTAGTATTATTGAAGATAGTGAAATACATCGGGAATGGCTTAATACTGAGTTAATAGACGATCCTAAGTTTATCGTTGTCAGCACAAATAATCTTGGCCGTGATGGAATAGAATCTGTTAAAAAATGTAAACCTGATTTAGTTATTCTCGATTTTCAATTACAGGATATGACAGGGCTTGAAGTATCGAAGCGAATTAAAAGCTATTATCCTGACATTAAAATTTTTGTATTAACTGCACACAATGAACCCTCTATTATCGAAAGAATTATTAATAATAAATATATTGATGCCATTGCAATCAAAGGTTCGCCCTATTTTGAGATTAATTTTTTAACAGCTTTATCCTATGTTATTGAAGGTGGAACGTATCTTGATCCTTCACTCTTAAACAATTTAAGAGAATCAAAAAATATTATTGGGTTAAATAAACTTACAAAAAGAGAATTTGAAGTGTTTGTTCAGTCGAATTCAGGTAAATCTGACGATAAAATAGCCTTAGATTTATGTGTAGAGTTATCTCACGTAAGAAATTTGAAATCACGAATAGCTAAGAAAATAAAAGATGATAATGTTAACAATATTATTTTAAAATTAGTTAACAATGCTCATCCTGATTCCTTACATACTTCTCTGATAAATTAAGTTTGCAATAAAAAATCAATTACATCTGAATCTAAAGATATTTTATGGAGTAAAAATGCTGTCAAAATCAGAAAATTTAAGCACAAATAATGATGAACCAATTTTAAAAAAACAAAAAAAATATTATGATCTTACAGCTAATATTTCAGAAAAATTAGTCACTTTTCCAGGCGATCCACGCTATCAAGCTGAACAGGTAAGCACCTTAGAAGATGGATCTCATTTTCATTTAAATAAACTGTCCTTAGGAAATCATACAGGTACTCACATTGACTTTCCTGCTCATGTAATTAAAGGAGGAAAAACAAGTAGTGATTTTCCAATCGAAACCTTAATTGGCTCTGGTTTAATCATTGAAGTTCCTGATCAAGAAATTTCCGTTACAAAAAGTCTTATTGCAAGTCACTCTATTATGAAAAATGATTTTGTTTTTTTTAAAACTGCAAACTCTAAAATTTCAAAAAATTCAGCATTTACTGATAAATATGTTTACATTGAACCAGATGCTGCTGAAGAACTGTTAGGAAAGGGCGTAAAAATTGTAGGAATAGATTATATTAGTGTTGATAAATATGAGTCAGAAGATCTACCTGTACATAAATCTTTATTGTTAAAAGATGTCCTCATTGTTGAAGGTTTAGAACTCAAAAATGTACCTGTTGGTCGCTGTAAAATTTATATTATGCCAATGAAAATTAATGATATGGATGGTTTACCAGCTCGTGTCATTGCTAAAATATGAACACCCTAGTTCACGATAAACTCTTAAATATTAACCATTTTATTATTAAACCTATAATAGGGTGGTTAATATTCCTTTCTCTTTATTTTATTTTTAAAAGTAACTCATTATTAGATCATTATTCAGCCTATTTTCCTTTAATAGGAGAAACCAGTTTCGATGCGTTAGCATCAATATTAGCATTTAGATTAAAAAATCAATTTAAGGAAAAAATTTATAAAAGATTATTTTTAATTTTATCAATTTCATTTATAGCTTCTTTATCTTCAGATTTAACTTATAATATTTTACTAAATTTATTTGATTTTAAGTATGAAAATACAATTACCATACTGCTTTTTGAAATCCCATTTGCCTCGTTTTTATTATTACAGTTTCTTGCAATGGCATACATCATTATTTTAAACAGAAAAGGTGAAAATAAAAGGCAGACACTATATACACCAAACATCATTCTATCTTTGTTGATGTTTACAATGTTTATATTTGGAGTACCTTGGAAAATTAGTTATTTTTCAGCAGTAGGAATATTCCAATTTATAGACACTCTTCTTGAAGCGGCTGGCTTTGCATTAGCAACTATTTGTTTAGCAAGATCAAAGAGTCATCTTGTTAGTTTCATTACTATTGGCTATTTAATCATTGTTTCTTCAGACTTTATAATTCGATATTGCGTTATATCTGGATCTATTCCTTATTTAAGTCCATTTGAGGCAACCTGGGTTCTAGGACTTTTAATCATCTGCTTAGGATTCTATTTAAGCTTTAATGAAGAGAAAACTAAAATATTAAAACTAATGCCTTTGACTAGCCTTCAATCACAGTTAACTATATGGTCCCTCATATTATGGTTAGGATCATTACTTTTATTTGTTACTTGGAATTATCTTTTTACTGAATATAGTCTTTATAACCAGATCACAAAGGGGTTTTTATCTACTCTTGTTCCAATTTCAGTTTTAGTTATTATTGGAAGTCATTTTTTATCAGCTAAAATTTCATCAACACTTTCTAAATTAGAAAATATTATTAATCGCTTTATTGAGACTGATAACGTAGATATTTCTGACTTAAAAAAACAAGTAGAAGATATTAATCAATTTTATATAACAAATGAAAAATTCAGCATCTATGAAGTAGAAAAATTATGTAAATTTATTATGAATACTGTAACTGAATTACAATTAGCAAATCGAGTTAAATCAGATTTCTTAATGAAAATGTCTCATGATTTTAGGACTCCTGCAAGTGGGATTTATTCTATGTCTCGTTCAATTTACAAGAGGATAGAAGATCCTAAATTAAAAAGATTACAACAATTAGTTATTCAATCATCAGAACAACTAATGAATATATTAGAAGATGTTTTAGATTATTCAAGACTAGATAGTAATCAATATAAATTGTCTATTAAAACTATAGACATCAAATCTATAATTAATGAAGTTATCCTACTTGTTTCTGCTAAAGCAGAAGAAAAAAAATTAGTAATAAGTAGCCATTATCCAAATTTACCAATTTATTATAATGCTGATCGGTTAGTGATTCATCGAATCGTACTCAATATTGTATCTAATGCTATTAAATTTACTCGTATTGGTGGAGTTACTATTTGTTTAAATTTCGAAGAATTTGAACAGAAAGAATGGATAGTTATAACAATTAAAGATACAGGAATCGGTATTGATAAAAAATATCATGCATCAATATTTGAGCCATTTACCTGTATTGAATCACCAGAAACATCAAAATACTCCGGTATTGGCCTAGGTTTGAGTAACGCTCTCTTAATGATAAAGAAAATGGATGGAAAAATCATACTTAAAAGCAATCTAAACCAAGGAGCTACATTTAAAATATTACTACCCTTTTAACTTTACAACCAACCTTCTATAACTTTAGAAATTAAAGTTATAAATGATGAGATTTAATAATAACCTATTGATTATTATAAAAATATTTATTATTTGAATGATGAATGATTACCTTCAAATTATATGAAAAAATACAATCCTCTATAGTTAAGCTAGTGATTAGAGCTATTTATAGGTAGTACAAATACTATGTATAAAATAGCGAGATGACCACCTTAATATAGGTTTACTCAATATCAATGTATTGATTAGGAATTTTACATATAAGAATTAGGACAATAATATGAAGGCGAATAATAATTACAATTCACATAACGCTACATTTTCTTCTAAAATTAGCATGAAACTGCAAGACTCTAAGCAAGAGCAACCATCAGTTCTCAATGTGAAAAAGAAATTTACTAAAAGTCCTTTATCTAACTTCCTAATCTGGCTTAAAGAGCAAATAGACGCAGGTAATAAGCAACTTTCATTAAATACTCAGAGCCTTATCCTTTATAAACCTTCAAGCTGCAGTCAAGATTTGATCTTTTTATTACCAGAAGTAATAGAGCAATATCATATCCAAACAGGTATTGCTGCGGAAATTATAAAATTTGAGCTTAAAAACGCTTTAGAAATCACTTTCGCTTATACAATTATTAAAAACGAAAAAGTGATTGAAGTATTCCCGTGTAAGAAATTTTTTTAGGAGTAAAATCAACAAAGCTTATTAAGGCAGCTAATCCAACGCAGCTGAAAAAACTACATATATTCGTCGTATCTTATATACGTCTTTTATTTAAAGGGACTTCAGGTTTATTAAAATCGTAATTTCGCATTAATTTCTCTAATGCAGAGCGCAATGCTAATAAGACAATTTTTCTATATAAATTGTCCCATTTGTCCCAATAAAAAATAATATTCTGGGACAGCTCTAGCTCAATGTTTATAAGGTTGTCCCAAGTGTCCCAGTTGTCCCACTATTTTTATTTAATGCTTAAATAAAATTTAAAAATCACCTCGAAATAATATGCTTAATAATGTGAAATCTTAATGTAGGGTTGTTATGTTACTTTAATTTTTAAGTTATTGATATTTAAATATAAAAATCTGGATTTTTCGGAATAAGACCCTGGATAATTCGGAATAAGGTGTTAATTCTGCTTATTAAATCTTAAACTCGACTTCGGCCACTTTTATATTGTCTTTCCCGCGCAGGCGGGAATCTATCTAAAAATTAACCTCAGTGCTAATTGATGAATAGATCCCCGCCTGCGCGGGGATGACATAGAGTTCGCAGGATGACATAGGATTTTCGGGATGACATAGGATTTTCGGGATAATATAGGATCATCTTTGGTTACAGTTAGCTCTCAAACTTATACACGCAACTCTGTGCCCTAGGAGCAGAGTCCTGGGGGAAGTAGTTCTATTTATTATATTATTAACTCTTTTAAACTATCTAATTGACTTGCCATATTCCTAATCAAATGATCGGTAATTCGCTGCATAGGTTTCCTTAACCGCTCCACATCTCGCATGATATACCCTGCTGTTACATCATTAGTCATTTTATGATTCAGCAAGCGCTTTAAAGCATAAGCTGGCAAATCAAGGCTTTCAGCAATGGTTGCAAAGGTTCGTCTTAAATCATGAATGGTAAATGGAATACCTGATAGCTCTGCTACTTTGAGCATGGCTTTTCTTGGTTCTACAACATGCCCTGTTCTACTAGGTGCTGGGAATACAAATTCATTCGTTTTAAATTGTTTTCTTCTTAAGAATAAGTCATAAAGAAAATCAGTTAGAGGTAACGTATGCGTTTCTCTATTTTTAGTATCTTGTACTGTAAATGTTTTGGCTTTGAAGTCAATGTCCTGCCAGCATAATGACGCTGCCTCCATACGTCTTAAGCCTGTAAAAAGAATAAGTAAGAAATAATCTTTCCACATCATGGCTTGTGGGTAGCTCTCTTGCTCACCGAGTTTGGTTAAACCCTCATACCAGGCAGCAAGCTCGTGATTTTTAATCATGGTATTTTTGCGATCTACTCTGTACCAACTGCGAGTGTGCGATAGGTATTCAACGGGATTAATGGCGATAATCGGTTGGCCATCTTCAAGCTGATATTCATGGACTGCAAAATTAAAAACAGCGCGTAAAACGCGCATGGCGTAATTTGCGCGCGCTTTACTGTTGGTTTGCCCATATTGGGCATGGCGTTTAGCAATCATTTCTCTGGTGATATTAATTAGAGGTTTACCTAACCAATCAGGAATAACTTGTTTTAAGACGCTTTGATAATCTTTAATAGTTAATGACTTTAAATCTTTGCGCGCTCTAAGGTAGTCATTAAATACTTGCTGCAGCGTTAGAGATTTAATTTTATTTGCTTTCTTTTCAGCAATGGGATTATCCCCTTTCGCAATTTGGCCTAATACATGTTTTGCTTGCTTGCGTGCTTCTTCGGCAGTTAGCTGGCCAAATTTACCTAGTGTGATGCGTTTCACTTTATTAGCAATGCGCGTTTCTACAATAAAGCTTTTTACCCCGCTGCCGGTTACTCGCAATGCAAAGCCTTTTAATTGTTCATCACGATAGAAAACTTGGTCTTTTCCTTCACTAGGTTTGATTTTATCAATGACCGATTTAGTGAGTTTGATTGCCTTATTATTTTCCATAAAACTTCCTTTAAAAAACCTTTAACTAAAATCTCATGTAGACGCCATGTAGACAGATTATTTAAAATGTATTAAAAGTTAAAAAATTAAAATAATGCATAATGTATTTGATTTTAAAGGAAAAATAAAGGAATTTAAAAGTTAAGAAAAGGTATTAAAAACGGCTAAATTAGGACTGAAAATCCTTGTGTCGGTGGTTCGATTCCACCTCTGGCCACCATTAAATCCGTTTTAAATAAATTATTTACGGGTCTTTTCTGTTTATGAGGGGCATTTATCAAGCACACAGCACTCTAACCCTAATTGGGTCTTTCCCAAATTCGGGTGCATATTGATAAACCGCATAAAACTTTAACGGGGTCTTTACACAATATAAGCGAAGCTATAAATATATCAAGAGAGTCCCTGCTTCTAAAAATACCTAGGCAGGGACTAAATAAAATTAAATTTTTTGAGACATGTCTGTATGGGAAAAATCATTATCCGCAGATACATCTGTATCTGATGAAAATATGCCAGAATGATGATGTGTTTTTATATGTTTATGACTTGAACCGGATGAATTATTTAATTCTCTTTTCCGCCTTCCGTTAATTAAAGGATATTCGTCTGCTTTATCCTCTCTTTGATCTTTTTTATTCTGTTGTGAATTAACAAAGCTAAATTGTTGGCGGAGCCTTGCCTGTCTATTAAGTTCCTTTTGATATTTATATTGGTTTAAAGATAAGACTAATGTTTTAACACCACCGATTATAACATAGTGTTGTTTTTTTCTATTAGCCTGACCTTCAACTGTATGGGTTTTTAAGATTTCTTTATCAATAATTTCATTATTATTTAAAAATAGCTGATGGCTAGCTTTTTGAGCATAGGTATAAACCTCTCTTTCTTGATTATTAATGGTGACAAAGTGTTTTGTTTCTTTACCAATAACTCTTCTTTCATAAGTTTTTAGGACGTCACCTTTAAGCTCTTCACCATGTAAAAAAACTCGTGGTGTAGAGCCAGTTAATACAGTAGGTGTTTGAGTCGGTGCACTAGTAGCTTGTTTGCCCTTAGAGACCGTTTCACCAAATAGATTAAATCGACTTACCATATGGGCCAAATCTTGATTACTTAAATTATCCTGAGTAGGGAATCTAGTTGTAGCTATGGGTGCGCTTGTTGTAGAACGCTCTTTTAATTCTGTAGCCAAAGGAGTTTCTTGATGGTTAGGCTCGTTAATAGAAATTTTGTCTGTAGGCATAATCGTTAACCAATTAAAATAAAAGTTATTAATTTATACCATATTGATCAATATTAAGTCAATATGTTTTTATTTAATACCCAAATATTTTAAGAAATTAGGAGAAATTTAAAGATATTAGTTCTGTTCTAATGGGCCCTTTGATTTGGGCTATCAAGCCTGGTAAATGATTGCCATCAAGATGCACACTATCGGTGACATGCATGGAAACGATATCAAGCGTGCCTGCATCTAATGCTAGATGTAATTTCTTCCAAACAGCAGCGGCTCTTGCCGTGTTTTAAGCGCTTCCACTCGCCTTGACCAAGGACTTGAACACCGGTCGAGTCGATTAGAATATGCCGTGCCTTACTTTTGGCTTAATGTTTAAGTCAATCTTTAAGATCTTGGCTCTGCGGCATAAGGTGCTGTAGTCTGGCGTTTTAATGGCTAACTTATGAAGGGTTAATAAAGAACTTAAAAATCCCTCTGTTGCTCGATAAGTTAAATGAAAGAGTTGTCTTAGGGTTAACGCACAAGCAATAAGTAAATCCGAATAAACCGGATTCCCATGTGAACTTTGGCTACTTTTTATCTGATTTTCATTAAACCATACATCAAGGCTTCCACGGGATACCAATCCTTTGTTATACTCAGACCAGTTACGAACGCGATAGACTTTTTTAGTCATGGCTAAACTCCTCTATTTCGACGAATAGAAGTTATAACGTTCAGGTGCGTAACACCACCTTTTTTTATTTATTCTTAATATTACCTCAACTTCTCTTAAAATATGAAACAACGCCAGTAGTTGCGAAGGTTCTCAAAAAATATCTCTAAACTTAGTGAAATAAATAATTATCTGCTGAGGTTAAATTTAATCTTTTGTTAAGAAAAGTTAAGTATAATTACTATATGTTATTTAGTTGAGCACTTGGAAATATTTATGCCCAAGCTTAAGGACGTTCCTCAGTATTATAATCCGACGAACTCGATAAAAAAGATAAAAAGGTATGTCACCATCTATCTAACGATGATTCTACCAGACATAGGGAGGAATTTGATAGAACCATTAGGGCTAGTCAACCAAGGCTTCGTCAAGCAATCGCACCAATAATTGAGAAACTACAAGAATATGCTAATAGCCTCAATGGTGAAATCGCACCTATTCAGAGTGATATAAACGCTCTTATTAAGCAATTACAAGGTTTAATAGTTAGTTCAGATCCTATCTTACCAGAGCAAATCCCTTCATTGCTGAAATTATATATTGAAAAAAATAGGTACCAAAATGATTCTGTAACTAGGCATTTAGTAACTTATGCTGAGCAATATAAGGAAGGTATAAAAGAAGTAGTAAGTAATTTAGCTGAGGCTGAAAAAACTTTTCTAAAGCGAGATTCCTCAATTAAGGAAAACTTAGCAGCTCACCTTAAGCAAGCTGTTTTCGCAGCCTTAGAAAAGATAGGAAATGAATCAAAATCAAGTGCCGAAGATATTCCTGGTATTAGCTCTTTTTGTGTTGGATTAAAAGACAAAATAAGCTTTAAGCAAGTAAATGAGGTAAAAGATATATTTCAACAAGAATTTTTAGCTTGTAAAGATTATTATCGCCGACAGGGCTTACTTTCATCGGATAATCCAAAAATTAAACAGAAATTAAAGTTAATAGAAGAAGTCATTGAAGCCAATAATAGTAATATTCGCCTTTTATTTGGTGTGTCGAAACCAGAAGCTACGCAATCAAAACCATCTATTTTAGAAACTTTAGATAGTTATCTAACTAAGCGAAGCAATGTTAAGAGTAACGGCATTACTAAACAATACTATGGTAGCTTTTTTACTTGTTTTAAAAAATCATTTGATCAGAAAGATAAAGCAGTTAAGGCTCTTAAAAAAGCTCTAAACAGGGAGCCGACATCTGAACTCCTAGATCATTTACCTACTTTGCGAGATGGTGAACTAGGTAAAAGCCTTAGAGCTTTTATTAAAGCAGGTTATGCAGATAATATTGTTGGTTAAAGAGTTCAAACTGTAAGCGAGTTTATTAACGCACTACATGACCAAGTCATGCCAGGGTCAAATATTGTACAAATAGCGCTATAAAAACAGTACATAACTATTTCTAAATACCAATAAATCTAAGCTCAAAAACATTTTAGGAATCACTTTTGGAATTTTGAACAAAATCAACTGTCCTGAGTTTTTAGCTCAAGACAGCTGCTACGCTTGCTAATTTTTCTTAATTAATCTTTTTTAGTTTAATTGGTTTTTATTTACGATAAAACATAGAGGATAGCAAGAACCCTACAGTACCAGCTATTAATAAATAAGTCGTAGGTCTTCCGCTAAATTGCATATTATTAGGTAAGTCTTCTAATGAAGGGTGACCAGCATGCTCTTGATGAGAAGCATTAGGCTTGTTTTGCATGGTATTTTGTTTCATGCGGTTGTGGTCTTTTTCTTTATATAAATGAACTACTTTTATTTTTTTTTGTTGTAACAAAGAAGATAGCAAAAATCCTAAACCCGTAGTCATTAATAAGAAAGGAAAAGGTTTTTCACTCACTTTCTGCATGGCAGTGTCAGAATAGTCTTTGATAGTATCTTGAGTCTCACTAATTTTATCCCGGCTATCATAAAATAGTTCATTAAATTGGTCTTTAACACGGCTAAATAAAGGTTTTTGTCTGAAAGGCATATGAGGTAAATTTTTCACTAAACGATCTTTCCAAGATTCGTGAGGCAAATTTCTCATTAAGCGATCTTTCAGAGATTCGTGATGTAAATGAGCCTTTTTATCCTCGTTTCGGTGCAACATAGAAGAGAGTATAAATCCTATAGCAGTAGTTGCTAATAAATAAGGCATAGGTCTTTCAACAAATTTATCTATGGCTGTATTAGAATAGTCTTTAATAGCATGCTGAGTATCACTTACCTTATCACGGCTATCGTGAAATAACTCAATAAATCGCTGTTTAGCTTGTTTAAACCAAGGCTTTTGGCTGAATTGTTTCTGATGTAATTTTTTTGTTGAATAAGGCTCTACTTGCTCATGCTCGGGTGTATCCTGCCACCCTCCCAGATTGGGTTTAATTTTTCCTCGGTTTTGATCCTGATGTAAATGATCCATTTTTCATCTCCTTTCCCTAAATATAGTTAATTTGATTATTAGCTACCTTATTTAAGGATAGACTCAAAATAAATTATGGCAAATCAAAGCCTTTATGCACAAAATCAGGAAACTATAAACTATAATGTTTTCTAGTAGACGCAAGTGTAGGTTGAGCCCTTCGACCCAATAATCCTTTGTCAATTCAGCACGAATTCTATAAATTTAAAATCCAACAGAGTGGAAAGATTTTGAAATTATTTGACTAGAAATATTCTAATTCGCATCAATTTTTTAAATAATTTATGCAATCAAGAGACAAGAGTAATGGAAAACCACAGTGACTTAAGATATGAACGGGGAATAAATATTGGGCCATTTGGCCCAACCTACGATCGCTATTAAAGCTTTTGTTTACAGGGTTATCTAATAATCAGGAATTAGTTATTACAAGAGTGCTATTAGGTTCTTGTTTACTTCCTTCTAGTTTATTGTTACCAAAAAACCTCTGGTTGCTCATCTTTTCCCTTAAAGGATCTTTTTCTTGAACTAACTCAGATTTTCCATGTTTTGCAGCATAAACTTTAATAGATCCCCAAATAAGGTTATCAAAAACTTCCGTTTTATCCTGACGCATAACCATTATAGGGTTAATTTTGTCCCATAATTCATCTCGAAATACAGGTTTGTTTAAGTTAATAGCATTTATTTTATCCGCAAGTAGATACCCAAGATTGATAAATTGATCTTTTTCAATAACATTTTCTAATTCATCTCTATTAAACACCTTATCGGCGTATATACTTTTATTATCTGGTGCGCTAGAAACTTTTCGTTCAATTTGATCCACAACATTCAATTGTTTACCTATAGAGTTTGCATAGATTTTGAGGGGAGCCCATATGAATTTATCAAAATCTTCAGTAAACTTGTCACGATTACGTTTGTCTGCAATACCATATAAATTTCCAAGTAAAACATCTCTAGAAATACGATTTCCTCTTTGAATTTTTTCTATCGCACTCCATATTTTGGCCTCAAATTCCTTTAAAGATGCCTCATTATCTTTACCTAAAGCTGCTTTAATATTTTCTTCAATAAATACTTTTTGACTTTCACTCACTAAATCATAGATTTTCTGAGAGTTGTGAAGTTGAAATACTGCCAACTGGTTAGGATTTGCCCTCTTCCTAATGTCTCGTAGGAGTGCGCCAGTAGAAGTAGTGCTTTGATTTTTAGGTAAATAAGATTGATAAACCTCTTTTATCTTGTTAAAGATTTGATGAGCTTTATCTGCTAATACCTTTTCTAAAGGGGGCCCTGGATCTTCTGTTTTTTGACTTAGCTCCTGTATTTCGTCCTTAACTTTAGCAAGCATATTATCATCTAATATTTTAATAAGTTCCTTTACTAACTCCTCCTCACTCGTTTTATCTTCTCCTTTCTGCATACTAATAAACCTATTATATAGGTTTATTATTGGAGCTTTTATTTTTACAATTTGCTCAAAATTACCTAAAAAGGTCCCTAAATTTAAGCCGCTACTATTATCTAGTATACCTTTTTCAACTTGAGTTTCAGGCTTTATAGCTAGCTCTTTAACAGCTACAGGTTTTGAGGGGACAGGTTTTGGTTTTTCAACTACAGTTGGCTTTTTAGATTTGATTACTTCGCAAAGCTCCATAGCAAGCTTTGAAAGTAATTCATTACTTTGAGTGATTTCTCCTTTTAAATCTGAGTTCAACTGAATTTCCTTTAATATAAGCTCAACAGTTATGTCTTCAATTCGGCATCGCATAACTTTATCATATACATCAGCAAAACCACGCTTAATGTCAGCTGGGACGTCATTTTCTGTGTTAGCCGATTTAATAAGAGCTTGAAGAATTAGTTGACCACATGTTGAAAATTGTTTTTCCTTAGTAAACATCATTGCTTGCCATGCTGTACCAATACGCTTCTCATTTCTAGCAGCAATCATATTGGCTATATCATTTGCTTTATTACCAGATTCTTTCTCTACTGGTTTTTGTCTTGTTGAGAGGTCTGGTGCTTTTAACCTTTTACCTGCTGATGCAATGTCTTTTAGAGTAACAATAGGATTGCCAGTAGGCGATGTCTTTTTATCAGAATCAGTAGGCTGCCCAGAAATACTCTTATCTTTACTAGTGTCGTCAGATGGCTTATTGGGGATTTTAAGCGGTCGTGGCCCCGGTGGCGGTGGTGGTGGCGGTCCAGGCGGCGGTGGTGGTGCTAAGGGTGGATCTTCTTGGTGGCTGTTATTTCCTGGTACGTCTTTTTCCTCAGATTTAAGAGAATTATCGCTTTGCGTAATAATTATAGTTTGATTAAATGCATCTTTATCAATTTGTTCTGTTAAATGAGGATAACATACAGTTAATACGAATTTGATAAGCTCATTTTTCTTACCGAGCTCATAGAGTTCCTGCATATCTTGACTTTCTTTTGACACAGAAAGCAAATTTTTTGCAAGTTGAGTATTACGTAAAAAGAAAAGTAAAATATCAAGACTTTCACTAGTAGTAGCCATTACTGCTTCAAGGTTAAATTTAAATCTGCTGTCTGACAACAAATCTGGATCTCGAGCATAAATTTCTCTAAGTAAAGCCGATTGCTCATCGCTATTTGCTCCACTGTCTTCATGACGGATAATAAATCTTTTAGTGTCTAAAATTTTTCTAAGGTTATCTAAATTTTTTTCAATTATTATATCTTCATGTTTATTTTCACTACATTTAACTACCCATTCAACTAACTTTTCATTAGGATTATCTTTCTCAAGATTCTCTTTTAAGGCATTAAAAATTGCAGGTGAGGTAAGCCATTTAGGAGGAAAATTTGCGACCTTATCCTTAATAAATTTATTCGTAAACTCACTAAAAAAAGATTGAAATAAATTTTTAATACTTTGCTCAGAAGAAACATTAGACTCGATTTGTATAGTTGGCTCTTGAATTAATAAAGAAATGAGTGCCTCTGTTGCTTTATATCTTATAGAGGAATCAATATTTTCATCCTCATGACAAGCATTGATAACTTCTTGATAATAATTTGCAGCTAAATGATACTTACCCTCCTGTAAATAAGTCTGAGCTTGCTTTAATACGCAATTTAGGCTGGTATTTAATTTATCTGTTGAAGTTAGTCCATATGTTCTAGCAATTTCATTTAAATGCTCTTCTTTGGTAGCTCCCTTATTTTTAGTACTTTGAATATTAAGATATGTATTTTTTGTCAACTCTTCCAAAAGTAGATACTGACACTTAATTGCTTGATAACCAGCTAAAACAGCTGTTGCTTGTTTAGTAATTGTCCTTGCTCTATCCGCTGTATTTTTTTCAGCATGATCTTGTAGGTCTTTAAAAAGCTTATCAATTCTACTTAATTTCTTGTCTACCTTTTTTTGTTGCAACATTGACTGCTGTTTGTATTTTTTAATTCTTTTTGTTGTATCTTCTACTATTTTTTCACTAACTTCTTTAAATTTTAAATAATCTTCATCTTGCCCATTAGTCTGAAATTCTCTTTTTGAATTCCTCTTATCTTCCCGCGCGCTTTTGACTGGCACTACTACTGGTTTGGTAACTTCTATTGGTAAATTTTCCTTGATCTGGTTGAGCAATGTATTTATTGCATAATCCGTTGTGAAAGCTCGCTGATAAGCCAGCTCTAATAGTTTTGAGTTAGAAGTTTGTAATTGTTTGAAAACATTAATCAAATGACTGATGTTTACATTTCTATGTTCTGATAAAAATCGATAGATATCTTCAATATAGTGAAAATCACTAACTGATATTGCTACATTATTCAGACCGCGCTTATTTAATTCACTTTGAGATGTTTCTGTTGTTATCCTTTCCCTACTAATTTGACTAATATCTTCTTTCTTTTCTCGTATAGGTATTGTTTCTTTATGTGAGCTTACTTTAGTTAAGGAGGTAGTTTGAGAAATTATTGGCTTTGTGGGTGCCGACAAATCCAGAACTCTAGCTTTCTCAGTTATAGCTACAATATTTTGATGACTGCGAACTGATATCGCGCTCTTGTCTGAAGAAAAAGTTTGCAAATATTTATTAATAATGTCTTTATGTTCATTAATCTCTGTAGAATTTTCTAAAATAGCTTCTATTACTTGCGCAACTAGCTTAGGCACAGCGCTAGCAGCGGCCCAGAATGCTTCACGAAGTTTCTCATTCTTACTTGTTACTATAGCAATTGCTGCTTGCTTATTCTCATCTTTTAACAAGGCTTTTACAAATATATCTTCAGAAAGCCCCTGTACTAAAGCATTATCAAAAGCAACTCTAGTCTCTTCCGCTAATCCCTCTATTAATTCTTTCTGATTTAATACCCTTAAAAAAAGCTCGCTGTGCTCATTTTGGAAAAACTCAATTGCTTGAACTGGCAATTTCTCAAAAACATGAACTACTTTGCTAAGGAGGGCACTACTATCCATAATTTCTTTTCTTAAATTAGCTTGTGTGTGCAGCTTTTTATAAGCTATTAATGATGGGTTTTGGGCAATAAAGCTTGAGTCAATACGTGTATCTTTTAAAAGCACAAGCCGTTTACCTTCACTGAGATCACTTATTAATTTATTAGTAAATTGAGAATTTTCTTTATTTAAAAGTATAAAGTCCGGAAGGATTTGCCGGAACGCTTGCTTAACATCAGCCTTATTACAATACCAGGCTAAAAATACGCTAGCCTCTTCTTCAGTTAAAGGCTGTGTTGTAAAGCGTTGTAAGATCTCTGAAGAGGCTAATATTTTATCTTTTAAAACAGGATTTAATTGCGCAATCTGCATTAATACTAATAGACTACCTTGAGTAAACAATAATTTTTCAACTGCAATTTTAGCGTGAGTTAAGTTATTCTTATCAAACCATAACAGCATGTTGTTTAAATGATCACTATCCCACTCTCCTTTAAATTGAATACAAGCAAGAGTAAGAGCATTTGAGTCTAGAAAAGCCTTATCAATTTCAGGGTGAGCAAGAGAAGAATCTAGGCTTTTAATTACCTGAATAATAAAATCTTTATCAGCTATATTATCAACCAATATTTTTGCAATTTGCTTATCTCCATTTGTTTGAAAATCTCGCTCTGCCATCAGAGTTAAGAAAATGGTTTTAAAACTTTCTACCTGGTTAATATATTCCCAGTCATTTTGTATAATTGCTTCATAAACAACTTTTTTCTTAATCACTTCTTTATCAATATCAAGCTCTAGGCTTAATAAGGCCTCAATTCCATGCACCTTAGCATACGAATAAAGCAAACTATCTGGATCATCAGCTAAAGGACGTTTGATAACTTTAAGCATTTGTTTTTTAGTAATAAATTCTTTACGTTTTTCAATAGGTGAGATTAAATTTTTATCATGTACGCTACCATTAAATCGGCTTTTTAGTGCATCTAGCTCTGGAATTGTCTTAATTTTCTCAATTTGCTCTACATAGTATTTGTAAAAATTATCAAAATCAGACTTATCTAAATCTTTTAAGAGCTCTAAGGGTCTATCAAATAAATGTTCAGGGCTAACTGAAATTAGCTTTTTGGCTTGAGGATCTTGAACTTGCTCAATAACACCATAATAGAGAGCTTCATTCAAAGCTATTCGCCTATACTCAGGTTCAATCAATTTCAAAATATAATGAATACTTTTACTACGTATAGCTTGAGCCTTCTGCGGCGTTTCACTTTCTAGATCCAATTTATCGTAATAATGCTCTGCCAACGCATGATGTGAGCTTGGCTTTTTAAAATAATTTTCAGCTAATTGCTGTAATTGTGATTTAGTAAGATTAAATAGCTGTCGTAAGTTTTCATTTTCTATTATAAATGCAAGATCAGCTTCTTCTATTATAAATTTAGGGTCAATTCCCGGATCTACGCTGTCTGACACATTGACTTTATTTAAATTTCTCAATTCATTCGATAAGTAATCTATCGCAATGTATTTAACCCGCCTATAACCAAAATTTAACCAAAATCTTTCTTCTAGCATCTTGTTAAATTCAGGTTGATATTCAGGATGCTCTTTTGTATAGCGGGCAATCTGAATAACGGATTGAAAAATAATGCGAGCGCGATCTTTACTATCCACTTTCCCAGCTAATTCTCTTAAAAACTTACCCGGATCATCAGTTAAATTGAGTAATTTTAAGAAATTATCAGAACTATCTTTGCAAAGCGCCTTTACTAAATCTGGGTTTTCTTTTAAATGCATCATTATCCATTCGTTGCGGCTATCCTCTGCTGTTAATTTATTCATAACAGCCGCTTTGACGTTTGGCATCTCTAAAGCTTTTCTTAAAAGACCGGTTTTAAATTCAACCAAAAGGTGAAAATTAGTTGTAAATTCTTCAATAGATGCATTGTTGTTACTTAGTAGATTAGCTGCTGCATTAACTTCTTTAAGCCTCTTAATTTGCGAAACCGAATTAGCTTGCTTGATAATTAAGTCGCCATGTGCCTTGATGATTAGTCTAGGGTTATGAGAGTGTAGAAGATATTTTTTAAAAGTGCCTATATCTAGGTTATTTGCATCTAATTTAAAGAGTTCAACGGTGACAGAAGAATTGGATGTGAGAAAATCTGTAGCTTGTTTACTACTTTGTGTTGTTAAACTTGTTTGAACTTTATATTTTAGTGGGCCTTCATCACGCTCACTTGTTGTAAAGTAATACTTTAATAACTTAATTCTAGTTTTAACTAATGCCCAACATAATGATAAAATTTGTTGAGTGCTAGCTAAACTAAACATATCCGTTATCTGAGTCTTACGCAAACAATAAGAGCAAGGCTTTGGATTGGCAATAAAGTAAGCTAAGTTAGTATTTGCCCAGGGGTTTTCAGGCTTAAAAAGACTTTCAATGGTGCTATTGGTACTGTTTTCATTAGTATCATTTGCTTTGGATTTAAATTCTTTTATAGCCTTAAATAATTCGTGATTTTCGCCTAGAGTTTCCTTAAGAAGAGATAAGGATAATTGACTACTGACCGTATGCAGCCATTGTAAATTATTAATATAATGATTTAGTAACTGCTTAAATTTCTCTGTTTCTGTCCTTAGTCTTTTTAAATGCTCTGTTTTTGTTAGAAGTATTACTGCAGCTTCAATAGAATTAAATTCAATAGCTTTTTCAACTAAAATTTTAATATTTATTTGTTTGCTTAAATTAAGATATTGATTTAAAAAAAATTCGAAATCTTCTTTATTCTGCATTTGCTGCTGTATTAACTGAGGGAGATCATTATAGGTATTTGCAGTAGTAACTTTTTGTTGAAGTTCTGAGCTTGGCCTGATTAACTGTTCAATGAGCTTGAAATTCTTTGGCATAAAATGATACTCAATAGTCACTATTTGATCAATTATACTTATCAAAACTTAAGCGAATATTAATTATATTTAACTTATTGTTTCATATTTTAACTTATTTAATGTTTTTTAATCAAACTATAAAGATTAAGCCAATAACTTTAAGTACAATAAGGTGAAACCTCGGCCTAAGACCCTTAGCACCTGCACCTAAGCTACTGGCTAGGTATATTTAGCAGGCGTAAGTTAGGCCATTTGGTCCAGCAGCTATCCGTGAATTATCAAAACACATTATATCAAGAGGACAGTTAGTAAAATTGCAATTGGAAATACTCTATTTTGTATCAATTCTTTACACATACGGAGCTGTCGATGGGCTGGAGCAATAAAAGGCTCAGAGCGACTCAAATTATAAATAGGCAATATAAATGCTGGGCCGAGTGGCGCAACCTACGCTTGCTTAAAATCATTATATTTCTATTTGATTTCATTGACTAAAACGAATAAAGTCAACAAATTACTAGGTTAGATTATAAAAATGACTATTTAATTAATTTTTACTCTTTTTCTATAAAATAATTTTTATTTATGAAGTTTTTTATGCAAAATTCTCAAACCTTCATCCTAGTTCATGGCGCTTGGCATGCTGCATGGTGTTGGGAATATATTGCTAGAGTACTAAATTTAAAAGGGCACACAGTTCTAACGCCTAATTTACCTGGGCGCCATATAAACCTGAATAGCCCTAACAATATAAGCTTGCAAGATTATGTTAGCTATCTTATTCATCTTATAAAAGAACAATCCGAACCAGTGACCTTGGTTGGCCACAGTATGGCCGGACTCATTATTTCAGAAGTCGCTGAAGCCATTCCAGAAGCTATCCGTGAACTTATTTTTGTGGCAGCTTATATTCCTCAAGGTGAGCAATCGTTATTCTCTATTGCAGAAGCTTCAGAGTCACACAACTTAACTCCCTACCTCATTATTAATGAAGATTACCAAACGATTTATCTTACACGCACTGAAAACCTAGTAAACGTCTTTTTTAATCAGTGTAGTTTAGTAGATGCGCAAACAGCACTAGCTAAACTTCAGCCTGAACCTTTAAAACCTTTAATCGAGTCTGTTAAAGTAGGCAAACATTTTGCCCAAATTGCTAAGCGCTCATTGGTTTGCCGTTATGATCAGGCTCTTCTTTTAAGTGATCAATTACGAATGAGTAAAACAGTCACTGACCATATTATCTATTTAGATGCAGATCACGCTGCTTATTATTCCGGTGCCAATCAGATTATTGCTGCATTATTACAATAAAGAGAGTTTATTTATGCTTAAGAAAATTTTAAATGATTATAACGTCGCTACTACTTCTCTATTAGCCAATTTTTGGAAAAATGAAGCCAAAAAAAAGGAAAATTGGCCCACTTTAACTCAAAAACAAGGTAAAAGAGAAAAAGATCTATTTAAAGATGCTGAGATGGTACAGTTTGTTAATGAAGACATTAAACAAGAAGCTGAACAACGATTAGATAAACGTATGTGGCTTCCGCTTGCCACAAGAACACGCTTTTTTAGACGAACTATATCTGATGCAGTAAAACATAAAGACGTAAAACAAATTATTATCTTAGGCAGTGGTTTTGATACGCTCGCTACACGTAAAGCTAAATACACGCAGCAGTTTGGCACCCGCTTCTTTGAAATTGATCAAACATCTATTTTAAAATGTAAAGAGGAGATTTACGCTGAAAATCATATTAATAAGAATGCCACTTATATTGGCCTTGATTATGTTAAAGGTAATTTGATTGAAGCATTAAAAAATAATGACGTCGACTTTAACAAACCGACATTAATTCTTTGGGAGGGTAACACTTTTTACCTGGAAAAAGCAGAAGTCATCCAAATCCTTAAAAATTTGGCGAATAAATTTAATCATCTAATCATTACCTTTGATTATATGCATGCCCTAATGCAAACTAAAACAAAAACATTAGATTCAGCCGCCAATGAAAAATGTTTAAAAAAAACACTAGATGAATTTGCGAGCAAGAAATCGCCTTTTAAAGCTTTTTTTGAACCGGAAGAAATAGTCTCTATCTGTGAAGAACTAGGTATACACTGCATTGACCATAAAACAGCAGCAACGCTTGCAAAAGATTATCAAGTTGATGAAGAACCTTATTATACGGCGGAGACTTATTCCGTAGCTACTTTTGAACGAAAATAATCAACAATATTTCAAGAACTTAGGGATTAATAATTATTAATCCCTTACCTTAAATTCTATCCATAGTAAGTAATTAAAAAATATTTACCCTAATTCTAATCTAGATAGCTATTAATTGAATTTAATAAAGCTCAATTTTGCTATATCTATCAGAAAAAAAATTCAAAATACATTTAATCTTTCCTTAAGCAAAACGGAGTACAATATGTTTAATAATTGAACTTTGGAGTGATTTCCATGCCTAGACTAGCTGATGAACATAAACAGCAGTTAATAAAAAACGCAAAAGCCGTTTACTTTGGCTATTTAAAATTGGAATGGTTGCAAAATATGGAAGTAACTATTGGTAATCAAAAAATTACCATTGCAAATTATCTTAAAGAAAATAAGGGCGTTAATCCCTTAGATGTGGATATTAAATTAGATGAAAATCACTCATTTAAAATGCAAAAAGGTGCAGATGGAGTCGTAAAATTTACTGCTATTGGGCAAAGAAAAAATACACCTATCCCTATAAAAGATTTAAAAAAATACAGCTCAAGTGATGTGATACAGTTGCTAACGGAAAATAATTTTAATGTAGCCCCTAATGAGCAAGGAGAAATGTGCTTCTCCACTACTATTAAAGATATACCCGCTTCTGCAGATAAAGATTCAACCGAATATACCATTGGCGGGTCCGCCAAAATATCTTTATATAACCTACATATTAGCAACCTAGGTCGCATTATTAAGCATTTTGAGGATAAAAGTTTTTGGCGTCGCTCAAAATCTGATGACAACATGCTTGTATCATTAACGACAGGCTCGGGAAAAACATTTACCCAAGCGTTATGGATGATGGTTTTAAAAATGTCTGGTATACGTGGGGTCTTTACAGTACCAGAAAAATTACTTAACCAGTTTAAAGGTGATTTAGGTCGCTTAATACCAGATAATATGGATATTGAAGCCAATGGTGATATTATCATTGACTCACCCGAAGAAATTTTAACTGGTGCAAAACATGCCGAGTTGAGGGGTGAAAACCCTGTCCAGCAGGTTGATGACAATAGACCCGCTGACAATCGACCTACTATATTTGCTTTTGACGAAGCTCACTTATTAGCTTCAAATGAAAAACTATTCGTTAAAGCAAAAACATTAGCAAGTAAATTTATTAATCTATATTTAACAGCCACACCTACACCTGCTTTAGTAGATTTGGCTCAAGGCGATGATCAAAAGCAAAATCTAACGGTTGTTGCTACTATGAATAATAAGCAAAAAGTTGATAATGGTTATGCAGAGCGTACTTCAAGTTATGCTAAAAGTGCGCAATCCCTGGAAGAAATGGGTAAAAAAGCTAGTCTAGGGACCATGGAAAAAATTGGTCGTCGTATAGCAGATACTATTGATCCTCAAACAGGTTATGATGCTGCTAATGCATTTGGTGAAGCTTATCTTTATAACATATCTAAAAAAGAATTTTTTAGTGCACAAAATGCTATCCAACTTAAAAAGTTGCCCGATAATCTTTCGCCTGACCAGAAATTACGTTTAGCAGTAAGATGGAGCTTACAACCCTCAGCTTTCCAACCTAAAACATTGATTTGTGCTAACCATTTTGAAGATATCGTTAACTTAAATCTGTTTTTAGAGCAGTTAAATCCAACAGAGAAATTACAAGTTGAAAAAATAAATGAGGATGAATTAGAAGAAGATCAAACCGTACCAACTACAAAAGTTCTTAAAGAGAAAAAATCGGAAACACCTACATTATCAAAAAGATATTATACTAATGGAAACTCATTTGATCGGGATAAAACTTATAAATTCCTACAAATGGCTGAAACGACAGAGGATAAGGGCGTCAAGACGGTTACACATGTGGATACCGCTATTTATGACCAATACGCCAGCACCTTGAATACTCAATTTACAAGTCAATTACAAGTAGAAATTATTCACTTAGCTAATGATTTAAATATTAAACCAGACAAACTACCAGAATTAGCTAAAACTATTGCCACAGAAATAGCCGGAGGTGTTGCAAAGTCACCTATCACCAATAGTATGCATGGCATTATTGAGCTCACTTTATCAATTCTTGCTGCGAAAGCTGCAGGTAAAGACCCTCATTTAAATAGTTTAATGCAAGATTTTGGCAGTGCTTATTTAGATAAGCAACGGTTTAATAACTTAGAAGTTTTTACCAAAGAGCTTCAGAAGGCAGCAGGACACACAGCTCAAAATTCTGAGTGGCTAAAAACACTTTTAACTTATCATCCAAAGAATAATCCTAAGGGGCTTGACGAGCAAGTAGCTAACGAATTAGCTGAAATAATATATGATATCATACAGAAAATTAACAAAACCCCTAGTCAAGACCTTACAGATGTCGTTGATAACTGGTTTGCCAACCAAAATAATTTTGATCAATTAGATGTTAATTGGCAAAGAGTAGAAATTTTTGCAGCAAATCACTACAAGCAATTTGCTTTTGCTGAAGTCGAAAGAAATGAAACGATTGAAAAAGATGTACCCTTTACAGATATGGATGAAAATAAAATGGGTGCAGGCATAGCCAATAGAGAAGAGGGGTATAAAGAAAAGCAACGCCCCGAAGGTAAAAGAGCTGTTGAGGTATTAGACCCAAAAGCTACAGTGTCAGATTTTACACCAAATACTAATTCTTCTAAAAAGAAAAAAGAGGATATTCAGCAACAAGAAGATACTAAGACACGCATTGAAAAAACAGATAATTTATTTCGCTTAGGTATAGCAACAGTCTATGCAACTGATAAAAAAATAGAAGGGTTTAATGATCCTAACCTTCACCAAGTAGCTGTACTTGCTCATTCAGATGAAAATACGTTATCGAATCCAGCTAACCTTATTCAAGCTTATGGCCGTAATCGAGGTCTGAACCGCTTTAGAGTACCTAACTTCTTCTTAGTTACCCAACGTGGTGTTAAGTGTGTTTTTGGTGTTAATGAACTTAACAAACCTGATTATCAATCCGATTATGATAAATCCTTAAAGAAATTTAAAATTAACTATATTAGAAAATTAGGTCAAGACTTAGGTGAAGAAATTCTTGCTTGGATTGAGGAAAATAAAGATGCTCTTCATGAAGTTGATGATGATAAATTAGCACAAGCTGTTATCGAGAAATGTTTCGATAAACTTGATAACTTAAATAAAGCCAATGCATTTAAATTTAAATTAACTCAAAAAGATTATGAGCAAGTCTTAGGTGTAGCTATCGGTTATTTAGCTAAAAAACAAGATGACTTACAAAAAGGAACGACCTTAAGCTGGGTAATAAAAGCAACAGCTATGTTAATGCATTGTGTAGCTAGAATAGTGTCATGGTGGACTTCAAAAGAACCTAGAAAAAAATTACAAGAATTTGCCGCAGTAGCAACTAGTATGTTAGATACAGAACCTTCTGCTGATGTCGAAAGGGCCCTGGTGCATTACAAGATAAACAACCTAGAACTTTGGACAGTATGGAAACATAATTTATCACGTCAAATTATATTTATGAACGTTGCAAATGAAGCAAGATCGCTTCATAAAATTCGTGATAAATATTATTCAGCCATACTTCTAAAGCCATTAAATATTTTAGACAAACAAAATAGGAAGAAAATTAAAAATGAGTATCCTGAGTTACAAATTATTCTAGAAGGCCTTTGCAGTTATATAGCCCTAGCTGATCCTGAAGAAAAAGAAACCTTAGCTAGTGCGATAGCTAATGCCGTACAAAGCAAGGATCAGACGGAAATCAAAAAATTGGTGGAGATGTTAAAAACTCTAGAAATGAATCCCTCTCATCCTGATCAAATATTTCACACTAAGCGCATCCAAAAGATGTTGGTTACCCTGGGTTATGAGCAGGCTGAAATTGAAAATTATGGGGTTGAAAAACTTACTAAATTTATTCAATCTAATGAAGATTTGGAAGATAGAATATATGAAAAAATTGACTCTAATAGAGAGGGTCTAATTTATTTAAAACCTTCTAAAAACCAAACTCTAGACTACGCAAATTATATTAAACTGCAAATTATAAATGACATTAAAAAATTAGTTGAGCCTTTAATTACAGATCCTGCATTTAAAGAGATGTTAAAATTTATTAGTGATAATTTCACGAAAGAGGATCTTAAAGTTATCTTTTGTGTAACTAAGGATGCAGAGCCATTTCATGAGCAATTGTTAGAATTTATTGATGATATAAACAAAAATGGAAATCAACCTTCATTCTATGAAAAATATTTTCTACCTCCTAGAAAAAGGAAAGAAACGTTAGAGAGCTACAATAAAAATTTACTTTCAGCAGATTTAAATATATATGACTTAAATATTCTAAAAATGCATAACCTTCTGGAAATACTTTTCACTCGCATCGATGAAAGTAATTTACAATTTTATAAGCTCAATGCGCAAGGGGAACCGCAGGACCCTAAGCCAGAAGATAGAAACTTCTTTAAAACTACAGATGATGGTCCAGCAGGTAAAGCTTTAATACGCCAAGCTGTCGATGGGTATGACATAAAAATAGCTAAAAATATTTATTCTATACCTAAAGAAAAAGTAGAACCTCTAACTGTCTATTTACAATTAAGTGAAGAAGTTAGCCCTAGAATTATAGGAATTATGCAAACTGATGCAAATAAAAATTACAAATTTTTAACGACTGATCTTCTTCAGAGTAATGACATTATTCTGTGGTCTAAAAATTTTATTGAAAAGGGAAAACTTAAGGATGCCTATCAATTACTAACAGAGGAAACACCAACTCAAGGTATTAAAAATTTGATGACTTATGAGGAGCAAAAAGTACTAGATAATATTATTACTTCTTCTACCATTGTAAGCATTTCTAATTATAATATTAAATTAGTTTCAGATATAGATAATATTGAAGAGCAAGAAGAGAATACAATCTATTTGCAATTAAATAGCACAGAGTCAGGGATTTACGCTATTAAGCGAGTTGATGTGGGCAATAAAGTTTTTACAGCGTCAACTATAACAAATGAGGCACTACTTGATAGTAACTTCATTGAATTTGGTAGACTTTTAACAAATCGAATAAAGAGGAACAATAAGAAAAATGGTGATAACCTAAATCATCTATTGCATTATACTGACTTAGTGATATTAGATGAAACTACTACTTCTGAAAAAGATCAGAAATCAAGGCCTAAGGGCGTGAGTATCTTTAGTCCAGCCCTACACGACCAGAATGATGAGAAAGGGAAAGTTTGGCGGCGAATTTTCGGTTTAAAATCCTTACAAGAGTCTTTACCTACTATTGATAGAGTAACTAGGGCAACGCAAGGTAGAGAAATGGCGAAAGCTGTAGAAACCTCAACAAAATTGCTACAAGGTATTAAAGATAGAAAAGTTATAAGAACTTCAGATACCTTAAGTACTTATGCCTCCTTATTTAGTAAAGTTTTAAAAAGAGAAGAAAGACAACCGCAACAACCTTGTGATAAGGCTCTAGGAGGAGAAGACAGCCGCATTAAAAAAATGAAGGCTTGTTTTGATAGAGAAAAAGAGACATATTTCTCTGGCCAGATAAGTGAAGAGGTTGAGACACGTATTATAACTCAAATAAAAAGCTATATCTTTGCTCGTGCTAATGTTTATATTGATGTTAACAGCAATAACAGGCATAAGAATGAGAAAGGGGCTGGAACTTTTGAATTAAAAGATAAGTTTCTTGATCCCAAGCGTTTCCCACGCCAGAAAACAGGTATAACGCAGTTAATTTATGTACCTAAAAAACGATTATCAGTGTTGTTTAATAATGACCTCACTCATGAAAAATTACAGCTAGCCGAAAAGTTTATTAGAAAATTGGCTAAAACGAAGAATAATTATCATAAGGTATTAAAACTTATTGATGACACAATTGCTGAAAATGATCAATTAATGATTAAGCATAAAAAGAATCCTAATTCAGCAAATGATTTATACTTTGCTTTATTTAATATGAAAGAAGCTTTAATGTATTCTGCCCCTACGCCTATTCCACAGCAATCAGCTGTTTTGCAGTAGCCGAATTAATATAGCTTTACTATAGGAGCTGCCTTTAATAAAAGCAGCTCCTATTTTTTAATTAATATTATATTTCTTGAGATTTAGTAATGAAGAGAAATAATCAAGGCAATTTTCTATACTACCTGCCCTGCTGCCCAGCCCGAAGACCATGCCCATTGAAAATTATACCCTCCTAGCCAACCGGTTACGTCTAAAACCTCGCCAATAAAAAATAAGCCGGGTACTTTCTTGGTTTCAAAAGTCTGTGAAGAAATTTCATTACAATCTACGCCGCCTAAAGTCACTTCAGCAGTTCGGTAACCTTCAGTGGCATTCGGTTTAATGGACCAATTTTGTAGAACTTGCGCAATATCTTGTAATTGTTTAGGGCTAAATTGCTTAACTGGTTTATCGATGGGGTAATTATTATAGAACACGTCCAAAATACGCTTAGCGGTATAATTGCCTAATATCGTTTTTAAATAACTATCAGGAGAGGAAACTTGCGCTTGGAGCAATTCCTGATATAGATCCAGTTCAGGTAGAAATTTAATAAAAATAGGCTGACCGGGTAGCCAATAAGATGAAATTTGTAATATTGCTGGTCCACTTAATCCACGGTGAGTGAAAAGTACCTTTTCTTGAAATGATATATCATTGCAACTCACTAATCCTTCAAGAGAATTTCCAGTTAATACTGATAAATGCTCTTTATCTTTATCATGTAGGGTAAATGGTACTAAGCCCGCCCGAGTTGGATATACATGCAAGCCAAATTGTGTTGCCAGTTGATAGCCAAAAGGACTTGCTCCTAATGTAGGAATCGAGAGCCCACCACTGGCAATAACTAACGTATCACTTTGATAAGTCGCTTGCTGGCATTGCACAATAAATTGTTTATCTTTTTTACTAATTGACTGAATGGCCTGATTTAATTGAATAGTAACTTTATTTTTTCTACATTCTGCTAGTAGCATATCGACAATTTGCTGTGATTTTTCCTCACAAAATAATTGACCTTGCGTTTTTTCATAAAAGGCAATTTTATAGCGTTTAACAAGCTCAATAAAATCCCACTGAGTATAGCGGTTTAAAGCTGACTTACAAAAGTGTGGGTTATGCGAAATAAATTGATCTGGACTTGCATATAAATTGGTAAAATTACAGCGACCTCCACCAGACATTAAAATCTTTTTACCAGGCTTATTGCTTTTATCAAGGATTAAAACCTGCCGACCACGTGCCCCTGCCTCAATCGCGCACATCATGCCAGCAGCACCTGCCCCCACAATAATAACATCAACTTTAATCATGAACTGCTAACAATAAATCAGATTGGCCATATTGTAGCATAGAGCTAACGAGAGTAGGTTGGGCTAAACATACCGCAGCCTAATATTTTTAGTTATAAGGCATATAGCATCTTTATAATTTGTTGGGCTGCACTTCGTTTAGCCCAACCTACCCTTACTTGGCTGATATATAAAAAAATTTAGAGACGTTGTGGAGTATTGCTAAAAAAATTTTCACTGATTATGATAAAGCACTTTATCCCTATATAGGTTGTAAAATGGACTTATCTACTTCTCAAATTGAATTTTTTAATGATAATGGTTATTTAGTCATTAATAACTTTTTCTCGCAATCAATTTGTGAAATATTGAAAGAACGTATACAGTGGATTTTAGCTAATCAACAATATGAAATCCCTACTACCATTTTTTCAACTCAAACTAATGAACATGCACAAACCCAATATTTTTTAAATTCCGGTGATAAAATTCATTTCTTTTTTGAACCTGATTCTTTTAATAGTGATGGCCAGTTAAAACAGCCTTTAGAAAAATCTCTCAATAAAATTGGTCACGCTCTGCATGATTTAGATCCAGTTTTTAAAGAACATTCTTACGATTTAAGGTTAAAAAAAATCTGTCATCAGCTTAATTTTCAAAAACCAAGTTTGTTGCAATCTATGTATATTTTTAAACAACCTAATATTGGTGCAGAAGTTGATTTACATCAAGATAGTACCTTCTTACATGCAGAAAACAGTGAAATTTTAGGTTTTTGGTTTGCTCTAGAAGATGCCAACATAAATAATGGTTGTCTGCAAGTTATTCCAAGCCCAACTTCAACGCCTTTAAGTAAGCGGATGATTCGTAAAGGTAATGAAATTTATTTTGAAAACTATCATCGGTTAATTTGGCAAGAAAACAACTGTATCCCTTTAGAAGTCGAACAAGGCAGTGTCATTTTATTACATGGTCGCCTACCTCATAAAAGTAATGCTAATTTGTCGCCTAATTCAAGGCATGCTTACACGTTACATGTGATTGACGCTGCTTTTCCCTATCCTGATTCAAATTGGCTACAAAAGCCTAAAGGATTAGTGGAATGGCAGTAAAAATAATTTAAAACTTTACTTACACATTTTCAGTACGTAAATTTTTTCTAATTTCAACTAAACGAATTAGCGCATGTAAATAAGTAACTAGATTTTCCTCCTCGATAACAGAAATGGTTTCTTTACTTTTATTGGTTAGTACGGTTGCTATCGCTTCCTCTAATTGCATCTTTATATCAGTATTTTTTACAGTGGGATCTTGATATAACTTAGCGACTGCTTGCTCAAGGTATACCAAATCTACGGTAAGTTTAGCTGCTGTTTGTTCAGCTTGATCTTGATTAATAGTATTTAAAATATTTTTTAAGGACATCTGCAATAATACTGCCGACTTAAAAGTGTCTATATAGTCTGCTAGTCTGGCCTTTTTATCGGCACGCAAGGTTTCATTAGATAAGGTATCTACTAGGCTCCGACATAACCAAAATAAGCTCGTTAAATCATATAAAATACCGTGAGTTCGTAAAGTTATAATAGTTACGCAATTATAAAATAAATGGTTTTTTAATTTCTTAAGTTGTCTTTGTAACATGGCTATTAAATCAGTACGCCAAATTAAATTTCCTACAATAAAACTTGCTATAATCCCCATGATAACACCTGCTAGACGTTCTAAAGGTGCTGCTACCTCAACAGGGGGGCCACCAGCTTGAGCTAACGTAATTAGCACAGCCACATTCGCTTGTAATCCTAAATACGAATACGCTGGAGATTTAAAATAAAGATAGCTAAATCCCCAGCCGGTAAGGAAAATAATCATGATGAGGAGATAAAAATTTAAAGGTAGCCAATACATAATTGAAATTGTAATACCACCACCAGTTAAAGCGCCTAAAAAGCGCAAGATACTGGTATTTTTCATTTCAAATAAATTCTTTTTCACTGAAATAACAATACTGCTAATAATACCTGCCAAACCACCTGGCCAATCACTTAACATCCATAAAGCTAATGCAACTAAAGCAGTTAAACCTACTTTTATACTATGCATTAATACATCAGGATCGTTACGTAATTGCTGCTCATTATTAATTAATTTATTTGATTGACCCTGGTTACTTATACCCGATAACGCTTTCTGTAAATCGAGGAGAGCTGTATTTATTTGTCGAAAAAAATGAGTAATCGCTAATTCTTCTTTAGTAGTTAATGTGCTTAAGTTTTCTAGGTTAGAGATCAAAGTAGGCAATTCTAAACGAACTTTTACATTTCTTTCTATAAATGCTTGATGTAAATGAGTAAGATCTCGCCTTGCTGTTGCAAATAAAACATCTGTCAAACTCATTAAATTTGCACTGATTATTTTTTCACTCCTTACACTTAAAGAATTAAAATAATCAATAGCTTGCCTTAAATCAGCAAGGGACGCTGTAAAAAAACGAAATTGATCAATTCTATTTTTATCATTATCAAATTCTCTGTGCATAAAACCAATTAATTCAGAGGTCTTACGAATCGTCTTTTTAACTTTTAAATTTTCTTGCCGAAATGCTAGCGAAAGTTGAGCATCCGACGCTTTATATAAACTACTAACTTTATTAAGTAAGGAATCCATGGCGGTAAAAAGAGCAGTTATTTCTTTAGAAACATCGTTGCTTAGGCTATTTGGGAAAATAAACAAAGCAACGATAGCTGAGACAATAACGCCTAATCCTATTTCAACTGGGCGCCAAATAGCAATCTCAAAGGTTGATTGTGGGTCCATAGCAAGCTGACCTACAACAAAGAAGGCACCAATACCACCTAATAAATAGGCATAAGCGTAACGACTGAAATTGTAATAATAAGTTGCAGCAGCAAGAATAAAGAAATTAATCACAAAATAGAGTAAGAAGCTATTAACAATGAAGTGAGCAAGATAAAATCCTGCCCAAACACCAATAAACGTCCCTAATAAACGCATTATTGATTTATCAATAATGTTACCTGTATATATATTAGCTACCATTGCCACTGTCATTCCAGCCCAATAAGGCTTTTCAAAATGTAGCGCATAAGAAATTACAACGGCTATTACAATACCAACTGCAGTACGTAAAGCAGCTCGATTTTCTAACGAATGTGGCCAAAATTGTTTAAAAAAATCGACCCTATTCATCGATAAGTCACCGTTGTTGCACTGGCGCCAATTCGCAGTGGATAATCAGGACTAACATCATCTATATAAATGCGCACTGGAAATCGTTGAGCGATACGAATCCAATCTTCAGTAGGCTCCATATAAACTAAAGAAGAAGGCGCAACACCCTGGGATTGCACACGATTAATACCCCAACCTATGCTATGAACATGCCCGTGAAAAGTTTTTCCAGGGTACATATCTAACCAAATTTTTACTTTATCACCGGGTCTGATTAACCGTATAGCAGTTTCACGATAACGGGTTTCAACCCACCATTGTTGTGTATCTATAAAAGCAAATAACCATTCTCCTGTTTTTATATACTGCCCTACACGAAGATTAAAATTGGTTATCAGTCCATCTGTGGGTGCAACAATCGTTGTATGTTGATATAAATAGAGAGCTCTGTCATAAATGGCTTGGGCTTCTTTAATTTCATTATTATCAAAATTTTGCCTAGCAATTCTAAGATTGTGGGCTGCAGCTAGCACCGTTGCTTCATGTTCTTTTATTTGCGCAATCACATTGACTAATTGAATTTCTGCTAAAGCGCCTTGTTTTGTTAATTTATTAAACCGTTTGAAATAATCTTGACTTAGACTTAAGAATGCTTGGCGCTGTTTTAATTTCTCTTCAGCGATTTTGATTGCTAACTTTTTATTCTCATAATGAATTTTTGCTAAATTGAGAGACGCTCTTGCCTTATTTAAGGCGTAAAGATAAGGCTTTGGATCAATTTCAATAAGTTTATCGCCTTTTTTTACTGATTGATTTTCTTGTACATATAAAGCACTGATAGGCCCTGACACTAAAGAGGCCATATTAATCACATTAGCTGATACGTAGGAATCATTTGAACGTGTATCGTAGTAGGCGAAATAACGATAGCCTAAAAAAGCTAACGCAATAATGATCAACGTGATCAAATGCGGCCAATATGGAAATTCAGCCAATTGTTCACGATTCATAAGTTAATCCCTACTTAAGTGAGCTTAACGTATTATGAGATTTACCCATGCTAAGCAAGCCTATTTTGCCTAGAGCTCGTATTCGAAATTATTTATCTCATTACATAGTGTTTTTGTAGCAATATTTGTACCATTTTAGTCTATTGAACAATAGCATGCAGGAATGTAAGTTTTCTGGAAAATAACTTCAAGATTTATTGAGAGGTTTAGTTTTAAATGATAAGTAAATATAACGAGTTATTTACTTATTTGCGATTTGAGTCTGCTAAAAGCAATTTATTTTGGTTTACTTATCAACAATGACCACCTGTTTTTTGATATATAATTATATATTATGTTTAGTTTAGGTGCAGTTATGAAATATGCGGCTTTTCAATCATGGTTAAATCAATTAAAAGATGCTAATTCTAAGAAGAAGAGCGTCATAACGCTTATTAGTGACTTAGAGCAACTGCTGGCTAAAGCATATAATTCCGATACAATAGCTCAAATCAGCGAAAAATTATCAGATTTAAATGACCTTAAACCTCTTTATGAGAATTATCAAGTCTCAATTAGTCAGATTCTTAACCTTTTCCAGGTGCAGGAGGAGAGAGATGAGTTTGTTACAACCTATCCTTCTTTTCCAGAAGCGATATCAGGAAAGATAAAGGAAAAATCACCCACGGAAACACAGACTTCTAAAAACAAACCTCAACAACAAGCCCTCTTAATAGCAGAGTTAAAGCAACGCCAAAAAAATACAAAAAAACCAACCCAAAACACAACTCGTTCATTAGAGGAACCCAGCATAGTTTCTAAAGCCAAATCTCCCGTAAGTCATCATAATAATCGTTTTATGGGAAAACCTGAGGTAACAACAAACGATAATAAGGATTCAAAGGAGAAAAATAAAGAAGAAGGAGCAAAGGATTATACTTTGCATGGTTGGATACGCAACTAAAAGATAGAATTAAAAGCTATTTTGATAATGCCAAACATACGTACGCTAATATTTGAAAGTTGCTATATCTAGTTATAAACAAATAATCTTCTAATAATGAATTTTACTTTACTTGAGCTACAGTTATTTAGATTGCAGCTCATTTAGCCAACGTAGGCCGGGCCCCTAGCCCGACTAACTTAAATATTGTCGCCTTTTTTTACAGAAGTCATTAGAGTTTTGAAATCAATTCTATTAAAATCTGTAGATAAATTAGGCATTTGATCAAGATAAGCTACTTGAAAATACGGTTTATCAGCTTGAGATATTAAATTTGGATCTTCTGGGTACGCCAAAAGTAGTGGGAATAAAACTGAGCCACCAATTACATCACGCTTATCTTTTAAGCGCGGTGTTAATCCCCATATATTTTGATAGGTCATTACCATAGACATAGATGGGTTATTAGGGTTAGGCAATGTTCCAATGTATAAAACCACATGACCACCAACATAGACAATTGTCATAAAGGGCTTACCTTGAGCTGCAAGAAAATCAAGTCTATCTTTTGCTGGTAAAGGACTTAAATCTACTTGTTTACCCATTTGAATTTGCTGGGAAGAATGGCGTGGTAACCAGATGCCAAATGGCGCAAATAGACTTTTTAATTCAGCTGAGCAATCATTATAAAAGTAAAGCCCGCCCCAGCCATAAGGCCTACCAATAAGGTTAGTCATTACTTTTGCAAAATTATGCGGGGTTGCGACAAGCGGCATCATGACTGCTTGTTTACTTGTAACTGTTGCTTTTTTAATTAATGCATGCTGCTTAGTATTAGCAACCGGTACTAGTAAGCGCAAAGCACCCTTATCTTGGGTGGCAGGAAAAACAGTACCAGGATAACTAGTTAACAAAAACTGTCCTTTTTCATTTAAAATCTGAGTGTCAGGCCGAATAATAGCAGCCATTTTATTTTGAGCTGCTGCTTGCCATTTATTCACAAAATCATTGCTTGTACGAGCAATCGCTTTACTGTTAACCCAAGCAATATACTCAGGGGTAAGGATTAATAACCAAGCGCCATCTTTACTCTGCGCTAAAATATAAACTGGCGTTCCTGCCCAAAGAGCCGATTGTTGTAAGTTATCGAAAGGGTATCCTTGACCTGGAATTTTATGATGATAAAAATAGACATCATTAGTTGGTAGAGAACGTGCATATGAATTATCAATAGCAATACCGCGATTATTACTGTGATAAGTTAAATTATCTAATTGATCTAAATCAATATTTTGCGCAATTTTAGTCATCCAATTGCTGCTATAGGGTCTAAAATTTTCGCCATAACCAATGTGATTACTCTCCTTACCCTCATTATTAAATTCATCCATTAAATTTTTAACATACCCCTTTACATTATAAGGCGCTGTTTGCTGTAATATTTGATTCACAAAAGTAGCGCTCCAAGGAGACATTTCTCCAAAAGTATGTTCGTAAAATTGCTTCATACGCTGCTTTTGGATACTTTGGCTTAATAAAGGTTTATCGTAATTAGGATCAGACGGTTTAATCCAAGCGGAAATATTTTGATCATAATGCTCGATAGGAAACAAGGATACAACATCTGCATCAGCATATACTTGTATGATTGGAAAAGAAATTATTGTAAAGTAAATTAAACACTTCTTTATTAATTTAATCATAAAAAGTTCAAATTAATCAAAAAAAAGACATTATACACTAATTAAGTTAGATTGCGCCAGCTTAAAATACCAGATTCAATAATTACAGGTTGCTTACATTTTTTAAGTTTTAAGGAATTTATATTAGCAAAACGCAATTGTAAAATTGAAGTTTGCGCTTCTTGTAAGGCAATAGTCAAACGCCATTGGTTAGTAGGATAGATACCACCATTATGGTCTTTAATCCTTATACAATTAAATAGCCCAAGGTCTTCAACTACATAATTATAAGTATAATTGTTGTCTGTTATAAAACAACCAACCTGCTGATTTTTGACTAAATTAATGACTTTATTTGGATCGATTTTATCAATTATACAAGGCAAGCTGCTAGCGTTATGATGATTGATTTTATCTATTAATTGAAAAGCGATATTTTCTAAATGTTGGAGGAGTTGAGTACGAATTATAAACTGGTTTTGTGCTTTTTGATGTAAATTAATTAGCTCTATTTGCGCTAATAACAGTAACATTACTAAACTTAGCACAAGCCCTGTTGTTAATAAAATTATTCCCTGTTGCCGCATGATGTTCGTACTCGCGTATGTAAATCGATAACCTTATCGCCTATGCCTAAAATAACATCAATAAATCGATATCCTTCTTTTTTTAACATTTTTACCGAAAAATGATTAACAAGAGATGTTAATTGTTCAGCGTGTTTTAATTTATAAAACAAATTCTCTACACCATACTTATCAGCTTTGGTAAAAAATTGTTCCTCTAACCAAGTACCTATATACATAGGCGTGATGTAATGAAAAGAAATTGGCTTTTTTAAACCAACTAATAAACCAGATGCTGTATACTCAACTGAGTTTATCTTATGAACCTCGCCATGCACACAATCGGCAATTAATACATCGTCACCTTTAGTTAATATTTTATTGTCAGTAATTAATAAGTGCTTTGAATCTAACTGGCGCTTGACTGTAAAAAAATCATCACTCATGTGCCTAATAGTTAAGTTATTACCTTTAATTTGAATAGATGACAGTTGTAAGTCGCTGCTGTTGCGCCTATCTTGCATTATTAAATAATCGCTATTTAGACATGGTGTAAATCCTGCACTTCTAATACTAGCTCTAATTAATTGACTTACTAATTGAATATCAAATGTATTATCTAGCTTTTGCTGAGCTATTAGATATTGGCGTTTACTATTTAGATACGATTGCGTGACAATTTCTAATAATAAACAAAACAAGAAGAGGCTTATCATTAGCTCAAGTAAGCTTATACCGCGTTGCTTTATCATTATTTCTATTCTGCAAATTATTATCTAATAGACTTTTATATTTTGCGGCGGTGGCTGTTCTATTAAATTTGTTGTATTAACAAATTTAGTCCACTGCCTCAAAATCTCATTGCTTAATAGGGAATGATGTAATTGTTGATTAATAAGTGAAAAAATAGTTGCGCTTATTATAAATAGAGAAACAAGCACTTCGATTAGTGAAAATCCACGTTGCATACCGTAATCCATTATTGAGGTTTGAAATTGCGCGCATAGAATAGCTTCTTTCTTAACTTTTAAGCAAGAAATATTTTGTTATGTCAAACACATTCCCTTTCTATTATTTCTTAAGTAAGATGAGCAACATTCCTTAAAGTATTAAGAAAAGGAGAATGTTTTGTCTTGTGATTATCAGCAACTGCCGCATGATGGTATAAGGAATTTAAAACCTTATGTACCTGGAAAATCTATTGAAGAGCTGGGACAAGAAAAAGGCTTAAGTGAAATTATTAAGCTCGCTAGTAATGAAAATCCGCTAGGTTGTAGTTTAAAAGTTAAAGAAGCTATTACTCAATTAGCAACAGCAAAAATGGCTACCTATCCAGCAGCTGCTAGCCATCCACTCAAAAAGAAATTAAGTGAAAAATTAGCTGTTGCTGAAAATCAATTAATCTTAAGTAATGGGTCTGATTTATTATTTTCCTTACTCCTTACGACTTTTGGATTACATAAAAATAAGCCTATGCTTACTCATGAGTATGCTTTTATTACCTATAGCATTCAATCTCAAACTTTAGGCGTGCCAGTAAAAATAAGTCCTTTACTACCCAGTTGGGAAGTTGATATTGAAGCTATGATAAAAATGGCTAATACAAACACTTCTATAATTTTTTTAGCAAATCCTAATAATCCCACTGGCCTACTTATTCCCTTAGAAAAAATTCATTATTTACTTAAGCATGTTCCTGATTCAACCATTGTAGTCATCGATGAAGCATATTACGAATATGCTTATGAGTCTAACCAGCAAGCTTCACTTAGCTTACTGTCTGAATTTCCTAATTTAGTGGTTACAAGAACATTTTCTAAAGCCTATGGGCTTGCTGGCTTAAGATTAGGTTATGCAGTAGCGCATCCTGATATAATTAATTTATTGTATCGAATCCAACTACCCTTTACTGTTAATCAAGTAGCGTTAGCCGGAGGTACTGCGGCCTTAGAAGATGAAAGCTTTCTTGCCGAAACAATTAATTTAAATGCGCAGGAGCTAAAGCAGATGCAACAAGAAATAACCAATCTTAATCTCCAGTTTCTTCCATCAGCAGGTAATTTTATTACTTTTGACTGTGGCCAAAATAGTTTACCTATTTATCAGCAATTACTTGCAGAAGGAATTATAGTTAGGCCACTGCATAATTATAATCTTCCTAATCATTTACGAGTAAGTGTAGGGTTACCTGAACAAAATACCCATTTCCTTAAAAATTTAGCAATTATTCTTAGAAAGTGAGGAAGGCTTTATGAACAGCGAATTAAAACAAAAACATTGTGAGTCATGTGAAGGCATCGGCGAGGCTTTAAATAGTCAACAAATAAGTAATTTAATGCCTCAATTGAATAGTAAATGGGAAGTTTCAACTGATCATAAAAAGATTACTCGTTCCCTTAAATTTCATAATTTTTATGAAACCATGGCGTTTGTTAATGCTTTAGCCTGGATAGCTAATACTGAAAACCATCATCCGGACTTAGAAATTGGATATAACTATTGTCATGTTAATTTTATGACTCATGCTTTAAAAGGTCTGACGCTGAATGATTTTATTTGTGCTGCTAAAGTTGATGCATTGTTAGCAGAATAACTATTAACAATGTATTACTCTCTTCCTAACTACATGCCCCTATTTGTTCGCAATATGTAGAGTCTAGCACTGCTTATGGATCCCGCGGACAGGCCGCGGGACATAGGTATAGAGATGGCTTACGTAGGTATAGAGATAGCCTACATAGACAGATAGATAGATAAATAGCTTATTTACTGGTTTTAAAGCCAATGTATCTATCTTTTCTAAACTCAGCCTACGTTCCGCGACTTGTTCGCGGAATCTAGGAGATTAAGTTTTATCAGTAACTGGCCTTACAATCAACACATCGCATTCAGCGCCATGTAAAATGGCATTGGCTGTTGAGCCTAATAGTAATGCAAGTCCATGTTTGCCATGGCTACCAGTTACAATAAGGTCAATATTTTTTTCTTTAGCCACCCGCAGAATTTCATTTTTGGTTGAGCCATATTCAATCATACAATGTGCTTCATCAACGCCTAGCATTTTAGCTAATGAAGCTAATTCTTTTTCAGCTTGCTCACGAATAGAAACCTCTACTTCTGCAAAGCCTGCAAAACCTGGATAAGCATAAGCTGGAATGGGCTCAACCACATGAACTAATAGCAGCTCAGCATTATTTTCATCAGCAATTTTCTTTGCTTTCCGAGCAGCCTTAATACCCACTTCGTCAAAGTCAGTGGCAAACATTACTCTTTTATACATCCTAATCTCCCTTAGATTCCTCTAATATAAGCCTAACAGAAATTAATGAAATTTTCATTTAACTATTTGCTTTCATTGCTTAATTTTTGTTACATTTCTGCCTAAGGGGTGCCTAGTAGTGTATCTATCTAGTTTTAGGTATTTTATTTATAGGCTGAGATTACACCCATTGAACCTGTTCGGGTCATGCCGTCGTAGGGATTTAACTATGTTTTTAGATATTTTTGGGGCACTCACTTCTTTTTTAGCGACGTTCTATTTTATTCGCTTAAATAGTTCTGCGTGGTTAATCAGCCTAGTAGCTATAAGCTTAAACAGTTGGCTTTATTGGCAAAAAGGAATTTATGCTGATATGGTTTTGGAATTGTTCTATTTTATTACAACTTGTTATGGCTGGTTTAACTGGCGTCGTACTCAAAAGAATATTTCACAGTCTATTCTTAGCTTAAACTTAAAACAGTGGCTCTTACTTTTAATAGCTATTAATGGGCTCTTTTTAACTATTAATTTTGCCCTAATTTACTTTACAAACTCCGATGTAGCAACACTCGATGCTCTTACAACTTCATTAAGTTTAGTAGGTCAGTGGCTGATGTGTCATAAATTTATAGCGACCTGGCTAATTTGGTTTATTACTGATGCAATTTATGCTTATTTATATTGGCAAAAGCAAATTCCTTTTCATGCTTTATTAATGACTGTCTATACCATCATGGCACTTTATGGTTATTACAGTTGGCTTAAGATATTATACAGTAGGAATAACTCTTTAGAACTTATTGAACAGGTAAAAACTGTTACATAAACAATGTCATAGATAGAAGTCAGAGGTTATTTTCTTTTTAAACAAGGAATTATAAAACTGCCATTTTACTATGCGATAATATCATCTCTAACTTTATTTTCCCCTTATTTATAAAAGACTTTTTTCTCCCATAGACGTTTATATAACCAAGCTTAAAAATAACTTAAACTTAACTATTTGTATAAAAATTATACAATTATTTAAATATGAATTATACTAATAGATTATGATAAGACGTTTTATTCAAGCAATAATAGTTATTTTTTTTTCTGAAGTAACAGCCACTACCATTCCAGAATTTGAAGAACATGCTCCGGCTTCGCTAGCAGATCATCTACACTTGTCTTCCTCAAATGATCCGGTGGACGGTGGCTGGCTTCCTAATCTTACTGGCTTGCCAGTTAACGAACAAGTTAGTCTATTGAATGAACGCGTGGTTGACCTTGTACAGAATGAAAAAGATAAACAATGTGCCTCAATAAATTCGAATCTTAGGTTGCTGATTTTTCAACATTTTCTTATTTATCAATATATGGCCAATGCCCAAAATACTTATTTTGATGAACAGACCGCGTATCAATGGGCCCATATTCTAGCGATGATTCTTAAAGAGAGTAGCGGTGATTCGGCAGGCATCACAGATATGAATGGTCATTCGATTTCCACTTATAAAGCCCAAACCAATTTAGACCAATGGAGACTAATATTAACCCTCGCCAAACAAAGACATATTCGTTTTAATTATCAAACCAATTTTGGTTTGACACAAACGTCAGCCGATAGATTATTTAATGCGTTTCAATTAGGGAAGAATAAGTCTTATGATACTGCTTTTTTAGAAGGTAAAGAAGGTGCTTCAACTCCCAGGAAGATAGATTTAAATACCGCAATTGCTATTCGCAGGTTAATTTGGTTTTACCAAGATTTTGCTCAAGGTAGAATATCACAAGCAAATAGTCGTCTTCATCAAATGAATATTAGTGATCCCCATTTTATGGACCAATATCAAGCAGGTTTAGAGATGGCAGTTGTATATTGTGGCACACGCTTTATGTTTCGAGAAAGTCAATTAAAAAAAGGCTTATTGAAAAAAGCCGTTGCCTCTATTGCTTATTGCAAACTTGGCAATCCAAAGAGTGGATATGGCTTTCATGAAATAGATCAAGAATGCTTCGCCCAATGGGTTACTTTATGTCCTGCCTTAAACATCGATATTGCTCTTCTTACCCCTCTTAGCTATTTCGCTACTCGAGGAGAAAAGCCTGTTTGTGAAGAGACATTTAAACAGTTGATTAATAAAAATCCCGTCGCTAAATGATAATTGTAATAAAGAAGTCTAATGTTTAGTATTACTTCTTGTTGACTATGAGTAGCAATATTTATATAACAGTCAAAAAATTAATCATTAATTTATCTATTATATGTCCTATTAATCTAGACAATTTTTACATCTAAAGTCTTTACGTAAGTTGGTAGAGTAGAAAGGAAATACTAAAACCTTGGTGAACAGCCAGACTGGAGTACTAATTACTTTAAATACGACTGTTCAGCGAATAGTGCTACATGGTTATGATATAGAAGTCGAAGGTAATTTTCTTACCCAAGGTTTAAGTTTTAAGAGCTTAGGATTTAAATGATTTAATGCCATTTTTGCTTGTTTAGCTTGACTGTATTGACCTAAAGTGACAATAAACCAGTCTTTTCCATTTAGCTTAATATGGCTAATTTGAGCATTCGAAATCATATTCTTCGTTAGAAAATGCTGCAATTTTTCTTTATTAGGTCCGGCACCTAATTGAATCGTAAAATATGGATTTTCAGCCACTGCGTTAGAAACTAAGTGTGTTTCAAAAAAATTATTTATTGGCTGTAAGTTAGATTTCAGTAGGGATAATTCAACTTCTTCTATAAGAGCAGCTTGTGCTACTTTACTTACCTCTTCATTAATAACATGCATATGACTTACGTAATTTGATGAAACTTCTTTATTTAAAAACACTTGTTCTAAAGCACGGTCTATTGATTTTTTAACTAATGTAGTAACTTGATTACTTTCAACTAATGGCACTTGTATAATATTTTGATGCTCGGCAACTAAAGTAGTAGGTGTAAAAGAATTAGAAAATTCTGATACTGAATTTTCAGAGGCTTTAAATTTAATCTTTCCTACATAGGCAATAAGCAATACCAATAAAAATAAACCACCCATTAAATTAATAGACTTAAATAAAGGTAATTGATTTGTTTTATTTGATTTAAAAAAAGCGTCTAAATGCGTATTTATCTGGGCAATATGGCCACTGGTTAGATTATAAAACTCATTTACACACTTATCAGTTAAATTTTTATTTATTCCTTTCGATATAGGCAGTTTTTTTAATAGGTACTTTCTTGTTTCTCTTTTACTTAAAGGCCCTAGTTCGATTGTGTGGATTAAATCTTTATAAGTATCACCATGTAATGAATTAAGCAGTGGATTTAATGAAAAATCCGTTGCTAAACAAATATGAAAAAAACTATGTTGATACTTCCTCACCTCTTCTAACAAACTTTTTAGAAAACCTTCCTTTAGGCAGTGAGCATTATCAATAATAATTAGTATATGCTTTTTAAGGATATTAACTTCTTTGACTAATTCACTTAATTGAGGCTTTATACTTGACGGTCGCTGACAAAATTTTTCTAACGCAGTTAAAACTTGTGCTTCAGCTAAAGGTGTTTTTGCATCAATAAGATTTACATTTATATCTAAATCTAAATTTTCTCGTAATAAATGAATAAATGATGTTTTACCACCACCTTGTTCAGCCATAATCACAATCATTAAATCATTAAACAAGACAAGGTGATTAATAAAATTAATTTTAGCTAACCAATTATGAGGTTTATATAAAAAAGTTGTCGTAGCTTGCAAAGGTATTAGGGATTTACGAGAATTAGATAACATCGTGCTAATCTCCTACTACGCTTGCCATAACTTCTTGAATTGTTAGTCCATTAATATCACTTACAAGAGAGCAATTTCCAATTTCTTTAATTACAATAAAGCGCAACTTATTATTTTTAATTTTTTTGTCTGTTGCTAATAGCATGTATAAATGCTCCAGATTAATATCTTTTGGTATTCGCCTAGGTAAGTTTGCTAAATATAATAAATTATCTATCTGTTTAACAGTCTCCCAACTTATTTCCCCAAGTCGATGAGATAACAAGGCAGCACAGTATAAGCCAATTGCTACTGCTTCGCCATGTAACCAGCGTTGATAATGGGTATAGGCTTCAAGAGCATGCCCTATAGTGTGTCCTAAATTTAATAAAGCTCTAACCCCTGCTTCTCGTTCATCTTGCTGCACATAGCCTACTTTTATTTGACAGCAGCGATAAATAATTTCTGCAAGTTCAGATGAATGATGGCTTAACCCTTTTTGTAAGGCTCTTTGAACGTCAGTAAAAAAGCAGCCGCCTTCTAAGATGGCATATTTAATTACTTCAGCAAGTCCTGCACGAAACTCTCTTAAAGAGAGTGTATTTAAAACAGCCAGATCGATAATGACAGCTTGCGGCTGGTAAAAACTACCGATCATATTTTTACCTAATGGATGATTAATTCCTGTTTTCCCACCCACTGATGCATCCACTTGAGCCAATAAAGTTGTAGGAATTTGAACAAAATTGACACCTCTTTGGTAAGACGATGCTGCAAATCCCGCAATATCTCCAACAACACCACCGCCTAAAGCAACAATAGTTGTATCTCTATGGTGCTTTTTTTCCATTAAGGCATCAAATATTTGGAAAAGACTTTGCTGATTTTTGTATTCTTCACCATCGGCAAGTATGACGCTATCAATCTGCCGCTTACCAAATGAACGTTGTATACGCTCTAGATATAAAGGGGCTACTGTTTCATTCGTAACAACCATAATCTGCCTTGATTTTACACTATCTGACAGCAGGTTGCACTCAACTGATAAAAGGTGATTGCCTATAAAAATAGAATAATCATGCCCTGGTAAATTGACTTCTAATGTATAAAGCAAATCAAAGTTCACCATAAATATATTTTATAATATTGTTGGCAACAGCTTTAACAGTTAGTTTGTCTGTTTCAAAACTAATATCTGCCAACTCTTCATAAAAAGGCTCACGCTCATCTCGTAACATCTCTAAGCGACTTTCTAAATCGTCTGTTTGTAAGAGCGGCCTTTTTGTATCACGCTTAGTACGTTCAAACTGCTGTTGAAGAGAAGTTTTTAGGTAAATAACCGTGCCCCGACCAGCAAGCGCATTACGATTCTCTGGAGTCATAACAACTCCACCGCCGGTAGCTAATACAATATTTGTTTTTTGCGTTAATTCATCAATGACCTTCTGTTCACGCTTACGAAAACCCTCCTCACCTTCAATATCAAATATCCAGGAGATATCAGCCCCCGCACGTTCTTCAATTACTTCGTCAGAATCAAAGAACTCTAATTTGAGCTCTTTTGCCAAAGTACGGCCAATAGTGCTTTTTCCCGCTCCCATAGGCCCAATTAAAAAAATATTACGTACTTTAACTATGCTCATTTTTAATCACATACCTCTTTGCTAATAGAGAATTGTACATTAACAATTCTGTTTGATTAACATAATACCTAAAGCCGATATTAAATCACCTTAATTTTGCTCACGTCCAAAACTTTAGGCTCATTTTTTATTATAAATTATGATTTGTAAATTACTAAATATAAAAAAATAGTGGCGCTATGTTGCGACTAAGGTGCAAATTATTAACTCTCTTATTATTTATTCAAGAGATTTATTTATAAACATTAATTGGCTTTCCGAACTTATCTAACCCTATACCCTGACCTTTTACGGCCAAAATAGCCAAATTATCCGTTATTATCCTTGGAGTAATGAAAATGAGCAACTCTTCATTTCTAATTCTAGAATGTTTGTTGCGAAATAAAGCACCAAGCCCCGGTAATTCGCCTAAAAAAGGTACACGATTTATTGTATTATTTTTATCTTGGCGATAAATCCCTCCTAAAACCACTGTCTGACCATTGTTTACCAAAACGCTAGTTTGAATTTGCTTGGTTAAAATAGCCGGTACGCCATTAACTAAACGGCCCGAAGGTGAATCTTGGTTAATTTGCAAATCCATAAGGATTTTATTATCAGGTGTAATTTGAGGTGTTACTTTTAAACTTAAGACTGCTTTTTTAAAAGCGACAGCGGTAGCTCCACTGGATGTCGCTTCCTGATAGGGAATTTCCTCACCCGACTCAATCATTGCTGCTTGCTGATTAGTCGTCATTAGACGTGGGCTTGCAATAATATCTGCTTTATCTTCACTTTCTAATGCAGAAAGTTCTAAATCTAATAAGATATCATCGCCTAACTTAGCTAACGCAATACCAATTGAGGCAGGATTAGCAACAGGTGCTGCTAAATCAACATTTAACCGATCAGCTAATGGAATGACTTCAGCCGGCGGAACGCCTGCAGCAAGCTGATTAGCCCCTTCTAATGTTCCGCTTAAATGTGGAGGCCGAGAAATGCCAAATCGCACGCCTAAATCTCTAATTGCTTCACGCGTCACATTAACAATACGTGCTTCAATTTGAACTTGCTTAATAGGAATATCGAGCTGTTTCACAAGTTCACGAATCCGCTCAATCTGTTCACCTGTATCCTGAATCCAGATAGTATTGGTACGCGCATCAACACTCACTGATCCTCGCTTCGATAAGAGAGAGGTATTTTTATCTTTTAAAAGAGTAGCAATATCCGCTGCTTTGGCGAAATTTAAAGGTAATAACTCCGAACGCAATGGTGCTAAGCTAATAACCGCTTGTTGCGTTTTAAGCTCTGCCTGTTCCCTTTTTAATAAATCCTCTGCTTTTTCAACAAAAATAACATTACCTGACTGCCGCTTATCTAGATTATTGGTTTTAAGAATAATATCTAACGCTTGATCCCAAGGAACATCATGTAAACGCAGCGTAATTTTACCATCCACATTATTGCTTACGATAATATTAAAGCCACTAAATTCTGCAAGTAACTGCAACACCGCACGAATAGAAATATCTTGAAAGTTTAAAGAAATAGATTTGCCGGTATAGACTTGTTTTCTTAATTTGGCTTGTTTTATTTCTTCTGCGGTTAATGGAAAAATATCTACAAAAAATTGCTTATTTACCTGATAAGCGAAATGACCATAATCCCCTTTATTTCTAATAACTAAGCGAGTTTTTTTGCCTATTTGTCGGAATGTCATGGTTTTAGCAGGACTTTGAAAATCAGCTACATCATAACGTTTCATTAACCGCTCAGGAATCCGTGTACTTATAAAATCTACCACAACATCTCTACCCCTTTGCGTGACTTCAACAGGCACACTACTACTAGACACATCAATAATAGCGCGGCCCGTTTGTTTTCCTATACCGCGAAAATCAACGTTATTTATAATAAAATGGGCCTTAACTGGTCTGTGAGTAACAAAAATTTCTTTCCTTTGCTCAAAACCGGTCGTCGTTTTACCACTTAATGTTAATGTGTATACCTTGCCAGAAATATAACCAGAATAAATAGCTACAGTTGATAAGTTAAAAATAGCACGTACTCGATTATCAACCGCAACAATAACGTAATCACTTAAGGCACCAAGATTAATTTTTTTAGTAACTAATGTTTGATCAAGCAGGCTTTTAGTATTAGCAAAATCAAGCACTAATCGGGCTGGCTTTTTGGTAATAAAATTTGTTGGTAAGGTAGTTAATGCCTCATTAAATACAAAATCTATTCTTACCCTTTCACTTGGTAATGGGGTGACCTTTAAACCCACTAACGTGTTTTCCTTAGCAAATGAAATGCTACAAAAACACATAAACAATGCAACTGCCCAAATAAACTTACGCAAAATGCAACTCCTATTTCCCTGCATTTAAATTAAAATCAATTTTCCTTTTCTGCCATTTCCCTGCAACTTTCACTGTTTCTTCTAAAGAAAGTACAGTTGGTGTAATTCGAGTTATTTGACCAAAATTTTTCCCCATATAATCACCAGGTCTAACGCGTACAATCTCACCATTAGGAAGGCTAATTAAACCCCATATTGTAGGGGTCTGCTCTAACGTACCTACGAATTTTAACGCGTCCAAAGGAAACTGTTCTAAACGCTGTTTTGGCCTTGTGGTATCTGGCGCTAACTCATCCGTAATAACAACCACAACTTCTTTCTGTTTGAATGGATTACGTCGATTATCAATTTCAGGATAAGAAAATTTTATAGGCGGTAGAAACGTAGGTAAAGGCTCAATGGGACGTGCCTTACGTGCTTTAACTTCTTTAATATATTGATCTAAGTCATCTTCATTTGTACTTGAGCAAGCAGATAGAGTTAGAATCAATAATAAAATTAACCATCCTTGTATTTTCATTTAGTTTTATATCTATAAATTTTTGCTGTTAATTGCATTATAAGTAGATCACCTATAGGTTTTTTTTGTTTTTCATCTATTTGTTGCTTTATTTCAAAATCATGTAACGTAACGATACGACTCATTTGTATAACACGGCTAACAAATACAGCTAATTGATGATAATTACCTACTACAGCAATTTTAATTGGTAACTCAATATAGAAATCATGTTTTACCTCAGTCTGAGGCGCGAAGCTATCAAACGTTAAACCGCTTGCTATTCCTGTTTTTGAAATATCTTCTAATAAACCTGGCATTTCATTTTCTGCTGGCAGCTGCTTTAACATGGCACCAAAACGCTCTTTCATTACTTGTAATTGTAATTTATAAGCAACAAGATTAGCTGCTAATCTCTGTTTTTGCTCAAATTCTGCACGAAGAGTCTGTTCTTGATTTAATAGACTAGCATGTGTTTCTAGATTAGGTTTTATTAGAAATAAATAGCCAAAACCAATAATAATAGCTGCTAATAATAATGCCGCCAAATATTTTATTAATGGTGGCCATTGTCCGACATTCTCTAATGTTAACTCATTTAAATTTATTTTATTCATTATAAAGGACTTTTCGGTTTTAAAACAAAGCTTAAAGTAAATTCATTATTTACTACTGAAGCCTGATTGACTGGGACTTGATTATTTAAGGGTTCTTTATTTTTTTTAATCTCAGTTAGGACTGGATCTTGAATCCATGGGCTTTGCTCAATATTACGCATTAAAATTGAAACATTTGTATTTGACTCTGCATAGCCTTGCACAGTAATTTTATCTTCTACTCGTTTTACTTGAGTCAGATAAATGCCATCAGGAACGACTTTAATTAACTCATCAAATAAATACACTGTTAAGGTACGTTTTGCTTGTAAACCTTGAACGATTTTCATACGTGAAATTAATTCACTTCGAACTTGTTTAAGCTGCTTTATCTCCTTAATTTGTCGATTAAAAGTATTAATCTCATCCTGCAGGCGCTGATTTCGTGCTGTTTGGGCGCTATTTAAATCTTGTACATAATAATTTATAAGAATTACAATACCTATCCCAATTAAGAGAGCGCCTAACATTAAGGTACGAAATTCTCTTTTCTCTTGCTCTCGACGTACTTCTCTCCAAGGTAATAAATTAATATTTGTCATAACGCTTTACCAATATTTCGTAAAGCTAACCCGCATGCAATCATTAATAATGGGGTATCACTATTAACATACTCCGCATTTAACTTTCTACTCAAAGTCAGAGAAGAGAAAGGATTCGCTTTTAAAGTCGTTATCTTTATTTCCTCTTCTATTTTTTTTTCAATATGCGGTATTTTAGCCACGCCACCAGTCAATAGAATTTGATCAACAGTTGAGTAATTACTGGTTGAATAAAAAAACTGTAATGCTCTTTTTACATGAAGTATGAATGTTTCTAGAAAAGGATTAATAATTTCTTCCTGATAGTCTGCTGGCACTTGTGATTGGGTTACTAACTGCAGCGCTTCCTCATGAGAAAGATGATAATGATGCTTGATGGCCTCAATTAGCTGAGTACCACCAAATTCTTCTTCTCGAGTAAAAATAATTTCATTATTTTTTAAAACGAACAAATTAGCAAATAAAGAGCCAATATCAACGACTGCTGTAATTTTATTCTCAACAAGTCCCCCTGCATTACATGCTCTTTCAATTGCAAAAGATTCAACATCCATGATTTTGACTTGTAATCCGGCTTTGGTTGCTGCCTCAACCCGATTAATGACATTTTCTGAACGTGATGCAACCACAAGCACATCAACTAGCGTTGTATTTCTAGCTGAAGGACCTATAATTTCGAAATCTATATTTACCTCTTCAATCGGGAATGGAATAAACTTATCAGCTTCCATAATTACCAGCTCTTCAATCTCAGAATTATTCAGTCCTTCGTTGACTTGAATAACTTTACTTATGACTAATGAATCGGGTAAAGACAAAACAGCTAGCTTAGCTTTTAAGCGGTTACGATTGATAATATCTTGTATAGTTCGCCCAACAGCATCAATATCCTTAATGGCGTGCCCTTCCATTGTATTAGGCGGTAAAGGCTGGTAACCATAACCTTCAACTATACGATGGCCTTCCTTTCCTGACATTTCAACAACTTTAATAGCCGTTGAGCTAATATCTATTCCTAAGATAGGAGGGCATTTAGAACTAAGATTAAACACTGACCCCACCTCCATATGTATATATAGCATGCTAGCTTATGCGGTATAAAAAAGAAATCCTTATGAGGCAATTACTAAATTAATGCTTTGATTACCTATAATTATAAACTTAAATAAATTTAGAAATTTAATAATCACATAAATTATTAAGTTTTTAAACTGTTCAAGGCTTGCTCTCTCCGTTTGTATTAAATATAGTGTGTAAACAAGAGGAGAGAACCCTTGTAACTACGTAAAGGAGCTATTATATGTCACGTTTACAAGAATTTATAACCAAATTAGGCCGAGTAATTATACATTATGCTGAGACACAAAGTTCAAAAACTTATGATACAAAGGAAATATTAGCCAAACCTCATAAGGAATTAGTAGAGAAATTAACTAGCATTCTCAATGAAGATATTAAATATGAATCTAGGCGCTCTTGTCTAAATTATTTTATTTACGTAATTAATGAGGTAAAACCCCTTGTCGAAAAAGATACACCTTTAATAGAATCAGAAATATTATTAATTAAAGAAATTTTACAAAAATTTTTACTTACACTTTTTGATTTATTAGATATCACTCAAAGCACTGAAGTAAAATTAAAATATAATAATATCGAAGAAGGCGCAAAACGCTTTATTAGCAGAAATTGGTCTTTTTCATTTAACTCTGAAAAAGTTTTGTCTGAAATGGGAAAGACGGTAACTAATTATCTTGTGAATAATATTAGTGCTAAGACAAGTAATGAAGTTGCTTTATATATTGAAACAATTATCAATGAGCATCAAAATATTTTACTTGTCCCTCTTTTAAAGCAGCAATTTCAACTGCTTTGTCAAGACAAGAATGTATTGGCTCAAAATTTAAACAATGCGCTAGAAGCTAACAAAGAACTAGAACAAGCATTAGCTGTAGAAAAAGAAAAAAGTGGAGAAGTAATTTCTGAATTAAAAAATAACTTTGAAACCCAAAGTACTATGCTAAAGAGTGCTCAAGATGAAATTAGTCTTCTCCAAAATAAGCAGAATGAATATAAAAATACAATTGCAAGGCTTGAAAGGGAAAATCATCAATTAAGGGCAACAACTCCGACTCCCCCTATTATAGGCGGGCGCTCAGCTCTTTATCCTTCTCTAAGCTTCTTTCCGACAACGCCAGGAATTTTTGGCCGTCTAGCTTTAAACAACACTCTGCAAGACACTAATGATACTATTCCATCAACACTATCACCAAGTCCAACCAATATGAATAATGTTGAATAATACTTAAACATTAATTTATATTCAGTAAGCCCTTATAGGGCTTACGCTTTATAAAATTAATAAGCGCTAGTGAACTCTAAGGTCTTTACTAAATTTAATTAAATTTTCACTAATAATGAATAGTATCGTTCGCCAAGTGGTATAAAATAGCGCTATAATCGCAAATTCAATATAATTGTACAAAATTACACTAATCTAATATGAAAAAAGCGATTTACTTCTGGCGTAAAGGTTTATGGACTCTTTTAAGCCTATTTTTCCTAATTACTATTGGAATAAGCTTTCTTTATTTATATCTAGCAAGCCAATTACCTGACGTTGAATCTCTTAATACTGTGCATTTACAAGTTCCTTTGCGCATTTACACTCAAGATGGGAAATTGATTCAAGAGTATGGCGAGAAAAAGCGTATCCCCGTAACTTATGAAGAAATTCCTAAAATGCTTATTTACGCTCTACTTGCTACTGAAGATCAACGTTTCTTTGAGCACTCAGGCGTTGATATCTTTGGTCTAGGACGCGCTACCTTAAAAATGCTTAAAACGGGGACTAAAGCGGAAGGTGGTAGTACTATCACCATGCAGGTGGCACGAAACTTCTTTCTAAGTCGCAAAAAAACGTTTTTACGTAAATTTAATGAAATTTTGTTAGCCATTAAAATCGATCGAGAGTTAAGTAAAGAAAAAATTTTAGAGCTTTATCTAAATAAAATTTATTTAGGAAACCGTGCTTATGGTGTAGGCGCTGCTGCTAATGTTTATTATGGCAAGCCATTAAAGGATTTAAATTTAGCCGAACTAGCAATGATTGCAGGGTTGCCACAAGCTCCTTCTACGCAAAATCCTATTGTCAATCCAGCTGCAGCCCGGAAAAGACGTGATCATGTTTTAGAGCGTTTATTTGAAGAAAAGTACATTACTGAAGCACAATACAAGGAAGCTCTTAGTCAACCTATTACAGCTAAATATCATGGCGCTAAAGTGGAAGTACCTGCCCCTTATGTTGCTGAGATGATTCGCCAATCTCTTTATAATCACTTTGGCCCTGCTGCTTATACAAAGGGATATAATGTTTATACAACAATCAAAGGGGCCTATCAGCTAACCGCTAATCAAACTGTAGCTGAAAATTTACTTAGTTATGATCGTCGTCATGGCTATCGAGGCCCTGTTAGTAATATTGATATACAAGGCAAACCAAAAGAATCATTAAATAAATATCTTCTCCATTATCCTGCTTTTAATGGCCTAGAACCTGCTATCATTTTAAATATTGATAATCAGGAGGCACAAGGGTTAACTCGGTTTAATGAAGAATTTACTTTAAAGTGGTCTGGTATGTCTTGGGCAAGACCTGCACTTAGAAAGGGCTGGGTTGGCAAGCAACCTACTTATGCTAAACAAATTCTTAAAGTAGGTGATATTGTTTATGTAAGAAAACAACAAGATGAATGGGTTTTAAGTCAAGTCCCCGAAATTGAAGCAGCTTTAATCGCTTTAAATCCCAATGATGGTGCGCTTTTAGCTCTAGTTGGTGGCTTTAATTTTGATAAAAGTAAATTTAACCGTGCTACTCAATCTAATAGACAACCAGGCTCAAGCTTCAAACCATTTATTTATGCCGCAGCCTTAGATAAGGGTTATACATTAGCAACCTTAGTTAACGATGCTCCTATTGTTGTTGAAGATCCTAGTCAACCAGATTTATGGCGACCACATAATGATACGTTAACTTTTAACGGCCCAACACGGCTTAAAGAAGCACTTGTACGTTCACGGAATATGGTTTCCATACGCGTATTAGATGATTTAGGCCTTAATTATGCTATTGACTATGTTTCTCGCTTTGGTTTCCATAAAGAAAATCTTCCTAGAGGACTATCTTTAGCACTTGGTAGCTTATCTATAAGTCCTATGGAATTAACTACAGCTTATGCTGTCTTTGCTAATGGTGGTTATAAAATTGAGCCCTATTTAATTGATCATATCACTGATAACGAAGGCGAGATTCTGCTACAAGCAAAACCTGCTAAAGTTTGCCAACAAGATTGCGAACAAAATGCTACGTCTGACTCTTCATCGCAAGCACCTCGAGTAATTCCTGCCGATACAGCATTTCTTATGACTTCAGCTTTAAAAGGTGTTGTGCAACATGGTACAGCGCATGCTGCAAATATTCTTGACCGCCAAGATTTAGCTGGAAAAACAGGTACAACAAATGATCAAGTTGATGCTTGGTTTGCTGGATTTACTCCAGATTTAGTTGTAACAACTTGGGTTGGTTATGATGCTCCTCACTCACTTCATGAATATGCAGCTAGTATCGCTTTACCTATGTGGATAGACTTCATGAAAGTTGCTTTACAAGACATACCAGAACGCGCACTTCCACAACCCAAGAATATTGTTGCTGTCCGCATTGATCCTCAAACAGGATTATTAGCCAGACAAAATCAAAATAATAGTATTGTTGAGTATTTTCGAGAACAAGATGTACCTAGTGAAGAAGGTGTAGCAAATACGTCAAGTTTTGCTACATCCCAAGAAGAACAAAAAGAAGTTTTTTAATATATCAGCAGTTCCTTTGGTTATTGGCTGCTAAATACCTTAACCCTGTAATCTTAGAGAAATTAAGAAAAAATGATAACTTAATTTCTCTATAAATAATTATCGTTTAAACATAATCAAAATGATAAGCAATAGAAGCCATTACTTCATTTAAAAGAAAATGTTTCGCTTTAAAAGGATTAATTGTGAAAACACTACCCGTCACGGCATCATTAGCTATCCTCTTAGTGCGCAACTCACCTGCATCAACAAAGCGGTAGCCAAGCCCAATACTAAGGTTATTAGTAAAGAAGTAGTCAGCGCCAACACCTGCATCCCAAGCAAAACTAGTTTCTGAGTCGCCATGTATAAATGTGTCATAAGATAGCTCAGTTCCATTAAATGGAATTTCTACATTCCGTAAAGTTTTTATCTTATTATAAGCCACACCAACGCCACCTTTGACATAAGGTACAAAGCCACCCCAATTTACAGCAGGCTTAAGAATCATATCAAACAAGAACGTTTGGATTTTAATACCACGTGCTTCGTAACGATCTTGAAGAAAATAATTAGGATTTTCTACATCAAGGCCATAAGCGGCATGTAAATCATAATTATAACCACTACGATAATCCCAGGTAAATTGGAACGCTAAATTTGGATTGAATGTATAACCAGCGAATAAACCACCAAATCCTCCAACACCTAAATCACGTGACCAATCGCTATTGTCTGGCGCAAGTACAGTTAAACGACGCGACCCACTAAAAATCGGCTGAAAATGCGTATTGACAGAAATAGAACCACCACCTTCAGCACCGACATAAAATCTTGGTGCAAGAGGAGAAATATCTCCCATTGTGCCAGCCGCAGCTAATCCGCTACCGCAGCATAGAGTTGCTGCAACCATTGTTTTCCATTTCATATTTTTCATTCTCCTTCATGAAATCATGACAAAATTTTAAATTAACTTGTAGTAATTTTCTTTATACCTTTAAAGGTTCTATGGACATGGGTTATCTCTGTAAATTTAATTCGTTAAGTTTTGTAATAGATTTTGAAAAATACTGTGGATAAGTAGACTCCAAATTTTTAACGTTAGTCTATATGCGATAAAACTTGTTAACGCCTTAAAGCGCTTTGGTTTTGTTGCAGGGATAAATTTCAGAGCTGATTACAACCAAACTACCCCCTATCATCCACGCGCTGGCGGGAATTCATTCATTAATTAGTACAAAACTAAATTCTATATGGATTCCCGCCTGCGCGGGAATGACATTGCTTCATATAGAAAAAGACATCTATTATGTATACAATAATACTAAGCGCTTCGGACTATTTAAGGCAAACTCAAATTAACTATTCAAAGCATTAATAGCTGGAATATATTCAAAGCCTAGGTCTAATGCAACTGCTTCATAAGTAATCATTCCCTTATGAACATTTAAGCCATTTAATAAATGTGGGTCTTGCAATAAAGCAGGTTTAATTCCCTTAGTTACTAAACTCATAACAAATGGCAATGTCGCATTATTCAAAGCAAAGGTTGATGTACGCGGTACTGCACCTGGCATATTAGCGACACAGTAATGGACAACATTATCAACAACATAGGTTGGATCTTGATGAGTAGTTGGGCGACTTGTCTCAAAGCATCCCCCTTGATCGATAGCCACATCGACCACAACTGAACCAGGACGCATGGTTTTTAACATGGCTCTCGTCACTAACTTCGGTGCAGCGGCTCCGTGTACAAGCACAGCACCTATCACTAAATCAGCAGTTGCTATGTATTGTTCTAATGCATCAGAGGTAGCATAAATAGTATTTAATTTAGCACCGAATTGAAAATCTAATTCACGTAAGCGAGGCAAGAATTTATCTAAAACAATCACCCGCGCTTCCATACCCATAGCCATACGTACAGCATTAGTACCAACAACGCCGCCACCAATGACTACAACATTAGCGGCCGCTACACCAGGCACGCCACCTAGCAAAACGCCACTTCCGCCCTGAGCCATTTCAAGGCAATGTGCTCCCGCTTGAATTGACATACGCCCGGCAACTTGCGACATAGGGGTTAACAAAGGTAGGCCGCCATCATTTTGTGTTACAGTTTCATAAGCGATAGCAGTAACACCTGACTCTTTTAGTAGGCGTGCTTGATGTGGATCAGGTGCTAAATGTAGATAAGTGAATATGGTTTGACCTTCTCTTAAACGCTTACATTCAATAGGTTGAGGTTCTTTTACTTTAATAATTAAATCTGCTTTAGCAAAAACCTCATCAGCCGTATCAACAATCTCTGCTCCTGCTATTTGATATTCTTCATCACAAATACCAATCCCTAAGCCAGCGCCTTTCTCAACAAAAACCGAACTTCCAGCTCGAACAATTTCCCTAACACTTGCAGGAACTAAACCTACTCTATTTTCTTGAGGTTTAATTTCTTTAGGTATACCAACGATCATAATATCTCCTAAGATTGCTTCAATTGTTCTATTAGTTCTGGAACTAATTCAAATAAATCGCCGACTAAACCGTAGGTGGCAATTTGAAAGATAGGAGCATCAGGATCTTTGTTAATGGCAACAATAATTTTTGAATCCTTCATACCAGCTAAGTGTTGTACTGCTCCCGAAATCCCTATCGCAATATAGAGCTCCGGTGCAACAATTTTACCTGTTTGCCCAACTTGGCAATCATTAAGAATATATCCTGCATCAACAGCCGCCCTTGATGCACCTACAGCAGCGCCTAAAGCATCTGCTAATTCTTCAATAAGCTTAAATTTTTCCGCGCTTTGTAAACCACGTCCTCCTGAAACAATAATTTTAGCACTTGATAAATCAGGTCGCACTGAACGACTTAATTCCTGTTTAATAAAGGTTGTGTTTTTGTCAAAAATTACATTATCTATTGTTTCAATACAGCAAGGTGTCTGGCTTGCTAGCGTGCTTGAAAAAGCAGTTGTGCGAATGGTCAACACTTTTTTATTATCAAGAACTTTAACTGTTTCAATTGCATTACCAGCATAAATAGGATGCTCAAATGTCTCAGAATCAATGATTCGAATAACATCTGAAACCTGAGCTACCTCTAATTTTGCTGCAACACGCGGCATTATATTTTTACCAAATGTTGTTGAAGGGGCCAAAATAAATGCATAATCTTTAACAATTGCTGTAATAAGTTGACTCGTATTTTCTGCTAAATGATGTTGGTAAGCTTCGTTGTCTATCAATAAAACCATGCCCGCGCCCACTAAAGCGGCTGCTTCTTCTGCTACTTGCTTACACTGATATCCTACCACTAAGAGTGTTGGATGCTCGTCTAGTTTTAATGCAGCCGAGAAAGTACTGCGGGTAGATGCATGCATTTTTTGATTATCATGTTCAACAATTACTAAAGCACTCATTATTTCTCCTTATCAAAGCACTTTGGCCTCATTTAATTTTTCAACAAGTGACTTAACTGAATCAAGTATGACACCAGCTGAACGTGCAGAAGGAGGCTTTACTGAAAGTACTTGAACATGCTCGTGTAAATTAAGTTGTAAACTTTCTATAGATAGAATCTCCAGTGGTTTACGTTTTGCTTTCATAATATTAGGTAAACTAGCATAGCGAGGTTCATTCAAGCGTAAATCTGTACTAACAACCGCCGGTAGTGTTAAAGCAAGCGTTTCTAAACCACCATCAATTTCACGTGTAACCTGCAAGGAGGTACCGTCAATTTCTAGCTTAGATGCATAGGTTGCCTGTGGCCAGTCAAGTAGCGCTGCCAACATCTGAGGCGTTTGATTGTTATCGCCATCAATCGTTTGTTTACCCATAAGTATTAAACTTGGCTGCTCTTGCGCTACAATTTTTTGTAAAATCTTTGCAATATTTAAACTACAGTAATGCTTTTCACTCTTTACTAAAATAGCACTGTCTGCGCCTAAAGCGAGTGCGTGTCGCAGTGTTTCTTGCGTCGAATCACTTCCGACTGTAACAGCAACAACCTCAGAGGCAATATTTTTTTCTTTTAAACGAACTGCCTCTTCAAGCGCGATCTCATCGAAAGGGTTCATAGACATCTTTACGTTTTGTGTTTCAACCCCCATGTGATCTGGTGTAATCCTTATCTTGACGTAGGGATCAATAACACGTTTTACTGCAACAAGTATTTTCATACTTCCTCGCTGGAAATCCAAATCAACAAGCATCTTGCCAGAGGTATATATCCAATTCAAGGTTGGAAGTGATATTCATCATTAAATATTTATGGGACTTACGAAAAACACCATTCTCTTCGTTAAAAAATAGGTTTACTCGCTCATTTAGTCTATCTAAACTCCCTCATTAAACCTATTTTTGCCTCGACCTTGATATTTTTCGTAAGTCCTAATTTTCTTGAATAATGATTAGAATTTACTTCGGTACTCATAATTTAAATATAGTTTAATTTAAAGCTATGTATTTGAGCAAAAGCAAAAAACCCGTATTTAAAATCATAATGATATTAATCATTTATTTATAGAGATTTCTAATAAACTTTTTCTGCAGCATGGTCTAACAAATTAGACAAATATTTTGAAAAGTCTATTCCTATTTCAGTATGCCGTAACCCGAATTCAACAGCTGCCTGTAAATAGCCTAATTTTGAACCGCAATCATATCGTTTTCCACGAAAGTGATAAGTAATCACTGATTCATAGTTTAACAAATGTTGAATAGCGTCAGTTAATTGTATTTCACCTCTGCGATCAGCTTTTATCTTTTTTAAAGAGGCAAAAATACTTGGGGTAAAAACATAACGACCAACAGCTGCAAAGTTTGAAGGCGCTTCATCAACAGTAGGTTTTTCAATCATCGCGTGTAGCTTAGCGTAATCCTTATTAATAGAATCTAATTTAACCACACCATACTGATGTACCTTTTCCCAAGATACTTGTTGAACTGCCAAAATAGAATGCTTATTATATTCAAAATGCTCTGTCATTGCAGATAAACAGGGTAACTTTGATTCATCAATTAAATCATCCGCTAAAAGTACCGCAAACGGTTCATTGCCAACAACATGCTCAGCACATAAGATAGCATGTCCTAAACCTAATGGTTGATTCTGCCTAACATAGGTAAATTGAATATGAGCAGGTGAAACATTTTTTACTAGTTCTAATAAGAATTCTTTTCCTTCTTCTTCAAGTCTAGCTTCCAGCTCGAAATGTTTATCGAAATGATCTTCAATAGCGCGTTTAGTTGAACTAGTAATAAAGATCATATGCGTGATCCCTGCTCTTACAGCTTCCTCAACCGCATATTGAATTAAAGGCTTATCAACAATAGGAAGCATTTCTTTTGGATTTGCTTTGGTTGCAGGTAAAAATCGAGTACCTAAGCCCGCTACTGGAAAAACAGCCTTTTTAATTTGCATAATGAACAAGCTCCATATCTTCCATATTAGAAATAACAGGCCGACCAACTGAGTAATAGTAAGCTATTCCTGCTTTTTGTACGGACGCTAAGGGAAAACAATTGCGTCCATCAAAAAGAGGCACGCCATCTAATTTATCACGCAAAATAGCTAAAGAATAATCCTTAAACTGAGGCCATTCAGTAGCAATAATTAATGCGTCAATTTTAGATTTAAATACATCATTTATATCTTGACACCACACAATATTATCAGAGGAGTTAAATAATAGTTGTGCTTTCGTAACTGCAGCTGGATCAAAGGCCCTTATCTTTACGCCTGCTTTTAAAAATGCTTGAATCGCTACAAGGCTACTAGCTTCACGTAAATCATCTGTACCGGGCTTAAACGCTAAACCCCAAAAACCAATTTTTAAGCCTTGTAATTGCTGTTGAAAATGCTTTGCTACTTGATCAAACAACCAGTTTTTTTGTGATTCATTAACTTTATCTATAGCATCTAAAAAAGTGGTATCAATATTTAACACTTGTGCGGTCTGAGCAAGTGCTCGTACATCTTTTGGAAAGCAAGAACCACCATAGCCAATGCCGGCTTGCAAAAAATAAGGTCCTATACGTGGATCAAGGGCCATCCCATCCCTAACATCTTCAATATTAGCACCTACTTTTTCTGCAAGTTGGCTAACTTGATTCATAAAACTAATTCGACAGGCTAACATAGCATTAGCAGCATATTTTGTTAATTCTGCAGAACTTCTACTCATCGTTAGAAAAGGAATATCCTTATCAATTAACGGTTGATATAATTTTTTTAGACAAGAGAGTGCATATGCATTTCCACCAACAATAATACGATCAGCATTTAAAAAATCGCTAATTGCGCACCCTTCCCGTAAAAATTCAGGGTTAGAAGCGATGGTTAACTTAATCTGCTTCTTCGTAATACTCATTTTTTCATGGACCAAGCTCTCAATAATATTACCTGTTCCAACGGGTACCGTTGATTTAGTAACTAATACTGCATCTTGAGTAACATGCTCTATAATCAAATCTATCACTGAAAAAACTTGCGATAAATCAGCATGACCATCAGGCAAACTGGGCGTGCCAGTAGCAATTATAAAAACCTGGCTTGATTGAATAGCATGAACTAGATCACTGGTAAAAGTTAAACTACCTAAACTTAATTGCTCCTTAAGTAACTCTTCTAAACCCTGCTCATAAATAGGGCACTGGCCACCTTCTAACATGCCTATTCGTTTAGAATTTATATCTGCACAGATTACTTGGTGTCCAAGTTTAGCGAAACAGGCACTAGAAACTAAACCAACATATCCAGCGCCGAAAACTGCAATATTCATTATTCTCTCGCTATATCAACCTAAGGCAGTATTATTAATAAAATTTGAGTGAATAACAAATAATCTTATTGAAATAAAGTCAACTGTGTTAACTAAAATTAAATAGATTTCTTGTAGAACTGTGCATTTTGCTTTAGTTAAGGCGAGGTAAGAGAAAATAAATTATCAATAAGTGCACAATCATCTTCGGTAATTATTGTTTTGTTTATATTTTTCTTATCGCTATTACTTATAAGTGCTTGTAGAATTACTTTGACCGCTTCTATTGTTTCTCTTGCTTTACTTTTATTTGCCTTAAAGTAAGGGTGACAGGCTAGATTATTAATAATACTATTAGCTTCAAGAAGCTTTTCACTTATTGTAATAGGTTTAAGATCAATTACTTTAAGCTGGTGGAACACTCTTTCAATTAAACTGCTCTTTTTACAACCTCTTCGCCATGAAGCAAAGTATTGCTGTTTTTGTTGATCTTGATATTGCTCTAATTTAAGAGTAATTAATTTTAATTCTAAAGTTTCAAAATTGAATTTGCCTGGTAAAAAATGCTGCGGCAATATCAAAGCTTGCGAGTTAGCATCAGGACTAGGTATTTGCTTTGTTTCCGCAAGACCAATCAATTGAAATACTTTCGAACAAGTTTCAAAACCAATATAGTAAGCAGTATTCAAAGCAGAAAAATTCATACTAATAAAATAAAGAGTGAGTGTTGTAGCTGCATTTGAAATAATACTACTAATTTCACGCGTCATTTCTCCTAAGGCGCGCCAACCGTAAATGTCTCCTTTCTGTAGCCAGCTCCCACCCTTAGCAACCAAAGCTAAAATAGCATAAAGCAAAGAAAGTTCTTTAAGATATAAACTAATACAAAATCCACTCGTTATATAAGGTAGAGAGTTAAGAATTGTTTTAAGCCATCCTGGCTCAAATTGATCTGTTGTAGACTGAAAGCGCTTAATAGTTTGTAAAAGCGTAATAGTACTATCTATCAATGCTTGCTGTGTAAAGGTAACTGCTTGTTGCCTTATCTGCTCAAGTTTTCTAATTAATTCGTCTATATGCAGAAAACTTAAATCATCCTCATCAAATATAAAATCTTCTTTATTTATTTTTGGCTGCTTTAATTCTTCAGCACAACTGTCAATTAGCTTGAAACATATACCATTATTACTTCCGGCACTTAAACTATTTTCTAGCCATTGAATTTCTGGAGATGCTATAACAAGTTTATCAGGATGGAAAAGTCCACGTAGAATCTTTTGTTGCTTATTAATTTCACTTTCTGCAACGCCATCACTCGTTAGAAATTGGGAAAAGAGCGTAATAAGTTGTACTTCAAGCTTTTGTAATTCTGCGTCAGATAATTGCTTGGGATAATAGGATTTATTTGAGGGAGCATACTGGCTATAAGCACTTACAATATCAGCTAGGCTTTGATTAAGGCTATTCATTATTGTATCCTTACGAGCAATAAAAGATGATTACTACTACGTCCTTTTGTTATAGATTAAAGTAGTGATTTAAAAAAACAAGCTTTTTATAGCACTATCCACCGAGCTTTTAGAATATTACAAGGTTTGCATGATGAAGTCCGATCTATTTTATTCTGTTCACCTGGCTAGAAACTTAAGATGTAAATGCTATCTGAAAAATAATAATATTTAATTGAAATGACAAAATTACCTAAACACATTAAAAGTTATTTATCAAATAATCCCCGACTTTTTTTCTTACTTTTTTTTGTAATAACTCTTTTAGCGCGGTTGTGTTTCCGCAGCTCCTTATTAGAATTAGATGAAGCAGAACAGGTTATTTGGGCTCAACAACTTCTTTCAGGGTATCCCAATCAGCCACCATTATATTCTTGGCTACAATATTTTTTATTTCAGCTTCTAGGTGTCAATTTAATCAGTCTAGCTCTCTTAAAATATAGTTTACTTTTAGGCTGCTTATACTGTTATTACTTAATTTGTAAATTCTATTGTCCTAATCAATTTCTTGCTATAAGTGCAACAGCGGCATGGGCTTTAATTAGCTCTATTAGTTTAGATTTATTGAAAGATAATACACATTCCATCTTAGCTCTTTTAACTGCTTGTCTAACTTGGTACTGGTTTATTACCCCTACCAAATCGCCTCTAAATTGGTATTTACGCTTAGGTATTATTATTGGTTTCGGCTTCTTATCTAAATTTAATTATTTATTATTTTTAATTCTTTTTTTAATCAGTGTAACCTTACAAAAAGAATACCGTTTAAAATTAGTAGATCAACGCATTTTTCTTACGCTTCTATTAATAATCATAACGGCGCTGCCTTATGGAAATTGGCTTATACATAATTACCATGTGGGCCTACATGCTGCTTATAAACTAGCCCCAGAACAAAAAACACTTTTTGATGGCTTTATTAATCTCCTCAATGCTAGTCTTTTTTTTATTGTACCCGTTTTAACAATTTCCTATTTATTTTTCCCCCTACCATTTAACTTTAGGCGGACAGCTGCCAACAATTTATTACTCCATTATCATATTATTTATTTTCCAGTTATTGTATTTATTGTTCTATTCGCAGGCATTCATAACTTTGAAACACGCTGGCTTATTCCTATTTTATTTTTAACTCCACTTTTATTTTTTAGTTATTTAAAACCTGAGGCTTCTTTAGCTATATACAGCAAACGCTTTATTCTATTTTGCCTATTTATGCAATTTACTTTTTTGTTAACCTTAAGTTATAGAAGTTACTTTGGACACAATAAACGGCAATCTATCCCTGTTCTTGAAATTGCTAAAACTTATAAAAATAATTCACAGAAAATTGACTTTCTTATTTCTGACTCACATTGGCTACTAGGGAATATGAAATTACAATTTAAAAATGCACAATCTTATTTAATTCATCAAGGGGGTAATATACCTTCTGGTGCCACTCTCTTATTATGGGAAGGTCAGACTATACCATATTGGGCTGAGCAAATAATTAAACAAGCTAAACTTACTAATGTAAATTGGATTAAAAACAAGAAAACTGATCGAATTGTAGCAGGTCAGGCTCTTATAAATTTCAATATACCTGATAAGCAGATAACTTGAATAATCGTTTGCTCTGGATCCTGCAGATAAGTTAGCGTTGTGCAATAATGCCACCTAAACCATGAAGATAGAAGCTATCGCCTATAGGAGGCTGGTCTAAAAGAATTTAATTTGGAAGAGTAATCAAGGTTCCTAGCTAAGTTAGATATATTAGACTTCTTTAGCAAATGATATTTAGATTACAGCGGAACTAATACAGCTTAAGTTAAGCAACAATCTACTTTAAATAGTAAGATGAGCTTGCTAAAGGTAGTTTAGATTGTTTGATTTAAGAATTAAAACGGATTTTACTTTGATTCAATTACTATTTTCTTTAAGTTTATTTTTAAGTGCTTTCTTATTATTCTTAATTCAACCAATGGTTGCTAAAAATCTATTGCCTATATATGGTGGAACGCCAGCTGTATGGACTGTCTGTATGTTATTTTTTCAGGCAATACTGCTATTAGGTTACGGTTACGCTTGGGTATTAAGTTACTTTGGTAGTCGCTGGTATTGGCGACTAATTTATTTAACAACCTCATTAATAAGTTTTTTATATCTACCTTTAAACCTTACACCTGAAACAAGTAAACTAGCTAACTCTCCTGATTTATTTATTTTAAAAGAGTTATTTCTAAAATTAGGTTTACCATTATTAACGATTGCTTCAGCGTCGCCCTTACTACAATATGTTTTTAGTTGCACGAAAATTAAAAGGGCCACTGATCCTTATTTTCTATATGTTGCTAGTAATTTTGGTAGCTTAGCTGCTTTAGTTAGTTATCCTGGTTTTATTGAATGGTGGATTGGGCTAGATATTCAATATAAATTTTGGCGAATAGGTTTTACTATTTACCTTGTATCGCTTACTGTCATTTTATTAATTGTCCCTTTTTCTCATATCAGTAAAACAAGTGTCAAACAAAATTTTATTTCTCTCACTCAACTGACTTCCTGGATAGGCTACAGTTTTGTTCCTTGTAGTTTAATGCTAGGCGTAACGTTTTATATATCAACGGATATAGCAGCAACACCTTTATTCTGGGTAGTTCCTTTAGCGCTTTACCTAGTAAGTTTTATTATTACTTTCGCACAAAAACCTATAATATCTCATCAATGGATAACAAGTAATATACTTATTTTTGCTGTTTTTCCGATCTTAGCATTTATTATTGGGCCGAGTAATTTATTCTCTTTTCAATCGATTACCATTCATTTAATTGGCTTTTTTGTTATTGCTCTGCTTTGTCATGGTGAATTAATACGCCGTCGTCCTATAGCTTCAGAGCTAACCAGTTTTTATTTATGCATAGCTTTAGGAGGGGTGTTAGCTGGTTTATTTAATGGTGTATTGGCACCACGGATTTTTAATGGTCCTTATGAATATCCTTTAGTCTTTGCGCTATCCTTTCTATGTCTTCCTATGCCAATGAGAGGCTTGAATCGAGTACCCATAATTATAATCGGTCTTTTAATTGGCTCTTACCTCTTATCCAACGTTGCGTGGTTAAGTTGGCTTAGAAAATATTATGTAGCTGAGATCTTTTCATTATTTATAATCTTTACTTGGACTCGAAGCCGCTTAAGCCTTTGCCTATCAATTTTGATCCTTTTTATTTTTATCTTTAGTCCTTGGTTTAAGCATTTACCAATTCTAACCCAACAACGTAATTTTTATGGGATTAAGCAAGTTGTAAAAACACCTCATGGTCATGCTTTAATTAGCCAAAGCACAATACACGGCTTACAATTATTTGATCTCCCTACGGGTAGTTTAGGCGCAACATCCTATTATGGCCCGCCGGCCTCTATTATTCATTTATTACAACAACAATATCCAAGCCTACGAACTATGATTATTGGGCTTGGAACTGGAACAATGGTTTGTCAATTTAGACCTTCTGACATTATTGAAGTGGTTGATATCGATGAACAAGTTATTAACATTGCTAGCAATCCTTATTTTTTTACTTATTTGCAAAATTGCTCGGCTAAACCTTTGCTTACGCAAGGAGATGGGCGATTGGTTTTACGGCAAAGAGCAAAAGCTAGCTTAGATTTATTAGTTATTGATGCTTTTTCTTCAGATGCAATTCCTACGCATCTTTTAACTTATGAAGCATTTCAGCTTTATAAGCACATACTGTCTAACTATGGCCTCTTATTAGTACACATCAGTAATCGTCATCTAAATTTATTACCTATTTTAACTGCTATAGGGCAAAAATTAGATTGGACTGTGCTTAATAAAAATGATGTAGGTGATCCTAAAAAGGGGCAGTTAGCTTCGGAGTGGGTTTTGCTAACTTCAAATAAACAATTTGTAGGAACAGTATTGCAAAAACATGACGGGTGGAAGCTTGTTACTAATCAAAAGGCCATGTTATGGACCGATAATTATTCTAATATAATCCACTTATTGAAACAGTAAAAATTATTTATTAATTTATAAATCCTAAACGAACGTTATTCCGTAAAATGCGAAGCATTTGTACAGGATCCAAGTTAAACATAAATAAATTAAAGAAACCAATTTACTTTCATGTCTTGTGCGTTACGGTAATATTGCCTTGCCTATTGGGAAGGTGAATTAGATAGACACCGTATTTTTATTTAACCGAGATGCACGTTCTCTAGTAATAAGATATAAATTGCGTGAATAAATAAAAACGCCACTAAACTGGCCAATGATAAAAACAGGATCACGTTTATAAACAGCATACATAAATAGTGTAATCCCGCCTAAGAGGCTTAAATACCAAAAAGCAACTGGAATAACACTTCTTTTTTCTCTTTCACTTACTAACCATTGAACAATGAAACGTGCTGAAAAGATACCTTGGCCAATTAAACCAATTGTCAGCCAAATATAATCTTTATTCATTATTAGAAATCTCCGGAGCGCAGGGGCGTTTTAACAGCCAACGCACACCTATTAAATCATGGATACCTACAAACAACCTATTCATTACACCATACTTAGATACCCCATGCCAACGTGGCCGGTGGTTTACAGGAACATTAACTAATGTATAACCTGCTCGTTTAAATAAAGCCGGTAAAAATCGATGTAGATGATTGAAATGAGGTAAATTTAAAAACCCATCACGTGGAAAAAGCTTAAGGCTACATCCTGTGTCAGGACATTGATCATTTAATAAAGATTGACGTACTTTATTACCTATAATTGAAGAAATTTTACGCAGGTAATTATCATCACGTTTTTTTCGGTTTCCTAATACTACTGTTTTATCATTGGATAAATAATTAAATAAGAGAGGAATATCCTTAGGATCATTTTGACCATCGCCATCTAAAGTCACTAATATTGGAAACTGTGCTGCTTTAGCACCACTAACTAAACCTGCACTTTGTCCATAATTATGTTTATGACATACAAGACGTAACGAAGCATTTTCTTTCGCCAAAGCTTCTAGGCGTTTTACCGTGCCATCAGTACTACCATCGTCAACGAAAATAACTTCAAAAACAAATTGCTCTGCAGGTAACGCTTGCACAATTTCCTTATATAAATGCTCAACATTGTCGACTTCATTATATACCGGAATAATAACAGATAAATAAGTTAACTTATTCAAAACATCCTTCCTAAACAAAATAATAACTAGTATACCGTATCTCGCCAAACAGGTTCCAGCCAAGTTTTTTTACGTAAAATCCAAAGTATTAGACCAACACTGAGTAAAGATAAATAGGTACCCGTTACTATATCACTAAAATAATGATGAATTAACAAGACACGTGAAAAGGCAACGGAGAAGCCAACCAGTAGAAAAGCATAAAAATAACGTGGGAAAAGAACACACAAACCAAAAGCAATAGCCATAATATTGGTTGTATGCCCTGATGGAAAAGACCAAAAAGGGGCGTTAGCCTTCAGCCAGTAAAAACCATAATAATGACCATTAAACCACATATCGGGACGAGCGCGGCTAAATAGAACTTTTAAAATACCGCAAAATATGCTACTTACAACAACACAAAGCCAAAGAAAACACATACGTGCTTCCCAAATACGATTAACCTTAATATACCTAAAATAAAGAATACCTAAAAAGAAAGTAATAAAATAAGTTAATCCTAAGCCAAGTTTAGTGAAATGGTTAAGAAAGATAAGATTGATACGAAAATTTTGTAAAGCTAAATATTCCGCTAGAGGCTTATCAACGTAGAGAAAGAGCACCGTAACAATTAATATATAAGCCATAATAACCCATGGCCTAGTCATAATTAAAATTAATCGATTAAATGGTGCCATTTAGAGTTTCTCCCGTCTCTTGTCCTATAAGCAATAATTTTACCCAGCGTCCTTTACTGTAATTAAATCCTCTTGTTTGAGCCAAAATTTTTATTTTATCTAAGGGATAAGGCCAAGCTTGTAATACTCTATCATCAAAGATAGCTAGCTGCTTAGGATTAGTAAGTAATTGCGTAATAGCTGTATTAAAATCAACAAAGCGAACGGATTTTGTATCGAGATTAAAAACTAAACTTGGTTCTTCAAAACCTACAACTAATAATGGCATACTATTGTCAATTCTGACCTTGTCAACAAGTTGCGCTATCGTATGAGTAAGCCACACTGGCTTTAAAGAAGGCAATAAATTATTAAAAATAAGCGGAAAAACAACCATTGCCATAATAAAATTGCTTATTAGGCTTTTATTTAATTTACCTTGCCGACTAAAATAAATTGCACTACTGGAAAAAATGACAATAGCCCCGCTTATAATAACACCACTTATGCTTAATCTTCCGTTCACCCAATAGGTTATTAACATTAAAACTAAGCCAAGGATAATAGATAATATTAACCAAAGATATTGTAAAAGCCTTAACCATTTGTTTGTTAACGCATAAGCATATTCCTTAATTGCTAATGCGCATAAAATAGCTAGGGCTGGAAATAAAGGCATAACATATTGTGGCAGTTTTGTTGGCATGCATTCAAAGAAAATCCAAGAAGGTACAAACCAAGCCAATAAAAATTTAATCTGATTTGTAGTCCGATTTTTCCAGGCATAAATTCCACCAAGCCCTAAAAATAAAGAAGAAGGCCAAAATGTTATAGGTAACATAGCTAAATGAAATAAAGGTGGCTTACCGTGAGACTCGTGTCCGCCCTTTAATTTTGGTAGCAAATCCTTATTAAACATTTGCAATAAATAATTACTTTGTTCAGCTTTATTAACTAATATTAACCAAACTGCAGTTAGAACGATTACTAAGAACAACCCTTGTAAAAACTTTAATTGCCGCAACCAAGATAAATCTTTATCGACTAAACATAAAGCTAGAATAGTTAATAAACCTACTAAAGGAGTCACGCCTTTTAAGGCGATCCCAAAAGCCATAGCAAACCAGAAACATAAAGGCCAAACCCAACCTATTTTTCTTTGCTCCTTATAAGACTGATAAATATGCCATAAAGCTCCTTGCATCAATACAACAGAAAAAAGCAGTGTTGCATCAATCACTGCCATATGCGCCTCTACTATTAATAAAAGGGAAGAGGCAAGTAGGCTGGCAGCCAATGCAGCTGTCATTGAACCTAAAAATCGGCTTGCAAAAAGATAGGTAAACAAAATTGCTAAAAATGCGCCTAATACTGAAGGAATACGATAAGGCCAAATTTGGTGTGTATTACTATCACTTAATAGCTTTACACTCAGTGCCTGTAACCAATTAATTCCAGGCGGCTTTTGGAATCGCGTTTTATCTTGGAAACGAATTTGAAAATAATTGCCTACTTGCATCATCTGCTTACTTGCTTGGGCAAAGTGTGCTTCATCGCGATCGATCACCGGTATTTTAGTTATACCTGAAGCAAATAATAGCAATGAGAAAAGCAATAAAAAGAAGCTAACTTTAATCTTTTCCAAAACCAAATGCCTAATTCTATAAATATGCTCTAATGATGCGTATAATATAAGACCAGTGTTGGAAATACTAGCTATATCTTAAAAGACTAGTTAGAATGTTTGTTTGTTTTATACTGCATTACTCTGATGCCAGAATTAACTATTATACAACAAATTGCAGTTTGGATTATTCCTGTTTTATTCGCTATTACTCTTCACGAAGCAGCTCATGCTTGGGTTGCCTATCGACTTGGCGATACAACAGCTAAGATGTTAGGACGGGTAAGTTTTAACCCAGTGAAACATATCGAACTTATTGGAACAATCATTGTTCCACTTCTCACCCTCGCTTTAAGTAATTTTACCTTTGTTTTTGGCTGGGCAAAACCGGTTCCAATTAATGCAGGTCAATTAAAAAATCCTAAACGTGATGTAATTTTGGTTACAGCAGCTGGACCCTTAATTAATTTTCTTATGGCAATTTTTTGGGCCGGTCTTTTTAAAATAGGATTATCACTTAACCCGCAAACATCCACGATTGGCTTATTTTTAATTCTAGCTAGCAAGGCTGGGATTATCATTAATTTGTTACTCACTTTTTTGAATTTAATACCAGTACCTCCTCTCGATGGTAGTCGTATTGTTGCAGGCTTATTGCCTATAAGACAAGCAATTATGTATCAAAAACTCGAACCCTATGGTTTTTTCATTATTCTACTGTTATTAATCACTGGTATTTTAAGTTGGATTATTTCTCCACCGATTAATTGGTCTTTAGCAGCATTAAGTGCCCTTTTTAATATATGAATATTTTAGCTGATGCTTCCTTACCAGGTTTAATGACAGCATTTCCACCACCATTTAAAATCACCCTTTATCACCAGCAAGATGACATTAGTCGCTTACTAGCAAAGCAAGATATTTTATTATGTCGTTCAACCTTGAAAGTAACAAAGGAACTATTAAAAGACTCTTCCATATCCTTTGTGGCTACAGCAAGTAGCGGTACTGATCACATTGATGAAATTTTTCTTAAGCAAAAAAATATAACACTTATTGATGCTAAGGGTAGTAACGCAGGCGCTGTAGCAGATTATGTTATTGCAACTATCGCTTATCTACAAAAATATACTTCTTTTCAAGGCCAAAAGGCAGGGATTATTGGTTTTGGTGCTGTCGGCTCTAAAGTTGCTAAGCGTTTACAAGCTCTTAACTTTGATATGGTTAATTATGATCCGCCTAAGGCATTAGTTGATAAAAAATTTTATAGCGCATCACTTAACGAAATCTTAGACTGCGATTTAATTTGCATTCACGCTAACTTACATAATAACTCACCCTTTCCTAGTAGACATTTAATTTCTGAATCAATAATAGCTCGATTAAAACCTAATACAGCTATTATTAATGCCTCTCGTGGTGGAATAGTTGATGAAGCAGCGCTCAAGAGTCAGTATTTAGAAATTTTTTACTGTACTGATGTATTTTCTAATGAACCCAATATTAATCCTGACATAGTTAAGTTAGCTTACCTTTGTACACCTCATATTGCTGGCCATAGTATAGAGGCTAAATTTAATGCTGTTGTTCAAGTAAGTCAAAAACTTCATCAGGCCTTACACTTACCTCTCCCCCACTATTCTCCTTCTCTTTCTTTACCAAAAATGCCTGACTTTAAATCAGCAACAAATTGGCAAGACTATATTTTGGCACTCTATAATCCTATGGATGAAACAATTGTCTTAAAAGAAGCAGTCAATATAAGAGAGTGCTTTCTTAAGTTGCGCAAGGCACATCAAAAACGACATGATTTCTCCGTTTTCCAATCACTATTACCAGAATTTTTATGGCCACTTTTAAGTTAGAAATTACTTTTGATTATGAAAAACTCTTTCTTTTAAGATATTTAAAACAATTATTTTAAGTCTGAGGCTAAGCCTATTTTTATTGCCAAAGCAAAACTTGAAAATTTAAACGTAATATCTATTTACCAAAAAGATAATTGAGATATTAATATAAGAAATTATTAAAATAATTAAATAAATCTAGCTTACCTATACTGTTAGGCAGTTAATTTCAATAAAAGATGGGTTTCTGAACGCATCAACTGGCTTATCAAAAATTATAAATCTACCCTTAAATTCAGTTCGCAAACTCTGTATATTGTAGAATCACCTTCATTCCATAAAACAACCTGTTTTATTTTATGAATTTTCCATTCATTGTTAAATAATCTGGTTAATTCAAAATTATAAATAACATGAGAATTAAATTTTTTGCCATCTTTATCTTGTCTATAAATAACCGCACTTAATCTGCAGTACGAATATTCTTTTTCACATCTGATTTCTAAATTTGAAAATAGATGCTGTGTTTTTAAGTGACTTAATGCTTCTTTTCTTGAATTAACATACTCGGTTTTAGTATAGCTATCTGTCTTTCCTCGCAAATCCTTATAATCACAATCAACCTGATCCATCAATGTACTTACTAACCCAGCCCAATCTTTGAGGTTAAAGCTGTTTGCAAATTTAAATAATACATTGGAGATCACATTCATAATAAAAATTCCTAGTCGCTATTGTATAAGCAAAGATATCTTGATTATGGCATAAGGTAAGTATGAGGTTGAATAATATAAAAGCGTCCCAAAAACACATATTTCGATTATTAAATTCTACTTAAATTAACATTCTCAGATACTAATTTTTAACAGCAATGAAACTTATATTGTAAACTTAATTTATTAAAATTATATGGAATTCAGGCCAAGGTCCGTCCTAAACTGGCTATGTATTAATCAAAACTCATTTTCTTCTTTTTTTCTAGAGTTTATAGGCATGAAGGATAAAAGTATGTAGGATAATTGCAAAGGGTCGACTCATAATCAAAATTTAGGAGTATTTTGTTTCTTTAATTTAATAAAATACATTTGAATAAATATAAATCAGAGTGATAAAATTATTCGTTTTTGCGTATGTTAAGACGTACGATAAACATTTAAGCCTAAATTTAATTTATTTGGAATAATGATGAAAGTAAATCTTACAGATTATCTAAGCACTTTTGCCGCATTCGATCCCACTTTTGATGCCTTAAAAAATAATCCCTTGGTTAAAGTTAAAAGTTGTTATCAGACTACAAAAACTTTTTTAGCTTCTTTAGATAAGCACTCAACTAGTTTTCCACAATTAAAAGAAATTAGAACAAAAATTGCGGATATCAATGAATTTTTTGCAAATATGCTCTTAGAACAAACAAATGGCGCGCTACAACTTGGTGAAAATGCAAATATACAGCTTGCTAAAAGTCGTAATAAAATAAGTCACGTATTAGCAAAAAAAATTATTCAAAATCCTGATGAATTCATAAAATCTATTCAAGAATTCATTGAGGAAGTTAGAAAAGATATTAACCGGTCCAAGCAAATTACGCTTGATGAAAAGCAAAAAATAGATGATGTGGATCTAAAGCTCCTAAATAGCTCAACAGTCTCTCTTAGTTATCAAGGAACGTTCTTTGGTGGTAGTACAGATATCAATGAAAAAACATACCGCTCAAATCAATCTCTTTTCGCTAATAATGATTTTAAAAAACTAACTAACTCACCAGTACAAATCCAAGGTCAAAGTGAATTGTTAAATATAACAGCCATGCTACAACAATTTATTGATAGAGCCTCTGGTGTAGATAACAAATTCGGATTTATACCTGAAGAGTCATTTACCAACACTTTTACTATATAAATTGTGATTAATTACCAGGGAGGGTTATTAAATAACAGCAGCTTAGTCTTATTTAATTAGATATACTTATTTATGGCTGTTAAAAAATCTATCGTATTTTAAATATCCTAAATTTTAGGTCTATTACATAATAATTACTAAGAAAAAGAAACTCAAAAAATAATACTAGAGGCGGAAGAGAATTACTTTTACTTCAAATATAAATTTATTTGCCCACAAAGTAATTATTACCTTGACTTAATCCGCATTAAACGCGGGGGCCAGAATGGCCTTGTGGCTGATTAACTTTTGTCAGATCAGGATGCTTTCGTTTTATATTATCGTCAGCATAATCCATGGGCTTCTTAGATTGAATATTAGGAAGGTTTGGATTCGCTCCTTTATATAATAAAGAATCAATTATGTCATCGCGCTTAAATCGAACTGCATAATGAAGTAGTGTTTGTCCTGAATTATCAGTTTCATTAACCCAAAAACTACCTTGTTCAAATTTAAACTTATTAGTTTGATTAAGACTTTCTAAGGGTTGATTATTTTTCATCAGTTCATAGAGCGTTTTAAAAATTGCTGAACACTTATCAAAATTCTTTACTTCATCTTCATTCGAATGTGGAGCTTGTCGTTTTATTTGGTATCTTGGATCATTTTTTTATTAGGATCCCGAAGTAGGTAGTCAAAAGTAAAAAATGGTTTTTCGTGGTCTTTTGGCATAAATGTACTCGCTTGTATCTTGCCTCTATAAGAGAAAGTATAAGTCAAAGATAGCAAGACTATTAAAGGACCACCGCACAACGATTTATGAGAGATAAAGCGTAATGGCTTCACTAGCACCTGGACTGACAATAAGCATTATTTGATGATCTGAAATAGTGGCTTACAGAAGGGATTTGTTGCATTTCAAGTAAGATTCCTCAGTTTATTTCTAAGTTAAGTCTGGTTAAGGTTCTAATTAGACTTAGTAAAACGCTAAAATATTTTTCCGAATATCATCTAGATTTGAAATTTTTATTTTTTACTCCTAATGACACATATTTAGTATTAGAAATCTTCCATAAAAATAAGCAATTAGATGCTGAAAAAGCTCAAGTAATTTTTAAATATTAGTCTTATATGAACTCGCCCATATTATCAAAGAATAAGCATCATTTAGTTTAAAAGGTTACAATTGCAGTCTTATATCCGACATCTGGCCCCAATAAGAAAATTTTATGTAGCCTCTGTTGCCCAAGAAAAAATTACTGTAAATAAATATAAAGGTACTTTTATATTTCAGCTAATATAGTTATTTACCTTTGAAGGTCTTATCCTGATGATTGGGCAATTCCCATTTTATTTTCAAACTGGGCTATTGTGTTGTAAGCGCCGCGGCACGGTCAAGCCCTAAAATATAGATAGATGAGAAATGATAATTGAGCCAGAATATAAACAAACAGATTTATCCTTGATTATTTAACTCACTCCGAGATCTAATCATCTGTTTGACTATCAGTTGATCTGAAAATGGGTACTTAATATGCCCAATTTGCTGGTAATCTTCATGGCCTTTACCAGCAATTAAAATGATATCTTTTGGACCTGCCAAACTAATTGCTTTACCAATAGCCGACTTTCTATCTGTTACTTGATGTATAGCTGCATCATTAGCTGTAATGCCTTGCTTAATTTCTGTAATGATCTGCTCGGGATCTTCTGTACGTGGATTATCACTTGTAATAATAGCAATATCAGCATAACGAGCTGCTATAGCCCCCATAATAGGGCGTTTTGATTTATCTCTATCTCCACCACAACCAAAAACAACGATTAAACGCCCTTCTTTAACATGAGCTAATGTCTTTAAGACATTTTCTAATGCATCAGGCGTATGTGCATAATCAACGACGATACATGGCGCTTGGTTAACTACTTCCATCCGGCCTGGCGATGGAGACAACTTAGCCATAATAGAAGTAACACGTTCAATTGGATAACCCCAAGCCAGTAAGCTAGTAAACACAGCTAATGCATTATAAATATTAAAGTAACCTAGGGTGCGAATTTTTAAATGTGCATTACCCCAAGCAGAATGGACGTTGATTGCAGTTCCTGCCATCGTGACTTGCCAATCGAGTGCTCGTATATCACTGCCCTTATTTAAGCCATAAGTAATGTATTTACAAGTAGGGCTCAAGTGTTTTTGCATAAATTGAGAGTAATCATCATCATAATTTAAAATAGCAGTTTTAAGAGAAGTGTAGGTAAATAATCTTGCTTTTGCTGCTGCATAAGCATCCATGGTTTGATGATAATCAAGATGATCCAAAGTGAGATTAGTAAAAATGGCTTGCTCAAAATTAACTTCATCTACCCGTTGTTGTGCTAGCGCATGTGAAGAAACTTCCATACAAACGTGTTCTATCCCGCTATCCAAATAATTAGAAAAAAGCTCTTGTAGGCAAATGCCATCAGGCGTCGTATTATCTAATGAGATAAGATTCTCAACTCTACCTTGGCCAATTGTCCCAATATAGGCAGATTGATGTCCTAGTAGTTGATGAGCTTGCGCTAATTGATAGGCAATGGTTGTTTTACCATTTGTTCCTGTTACACCGGTAAGATGTAATTTTTTACTTGGTTCTCCATAAAATCGGTTCGCAATTGCTGCTAAATATTGTGCTAAATTTGCAAAGGGTATCCAAATTTTAGCAGTAAGCTCTTTAGGGGGCGTATAATCTTTTGGCTCATATAAAATGGCTATAGCACCTGCTTTTATTGCTTGTTCAGCATACCCTCGTCCATCTGTTGCTACACCCGGATAAGCGCAGAATAAGAACCCCTGGCTTATTTTACGACTATCATTATGTATCCCTAAAATCTCTACTTCTGGTAGTGATGTTTTAATCCATGGTGCAAGTAATGTATTTAATTTCATAAACTCAGTTAACCTGTTGTTTTATCGGGTGGAATATTTAAAATTCGTAATGAGCCTGACATGACTTGCGCAAAAAGAGGTGCAGCAACCGCAGCACCATAATAGCTATTACGAGTTGGTTCATGAATAACAACAACCACAATTAATTTAGGGCGAGATACAGGCGCAATACCAACAAAGCTAGCAATATGTTTATTCTCCTGGTAACCTTTTTTGCCCGCAATACGAGAGGTACCCGTTTTTCCCGCTACACGATAACCAGGTATACGTGCTAATTTACCTGTGCCTGCATTTCCTAAAACAGCCTCAAGCATATTCAACACGTCATTAGCTGTTTTTTCATCAATAACTTGTTGTCCCTCTTCCGCACTATCTTTATGTAAAAGTGTTACAGGTAATGTTTTACCACCGTTTGCAAAGATTAAATAGCCTTTAGCTAATTGCAAAGCTGTTACTGATAAACCATAACCAAAACTTAAAGTGGCCAAAACAAATGGATTAGCATCTTTAATTTTAACGATACTTCCATCACTTTCACCTGGATAACTACTTTCTGTACGTTGGCCAAAACCACTACGTTGCAGTAAACCTATATATTGCTCAGGCGGACTTAAAAGAATCATTTTCGTAACACCTACGTTACTCGAATGTTGTAAGACACCCGTGACATCTAATACACCATAATTATGTATATCGCGAATAGTTCGTCCATGAACAACCATCCAGCTTGGCCGCGTATCAATAATTGTTTCTGGCTTTACTAAACCACTACTTAAAGCACTAGCAATACTAAAAGCCTTAATTACAGAACCTGGTTCAAAAACATCCGTTAACGCTTTATTACGATATTTATCACGTGAATAACGACCACGTGCATTGGGATTAAAAGAAGGATAATTAGCAGCAGCTAAAATTTCCCCTGTTTGTGTATCTAGTACAATAACAGACCCTGACTTGGCAGAAAATTTTTCTAATGTATTTTGTAATTCATGATAGGCTAAATATTGAATTCGTCTATCAATACTTAATACTAAATCCTGTCCGGAACGTGGCTCCTTAATAATTCCTAATTCTTCGATAACTCGACCCATCTTATCTTTAAGTACACGCTTTTTACCAGGTATGCCCATTAACCAATCTTGATAAGCTAACTCTAATCCTTCTATACCTACATCATCAATATTGGTAAACCCAATTAACTGAGCTGCACTATCTGCTTCAGGATAATAGCGTTTAAATTCCTGTTGAAAATTAACGCCTGGAATTTTTAATTGCTCAATTTTTTTAGCTAATGTCGGTGGTAATTGGCGTTGTAAATAAAGAAACTCTCGTGAATTTGCTTGCTTCACGCGCTCTAATAAGGTCTGCGATTTAACACTAATTAGTTTTGCTAATTTATTAAGCTGCTCCTTAGTAGGAGAGAACTCTTTAGGATTAACCCAAACAGATTGTACAGGCGTACTAACTGCAAGTGGAATACCTTGTCTATCGGTAATCATTCCTCGATAAGCCGGAATATCCTGAATACGTATACTACGAGCGTCACCTTGGCCTTTTAAAAATTGCCGATGTAACACAGTTAAATCAAGTATCCTCCAAACTAAGATACCAAAAATCATTATAAAGAAGATTGATACAGTAGCTAACCGAGAATGGTGTCCATTTTTTTTCATTTGGCCTGTAATACAAATGTTTGTTTATCTTCGGGAAGGCGCATTTGCAATTTTTGTTTTGCCAGTGCTTCTACACGCCCTGGTGTAGCAAGACTTGCTTGCTCAAGTAATAATTGGCCCCATTGTAATTGTAATTGATGTGCTTGCTGCTCAAACTTCTGCAATTCACTAAAGTTTGTACGATACTCATTTGTCGTATAAATAACTGCCAACGCACTTGATAAAACAAGCAGCATCAGAATTAAGGTAAGCCAAAGCTTTTTAGAAATACGCATAGCAAATAATTGACCATTAAATAGTGTACTTTGATTAATTATTCTTGCTGCAGCGTTCATACAATTTTCTCTCCTATTCTTAGGATGGCACTGCGTGAGCGAATATTTTGTCTAATTTCTTTCTCTTCAGGCTTAATTGCTTTTCCTACGCGTTTAAAACTTTTCAACTCCTCTTGCGCGCGTATTGGAATATCAAAAGGTAACTGATGTCCTATCTCCATATCACGCATAAATTGCTTAACGATTCTATCCTCTAACGAGTGAAAGCTGATAACAACTAAACGCCCACCCTTACCCAAGACTTCAAAAGCATTTTTAAGCCCTTTTTTTAGATCATCCAGCTCATTATTAATGTGGATACGAATCGCTTGAAAAACTCGCGTTGCCGGATGTTTATGTTTTTCCCATTTAGGATTAGCTTGTTTAATGATTTCAGCAAGTTGGGTTGTTGAGGTAATAGGCGCCTGTGTTCGCGCATCAATAATTGCTTTAGCAATACGACGTGCAAATCGCTCTTCACCATATTCCCAAAATATTTTTGCCATATCATCTAGTTTTGCATGATTAATATAAGTAGCAGCATCCAAAGACTGCTGTATATCCATTCGCATATCTAAAGGACCTGCTTGCATAAAGCTAAAGCCACGATTAGCATCATCTAATTGCGGTGATGACACCCCTAAATCTAGTAAAATACCATCGATTCGCTGATAAACATTTGCTTGTTTAGCAAACTTAGGCAAGTCGGCAAATGAACCTTGAAAAATTTGAAAACGTGGGTCGTTAGTGAAATGGCAGTTCGCAAATTCTACAGCTTGTGGATCTTTATCAATGGCAATTAATCGACCTTGAGAGGATAAGTGCGCCAAAATAGCTTGACTATGGCCACCACGGCCGAACGTTCCATCAATATAAACACCATCAGCTTTAATAGCTAAGCTTTCAATTGATTCGTGTAGCAACACGGACTGATGCGACATGATATTTTCCCATTATAAAGAAAAATTTTTCATTTCCTCTGGTAAACTATCTAACTGCAATGCTTTTTCAGCCAACCAATGCTCACGCTTTTGCTGCCACAACATTTCATTCCAAATTTCAAATTTATTACCTTGACCAATTATGACTATATGTTTGTCTAATTTAGCGTATTCACGTAGAACACTAGGTAATAAAATACGTCCACTATTATCTAGTTCAACATCTGTAGCATGACCAATGAGTAAACGTTGAATGCGACGTGCTACATTATCAAAACTAGGTAAATCTTGTAATTTTTTCTCGATAATTTGCCATTGTGCTAAAGGATAAGCAAGGAGACAAAGCTCTGTATCAATAGTAATGACTAATGAACTACTTTCTTCAGCACACAATACTTCACGATAGCGAATAGGCACCATAAAGCGCCCCTTTCCATCTAACGTGCTTGTATTGATTCCACGAAACATATTTAGTAATGTGGGTAAATTCGAATTTACCCACAATTCTCCACTTTTTTATATTCTACTCCACTTTTATACACTATAGAAATTTAATTTTCTAGCGTTAAATAGATCAAATTTTATCTATTTAATATAAAAATGAAGAAAATTGATTGGATCGAATATTTATAAATTACTTTGCTTATTAATAAGACAATTATAATCCAACCTCTTTCCAAACTGGCAGTAAAGAGACAAGGTCAATCGGAAAAAGGGCTGAAAAAGTATCGTGTCATGAAGTACATGAGCATCCTCATCTACATGGGGACAGGTTTTGCAGACCTGTTTTCGAGTGAGATTGGCCATCAATGCTAGTTTGGAAAGAGGTTTATTAACGATTTAGAATAGCGGCTTGCCGAATCCCTTGAAGAACCAAATCAGGAATTAAATAATGGTAAAGTTCTTGCTCCTCAAATAATGAAGCAAAACCACCAGTAGCTAGTACAAGCACATCTTGCTCTGGAAAAGCCTCTAATTTAATCTTAGCAAGAAGCTCACGACAAGCGCCTAAAGCACCAAAGAATACACCTGCTTGAATACTTTCAGCTGTAGACCGCCCGAGCGCTTGCTCCATTTTAATAATCTCTACTGCAGGAAGTTTGGCTGTATTACTTGCAAGCGCATCTACGGATAGACGTACGCCTGGTAAAATAGTACCACCTAAATAGGCTTTTTGATCAGTAATAGCGCAAAAAGTGGTTGCTGTACCAAAATCGATAACAATTATATTTTGCCCTGGATAAGCGTTCACAGCAGCAATAGCATTTGCTATCCTATCAGCGCCCACTTCTATAGGATTGCGATATTTAATATTTAAACCCGTCTTGACACCTGCCTGCAGCACAAATGGCTCGATAGAAAAATATTTAACACAGGCTGCACGTAAGGAGTAATCAATTTGTGGTACAACTGAGCAAATTGCAATTTCCCTAATTTCTTCAGGTTGGCATTGATTTTCACGGAGAACTGTTTTTAGGAAAATCCCTAGCTCATCAGACGCACTTGCTTTTGAAGTATGGCGGAAGCGAAGTTGTAAATTGTCTTCAATAAAAACACCACCATAAATATGAGAATTACCAACATCAATGCATAACATCATAGCGTGAGCTCACCCTTCATACTTCGTGAATACAACGTAAAAGATTTATAAAACTCTTGCGCTGAACTCGCTTATTTTGATTTAAATTCTGCTTACATGCGTTACATTTCAGATGATAACGTAGGTTAACGACATAAAAGGCACTTACCTCTTTTGGGCCGAAACTACGTTTATCAGCGATGGTCGATAGTAAGTCTCAGAAAAAATAAAATCAAGGCCTAGCTTAATAAAGAGCTCTTTAACAAGCGCTTCATTACACCGAATATAGCAATATGGTTACGACAGGAGCTAATAATTGAAGAAGAACATTTTACTGAAATGTAATTCCAAGATTTCTTTTTGTTATTTTTATTTAAAAAAATACTGCTCATTGCAATTACTAAAAAGAATTGGCTTAAATAAATTAGATATAAACAAGCTGGTCGATAAGCCGGGTTCTGTCGCGGACAATCATTTATCTGGGATATATGTCACCATATACCTCAAGCGACCTACCCGAACCTCACACGGGCCATGTGTACTCAAATTAATGAGAATAGGTTCCTATTTGGTCTTGCTCCAAGTGGGGTTTTCCCTGCCGCAACTGTTACCAGTTGCGCGGTGCGCTCTTACCGCACCATTTCACCCTTACCTTAAAAAGGCGGTATATTTTCTGTGGCACTTTCCGTAGGCTTACGCCTCCCAGGTGTTACCTGGCACTTTACCCTAAGGAGCCCGGACTTTCCTCCCTTTAAAAAACAAAGAGCGATTGCCTGACCAGCTTGTTATTATCGTAGCAAATTGAGCTTGCGAATGCCAGAATTAACCTCGCGTACCAATAAATTCGTCATCAAAATAACGTTTTAACTTAGTACGTAAAGTTCCACGGCTAACGCCTAATACTCGAGCTGCTTTTGATTGATTATAGCGAGTTAATTCCATAACAGTACGAAATAAAGGTGCCTCAACTTCCTCAACAATAAGTTGATAAAGATTTAAGTTTGCATCTTTACTGCCTACTGTGTTTAGATATCCCTTCACTGCGCTTATCACTTGCTGAGTTAATGCTTCATTAACTTGCTCAATATCCTGCATTACTGCATTCATTACATCTCTCCGTATACTTAAATAGTTAAAATTAAATAAATAAAGAACGTTCTATTTATCATAAACAGAACATCATGACCTATATAGTATCAAATATTACAAACTATGTAAATATTGATTTAATCATATTCATTTCTTAAGGGAAGCTTAAGGAAAAACTGAGCATTTATCAAGCTTTTTTTATAGCCGACATGCAAAATGATATGTTCTTAGATTATTACCGCAATTCATTTATTATCTCATAACCCAAACTAGATCCTTTATTGTACATTTTTACGTTAATTTAATCAAGTTAAATTTACTTCACTCTAGTTTGTGAAATTTAAGTCAAATTAGTTAAATTTGAATATAGAGAGATACCTATTAAATCTAATAGTTATAAAAATAAGAATAGGGCTCCTACCTAATTTAGACAGAAGCTTTAAAAATTAATTAAGATTATTAGACAGAATCTACCGTAAAACTTTCGCCACAACCACACTGTCCAGTCTGATTAGGATTATCAAAAATAAATTTATAATTTAACCCTTGTTTAATATAGTCAATGTTCATCCCTTTTAAAAAAGGATAACTCGCTTTATCAATCCAAATCTGATAACGTTCATCTAGGGAAAAAGCAATATCACTTTCTTGTGGGTGAATGACATAATCCACTACATATGACAAACCAGAACAACCTGTTTTTTTAACCGAAAAACGAACGCCTTGACTGTTAGGTTCTTTATCAAGATAACCTATAATATGACTTTTTGCTGCCTCAGTTAAGGTAACACCTTGATTCTTAGTACTTGAATAATTTACAACTTCACTCATTTCTTTTCCTCATTGAGCTTTTTTTTCATAGCCAATATAATATTGTTATAGCCTTTTTCAACTAAGATTGCTATTGGATATACGTGATTAGGTATTTCTAACTGACTTACTAAAACTAAATAAGTTAGTTTGGGATGTACTTTAAGAAAGCTACCTTCTAATTGGCTACAAAGCCATTCAAGGCTTGCAATTAAGTATGGACTACCGCATGCCTTAAAACATGCTTTTATAATTTTCTCTGACTCATCACAAGATAAATATAAATCAAAATAATTACTTTTAGACGCATCACTTATCGAACAATACACAGTCCTAGCTAAAGTACAATCTAACTTTCCAATATGCTTTGGTTGAAAAAAATAACGTTTAACAAGATTATTATAAATCATAAAGGTGCCATTTGCTGCAGTCGCAAAATTTGTGTATTAATAATCTCAATTGCTTGATTTATATCTTCTTCAGTTGTAAAACGACCTATAGACAGTCGAATAGAACTATAAGCTGCTTCCGCACTTAAACCTAATGCTTTTAAAACATACGACGGCGCAAAGCTTGCTGACGCACAAGCAGAAGTAGTAGAAACAGCTAATTGACGCAGCGCCAGTAGTAAAGATTCGCCATGAATCCCTGAAAAAGTTAAATTAAGATTACCTGCAATACGCTCTGTTGGATGACCATTTAATTTGATACCCGGAATATTTTTGATACCCTGCCAAAGTTTTTGCCTTAATTTTAATAATCTAGCTTGTTCATCAATGCGCTTTAAGTGCGCTAAATGAAAAGCCTCTCCCATGCCAACTATTTGGTGCGTAGGTAGTGTTCCTGCCCTTAATCCGCTTTCATGAGCTCCGCCAAAAGAGCGGGCTTCAATACGGATACGCGGTTTATGTCGAATATATAATGCACCTACGCCTTTTGGTCCATAATTCTTATGCGCAGAAAAAGACATTAAATCAACTGACAAAGCTTGTAGATTAAGCGGTAACTTACCTGCACTTTGGGCAGCATCAACATGAAAGATAATCCCTTGCTGTTTAAGTAAGTTACCAATACTTGCAATGTCTTGAATAACACCAATTTCATTATTAACATGCATAACTGAAACTAAAATCGTATCAGGCTGTAAGGCTTGTTTTAAGTCTTCTAAAGCCAGCAAACCATCTGATTTTGGATTTAAATAAGTAACTATAAACCCTTCTTTTTCTAGTTGAGCAAAACTATCAAGTACAGCTTTATGTTCTGTTGTCATCGTAATAAGATGCCGACCTTTACGCTGATAAAAATGGGCAGCACCAATAATGGCAAGGTTATTTGCTTCTGTTGCACCGGAAGTAAAAATAATTTCTCTGGGATTAGCAGAGATTGAATCAGCAATTTGTGATCTAGCATTTTCAACAGCTAACGCGGCAAGCCGGCCATAATCATGGGTTATTGAATTAGGATTACCAAATACTCCTTCAGGCCCAAGATATTGTATCATTTTCTCTGCAACTTGGGGGTCTACTGGCGTAGTAGCCATATAATCAAAATAAATAGGTAACTTTTCAGTATCCACTTCTCTATTTCTCGCTTTTTTGTAATGCTCTTTGCATATAAGTAAGGATGCCACGTAAAATATTAACTTCCATTTGCTCTAAACCAACTCGATTAAATAATCGTCTTAGTCGTTCCTGTAATCTGCGCGGATTGTCTTTCTTTAAAAAATTAATCGTTAATAATACATCTGTTAAATGACTATAAAATTGTTCTATTTCATTTACAGTTGCTAATTTATCTTGAGTATGGCTAACTTTTAGCGCCGGCGCTAGTAAAGCAATCCTTACTTCATAAGCAATAATTTGTACTGCTTGAGCTAAATTTAGTGAACTATAAATAGGATTGCTAGGAATGTTTACATGATAATGACACTGTAATAATTCTTCATTAGTTAAACCTGCATGCTCCCTACCAAATACAACAGCTACTTCAGTATCATCTGGCTGCTTAGAAATAAGTTCTGCACAGTTTTTAGGTAATAATCCTGGTAAGTCAATCCCTCTTGGTCTAGCACTTGTGCCAATAACTAACTGACAGTTATGTAAAGCATCCTGTAATGAATTGGTAACCTGGCAAGCCACTAACACGTCATCTGCGCCTGCTGCTAACTCATATGCTTTCTGATCTGGAAATGATTTGGGTGCAACTAAATAGAGTCGACTTAAACCCATTGTTTTCATAGCTCGTGCTGTTGATCCGATATTGCCTGGATGAGAAGTAGCCACTAATACAATACGAATTGAGTTAAATTTCATAATAATCTTAGATATTTTTTCTTATATAAGGAGTATGTTTAATAATCAAACATATTAATGTCTGATTTTAAGCTGTAAAAAGTTATCAAATAAGACAGACTGCTTGCATTAACCAACTTAAGTTTAAATTTTACAATAACTGCCTTAAATAAAAAAACATGCTAGAATACCTGATTTTGTCTTCCAAGAGCAACGCATGCATCCATTATTAAATATAGCTATAAATGCTGCCCGTCAGGCAGGTGAAATTATTTTACGTAATTTAGAGTTAGTTGATAGAATTAAAGTCAGCGCTAAGGGCTCAAATGACTATTTTAGTGAAGTGGATGTAAAGGCTGAGCAAGCTATCATTAAGACAATTCAAAAATCTTATCCTGAGCATGGTATTTTAGCTGAAGAAAGTGGTGTGTTTAACGATAATGCTGAAACTACTTGGATTATTGATCCGCTAGATGGCACAACTAATTATTTACATGGATTTCCTTTTGTCTCCGTATCGATTGCAGTTAAAGTAAAAAACCGAATTGAGCATGGCGTAGTTTATGATCCCATTCGCCATGAATGCTTCTCAGCTAGCCGCGGCAGAGGTGCACAATTAAATGACAGACGAATACGGGTCTCAAAACAAACGTTACTGAATGCAGCCTTACTTGGCACAGGTGTTCCTTTCCGCAATGCGCTATTAACTCAACGCTACTTACCTACTTTTGAAGCCATGGCTACTAAATGTGCAGGGGTGCGCCGAACCGGCTCAGCAGCACTTGATTTGGCCTATGTTGCTTGTGGTCGTTTAGACGGCTTTTGGGAGTTTGGATTACGTCCATGGGATTTAGCTGCAGCGTCTTTACTCGTAAAAGAAGCTGGCGGACTTGTAAGCGATTTACAGGGCGGGGAAAATTATTTTGATCAAGGTGATGTTATCGCGGGAACACCTAAAATTTTTAAATCAATATTACAGACTTTAGCACCTATTGTAAGCCGCTAAGGTTTAGGTGAGTCTGATTCAGCAGATAAAACTGATGGATTTTCTGCAACTTTAGTGAAAAAAGAAAATAGATTATCTGCTGCTGTCATAGAAGGGTAATTATCTCTCTGCTTAGCTCCAGCTTCTATAATTGGGCTAGCTAGATTTTGGTTATTTAATGGCGATAAATTTAGTGCTAAAGATAGCAGCTGGGCGACTTGATAAGGATTTTGCCGATATTGTCCATTAGGGGCAAAGTAAGTTTTAAGGTAGGTTTCTTGAAAAAGCTCCGCTTTTTTAATATTAATAAAACGCTTAGGAAGCAGACCAGACTCTCTTATTTGTTGCTTTAAATGCAAACTTTCATCATGTAATGCTTCATATTTCTCCGAGTAGCTTTTACTTTTAAAATTCCAAAAAATAATTTCACCTTTTAAGAGTAAAATTTCTCCACCAAAATCTGGTTCTTTACAAGATAGGGTAATATCTATGGATTTATAAAGGGATTCTTCATGTAGTCTCTTATGTAATGCTTTTTGAACTAAATTTATGCCAGCATGATTACTTTGATAAGCTGTTAAGTTGCTAATAATTAAAAGTTTTATATCCTTAAAAAAGATATAAGCAAATAAACCACTTAAACTTTCAGCAGCAACTGGCTCGAACTCTTTATTAAAAAAGTTAAGCTGTGAAGATTTTAAATGACATAAATATAATGCGATCTGTGACATGGTATTTAAGATGCTTAATGTTAAAGTAAGTTATTTTTTTACTTAAGCTAATATGAAAAGTTATAGTCCTTTAAACTTATTTAAAACAGACAGCGGCTTATTCCAGCATAACTTGTTTTTTGTAAAATGCAATTTTAATTTGGATAATAAATCTTAAGTTTAAATTTTTTTGCTCATTTAGTTTGAATAACAAGCTTTGCTTTATACAGGCAAAAATTATCAAATAATCTCTACTACTTCTTCCAACCACCTGCAACATGTCTGTAGGATTCAGTGTAGAACAAAACACTAGATTCCGCGAACAAGCCGCGGAACGTGGGTAAGTGGAAGGTGGGCAAAAAGTTAAATTTTAATTATAGGGAGTGAGTTAATATCAGATTTTGGTAGGGGTTAAATATTTTTAAGTTGTCTTATAAAAAGAACAAAATAGGCAATTTCGGTACATTTTTTGCTTAATATTAAAATAATATCTTTTTTATGAGTAATTATGATTAAAAAGAAAAGCAAACAATATGGCTTTAGTTTGCTTGAAGTTTTAATTAGCTTAATTATTCTTGCTGTTGGCCTTTTAGGAGTAGCTGCATTACAAACGCGTGCTGTTCGCGATAATCATTCAGCCCTACTTCGCTCTACAGCAATTAACCAAATTAATAATATGATAGATCGTATGCAATCTAATTACGCCGGTGTTAATGTGGGTGCGTATAATAATGTGTCTGGCATAGGAACGCTGGCAACTTGCACTACTTGTTCAAGCGCGCAAATAGCACAACGTGATATTCATCAATGGAATACAACTAATGCCCAACTTTTACCTTCAGGACAAGGCACTGTCACTCGTAACGGACAGCGTTTCACAATTACTCTATTCTGGGATAACGACCGTACAGGCGCAACAGGAACAAACTGCAGTAGTAATACTAATGTCGATTTAACCTGCCTGCGTATGGAGGTCGAGTTATGATGAAAACTGCAGGCTTTACTATTCTTGAATTTTTAATCGCTACCACTATTGGTACTTTACTAATTGCGGGTATTGGTGCTGTTTATCTAAGCAATAAAGCTACTTTTTCAATCCAATCCGCTTTAGCTCGATTACAGGAAAATGGTCGCTACGCAAACTATGTTTTAGCCCGAGATATTCGCATGGCCGGCTTTCAAGGGTGTACAAATCAGCGGCAAGTCACATTGACAAATTTGGTCTCAAATTACTCAACAATGTTAAATTATGACAAACCTTTACAAGGATTTAGTAGCAGTGGAACATCTTTTACCCCTTCTTTACCCGCTAATATTAGTTCTAAAGCACCTGTTGCTGGGAATGATATAATAGAAGTCCGAATGGCTTCAAGCAATGGTGTACATTTAAGTGCGGATATGGCACAAGCTAATAGCGCCATTAATGTTTATTCTGGGCTCGGTGCCCAAAGTGGTACACCACTAATCATTACCAATTGCGTAATAGGTAATATATTTATGGCAGGTGCAGGCACTGACAATACTACAATTACGCACCCTACCGGTGTAAATAACTCTGATAATTTAAGTATTGCCTATTTAACTAATGCTCAAGTCATGAGACTTCTTTACTATGCTTTCTATATTAAAAATACTGGACGCGTTAACAATCTAAATCAACCAATATTTTCTTTAGTAAGGCTTAGTGCTAATGGTAATGAAGATGAGATAGCTGAAGGCGTTGAACGCCTGCAAATTACTTATGGTGTCGATACTGATAGTGATAATACTGTAAATAGTTATCAGACTGCTGCTCAGGTTAATACGGCCAATAATTGGAATAATGTTATCAGTGTACACGTTAATTTATTGTTAGCTACTGTTGATAATGTCGCTGATAGACCAAGACCATACACGTTTAATGGGGTAACAACGACGCCAACTGACAGGAAAATCAGACGAGAATGGGTAATGTTCATAACATTACGTAATCGAGGGTTACCTGTATGAAAAAGCAACAAGGAGCCACACTTGCTATAGCACTCATTTTATTATTTGTAATCACCATTCTTGCAGTTGGTTCAATCCAAGTTAGTCATATGCAAGAAAGAATGTCCGCTAACATACAAGATAAAGAAATTTCGCTCAGAGCTGCTGAATCAGCTTTAAATGCGGGTGAGGACTGGCTAATAGCACAAACAAAGAAACCCGTTATTTATTCTAATAATTGCCCAGCTTTTCCCTGTGTACGACAAATGTTTGATAGTACTAGTTTATATAGTCAGCCTGCTTCCTGGTGGTCTAGTAATTCAGCAGCCTATACAAGCCAACTTAAAAATGTTATCGCAGCTCCCCGGTATGTTATTGAATACTTACAATTTGTTCCCGATTCACCTGTAGTAGGCAGTGCTACATTTGGGACAGGCGTGCATTATTATCGGATTACGGCCCGTGGCGTAGGTGCTAATAGCGAGTCGGTAACTTATTTGCAAACCACAGTAGCGAGGCGATTCTAATGAGACGTGTTTTGTTGCTGCTTTTAACAATCGCTAATTTATTTTGTGGCGTAAGCTATGCAGCACCCTTAAATTTAGCGCAATCACCTCTTTTTTTCACTGAGTCAGTGGCACCAATGACGATGCTGGTTTTAGGCCGAGATCATAAGTTTTATTTTGAAGCCTATGATGATTTTACTGATTTAGACGGCGATGGTGCTATTGAATATACATTTAAACCATCTTTCACTTATTTTGGTTATTTTGATAGTAACAAATGTTACGCGTACGATACAGGAGGTAATCTTTTTTATCCGACTTCAATTGCATCTAATAAGAAATGCCCTGGAAGCTGGAGTGGTAATTTTCTAAATTATTTAACTACCGCTCGCTTTGATGCAGTTAGAAAAGTACTGTATGGTGGATTTCGCTCTGTTGATACCACCTCTCAAACTGTTTTACAACGCATATATGTCCCTCTAGATGGTCATAGCTGGGCAAAGGAGCATGAACTTACGCATGGCTATAACATTAGCGATTATACACCTTATACCCCACCAACAAGCTCCACTGTTAGACATATCTTTTATAGCGGTTCACTTAATAAAAATGGTTATCCTATGCTGCGTGTTGCCCTAAACCAGCCTTATACCATTTGGCAATGGTTAGATCTGGAATTTAAAGGAAATGCAGCTGCAGTTCCAGGCGTGACAGATTTTGCTGTGCAGGTAAAGGTATGCGATCCTAATGTCGGCCTTGAACCCAATTGCCGTGCCTATCCGAATGGAAATTATAAACCTATTGGCTTATTACAGGAGTATGGTGAAAACGACTCTATGCTATTTGGGCTTATTACTGGTTCATATGCTAATAATACGAATGGTGGTGTTTTGCGCAAAAATATTGGCAGTATTCGTGACGAAATAAATTTAACAACCGGGCAATTTACTGCAGTTAATGGTATTATTTCAACGATTAATAAATTTACGTTTACTCATCCGAATACCAACCTTTATGTTTGCGCTTATAAAAATTTAACCAGTGGCTCATGCGAAATGCTAGGTGAACCTATTGCTGAAATGATCTATGAAGCAGTACGCTACTTTGCTGGTAAAAGCGGTCCAACGGCAGGATTTAATTATTCCGGTGGCAGAGATAATAGTCTTAATTTGCCTAATGCAAGTTGGCAAAACCCTTATACTAATTTTCCTTCTTGTGCTAAAGCAAATATACTTTCTATTAGCGATTTTTATCCCACCTATGATAGTGATTATGTACCTGGAAATTATTTTAATCCTATGTCAGGTGATCTTGCTTCCTTAAATGTTTCAGCCCTTGCCCAAGCGATCTTCAATGGCGAAGGATTTTCCAGTCTATTTGCTTTTATTGGCGAGTCAGGTACCAATGCAGATGGTAATCCAACAGCTAAACCTGTCACGAGCTTTGCAAATATTCGCGGGCTTGCGCCCTATGATACGGCATATGAAGGTAGTTATTATGCCGCAAGTGTTGCTTATCATGGTTGGTTAAATGATTTAAGCAATGTCGCAGGTACACAGAATGCTAAGCTCTTTTCTGTTGTTTTATCGCCCAGAAGACCTGAAATTAATTTCAAAGTTGGCAATAGCAGCGTTAGTATTATTCCTTTTGGTAAATCAGTTTCAGGATCTCAAATTAATGAAAATGGTGGTAACAATGTGCCAACAAGTGCAGTTGTTGATATTTATGTCGATTATCTGATAAATAACCAAGGTATTTTCACTGTTAATTTTTCTGATCTACAAGCAGGATCAGGTTTTGGTATTGATACCATTGTAAGATATACGATTACTGTTAACGCCAACAATACGCTTACTATTACCACAGAAAGTCTTTTTGCTAATAGCGGTAAAAAACAACATCTAGGTTACATTATTTCAGGCACGACTAAAGATGGTATTTATTTAGAAGTTAGAGATAAAGATACCGGCTCTAATCAAGATGTTGATTATATTTTAGATACACCGCCTGGCGCCTTTCCAGGTGGAACTTGGAATGATAATCAACCGTTGCCGTGGATAACGAATCGTACGTTGACTGCAAGTGGTCTAGGGCCAGCTAAAACTTTTAACTCCCCATTATGGTATGCAGCTAAGTGGGGAGGGTTTACTGACAGCAATAACAATAAAGTACCTGATATACAAAGTGAATATGACACCTCTAATAGCGGCAATCCTGATAACTTCTTTTTAATTACGAATGCAAGCAATCTAGGAGCACAACTTTCCAAAGCTTTGCAAGCCATCATGGACCGTTCAGGTTCGTTTTCATCTGCAACATTAAGCAGTGGTTCTTTAAAATCAGGAACATTAATCTATCAAGCTATTTTCCGTACCATCGACTGGAGCGGACGATTGCTTGCATTTGCACTTGATCCAGACAATGGAAATATTCTTTATACAGGTTCCTCAACTCAAGGCGCAATCTGGGATGCCGCTGAAAAACTAAAATTACAGAACTTTAATACAGGTCGTAATATTATTACTTATAAACCATCAACCAAAAAAGGCATACCTTTTAGATGGCCCACTAATCCTGCCTCACCCACGCTTACCGAGCTGGACGTTTCGCAATCTACTATCTTAAACACGAACCCTTCTACAGCCCTTGTTGACAATCAAGGCAGTAATCGACTTAATTATATCCGTGGCGATCGCAGCAAAGAAATGCAAAATGGTGGTATCTTCCGCAACCGTAGTACACCTCTAGGTGATATTATTGACTCTGGCCCCGTCTTAGTGGATGTACCAAAACAAAATTATCCTATTGTTTGGTCCGGTAGCGCTGCTGAAAATACTGTCCCCTATAGCACGTTTAGAGATGCTAATTTAAATCGAAAGCCTGTTATTTATGTTGGAGCTAATGATGGCATGTTGCATGCCTTTGACGCCGATAACGGAAATGAATTGTTTGCTTATGTGCCATCTAAAGTTTTTGCTAATTTAAATCAATTAACAAGTACAAGTTATAGTCATCGATATTATGTGGATGGGTCACCTAATGCTATCGATGTTTTTATTAATGGCAACTGGCGCACTGTCTTAGTTGGTTCGCTCAACGCTGGCGGCCAAGGTATTTTTGCTCTCGATATAACTGATCCTACTATGTTTGCTGAATCCAATGCCGAGCAACTAGTTAAATGGGAATTTAGTGATGTTAATGATGCTGATATGGGATTTTCATTTGGCCAAGCATCTATTGTGCGCCTAGCTAATGGTCAGTGGGCTGCCATCTTTGGTAATGGCTATAACAATACTTACAGTGATTCAAATGTTAGCTCCACGGGTAATGCTGTCATTTACGTTGTCAATATTGATACCGGCGCTATTATCAAAAAGTTTGATACCAAAGTTGGCATGAGCTCTGATCCCTTAAATTTAGCGCGACCTAATGGCATGTCTTCACCCACAGTTGTAGATACAGATGGCAATATGATTGCCGATCTCATTTATGCCGGCGATTTATTTGGCAATGTTTGGAAAATTGATATTTCTTCGGCAAATCCTAGCTTATGGGATTTTAGTTTTAAAAATGGCAGTGGCAATCCAGCCCCCTTCTTTGTAGCAAAAGATAGTACAGGGAAACGACAACCAATTACCACGCGCCCTACTGTTTCACGCGTTAATTTTAGCACCGGCGGATTACAAATTTATATTGGCACAGGTAAATATATAGAAAACGCAGATAAAACAGATTTAAGTATCCAAAGTATTTATGCCTTACGTGATGATACTAATACGGTTATTACCGGAAGAGAACAATTATTACAACAAACTATCATAGCAGAACAAACCAACTTACGTATTACCAGCGATAATGCAATAACCAATCAACGCGGCTGGTATATGGATTTAATTTATAATGGCCAAGCACAAGGTGAGCGTACTATTTCAGATATGATCTATCTCAATGGTAGGATTATCTTTACTACAGTTATTCCCAATACTGACCCATGTGATTATGGTGGCACAAGCTGGCTTATGGAATTAAATGCTAATACGGGTGGCCGTTTAAATTTCAATGTGTTTGATTTAAATCAAGATGGACAATTTAATTCAGCAGATGGCGTCACTATAACCACTCAAGATGGTCAACAACTTAGCACAACAGCTAGCGGTCTTAAGTCTGAGGTAGGCCTTACAGCGACGCCAGCAATTTTAAATGCAGGTAGTAAGGAATATAAATACTTAGCAGGTACGAGTGGTAGTATGCAAAAAGTAAATGAAAATCCAGGACAACAAGCGTATGGCAGACAATCTTGGCGGCAACTCCAATAGAACATAAACTTTTTAGAAGTAAAGAACTAAAAGTTCCCTACTTCTAAATTAATATTACCCTCAGCCTTTATTCTTTAATACCTGGATTAAGGCCTAACGCTTTAGGAAGTTCATCTGCAATGGCGGTACCCACATTACGGCTAACTCGTTCAAGAACACTTTGCTTATAAGTATAATCAATGACAGTATTTAATTTTAATACATCACGTGCAAGCTGCCCACTGCTCGCAAAGCCATCAATAAGCCCACGTGCTTTCGCTTGATTTCCAGTCCAAAATAAACCTGAAAAGGTTTGATTATCTATGTGTAGGCGCGAGCCACGTCCTGCTTTTACGCGATTTATAAATTGCTGATGCACATCATTAAGCATGGTTTGTAATAATTGTTGCTGCTCAGGTGTAACGGGCGAAAATGGATCTAAAAAGCCTTTATTACTACCTGCTGTTTGCAAACGACGGGTAATACCTAATTTTTGCATGGCATCAACAAAGCCAAAGCCATTATAAAGTACACCAATAGAACCTACCATACTTGCTTCATTAGCATAAATTTCATCAGCTGCTGCTGCCACATAATAAGCTGCTGAAGCACACACATCAACGCATACAGCATAGGTCTTAATATTAGGATATTGAGCACGATAATGGCGTAAAGCGCTATACATATAATCAGCTTGTACAGGACTTCCACCCGGGCTATTAATACGAATAATTAACGCCTTCAAAGATTTATTTTTATAGGCTTTATCTAACCCTTTAACAAAATTTTCTGCATTGCCGCCGCCATCGTCAGAAATAGTTCCTTCTAGATCAATTAAACCAGCATGCTCTTTAACGAGAACCTCTTTATCAGTTTCTAATAAAGAACTCAGTTTAAAAAAAGCTAGAATAATTAAGGCGACGATAAGAATGCGTATTATCCAACGCCAACGACGCTTTCGTTTTTGTTCGCGCATGTATTCAAGAATTATTTGATTTAATAGCACTTGTGACTCAGACTGTTGGTTAGGAGAATTATTCATAAATAGACTGCTTTACCCCTTGTTTTTTGAATTTAAGCCCTTATTTTACGGCAGTAAGACTGTAATTAATACCTTTTAGCTTCATATTGAAAGATAAAGGTCGATATTTAACCAGACTTAACTTATGCAAGCAAGCATAAATAATCTATGATAGAGAGGTTATACAATGCGAATGGATAAACTTACCTCAAAATTTCAAATGGCTCTTGCTGATGCTCAATCCTTAGCCTTAGGAAGAGATAATAGTTTTATTGAGCCTGAACATGTCTTAAAAGCTCTGCTTGATCAACAAGGCGGTAGTAGTAGACCTTTATTAACCAAGGCCGGTGCTAATATTGCTCAACTGCGTACAGCGTTAGACCAAGCGCTGGATCGTTTGCCTAAGGTAGCAGGTACCGGCGGCGATATTCATATTTCAAATGCGCTTAATCGCTTGCTTAATTTAACGGATAAATTAGCTCAGCAACGCAAAGATGCTTATATTTCAAGTGAATTATTTTTACTAGCTGCTGTGAGTGAAGAAGGAAATTTAAGTCGCCTACTTAAACAAGCCGGTGTAACCAAAGAAACACTTGAACAGGCAATTAATGATGTACGTGGCGGTGAGGGCGTTAATGATCCTAATGCAGAAGATCAACGACAAGCTCTAGAAAAATATACGCTAGATTTAACCGAGCGAGCTGAGCAAGGTAAATTAGATCCTGTTATTGGTCGTGATGATGAAATTCGCCGAACTATTCAAGTTCTACAAAGACGTACTAAAAATAATCCTGTTTTAATTGGTGAACCAGGCGTAGGTAAAACGGCCATTGTTGAAGGGTTAGCACAACGTATAATTAATGGTGAAGTACCGGAAGGATTAAAGAATAAGCGCTTACTTTCTCTTGATATGGGTGCTCTTATTGCTGGTGCTAAGTTTCGTGGTGAATTTGAAGAACGCTTAAAAGCAGTGTTAAAAGATTTAAGCAAACAAGAAGGTCAAATTATCTTATTTATTGACGAATTACACACGATGGTAGGCGCTGGTAAAGCAGAAGGTGCGATGGATGCTGGTAATATGTTAAAGCCGGCTTTAGCTCGCGGTGAATTGCATTGTATTGGTGCAACAACGCTGGATGAGTATCGTCAGTATATTGAAAAAGATGCGGCCCTTGAAAGACGCTTTCAAAAAGTATTAGTTGATGAGCCTTCTGTTGAAGACACGATTGCAATTTTGCGTGGTTTAAAAGAACGTTATGAAGTTCATCATGGTGTTGAAATTACTGACCCTGCCATTATTGCTGCAGCAACACTTTCACATCGTTATATTAGTGATCGTCAACTACCAGATAAGGCGATTGACTTAATTGACGAAGCAGGCAGCTTAATTCGCATGGAAATCGATTCTAAGCCTGAAAGCTTAGATAAATTAGATAGACGCTTAATTCAATTAAAAATAGAACGAGAAGCGCTCAAAAATGAAAATGATGAAGCTTCTAAAAAAAGATTACAAGATTTACAACAAAGTATTGATGAGCTTGAAAAAACTTATACTGATTTAGAAGAGGTTTGGAAAGCAGAGAAAGCAACGTTGCAAGGCGCAACCCATATTAAAGAAGCGCTGGAACAAGCGAAAATAGAATTAGATACAGCACGCAGAGCGGGTGATTTAGCTCGCATGTCTGAATTGCAGTATGGCCGCATTCCTGAGCTTGAAAAGCAACTATTACAAGTGAATGAAAAAGAAGACAACACCGAGCATCGTTTAGTTCGTAATAAAGTAACTGAAGAAGAAATTGCTGAAGTCGTTTCTAAATGGACCGGTATTCCTGTGGCTAAAATGCTTGAAGGTGAAAAAGAAAAATTACTCCATATGGAAGATGCTCTGCATAAACGTTTAATTGGCCAGGATGAAGCAGTAGATGTTGTTTCCAACGCTATTCGCCGTTCACGCGCCGGCCTCTCTGATCCTAATCGCCCTATTGGTTCTTTTCTCTTTTTAGGTCCAACTGGGGTGGGTAAGACTGAGCTTTGTAAAGCGTTAGCTGCCTTTTTATTTGATACTACTGAAGCCATGGTTAGAATTGATATGTCCGAATTCATGGAAAAGCATTCTGTTGCCCGTCTGATCGGTGCTCCACCAGGCTATGTAGGTTATGAAGAAGGCGGTTATTTAACGGAAGCGGTAAGACGAAGACCTTATTCTGTGATTTTGCTTGATGAAATTGAAAAAGCACATACAGATGTATTTAATATTTTACTGCAAGTTATGGATGATGGTCGTTTAACAGATGGGCAAGGTCGTACTGTTGACTTTCGTAATACGGTGATTGTCATGACATCTAATTTAGGATCCCATCTAATTCAAGATATGGCGTCTAAAGTAACTTATGATCAATTAAAAGAAGCGGTAATGGGAATTGTAAGCCAGCATTTTCGTCCTGAATTTATTAATCGAATTGATGATACGGTGGTCTTTCATCCGCTCAGTCAGGAACAAATCACAACCATCGCGGGTATTCAGATTAGTAATTTACAACAACGTTTACAACAATTAAATATTCGCTTAGACGTTGAACCTGCAGCACTTGCGCATTTAGGGAAAGCGGGTTTTGATCCGGTGTATGGTGCAAGACCACTTAAGCGTACTATTCAACAAGAGTTAGAAAATCCATTAGCACAATCCTTGTTGACTGGACAATTTAGCTCAGGTGAAACAATTCATGTCTCATGGAAAGATGATAAATTACAATTTACCAGTGAAGAAACTGCAGAAATTCGCCATTAATAATCAAACTTAATTCTTAATAATCTCATATTGAGAATTAAACATTATTAAACTAAATGGTTAACAAATTATTTAAGTTTGCCACGTTTTATTTAAGATGCCTACGTTCCGCGACTTGTTCGCGGAATCTAGCATTGTAGCTTGATAGCAGAATTTTAAATTATTTCAAATAAGAACCTAACAAGCTTGGGAAGTAAGTGTTGGAATATAACCTAAACACTCATTGGCCTCTTTTTGCTCCAGAACAACTTTCACTGCCGCTTTAAAAAAGCGATCGTTATACTGCAGCATTGTAATTAAATTTTGCTCTCTTTTTGAATTAAGATAGTTTTGTTTTTCTTTTTGCGATAACAAAACCCCATCAACTGTCACAGCATCAACGTTAAATAAACCGGATTTTTCTTCAATATTCAATAAAATACTATTGTTATTAATTATATGATCTAAGGCTCGTTCTACCGGTTGTCCTATCAAATGCGGATTAAAATTAAAATCTGCACAAAAAATTAGACTTTTATCTTGATAGCGATCCAAAACATACTGAATAAATTGACAATATACTTGAGTGCGTGCTGAGAGTAATTTTTTGTCTGTTGTATAAACATCACCTGAAAATGGAAAATGTGCCAAAGCAACATATTTTGTTATTTCACCATTTTGTAATTGCCATAACTGAAAGCGATTAACTAGATTTGGAAGAAGACTTATCCCATCTAAATTGACTTTACTAACTTTATAGTGATTATCAGCAAGCATCAATAAACCCCATTCTGGCCCTACTTCATTTGGCTTATGAAATTCATCTTTACTGATAAAGCGCTGCATTGCAGGGAAGGCTTTTAAACTATTATTTAAGAACTTAATATCATCATCTTTAATAGGCCCTTCACAAAGGCAAATTGCTTCAATTGAAGGATTATTCTTAACAGTTTCTGCAATAACATGTGCAACTTTATTTAGCCTTGTTTTATAATCTGCATCATCCTCGACAATACCAAATCCATTATTAAATCCTTTTCCCCTTTTCCTTCCTTGCATCATGACATTCCAAAATAAAATACCGTCATGAACTATAGGGTGATGATCAGAAATCTTGCTTGCTATGACATCCTTATTGTTTAAACAAGCATACACATTTGGGACTTGAGCCGATGCGTCATTAATTTCTTCTTCGTATTGAATTTGAGATTTCATAGCCTTGATCCTCACTAGAACTACTTGTACAAGACTATTTGTACAATGAAAATAAAAAATGTAGGGTATTGCTAATAAATGATCACTAGCGCTATCTATTAAATAGGAAATATTAAATAAGTCCAGTGTTTTGTAATAATTTTTTTAACTAGGAAAATCCCGCTTAGAATTCAATTTTCTATGCGGGATAAGTGGACAGAAAAATACAAATAGGATTAGTCTAATTGACGTAGATGTGGAAATAAAATGACATCGCGTATAGAAGGTGAATTAGTAAAAAGCATGACTAACCTATCAATACCAATACCTTCGCCTGCTGTTGGTGGTAAACCATACTCAAGGGCCTCAATATAATCATGGTCAAAGTGCATGGCTTCTAAATCCCCAGCTTCTTTTTCAGTAACTTGCTTATGAAAACGCTCAGCTTGATCTTCCGCATCATTAAGCTCTGAAAAACCATTAGCAATCTCACGGCCAGCAATAAAAAATTCAAAGCGATCAGTAATAGTTGGATCTTTGTCGTTACGTCTTGCTAATGGTGATACTTCCGTTGGATAACCCGTAATAAACGTGGGCTGAATTAATAAATGTTCCACTGTTTCTTCAAAAATAATCATTTGTAATTTACCTAATCCATCCGTAGATTTATAAGATAATTGCAACTGCTCTAAAATAGCTTTGCATTCCTCTACAGTTTCTAACTGAGTAGACGTTAGATTAGGATGGTAATGTAAAATTGCTTCTTTAACACTTAAGCGCGCAAAAGGTTCATTAAAATTAATTTCCTGACCTTGATAATTAATTTTTCGGCTACCTAAAACGACATCACATAAATGCTGCATTAAATCTTGGGTACAATCCATTAAATCCTGATAATCGGCATATGCTTGATAAAATTCAACCATAGTAAATTCTGGATTATGGCGCGTTGAAATACCTTCATTACGAAAATTACGATTGATTTCATATACGCGTTCAAAGCCACCGACAACTAAACGCTTAAGATATAATTCAGGAGCAATACGTAAAAACATATCCATGTTTAAACTATTATGATGGGTAATAAATGGCCTGGCTAAAGCCCCCCCCGGAATAGGATGCATCATAGGTGTTTCTACTTCTAGAAAATGATGATTATCCATATATTGACGAAAAGCTTTAATTAATTGTGAGCGCATAAGAAAAGTGCGGCGCGAATCTTCATTGGCAATTAAATCCACATAGCGCTTGCGATAGCGCATTTCTTGATCAGCTAAACCATGAAATTTATCAGGCAAAGGCCTTAGTGATTTTGTAAGCAAAACAACATTATTTGCATGAATACTCAGTTCCCCGGTATTAGTCTTAAATAATTCTCCTTCTACACCGACAATATCGCCTAAATCCCATTCTTTAAATTGCTCATAGATTTCGGGTAAATCATTTTGCTTTATATAGATTTGAATACGACCAGATACATCTTGAATATGAAAAAAGCTTGCCTTACCCATAATCCGACGTAAAACAATACGGCCGGCAACAGCAACTTGAATTTTTTCTGCAGCTAATTCTTCTTTAGTACAATCTTTATATTGATCTATTATATTAGTAGCATAGTATTTACGACGAAAATCATTAGGAAAATTAAATCCATGCTTGCGTAAATTAGCTAATTTTTGTTTACGAATTAAATATACTTCACTTTCATCTACTGTCACTTCTGTCATACTGCTGCCCCTATACCAGCTTTTAAACTGGCTTCTATAAATTTATCTAGATCCCCATCTAATACAGCCTGCGTATTACTGGTTTCAACACCTGTTCTTAAATCTTTAATTCGTGATTGATCTAAGACATAAGAGCGTATTTGTGAGCCCCAACCAATATCAGATTTTGTTGCTTCAAGCGCCTGCTGCTCTGCATTTTTCTTCTGTAGTTCCATTTCATAAAGCTTCGCTCGTAATTGCTTCATAGCGCTATCTTTATTTTTATGCTGACTTCTATCTGTTTGACATTGCACCACAATACCTGTTGGCATATGGGTTATCCGTACTGCGGAATCAGTCCGGTTAACATGCTGCCCACCTGCGCCTGAAGCGCGATATGTATCAATACGTAAATCAGCGGGGTTGACTTCAATCTCTATATCCTCATCAACTTCAGGTGAAACAAATACAGCTGCAAATGATGTATGGCGTCTATTACCTGAATCAAAAGGTGACTTGCGAACTAAGCGATGGACGCCAGTTTCAGTCCGTAACCAACCATAAGCATATTCACCAACTACATGAATAGTTGCACTTTTAATGCCGGCAACTTCACCTGGTGAACATTCTATTAAAGTCATATGAAAACCATGATGCTCACCCCAACGTAAATACATACGTAGTAACATTTCCGCCCAATCTTGGGCTTCTGTTCCACCCGAGCCTGCTTGAATATCTAGATAAGCATTGGCGCCATCCATTTTACCTGAAAACATGCGGCGAAATTCTAATTTTGCTACTTGCTGTTCTAGTGATGCGACTTCTTTAGCAACGTCATTTATGGCTTCTTCATCACTTTCTTCACGCGCTATCTCAAAAAGTTCAGTCAAATCAAGAATATTTTTAGTTAAAAACTCTAATTGATGCACAACGGATTCTAGCTGTACACGCTCGCGTCCTAAGGCCTGAGCCAGCTCTGGGTTATCCCAAATAGCAGCAGATTCGAGCTCGCGCGTCACCTCTTCTAAGCGCTCTTGCTTACTATCGAAGTCAAAGATACCCCCGAAGTGCGTTGGTTCGCTCACTTAAATCATGTAAAGTTATATTAATTTGATTTATTTCAAGCATTTTAATTTTAATAGTAAGTTGATAAAGTGCTCTAGTTTACAGGTAAAGGCTAAAACAGGCTAGAAACAGGTGCAAACTTGGCATCTATCTTGTCTTTTCTTTTAAAATCGTTTAAAATTTTAGATCATATTGACTAATTTTTAATCCAATTATGTGGAGTTTACTATGCCTCCTAGAAAAAAACCGAAAGATAAAGCTCAAGAAGAGCCCGGGGTTCAAATGCAAGACCTAAAGAATAGAAAGAAAAAGGCAGAAGAGGACAACGCACAAGCTACCCCTGCTTATAAAAATACTGCGCCTAAGAGTAAAGATTTTGAGGACATTATTAAAGATTTTGAAACAAAGTATGGTAAGGATAACTATAAAAATAACACATTTATTTTTCCTACTATAGGTGAGGCTGAGAAATTTTTTGATGATCAAGCCAAAGAACCAAACAAGCGTGAGTTCTTTGTGCGTGCCATAGATGAAAATGGAAAATATACTGGTAAGAATTTATTTTCGTTAGGTACGGGTAAAATGTATGACGGATCCCTTATCGAAATAAAAGATAAAATATGCAAGGATCGTGAGGCACTTGAAAAGGCGAATAATCCAGCGGATAAAGAGGCAATTCAAAAATATAAACTCGCTGAAACAAGATTAGCTATGGTTATAGAGAAAGATAAGTTTCAACAAACTAAAAGCTCAACTAGTCAGTTTACACCTGAAAATGAAAAGCAAGAAGATACAAACGTACCAAAAATGCAATAACACGCTAGCTCCTCTACTAGTTATAAGTAATTTACCACTTAGGACTAACTGGAGCTGACGTATTCGTCTTAAAGGGAATCGTAATATTTTCTGGGCGTTGCCAAAAAAGAAATTTTAATTTTTTTACTAGCAAGTAAGTAGAGGTTGAATTAGTGTCACTTGCTTTAGAGCGTTCTGTAAATTCCTCTTTCTGTTGTTCCTTTTTAACCTCTTTAACTATTTGGTGACCTAACTCTTCAGTCAAGGGTGTTCTACTAGTTAATTTTTCTTCTACTTCATTAATATGCTGCAACTGCAATTGTAATCGTTCTCTAATGATTTTTTCACTTTTATCTAGAATTAATTTTTTAACTAAAGCAACAATACCTATCGCTACAAAAGTACCAACAGATAAGATAATACCACTTGGTAAAAACGACCAAGCAGCCATAATTCCAACAATTAAAATGGCTGCTATTAAGTTAATAAAAGTGCTATTTCGTCGATTAAAATAACTATATTCATTACGAATGTGACTACGGTAAAGATTTAAATCTAGGGTAGTAGGTAATGCTTCTCTAGCGATATATTTAATAGCATAGTGACCTAATGAAATGAGTTCCTTAGCAACATTTAAGACCGAAGCCAAAATAAATAAACCGCCAATAAGGGGCGTCATTGGTGAAGCGGCAATAATCCATAAAACATAAGCTACAAAGTTAACAAGAAAACTTGCCACTACAAAGCCATTATCATGCAAACGTTTAAGTACTGTTCTTTTAGTATCTGTATGATTATTATAAAGATAATATCCTGTTGAAAAGACATGAGAAATAAGCCCTAAAACCGGTAGACTAAATGTAGATAAAATAAATGATTGCAGAGCAAGCCTTACTGTTACCAATTGCGGTATAAAAAGCGAAGAAAGAAAAATCATTAATGCACCAAACCCAGCCAAGGTAAGCTTTTTCCTACTTATCTGCGTTTTTTCATCTATTAATTGCAAGATATAGCTTATTTGAATAAAACCACGACGATTTAATTTTTCCAGAAATTGATAGAGATTTTTTCCCTTGATATAGCTGGACCATTGAGATTTAGGAATATTTAGATTGGCTAGAATATTTTGGACTTGTTCAACAATTTCCTCATCATCTGTAATAATAATTTCTTTGAAGTTAACCCTTAATGCATCTAGATTATACGTATAATAAGCTAATTCGTTTTTTACAACGTCTGCTCTATCTCCTTTAATATAATTATTAAATGCCTTTAGGTTATCTAATACTGATTTCAATGGAATAATTTAAGATAAATTAGGAATTAATAGCTACGCATATTAAAAAAATCTTCTTTCATTTGCAATGTTTTAGCCTTCATGGCTTTATTTTAGGCATCAATAGACCACTTTCCTAACTGACAACAAGAGCAGTTAAAAAACTGAAAAAGCGCAGTGTGCAAGAAGTACATTGCGCTTTGTTAAGTTATTTAGCTTTCTTAAGTAGTGATAACATTTCTGCTTTATTTAAATAGCCAGCAGAAGTAAGTTGACTTCGTTCAGCGCCTAATGAATCAAAGAAAATCATTTCAGGCAAACCATAAATCGCGAATCTCTTCTTAATTTTACGCGTTTCAGGGGTATTCTCGCTTAAATTCACCTTCAGGCTAACTAATCCATCCATGGTTCTAATAACATCTGGTTGATTGAAAACATGCGCCTCCATCGCCTGGCAATCACTACACCAAGTTGCATAAAATTCAAGAAACACAGGTTTATGAGCTTGCTTGGCCTGAATCAAATGAGTATTAATTTCCTCTAATGTATTTACCTTTATAAAAGGAGCCTGTTTAGGTGCTGAGACAGCATTAGCATTATTTTTAATCATAGTTGGGACTGACGAATACAATATGACCCCACTTATCATTAGGCCCAGACTACCAAAGACTTGCATGACTTTCTGCCCATTTGATGATGTATTTTGAAAAAGTCCTAGATAAAAACTTACCAAGATGAGTAAAAGCGCCCATAAAACATCAATAATGGCATTAGGAAGAATTCTAGATAACATCCAAATAGCCATTGCTAGCATTAAAAAGCCAAAAAACTGTTTAATTTTAATCATCCAGAGGCCTGTACTAGGTAATAGAGAGCCGTATCCTGCGCCTACCAACAGCAATGGGGTTCCCATACCTAAGGCCATTACAAATAAGATTAAGCCACCTTTTAATACTTGGCCTTCTTGCCCAATATAAGTTAATACCCCAATTAAAGGCGCAGTTACGCAGGGTGAAACAATTAAGGTTGAAATTACACCCATTAAAGCAACAGAAATAAAGCTCCTCTTACTACTCTTTTGGCTTAGCTGGCTTAAACGAGAATTAAACGAACTAGGCAGACTTAAATGGAAAATATCTAACATAGATAATGCCATTAGTATAAATAAAACGCTAAAGGCGCCAATAATCCAAGGCTGCTGCATTAAAGTTTGTACCGTACTACCTAAATAAGCAGCTAGCATTCCTGCTAGAGCATAGGTCAATGCCATACCTATCACATAGGCTGCTGACAGCTTAAAAGCCCTTGATAAGGATAAAGCATTTTGGCCCACGATGATGCCCGATAAAATAGGCACCATAGGTAGTACACAGGGTGTAAAAGCTAATAATACACCAAGCCCAAAAAAGATAGTTAAATAAACCCAGGGCCCATTATTTTGAATAAGGTGCGCTAATGTTAAAGGATTTGAGCTATCAAAACCGACAGGTAGCGCCCACGTAGAGCTAACAATACCTATAAGCCCTATTAAGATTAATAAATAAGTATTCTTTTTCATATAGTCCTCATAATCTATATATAGCTAACTTTCATTAGCTACTTAATCTAAATTTAACTGAAACAATAGGATTAAACCTGCTAATGGATTAAGGCTTTAACCTAAGCTCAGCATTTAAAATTATTTGCTTAAATTTTTAAAACTAGACTACATAAATTAAATAGGTGGCTTAAAAGGCGACTCACGTGGCGGGGTAGAAATTAAATAAGGTATAGCAAAGAACAATAGACCAATAGGAATAAATAAATAGGGCAAACAACCTAAGTATTGTTCCTCGGCTGTATAGTAAGTAGAAGCTTGACACAAAGCGTTTATTGCTGCTCTAGTTGGGCATTCTGTGGTTTGAGTATATTGGCTGGTTGATAAAGGCTGTTTATTCAGAAAAAGAGAAACGGGCTTAATAAAAGTAAAAATTAAGCTTAGAATAAAGAAATACTTAACTATAGGGTTAGATATCTTCATAATAAAAATATTAACACAAGAAATTTATTCTAACAAATAGGGTTATTATTTACCTTTAAACCTTTATTGAAATCCTAACTATGATTAAATGCTTGAATTCAAATCTTTTTCTATTTCTTTAAAGTTCAATCAAAACTATTTAATTTTTTTACCTAAAAAATTTTTTATACTTATTTTTGCCATATTTATACCAATTTGTTAATCAATTAACTATTTTAGAAAAGTGTTAACTATGTAGAGACTAATTATTTCTGCAATTTAACTAGTTTATATGAAAATTTACAGGAAATTTTATGCTATACCGCTTAAAAATTACTAAATCTCCTGAGAGCATGGACAAATTTGCTACGATCCCAACTACAACTAATGAGCTAGACTTGAGCAATTATGAGTTATATATATATTTAATTCTAATAATCTAGTTAAAGCTTTGTTCTTTTATAATGAGTGTGGCCCAAATTTTAGAAATGATAAACAAAGCTTTAATGTTAACTTACTTTTACTGAAAATTTACTACACAGCTTAAATTACTCTAACCCGCCTTCTTCCTATTTTTATTTTTCCACTCAGTATCAATCGATCCCTTCTCTAAACTCTTTAAGCTATGATCAAGAGCTACTCGTTCATCAAATACAAAACAGTGCCCTTCCCACATAGAGTTTTCAACAGGCATGGTAGCAAGGTAATTTAAAATACCACCATTTAACTGATAAACTTGCTTAAAACCTAATTTCTTTAAATAAGCTGTGGATTTCTCACAACGAATCCCACCTGTACAATACATAGCAACTTTCTTGTCTTTTTTATCAAGCAAATGTTTTTCCACATAGGCAGGGAGGTCTCTAAAATTTTCTGTTTCTGGATTAATAGCGCCTTTAAAGGTACCCAACTTCACTTCATAATCATTTCGTGTATCAATAACAACAACATTAGGATCGGCAAGTAATTCATTCCATTCTTCCGGTGTCAAATGAATGCCTGTCTCATCTTTGGGATTTATTTCAGGTGTACCTAAAGTGACAATTTCTTTGCGTAATTTTACCTTTGCTTTATCAAACGGATTAAAATCGTCATAGGTTTTACGAAAAGATAGCTCACTTAATTCAGTAAAGCTTTTTAAATAATTTTCTAAATAAGTGACTGAGTCCTCTTCTCCACAAAACGTGCCATTTATACCTTCTGCAGCTAAAATAATGGTGCCACGAATATTTTTTTCCTTCATAACCATTAATAATGGTTCTTTCATCGCTTCGTAACTGGTAAGAGACGTAAAATAATAAAAGGTTGCTATTGTATATAAACTCATTTTTGACCTAGTTAAACTTCTTTCTAATCAACTATATTATATCTAATTCTAGTTAATGAGGCTGTACTAAGATAAAAGTGCTAATAAAAAAACCATATTTTATCTTAAAATTTAGTTAATGAGTACTAAAAGCTTTTTTATTTGAACTTAAATTATTTTTTACTATTTACTTATTTTTGTTTCCTTTAGTTACCAAATAACACAGCGATTCGGATTTATCATCGGACTAGGACTTTTTATATTAAATGCTGTTGCAAATTGAGGAATATTCGCTAAGGGGCCATTAACTCGATAAACTGCTGGTGGATGAGGATCAGTTGTTAATAAATTGCGTAATTGTTCTGGACGTATATTAGTAGCCCAAACATGAGCAGCACCTAAGAAGAACTGTTGAGCAGGTGTAAAGCCTGCAATTGTCTTAGCTTGCTTATAAGCTTCAGACTTATGAAAAGCCAAATAAGCTAATAGAACACCGCCTAAATCTGCTGTTGCTTCACCCACTACGAGTTCACCTTGGATAGCTAGGCCGTCCACTTTATAATTAGCATATTGTTTAACAATACATTGAGTCGCTTGATGAAAACGCTCTAAATCTTTAGGGGACCACCAATTTTTTAAGTTACCATGGCCATCAAATTGGGCGCCCTGATCATCAAAACCATGCGTAATTTCATGACCAATAACAAATCCAATAGAGCCGTAATTTACTGCAGCAGGTGCATTAGGATCAAAAAAAGGTGGCTGTAAAATGCCAGCGGGAATATTAATATTATTCATTGAAGGATCATAGTAAGCATTGATCGTTTGTGGTGTCATTTCCCATTCTTCTCGATCCACAGGCTTATCGATTTTATTTAAATCTCTTTTAAGCAAAAATTGATTAGCACGAATGACATTTAAAACATAAGGCCCTCTATCAATTTTTAATTGAGAATAGTCACGCCACTTATTTGGATACCCTACTCTCTCTTCCATTAAAGCCAGCTTTTCTAATGCCGCTTGTCGAGTACTTGGGGTCATCCAGCTTAATGTTTGTAAATCAGTTTCTAGTGCTTGCCGAATATTGTGTAAAATGGCTAATACAGCCGTTTTTGATTGTTCAGAAAAATATTTCTCTACATACAATTTACCGATTGCAAACCCTAAAAGACTGTTTTCCGTATTTACAACGCGCTTCCAACGAGGTAACAATTTTTGCGCGCCTGTTAAAGCCTTGACCATATTAAAATCTTCATCTACAAATGGTTGAGATAAATAAGGAGCAAACCCATCTAAAAGATGCCATTGTAAATATATTTTCCAATTCTCTATAGGAATACTTGTTAATAACTTATTGACACCAATGAAGAAATCAGGCATTGCGATATTAATCGTTTTGATATTTGGTAAACCTAAAGCTTTAAAATAGCTTGGCCAAGAAAAATTAGGCATAAGCGCTTCTAACTCTTTACGAGTCTTGACATTAAAGGTTGCTTTTATATCTCGCTGTTTAACTTGTGGCATCGATATTTTAGCTAATTCTGTTTCTATGCCCATGACTGTCATTGCTTTCTGTTTAGCAAGTGATGAACTATCGCCTATCAGTTCAAACATACGAGCGATATGAGTAAGATACGCTTCTCTTATGACTTTAAATTTAGGATCTTCCTTTAGATAATAGTCTCTATCGGGTAAACCTAAGCCTCCTTGTAACGCTACGCCAATCACTTGTTGACTATTTTTATAATCTGTCATGCTGCTAGTATTAAATAATACATCGACGCCTATTAATTGCAGTTGCGTAATAACAGCTTGTAAATCAATTTGGTTTTTAATGTCATTAATTTGACTAATAAAAGGTTGCAGTGGCGTAAATCCTAATTTATCAATTGTAACTGTATCCATACCGCTCGCATAAAAATCCCCTATTTTTTGTTCAATACTTCCTAAAGTAGATGGTTTATTGGCGGCACTTATTAACAATAGATGAAGCTTATTTTGTATATCTTCCTGCAGAATGTTAAATGTACTCCAACTAGCATATTGCGGCGGAATTGGATGGGTCATCTGCCAGGTACCATTAGCATATTTATAAAAATTTTCGCCAGGGGAAACACTATTATCTAACCAATCTAAATGAAGTGATTGTACTGAAGATTTAGCATGATTTGGGCTAGCATATAAATAAGTAGAACTTAGAAAAAATAATGTACAAACAAAAAATCTACTTAAAATCATAATAGCCCTCATTAGAAACTTAGATTTATCTATTTAAATAAGCCTCATTTTAAGCTTATATTTTAAAAAAACTTATTGTAAATAGCCACTTATCGACTACTTAAATTAACAATGTCAAATTACCATAATTCTTTAATAAAACAAATTGCTATACTTGAAATAAGAATAATGTAGGGAAGAGATATGCGAATATTAAATAATCTACTATTTCATTTGCTAACATTAGTAAAACTAGTGATTTGGGTTTTTATCTTTATTACTTTATTTGGACTTGCTAAGCCATATATTACTAATATAAATAAATATAACTACCTAACTCCCATCGTCAATTTCGAAAAAACAATAAACAATAACGTTAAAAAATATGTTCCTACTACGATATCCGATAGGGATATGTCTAGACCAATTACTATTATTTTCTTCATTATTTTATCTATTCTCACTACGCAAGCAAAAATAGCTCTAAAAGAACAAACCAGAAGATCTAGAATGAAAAAGGAGCTTGGTTTATTAAAGAATAAAGCAGCTACTGAAAAACAGCGTCAATCTATACATAAGTTGGAAGAACAGTTTGAGCACAATCCTACAGGTAAAAACCGACAACAATTATTGAAAGAATTTGTACTTTTAAAAAAGGAACTTGAAAAGACGGGTAGGAACCTTTCATTTTTAGCGGTCGATGTTGTTGACTCTACAGGCATGAAAAAAGGAGAAGATCCCGTTATTGTAGAAAGTGATTTTAATGAATATCGAAATTTCGTTTGTAATAAGTTTAAGGAGGCGGGCTACATCAAAGCCTCTTGGACTCCAGATGGAGTCATGGCTTGTTTTAATACGACTGAACAAGCTATTAATGCAGCACGTCTAATTATCTCTGGTTTAGATAATTTTAATAAACACACAAAAATGATGAAACAAGATTTTAAGGTACGTTGTGGTATAAATACTGGCTTCGTATATTATGATTTATCAACGCCACTGGAAGAATTTGGTGATAGGGTTATTGATATTGCCGGACATATGCAAAAACATGCTAAACCTAACACTATTTATGTGGCCAAAGAAATTATTAAACCGATTAAAACTTATGAAGATTTTAAATCTAGCCAAGTTACAGTAGATGGATTTGAAGTGTCTGAATGGGATCCCAAAACAACGCCAAATTCACCTAATAATAATCAATTATCCTCTTAAGATAAAACAGATAAATTATATTAATAATGCCTAAAAATTTTCACAATTTATAACTATGAAATCCCATAAAAAAAGAGAGAAAATAATTATTTAATTAGCTGTCTTTTATCTTTAAGGGATTAATTTTCATGAAATTCGATCCGCGCCAACACTAGACCTCTTTTCCAAACTGTCAGTGATGAGACGAGGTCCTTCGAAAAAAAGGCTGAAAAAAAGCGGCGTACGTAAAATACATAAGTATTTGAAGACCTTTTTTCAGAGGATATTCGAAATATCATCAGAATTTATTTTAATCTAATAGAACAAACTAAATTGACTATGCTATATTATTTTGGATTTTTACTAACTTAAAGGGAATTTAATGATGAAACTTAAATTAGTCACACTTAGCTTACTTTCTACTTTTACTATGCCTATCGTTTTTGCAGCAGGAGCTACTCATAACACTGATAATACGACTACTCAAACTACAGCTACTCAGCATAACGTTGGCAATGTAAATCAAAATAGCACAAGCTCAAATCAACAAGCTAACAATCAGCAAAATCAAAAAGATGGACAGATATTAGGTATTTTGGTGGTATTAAATCAAAATGAAGTGTCATCAGCTGATTTGGTTACTAAAAAGAAAGATGTTAATCCTTCAGTAAAAAAATACGCAAAAATGCTAGCAAAAGAACATGCTAAAAATTTAAGAGAAACCATGAAGCTTAGCCGTATTATTGGCGCACCTATACAAAATGATACAGCTAATAATTTAAAGCAAAAAGGACAAGATGAATTAAACACCTTAAATCCTTTAACAGGTGCTGCTTTAAATAAAGCCTATATTGATGCGATGATACAAGATCACCAGCAAGCTATACAGTTATTTGATAACGATTTGCTTCCTAGTGTAAGTAATAAAAAATTAAAAAATCACTTAACTCAAACTCGGAAACATTTAGTTAAACATTTAGAAGAAGCACAGCAGATTCAAAAGAAATTAAATCAAATGGATAATTCTTCAAGTACTTCTAACCAATCTAATACCACAAGTACATCAAATACAGCCCAATAATAAACCGTTAAAACTCTCTAAATAACAGCAATAAGAAGAATTTAAATTCTTCTTATTGCTTGATTAAACTGTACGCTTATTGATTACCACCAGTACCTGTTGTACCTGTTGTACCTGTACCTGTATTAGTGGTAGTACCAGTATCGGTAGTACCAGTAGTTCCTGTAGTACTGGTGCCTGTAGTTCCAGTTGTACCAGTTGTTGCAGGTACGTCTGTTGTAGTTGTTGTAGAGCTGTTTATTGAAGTGTTAGATGCAGGAACAGTAGCGCTAGGTGTTTCTACATTAATTGTGCTATTTTCTGGTGCCGGTGTAGTCGTTGTATTAACCGTATTATGATCCCCTAATACATAATAAAGAATCACACCGATGATGACTACAATAACAACTATCGCAACAATAGCAACGTTATTACTAGAATTATGGTCTGCCATTACAATCTCCTTTTATTTATCCTTATTCCCTACGTGTATTAGTATAGAACTAATAACAAACTATGCCATTAAATTTATTCAGACACAATTAGTAATTAAAAATCAACGGCATGACTATTGCAAGCGATAAAAGATAAAAAGAAAATTTTAACTATAATTGATTTTTATAATAGATTTCTTTCGAATCTAGCTGCAAGTTGGCCGTGATAGTAGAGTTTCCAAAGAAATCTAAATAGCATCATTTTTATTCTTATTTAAAGAATGACTAGATCTGGAGGAATAGATTGTGCAAGCAAGTCAGGCGACTTATAAGAATGAAAAAATTTTTAAACAAGAGTTGATGACTTCTTTTCGGTCTGTTCGCGAACAAACTGAAAAATTATGCCAAGTATTAATTACTGAAGATTATATTATTCAAGGAATGCCAGATGTTAGCCCCCCTAAGTGGCATCTAGCACATACCACCTGGTTTTTTGAAACCTTTATTTTACTAAAATCGAAACATTATCGGCCTTTTAAACGGTCTTATGATTATTTATTTAATTCTTACTATTTAGGGATTAATCAGCCTTTCCCTCGCGCAAACCGTGGCTTATTATCTAGGCCATCAGTAGCCGACATCTATAGTTATCGAGACCATGTTGATAAGCAAATTTTGGAGTTAATTAATAAATCATCATTTAATAAGTTAACTAAACTTTATCCTTTAATTCGTTTAGGTATAGAGCATGAGCAACAACATCAAGAATTATTGCTTATGGATATTAAATATAATTTTTCTCTCAATCCTGATTTACCTACTTATTTTACACCAGACACATCGTCTAAATTAAATACAACACGGATGCCGTTAGAGTTTATCAATATAATAGAGGGTAATTTTATAATGGGTTATCAAGGCATAAACTTTTGCTTTGATAATGAACTTCCCTGCCACCAAAATTTTATTACAAATTTCTCCATTGCTAACAGACTTGTTACGAATTCAGAATACCTAGAATTTATGCTAGCAGGTGGCTATGCAGACCCCACTTTATGGTTGGCAGATGGCTGGGACTGGATACAAAATAATGCAATTACCAAACCTTTATATTGGCTGGATATAGATAATTGTTGGTATGAATTTACACTAACAGGGTTAAAGCTTATAAATTATTGGGAACCTGTTTCCCATGTAAGTTATTTTGAAGCAGATGCTTATGCTAGATGGCGCTCTTGCCGCCTACCCACTGAGGCAGAATGGGAATACTTTGTAACTCAAAATCAATTATCATTAAATGGTAATTTCCTAGAGCAAGGTTTTTATCATCCACAGCCTGCCTATCAACAATCAAAAGACATGTCGGCAAAACAGTTTTTTGGTGATCTCTGGGAATGGACATCTAGTCCTTACTCAGCATATCCTCGATATAAACCTTTTTCTGGCTTAGTTGGTGAATATAATGGTAAGTTTATGAATAATCAATATGTTCTTCGCGGAGGCTGCTGTGCGTCTCCGCAACAACATATTCGAGCAACTTATCGTAATTTTTACCAACCAGAAAAAAGATGGGTATTTAGCGGTATTCGACTAGTGAAGGATAATTAAAAAAGGAGTTTTAATGACTGTTAATTTAAATATAACCACACTGGATCAACCTGATTTAGTTGAAAGGAATAAAACTATTTTAACGGATATATTAAATGGCTTAACAAGTGAAAAAAAATTTATTTCATCAAAATATTTTTATGATGAGCAAGGAAGTGAATTATTTAATAAAATAACTCGCCACCCAGATTATTACTTAACAAATTGCGAATTAGAAATCTTACAAAATCACAAAGCTGAAATTGCTGACTTGCTCAACCAACAAAGCTTTAATCTTATAGAGCTTGGCCCTGGTGAAGGTATTAAAGGTCGTATACTTATCGAACAGTTTTTACAAAATTCTTTAGACTTTACCTATTATGCAATTGATATTTCTAATAAGTACTTAGTTCAGATTATTAACCAATATAGTCAAGAGTTTCCTGACCTAAAGCTAGGCGCCTTAAATTCTGATTATCTTAAAGGTTTACAATGGTTAAAAATGCAATCCAATCGAAAAAATTTATTATTATTTTTAGGCTCAAGTATTGGTAATTTTAATTACGGCCATACGCAAACTTTTCTGCAAGAAATTTGGTCTTATTTAAAGAATGATGATTATCTCTTAATTGGATTTGACTTACGAAAAGATATTGACATTTTATTACGTGCTTATAATGATAAGGATGGAATTACCCGCGCATTTAATTTTAATTTATTACATCGTTTAAATCAGGAGTTGGGTGCTAATTTTGATCCAACATTATTTTATCATTATGCCCCTTATAATGTATATTCAGGCGCAATGGAAAGCTATCTTATTAGTTCTCAAAAGCAAAATGTTTTTATCAAAGCGCTTGATAAATCTATTCATTTTTCTGAATTCGAACCTATTCATTTAGAATTTTCTTACAAATATTTACTACCACAAATTAATGAGTTTGCCAAGCAAAGTAACTTTGCAATCGTCAAAAATTTTTTTGATTCGAAAAATTATTTTGTTGATTCGCTATGGCAGGTTCATAAATAAAGTTTACCTCTCTTCATCCTGAAAATTTATGATTAGCATGATAAATTTATTACAATCTGTCATTATTTTTGTTTGATTCAACAAATTAACTCCCTTAATATACCCTTATTTATACCAAGGTTTAATCTTAAATGAATGTTATCAAAAATAGTCTTAGCCATCTTATTTTCCTTAGTCGTTGGCTGCAAGCGCCCTTATATTTTGGCCTTATCTTAATTTTAGGGGCTTATGCTTATCGATTTATTGTTGAGTTATTTCATTTATTGATTCACATTCAATCTCTTGATGATACACATATTATGCTTGGTGTATTAGACTTAATTGATGTTGTAATGATAGCCAACTTACTTATCATGGTTATTATGGGCGGTTATGATACATTTATTTCCGAGCTTAGTTTACAATCTCATCCTGATTTACCTGAATGGCTCGATCATTTAGATGCAGGTGCCATGAAAGTTAAACTTGCAGTAGCTTTAATTGGTATTTCATCAATTCATTTGTTAAGAACCTTTATTGATCCCACAAAACAAAGTAATTATGCTGTCATGTGGCAGGTGGTTATTCACTTAACGCTTGTTATTTCAGCCTTAGCAATTACCTATACAAACCGTTTAGTAAATAATACCGAGCACTGATCTTTATTATTTAAAAAGTAATTTTCTTTAATGGATTTGTTTGCATTAGACTTTTACCTAAACTGAATTTGACAGGTCTTATAGGTAAGCTTAAGATAATAAAATTATATTTAATTTCTAGAACGTAGCCTAAAAAAACGGGCGAAACTGTGCTTATGTAAGGACTTTTGCTAAGGAGAGTTATATGCCAGCATTATTTGCAGGCAAAAAGATATCGAAAATTCTCACTAAAAATAAATTTAACTTGTCTATTAAAGCTAAAGAAAAATGAATTTAGGTCGAAAATAAAGTCACTCATTGAGGTAGTAAACTCTTAAATAACTCTAATTCATCTAGGAACAATCATGGACAATAAAAGCAAACCCCAGCAAGATAAATATAAAGAAGATCAACAAGATAAAAATACGCGCGGTCAACAGCATGGCCAAAATAAAAAAAGGCAATTTCAGCATGGAGAAAGCCAACAAGGTATTGATGGGCATAAATCAAAGTAGCATCATAAAATTTTTCTATTCCTAGGATGAATAGATACTTATTAACCAGAGAAAATAATGGACACGCAAAAATATACTCCGAACAAACTTTCTACCAGCGAAAAACTATTTAAAAATTTTTGTGATAGTTACAAACATCGAGATTTACCCCACATACTGAGTTTATTTACGGAAAATGCTACCTTATGGGGTACAGGTATTGATGAATACCGCTACGGACTGAAAGAAATTGAAGAGCAATTGTTACGTGCGTGGAGTCAATCTGAAGATAGTGAAATTACAATTATTAATTTTAATCCAGCACCTGCTCATTCTTTTTGGGCTAGTGCTAACTGTAGTGCGAAATTATGGATTGATGGGCAAACTTATATACTAGAGCACTTAAGAGTCACCATTTGTATTGATGAGGAAGACCAGACTTGGAAAATTGCGCATCTTCATGCTTCCTTTCCTGATTTTAGAAATCCTCGTGATAGTGCATTCCCTATTACAGGAAGCTAGTCTATAGAATCAAAGTTGCCTATTGTTTAATTCCCTTTTTTAAAGAAAGATAAAAAATTTGTTTAAATTTTTGCTATTATTTAATCTATCTGGTTTTAATCTTTGTCTATCTTATGACTCAATACTTACAAATCAACAGGAAAATAAAAGCCTGGACAAAGCATGTTATGTTTGATGAGAACGCTAAAGAGCAAATTATAAATTTAGCCTCTCTACCTATTATTTATAAACATATCGCGATAATGCCGGATGTACACTTAGGCATTGGTGCTACAGTAGGCTCCGTTATACCTACTAAAAAAGCAGTTATCCCAGCTGCTGTAGGTGTAGATATTGGTTGCGGTATGATAGCGATGCGAACTAATTTATTTGCTAAGGATTTACCTGATGATTTATATAAGCTACGTTTAGCAATTGAAAAAGCTATTCCAGTTGGCTTTGATAAATGGACAGAGCAAACACTACCGCAACTGGCTATTCAAATCTGGAAAAGTAAACTTAATAAAGAGTATCTTTTTTTAAGAGAGAAGCACCCCTCCATAGGTATGGGCAAGCAATCTAAGCACCGTTCTAATCCAGTTAGTCAACTTGGTACGCTAGGCGGTGGGAATCACTTCATAGAACTGTGTTTAGATGAACAACAACAACTTTGGTTGATGTTACATAGTGGCTCTAGAGGAATAGGTAATATAATTGGCACTTACTTTATTGAATTAGCTAAACGTGATATGCAAGAGCAACTAGGTCAATTACCTGATAGAAATTTAGCTTATTTTACTAAAGGAACAAAGCATTTTGATGATTATTTTCATGCTGTCAGCTGGGCGCAGAATTATGCCAGATGCAATAGAGATATTATGCTGCAAATTCTTGTTCAAACAGTAAGTAATTTTTTAGGTATACCTATTAATAGTGAGTTGTATGTAGTTAATTGTCATCATAATTATGTTGCAGAAGAAAACCATTACGGTCAGCGTGTATATATTACCCGGAAAGGTGCCGTATCGGCTAAAAAAGACGAATTAGGTATTATTCCTGGAAGTATGGGTGCAAAGTCTTTTATTGTTAGAGGGTTAGGCAATCCAGAGAGTTTTAATAGTTGTAGCCATGGTGCTGGTCGCGTTATGTCACGCCATCAAGCAAAAAAATTGATTAGCTTAGCTGAACATAAGATAGCTACAAAAGCCGTTGAGTGTCGCAAAGATAAAAATATACTTGATGAAAGTCCTGCTGCCTATAAAAACATTGATGCCGTAATGAAATCACAAGAAGATTTAGTAGAAATATTATTTACTTTAAGACAAATTTTATGTGTTAAGGGATAAAAGTAATTAACCTCATTATTAACCTCTGTTATTCTCTTAGTAGACTTCTTCGGAAACTCGCTGCAAGGAGCTAAGTTGCAGGTTGCGCCAGCACACAGAACCGGAGGGTACATAAAGTACATGAGGATTTGAGCACTGCCGCAGCCAGCAAATTGGCCATTAAAGTAGAGTTTCCAAAGAAGTCTAGAGATAAAAATTATATATCAACATTATACAAGGATGGTAAATGACTTTTTTCTACGCGATAGGAAGGAATACCAGTCGAGTCCTCCTCTCCTTTAATCTTTTTTTCGCGTTTCTCGGTCATGTAGGCCATAGTGCTCTAAGAGCAATTTTTGGCCCTACACATATTGTCTGGTTAAATGTATTAAAGATTCTTTATAATTCTGGGACAGCGATTGTTATTCCACTTATCTTTATTAGCATTTTATCAGCAGGCACCTTATGTCTTAACCTTTATTTCACTTTACAAAATTTTAATTTGCATGAGAAAGCGCTCCCCATTGCCCAAACCATGTTAACCAGGGATCTATTACCTCTTTTAATAGGATTAGTATTATGTGTACAATCCTCACTTAATTTGATTATTAACCGGGTTAGAATTACAAAGTTACGCCATACGCCACATGAAGTAATTCTTACCTATATCTTACCTATTTTTATAGGTACGAATATGTGTGCTGTACTTTTGTATGCTTATACGCTTACTGCTTCTTTAATTGGTCTTTCTTATATATTTAATTATTACTTTAATATGACATTATATGAGTATATGCTTCATATTAGTCATGCAGTAAAAATTACCAGTTTAATAATTGGAACAATTAAGACACTTCTATTTGCTACAATTATAAGTTTAACAGCTGGTTATTATTATTATTTAGCTGCGATTATACATATTCCTTTACGCACTGCCGTATCTCGTATTTTAACACGTGGTGCCCTATGGATTATTGTAATAGGCGCTCTGTTAAAAGTTCTACGGATTTAAATGATCGCTAAAATAGTTTAAGGATAAATTAATGCGTCATGAACCTTTTTATACTTTAGTAGGTATATTTGTAGTTGGTGGCCTTGCCTTGATGTTTGTTGGAGGTTTATTTTTTTATCAACAACATACGCAAGCAAAAGTACAAACGTTTGTTATGTTTTTTAAAGGCTCATTAAAAGGATTAAGCGCAACGACTCCCGTAACTTATCGAGGTGTGAAAGTTGGTGAAGTCTCGCTTATTGAAATTACAGAGAATAAAATTAAAAATAAAGTTGAAATTCCTGTTTATGTCGAATTTTTTGTAGAGAAAAACCTAGATTTTGCTCAAAACCCTGTTGAATTATTAATTAGGAATGGCTTTGTTGCGAACATTTCTAGCCCTAATTTTTTAACGGGGGTCGCTGAAATTGAGCTAGTTAAAAGCGATGTCAAACTTAGTAATTATCAGCCTAGCTATTTCCGTGGCTATCCTATTTTTCCCACAAGAAATACCAAGGAAAAACCCACTACAATTACCGAAACCTTAAAATCAGCACAAATAATGATTGAAGAAATTACGAAGTTTGTTCGCTCCCCGGCTTTTAAAGATACTATAACTTCTACGCGACGAATGGCTAATAGTTTCACGCGATTATCGCGTAATCTTGATAATCGGTTGCCGTCGGCCATTAATAGTTTTAATCAATTAACCCGCAATCTTGATAACCGGCTTCCGTCTGCGATAAATAACTTTAATCGCTTAACACTTAACCTTGATGATTATTTACCACCAGCTATTACCTATTTTAATCGCTCTGTAAAAGAAATAGCAGACGCCGCTAATTCCGTCGAAAACTTGAGTGACTACCTATCACGCCACCCCGAATCACTCTTACGAGGTAAATCGTGATCTTTAGAACAATTAGCCTTATTTTATTCATGTTATTATTGCTTTCTTGCAGTCGTTCAAAAGAATCAGAATTTTATCTATTAAATCCGATTACGCCTGAGCAAAGCAAAGTGCTTCATAATGACATGCAAATTGGCATAGATGAAATTCAGGTGCCCGAATACACTCAAAAACCACAATTAATGATTAACTACACCCCTTACAAGGTCCAATTAAAGGAGTATCATCGCTGGGTTGAGTCCTTAGATAAAAATATTGGGCGCGTTATCGAGGCTAATTTAACTACCTTATTGCCAGGCGCAGTTATTGCAAGATACCCTTGGGATACTAAGTTTAAGCCTAACTACCATATTCAGATTGATATTTTTCAATTTGAAATTGATTGCAAAGGCGATAGTATTTTACGAGCCGAGTATATTATTTTTTCTAATGAATCACTGGTTAAAAAGTATGATGTATTTTATCGGCTTAAATTAATTAACGAACCTGTTACAATTGAAGCCCTTGTTAAAAGCATGAATACTAACTTAAATCACTTAACAAGGGATATTGCGAATTCATTTAAAACAGTCAGTAAATAAGAAATAACGAATGACAATTATTTCTATATTAACTCTATTATTTATCATTTGTAGTATAAGCCATTTACAAATGGCTTATACTAATCAAACAAAAGGTTTTGTTAATCTAAAAGATTCCAAGCTTGTGTCCAAGCTAAACCAACACCAGGCTCATAATAGGCAGGTGATTGTGAACACCAATTAGAGTATGGCCAAGGTTTACACTGATATCTCTTATGATCATTACGGCCCATAACAATTGTGCCGGCTTTGTAATTGGCTATACCATCTGGGTAAATATAGTCTACTACTTCGCCAGGGTTTTTCAGATCAACTGCCATGCGATAGTTACTTACATTGTTATCCTTAATATAGACTTTATAAGCACTACCAGGTGTCAAAATTATATTACCTGAAGCTGGATCCAGTTGCCCAATTTGTAAGAGGCTTGATTGACTATTTACCTTCTGGGCAAGGGCATAGGGCCATTGCGTTGCGCTAGAATTACTTTGATTCGTAACAATACTATGACTCTCTACTTCTGAGCCGTTCTTAAATAATCTTAAATAGGCCGTGGTACCTGGTACAACGTCGGCAGTATTATATAGGGTGTCTAATTCATTCCAGCTAACATTAGATGTTGCTTGCTTAATGAAAACATCACTACAAGAATAAAATGCTTCTGGGCTATCGGCTCGTTGCCATATTACATACAAGATATGTTTACCTGTTTTATTAGCCGGGATTGGGCAGTTCATTTTATAACGTCCATTCTCTAAAGTAACACTGGTAATTGTACAAAAAGCCTCATCTAAATCGCTCCATCTTAGAGGCTGTGCAGGCGTATAATTATCCTTAGTTAAGTAAAATTTAAAATATTTAGTACGGTGCGGCGCAGTCGCATTATAAATAAACTGGAATGGCCTATTTGGTTCAACATTCATTAAAGTTGTTGGCCAATCTTCTCTAGCTAAGTTTAAGCCCTGAAATAGATCGCGTCCTCCAGCACATAGTGTGCCATCAGGAATAATAGCTTGGTGCCTATCGTTAGCTGCTCCCTGGTTAACTTCATTCCAATTATAGATAGCTTGTTTGCCTCCAACGGCTATAGCGGCCTTACAAGCTTCTGATTTAGGATTTTCTGGACCTTCTTTATAACACTGATAAGAACGAGAAATTGGCAGCTCCATGGAGCCATGCGCTTGCACGATGGCAGATGTTCCTATTAACAATAGACTAGATGGTATAAGTAGCTTTTTCATTGTTATTTCCTTCCGTTTGTCCTAAAAGTACCTATTTACTATTACAGTTTAAAAATTTCCTTTTTGCTTATTTCAGAATATGGAAAAATCTAATGACAAAACGACTGATTTAACTCCATAGCAATTAATTTTAGCTCATATTTTTGCTCTCTGAATAATGGAGGACTTATAAAAATAAAAGCTTTCAAAATTAATTAAATTTAAGCTTTTGAATAAATCACTTAAATCCAACTAGAGTAATTACCCAGCTTGTGGAGTTGTAGGGGGCAATGGGGGAGGAGCAGGTATACTATCAGACTCTAAGATTTCTTTAACTTCATGAGGCGCATACGGGGTAAGCAATCCTTTGGTATCCATCCATTTCAAACGAATAAATGTATCTCTATAAGGACCTTCTTTGTCCCTCGCTTCCTTAGCAACTTTACTAAAATCCAAATCATGCTCTGAGAAAGTCTGTCCGAAAAAGCTACAACTAGAATAATAAAAGCATTTAAATGCAATAATAAATAAATCTCTAGCTTTAGAATTTTTTGAAGTATCCAAACTTGATACATTACTTAAGCTATTAAACTGCCCTTTATCAAACCTGTTTTCGAGTGACAAATCTTTGATAATTGAGTATATGTGCTCAGCTTGTTCTATCTTTGAAATAGCTATGGAAGTATTATCAGAAGGTGAAGTTGATTCAGTTAATATTTGACTATCCTTTCCCAGTTTAACTAAATCCTCTAGAAAATGTTTAATTTTCTCTCCATAGATATCAATCTTTTCTCCATTGATCTGAACTTGATCAGAAGAAGCCAAAATAGCATTATTTACCCAATTAACTACCCATCCTGGATTAGATATCATATATTGAGATTCTACAGATAATTTTAGCTTTTCTTCTTTAGTATGACTTAAAGTAATGTGCATAAGGATAATTTAGTGAGTAGTCTAATCTTAGTTTAAGAAAATGTATAAGAAATATCAAATTTGCATATAAATTAATTTTATTGTTTTTTTATAATTATTTTAAATTAAATATTTTTAGAACTAGATACATTAAATTTTCAATTAAAGATAAGTTATTTTTAAGGAAACAGAAACCATTTTTGCTTGAAAATACACAATTTAGCTTCTGTTTTATTAGATTAGTTGTATTATTAAAAATAACAGTAAATTATTAATTTATTACAAGCGTATTCCCTTGATTAATTTCATCATTTTTATTAGTAGGTACTATATTAGACGTCATAAGGGTGACTTCTTGTGTAGATTCATTAATTATCTTATCAGTTGGTATATAAGACCTACCTAAAATGGAACAAAGCGCTTTTTGATCTTCTAGGCTTAAATAAGCTGCTACGGCTTCTAAAGGATTAATATAATCAGACTTAGTTATAACTTGATTCATTAAAGGCTGCATATGAGCAATATTAGCTATGTTCTTTTTGTCAAAAAAATTAACATTATCTACTTCCTCTTTATTAAATTTCTTTGTAGTTACCCTTTCATAACGCTCATTAGGGCACTTAAGATCAATTTGCCACTGATCAACCACTGCCATATAAAGAGAGTTAAAGAGCATTTTTGCTTTATGAATCTGCTTTAAAAGCTTTCGCTCGCCCTTATCTCTCGGTAGCGTACCTAGAAAAGAAAAATAGTTAAACCAGCTTTCTTCTTTTATAGGTAGCGATTTAATAGTATTTACTCGAGCAAAATTCTCATAATAATCACATATTTGCTCAATTAATTGATCGCGATAAGGTTGATATTCCTTGGGTAAAGTAGCATTTCTAAATAACCATTCTAAGCGTTGTAACCGTTTGATAACTAATTTAGCATCATCTGCGTAATCTTTAGAAATTTGTAAGGATTTATTGGTTTCTTCAGTAAGGGCTTCCATTTCTTGAGGGGGTAGGGTCCAATAGAGTTTTACATCCTTATCTTCTAAAGCACGATAATGTACTTTTTTTCCCGACCTTTTAGTGTGCTGTCTTAAGGTGCCTGTGCTATGTAGAAATATTTTCTCTAAAGGACCACTATACCGAGGAATAGTTGGATGTTTATCATTTTCTGTTAAGCGACTCAACTGTTGCTCAGTCAAGATACCTTTTAACAGTGACAAAGTTTGCGTTTTACAAGTATAAGAGCCTTTTAAACTAGGCCCCCATAAGGTTAAAGATAAATTTAATTCAAAAGGTTTAAGCCTTGATTCACGATGCTGCTCTTGCGCTTTAGCCTTTTCAAATTGGTATATTTGTGCAGACCAATGTTCATAAGGGTAAATTCTTGTGTCTTTTTTTGCCTTAGCAGCCAGCCCCTGTTGACTCATTACCTCATTGATTGCTTGTTCTTGCTCATCAGCAGCAACCTTACAGCGCTGCTGTAATAGCTTAAATTTTTCTTCTGTTAACTCAAAGGTAGCTCCGTGTAAACCACATCCTAAGTCTAAAAAACGTACTTCTTCATGACGTAACATGCCATGATTACCATTTAAATCTACATCCAAACCTAAACTTAATTTTACCTTCTTTAATAATGAATTAGGCGTAGTTGTAGGTAAACCATAAAACCCCCACTGCTCGACTACTTCTATTTTACCCTTATTCTCCCATTGGGATAATAAAAGGCAACTATGCCAGAAAGGATTACTACCAGCTTCTCGATCGAGTACACAAAAGGTCACTGCATATTTCATTATCATTTCCTTATTGGAAGTTGTATTAATTAATAGTTAAGAATTTTATAACTTTTAGAGCTCTCTGATAAGAAATGCAACAACATTAAAATAACTTTTGCTTGTTAATCCTCCGTTAGATTAGTAAGGCTATTTTCTTTATGGATTTAAATCTCTCCTTTAAGCTAACTGCTATAAATGGTTATTTCTATCTATTTCCCGAGTCAAAGTTATTGATAACCAATTCACTATTACAGATTAATGCAACCTTAGCTACAAATACCATTATAAAATGCTAATTAGTATTAAAAAGTTTATTTAATTCATTTAGAAGGCTAAAAAACCTTCCCTTTTTTAGATATTAATTGGATTTAATCAACTATACTCTAAGTTGGGCTTAGCAATGTTGCTCTATACTTTAAATAATAATATAAAAAATAAGCGAGACTACTTATGCAGGATTCGCTTTTCTTTCGTTTCGGAAAATTAATTTATAAACTTCGAGTACATATTGTATGGCTATCGATAATTTTAATTATCCTTTGCCTGCCTTATTTACCAAACATTATGAAACCCTTTCAATCAACGGGTTTTATTGATGCTACCTCTAATAGTGCTAAAGCAGAAAATTATTTAAATAATAAACTTGGCTTAAGCTCTAACCAGATATTAGTCCTTTATACTAGTGAAAAATGGTTGGCAACGGACAGCCGCTTTAAAAATGCAATAAAAAAATCGTTATCGGGCTTAAAAGACTTACCTATTAATTATGAGATTATTTATCCCGATGCTAATAAAAAGCAAATATCTAAAGATAAACATACAGCCTATGCCGTTATCTTCTTTGATCATGATCAAGTGATCGATAAAAATTTAATCAAGGATTTAGAAAACAGCATAAAGACGCCGCCAAATATGACCATGCAGCTTGGGGGTGAAGCAATTTTTGAAGAAGTCATACACAAGCAAACTCAAAAAGATCTTTATAAAGCAGATTTGGTTGCTGCACCGGTTTCAGTAATTACTCTAATTTTGGTGTTTGGTACTTTAATAGCGGCCTTAATTCCCATTGTATTAGGTGGGGGCTGCGCGCTTATTATTCTTTCTTTGCTGTATTTTATTGGCCAAACCTACACTTTATCTATCTTTACTATTAATATCGCTCTCTTATTAGGCTTATGCTTATGTCTTGATTATTGCCTTTTTATTATCAGTCGCTTTCGAGACGAATTAAGAAAAAATAAAGCAATAAGGCGTGTTACTGCTACCACTATTGCTACTGCCGGTAAAGCTGTTTTTTTTAGTGGCTTAGCTGTCTTTATTAGCCTTAGTGCTTTGCTTTTTTTTCCTATCAATATTTTATTTTCAGTTGGTGTGGGTGGTCTTACAGCCGTATTTGTTGCTGTTTGTGTGTCAGTTATTTTGCTGCCAGCTATTCTCGCTATTCTGAGAAACGGAATAAATTATTTATCCATACGCCTTTCGCAAAAAGAAAAAGCTTCCCTTGCTTGGCGATGGCTAGCAAGGAAAGTGGTTAAAAGACCTTTAAGCTTTTTTTTATTAACCTTAAGTCTCCTATTACTCTTAGGCTATCCCTTTTTAAATGCTAAATTTGGAATTTCTAATTTTCGTATTTTACCCCAGCATTCCCAAGGCCGCGCGTTTTTTAATACTTATGTTGATAAGTTTAATGAACAAGATTTAACACCTATTTTATTAATTGTTACCAGTCAAAAGGATCCTATTCTTTTTAAAGCTAATATTGCTAAATTATATGATTTAGTCAAAACACTTAAAAAAAACCCACTAATTGATCATATCAATAGTATTGTAAATACCAGTAGTAGCCTCACAAAATCACAGTATCAAACTTTGTATAATACAAAAAGTACTTTAGATACTGAGTCAATCAAAAGCTTATTAGCAACGACAACAACGAAGTATGCAACTGTTATTAATATCATTAGTAAATATGACGCCAATTCAAAAGAAACTAAAACACTGATTTCACAATTACGCGCACTTAAGCCTCCTAGTGGATGGGATTTTCAGCTAACTGGTGGTCCTGTTAAAAATGAAGATGTCTTAAATAAAATATATAGCCTTTTTCCATATACTGTATTATGGATTATAGGTTTAACCTATCTCGTTCTACTTATCTTATTACGTTCCTTATTTCTACCCCTTAAAGCTATTTTAATGAACATTGTCAGTCTATGTGCTAGCTACGGTGTATTAGTTTTCATTTTTCAGGAAGGACACTTACAAAAATGGCTTAACTTTGATCCACAAGGTAGTTTAGATATTAGTTTGTTAGTTATTATTTTCTGTGCTCTCTTTGGCTTTTCTATGGATTATGAAGTCTTTTTACTCACGCGTATTAAAGAGTACTATGAACAAACTAAAGACAATGAGAACAGTATTATTTTTGGTATAGAAAAGAGCAGTAAGATTATAACAAGCGCAGCACTAATTGTAATTTTTCTTTGTGGCTCGTTTATGGTAGCTGATGTATTAATGGTTAAACAATTTGGATTAGGAATTGCTGCAGCTATTTTTGTTGATGCTTTTTTAATTCGTACTCTTTTAGTGCCAGCAACTATGGCGTTAGTTAAACCGTTAAATTGGTATTTACCTAAATGGTTAGAAAAAATTCTTCCCAAATGGTAACCAGTCTAAAATTAAAAATAACTTATATCTAACTGTTCATTCTTACCTAGAATGAACAGTTAAAGTTAAATAAGCTTTAGAAAAGGGTATTATTTAGTTTTAAACTTAACCTGAGAAGAATCGAGCATAGCACGAACTTCATCAGCTATTAATCGATGTGCCACGGTTGTCGGGTGCACTGGGTCAAAAAATAGATAACCTTCACACGTTGTATCTATCTTTGCCGCTTTAGCAGCCATCAATAGGGTAGATTTTTTTGACACCTCATCAATTAATACGTCATAACAGGTATCAAGCGTATTAGTAAAACCATACTCTGCAGGTGAATCTAGTAGCTTATTAACTGCTCTATCCGTATCAAAATATAAAAATTGGACATGAGGATATTTTATTTTAAGCTCTTTTAATGAACCCCCTAAAAGCTCATTGTGCCGCTTTGATAACCTAGTTAACTTTTCTTCAGCGTTTAACTGCCTTGCTGCAGGACCTTTTCCTAAATCAGGTAAATTTAGAAGTAATATATGTTGCGCTCCTGCTTTAACTAGTCGTTCAATACCCTGAGTAATACCATTAACAACTATCCTATTAGCTTCCACTTCATCCTCAGGTAAAGCTAGGTAATTATTACCCCCAATCCATATAACAAATAAACTTTGCCCGCTTGCTTTATTATCATTACCTATTAAATAGGTTTTAATCTCACGGTTTAATGTATAAAGTATGTCATCGTCATCGGTATTATCAGAAATTGCCGCCCCACCAAAAGCATAATCAAGGAGATGTGATTTAACTTGATTAGGAAAATATGAATTTGTAAGCTGCTCAATCCAAACAGGTCCATTTGTAAATCGTCCTTCATAATAGGGCGGCGACTGGGGAATACGATGATGCATATCTTCGTACAAGTTTCCATTATCAGATAAGCTATCCCCAAAAACGACTACATTATTCAACTCATTAGCATTTACCAATGTCGAGAAAAGCAGGACAAACATAGCCAAAAACACTTTCATTAGTAAGCCCTTAATAACTAAATTAATAATGAGGCCCGATTATAGTATGAAAAATCGAAATGAATCAATTTAGTAATTTTGTTAGTTGAAATGCTAAGAGCATATTAAATAATGTACTTAGGTAACTGTTTAAGTAGTTTTAAAACGCGATTCTGTAAGTAACTATAAATAGATATCACATTTGTTTATCAGTTAGGTTTAAGAAAGATTTAATAGGATGCTAATGCATAAGTGAAACATAATTTAACCTTAGTGATAAGGCCATTTATAGCTTTACCCTTAATGATTAGCGTTTTGCCTTACCTGTGATGATTTAGCGCAAGGCATAGATGTTTCAAGGAATAGAGCTTAATGGAATAAATGAATACGGCAAAAACGTTTACAACACTGCAATAAAGTAAAGGCGCAGATTAGGCAAGGATTCTAGTTACCCATATTTTAAAATACAGGTAAATAGATGTAATTTTAACTTACGAATGCTTAGGGCTAGGAGATGAATAGTTAGTATCTTCTTCCATAGGATCACCTCCTTCTTCTATAGGATCAACCACTACATTTCCTCGGGATTTAGCTGATTTATTATGGCGCAGCTCTTCATCATAAGCGTCGTCCTTAGGTCGACGCCTATGGTAGAGCCCATATTGTTGTGAATTTGTCATTTTTTCAGATGGTGATAAAATTTCTTTTAGATCTCTATAAGCTTTAACTACACCCTGCTGGATTTCTATAAATTTTTGACCTAAGTCCTGAGGAGGTATCAATAAAGAACGGTATTCAGGCTTGCAGTTGTTATAATAATTTACATAATTGTTATAGTGTTCGTCTTGATAGTATCTTGCTACTTGATTATTTTGTAGTTGAGGTACCAATGTATCTAGCATCTGAACAAGTAGATTTAAATGATCAGTGACGTTTTGCTCTAATTCTTTTTTAGTTTGCTCTAACAAAATTAAACTAAAATGTCCAAAGATAGGTGGTTGATTAAGAATAGGTTTACTGTTTAGATCAGTATTTTCTATATATGGAAATTGTGTATTAACAATCTTCTCGACTAATTCAAGTATTTCCGCATGCTTTTCTTTCATAAATACCCCTTAACTACTAAATAGAAAACATTATAACCTAAATCGTGCAAAATTTAAAAAATTTGTAAAATTTTGTATTAAATTGACTCAAAATAATGCATTTTATTTGTTCTATTATTAAAGATAAAATAAATTTTTAAAATTTATACCCAGAATTCTGGTTAAGGAGTAATTTGAAAAAAGGTCTCATTATAACCAATTCATTGCGCAACCAATGAAAATAACCAGGAAACCTATAATTAATTTAGAACAAATATTCTGTCTTAGTGATGATTTTTGTTGTTAGGAGAAAAACTTTTAGCCATACTTAAGTTTAAAATTAGAAACTTAACTATCACTTGACCTATTAATTATTAAGAAAAAATTAGGACAGTTAATAAATCTTAATTTTGTAAAAAATAGGTCTAGATGCCTCTCAAAGTAGAACTTTTTAGTTAAAAGATTCTATCTTTATCCCTTCTTAGATGAAACTGGCATAATAACAATGTCATTTAACCGCCAGTGATGTTGTTTGATTTCTTCTTGGAGTTCGGATAATTTTTTAATCTCAATACTTTTATGTTTTGATGTAACAAAGATATCACCAAAAAATACATGTCCTTCATCACGAAAGCGTAATGCAACTGATTCAACCCAATCCTGTCTTTTTACTATCGCTTCAACTTCTTGTATTAAGGGATCAGTTTTATCACCTTCTAACGTTTTCGGCACCTCATCTAGTAAATCCAAAATAGATTTTTTGAAATTACTATATCCATCATTAATAATACTTAAAGAAATCAATATACCAACAACTGCATCTGCCCACCAATATCCTAAACCTATTCCTAAAATACCTAAAATACTCGCAAACCCAGCTGTCCAACTTGCTTTATTCATTTTAGAGTCTGCATATAAAACTTTATCATATAAGTAATGTGCTAAAGGTATTTTAATATGTCCTAAAACCGTAGAAGGAATGCTTGACCAGCATAGAGCCGCAATCATCAAAAATCCAAGCCAAATCGTATGATTTAAAAAAACCACTGATGAAATACTAGGATGCTCTTGCTTTAATAAAACAATACTTCCATCAATCAACAGATAAATACCCAATGCAAATAAAGCTAGTGAACTCGTAAAATAGGCCATGCTGGTTACGCGGTGGAAACCATAAGGAAATGTCTTATTAGCCTTGCGATTAACTATCTTACTAGCTACTAAAAAGGACAAAGGTGGTATAATACCCAAGCTATCTTCCAGCCAAACTGTTTTCATTGTTTGAGAGTTAGACATAACTAAAAAGGAAAAAGTTGCTGCAGAAATCATGTAAAAAAGTGATATCCACTCATAAAAAATAGCTTTCGAATATTGAGCTTTTAATTCTTTAGGAAACTCTACTGTTTTAGTTACATTTTGCATTAGTTGTTATTATTCCTATTAAAGTAAATAAACCTATCGAGATAACTAAGCCAAGCATTTTCTCCCTGCTGAACTACCCATACATAATTTTTTTCATAAGGCCTAGTAAAGGCTACTTTTTCACGCCAGGGATTATCTTCTTCAATGTCACAACTAATAAGATTAATTTCATTTTTTTCTAATAATTTATAAAGGTTATCAAAACTATCTACCACTTTTAAAATTCGTGCATTCAGTCCTTGAGATAATTTATTCAGCAGAGAAGCGTTTTGCTGAAGATTAGAACATAGTCCAATTTTAATTACATGATTGTTTTTAATTGTTATCAAAGTATTATTGGGATCGGCGGGATAATTACACCCCGTTAGACATAAAATGCATACTAATTTATACAACTGAGATACCAATTTCATTGACTGTCCATAATTGAAATATATTAAAAGATATTAGTTCCCTTATCACTATATTAAAGTGCCGTCATGGTATTACTATTATAATGCTATTGTATTAAAACAAATACTGAAATTATTTTATCATTTAGCAAGTCTTGCTAGGTATCGCTTACAGCTTCGAAGTGCATATATACTCGCTTAATTAAATCATTAAGTAACATAAATCTTTCTAATTTAAGTTCATTTTACTAGGATAAATAGTTAAAGAACTCGCTAAACTATCTAATTATTTATATTATGAGTAATTGCTTTTATAGGATGAGACAAGATGTCTAATTTTGAAACAGAATATTTACATGCATTTTATAAATCATTTATTAATGTTATTACTCCTCTAGAAATAGAAAAAGCACTAAGAAATTTCCAAACGATACAGGATAAAAATAATCCTAAGCGTTACAGTGGTATGCATACATTTAATTTGATAGGCTGGAAACCAATGGATGCTGAAAAATTCACAGCTGCACTTGCTGAAACGTTTGCACGAGCAACAGAGCAATTTATAGACACTCAGGATGCCGAAACTATCCATAATATGACAGAAAAAATTCGTGCTGAATATATTCCCAAACTTGTCAGGGAATTAGATCCAGAAAATCCATTTTTAAAGTTATCCCAGCAACTAAAGATGAATTTAGAAAAGTTACCTAAAAAAGAAAATACCTCAATTTTTAATGAATACAGTTTTTTTGGTGGCGCAGTTGTCTTGTTAGGTGCTGCTGTAATCTATAATTACAGCCCTCGACAATAAATTGAGTTTAACGTGTAAACAAATGCCCGTACAATTCTATACGTTGTACGGGATAACATTTGTTTTACTTATGTTATGTTAATTAGAATTAATGACACTTAGCTTTAATTGTCGTCCGCAGACCCAAGCTTTATTTAAATCTTGAAAGACTTCTTTAGGCATTCCTTTAGGTAGTCTTACAGTAGAATGGTCATCATGAATTTTAAGACCGGTAATAAAACGGCTTTGTAATCCCGCCTCATTAGCAATAGCGCCAACAATATTACCTGGTTTTACGCCATGAACTCGTCCTACCTCTAAGCGAAATAATTCTTGTGGCATATCTTCAAAGTGGTTTGAAGAAGATTCACGCGAGCTACGTCGATTCTTTTTAGTTGAGCGCTCGTAAGAATCCTTAGAATTTACTCGTTCTCTAATATGTTTATCTTTACCTACATTAATTGATTTAGGTGCCTCAAACTGCCAAGGCTTATCTTTATTAACTAATAGTGCTAAGGCAGCAGCTACGTCAGCAGCTGCAACAGTTGGATTTTGCTCTAAAAAGGTATCAATAATTTTACGATATTGAACTACATTTTTATGCTCAAGCCTATTACTAATATTTGATAAGAAGCGCTGCTGTCTTGCCTCTTGAATTATATGGTCATTGGGAACGTTTATTTTTTCTATACGTTGACGCGTATGGCGTTCAATATTATTTAGAATCCTTGCTTCCCGAGGGCTTACAAATAAAATAGTCACCCCACTTCGCCCAGCTCGGCCTGTACGTCCAATACGATGAACATAAGTCTCGCAATCATGTGGTACATCGTAATTAATGACATGAGTAACTCGCTCAACATCTAATCCACGCGCAGCAACATCAGTAGCAACCAGTATATCAATCGCTCCTTGTCTAAATTGAGCAACAATTTTTTCACGAAGGGCTTGGGTAATATCACCATGAATAGCCATGGCCCGGTGGCCCTGTTTTTGCAGAGTATCTGCGACATCCTCAGTAGCATTCTTAGTACGCACAAAAACGATAACACCTTGATAATCCTCTACTGCTAATATACGTGATAAAGCATCGGGTTTTTGAGCAGGAGAGGCAAATAGGAAGCGTTGCTCTATACTTTTTACGGTTGCTGTTTCAGAACGTATCTGTACTGATATAGGATCAACTAAATAATTATTAGCAATTTGGCGAATACGATGTGGCATTGTCGCCGAAAATAATGCGATTTGCTTTTGTTCAGGTAATTTTGAGAAAATTAATTCAATATCGTCAATAAAACCCATTTGCAACATTTCATCCGCTTCATCAAGTACAAAAGTTGATAAATTGTTTAATTTCAATGTACCACGGTCCATATGGTCTAAAATTCTACCTGGCGTACCTACTACGACTTGTGCCCCCTCCCTTAATTGTTTTAATTGTCTTGAATAGTCTTGACCGCCGCATAATACAGATACAGTAACTTGCTGGTATTTACCCAATGTTTTAAATTGCTCAGCAACTTGAATAGCTAACTCCCGTGTGGGTGCTAAGATTAACGCTTGAGTAACTGGTAAGTTACCATTTAAGCGTTCTAAAATAGGTAAAGCAAAAGCTGCAGTTTTTCCTGTGCCTGTTTGGGCTTGGGCAATAATGTCACGGCCCTCTAACATCTGTGGGATGGTTTGAGCTTGCACTGGTGAAGGTGTTTGAAATTTCATATCCTCTAAAGCTTTCAATAAAGGAGCTGATAAGTTCAGCGCTGCGAAATTTACTAAATTGTCTGTCATAAATCTTCCAAATGATGTAGCAATAGCTTAAGTAATGTAAAAATTGCTCAGTATAATAACAAAATAAACAATGGCTTGCACGGATTTTCAATAATAGATGATGGTATAGCGGCGTTGCGGTTTATTTTATTGCGAATTGTTAATTATTATATCACAGATCTCAATATATTTAAATTGGTCTCCACATTTACTTTTATTAATTAACGTGAGTTAGACATAAAAGAGACGAAGGCTCCTTTATGTCGCTAAAGGAACGCTACCCCGTAAAATACGAAGCATTTATACGGGCTCCAGATTAAACATACATAAATTCATGTAACTAAAATGAAAATTCCTTAACTTACTAATTCATTAACTGCGATAAGCTAATCTAACTTCAAATGAAATTAGATTAATATAAAATTTAAAAATTTTATTTATATACAAAACTAAAGCAATGCTGCTAATCGACATGCTTGATCTATAGCATGACGCGCATCAAGTTCCAATGCTTTAAAAGCACCACCTACTAAATGAACATTGCAACCTTCTTCACGTAAAGGCTCAAATAATTCACGTAATTCTTCTTGACCAGCGCAAATAATAACTGAATCTACTGCTAACAGTCTAGGTTCATCATTAACACGAATATGTAAGCCTTCGTCATCAATACGTATGTATTCAACGCCTGATATCATTTTTACATGTCTATGCTTAAGACTTAAGCGATGTATCCACCCTGTTGTTTTGCCCAAACGTTTTCCTAGTTTTTCTTTCTTGCGTTGTAGCAAAAATACTTCACGTGCTGTTTTTTCAATTATTGGCGCTTTTATCCCTCCTCGATGAGTGACATTAATATCAATTCCCCATTCATTATAAAATTGTTCTAAAGGTGAGGACTGTGACTCATGCGTTAACCACTCAGCTACATCAAAACCAATACCACCTGCACCAATGATAGCAACCCGTTGGCCAGGAATTTTGCGTTCTTCAATAACATCGACATAACTCATGACTTTAGCATGATCAATTCCAGGAATACTTGGCGTGCGTGGCTTAATGCCTGTAGCAAGTACAATTTCATCATATTCTTTTAATAAATCAACCTGAGCTGCTGTATTTAAATGAATATCTACACCAAATTTTTCTAATTGATGAGTATAATAATTAATAGTATGTTGAAAATCTTCCTTACCTGGAATCGATTTAGCTAAATTAAATTGACCACCTAATCTATCTTTCTTTTCAAATAGAGTCACGTCATGACCTCTTTCAGCAGCAACCGCTGTAAAAGCAAGGCCTGCAGGACCTGCGCCAACAACCGCAATTTTTTTAGGATGATGTGCAGTTTGATAAATTAATTCTGTTTCATTACAGGCCTGAGGATTAACTAAACAAGAAGCTGTTTTGTTAACAAAAACTCGATCAAGGCATGCTTGATTACAAGCAATACAAACATTAATTGCCTTACTATCACCAAGCTTTGCCTTTTCTGCAAAGCGCGGATCTGCTAAAAAGGGTCGGGCCATTGAAATCATATCAGCTACGCCATCTTCTAATAACTGATTGGCTATTTCAGGAGTATTTATGCGGTTTGAAGTAACTATAGGTACTGTAATTTCAGGCCTAAGCCGCTTAGTGATTGCGGTAAATGCTGCTGGTGGAACCATCGTAGCGATGGTAGGAATACGCGCTTCATGCCAACCAATACCAGTATTAATAATTGTTGCACCTGCTTGTTCAATGGCTTTTGCTAAAAAGATCACTTCTTCCCAACTACTACCATCGGCAATTAAATCTAACATCGATAAACGGTAGATAATAATAAATTGCTCACCGACTACTTCGCGGATATGTTTAACAACCTCAATGGGGAATTTAATACGATTGGCGAAATCTCCTCCCCATTCGTCAGTGCGGCGATTGGTATGTGTTACAATGAATTGGTTAATTAAATAACCTTCACTCCCCATCACCTCTACGCCATCATAACCAGCAGCTTGTGCTAACTTGGCGCATCGTCCAAAATGCTCTATCGTTTTTCTAATCCGTCGCTTACTCATTTTCCAGGGTGCAAAAGGACTAATGGGCGATTTTATTGGACTTGGGGCGACAATGAATGGATGATACCCATAACGGCCTGAATGCAAAATTTGCAAAGCAATCTTTCCTCCTGCTTCATGCACCGTTTGGGTTACTAATTCATGGCGCTGCTGTTCTTTTCGTTGCGTAAGCTTTGCTGCAAAAGGTGCAAGCCGGCCTGCACGATTAGGTGCAATCCCACCTGTAACAATTAATCCCGCGCCTCCTAATGCACGCTCTCTATAGAAAGCAGCTAGGCGTTGTAATCCTTCTTTGTCTTCTTCTAAACCTGTATGCATCGATCCCATTAATAGCCTATTTTTTAATTGAGTAAACCCCAGATCTAAGGGCTGAAATAAGGCTTTAAATGGCGTATTATCAATTTTCAATTCCATGGAGTTATCACCTAAGACTTAATCGTTTTATTAAAATTCCTATTTAAACACAATAAATTACTTGCAACACTTAATAACGAGATTTCTGGCAGCTATTCATAAGTTGTATTATTCATGTTACTTATTGTAAAAACTCCAGTATAAAGCACTCTAGAGAAGTTACTTAACGCTTTTTAACATTTTTATAATAATTTCAATCTCGATTACTTATCTTAGCGCGGCTGATGTAGTAAGAATTGAAGGCGGCCGTTTAGCAATAAAAGCACCTATTAGAGCAATAACACCGCCTAGAAAAGCGATAAAAGATGGTTTTTCACCTAGTAGCAAAAATCCTAGCCCTGTTGAAATTAAAGGTAAGAAATAAGCATATATAGAAGCTTTAGAAGCTGGTATATTTGAAAGTACAAAGCCCCAACATAAATAAGCGAGTGCCGCGGAAAAAATACCCATATAAACAATTACAAGGGTTATTCCTAAATTAGCTTTAAAGATTTCTTGCCTTAAATCAGAAAAAAAATATAGTAAAAATAAAGTTCCTCCCCAAATTACCCAAGATGTTACGGCAATAGGATGGTAATTCTTTAAATAATAGCCTTGCGAAAGGTTATAGAGTGCGCTCATTATTGTAGAAATAAAGATAATCAAAACACCTTCTGTGTGTATATTTGTATCATTACCGCCTAAAGCCATCAAAAATAAACCAAGCATACTAATACATATACCAATCCATACGCCTAAATTTGTGCGTTCCTTAAAGAGTATAATAGATATGAGAATTGTTAATACAGGATTAATACCTATTATAAAACTAGCTATCCCTGCTGAAACTGTTAACTCTCCAATATTTAAACATGTATTATAAATACCAATTGCGCCTACACCAATTAATAATAATTGTAGTCGAATCCGCCAAGGCATTTTATTTTTAGTTGGTAATTTTACATAGATTAATCCCATACAAGCAGATGCAATAATAAAGCGCAATAAAGCTAAAGCACCTGGCGTATAACTTACTAGGCTAACACGAATGCCTACGAAAGCTGATGACCAAAATAGTAGAGCAGATGCTATAGCAAAATTGACTTTCTTCACAACTTACCCGAGTAAACTTAAATTGTTATCAATTTTAACTCAAAGCTAGTTTTTTTACTTAAATCTTCTAATAAAAATCTTATAAATAATACTCTATTGTTCATTCATTCCACCTTAATAAGTTATTTTTAGTTTCTCAATAGGTAAATAAGTTTATTAGAGTTAAGGCAAAACTTTATCAATTAGTCCTAAAACCATTGATTACCACCTAAATGCCAAACAGAAATATGTTTAATACCTGCTGCCTCGATTAAAGCTTTCTTTCGATTAAGGGAATCGCTTGTTTGAATAAAATATGTCGTATTCTCATGCTGCCAAAAATATTCAAAAGAGGACGGGTCTTGGACTGCTAGAGAAAATCCAGGATAGCTTTTTGATTGCTCAAACGTATCAAGTTTAATTTTATAAGATCCGGTAATACCATGATAACCATAAGCAGGTATGCCAATTACTATTTTGTTAATATCCTCTACTTTGTCTTTAACATAATTAATTATGTCAATTACCCATGTGTTAGGTGCTATAGGTGTACCTACTCCATAATCATATTGATAGTCATAGGCCATAACCACAATGTAATTAACGGGTAGATCATTAAAATCTTCATATCGCCATTTATAGTAGCTCTGCTCAGTGCTATTTGATATAGGAGGTCCATCAATCATAAGTTGTGAATTAATTAACCATAGAGCATTACCTAACTCCATTATAAATAGTTTATAATCACGGTAGTTTTTATCAGTCCAGCTACCGAATTCTTCGAAGTCTAGCTCCACCCCAGTAAAGTTTGTCGTTTTAATAAAATTAATTAGCTTATTAATCGCGTTGGCTCGTTTTTTTGCGCTTGAAGTTAAGGCAACCATTGAACTTGCATTTGCAGATATAGTGACAAACTGTTGTTGTGAGTGAGCTTTAATACTTTTAACATTTTTTTTGCTATAAGCGTTACAACCCGCATCAGCAACATTTAACCGCTTAAGAACGCCTACGCCAGTTACGGTAAAATACTCAGGTTTTAATACTTGTATAACTCGACCATCTGTATACTCATTTTTTGCATTACAAGCTGGATTTCCAGGGTAAATCCAGCCTTGAATACTTACATTATCAGCTTGAGCATTTTGCACTAACATAATATAAAGGACTCCGGCAATAAACCGCCACTTTAACTTCATTGCTTATTTCCGTAAGAGTATTAAGCTATAATAATTAAAAATGAATTTAATGCTACTCATCTTTTATTTAAACTAAAAGAGTGGTATTTGAATTTTCTTTCAAAACGTGCAATTTTTGCGTATACAATGATTTAACACTTTAACTTATCTTTATAGGGAAATTATGAAAAAATTTTCACGCCTTCTAATGATTTCGTTGTTACATGGAACAATGTCTTATGCTAATGAACTCAGTGCAACTATTTATGCAACAGAAAAGAATAAAGCACCACTTGGCAAAATTACTTTTACCGATACTCAATATGGTTTATTAATTAAGCCTGACCTAACTACCTTGCCAGCTGGCGCGCACGGATTTCATCTTCATCAGCATGCGAACTGTGGGGATGCAGGCATGGATGCAGGTGGGCATTTTGATCCTAAAGATACCAAAAAACACCTTGGACCCTATGGCGATGGCCACTTAGGTGATTTACCTGTGTTATTTATTATGGAAGATGGTAAAGCAAATACGCCTTTGCTTGCGCCACGATTAAAAACTAGTGACTTGACAGGTTTAGCAGTTATGATTCATGCTGGTGGTGATAATTACTCTGATAACCCAGCTTTAGGGGGAGGAGGCGCTCGTCTAGGATGCGGTGTTTTTAATTCATCGTCTGAAAAAAATACGCCAGCTGAGTAAATTTTTATTAGAGGTCTTAAACCCGTATCTAGAATAAATCTAAATACGGGATATGTGCTTATTTATAAATGAAGGCCTACATGGGTGCTATGAATAATCGCAGTAATCCGCCCTATGCGAGCTAAAGCTTGGGCTGAAAAACCATGCTCTTTTAAATTACGGCAATGCGCACTAATACATGCTCCACAGCCATTTAATATTGATACGGCTAATGACATCACCTCAAACGTTTTTCTATCAACACCCGGATTCATCATGCCCTGCATACGTAACCCAGCAGGGACATGATTTAACTCTGGCTGCTCGCTAAGATGAATAAAGCGATAATAAATATTTGTCATAGCCATCAAGCTTGCAGCTAATTTGGCCGCCTCTCGTAAGGTCTGCTCTGTTTCAAACTCTGTTTCTAGAGATTGAATTAGCTCCTTATTACCTAAGTGATAAGCAACCGCTAAAGCACTTCCTACAATTTGCTGAGCTTCAAGGCCATCCGTTTGATTTAGATCCATTACCTTACCTAGATTTATACGAGTATCCTTAGCGAACTCAGGTAACTTTTCTTTAATTTGCTCAAACATAAATTAAATTCCTTAAATCAAACATGGATAGTTTCTTCACCTTTTTTCCAATTACAAGGACACAATTCATCGGTTTGCAATGCATCAAGTACTCGCAAGACTTCTTCTGGATTACGACCAACACTTAAGTCAGTAACCATAACGAAGCGAGTTATACCATCAGGATCGACGATAAATGTAGCCCGTTGCGCAACACCTTCATTAGCATCCAAGATACCTAAGCTTTGTGATAATTCTCGTTTAACATCAGCAAGCATTGGAAATGGCAAATTATTTAAATCCGAGTGTTGATTGCGCCAAGCTAAATGGACAAACTCACTATCAGTACTACCGCCTAATACTTGCGCATCGCGATCAGCAAACTCTGAATTTAATTGGCCAAATGCAGCAATTTCAGTAGGACAAACAAAGGTAAAGTCTTTTGGCCAAAAAAATACAACAAGCCACTTACCTTTGTAAGTCTCATTTGAAATAGTCGTGAAGGCACTATTCATATCATTACTAACAGTAGCCTTAAGATTAAATTTTGGAAAGGGTTGACCTACAGAAATCATTTTATTCTCCTTTTATTAATGAATTACTTTGTTTATTTAACTGTAGTGAATCTTATTAAATAAGTAAAATCGATTATAATTATCAAAACAATTACTTTTAACTATTATAATTTACAACTAACCTTGCTGATTTTCTCACTGTAAAGGAAAGAGAAATTAAACCAATAAGACTAAATACTATAGCAGGAATAGCTAAAGGCAAGGTGGAACTTACCGTTTTATTTATTAAAAAGTAACCTGCTATCCCTGCAAATAAAAACCGCGAAGATCCAATAGCTGCCGCAGCTGTTCCTTTAGCTGTATCAAACGGGTTCATAGCCCCGCCAGCGCCAGCGCCCATGCAAAAGGTTCCACCCGTACCTATCAATAACATAGGGTAAATAAAATTATAGACACTTAATCCATAAAATAAATACCATATTGCCATCCAAGTGCCACCTACTAAAGTAATTAAATAACCTAGCAAACACGTTTTAATTATTCCTATCCGTTCAACAATTATCCCACCTAAAAAACTTCCTAATAAAAGAGATATCCCCATAAAACAAAAATAAAAGCCATATTGCGTTTGGGGAATACCTAAACAGCGAATGATTAAATAAGGAGAAAGCGCACAAAATAAATATAAATAGGAATGCCCCATAAAAGAGGCCATATTAAAAATAGTAAATTCCCGATTACGCAGAACAAGCCAATACTGACTTAAAAGATTTTTTGATAAAGATACGCGCTTAAACGAAGGTAGCGTTTCGTCAAGCCATAAGCCCATAGTAAAAAAGGCACTCAGTGCAACTAATAACAAACTCCAAAAAGTTGATTGCCAACCTAAATAATAATCTAAATAACTACCAATAAACGTTGCAAAAATAGGCGAAAAAGAAATCATGCCATTTAAAAAGCTATAGGCTCTAGCGCTCTTTTCATCTGCATAAAGGTCTCTAACGATAGCAAAACTAAGTACCATCATGCCACAAGAACCTAATGCTTGAATGATTCGGTAAAACAATAACTCTTTGACATCGACAGCTAAGCCGCAGCAAAGCGAGCCGATAGCAAAAAAAGCGATTGTCCATAACGCTATTACACGACGACCAAACTGATCTGAAATCGGACCAATAATTAATTGCATTATCCCTGCACTTAACATAAACCAATTTAAGGTCTGTAGCATTTTTGTGTCTGTGGTATTAAATGCTTCCGTAATATGCGGTATCGCAGGCACATACACATCCATGGCAAGCGGTAAAGCCAATACCATCGGAGTAAGCGCAAGAATTAATTTTATAAACATGGCAACCTCAAAAATAGCCTTATATCTTTTATAAAGCAATTTGTAGTTTTTTTATAAAAATGTGATTAAACTAATAAGGATTGCATTATAACGTATTTATTGCTGAAATAAGTGGTTAGAATTAATTCTAATTAACTCAGGAGGCTAGTCATGTCTAAACAAGAAAAAATTTGTCGAATTGTCCATTATATTACAAAAAATACTAACTGGCGAAAAACTTGCTGTCATTTTCAATGACTAAAATAGAATTAGATGAATTACTTCGCTATGAAAATCAGCAAGTAATTCACTATTTTTGCCATCATAATCCTAGTTTTTCATCTGAGCAAGCTCATCAATTATGGCAAGATCTTCTTGCTTGGATGTGGCTTACTATGCAACGAAAAATATCAAAACGCCATACCTATCTCTTTGGCCCTTTATTACCCCTAGATGAATTATGGCATGCATTTATTTTACATACCCGTGACTATACAAAATTTTGTGAGAGTTACTTTGGTCAGTACTTTCACCATGATATTGAACCAGTTGGCCAGGAATACGAAGTCACACCTGATGAACTAGCTGATTTTCTTGAAGATTGCTTCACCTATTTAGGTGAAGCATGGGTCGAGCGATATTTTTCTGAAGCGTTTGTTTAAATAAATCCCTTATATCATTTCTTAGAAAGAATAAATTTAAACAATAACTTAGTAAATATATAATTTTTAAGCTTTCATAAAGTGAGCTGACACCGTTAAATTAGATTAAATATATTACTATATCGACAAGATCTTATATATAACGTATTATCTTTAAATCTTAAATAAGATAAACGTCTTAAAAAACCGACTTATTTCTTTTAACAAAATGCAGTAGGCCTATTGATTATAGGTAATCTTGACTTTTTTACTGAATATACGTGTAACTTATTAAAATAAAAAGAGTTTTACAGAAATCGTAGAGTATTAACTTAGTATAGGTGTCTCTTATTGAGAAGCGAGTTTGAATTCTTTGGAGTGAAGCGATGACAGTTGGGCAGATGTCGGCCTCCCTTGCCGGACGATTGCCATTAGTATTGGGCAATCAACAGATACCAAAAGTCTATTATCGTTCTAAATTATTTACTATTTCATTCACCGCTAACCCTCTAGTAGCCGCAGCAGGGCCCTTACTTTCTCTCTTGGAGCGACTATGCATTAGTCCTTCAATGCCACCTGTGCAGCATATTAGAGAGAATATTGAACATGAATTACGCGCTTTTCATAGCCGTTTGGCTGGAAAAGCATATACAGAAGAATTCGATGCAATCGCTCATTATCTTCTATGCGCCACTATAGATGAACTTTTAGGTAAAAGTTACCTTCGTTTATATGGACGCCCCGCCGAATTCCAAGCCTTTACACCTTTATCCTATGATGATATAGGTCCTGAAGAACGCTTTTTTGATATTGTTAATCATATTAAAGAAAGTCCTAATCAATACTTAGATTTGATTGAACTTGCCTATTATTGCCTTATTGCTGGCTTTGAAGGGAAACAACATCAAAAGGCTGATGGACGATTAATACTAGATAATATGATTGAAGAATTATTCCAACTTATTCAAAAACATCGAGTAAATAAGCCTTGCCACCTTTTCAAAGAATCTAAGAAAATGTCGGCGCCTAAACAAAGCTATAAATCAATTCTAATAATAAGCTTAGGTTTATTAGGTATGTTAATAACAAGCTATGTAACTAGNTAACTAGCTATTTTATATTAGATGGTAAAGCCAAAGCAGTCCAATTTGGGCATGCTGTAATAGCAGAGCTGGATAATTAATGGATAAGTCATTAGAAAATTTATGTGACGCTCTAAAACGCATTGGCTCACAGTTAAAACCGCAAAATAACTCTATTTCATTTATTCTTGTCACAGGAAAAAGGAAACAAGGAAAAAGTGCTTTTTTAAAACAAAGCTCACTTAAGCAATATACCGTAGATCCAGAAAATAACGCCAATTTTTTTTACAATGATCTCGGCATTATTTTAGAACTTGGCGAAGCTTGGCTTAATCAAAGTGAAAATTTACTCACTTTTAGTTTAAAAAAATTAAATCGCTGTGTTAAGGGTATTAAAATAAGTGGCATTATCTTATGTGTTGATAGTAGCGAGCTTTTTTTAGCCGAGCCATTAACTTTTCAAGAACAATGTAAAAAGCATTCCTTATTACTTGAAAATTTTGCCAATGCACTTGACTACCCTATCGATACTGCCTTAATGCTTACGAAATTAGACACCCTAGCTGGCTTTGCTGAATTCTTTCAATCTGAACATGAAGTCGATTTAAAAAAGCCTTTAGGCTTTTCGCTTGACTTGCGAAAAGAACGTACGAAGTTAATTTCACAATATCATTATCGATTTGATCAAATGGTAGAAGTACTTGGACAGCAACTAATTAATAAGTTACACCCGGCTCGCTCAAGTTTAAAACGCACCTTAATTCGTGAGTTTCCCCTACAATTAGCCGGGTTACGTGCGCCCATTCAAACAATACTACAAAATATCAACCATAATTTAATACACCTACAAGCTATTTATTTTAGCAGTGCTGAGCAAGGCGGCTTAAGCGTTGATAGACTTAATAAAAAAATCCAGCATGAATATGCGCTTTCTGTACAAGATAGATTTCCTCAATCTACTAATTATCGTGCCTATTTTATTGAAGGAGCTATTCATTCATTTCAAATACAATCACAATATCATTTACCTCAATTAAGTAGAAAGCAGCATATTACTATTGCAACAACTGCAACAGTAGTTAGTTTACTTTTAGCGGGTTTAAGTTATCAATATTTTAAAACTTCAAGATTATTAGATGAAGCAAGTAAAGAACTAATTGCCTATGAGACCTTAACAAGCCAAGCTAATAAAACCGCTGCGCTTTATCATTTATCCTTGGCAGAAAATAAATTGAATTTAATTCCTAAAGGTATATTGCAGGTTTCTATCATTAATCAACTTAAAACAAGACTACATAAAAACACTAAAATTAAATTACGTCATGATTTTTTAGCTGATTTAATAGCAAGCCTAGAAGAAACACTTACAAACCCATCTCAGACACAATCGGCGCGCTATCAAGCCTTAAAAGTTTATCTTATGATTGGTGAGTCTGAGCACTTTTCAGAAGCAGAAATACATCAGTGGTTCAATCAATACTGGCAAACTACTCATGCAACTAAGCTTAATAATACCCAAGAAATATTACTGAAAAAGGCCTTAAAACAGCCCTTTCAACCCCTTCCTATTAATTTACAGCTTGTTACCGATGCAAGAAATTATTTAAACGCTTTACCAGCTACTTATTTATACTATTCCTTAGCTAAAAGTTATTTTCCTAAAGAAAATTTAGCCATAAATTTAAAAGGCTTTAATTTATCTAATAAAGAGATACCTATTTACTTTACGAAAGAAGGTTTTAAGAAAGTTACTACTTCGTTACCTAATATTGCACAAAAATTACAACAGGAAAATTGGGTCTTAGCACGGCAAGATTTAAGTACATTATCTACTCAATTAGAGCAGGCCTATCATTTTGATTATATTACTTGGTGGCAAAACTTTATTAAACGTGTTCAATTTGAACATTATCAAAACTATGAGCAAGCGCGCCAACTTATACAAATTTTGCAGCAAACAAATGCAATTACCCGTTTACTTACATTTATGCAGCAGCAAACCAGCCCTGAATCAGGGGAGCAGTTTGCACTTTTTAATCAAAAGATTGCGAGTCAATTTACACCCTTAAATTTAATTTCTATGTCTGCAACGCAAGAATTTACCCAGAATATTAGGGAGCTTGAAAAATTATTAACTACGCTGTCACTTATTAAAGACAATGGGCAAACTGTTTTTAATCTTACTCGCTCTCGATTTTTAGGCGAGAGCGTAGGCGATCCTTTAAGTATGTTATACAGCAGAGCAAAACAACTACCTGAGCCTGTAGCGAGTTGGGCAAAACAATTGGCTGACGATGTGTGGTTTATTTTTATAAATGATAGTAAACAATATTTAAATAAAAAGTGGCAAGATACTGTATTTACTCCTTATCAACAAACGATTGCTCATCGCTATCCTCTAGATTCAATACAAGAGGAAGATGTTTCACTTGCTGATTTTAATAATTTTTTTGCTCCTCAAGGAATTTTGAATACTTTCGTTAGCAATTATTTAAAACCCTTCTTAGATATCTCTCATCCTGAATGGCGGCCTAAAGAACTTAATGGATTTGTTTTACCTATTTCGGCAGATTTAGTGAACGAACTTATTCGGGCAAATGTTATTAGTAATATGTTTTTTCCAGATAATAATGCAACAAGTAAAATTGAATTTAGTTTACAGAAAATTAATTTAGATCCTGTAGTTGCAAACTTAGAACTTAGTATTGGTCAAACAACCCTTCAAGATACCCAAACAAGTGAATCTTATATAAGCTTTAACTGGCCCCAAACTGGTGCCAAATTAATTTTAAGCGCTATTGATGGCAGCCATTTTGAATTAGAGGAGAAAGGCGTTTGGGCCTTCTTTAAAATGTTACAAAAAGTTAATGTTTTAGTGGATAATAATGATAGCGCTAATTTACAAATCTTATTTGAAGTTAATGGTAATTCTGGTCGTTATTTACTAAAAACTCAAAATCAAATTAATCCTTTTAGTCCCGGCATTTTAAGCGGATTTAGTTTGAAAAAAGAAATTGCCTAAATTTTTAGGAATTTTTAGTCAAAATATTGTTTATTAATAATACATTTAATCCAATTATGACTATTTTATTCAAATATAATATTTTATTATTGTCTAAATAATTTAACCTCTGAGATTTTATGCCAGCGGAACTTCTTCTTAATAAAGATGATGAATTTTTTTTATCCATAGTTAAACAAGAACATCATAGTTTTCTAATGCTAGGTGTCATACAAGATAACAAGCCCACATTATTAGCTAGGGTTGGCAAAACCAATGACATTGATCCAGATATTAAGAAACGCTTTAAACCTTTTTATAAAAACCTAACGTCAGGCACCTTAGCACGACTTGCTGATGAAGGAATTACACGCAAAAGTTCCCAAAAAGATGCTATCGCCTATCAAGCCTATTCAATTACTTATGAACAAATGAAAGAATTTTTAGACCTCATTACTTACATTGAAGAAAGACAATTAGCTAATGACGAGATTAAGAATGCTCTAAATAAAACGTACAAAAAAAAATTATATAAAGAAGCAATTCAAGCGTATGTTCCTAGCCAAGAAAATGTATCTAATAATCTCACTACAAGTCCTAATCAAGTCGTTTTTGAATATAAAAAATTAAGAGAATATCGGGCTCCCGAAGAAATTTATCTGCAAAATTTAAGATCTGCCTCACAAATTGTAAACAAGATAAATCGAATTAATGTTAGCAATACATGTCGACATAGCGCTTTAGATATTTTGGAATCCATACTTCATTATAAAATAGATGCATCTAAACAATTTTTTATTCCCCTTTCTTATCATACGAAATTAATAGCTGGTGTTCCCGATAAACAATCTTTTTATATTCTTCCTCCTCCACCTTCAGTTTATAAACCTTTAACTAGTTATCAGCTTAGTACCCTTAATAAGCTCTATGGGCGCTTAAAAAAAATACCTAAATTACATGGTAATGATATTAAAACCCGGATGAAATTTGATGAATTAAAAGATCTCTATAATAAGATTGCTGGTACATCTAAGCTTAGTGCTTTTGATCTGCTTTTAGAAATAACTGAATTTGAAAATGACAAGAAAGATATTTTGTTTAGACGGCGCTCAAATCACTTTATTAGTTTTTTTTCGTCTCATTCAGCCACTGAAAAAACGTTGCAGGAGATAAAAACTAATTTAGAAAAAGAACCTAATAAATTTTCCACTGAAAATAACCTAACTACCTTAGCTTTAAGCTTTATCTAATTCAGTTAAACTAAAAATTCTTAAGGGGTAAATAAATAGATGGCTTAAAGGTAAGGCATACTAAACTGTACCCACCTCTATTATCAAGTAATTTAAAATTTACCTACTTTACAACAACTGAACTAAGTAACTAAATTGTTTTTGCTGGTAAAACTTTTATGTCAGGATCTCTTGAATAAGCTTCTAAAATATCATGAATCAACTGTTCAATGACACTGTCCATAGCATCTTCTTCAATTAAACCTTCTTGTGCTTTAACAGCAGCTAAACGATCTTCAACTTCTTTTGCTATAGAACCATTAGGAAATAAATTAGCAAGTACTCGTCTTGCTTCAGCAGGGCCTAAATGCCTATATAATCGATTACGAACTGCAGCATCCTCAGCAGTGGTACTAAAAGCCCATAATTCAATAGGGCCTAGGGTAAGCGTTAATAATTGCACGTTAACGCCTGTTTTAGTAGCGTATTGGGCTAAAAAGGTGGCTCCTCCAGCCCGCGGCCCATGAACACGAGTACGCAATGCTATTTTAGCAGTATCAGATAAACCAAAAATTTGGGTAGTCTTTTCCACTGCTTGAGAAGGCCCTGCATCCATAATATAAATAGAAGTAGCAAAGTCAATCATTACTGAATCAAAGTCTTCTACTGATTGAGAAAGTAAAGCAATCTGCACTTTCCATTTTCTACCTTCTCGCATATCAATTAGTACTTGATCGCGAACTGCTAATGATTTAGCTGTACGATGGAATTCATCGTATACAATACGTTTAGGATCCTCACGAATTTCGAGTATACGATTTTTATGATAGTCTCGATATTGATCTGGGATACTACTTAAGCTTTCTTCAGTTAGATAATAATGCCGGGCTAAAACATAACGTGCGAGCATATACATCACTGAAGTTTGTCTATCCGCAGCATCTCCCCCACTTTTCGCAACTTCATCTAAGTCTAACGATACAACTCGAGCATCGCCTATATCAAAACTTGTTACCCTTGATAGAATAGGATATTCACGTACAGCACCAGAAATCATACGAGAAAAAGCATTTATTAATGATTCACCAGTTGGTGTAGTTACTTTCTCATATAAATCTTCAATAGAGGCTGTACGACAAATTGATGCAGCATCGGCAATCAGTGGCATTGCATATCGCTGCGCAAGCATAGCCTCATGGATAAAGCCTGCCGAAAATAACGAATCAGTTACTTCCCACCACGTAGATTTTGAATCCCTAATAAATCCTATTTCTTCTAAGATACTGTCAATAAATTCTTCTACACCTTGGGCATAGGGTGTTGGATTAAATTCATCAGCCATACTCTTATATAATTCATCAACCACCATGCCTGCTAAATCAGCCATACCATCATAAGGCTTAGGAGAGCCTAAGGGGGTTGTAAGTAAAGTTAAAAAATTAACTAAAAATGACCGCTCCGAAGCTGTAGGGTAGCGACAACCTAACTGAGTATCAAACGGGTTGATAGAATATTCTGGTGTCATACGCAATCGGTAATAAGCAGCTAGATGACGTTTAGATACTGGCAGTGCTTCTTTTAATAATGAAATTAGACCGCTACTTGAAGGACCAATATCAATAATGGCAATCCGTGGCAATCTACTGATACCCGCTGAAAGACATAAAGCCAGATTTAAAGCGTTAGATAATACCGACTTACCAGATCCAGGACGAGCATAAATTAAATCAATCCAAGTTGTTTGTTGCGTTGAGCCCGGCTGGTATGGCCATGGTTTACCATCAGGTGAACGAAATAAAATTGCACCTGTACGCCACGGAGAAGCAGGCCGAGTAATCGGTAGCATGGTAATTACATCAGATAAAGGTGCGACAGAAGACACAGCTGTACTATTTGTAGTAGTCGCTAACATACTAGAAACAAAGCCTGCAAAAGGATCACCACAAATTTCTGATATATCGGTTGATCCCCAACCCTGAATTGCCTTCACTAATTCAGAGCTACGGCGGCGTAACAAAGGAATTTCGCCTTCTTTGGCCCAAGTTGTTGCTACAACACGCAACTTCACAATAGCATCATCTGTGTTTAACTTTAAATATTTTAACAGATTTACAGAGTCACTTATCAATCTATTTTGAGCAGAAGAAAAGCTTAATATTGACGATAACAAGCCTTTAAATCTAATTGTATCTAACCCCTCACTTTCAATTAAAAAGGAAATTCGCCAGGGTACATGTGAAGGTAGAATGCGGGAAAAAAGGCTAATAAAAGGTCTAACTTCTTTAGGAAAGAGGTCAATAAAAACTGAGGAATATATTTTATCCCCTACTTGTACTGTTCTTAAATCCACGCTAAATGCATCACGAGGAATAATTTGTTTTGCTAATGAAGGCCATAATAGGTCTGAAGCATCGCCTTCAAAATCATTAATTTCACGGGGAAAAATTTTATCTCCCGGTAAGGTAGCTCGCCAATCCTCCGCTGTAAAATCAGCATCTGCTGTCATGCGAATAGCATGTATCGCCTCATGAACCTCAAGTAAATTAGCAAAAATATTAAGCGTTGCTAAGTCATTCAATATAGCACGCACATAAGCTTCATGCGTATCCCGTAGCTCCGGAATAGCAGCATATACAGTTTGAGTGTTTTTAAAAGGAGGCGCCTTGGTATCTCTAATCATCTTAATTTTAGCTTTATTAGCAGCTTTTAACTGCTCTTGGGCAAGATTAATGGGCCTCGTAAATAGTACAAAATAAACTTTCTCATCCGCACAATATTGTGCCAAATAATCAACTCGCTCTTTAAACAGATCAGCCAAATTTAACTCAATTCGTTCAGCTGTACTATGGGCCGGTGCATAAATATTTTCAATTACTTTTTTGATATTTTGTTTGTCATGACTAAAAAAGACTTGCAATGCGTGACCGGGCCTACCCATAGCAGCTTGGAATGAATTAGTTAATCCTTCAACCAATATCTGAAATTCATCTGCACCAGATAAAGCAGTAATTCCTTCTACTTTTATAATAGAAAGCAAAGAGCCATCATGATTTACTAGAACCGTGGGACTATCAGCCGTTTCTAATTCACAATAAGATTCTGTAGTTTGCTTTAAAGAAGTACTAAGCCAAGCGAAAAAAGTATCAACACCTTCGAAAAAAGACTCTGCCCACTTACCCATACCCTTTCCTATTTTAGCTTCAGTGCAACTATTGCTGCTAAATTAATAATTAATAAAGTTCGCTTCTTACTTAATCTATCATTTTTATTTTAGAGTAACCCTTTAAAGATAATCTGTATATCTAACTACTTCTATTATATATAGAACATATTCTTTAGTAATTCTTTAACTAGGCTTCTCCAGAAACTCACTGCAAAGAGCTAAGTTACAAGTTACACCAGCGCACAGAACCGCAGTGTACGTCAAAGCACATGAGAATTCGAGCACTGCTGCACCTACAATTGGCCGTTGCAGTAGAGTTTCTAAAGAAGTCTAATGAGATTTAATTTTATGAAAATTATATAATCTAACTAGCTTCCGTCATTTCTTCTAACGCACTTGCAGCCCACTGCTCAATTTGCTTCCGGAATTTAGCCCGCGATGGTAAAAGACGAATATTATGGAAAAGTTTATCCGCAGTATCGATAGAGGCACCAGAATCAATAATCAATTGGCCAAAAATAGCCGGATCACTTGTCCCCTCTCCAAATTTTTCTTCTACAGCCTGAGAACGAAATTTAAAACTTCGATATATATTTTGTGCGCTCGTTTTATAACCAGTATCATTGGTAATAGCACAAAATAAGACATGGCATAGGCTATTTAATTCCTCTTGAGAAAGCTCGGGTAAGTAGATTAAGGTACCACCACCATAGCCACCAACCCCTACAGACTCGATAAAAAAACATTGTGCACAAAAGCAACATGCTGTAGCCATATTTGCTAAGCGATTATTAGTATAATTACCGTCAAGATTTACTACTTCTTGAAATAACTTAGCTTGAAATCCACAGAATTGACAAGTATAACGATCTCGTTGAAATACTTTTAATTCAAAAGATTTAAATCGTTCGTCTGCTTTCCTGGCTGAATATAAGCGCCAAGCACCAGGACTAGCTACAAGTTTTAACTTATTACTTTCCTGATCTAAAGCCATATAAACCTCTATATACTTCGTAATTTCAAACAAGTTATAAAAGTTAGAAGCCCTAAGGCTTCTAACTTTTATAGATATTCATCTATAGGTAAATTATAAACTATAAATTATATAATTTTAGGTTTCAGACCCAATAATAGATCCACTAGGGCCAGCTACCTTTCCACCAGTAGTTCCAAACATTGTGTAACCAGCAACATCTAGAATTGTAGGTAGGAATAACAATGCCGCTGCAATAAGTACCAATGCTATTGGTGTACCAATAGTTATTTGCGTAGGATTATCTTTGTGCTGTTTAAATTTCATAATAGCACCAATAGAAAAACCAATACCTGCTAAATATGAGCCCCCTGTAATTAATCTAGTTAAACTGGTAAAAGATTTAACTATATTAGAAGCCATTGAACCAATTGTTGGACCGCCAGCCAAGGCAGATTCTGCTACTATTATTAATCCTATACAAGCCACCCAAGCAAATAGCCTTTTAAAATTCATTTTTCTAAAAAAAGCCGAGCTTTCCACTTTTATTCTCCTATATTAACTTGTACCATATAAAGTATTATTAATTATTTCTAAAGTAAGAACAATGTTCATTGCAACAATACCACCAAAAACATGAACCATTCCTTTGCCCAAACCACCCGGAGTCTGCCCTTGCGAAGATGAACGGGCTATTAATACCCACCCTCTTACAAATGCAATCAAACCTATAACCTGAATGATAATTGTCAAAGATTGTCCAACTACGCTATCGCTACCAAACAATGCATTTATAGTTGGATTTTGACTATCAACTGGAGAATATCCAAGAATGTTAGGTGAACCAAATGTGGTATTAAGTAGAATACTTAATCCGGTAGGAAAATAAATAAACATACCTGCTACCAAAAGATAGACTAAAGGCTCTTTCATGCTTGCATGACTAGACATCATCGTGCGGGATTCTCCATAACTTTTTAAAGAATAAATTGCTTTAAAAGCAAAGAAAACACCTATAACATAGGCAAGGCCAGTAATAAGTCTTTCTACAGGGATTAAACTTTTAGCAATATTAATAATGATATCTGCATTAGAGGTTACCCAATCTGCAACTGAACCCCCACCTGCCATAACCGCCTCAACTATCTTGTTGACTAAACCTAATTACTTGACCTGAACTAGTCAAAACCCGTCCTTGATTAGGATCAATCAATTTAACCACACCGTATCCTGGAATATTCGTCCCCTCCCTTACCGTAAGTGTAGACCCATTTGATGCAATTAACCACGCCCTACCAGGAATAACAGCTTGTATATAATACACTCTACGTGGAACAATTACCCGACGTACAACTTTTTTTACTTTTGGCGCTTTTTTTATTATCGATAATGCCGTAATTTGATTAACTTGTTTCTCTATTGTAGCAGAAAGTGTATTAATTATTTGGGTTAAATTTTCAATCTTTACATTTAAATTACTTATATTTGAGTTAATCCCACTAAGCTGATTATTTAAGGTATTAATATCAGCTCGCATTCCTTGTTGATTAATATCTATTGCAGATATTTTTTGGTCAATTTGGCTTACATCAAGCGAAGGAGTACTTACAGCAACCGTAGTTGGTGTGGTTGTTGTCGATGAGGATGTTGTTGTTTGAACTGGTGCTACTTCTGCTGGCTGGGACTGCTGTGTCGGTAGATTATCAGTAGGTACTGCTGCAATAGGCGCAGAAGTATCAGCTGATATACCATTAGTCGTTGCTGTACTGGTTGTAACCGTTGATGATTGGTCAGTAGGTGTTGTTATAGCAGGGATACTTGCATCAGTTGACGTCGTTTTTTTAGTAAAAGAACTTATAAACCTATAGACTACTAAAGCTAAGAGAATTAGTACTATTGCAATAATTGCATTTCTTATCACATGACCTCCGCCACCGGCAGAGCGTACGCGAGTTGTGCGTTCGACAACTTCATCATCCTGGCCCATGGGATCAGTACTAATAGTATCGTAATCAACAAATTCATATTCATCATTATCTTGAATTTTATCTACCATGTCTTACCCACTTTTAGCTTAAAGATTCATTAAATCCTGAGTAAATAGTACACCTATCCCAGTTCCCGAATAGACATATACTGTCGTTGGCGTAGAAAATTGTTGCTGTGCAAATTGCCCCCAATTTCTACCTACTGTTGCTAATCCAATAACTGCATTTTCTAGTACCGAACGTCCAATACCATTTTGAATAGTAATATTATCTCCACCACCTGTGCCGCCAATAGTTACCTGCGTATCAGCCGACTGGAATGCATTACCTAACCCTTCAATAAAAGAAGAGGCAAATAAAGAACCATACCGAAGTAAATAATGATGGTCTGTACGACTAGAAAGTGCTGTTCTAGCTGTATTTATATCAATAGCGTACGCATTTATGGGGGTACTTCTACTTGCTCCGGGAACTGACATAGTGTTAAAACTAATAACCATTTTATCGGCATTACTTGGCAAATTAAAGCTGCCAATTAATTTCGCGCCCTTAAATCTGCCAGAAACAACAGTTGCTAAGATCGGTCCGGGTTCATCACTATTTACAGAAGTATCTATTACAGCAAAAAGAACATCTCCTGTTTTAATTAAAGCTTTTTGCTGAGCTGCACCATTAGAATTAATTACTGTAGTAGGGTTACCAATTACAGTTCTATTCGTTGAAGTTGTTTTCGTTGTAGTAGTCGTGGTCTTTTTTACAACAGGATTACCAGCTATATAAGCTTGTAGTGCAACTTTATTCCAATTCTGCAAGTATTGATTTGCTATACCAAGCATTTGACTTTGTCGATCTTGTAAATGCTGCTGGTATCTTTGATCAGCCATTTGCTGATTCTGGCGAGCAACAACAGCTTGTAATTGAGCTTCCCTAGCATTGAGATTAGCTGACGGGATATTACTTGCTGCAATATTTTGTGTAGCCGCCGTAGCCCCTGCAATAGTAGGAATACTAGAATCAACAGGAACGTCACTAGATAACGTATTCAAACCTGGAACTTGAGAGCCTACTGCAGTTTCAGTTGGGCCAAATCCCGCTGCCTTTAAATCTGCATCACTGTAGCCCGCAGCTTTTAATTCCCGAGCGCCAAATCCCGCTTGTTTTAAATCTTGAGCACTAAAGCCAGCCGCTCTTAACTGACTAGCATTAAGCCCTAGCGCTTTTAGTTCAGCTGCACTAAAACCTGCCTCTCTTAATTGAGCAGGCGTAAATCCAAGTTTTTTTAAATCTTGCGCAGAGAAACCTGCGTCACGTAATTCTCGTGGTCCATAACCTGCTGCTCGCAATTGATCAGCCGTAAAACCTGCATTTTTTAATTCAGCAGCAGTAAAACCGGCATTTCTTAGATCTTGTGCAGAAAAACCTGCGGCTTTTAAAGCAGCAGCACTACAACCTAAGGTTTCTCTAATAGTTGTTGCAGAAACACCTGCTGACCGCGCTGCACTTAATGCTGCAACGCTACAATCTGCTGTACGCCCTGCAGCAATTAAAGCAGCTGGCGTTCTACTTAATTGACTTAATTGGGCTGGCGTTAAAGTTGTTCCCGGTAACCCACCCGGGCTAAAACCGGCATTTTCTAGAGCGCGTTCACTATAACCTGCTGCCCTTAAAGCCTGCTCGCTACAGCCATTTAGTTGCTTAATTCGACTTGCTGAAACACCTTGTTTAAGCAGAGCATTTAGCTTAGCAGGGTCGCATCCGGCGGCTTTTATGGCCGCATCAGAAGCTGCCATAGCGGCTCTTATTTGTTCTGGATTAAATCCAGCCGCTGCTAAATCCTGCGGCGTAAATCCTGCATCTGCTAATGCTCTAGCATTATAACCAGCTGCTCGCAGTGTTTGCGCACTACAACCATTTAGATCACGTATCTGAGCCGCTGAGACGCCTTGCTTTAAAAGAGCGCTTAATTTAGCAGGATCACAATCGGCAACACGGATTGCTACATTAGGATCTGCTAAAGCGGCTTTGATTTGGTCAGGTGTAAAGCCAGCTACGGCTAAATCTTGTGGTGTAAATCCTGCATCTAACAAATCAGCAGCATTAAAACCTGCCGCTCTTAGAGCTTGTGCGCTACAGCCATTTAGCTCATGTATCCTTCTTGCAGATACTCCTTGATCAAACAAACTTTTTAATTTCTCTGGATCACAATCAGCAGCTCTAATGGTATTATTATCTACCGGCACCGTGCCTGCATTACGTATTTGTGCTGGTGTAAAACCTGCATCCTCTAAATCATCTCCTGTAAAACCTGCAGCTCTTAAGGTTTGTGGATTACAGCCAGCATATTGGCGAATAAGCCTTGCACTTACCCCAGCTAGCCTTTCATTACGTAACGCAGCTACATTACAATCAGCTTGTCTAATATCATTAGCTGTAACACCAGGTGGTAATTCAGATTGAGCTGCAGAAATATCAGCTGGTGGAAAGCCTGCTTGAGCTAAATCTTGCGGTGTAAATCCTGCATTTAATAAGTCACGAGCACTATAGCCAGCTTGCCGTAGTTGATCAGGTGTAAAACCTGCGCCTCTCAAATCAGCTGCAGTAAAGCCTGCTTCTCTTAATTGCTGAGGCGTATAATTTGCTGCTTTTAATTGCGCCACACTACACCCATTAATTCGCCTAATGGCGCCTGCGCTAACACCTGCAGCTCGAAGACGAGTTAGTGCTTCAGGTTGGCAATCTGCCCTTTGAACATCAGCTATAGAAATATTATGAGGCAGCCCACTTGCACGTGCTATTTCTTGCGGAGAATAACCTGCACCTTTTAACTCACCATCGCTAAAACCACCATCTTTTAATGCTTGAGCACTAAAACCTGCGTCACGAAGTTCACAAGCATTGAACTGACAAGTACGTAGGCGCTCCGCTGTATAACCAATACTTTTAAATTGGTTGGCATTAAAGCCTGCCGCTTTTAACTCTTGGCAGGAGCATACTTGCTGTAATGCATTTATTTGATAACCAACATCCTTAAGTTGTATACAAGTACAAGCGTTTCTAAGTACAATTAAATTTGCACCTTGAGCAACTACTTTATTGACCGTTGTCTTACTGCAATTATTATTTTGTAAATCTTGCAACCACAAGCTACGTTGATTCCCAGCTTGCTCAGCCGTACTTAAACCTGTAAAACTTAACCCACCTTCTCCTCCCTGCGAGCCTACAACTTGGACACCAGAACCAAGTGCTTGTGAACGAACTATGGTAGGGATAGCGCTACTACCTGTTTTAAGTGCAGCTTGAGCTTGATTAACATTTTGGGTTTCTTGTAACTTCGCATATTGAATAGTTGGGTCAAGAGCACCGGGAATAGATTGAATACCTGGCACATAATTTACAGAGGAGGGACTTACTGATGCTTCCTCACCAGAGCGCACAAAACGTAATACGCCATATAAGACCGCTATAATTAAAAGTATGGCTGTAAAAACAATAATAACGCGTGAACGGGTATTGGTGAATAACGCCTGCAAATTTTCTTTTCTACCTGCCATGTGATTATAACCCTTCTACCTTAAGCTGCATGACTTTTCCATGCCAAGATACAAGCAAAACAGGAGACTTTTGCATTTCATAAGCATGCATACCGTCTGCGCTTGTCATACTGCTAATCCATCCTGGCGATAAAATTGTAAGGTTAGTTCTAACATACATTCTATTATTAAATAGCCATGCTCTAGCATCACCCCCACTGACAGTTAACCGCTGACTTCCACCTGGCGGTACACCATCTAGAACATGTAATAAAAGATCATTTGCGCTTGGAGGTAAACCTACTTCAGCTACAGGGGTGATAGCATGGGGACCATAACCTTGGACACGTAAATCAACTCGATAATCAACTGCTTTTTGGCCAGGAATAAGAGTTAGCATTACAGGTGTATTTAATCCTCTTAACCTTACAGCCAAATTTCCATACGTATAGAGCTTCGTTGCTTGAATCATTAAAGTGTTACTTGTTCTATCCCATTGGATATTAAATGATGAAGGATCACCAAGATCATAAGCACTAATAGGCCATGGCGCGCCTGTTGAGTCTAAAAATACTAAGGAAGAGACAAATCCTTGTGCTAAACGAATAACAGGTGGTGTAGAACCAGGAGATAAATTAACAAATTGTGACGTTGCTGTTGGTTTAGGTGGAACCCCAGCTGGTGATGCTTGAGCAAACTCTGCTGTTTGAAACATTTGCTTTAAACGGATGGTTTGCTCAGGAGTTAAAGGAAATAATTGTTGTGCTACACTCTCAAAAGCAACTTCATCTAAAGACTCCTTATTTATAACGGGCACCGGATTTACGGCCGCTTCAGCGGTAGTCGTCGTAGTAGTTGATGTACTAGGAACTGTGCTAACAGCTGGTACGTTCCTAGTAGTAGTCGTCGTCACAGCCCTAGTCGGCGAGTTAGCAATATTAGGTATTACACTTGTACTTTGTGTTTTCGTATCACTAGCTGTGGTTGTAGTTTTAGTTTGAGTTGTATTGGTACTGCTTCCTTGATTCTGAGATAACCGCTGTTGTAATAGCCGTAACTGCTGTAAAGCCTGTTGGGCAGAATCCGATTGGTCAGAGGCATAGAGTACTGAACTCAGTATAGTCATAGCAAATATTAGACTAGCTTTCGCTGTAATACTGTTTTTTGGCTTGAACATAATTAGGTTACTCCGCCACTTGCTGGACCAACTACAAACTGTGCAATTCCTATACCGCGAGGTGAATTAAGGGTTGAAACTCGCGTTATTAGCATAGTAACCACATTATTTTGTTGAGAAAATTCACTTGCACTTTGATAAGTTACCAGTAAAGGCATTTGAATTCGCCATGAATAACGACCATTTAGTAAGCCTTTTTGTAAGATAATGGGCGCTCTTGTTGCCACTGCTGACACAATTAGCTTTTTAGCTTTAACGGCATCAAGATTATTAGATTGTTGCAATGCCACTAAAAATTGTTGCCAACCTTCTGCTGTAAAAAATCCGGATGCTGCTTGTAACTCATCACGATAATTAACAAAATTATAAGTAAATGCTGCGATAGCAGCCTGGTTAGCCCATTGTAAAACCGCTGAATCAGATTGATTAGGTTCATTTAAAGGAAAAATTGGCGTAATTCGCCCATTAATACTTGTAGCAAAATATTTAGGTGCTGGTGGGTGGGTGAGTAAATAAGCTAACATACATCCTAAAATAAAATTAGTAAGCAATGAAATGAGTAAACCTAGAACCATTTTTCTTTGACCATCACGGTAAAACTCATTACGCAAAGTTACTGCTGTTAGCGAATCTTTAACCATCTCTTCCTCTTTTTATTGTGGTATGGCTTTCTCTTCATTATCATCAACTGGATCTGGCGACAGTAAAAATCGTGATGAGTAATTTGGTGTAGCTAATGGGGTAAGTTTAATAGGAGGCGTAATTCCACTGCTTGCATAAAATGTCCGCTCCGGCCTATTTAAATATACATAGCTAATAGCAACACAAATAAATACGTTCAATGCCATAGACAGTAATAAGAACTTTAATGCTCGTCTATATGTCATTACATAAAATGATTTAGACTGTTTTATTCTATTCCAAGACTGACGACTCATTTAAACCTCATTTAAGGCATTAAGCAATAAGCTTTTAAATTTCTTAACAATTATTAGCTACTCTATAGTTACTTCTATCTCTCCAAATACTACCTTTATCATATCAGGGCGCACCTCAATTAAGCCTAATACAAAAGTTAATCACCGCTCTAACACAGCATACTTTTACTTAAGCAACAACGTCTCGAAAAGTAATCTCAACTCTGGAATTTAAAGACCGGTCTCCTCCTTGCATAAATGCTGATATAGGTTTTTCGCTTCCTGCACCTTCTGCAAAAAGAAAACGACTATCTATACCTTGTGACCATAAATAATCAGCAACTGCCCTAGCACGCGCTAAAGTTAATGATTGCTCTCTCTTAGAAGAAACATAAGGGCTACTATAACTTGTTACATTAACGCCTACTTTTCTAAATTGCTGCATAAACTTAACAACTTTATTTAGAACTGAATATGCCCCCCACTTTATTCTTGGTGATTGATCAGCAAATAAAACCGTCGAAGGAATACTGATTAAATAATCAGAGCCAATAGTAATGACTTGAACACCACATTTAGCAAAGCCAGCTTGCTGGGCAATAACATAAGCATCAGAAGAGCCTTTAACTCGAGTAGGCAATTTAAAACCCTGTTGAGTAAGGAGTAACATCTTTCCATTACCACAGCAGCAACCTGTCAAGATTAAGGATGATAATATGATAAAATATCTAATCCATAGGGTTAAATAACCAACACTCTCTCGTTTCACTTAAAATCCTGTCGCCAATATTGCTAATTCATTTTAGTAAAATCAAAACATACAAATCTTCAGGTTACAAGGGATTCATAAAAAATTCATAAACCATTCAAAAAAATGCTTATTAACAGAGCAATAAATGTTTTTTATTTCAAAACCTTACATACGCCAAGTCATTATAGCTGTCAAGAGTTAGTAAAATAAAAATAAGCTTATTTGAAGTTAAAAGCTAGTCGTATGTACGATCATTATTTTGTACAAATGCTAGATTTGGAGAGTTTAAATTAGAACTTGATCACTTACTTCAGCTAAGTATTAATCATTTTTATCTTCTAAACTTGCTTTATCACGCTCGCTGGCAATTCTATTAGAAAGCTCATTAGCAAGCTCAGCAAGTTCTTCGCCACTAATATAATCCCTTTCTTGGGGCGGATAACTGGTAGCTGTTTTAAAATCTTTAATAAGTTCATTTGATATAGAACCTGCGTATTTATCTTTTGCACCGCTTAAGCGTTCGATGGTAGATAGATAATTACGGGTATTATTAACATCCAATAAAGGTAGAGAAAATTGCTCGGTATCTTTAACTAGAAGAGGTAATGAACCTGGTTGTTGCCGTAATTGATTGAAGATTGTTAATACCCCTTCTTCTTCTTCCTCAATAATATCTTCAAGTGGGGGTAATTCATTTTGTCCATGATATGCAAGTAAAGCAGCTACCCCACGCTCTATTGGCTCTGAAATGGTGGACTCATGTAATGCCTGTGTTATGAGCGTGATTTCTTCGCTTTCTATATCTTTATTAATACTTAAATCACCACTGTCTAATATTTGTTGAAAACCAGAAAGTTGCTTTTGTAATTTTGCTAAATAATCATCAGCTGGTGGCTCAACTTTTAAAAATTGATTTAATTTTAATTGCTTAACTGGTTTCGGATTAGCATAAAACATGCGAGCCCTTACAATCTTTGATTTAAAGAAGATATGAGCTTCACCTTCAGTTTGTTCTTTTAAATCTAATAAATCGATACGAGCACGTTTTTCAAATGAAGAACTCTTCGTATCCATATAAGTATTTGCGATACTGGTATCTTTAGTTTGAAAAGAGTCTACTTTAGTGACATAAGCTTCACCCGCAGTCTTAGTAAAGAAATCCCAAGTCTCAGTAGGATCTTCAAGTTTCATACAAATTTTAATATTCGTATTTGCACCAATGGAAGCAGCTTCCTCTTTAGAAGCCTTTTGGAAGGCTGGTAAATCTTGCCCTGCAAAGATAGCAGAAAAACCTAACGAACGTGCCTGAGCTGGCACAACAGCAAATCCTTGTACTGCATAGTAACCATACTCGTCTAAGATGCACATATAAGGAGTAGGCGCATTGGTTGCTTTACGCTCAATAACATCTCGATAATCCCCCTCTACTTCTTCTCCTAAACCTGCGGCCATCATTGCTTTTAAGGAAGATACAATTACTTTCCCTAAGTTCGCTAATTCATCGGGAGATTTTTCTAAAGCAGGCAGTAACACGACCAAGATACGTCGGTTTAAAACAACATCTTTAAAATCTACTTCAGCAAGATTTGTCCTAATAATATGGCCATAGGTATCTGCTAAAGATGAGAAAGTTCGCGTTAACTGCATGGTGATGAAGCCATGTTGCTCTAAAACTTGCGATACTTGCTTACCTTTTTTTTCTTTATTATATCCAGGTAAGTTAAAGACATAGTTACGTAGAGGATCAGTTACAAGTTTTGGAACTGACTCAATATTAATACTTTCTTGTTCATCACGAGGAAATACTTTATCTATTACAATTGCTTCTAGCCGATTTAAATCAAAGTAATTTCGAATAGTATTGGCATCCAATAAAATTGCACCCTCGTCCCGCATATAAACTAATAACTTCATTAATGCCTCAACGAAGCTTATAGCTCGGCCTTTCCACATATCACCATCGGAAGATTGATTGGATGAGCCCATTAGGCTTACAACTAGCTGCGTTAGCATACTAGATGAACCTTGGCAAAATGGATTAAGGGTATTAGAAAGACGTTTTTCCTGTGGTCCAATGATGTCCCTAGCGCCTGTCATAAAGTTGATAAGTAATAAATCATCTTCACGTCCCATGCTACGTACCATGGAAAAAACTTTGGCATATAAAGAGTTATCACCTTTTCCATCGACATAAATAAAGCCACTTGCTTGCACCAAAGCATTAAATGCTAGTGACACTAACGCTTCTGTTTTACCGCTACCAGTTGAGCCGAAAATTAAAGCATGAGTTCGCATATCTTCATTAGCAAACCATAACTCTTCATTTGTTTTTCTATCATTACCGAAAAATGTAATTCCACGCGCGATATTCGGTGTCTTAATACCTGGCTTTAAATCATTATAATCTTTTACTTGCGCAACTTTAGGTAAGCGAAAAGGAAGGGTTTGTTTCCTAGTAAAACTATAAAGAAAACAAAAAAAACCTAATATTAATCCGACAGTAGCAAGTGCAGTCATATAATAAGCTACGCCTGCAAACATCACTAATATAATCGATGCATTAGTTGGGTCTGAAAAAAAGTCAGCAATACGTTGCCCTATTGTACGCGTATCTCTTAAGAGCAGCGTAGGGTCAATTTCATGCCTTGAATCAATACCTCGCATCATGGCTTTAACTCCTGCAACTCACGGGGAGATAGCTTAACTTCTTTTATCGCTATCTCTAAAGCTTTAATAGCTTCATCAATCATAGGAACCAACGAACGCCTACCCAGTGCTTTCTCTGCTATCCAATGAGCAAAAGGACCCGCTACTTCCGCAAATGGCGTTTGTCTACCAACACTATTAAGCATATACCATAATCGGCGATCTAGGGGCTTTAACCATAAAAATTCTGCACTAGGCACAACACCATCTTTACGAGCGTTCTCCAATAAAGAGGCCATCACAGTCAACATATAAGCGTGCTGGCTCACTATCTCTTGGACAATTTCTGTATTTTCGTATTTTTTTAGAATGGGCCTTGCGACAGCAAAATCAGGCTTTCCTTGGGCAAACGTTTTATCTATATGCTCTAAAATCATGCTTGCAGCACCACGGTCACGATTAATGCGGGCCATAAAAACCGCTGCTAGCGTATAAGCTTGGGGCGAGCAACGTTCAAAACTTTCCCAATAAGGCCCAAGCTGCAAAGTAAAAACGCGCTTAGCATCACCACGACGAACACCTGCTGTAAATTCCATACCCGGAACTGGGTTATCTAATAAAGCGTCATCTTTTTTTAATAAATTATATTTACGTGCGAATTCCATGGGCGTTAGACCCATCGCCCAACGACCTTTATTAACATCCTCACTAACAATATCTTCTTTGACGATAGGCATAATAGCCGGCCAATTAAATTGTTCTTGCGCCCGTAATGTCTTCATATCGTGTGCTTTACGAAATTTTAAAGTCACATTTGAGGTATAAAGATAAACAGCTAATAGAGCTAGAATAGCAACAATAGGATAACGTATATAATCCCCAACACTTGCCGTCAAATCAGCGAACTGCTCCCACTTAACAGATGAAGGATTAAGGGTTTGCATCAAATAAACATCGTTAGCAAGCTTAGGATTATCAATAAATAAATTAACAAACTTAGCTTCCAATAAATTAATATGAAAAACAAAAGCTACTATATATTGATGGGCAGCGTACCAAATAGCATATAAAACCACAAAAACCAGTAGAGTTATCCATACTGGTGCCATGGAATTATCGCCTCCTCCGCCACCACCAGATTGCTGTGGTTGTTGGGCCATCGGCTATTTAAATCCAGTTATTTAATTCAAGTATATACCTATCATTATAACTTTATCAGCTAAAATTGGCGAAATTTTCCCCGTTTTTAACTATGAATTATCTTTTAATTCGTAAATAGTTTCTCACTGAAGCAAAAATGAAAACAATAAAAGCGAGTTATAGCTAAATTTCAATTATTTAAGCAGATAACTTAATAATTTAGAATTCATTTATCCCAAATAATTAACGTTCTACATTACTCATAAGGAGGCGTCCCCTTTGATAACGATAAGTACCAGAAAGGTGAACAAAATAATGAATATTGTTAAGATCTAAAGAGCGGTCCCTTAAAGTCAACAACTGCTTACCAAATCGGTCTTGCGGCATTTTATCAGGTGGTAAATTCAATATACTGTTTTTATCAACAAAAATAGCTATATACCCTTCATTTAACTTATTCTCTTTTGATTTAATTAAATTTTTAACGTCTTCTTCATTAGCATAGATAGGCCGAGATATCATTTGTCTAGGGAGATTGAGAATAATACGCTCCCAAGCTTGTATGTTACTGCCATCAGAGGTGTATAAGGAGATAAAAACTTCCTGCTGATTTGGGTTAGTTTCTCTACCTAGTAACTGATTACTTTTCGCTTTTAGCTCGTTCGATTCATTATATAGTTTTGTCAATTCATTATGATAATCTTGTAAAGTTTTTCCGATAACCTTTAAAAAATTAGAAGTATCCCATGGACCTCCCTTAATGGTGTCTTCCAATACTTGTAAGATCGCTTTTACCTGATCATCAGTTAAATGATTTTTACTCATAATATGGAGATACTTAGACAAATTGATGAAGTTGTTAAAGATATTATAACAGTATTCAACCAGGAAAGTTGAATACTGATTAAATTATCCAAAACGTGGAGTTGAATCTGATAATTGAGGCTCAGCTTCAGGTGCAGATGGAACTACTTTATTTGGCTGAACTTGTGCTTTGAAGGTTTCCTGACTGACTTGCGCCTTTTCATCAAATCTAAAATTAGGATTTTGAGCAATAGATAAAATTTTAGGACCAGCGCCTGAAACCCTATTAAAGGCATCTTTAGCTCCTTCCTGTTTAGCTGGGTCAGTATTCATTCCTTTAATCTTATCTATTGTTGCACTTAGCCTACTCAACCCTGCAGGAAGCGATCTGGCAAATTGGGCTATTTTATCTTTAACTTCATCAGTTGCGCTTTTCTCATCAACAGCATAAGAAGTATTACTAGAACCTCTCACAGGTGGCTGACTAAAAAATCTATTTATGCTCATTTTTATTCCAAATCATTGATTACCAATATTAGATTACCAGAAATTTCTTTAAGATAAACTTAAAACAACAAGAAATTTCAATTTTTTTACAATTATCTTTAAAATTTTTCTCTAAGTTAAAACGTTCTGCAAACTATCGCTTTTAATGTACCCTAATTGTACATTATATTCAATGTGTGGTCAACTTTTAATCATACATTAATTCATCAAGAGGCGTATAGTCCCGGCTTGGCCCGCCTTGAATTAACTCATTTAGCACATCTGTCATACATAAAAGCCGTAATGAATTGGGCGTGACCTCATCAAAAACCACGCGAGTGCCTAAAAGAGCGTTTTCAGCTTCATCAAACGTGGCACCCAATCCATAACCTAGGCAAAGAGAACATAATTGGTCAGCACGACGCGCAATAGCCGGCAGTAAGCCTGTGTCTGAAAAGACCTCATCAAAGCTCATAAACCTATCATTTAAGTAAAATTTAGCATTCATTGAGGAAGCAATGAGGGCTAAACTTCTACGGATATCGATATCAATACTCATATTTATCGCCACCAGGGTTGAGATGATTTAACTCGACCAGCAAGAAAGCTTCTAAGCCATCTTAAAAAAACGGGTACCGTAAAGCCATAATGTTCAATAACACCGAAAAAGATTGCAGATATTACCACCAAGAAACCCGTCCAAAATCTTATATGCATTAAAAATAGAAAGATCGGGAATGCGGCTCGTGCATCAACAATAAAAAAACGAGCACTCCTTGCTGAATCACGCCAATGGGTTGTCTCAGAAAAACCAGCCATATGTGCTCCATCTAACGACTTACTTAAGACTTAAATAAAATAACAAACGTCATTTTACAAGTCGAATACTTGTTAAAATTAAGTATATAAAATTTTATAAGATTTATCTAAGAAGTTATTTTAGCTGTAAATTAAATAATTAACTGCCAGGAGTTAGATCGAAATCATCTTTTTCAGCAAGAGACTTACCAATACCTTCAACAATCTTAGCCATGTTTTGAGAAGATGAACTACGAGGTAGGCTTTTTTTAACGTCTTCAACTGAAGGTATTTGATTTACCTCAGCAATGACGTCATCTTTATTTAAAGCTGCTAATATTTTAGCTGTGTTAGCCATAAAGCACCTCACATTAAGTCTTGAAGGTATATTAACAAACCTAGATTAAGGTTTTATTAACTATATTTAAGCTATAGCATTTTTTTTTACAATTTACAAAATTATTTTTCTTCATGCTTATATTCCGCGGCTTGTCCGCAAGAACCTGTCAGGCCAAATAAGTGATAAAAGTCTAACTTACTTTATCAATTCAGCTATTTCCTTTAATAAAGGATGTTCTACATCATATTTAAACTTATCTAAAGTTTTAACAGGTCGCACGTTTTGTAATGTATTACAGATAAACGCGGATTCAGCTTGCGCTAACATAGACATATCAACATTGGTCTCAACATAAGGTTGATTTAATTTCTGACAAATTGCTAGAATACGGCTGCGAGTAATACCAGGCAAGATATTACAAGACAGTGATGGCGTAACCAATTGATTATTAATAATTAAAAAGAAGTTAGCGATTGTAGATTCAAGAGCGAATTGCTTTAAATTAAAAAATAATACATCATCTACACCTTTCTCTTTGGCATAGCGATAAGCCATAATGGCCTCAAGGTAATTAATTGACTTAATTTTGTAAATAGGATTATTACTATCTCGTAGCCACGGTGCTTGAGTAAGACTTATAGCAGAATAGTTTGGTTGATAATTAAACGCTTCTAAAAATAAATAAGGTGTTTTACCTTTAGCATTTAGTCCTCTTTCAGCACTACCTCCACTTAAAACAGCTTTAATACCACCATTATTAAGCGCCATAGATTTAATATACAAAAAAAGCTTATTAAGCCACTCTGTTAGAGAAAGATTAAAGGGTATCTCTAAAAAATTCGCAGATTGCTTGAGCCTTTGCCAATGAAGATCAGCATAACAAGGCTCGCCATTTACTATTTTTATAGTTTCAAAAAGTCCTTCACCTAATAAAAGACGATCATGACTTAAAAAGTTTATATTATTGTTTTGCCTACCAAAGACAACCTGGAAAGACATTATTAATAATCTACAAAATCATTGAGTTCATCACGAAGACGCTTTTCCTCTAAAGCCTGTTCAAGCCGACGACGGGCATCTAAAACAGTACTTTCAGATAGTTCAGCAGAATCAACAGGTACAGTATCATCTGGACTAAATACGTCTTCTAGTAAATCATCATCGTCATCAAATAAATCACTCATTGCTATCTCTCATCAGTTAATTCAATAACTTTAAAAGTTAAACCAATATGGGCTAGGCACGTCTTTGAGTATTTATCTTGCTAAAAGCACCTGCTTGTCAATAAGCCAGCTTATAATTTAAATATTAAAACATACCTGCACAATAAATTGCCATGTAAGCTTAATTTCCTAACATTTATTAGTAGTTAATTTATTAGATTACTAAATATTTTGCTAGAACGGCTATATACAATATTTTTTTTGCTCTGACTAGATAGCTAAGTAAAAAAAAGTATTCGCAAGTACCTTGAATAAACTAATCTATCCAAGTCATAATGAAAGATATAAGTTATTATTTTTACAATCATGGCTGATCGTTTTAAAAAAATTTTACGTAATAGTATCAAAGACATAAGAGAAAATTTGCCACCTTTTTATCAAAATGAAGCCTCCCAAAAAGTATGTGCACGTATTCGCCAACTTAAACAATACCGCTATGCTAAGAACATTGCTCTTTATAATGCTTCTAACGGTGAAATAAGCCTGCAAGAAATCTGGCAATCAGCACCCCTGCAAGGTAAATTTTGTTGCTTTCCCGCCCTCACTAAAGATAAAACACTTTTATTTTTACCAGCAACACCAACTACTTCTTTTAAAGAAAATCAATATGGGATCCTTGAACCAGATATTAATTTTTCTCAAGCAATTTCACCTAAAGAGCTAAATTTAATTTTTCTTCCTTTAGTTGCTTTTGATGAGCATGGTACCCGCTTAGGTAGAGGTGCAGGTTATTATGATCGTACCCTTGCTAAGGAAAATCATCCTTTACTCATTGGTATTGCTTATGATTTTCAACATCAACACTTGATTATTCCCCAAGAATGGGATGTTCCTTTAACAGCGGTGATTACACCAAATAATACGTACTGGTGGGGTAAATAATGATTAATTATTGGTTAATGAAGTCTGAACCTAATTGTTTTAGTATTGATGACCTTTATAATTCGCCTAATAAAACAGCACATTGGGATGGAGTACGTAATTATCAAGCACGTAATTTTATGCGAGATCAGATGTCTATTGGTGATTTAGTATTCTTTTACCACTCTAACTGTGACACACCCGGGATTGTTGGTATCGCCGAGATTAAGAGTGACGCCTATCCTGATCATACAGCTTTTGATCCATCAAATGAGCATTTTGATTCTAAAAGTAGCCTTGAAAATCCACGGTGGGTTATGGTAGATGTAACTTTTAAAGAAAAATTTACAGAAGTAATTGCATTAAAGCAATTAAAACAACATCCTGAGCTTAAGGATATGTTATTGCTACGTAAAGGTAATCGTTTATCGATTATACCTGTTAGTAAGACCGAATGGGCTTTTATTAATTCGCAATTACGTTAACGCTAATTAACCTAGAGCGTCTTCTCCAACTTCGCCTGTACGTACACGTACAACTTGGAGTAAGTCATATACAAAAATCTTACCATCACCTATTTTACCGGTATAAGCTGCTTTACAAATAGCATCGATAGCAGGTTCGACCATATTATCAGGTAGAGCAAGTTCGATTTTTATTTTAGGTAGAAAATCAACAACATACTCAGCCCCCCTATACAGCTCTGTATGGCCTCGTTGCCGCCCAAAACCACGGGTTTCAGAAATCGTAATTCCAGGTACACCTATCTCCATTAATGCTTCATGAACATCATCAAGCTTAAAAGGTTTAATAATTGCGGTAAGCATTTTCATCTTGTCTTCCTAATTCAATTAAGAAAGGTATTTAATCACAATTTTGGGATTATAGAAAAATTAAGAGAAAGGTAACAGGTTCCTATAAACTACTCTAAAGCTTTTGCAAAATTTGTAGATTTTACTTTAAGGCAAGGCATAAATATTTAAAGGAACAGCGTTTACAAAGTAAATAGTCTTCTTTAAAACTAACTGCAAGAAGCCAAGTTGCAGGTTATCCAAAAGCGCTACTATCTTTATTATCAATTAATGGAGTAGAATTGCCACTAGTGAGTACTTAGTATATTTAGTAAAATTGATGTAGATTGCCTAATCTTAAGGATTTTCATGCTGGATTCTAAACTATTTGATGACTTAACCAGAAAACTTTTTGCTACATTACCTTTAAGTTTGCAGAATTTAGAAAAAGAAACACGGCAAAAATTTAAAGAAGTTTTACAATCAACCTTTTCTCGCTTAGATTTAGTGACGCGAGAAGAATTCGACATTCAACTTAAAGTACTAGCAAGAACTCGTGAAAAACTTGAAAACCTACAAGCTCAAGTTAATGAATTAATAGAGAAAAAAAATAATGACCTAGTCAATAAACCAGATTAAAAAATAATTGTCCAACTTCATTTAAGGAAATTAATGAATCTTGCATTTAGCAAAACGCGCAGTGCATTAGGCATAGATGCGCGCTCCGTGTCTGTAGAAGTTCACTTATCTAATGGCTTACCCAGTTTTACAATTGTTGGCCTTGCTCAAACTGCTGTTAAGGAAAGCAAAGATCGAGTGCGAAGTGCAATTATTAATAGTCATTTTGAATTCCCATGCCGTAAAATTACCGTTAATCTAGCGCCAGCTGACTTACCTAAGGCAGGGAGTGGCTTTGATTTACCTATCGCTATAGGCATTCTTGCTGCGTCCAAACAAATCTCTAATAGCAAATTAACGGATTATGAATTTATTGGCGAATTAGCATTAAGCGGCGAAATAAAAGCCGTACATAGCATTATTCCAATCGTTCTTGCTGCTATGCGCGAACAAAAAACGCTTATTATACCGGAAGCAAATGCTAAAGAAGCAGCTATTACAGGTTATCCTCATGTCTATACAGCTACTAGCCTGCAAGAAGTTTGTAGTCATTTATGCCAAGATATTCCTCTAAAAACCTTACCTGAGCGTTTAGCAAATCAATACAATGAAGCAATTGACTGGTCAGATGTTAAGGGTCAGAAACATGCTAAAAAGGCGATGATGATAGCGGCTGCCGGCGGCCATAGTATTTTGTTAAGTGGCCCTCCTGGTAGCGGTAAAACAATGCTTGCTAAACGATTTAAAACGCTTCTTCCCTTATTATCTGAATTACAAGCCTTAGAATGTGCTGCCATTTACTCTATTCAGGGTCGAGCCATTAATCCTCAAACTTGGTGTATACCTCCTTTTCGCGCGCCGCATCATACAGCTTCAGCTGTATCGTTAGTTGGCGGCGGTAATCCACCTAAGCCTGGCGAGATTTCTTTAGCTCATCATGGTGTTTTATTCCTTGATGAGTTACCAGAATTTAGCAAGCATGTACTGGAAACTTTACGTGAACCCTTAGAGTCTGGAAATATTTGTATTTCCCGAGCAGCCATTCAAACTGAATTTCCAGCTCAATTTCAGCTTATAGCGGCTATGAATCCTTGTCCTTGTGGCCATTGGGGTAACTCTCAAGCCAGCTGCCGCTGCACGCCAGATCGAATTAGCCGTTATTTAGCTAAATTATCAGGCCCTCTACTTGATAGGATTGATATGCATATTCAGGTACAAGCACTACGTCCTGATGAATTGATTAAAGAACATGATGATGAAGCAACTAAAAGTTCTCTAGTTAGAGAAATCATAGAAAGCACACGTAGCTTACAGATTAAGCGTCAAGGTGTAATTAACAGCAATTTAAACGTTCAAGATTGTGAGCGCTTATGCAACCTTACGGCAGAGAAAAAAGAATTTTTGCAACAAGCGCTGATAAAACTAAAATTATCAGGTCGGGCTTATCATCGCTTATTAAAAGTTGCGAGGACGGTGGCTGATTTAGAAGAACAAAAGGATGTGAGTTTAAATACTTTAAAGCAAACGCTATCGTTTAGACATATGCTGCAATCACCTTCTATTTAATAAATATTAATTTTAATTTACTTATTAAACGACTTCTATTTAAGCATCTATTGTCGGGCCAAAGCCCGACCTACAAATTAAAAACCTGAGGCTTAATTTATTTTAGAGCAAATTACAACTACCCCTTAAATTTTCATCCTCTGCTGCTTGAGGAGCTTCATCCGCAAAGCCGCCACCTTTAAAAAATTGGTTTGGGCTTTTTGAGCGTTGCGAATTAATACTTACTATGTTTCCTGAAGTAGGATTAATAAGGCTATCTATACCTAAACCAAGCATTAGATCCGTTTTTAGATTATATTTATAAATATCATAAGGAAGGCTATCAAACATCTGCTCTATTTCCTGTATAGAGTATCTGTCTGGCTTCTTTACTCTTTTTTCTGCTGGTGGTAAAAAATAAATATTTGAATTAGGAGTAACATCCTGTTTTTCTAAAAAATCTGTTAAGGGTATAGCTTTTATTCTACAATCCATTGTGTCATTGGTCACAAAAAAAATCTCTTCTGCATTCGTTTTACTATTCTTACCTAAAAGTATGCCTGTGATTGCTGTTCTATGGATTGCTTTAAATCCAAATGCAGGATACTCTAAAACTAATGGGCCCATTTCTTCTAGTAAATTAGATAATTTACTATAAATCTCTCTTTTTACTTTACTAGAGGCTCCTTTGTAATCTGCGAACACGCCAGTAATGGCTGTTAAGCTTACACCATCTGTTAAACCTAAAATTTTATTTATTTTTTTGTTTAATTCATTAGTCGGAGAAGTCCCTTTTTGAATCATATTAATTAAAGAGTCTTGTGAAATGCCTCCATCAACTATTTTCTCCATCAAAATTTGCTTTTGCTCTTCAAATTCTTCTGTTTCATGAGAATTAGAATTAGCAATAATTGGGGCATATAGCCAACATGAATTAAGTGCTCTAAATTCATTCTTTTCATCGACCGTACTTTGTTCGACTAAAGGAGATTTATAAATTAACATAGAGAGCCAACAAGATAATTTAAACTACAGTTAGTATAATAAATTTACATTATTTTATTTGTCGGACTGATTAAGAGAATTAATATAATTTATGGTTATCAACAGTAAGAATAAACTAAATACGTTTCTTTAGAATAAATCTATATTAAAGTTATTATGAAAATCTAAGTTTCACATATACTTAGAAGTATAAGATGTTAGTAATAAAACCTATCAATCAGATATATTGAGTTAATAAGCTCTCAATAATAGCCATACGCATAAAAACGCCATTTGTTACTTGTTGCAAGATACATGACTGTGGACCGTCAGCTACATCACTATCAATTTCAACACCACGATTAATTGGACCTGGATGCATAATTATTACATCTTTTTTAGCGTACTGTAACACCTCAGAAGTTATTGCGTAATTGGCTCGATAGGTATCTAAATTTATAACTTCGCTAGATGATAAGCGCTCATTTTGAATGCGTAAGCAAATAATCACATCGGCATCTTTAATACCTTCTTTTAAGGAATCAGTAACCTGCCCATAATGGATCTGGCTTGGTTGCCAAATAGATGGAGCAACTAACCTTAATTCTTTAATCGCTATCAGAGAAAATAAACATTGCAATGAATTTGCTACGCGTGAGTGACGTAAATCCCCAACGATTGCAACTTTAAGCTGTTGTAGGTTTGATTTTTTCTCTTTAATGGTCATTAAATCTAACATGGCTTGACTGGGGTGAGCATGCTTACCATCGCCAGCATTGATGATATGAATATCAGGCCCAACCTGAGCAGCTAACTGTTGTTGTAAACCGTCTTGTTGATGGCGAATTACAAATAGGTTAATGCCCATAGCTGCTAAAGTTTGAATGGTATCGGTAATAATCTCTCCTTTCCTTTCCGAAGAAGCGGCCACGCTAAGATTCACTGGGTATATTGATAAATGATTAGCCGCCAACTCAAAACTTACTCGGGTACGTGTACTATTTTCATAAAATAAGTTGGCAAGCTTATGTTTAGAAAAATTAGGATAATTACCAAACTGTTTAAAAAATAAGGCGCGCTGTAATAAGTTTTCAATTTCGTTAATTGTTAATTGACTAATTTCTAGAAAATGGTTCATGATTCACTTTTAAACTGCTGCGAATGCAACCACTGCTGAAGAATGATACAAGCAGCTATACTATCAATTTGAGAAGACTGGATTTTACGATATCCGCCTTCTTCAAACAAGTAAGCACGTGCTTCTTTTGTTGATAATCGTTCATCTACCAGATGAACCGGTAGACAAAATTGTTTTTGTAACTGTTTAGCGAATCTTTTTGCTGCTGCAGTTGTATAAAGCTCTGTATCATCAATACAAGTTGGCAGCCCGACCACAAATGCCTCAGGTCGCCACTCTTTAATTAAATTTCTTAATAAGTCCCAGTCTGGTATACCTTGTTTAGCTTGAACTATTGTCAACGGCCTAGCTGTTAGCGTTATCTTTTGTCCTACTGCTACACCAATACGCTTAAAACCAAAATCAAAACCAAAATAAATGCCTGATGGCATATCGACTCCAAATACGACTAAATTTTCTAAGATTTTAATATAAAGACAAAGATAAAGCGCTTTTCAATAACATTTTTAAGCATGACCAATTGACGAGCTAAGTTGAGACATTTTTATACCAATGAGGGAGCCTGCATATTCCCATCGCTGCCTATAAGGAACATCATATAAAATCTCATGTTTATAAGGGCATACAAGCCATACGTTGTCTTGAACTTCTTGCTCTAATTGGTTATCTATCCAGCCAACATAGCCTAAAGTAACAAGGGCATCTTGTGGGCCATTTCCTGCTGCAATAGCACGGATAATATCATTTGAAGTCGTTATTGTAACGTCATCCTGCAAAGATAAACTTGAGCGCCACTCTCCACTAGGGCGGTGAATAACAAAACCTCGCTCAGGTTGAATCGGACCACCAAATAATAAAGGACGCAAACTTATCTCTTGATGTAAAGGCAAAATATTCAACTGTTCAAAAACCATACTGAGCTGATATTCTGTAGGACGATTAATAATTAAACCTACGGTACCTTGTGGATGATGTTCACAAATATAAATAACTGTTCTCTCAAAATTAGGATCAGTTAAAGAAGGCATAGCGATTAACAAATGGTTAGCCAATGAGGTCTCAATTGTCATAATGCGCTTCTCCGAAACCGAAGGGTTTGATTTAATTATATACTAATATAAAAAAAATTAATCACCTTGATTTGTTTGTAAATAATAAGACACTGATTAAACTAGGGATTATGGTTAAGAATTTTTGTTGTTAGTGAAGATTTCAAATAAATTTTTTTCTTTATTTTCGTTTAATCTAAAAGTAGTTTGTTTACTTACCTATAAGATAAATAATATTTTTTTTCTTAAAGACTATACTTGTGATTAAAAGATAATTATTTCATTTATAGTAAATTTTATTCTATAAATTTAAGTTAATCATTTTAAAGGGCCAGTTTGTGGAAACAGTTGATTTAAGTAAAAAAGATCTTTTTATTTTTCGTGCGCTCGAATACAATGAAATAGTCCTCTTAGTTATTATTTTAGGTATAATAGTTTTATTAATTATTACCTATATCTATGATCGACTTCAAAAACCTCATACTATTTTACGTAATTTTCCTATTTTGGGTCATTTTCGTTATATCCTAGAGTATTTCGGTGGGTTTTTACGTCAATATTTTTTTGCCAATGATCGAGAAGAGCTACCTTTTAATCGAGCTGAACGTTCTTGGGTTTATCGGGCTGCTAAAAACCTTGATACTACCATTGGTTTCGGCTCCACTCGGCCGCTACATATACCCGGGACAGTTTATTTCGTTAGCGCTCCTTTTCCGCCGCTAGCAACTGAAGCAGCCATTAAACCTTTAACTATTGGCCCGTATTGTAAGCACCCCTATACAAGTAATCATATCTTTAATATTTCTGCTATGAGTTATGGTTCAATTTCAAAGCCAGCTATTAAAGCTTTATCAAGGGGAGCTAAGAAAGCCGGTTGCTGGCTTAACACAGGCGAAGGAGGTCTTTCTCCTTATCACTTAGAAGGCGGCTGTGACTTAGTAGTTCAAATTGGTACAGCTAAATATGGGGTACGAGATGAACATGGTAATCTATCCGATAGTCGACTACGGGAGTTAGCATTACACCCTAATATTAAAATGTTTGAGATCAAGTTAAGCCAAGGTGCAAAACCTGGTAAAGGTGGTATCCTACCAGCAGTTAAAGTTACGCCTGAAGTAGCGCAAATTCGAGGTATCCCTCCTTATCAGGATTCAATCAGCCCTAACCGCCATACAGATATCGCAAATGTGGAAGAACTTTTAGATGCAATTAATCATATCCGAAAAATTACAGGTAAACCTGTAGGATGTAAATTTGTTTTGGGTAGTTATGAGTGGCTACATGATTTATGTTTAGCAATTCATAATCGGGGTACGCAGTATGCACCTGATTTTATTACTCTCGACAGTGCAGATGGCGGAACGGGTGCCTCACCACAAGGCTTAATGGATTATATGGGTATTCCTATTCAAGAATCTTTACCCAAACTGGTTGATATCCTTATTTTATATAATTTACGCAAACGTATCGTTGTTATTGCAAGTGGAAAAATGATTACACCAGCAACAGTAGCATGGGCATTATGTGCTGGAGCGGATTTCGTTAATTCTGCGCGAGGATTTATGTTTTCCTTAGGTTGTATACAAGCCTTGAAATGTCATAGTAATACCTGCCCGACAGGTATTGCAACGCACAATGCTAACTTACAACGGGGTATTGTTATTGAAGACAAAGCTGAGCGTGTCTTTCACTACGCTAATAATATGGCTCATGAAGTAGCTATTATTTGCCATTCGTGTGGGGTAGATGAACCAAGACAACTACAACGGCGCCATGCACGAATAGTTCGAGAAGATGGATTTTCAATTTCATTATCAGAAATGTTTCCTGATCAACAGCCACTGGACCAATATTTATAAGAAATGAGTCTTTTAAAAATTAAGGCTAATGCTTGTTTTTTTTAGTGTTTGCGTAATTTTTTTATTGTTTAATTAAAAAAAACTTTTATTTATGAATAAACTAGAAAAATAGTATAAAAAACTATTGTGAGTTATGCCTCTTTTGCGTTATGTTGAATAAACCCATATATATGGGCTTACCAATTGTCATTTAAGGACGAATGCAATTGCCAGCTGATTACTTTCAGCCGACGATTGATACGCTTTAGCAAAAGGAGGATTCATGGCTACGGGCGAAGTCAAATGGTTTAACAATGCCAAAGGTTGGGGCTTTATTATACCTGAAGGCGGTGGTGAAGATATTTTCGTTCATTTTTCAGCTATACATGGTACGGGCTACAAAACATTAAATCCAGGCCAAATAGTTAGTTATGATTTAATAAAAGGTGAACGGGGTTTACATGCAGCAAATGTTGTAGTTACAGCCGAAGAAAGAGAGCAAGAGCCTGTTTAAGGCTCGGCTGTCTTTTACAGCAAGTTTCATCTTTCTTAAAAAACTAACGAATTTAATTTATTAAATTTCTATAAAAAATGATTTTGATGTATTATTTAATATTTCGCTTTATAAATAATTTAGATGAAACATGGCTTGTTATTAATTAACTTAGGTACACCTAAATCCCCTACTATTACTGATGTACGGCACTATTTAAAAGAATTTCTTGCTGACAAACGCGTAATTAATCTTAATGCCCCTTTAAGATATTTTCTTCTTTACGCTTTTATTCTTCCCTTTCGACCTAAGCAATCTTCTCATGCCTATAAAGCCATTTGGACAAAGGAAGGCTCGCCTTTATTAGTTAACCATCAACGTCTAGTCAATAAATTGCAAAGCAAACTAAGCGATATTCAAGTGGCGCTAGCTATGCAGTATGGGGAACCCTCTGTAAACGCAGCATTAAAACAATTAGAAAATTGTCCTCATATTACAATTTTACCTTTATATCCCCAGTACTCTTCTGCTGCAACTGGGGCTGCTTTAGAAAAAGTATTAACACTTTTAGCAAAAAAACCCACGCATCCATCTATACATGTGATTAGAGATTTTTACAATCATCCAAGTTTTCTGCTAGCGCAAGCAGCGCTCATAAAGCCTTATATAGAGAAATATGATCATATCTTGTTTAGTTATCATGGCATTCCTGAGTTTCACTTAAAGGAATCAGGTTGTAATACTATTTGCCAAGTTTGTCCGCCAGTTAAAGATGCTAATCTCGTATGTTATAAAGCGCAATGTCATCAAACTACCCGTCAATTAGCAGAAATACTTTCGCTACCAGCAGATAAATTCAGTATGTCATTTCAATCTCGTTTGGGTAGAACACCTTGGATTAAGCCTTACACTGATTTAATTTTACCTAGACTTGCTAAGCAAGGAGTAAAAAAACTGGCAATTTCCTGCCCCTCCTTTATTGCTGATTGTTTAGAAACCCTTGAGGAAATAGGTATCCGTGCGCAGCAACAGTGGTTAGACTTGGGTGGAGAGGAATTTACATTGATCCCTTGCCTTAATGATTCAGAAGCCTGGGCAGAAGCAATTATTGACATTTGCCACTTGCAATAAGGGGCTCAACCACCATACTGGTTCCTTCAATCGCTACTATTTTAACTTTCGTTCCTGCAGGTAAATCTGGCCCTTTGACAAACCAAGTTGCATCATTAATTCGTATTAAACCTCGACCATCTTTAATAGGTTCCACTAAAATGACGGTTTGATCTAACATAGAATGGAAAGGTTTATTTATTAAAGAAGGCTCTTTAGCAGTTCTTTTTTTAATAAAAAACCACCAAGATACTGCAAATAAAATGCATAAAAGTGAAAAATCAATTAACTGCCATTGCCAAGTTATGGCAAATAGCCAAGTAATTATACCGGTTGTTGCTGCAGCCATGCCTAAAGCAATTAAAAGGCCAGCAGCACCCAATGTTTCAGCAATGATTAAAACGAGTGCTAATGCTAACCAATGCCAATAAGTTAATTCAAACATAACCCTATCCTTTGGGTGAATTTACTTTATTAAAAAGCTCTGTTATGCCTGCTAATGAACCAACAATAGCTGTGGCTTCTATGGGCATTAATACCATTTTACTATTCTCAGAGGTGCCAATCATTTTTAGAGCTTCTACGTATTTTTCGGCAATAAAATAATTAATTGCATTCATATTGCCTGTGGCAATTGCGTCAGAAACCATACGGGTTGCCGTTGCGTCAGCCTGGGCTGTACGCTCACGCGCTTCAGCCTCTAGATATGCCTCTTGCTTTGCTGCTTCTGCCCTTAAAATCTGGGCTTGTTTATCACCCTCAGCTCTTAAAATTTCTGCTTGCCGATGACCCTCTGCTGCTAAAATTGATGCACGCTTATCACGCTCTGCCTTCATTTGATTAGCCATTGCATCCACTAAATCTTGCGGAGGCCTAATATCTCTAATTTCAATCCGTGTTACTTTCACACCCCAAGGATTTGTTGCTAAATCAACAACATGCATTAATCGGCTATTGATTTCGTCCCGTTGACTTAACATCGAATCTAATTCTAAGGAACCCAGAACTGTTCTAATATTAGTCATTGTTAAATTACGAATTGCATGCTCTAAGTCATCTACTTGATAAGCAGCTTTCGCAGTATCAATTACTTGAAAAAAACAGACTGCATCAATAGTAACCATAGCATTATCTGAGGAGATAACTTCTTGAGGTGGGATATCTAAAACTCGTTCACGCATATTGATTTTATAGGTTACTCTATCAATAAAAGGAATAATTAATCCTAAACCTGGATGCAAGGTATGTGTATAACGCCCAAATCTCTCAACAGTCCATTCCTCGGACTGAGGAACTACTTTTACACCAGCCAATACGAATGCAATTGCAAAGATTGCTAACAAAACCAGGGTAATTAATGAGTCCACTTTTTGCTCCATTTAGAAATAAATTAAGTCTAAACTCTAACTTATTTATTCTCGGCCATTATTATAAGCTTATAGTCGAGTCTTAAAATTATTGCAAAACCCTTTTTTTATGCTATAGAAATTAATAGTCAAAAATATTTGGAGCGAGCATGTCCAATAAGCGATTTGCCGATAGGCTAAATAGAGAATTAGATAGCATAGGTGTTCCACTTTTAGCAAATGAACGTGTTGAAGTATTTTCTAAATTGTTAAAAGTACCTAGATTTAAAGCTGAAGCATATTTAAATGGCGCTGCTATTCCTGATCCAAATCTATTAAATATATTAGCTGACGAACTAGAAGTTAATGCAGAATGGTTATTAGGGAAAAGCGATCTTAAAAAGAGAAAAGACTCCTAATTTCCTTCTTTTTATTACCCTTGGAATCTTTGCTTAGATGTCTTAGGCTTAGCATGCTTCTCAATATATTGAATTATTTTCCCAGCAATATTAACGTTAGTAGCTTTCTCTATTCCTTCAAGGCCAGGTGAGGAGTTAATTTCTAAAATTAAAGGCCCATGGTTTGAACGAATTAAATCTACCCCGGCGACCTTTAAACCCATTGTTTTTGCAGCGCCCACGGCGATCGCACGTTCTTGTGGCGTTAATATGACTCTAATTGCTTTTCCTCCTTGATGCACATTGGCTCGAAAGTCTCCTTCCTTTGCTTGTCGTTTAACGGCAGCTACAACCTTATCGCCAATAACAAAACACCGTATATCAGTCCCTCTTGATTCTTCTATGAATTCTTGTACTAAAATGTTAGCAGACATCTCTTTAAACGCGTTAATAATACTAACTGCCGATTGATGACTATCAGCTAAAATCACTCCCTTTCCTTGTGTACCTTCAAGTAATTTAATGACTAGAGGAGCGCCTCCTACCATACGGATTAAATCCTCAGTATCATCAGGTGATTGAGCAAAGCTTGTCAGCGGTAAAGGAAGACCTTTTCTTGCCAATAATTGTAAGGCACGAAATTTATCTCTTGAACGAGAAATGGCAAGCGATTCATTTAAAGTATACATGCCCATGGTTTCCATATGCCTTAATACAGCTGTTCCATAATAGGTAATGGATGAGCCAATTCGAGGGATAACCGCATCATATTGAGGCAAGGGCTCCCCTCCACGGTAATGAACTTTAGGGCAAGAAGTTGCAACGTTCATATAGCAATAAAGAGGATTAATAATATGGACTTTATGTCCTGCCTCTTCTCCCGCTTGTTTTAAGCGCTGATGAGAATATAATTGAGGGTTAGTGGCTAAAATCGCAATTTGCATATAAGTCATTCCTAAATAATTTTATTGCGGCTACTACCACAAAACCAATTCATGTCTTTTTATTTTTAAAAATTAATTAGTTAGGCATAGGACAACTAAATTTATTAAACATTACTTTAAATTAAGTATAGCCTGACAAATATCTACTAAGAGAATATTAATAAATTAATAGTCGGGAATACAATTAATTGAGCAGTAAAGGCAAATTATATCCTTTATTGCTCAAAAGAAAATACATTTTATAATTAGATTTTACTATTTAAGCCATTTAACCTACTAAAAGCTGATAATCTTTAGCAAGTAAGGTAGCTTGATGAGGAGTAGTGAAAAATGCGCTTAACTCACCTTTTGGATTAAATAACATAACAGCGCCGCTGTGTTGCATATCATAGTTTTCTGCATCGGTTGCGTTAGGCAAGCTGACCTTGCTATAAGCCACGCCCATTTCATGAGTCATTTTCTTAACTATTGATTCTTCACCACGAGCACCATAAAAATGAGAATCAAAGTTACTAACGTAATTTTTTAATTTATCTAACGAATCTCGATTAGGGTCAATGGAAATCATGACGACTTGTGGCAAAGGTTTAATGTGTTCTTGTTCAAGGATACGGTACATTTTAGCTAATTCACTCAAGGTCGTTGGACATAAATAACCGCAACTAGTAAATCCAAAGAATACCATTGTCCATTTACCATGGAGACTTTTATTATTAAATGGCTGATTATCTACTCCGATAAGATTAAACTGTTGTATTTCCCTGGGTTTTTGTAACAAGGTGCCATGAAATTGTTCGGGGTCTATTTTTTTCTCTTTATAAAGAGAGTTTGACATTGTTATACCCATTACTAATGCTATAACAGCAAAAACGCTACCTAGTACAACTCTTTTTTTCATTGGCATTTTACTCCTCCAAGCTGGAAATCCATTTTACTTAATTAAAAGTTGATAAAGTTAAATTACAACTATTGTTTTATTTTCAACGCTAAACCATATAATGATCTAGTAATAAGAAAATAAATAACATCATTAGATAGATAATAGAAAAGCGAAAGGTACGCATCGCAATAATAGGCTCTTCTTTCAAATAAAGAAAAATTGCCCAATATAGAAAACGTGCCCCTAATAAAAGTGCACCAATTAAATATAAGCCACCACTCATACCTACTATAAATGGCAACATACTTACGGGTAAAAGCAAGATAGTGTATAACAAGATGTTTAATTTGGTAAATGCTACACCATGAGTTACTGGCAACATAGGAATAGCTGCATTTCTATACTCTTTAAGGCGATAGATTGCTAGTGCCCAAAAATGAGGCGGCGTCCAAGTAAAAATAATTAAAACAAGTAGGAGAGCTTGTGGATCAAGTTGATTGGTAATGGCTGTCCAGCCAAGTAAAGGAGGCGCAGCCCCTGCTAACCCACCAATAACGATATTCTGTGGCGTTGCTCGTTTAAGATAACCTGTGTAAATTCCAGCATAACCTATTAAAGTAATAAAAGTCATAACTGCGGTTAATAAATTAACAAAAACAACTAAAATAAAGAGTCCAATTGTACCTAGTATCAAAGCAAAATAGGATGCTTGTTTGACAGATACTCTTCCTTGTGCGACTGGCCTTTTACTAGTACGTTGCATTAGCGCATCAATCCGTTTATCTACTAAATGATTAATAGCAGCAGCACTACCAGCACAACATCCTACCCCTAATAAAGTAGCAGAAAGTGTTGCTAAAGGCACCCAACCAGGCGTGGCCAAGAACATCCCTACTATGACAGTTAAAAGCATTAAAGCAACAACACGTGGCTTACATAACTCGAGATAATCTCGCCATATTACGGGTGATAAAGTTGACTCATTAGAAGACATTACTTAATTCTCCTTTGAGTAAAGTAAAGCATAGATAATGAGGTTGCTAATAATAATGCAGCAATACCATTATGTGCAACAGCAATACTTAAAGGTAATAAGTAAATTACATTTAAGGCGCCTAAGGTAATTTGTATAAGAATTAATAAAATAATTAAGATAGCCAGCACTCGCATAGCTTTATCTTTTACCTTCCATAAGATTACCGCCGCCAAGGATATCATATAGAATGCAACAACAAACGCGCCTAACCTATGAATAAATTGAATTGTAATCCTTACTTCATTTTCTAATAAACCACCTTGATAATTAGCACCAACTGTTGAAAATAGATGAAAACCTTGAGCCATATGTAGTGGTGGCCACCACTGACCATTACATTGAGGAAAACCTATACAAGCAATTCCTGCATAATTTGCGCTCACCCAACCACCTAACGCAATCTGACAGAAAATTAGCCCTATGCCTAAACTAATCCAAAATTGCCATAATGATAATTGTCGTAAAGAAGTTGAGGAATGATTTAATTGTATTCTTAAACGGAAAAGTAAAGAAAAAATTAATATACCACCTAACAAGTGAGCCATTACAACAATAGGTAATAATTTTAAAGTTACAGTCCACATACCTAAAGCTGCTTGAAATAAAACTAATAGCATAAGCATTATAGGTAGAAGCTTTGCCTGCGTCTTATCTTTGTATAATAACCATAAATTGTAAAAACCAATGGTAAAAATAAATAGAGTTAACAAGCCAGCGGCATAGCGATGTACCATTTCTGTCCAAGCTTTACTAGCTTCAATAGGGACTTGCGGATAGTTTAATTGAGCTTTAGTTAAGTCCTGATTAGCGCTTGGTAAAACTAAGTGACCATAGCAGCCTGGCCAATCTGGACATCCGAGACCAGCATTTGTTAAACGGGTATAAGCGCCTAACATAACAACCGTTAATGCAAGCACTACCGCGCTGGTTACTATATAAAGTTCTAATTTGGAATTTTTTTTAAACATCAATTACCTTTCTCATTTGCGTGCAATAACTTTTGAAGATCATGAAAGATATCTTCAGGACTTGTAGCTGGCTTATAAGCCAAAACCAAGTAATTATTCGGATTAGCAATAAAGATACGCATATGATTATCAAGCTTTTTCTGCCTATCTTGTTGAGCTTTGGAAATTAACAATAAGTGAATATCTTGCTCATGTAGACGATCATTAAGCGAGTAGGGAAATTGATTTTGATCATTCATAATAATTAATTCATCTACATTTAAGAGACGTCTACCTAAAGCTAAGCGAATGCGAGCTAATTTATCAATTTGAGTTAAACAATTTTTCTTACAGTCATGGGGTATCCATAAAACTAAACGCCATTTGGGTTGCTCATGAATGTTTTCTAACAGCTCTGGAGGATTTAACAACTCCCCTTTATTAATTGATTGTCCCTGTAACCAATGGGGGTGAGTATAAAATAAATAAGCTGCAGCCCCTGGAAAAACAAAAATTAATGTCAGAATTAGCAATGTAACATAATTATTCTTTCGTATTTTATTCATTAGTCTTCTTTAAACTTAACCCAATAAAAATCAACCAAATAACCAATGCCATAGCAAACCACTGCAACGCGTAAGCTTTATGGCGCCCCGGAGGCATAGAAATAATTGCCCATTCACGGATATAGCCATCCTTTTCCAATTTATTTAAGCGAATGATAAATGGATAAACAGATTTATGCAAAAATTGGCTAATTTTTACAGAATCTATTTGCTCTATAACAGCTAAATTAGGCGTCTTTTTTTCTAAAATTTGGCCTAGAACCCAGTTTTTGGAAGAAGGATAATAAACTTGACCTAGTAATTGCAATGACTTATTTAGCGAAGTAATTGTTGGAAGTTTGCGTCTGTCCAAATCCCCTTTAATCCAGCCTCGATCAATTAAAATAACTTTTCCATCGGAAAGCAGAAGCGGCGTTAAAACATTATAGCCAAATTGATGCTCATGATGCTGATTATCTAATAAAAATGTTTGAGGAAGGTATTGACCTTGAACAGTAATTTGTTGGTATTGCTGTGGTTTAATATTAGTCTGCCATTTAATAGGCGCCTTTGCTGATAAGTACTCCTCCCTTATTAGCATGTTTTTTTTCTCATCAGCACGATTTAACTGCCATATCCCTAAATAGATAAAAAATGAACTTAAGAAAATAACACCTATTATCCATAGCCAATTAAAGGTGAAACGACGATAAAAACAAGTTAAACTGGCCATTCTTTTTCCTAAGCGAATAAATGTTAAAACCATCTAAATAAGTAATTCTTGCTAACTATTTTAGATAATTAACAAATAAAGCGTTGTAATAAATCGGGGAGTATAACAAATGTTCACCAAAATTTTTATTATTAGTGTTATGTTTATCATTTTAGCTGCATTAGGTAGCAGTTTGATTTTTTTAGTTCGTGATGAAGGTAAAACAAAGCGAACTGTTAAAGCTTTAACTTGGCGTATCGGCTTATCCCTGGCCTTATTTATTTTTCTTTTTTTAGCATTCAGTTTTGGTTGGATACAACCGCACACAATTTAATTTTACTGAAATTAATCAAATCTTGCTCTAAATTGTTGAAGATTAACTATCATTAAAGAAATAGAGTTCTTACATAACTTGTGAATTTTGCTTTAGTGCAAGGCGTAAAGGTTTGAGGAGCGGCGTTTATATGGTGTAGGAGCACTGCAAAAACGTTTACAACGCGCAGACCCAGGTTATGCAAGAACGCCAATATAATTATTTAATTTGTCTTCAATCTTCAGCAGCTATATTTACAGGAGACAATTTTATTAAATTTATGCAAGATGAATTTTTCCTTGCACTCTATTCAATTTTATGCTTATAAATAAGTTTCAAAGGAAAAAAATACAACAAGGAGTCGTCATGGGAACTAAAGAAGAAGATCTTGTTGGTGGCGTAGAGCTTGCTGAAAACCCACTATCTGAGGTAGTTATCCGTGAATCATATAAAAATGAGCAAGATAATCTGCAAAAAATAGCCTTAACTCAAGAACATCTTTCCCAAATAAAAAAGAATCTTGCTGAAATTATCGATATTTTGTCTAGAAATAGAAGCTTAGTTACTAAAGCAGCCGATTATTGGGGAGGATTGCCATTGTGGCAAAAACTTGTAGGTGGTGCCGTATTAACTGTGCCTACTCTTGCAGCAGGTATTGCAGCACAGCTAGGAGCATTATTAGCTTTAAGTGGCGCAACGGTAGCTGTTTATACAACTGGCAGTATTATTCTTGATGACCACCACAATTACAATAAAAATATAACTGAAGAATTAAAAAAGGGAATTTTTAGCTTAGCAGACATATTAGCAATTACCATTTCAGCATTAGATAAAATTCGATTAGAACTCTCTCAAGAACTTGAAAAATTTAAAGAACAAAATGATAAATTAGCTGGCAATATAGGCTTACTTAATGACAGATTAGAAACATTGAGTAATCAAGTAGAGATTTTTGTTCTTACTGAAAAACTATTACGCGGAACTCAAGAAAAATTGGAGCAAGAAGCGGCTCGACTTAGGCAAACAGCGGCAGATAGTGAAGAGTTATTGAAAAAAAATGAGCTTGAATTAATGCAAGTTAGGAAAGATTATGAAAAAAGCCGAGAGCAGCTTAACGAAAAAGTAGCTGAACTTGCTTATGTTAGACTTTCTATGGAAGCAGAAGTAAAAAAGGCTAAAGATGTTGCTACGACTCTACAAACTACTGTTAAAACTTTATCCGGTACAGTGATTGATGATAATAATAAACGCGAATTTTTCCAAAAGAAAATTGCTATGATAATCGATACCAGTGAGCAAAATGCTCTACTTATTAATAATAGAGTGCAAGAATTAGAAAAAGAATTACAGGAAGTAAAAGAGCAGTTAGAACAGAGTAATAATCGATATCGTGACTTGTTAGATAGGCAAGAAAGTCAAGTTGAACGCTTAGAGAGAATGGGGGTTACAGAGTCCAGACTTAAGCAAATCCAAGAAGACATAGATAAACTTACTGAAAAACGTGCCTTGTATGACGAAGCAAACTCCATAGCAATCTTTCCCGGTCCTTCAGTCCCAACTACTGACTCTTTAACACCAAAAGGTGAAACAGGCATTCTTAAGCACGGAATATATGCTAAGTCAAAGACTAAATTGATTCATCCAGACCTCAATTCTGATAATCTACTTGTGCCTGTAAAATAGCCGCTATATGCGGCTATCTCATAAAATCTAAGGCGTGACCACTGTAGGCGTGCCGCCACCTAACAATCCCATAACTAAGAAAATTAAGAATATAACGATAAATATAAAGAAGAGTACCTTAGCAATACCTGAAGCAGCTGAAGCAGCCCCTCTAAAACCAAAAGCACCTGCAATAATGGCTATTATTAAAAATAATAGTGCCCATCCTAATAAAGACATATGTCACTCCTTGAGTTAAAGGAAAAGTTATACGAATCCTCCGTACAGCCTATGTGATTCCTTTTTTATATTAGCCGTGTTAACCCCTATTTGTAAAATATAAATTGCGATAATTTTTCTATTGACTCGTTAAAAAAAGTGATAGTCAAAATATACATAAGAAATTGTATTTAAAAGAGATAAAAAAATAGAATCCTTGTAAATTTATTACAAGCCAAGTATATAATCATTCAAGACAAAGTTTTAAATGATAATAAATTAAATGACAATTTAATACTACCTTGCTAAGGTAATGTTGCCGAAGGATTTTGCAAAAATTTTACTGACATTGGAGTTAGTTATGCTTATTTTTTTAAAGCGTTTTATTGGGCTACTATTTATTCTCACTACTCTTTCTGCATCTGCTGCTGAAAAATGGATATTTGATGATCAACACACCTATGTTCAATGGACTATTAAACATTTAGGATTTTCTTATCAAACAGGCAAATGGTTTGTTAATGGCGAAATTATGCTCGATCCTAAAAATCCTCAAAATAGTAAAGTCATTGCCAATATTAAACTTGATAATGTTATTACAGGCATTCCTGAACTTGATAAGCACTTACGGGAAAAACTTTTCTTTGATACAGCACAATATCCTATTGCGACTTTTTCAAGCAAACAGATTGATATTACTGGCAAAAATACAGCTAAAGTTCATGGGACATTAACTCTACATGGTATTACGAAACCAGTTACTTTAGATGTCATTCTAAATAAAATGGGTAAACATCCCATGAAAGAAAGAATGACTGCAGGATTTTCAGCTACAACAACAATTAAGCGTTCTGATTTTGGTATGACTAACTTACAAGATGCCTTAGGAGATGATGTAAAAATTGAAATTGGCGCTGAAGCATATCAAGATAGCCAGCCTACATTATAAGGTATAATCATGGATATAAAAAACACTAGTTCTCATTATGGCCTAGTTGCTATTATCTTGCATTGGCTTTTAGCTATTATTGTAATTGCCATGCTATGTGTTGGCTTATATATGGTTTCTCTAGACACAAGCCCTGAAAAACTAAGATTATACGGCCTACATAAAGCATTTGGGGTCGTGGTTTTAACTTTGGTTACTCTAAGAGTTCTATGGCGATTTATAAATATCACGCCCCAATTAACGATCCCCCGCTGGGAGAGAAATGCTGCTTTAACTGTCCATTGGTTGCTTTATATTCTGTTGTTTGCAATGCCTCTTACCGGTTGGCTGATGTCATCTGCAGCAGGCTTTCCAGTTTCCTTCTTCGGTTTATTTACGCTTCCCAACCTCATTGCGCCCAATGATTACTGGCGTGACTTTTTTGCTCAAGCACATGAACTCTTAGCGTATATTTTAATTGCACTTATTACATTGCATGTATTTGCTGCGCTAAAACATCATTTTTATGATAAAGATGATACGATACGGAGAATGTTGCCATGAATTGGTCATTAAGACTACTAGGAATTATTAGCCTAGTTTCTTTCTCTTCTCTGCTTTTTGCTAATAATTTATCCAAATGGGAAATTTTACCTGATCAAAGCAGCATTACTTTTACTGCAATTCAAAATAATGCACCTGTGTCTGGCCAATTTAAGCGCTTCGATGGTGAGATCATAGCTGATGCGGAGCAATATGCATCTAGTCGCATTAATATAAATATCGATATAGCTTCATTAAGTGCTTCTTATCATGACTTAATTACAATGTTACTATCAGCGGACTGGTTTGATGTTAAAAAATTTCCTATCGCAAATTTTAAAGCGACTCATTTTAATAAAGTTAACAAAAATACTTATACAGCAGATGGATTATTAACTATTCGCAATAAAACCGTACCTACGATCCTAACTTTTACAGCAGACGAAAATAATAGGGGTTATACAGTAGTTGAAGGAAATACTACGATTAAGCGAACTCTTTTTGGAGTTGGGCAAGGTGAATGGTCGGATGTGAGTACGGTTAAAGATGAGGTACAAATTAACTTTAGGGTAGTTGCACAAAAAATAACATAATGTAATTTCTCAATTTTATCAATTAAACATCGGTTCACTGGCCTGTCTCTAAATGCAGAAACCACCCGAAGGTGGTTTCTTTAAGATCAGATTAAAAACATAAAAGTCTTTAATTGATCTACACTTTAATTATAGTAAAACACATGATTTTGTCAATTTTTTGTACTATTAATTTTATTATATTCTTTTAGATGTTTTAAAAAATAGTCAGGAGGCTGTAATGAAGCATAAAGTACATAAAAAGAATGTAGAGGAAATCAGCGTTACAGACTTTAATCTTATTTTAAATCCTCTCTTAAATAAAGGTTCTGCGTTTACGAATGAAGAACGAGAAGAATTCAACTTATTTGGCTTACTTCCGCCAGAGGTAAGTACAATGGAACAACAGCGGGCACGTTCTTACGAAGCTTTTCGCAGTAGAAAAACAGATCTGGAAAAATATATTTATTTACGCGATTTACAAGATTCTAATGAAACGCTTTATTACAGTTTGCTTATTGAACATATTACTGAAATTATGCCTATCGTTTATACTCCTGTTGTAGGTGAAGCCTGTCAATCCTTTAGTCATATTTATCGTCGTCCGCGTGGGGTTTTTATTGCCTACCCTGATAGAAAACGCATTGATCAGATTTTAGCAAATCCGCATTTTGATTCTGTTAAAGCCATCGTCGTTTCAGATGGGGAACGTATTTTAGGATTAGGCGATCAAGGCGCTGGTGGAATGGGCATTCCTATTGGTAAACTTGCGCTCTATTGTGCTTGCTCTGGTATTCATCCAAGTGCAACTCTACCTATATTACTTGATACAGGGACAAATAACCCGGACCTTATTAATGATCCCCTATACATTGGCTGGCGACATGAACGCATCCGCGGTCAAGAATATGATGATTTTGTTGATGCATTTATCAAAGCCATAAAGAAACGCTTTCCTCACATCTTATTACAGTGGGAAGATTTTGCACTGCAAAATGCAACTCGTTTATTAGATAAGTATCGCAATAAACTTTGTACATTTAACGACGATGTGCAAGGAACTGCCGCTATTGCAACAGGCACACTTTTATCAGCTGTACAAGTTACTCGTATCCCATTAGGTGAACAACGCATAGCTATTTTAGGTGCAGGTACAGCAGGTTGTGGCATAGCAGAATTAATTATTCATGCCATGATGGAAGATGGATTATCTGAAAAAGAAGCACGTAAACGTATTTTTATGGTTGATCGAAATGGCCTATTACTTGATGAAATGAAGGATTTATTACCCTTTCAGCAACAACTAACGCAAACACGAGCAGCAATCGCGGACTGGAAACTTGAAAATAAAAATAACATAAGTCTTTTAGATGTCATTAAAAATTTACATCCTCATGCATTATTAGGTGTATCAGGGCAGCCAGGATTATTTACAGAAGAAATTATTCGAGAAATGGCATCGCATGTTAAACAGCCTATTATTCTCCCCCTATCTAATCCTATTACGCATAGCGAAGCAACACCCACCGATTTAATGCTTTGGACGGAAAGCCGAGCTGTTATTGGAACAGGAAGTCCCTTTGGTAATATTGTTAAAAACGGCAAATTATTTCGGGTAGATCAAACCAATAATGTTTATATTTTTCCAGGTATGGGTTTAGGTTTAATATCAGTTCAAGCACGGCATGTGACAGACAAAATGTTTATGGTAGCAGCAAAAGCACTTGCCAATTGCTCACCAGCGCAAAAAGATCCTGAAGCGAATTTACTACCTCCCTTAACTCAAGTTAGAGAAGTGTCTTATCAAGTCGCTTTAGCAGTAGCTAAGGAAGCTGTAAGAGACAATTTAGCAAAACCTATGAGTGATGATGAAATTGAGACATGCATAAAGAGTCATATCTGGGAGCCAGTATATGTACCTTACAAATACAAGAAATAGCTGGCTTAGTAGTAAATTAACCAGCTTTTTTTAAATAATCAGCAAGTTCTTGTTCAGGTAAATTCATTATATTTTTTTGAATAACCTGTTTAATTTTATTTTGAATTTTATTAGATAAATAATGATGAACAAGCCCATATAGTTGTGCCGGCATAATTAATGTTACGGCTTCATACTGATTATGATTGTCAGCTTGTTCTAATTCTTGAGCAATTTCATGGGCAAAGCGGTCAATATTATAATCAATACTACTATTTCTTTCAGTAAAAGTACCACGAGTTGCGCTACCACTAATAGCGTAGCGTCCAGGCTTATCAGTATCTAAATCTTGATTTTTTAATTTATTTTCAGGATGACTAATTTCTTTATACACACGTATATTGCTTTTTTTATCATAGTAATAGATACGACACTCATTAGTATTAGCAAGAATAATCCACTTCATAGCAAACTCCTTTTATTAAGTTTAATGACGATAGGTATACGCTTCGCCCCAATTTTTTACAGCTACTTCGCTAGCCAATAACATCGTCATCTCTTCGGATGGTAATGCTTTTGAAAAATGAAAACCTTGTATTTGATCACAACCTCCCTGACGCAAGACCATAAGCTGCTCAAACGTTTCTACCCCTTCAGCAATGACAGTTAAATTTAAACGATGTGCCATAATAATGATGGCTTCAGCGATAGCGACACTATTTTTATCAAAGGTAATTTCATTAACAAAAGAACGATCAATTTTTAAAGTATCGATAGGAAAATAACGCAAATAACTCAAACTTGAATAACCTGTTCCAAAATCATCTAATGCAATATGAACGCCCAGTTGTTTTAATTCATTCATAATTTGAATTGCTTGTGCTACATCTTGCATAATTAAACTTTCAGTTAACTCTAGTTCTATGAGGTCTGGATTAAGCTTAACCTCTTCAAAAATAGCTTCTATCGTTTGAGCTAAATTTCTTTGGCGAAATTGGCGAGCTGATAGGTTAATACCGAGTCTTGCTAATGGAATACCTTGTTCAGCCCAAGCTTTACGCTGTTTAATAGCATTACGTAATACCCAATCTCCTATAGGCAATATTAAGCCTGTTTCCTCTGCAATATTTATAAATTGATCAGGTAAAATTAAACCTTTTGAAGGATGACGCCATCTAAGTAAGGCTTCCGCACCAAATATTCGACCTGTATTAGACTCAACTCGAGGTTGATAATGGATCTCAAACTGGTTATTTTTCAAAGCATTTCTTAAATCTGCTTCCCAATACCAGCGCGCCGGATCGCGATTACAAGAATTGGATGTATAAACGCAATAGTTATTGCCACCTTGCTTTTTGGATTGTTGTAGAGCAGCACTTGCATTTTTTAAAATTTCATCAGCATCCCTACCACCCTTAGGATAAGTAGCAATGCCAATACTACACATAATATAAATTTCTTGCCGATTAATTAAATAAGGCTGGTTGAAAACATCTAAGATGCGCTGAGCAGTATGTACAATATCATCATTATTTTGTGGACTTTTTGCCAATAACACAGCAAATTCATCGCCCCCGATGCGAGCAACTGTATCCATATCACGCACAATTGAAATGAGTCGATTAGCTGTAATTTGTAAAACTTCATCGCCACTAACATTGCCTAAGGTATCATTAACCAATTTAAATCGATCTAGCCCTAGACAAAAGATGACTAATTTAGTCTCATTCTTTGCAGCAATATTAATTGCTTCATTGAGACGCTCAGTAAATAACACTCGATTTGGTAATCGCGTCATATGATCATAATGCGTTAAATACTCAATCCGTTTAGCATCCGCTTTTTGCTCACTGATATCTTTTATATAGAGAAAACAATACCCTTCGCCATGATATTCAAAATAAGTTGCGGAAATTTCGACAGGAATTTTTCGCCCATCTGAATGGGAGTGAATAGACTCACTACGCCTAGAACCTTGTGACTTTAAAATATTCCACTGTGATGGCCAATCAATTTCTCTACTATTAATATCAAATTCTTCAATTGACATACCAATTAACTGTTTGTGAGAATAACCTAAATGGCGGCAAGCAGATTCATTAGCATACTTAACTTTACCATCAGCACCGATTTGTATTATCGCGTCATCAGCATGATCCACTGCAAATTGAGTTAATTGTAAGTTTGACTCTAGATAATGTCGAGAAGTAATATCTTCAATCGCAGGAACTAGATAACTTACCTCCCCCTTAGAATTAAATAGAGGATATAAGAAAAAGTTGGAAATACACATCTTGCCATGTTTATCTCGAATATAAATTTCAAAATGGATTGTATCGCCTTTTGCAGCCAATTTAATGGCTCTATGTAGAAGCTTACGATTCACAATAGAAGATGACCAGCAAGGAATATTAGGTAAGGGTTTATCTAAAACTTCCTCAGCTTTCATACCAATTAAATCAAAAGCAAGTTTATTGACATATGTAAAAATACCATCTTTCGTTAATAAACCAATAAATACAGTATGGTTGCAATTATTAGAAACCTGTTTTGCTTGGAATTTTGCCTTATTATTTTTAAGCTCCAATTCATCAATGCTTAATAAATCAATATATTTACTTTCTTTAGAGGTTGCTGCGTCTGGTTTACTTACATTTTTCATAGTTTATACCTTTAATTAATTAAACTATGCATAATCATTGTAAAATAACTTAAGTATAAAATTTGCTTTAAAATAGTTGGCTTAACTTAAATATAGTGTGGTAGATAAATAATAACTAGAGATAATTTTAATGGTAAATTGTATGTCTATTATTAATTCTAGCTTAATTTAAAATAAGATTTCTGGATAAGAAAAAATATCTTCTAATCTCTATTTTTATTTAAACGAGCAAAATAATAAAATTTTGATATAAATAACAAGTGCTTAATAATTTAATTTAACCAAAATTTATTAGCTTTAATTAGTGTGTATACTTTTAAAAAAGCCTGAAGTCGAAGTAGGACGTTCTGCTTCATCTTATCTTATATTCCGTAACTTGTTCGCTAAATTTAGAAATCTAGAGACATTACTGGATCCTGCGGACACGCCGCAGGACGTCGTTGAGTAGGAAGATCAGCTACAGGATGTGAGCATAAAGAAGCGTAATTGTTTAGGAGCTTCAGCTCTCTTTCGTCTACGTTCCGCGACTTGTTAGCGGAATCTAGGAATCTTGCTACATCACTGGATCCCGCGAACAAGTTGCAGGACGTAGAGCATGAGAATGAAGCCGCGGTACGTAAGATAGGATAAAACCGTAGCATGTTAAGACAGGATCAGATTTTTAAATATATCTTAGTTTTTTTAATTATTGTCTATTTTTTATTTTGAGCCACTATAAATGTAACTACCGGCGGCAAGCACGAAAGAATAATTATACTATAAATAACAATAGAAAAATTTTCTTTAATGATTGGAATGCTGCCAAAAAAATAGCCAAAAAATAATAAACTTCCTACCCAAACTACAGCGCTTAAAATATTATAATAAGAGAATTTCACTGGACTCATATAACTTACTCCAGCAATAAAAGGAACAAAAGTACGAATAATAGGTAAAAAACGAGCTAAAAAAATCGTTTTTCCACCATTTTTTTCATAAAATTGATGCGCTCGCTCAAGATGTTTTCTATTAAAAAACCAAGAATCTTTGGCCGTAAAAACACGTGGCCCAATTACCCTTCCTATTAAGTAATTAACTTGATTTCCTAAGATAGAAGCACCACTTAATAATAAGAAAAGAAAAATGATATTAAGCGGGCTAGATGGATAAGCGGCAAAACTACCAACCACGAAAAGCAATGAATCACCTGGTAAAAAAGGGGTAATAATCAACCCCGTTTCACAAAAAATAACTGCAAACAAGACCAAATAAGTCCAGACACCGTAAGTAGAAGCAAAATTTACTAAATAAGTGTCTATATGCAAAAGAAAATAAATAAAATCCATCAGCATGTTATAGCTTTCCGTAATTAACTTTAAATAAATTTAATGTTCTATTAATAACGATAATGCTCTGGCTTATAAGGTCCATTGACATTTACACCAATATACTCAGCTTGCTGCTCGGTTAATTCAGTTAACTTAGCACCAATCCTTTTTAAATGTAAGCGAGCAACCTTTTCATCTAAATGTTTTGGTAAAGTATAGACTTGATGCTCATAATCATGTCCATTCTTATATAATTCAATCTGCGCTAAAACTTGATTGGTAAAAGAAGTAGACATGACAAAACTTGGGTGACCTGTCGCACAACCTAAATTAACTAAGCGTCCTTCAGCAAGTATAATAATCCGTTTACCATCTGGAAAAATAACATGATCGACTTGAGGTTTAATATTTTCCCAACGATATTGCCGCAAACTTTGAATATCAATTTCAGAATCAAAATGTCCAATATTACATACTATGGTTTGATTACGCATCCTAAGCATATGCTCATGGGTTACAACATGGTAATTGCCAGTTGCCGTAACAACAATATCTAACTGCTCTGCAACCTCGTCTAAGGTCACAACTCGATAACCTTCCATAGCTGCTTGTAGCGCACAGATAGGGTCTATTTCAGCAATTAAAACGGTTGCGCCTTGACCACGTAGTGCTTGCGCACAACCTTTACCAACATCACCATAACCAATCACTAGCGCTACTTTTCCAGCAACCATGACATCAGTAGCACGCTTTAGACCATCTAACAGTGACTCTCTACAACCATAAAGATTATCAAACTTTGACTTTGTAACTGAATCATTGACATTAATAGCTGGTGTTTTTAATAAACTTTTTTTAGCCATATCATATAATCTAGCGACGCCAGTCGTTGTTTCTTCTGAAATACCCCGAATGTCATCCAGTAACTCAGGATATTTATCATGAATAACAAAGGTTAAATCACCCCCATCATCCAATATCATATTGGGCCGCCAACCATTTTTAGCTAAAATTGTCTGCTCAATACACCACCAATATTCACCTTCAGTTTCTCCTTTCCAGGCAAAAACAGGAATACCTGCTGCAGCAATAGCCGCGGCAGCATGATCTTGAGTAGAGAAGATATTACAAGAAGACCACCGGACTTCAGCACCTAAAGCAATTAACGTTTCAATTAATACTGCTGTTTGAATAGTCATATGTAAGCAGCCTGCGATACGCGCGCCTTTTAGTGGCTGCTCTGCTGCGAATTCTTCTCGTAACGCCATTAACCCCGGCATTTCTGTTTCAGCAATCGCAATTTCTTTACGGCCCCATGCAGCAAGAGAAACATCTGCTACTTTAAAATCATTAAAGGTTTTGCTTGCAGCAACGGTGGTTGTATTCATAAATTATCCTTTAATAGATGCAGTATATTAACATAATTAATTTTTAGCCTACTTCTAATTTAGAAGATAGGCTAAAGTAGAGTTTTTATAACCTATTAGACAACTGAAATTGACTACTATAAAGCTTGTTTAAGTACATCTACTTTATCTAATCGTTCCCAGGGAAATTCATCACGACCATAGTGACCATAAGTAGCCGTCTGTCGATAGATAGGACGTAACAAATCATGCTCGTCAATTATACCTTGTGGCGTTAAATCAAAATGCTTATTTATTAGATTAATAATATCTTGATTAGGTAATTTACCTGTTCCGAAGGTATTAATACTGATTGAAGTGGGCTCCGCCACACCAATTGCATAAGATACTTGAATTTCACATTTATCTGCAATCTCGGCTGCAACAATATTTTTTGCAACATGTCTTGCGGCATAAGCAGCAGAACGATCTACTTTAGATGGATCTTTACCGGAAAAGCAGCCACCTCCATGTCTAGCCATACCGCCATAAGTATCGACAATAATTTTTCTACCAGTTAAGCCACAATCGCCTAGAGGCCCTCCAATAACGAAACGACCGGTGGGATTTATAAAATAACGCGTATTGTTTGTTAACCAATGACTTGGCAGTACAGGCTTTATGATTTCTTCATGAACCGCTTCCATTAGATCAGCATGTTGGATATCTGGGTCATGTTGAGTTGAGAAAACAACTGTATCAATTGCTACAGGTTTTCCTCCTTCATAATGCAATGTTAGTTGGCATTTAGCATCGGGTCTCAGCCAAGGTAACTTTTGCGATTTCCGAAGATAAGCTTGTCTCTCCATTAAACGATGAGCGTAAGCAATCGGCGCAGGCATAAATACATCAGTTTCTCGGCTTGCATAGCCAAACATTAATCCCTGATCACCAGCACCTAAAATTCTAGTCTCTAAGTTATCGACGCCTTGCGAAATATCAGGTGACTGTTTACCAATTGCTGACAAAACAGCACAAGAAGCCCAATCAAAACCCATTTCTGAACTATTGTAGCCAATATCTTTGACTACGTTACGCGTAATGTCTTCAACATCAACCCAAGCCGAAGTAGTAATCTCTCCGCCTATCATAACCATGCCAGTTTTTACAAATGTTTCACAAGCAACTCGAGCCTTAGGATCTTTTTTAATGATAGCATCTAAAATAGCATCAGAAATTTGATCGGCGATTTTATCAGGATGACCTTCAGAGACTGATTCTGAAGTAAAGACATGAAATTCGTTCACTTTATTCCTCTTGAATTATTAGCATTGTGCATCATCGTTATAAATTGATCAAAAATAATCTCTATATCATGTGGACCTGGACTTGCTTCAGGATGACCCTGAAAACCAAGCGCAGGTTTCAACTTATGTTTAATACCTTGCAACGTTTGGTCGAATAAAGAACGATGGGTTATCTCCCAATTATCAGATAAGGTTGTTTCCTCAATCGTAAAACCGTGGTTCTGACTGGTAATAAATACGCGTTTAGGTTCGCATGTTTCTACGACAGGATGATTAGCACCATGATGTCCAAACTTCATTTTCATCGATTTTGCATCGCTTGCTAACGCTAAAATTTGAAATCCTAAACAAATACCAAAAATTGGTATTTCAGTTTGTAAGAATTTTTTAGTCGCTTCAATAGCATAAGTACAAGCCTCAGGATCACCTGGGCCATTAGATAAAAAAACGCCGTCTGGATTAAGAGCTAAGACTTCCTCTGCACTAGTTTGCGCCGGCACAAGTGTAACGTGACAGCCCTTATCATAAAGAATTCTTAGTATATTGTGCTTAACACCGAAATCATAAGCAACCACGTGATATTGTAAGGGTTTTGAAGCTTCGCCCCACTCCCCACGACCCTGATCCCAGCGCTCAATGGTCTGTCGTGAAACGTCAGAAGCTAAATCTGTACCATTTAACCCAGCAAAAGACTCTGCTTTAGCTAACGCTAATTCTGGTTTATCGACTTTAGTACTAATACAACAACCAAGTGCCCCTTTTTCACGAATGATTGTTGTTAATTGCCGCGTATCAACGCCTGAGATAGCAACAATATTATTTTTTTTAAGCCAGTCAGATAACGTCTGATTAGAACGGTAATTACTTGCCAAGGGCGAGTAATTACGCATTACAAGGCCTGCTGCCCATATTCTTGATGCTTCCATATCCTCATCATTACATCCTGTATTACCAACATGTGCAGTTGTTAACATAACGATTTGCTTTGCATAGGAAGGATCGGTGAGCATTTCTTGATATCCTGTCATGGCGGTATTAAATACCAGCTCACCCACACAATCACCATTGGCACCCACTGAAATACCCTCTACAACAGTACCATCAGCAAGCGCTAAAATTGCGGGTTTATAAACCATGAGAAAAAACCTTATATCGAGACAATCAAAACTTAAACATTAAGGAGTGCATATTATACCGAATGATAGGTTATTAAGTATAGTATTATAAACCTCTCCTCGCTTTAAATAAGGAGAAGTTTATCATTTACATAGATTTAAATTAGCAGAATTATTTCAAAAACTTAAAATTTCATATCTTCAAAAAATTTTTTTACCCCATCAAACCAACTAGTTGACTTTGGTGAGTGAGTTTTCTTACTACTCTCTAAAGATTCTTGTAACTTAGTTAGCAAATCTTTTTGCTCTCGTGATAAATTAACCGGTGTTTCAACAGCAACCCTACACAATAAATCACCTGGCGCATGGCCTCTGACTGATTTCATCCCCTTGCCACGAAGGCGAAATACCTTACCCGTTTGGGTTTCTGCAGGGATTTTTAAAGTAACCCGACCTTCTAAAGTAGGCACTTCGATAGTGCCACCTAACGCTGCTGTGGCAAAACTAATGGGAACTTCACAATGAAGATCATTTTCATGGCGCTCAAAGATACTATGAGCTTTAATATTTATTTGAACGTATAAATCACCTGGCGAGCCTCCATGAAGGCCCGCTTCGCCTTCACCACTTAAGCGAACTCGATCACCATTATCAACACCAGCAGGAATTTTCACAGTAAGCTTTTTGCTTTCTCGAACGCGGCCTTGACCATGGCAGCTGGTGCAAGGCTCGGTAATCACTTTACCTTCACCATGGCAACTTGGGCATGTTTGTTGAATTGAGAAAAACCCTTGTTGAATACGTACTTGACCTATACCATTACAAGTTTCACAATTTTTAGGAGAAGAACCAGGCTTCGCACCTGAGCCAGCACAGTTTTGACAGATTGCATGCCGAGGGACGGTAATTTCGATTTGTTTACCTACCGCTGCTTCCTCTAAAGTTAATTGCACATTAAATTGTAAATCAGCGCCTCGATGAGCCCTGGATTGGCGAGCGCGACTGCCAGAGAAAATATTTTCAAAAATATCTTCAAATACATCCCCAAATCCACCAAAGCCAAAACCGCCAGCTCCTGCACCACCGCTAACGCCAGCGTGACCGTATTGATCATACATAGCCCTTTTCTGGGAGTCAGATAAAATAGCGTAGGCATTTTGAATTTCTTTGAATTTTTCTTCAGCGTCATTATCATTGGGATTACGATCAGGATGATACTTCATCGCTAATTTGCGATACGCTTTTTTTATTTCATTATCATCAGCGTTTCGATTAACGCCAAGTACTTCATAATAATCCCGCTGGTCCATATTTTACACCAATTAATTTAATGACTGCATTTATTTAAACAGTAAAAATACAAAGGAGTGTTTCACACCCCTCCCCAATATTATTTTATTAAGTCAAACATAATTAACTTAACTGTTAATTAATCTTGTTTAAAATGGTCCCTTAAGTGCAATTAATCTTTTTACTATCATCACAATTAAGAGACTTTTTCGTTTAAATTAACCACTTGTTAAGCAATTTTTGTTAACTAAATTATTTTTTATCGTCTTGAACTTCTTCAAATTCAGCATCAACAACACCACTGTCATCTTTAGGCGCTTGTTCAGTATGCGCTGTTTGATCATCAGGCTGCGGCCCACCCGCACCACCTTGACCTTCAGCTGATTTTTTAGCATAGATACGCTCAGCCATTTTTCCAGAAGCATCAGTTAAGATTTTCATTTTATCTTCTATTTTAGCTTTATCATCCCCTTTGACTGCTTCTTTCAGATCCGCAATGGCCGTTTCAATACCTCGCTTTTCATCTTCCGATAGCTCATTTGCTAAATCACCTAATGATTTTTCACTGCTATGAATTAAGCTGTCAGCTTGGTTACGCAAAGCAGCCATTTCTTTAAATTTCTTATCTTCTTCAGCATGAGCTTGCGCATCTTTAACCATGTCATTAATTTCTTCATCACTTAAACCACTTGATGCTTTAATAACAATGGATTGTGCTTTACCTGTCGCTTTATCTTTAGCTGATACATTAAGGATACCGTTAGCATCAATATCAAACGTCACCTCAATTTGTGGAACACCACGTGGTGCTGGAGGAATATCAGATAAATCAAAACGACCTAAGGATTTATTCGCTGATGCTTGATCACGTTCACCTTGTAAAACGTGGACAGTCACGGCTGTTTGACGATCTTCCGCTGTAGAGAATACTTGGGTTGCTTTAGTAGGAATTGTGGTATTTTTCTCAATAAGTTTAGTCATCACTCCACCAAGGGTTTCTATACCTAAGGATAGCGGAGTTACATCTAATAAAAGAATATCTTTTACATCACCAGATAATACTGCTGCTTGGATAGCTGCGCCCACCGCTACTGCTTCATCTGGATTGACATCTTTACGGGGTTCTTTACCAAAAAGCTCTTGTACCGTTTTTTGTACTAAAGGCATTCTTGTTTGACCGCCTACTAAAATAACTTCATTAATTTGAGAAACATTAAGTCCTGCATCTTTTAATGCAATTTTACAAGGCTCGATAGTACGCTCTACTAATTTTTCTACTAGTGATTCAAGCTTAGCTCGAGTTAGCTTGATATTCATGTGCTTAGGACCTGAAGCGTCTGCTGTAATATAAGGTAAATTGACATCAGTTTGTTGCGATGATGATAATTCAATTTTAGCTTTTTCAGCTGCTTCTTTAAGACGTTGTAAAGCAAGGGGATCACTATGCAAGTCAATGCCAGTATCTTTCTTAAATTCAGCTGCTAGATATTCAATTAGCGCTAAGTCAAAATCCTCTCCGCCTAAGAAAGTATCCCCGTTTGTAGCTAATACTTCAAATTGATGCTCACCGTCAACTTCAGCAATTTCAATAATTGAAATATCGAATGTTCCACCACCTAAGTCATAGACAGCAATCGTTGCATCGCCACGTTTTTTATCCATTCCATAAGCTAATGCTGCAGCAGTAGGCTCATTAATAATACGTTTAACTTCAAGGCCTGCAATACGTCCAGCATCTTTTGTAGCTTGTCTTTGTGAATCATTAAAGTAAGCAGGTACGGTAATGACCGCTTCTTTAACCTCTTCGCCAAGGTAATCTTCTGCCGTTTTTTTCATCTTACGCAATACTTCAGCAGAAATTTGCGGGGGCGCTTTATCTTGGCCTTTTACCCTAATCCAAGCGTCACCATTATCTGCCTTAATAATCTTGTAAGGGACCATCTTAATATCTTTTTGTACGATAGAATCGTCAAATCGACGGCCAATTAGACGCTTAGCTGCAAAAATAGTATTTTCAGGATTAGTTACAGCTTGGCGCTTCGCTGATTGTCCTACTAAAATCTCATCATTATCAGTAAAGGCGACAATAGAAGGAGTTGTGCGTAAACCTTCTGCATTTTCTATTACGCGTGGCTTATCACCCTCCATTATCGCTACGCAAGAGTTTGTTGTACCTAGGTCAATTCCAATAATTTTTGCCATATTTATTTTGCTCCAAGTAAGAAGTTTTAACCGCAATGATCCACATATGGGGTAAAATTTAACAATTTCAAGTCATCACTGATCTTTTCGTTAGGATTTATTTTTTTGCCACAATAACGCGCGCCGGTCGAATCACTCGATCGCTTAATTTATAGCCTTTTTGAAATACAATTAATACACTATTTGGCTCTGCATCAGGTGCTTCTTGAATAGACATCGCTTCATGTTCTTGTGGATTAAATATTTCCCCCTGGGGATCAATGGCTGTCACTTCGTATTTATTTAATACATCTAAGAATAGTTTTAAAGTTAGCTCTAGACCTTCAAGCATCGCTTTTTGCTTTTCTTTTTCAGCTATTTGTAATGCTTGTTCAAGGCTATCTAATACAGGAAGTAGTGACGTAATAAATTTTTCTAACCCATAACGATGCGCATTAGCAACATCTCGCTCAGCTCGCCGTCTGTAATTTTCAAGCTCTGCTACAGCTCGAACTGCCTTTTCCCAGTTTTCATGTGCTTTTTGTTCAGCTAACGTTAACTGTTCCTCTAAAGCAGTATAACTCGGATGGCCTAGTACACTATCTGCTTGAGCATCTTCTTTTTCTTCTTCAAGATCAATATTTTCAACTGATTCCTCATTCTCCAGCTCATCATCTAAATGTTCATTATTTTTTTTAAACTTTTTCCAATCTTTCGTAGTATTGTCACTCATTAAAAACCTCCCCAATTACTTGACAAGCTAAATTGGGGGTAAATGTAAAAAATTCAAGTCTTTAATAAAAGTTTTTTACGTTACTTCGGCTATTTTGTATGAAATTATTAAATTTTAACTTTTTTATAAAGCGCTATAATGCTTTAAGCAGCTTATAGGGCTACTTTTTCTGCCTTTACTTGCAGCATATAATCATTTATCGCATACTTAGCCATCAGACTAGGCAAAAAGGTTTTTGTATGAGTGCATGGTCGCCAATTTCTTGGCAGAAATTTTCATATCATCAGGCGGCGACTTATCCTGATCCAGCGCAAGTTGCACGTGTTGTTGAGCAGTTATCTGTTTTACCTCCCCTTGTAACAGGTGGTGAGATTAAAAATTTAAAAAAAGCACTTGCTTTGGCAGGCCGTGGTGAAGCCTTTATTTTACAGGGCGGCGACTGCGCTGAGTCATTTAATGATTGTCGCGCTGAAATTATTAGCAATAAATTAAAAATCATGCTTCAGATGAGCTTAATCTTGCTCTACGGTATGCGTAAACCTATTATCCGCGTTGGCCGTATTGCAGGCCAATATGCCAAGCCTCGCTCTTCTGATTTTGAAACAATTAATGGTATTACATTACCAAGCTACCGAGGGGATTTAGTCAATTCTCAGCAATTTGATGCACAATCTCGTATCCCTAACCCTAAGCTTATGTTACAAGGCTATAGTTGCGCTGCAATGACACTTAATTTCATTCGTGCTCTAGTAAGTGGTGGATTTGCTGATTTAAATCACCCCCAACAATGGGACTTGAGTTTTGTAGAGCATTCACCTCAAGCCAATGAATACCATGAGATTGTAAAATCGATTGCTGATTCTTTAGAGTTTTTAGAAGCCATTGATGGTATTCGCAGTAGCAGTATTAATAAAGTTGATTTCTATACTTCTCATGAGGCGTTACACTTGCATTATGAACAAGCGTTAACTCGTTATCTTGATGGCGGCTGGTATAATTTATCTACTCATTTTCCCTGGATAGGTATGCGTACAGCTCAATTAAATAGTGCTCATCTTGAGTTCTTACGAGGCGTAGAAAACCCTATAGGAATTAAAGTAGGCCCTTCTGCTAATCCCGAATGGCTTAAAGAAGTTTTAAATATTATCAATCCAAAAGGCGAAGAAGGGCGAGTTGTGCTTATTACTCGTTTAGGCGCTAAAGATATTGGTAACTTATTACCTCCTCTGATTGAAGAAGTTAAACGAATTAAAATTCCTGTAACCTGGTCTTGTGATCCTATGCATGGAAATACAGAAACAACGCCAGAAGGAATTAAAACACGTCATTTTGATAATATTTTATCGGAATTACAGCAAGCCCTAACTATCCACCATTCCATGTCTAGCTATCTAGGTGGTGTACATTTTGAACTTACAGGTGAAAACGTGACAGAATGTATTGGTGGTGCGCGCGGTCTAAATGAAGCTGATCTTAAACAGGCCTATCACAGTTTAGTTGACCCCCGACTTAATTATGAGCAATCTTTAGAAATGGCCATTAAACTTAGCCGTGAATTTAAACAATAGACCTTGTGTATAATACAGCCAGCTTTCCTAAGTTGGCTTCTTCCTATCAATAAATTTATTACTCTTAATTTTTCTAAATTTAAAATTTCACTTACAAAAAAATAAACACATTGAGAAAAAATTTATTTTAAGATAGATTATGCGCCCATAACGGATAGCCTAGGTATTTATTAGTATTTATAGCTTTCTTTAACTCTTAATGAGCAATGCTATTAAGGAGAAACTAAGTCTTAAATTTAATATTTATAATCTAAAGTGCCAAACTTAGCTTCATAAAATAAACAGCAGTTTCCTTAAGAGTATTAAAAGAGTTAATCCCGTTATATATAAAATTTACAATTACCTTGTTATGTAGAAGACAATTGAGAACTTGTTCTGAAGTCTACTATAAACTTCATGGAGAAATGCAATGCCTACTAATGCTCATTATTTTCCAAATTTAGTTCCTAACCAACCTAAAGATAACTCTTTAACGCTCATTTTTGATTATTTAGGTAAAATTAGTTTTTATTCATTAAATTTGTTACCCACTGTTAACTATCCAATCGCTCATAATAAAAGTAAAACTATCGCACTTAGCGATATTACAAATGCTAGTATACTCTATGCCGTAGCCTGCAGTAGCAGAGAAGTAGTAGGTAGTGCAAATTTTTGTAACATAGATATAGTACAAAATGTTTTAATAGCAAAGATGAATATTGCTATAACAAACAGAAAGGAAGTAGCCTTAGAAATTATTTCAAGCTGGCATAAATTTGCTCAATTTACACAGGATAACAATAAATTTAGTTCTAATAAAAGTCTATTACCAACCATTGAAGACTTCCCAGAAAAAATAAATCGCGTTATCTATACCCTACTTACTAATCAAATTAATCAACTTAAGAAAGAAGAAGCAGCTAATAAAAAATTAGAAAATAAAGCTAAACAATCCAAAATTTTAAAAGACTTAAGTCAATTAAGCCTAACTTTAGAATGTATAACGCGCAATATGGTAGGCGCAACATTCTGTCTTAAGTTAGATATAGAAAGCTTATTGTTTAAACTTGCAAAGCAAGTCGACGCCTTCGTATGTCATAATACAAATAATGAATTAAAAAATTACTTTACCCCCTTACAAGAATTACTACAAAGAGAAATGATTGCACATTACGGCGACTGGCTTCATTCATTAATTGAATATTTATATATTGAATTATCTGATAACAGGCCTCCAGAATGGGATGACAGCATAACTGATAAGGAGTCTATAGATAATGTGTTAAATTATTCTTCTGACTTATCTAATGCGATTATTAACCTATTAAAAGATGAATTTAGCCTATCAAGCAATAATTCAGCGGTAGAGGAACAATTAGAAGCAACAAGACAAGCTATGCAATTAAAAAAGACTTTTATAGATAGCCTCTTAAAACGAGATGGGTTAACTGCGGAAAAGATTGGGTTAGATAGGCTACAAGAAGCAACCCATTATGCTCTAACAAAAGCAGCATTAAACAGCCACATTACAATTGAACCTAGTGCAATCCATAAGTTTAAACCATCTTATAATTATGAGTATGTTAATTTTCTCCTTAATCATTTAAGTAGTTTATTTGGTATTACTCAAAATCAAGTTAATATTTTTGGTTTTTTGCTAGCAAAAATGGCACATATATCCCAATTCCCTACTTTCTGTACAATTGAAGGAGAGAATTCAACACGTCCTGATAGTTTAATATTTCCTGCCCAAAACATAATAATGAAACTGGACTTATCAGCCAAAAATACCCAAGCTTTGATCGATTTTTTAAATATAAATTATGGTATTAATACAGCCACCCCACCAGTAAACCCTGACACACACATTAAGATTAATTTGGTAACATTAATAGAGAAAATTTTACCTGACTGCTATCAGCATTTAGTATTAATGCTGTTAAAAAATGATAGAATTAAAGAAATTTATCCACAAATCGCCTTTTACCGTACATCTATTGAAGATTTACTCTTACCGTTTCAAAAACAATGCACCGCTTTAAGAAGACCTTTTAGTTATTCATTATTTGCAGCCACCTTACTTAAAGCTTTTAACATTGATGCAAATCCTTCTTACATTGAAATGTTTCGCAATGAAAACCGTACTGATGCGCTATTAGATGTTGACATTTATTTTGGGGATATGTCTTTAGCTGTTGCAAATGAGCTAGTAAAACGAATGAATGCTAGTTTTCCAAAAGCTTATGCTACCGTTCATGATAAAAGTTTAGATAGTGAGTTGCCAAATTTATACCAACATATTAGTTTCGATAAAACATTACTCTCAAATCACTACTTTAACAATTTAATAGCTAATAAACTTAAGCAAATTTCTTCAGAGAGTCAGAATAGGTCTAATATTTCTTCTAACTTTTTTAATAGAGCGCCTGCAGCACGGCATGTAGAGCAACCTGTAGCTGAATCTAATTGCACTATTATTTAAAGTTACATTTATTGGCTTTAATTATAAAGAAGTGACCCACAGTAGAAACTCTTTGGGTCACTTTAACCGTTATAAGCAATGCTGGTTCGGATTTGTTGAACAGTCATTAGAATAATAATACTTTAAATTTGATACGAATAAAGTAGGCTCATCATCCATTAAAAAAATTGTTTCTGGTTGAACATCCATATAATTAGCATCCCGTAAAATACGGTGATAAAATTTACCGGCATGTGGAAATAACCAATTGTCAAAGAAAGGCAGTAATTGTTCTGGATCATTAGAATAGAATCGTGCCTGAATATCACTTATAAGCTCACGACGCATTTCATAATTACTATTAAAGTAAAAGCTACTATGATCCTGCCTAGACAAAATTAATGGGCCATTTAAATATTTTTTCGTTCCAACATTAACTGTTAAGGCAGCAACCAACCCTCTGGCATTTTCCACGTAGAACTTTGTACCTAGTAAATCATGGCCGTTAAATTGACTTAAATATTGTTGTAAATAATCAATTGCTTCATTACTTAATGGATCAAAGTAACTGTGAATTGAAAAATTTATTGCATAATGATTTTCAGGATTGAAACCGCAAAAAATATAAGTATTGTAATAAAATTTATCAGGATTAATTTTGTTAATAAAAATCTTATCAATCTCTTTATTTACTTCCTCACAAGTTAGTTTCAATTCTTCTACGTTACCTCTAACCCGTACAATCTGAGTGGGATAATCTTTTCTAGCTAAAAGTAAATTTGGTAGCCCTGTATTTGACTCACTTGAATAATGATTAACAATAGTATTTTTTGGTACAAGAGGCATTGAAAATGTAACATTTTCAAAGTTACCTTTACTGTTTGAAAAAGCGACGATTGGACTTAAAATAAATGGCGCAATATATTTGTTGACTCGCATAATAAACTCCTGTTTATTTTAAAGTTAACATCCTTGCAATTATTACTGTGCCACTGTAAAAAAAAATAATCAATTAGGTTATTATAAATTTAATTACCTTTACGAATTTTTAAGCTTCGGTAAGCAGCTGTATGAAGTTACTTTATGCAAAGTTTATGAGGCACTGAATCCAGAATTTAAATAATCAAAAACATTATTATTTACCTTAATTCATTGGATACTACAAGGCTCTTAAATTCTGATGTTTCTAAATTAACACTTAAAGTTTTACAATTGAAAAAGCGGTTTTCATCTCTGAATATATCATTCATTTTTGATACTAATATTTCCCTATTAAATAAACTGTCTAGCATTTGCAAAACTTCACTCAAAAAAAATAAATTAACATCTTTCAAATATAAACATTTATAAGCCAAGCCTAATAAATTCTTGGCTTGATTTAAATGATCTTGCTCTGACAAACGAATAAGCAATGACTCTCTATAAAAGATAGTTAAAAAATTAGAATAAATTTGACTATTATTTCTATTTTTATTTAATGCTAAATTTTCAGTATAAAATTTTTTTAAAATTAATAAGTCTTTTATAATTTCTGGCACAAAATTTATAATTTTACCATTAGATATAATATCCATAAAAATAGGATCAGTCAGAAATTCATCAGAAAATTTTTTAATTAATTTTTCCATATATTTTTCATTTACCATCTTTTGATTATTTGAATCTTTATTTTCAGGAAAAAGGTCTCTTTTATCTTGGCTTTCAAAGGTTAAATTATCTTCAATATTAATCAAATTATCAAAGCTAACGCTTCGATATAAGAAAGAGCGTTCCTCGGTTAAATTTTTCAATTTGCATATCATATTTAAACGCTTAAACAGAACATCTGAAAATTCTTTTGCAAAAGGGTGATAATTTTTACTTTCACTAAAAATAATGGTGGAAAATGAAGAGAAACCTAAATAATCAGCCAATGCTTTTTGTAGGAGGAAAGTTAATAAATCAGGCGGTATTTCTTTTAAGGCTTTTAAAACTATATCATACAACCAATTAATATTAATTTTAAATCTCAAAGTGAAAGCTCTTTGAGCTATTGCAGTAAATAACCCGTTGATTTTTTTATAATTAAAAATATAACCTTTTGTAATTAATTTATATTTAGACCATCCTTGATACTCAAAAGGATTAAGAATATCTTCATAATAATTAAAATAGCGAAATGCTGCTCCCCAATCAATGCGGGCAAATTGAGTTTCCTTTTTTTCATTGGCTGTTGACAAACGATTTAAACAAACGATATTTCCACTGTGTACGCTGTAATCACCAAAAAGCAAAGAAAACATAAGTGCAATAGATAAACCATAGTAGGATTTAAATTGTGATGTTAATAGTGCATAATGATTAGGTCCATTTAGCATCTCTATAAGTGGATTTCGATCAGAATTATCCTTATATCCTGTGCCAATTATTTTATAGAGTTCAGTAAACTCGACCTTAGGTTGAATTAAGCCATAAGATCCATCCTCAAATTTAATCCAATCTGCATTAATTAAAGAATCAAAATATCGTGGCTCAATTAATTTTTCTTGCTTAAATTCTTTTAATAACAACCCTGCTAATAATTCTGTAAATAATTCTTTCAGATCAGTTGGCTTTTTTACAAAATAAACTTTCCCTTCTTGATCTTTATAAAAACCTTTAAGTTGATTTTTACCACCCAGAGTAGCTGCAATTTTAATTAACTCTTTATCTTTATACCTTAACATCGAATACTCCCTGGTGATAAAAAATATGACTTATTTTTTTTATTTTTAATTAAGTAGACTTATCTTTTCTATTAAAAGATTTACTTTAAATTAATTAAATTGAGCTGTTTCCTTTAAAATTAAATTAAATTTAGAATAAAACTGTAATGAAATAATCAAATTGAATTTATATTAAAAAAACTTGTTATTTACTTATCAGAATTTACAAGATAATAACCAAAATTTTGCTAGGGTGCAGCAATTTATCCATTCTTATTTTTGCTTAAATAGAGGGAGTAAGAAAAGCTTTTAGATAATTAGGAATTCTTTTATCTAACCAGTAGATAGGCCGTCCTGGAATGTTACCACTAACAAACCCAACATGCCCACCTTTTCTACTTAGCTCTAACGTCACACAATCAGGTAGTTGCTCAGGAAGGGGAATTACCTCAGGCGTCATAAAAGGATCATCTTTAGCATGAATAATTAAAGTTGGCGTCGCTATTTGTGGAAGATAATAAAGTGAACTTGCCTGTCGGTAGTAAGTATGCACACTTGTAAAGCCATGTAGGGGTGCCGTTATATTTGCGTCAAATGTCCAGAAACACTTCCATTTTTCGATATCTTTGAAAGCTGGTGATAAATTAGAAGTCATACCAGCGCGTTTATTAATAAAAATTTGATGCAACCGACCTAAAATTCGATTTTGGTAAATCCGAGAGAAACCTTGATTAATTCGATTCGCAACAATTCGCAGTTGAAAAGGAACAGAAACTGCAACTGCTGTGCTTAATAATTGTTGGTTGCCAACTTCTCCTAGCCATTTAAGTAATACATTACCACCTAAAGAAATACCTATTGCTGCTTTAAGAGTATGCGGTTCTAATTGGGCAAGATAATTAACAATAAAATTAAAATCAGCTGTATCACCAGAATGATAAGCTCGAGGTAGACGATTAGGCTGTCCGCTGGCACCACGAAAGTGCATTAAGACAACACGCCAGCCCTGCCTATTGATAGCATGCATTAAGCCACCTGCATAAGGTGATTTAACACTACCACCTAAACCATGTAATAAAATTACTAAAGGTGAATTAGCTGATAACCCATTAACGGCCCAAGCTAAATCAACAAAATCGCCATCCATTAATTCTACCCGTTCTATTTTATCAATGGGGGCTTTAATTTTACGCATTAAAGTGGGATATACTGTTTGAGCATGGGGAGATGGCAACCACCATGCGGGCTTAAAAGTACTTTCAATTATCATAAATCTCTATGGTATTCTGGACTAAATTCAGCTACTGCTTCAATCATGACAGCTACTTTTTCTGGCATAATATCCGGTGTAATACCATGCCCTAAATTAAATACATGCCCACTTCCATACCCATATGAATCTAACACCCTTTTTACATTCTCACGGATAACTTCATCACTTTTAAGTAAGAGTGCAGGTTCTAAGTTACCTTGCAAAGCAACTTCCCTACCAACTTGCGCTCTTGCATAGCTTAGCTCACAAGTCCAATCCAGACTTAAGGCATCACAGCCTGTTGCTGCCATTTCTTTTAGCCATTTTCCGCCACCTTTTGTAAATAAGATGATTGGAATATTAGGATGCATCGCTTTAAAAGCATGTACAATTTGCTGCATATATTGCAAAGAAAATTGCTGATACAAGTTTGTTGTTAATAAGCCTCCCCAAGTATCAAAAATCATAATAGCATTTACACCTGCTAAAACTTGCGCAAATAAATAATCTTTTACCGTTTGCGCTAGCTTGGTTAATAAAATATGAGCTACTTCTGGATGCCTATCTAGCAAAGTAATCATCTGGTTAAAATGACGGCTACTTTTTCCTTCAACCATGTAACAAGCAAGCGTCCATGGGCTTCCAGAAAATCCTATTAAAGGTAAATCTTTAGGCATCTCGCGCCGAATTAATTTAATAGCCTCGAATACATAAGCTAAATCTTTTTCTATATTAGGTAATGCAATTGCTTCAATAGCTTTTGCTGATCTAAGTGGCGTCTGAAAACAAGGCCCTTCCCCTTCTGCAAAATATAAGCCAAGCCCCATAGCATCCGGAATAGTTAAAATATCAGAAAAAACTATAGCAGCATCTAGCGAATAACGACGTAGAGGCTGCAATGTAACTTCACAAGCTAATTCGGGGGTCTTACATAAATTTAGAAAATCCCCTGCTTGCGCACGAACTTGACGATATTCTGGTAAATAGCGCCCTGCTTGTCGCATCAACCAAACTGGGGTACGAGGAATGGGCTTGTGTTGTAGGGCCCGTATTAATAGAGAGTTAGTGATGTCACTCATAGAAATCCAGAATAAAAAGGGCATTCTACCATTTTTAGCTCAGAGAAAAATGCTTAATTTAGTTAATAGGGTTTAATATAAGAATAAAAATCACTTAGATTAACTTAATTTGTTAATATAAAATACTTTATTTGTTAAGTCGTTTAATTCCTTCAAATGTAATTTAATAAATTCTAACCGCCTTACTAACGATCCAGCTGAGTTAAATTTTGGATTCACTTGAGCTTGGTCTTCTAAATCAGAAATCACTTGTTTAATTGAATCATTTTCTTTAATGCGCACAATTGCTTTTTTAACTATATGATGATGATGTCTATCCCAGTGACAAGTCATAAATAAACTAAAATTAGGTGAACTAGTATTTAATTTAGAATAATCGCTAAGTATAGCTAACGCATTTTCTTTTAAGCTTTTATTTTCATCCCATAGATGTTGATATCGTTTAGTTAATTTAAAATATTTATCTGTACTTATTATTTTCTTAATCCCTATATCATTGAGAAGTCTTTGCTGTTCTACAGTAAAACGACTTGTATAACTACTAACATAATGGTTAAGTGCTTGATAAGCTTCCCGCAAATAGTTGGGGCTTTGCCTTTTTAAAAAACTATCGATTTCAGGTTCTTGCAATGCATTCATTTTTGCCATTGCAACAATTAATTGTAAGAAAAGTTTTGCTTTGCTTGCGCTAGCTAGAGATTGTTTTACATTAATTACATCACGGCTATAAGGACAAAGAACTTGATTATTAGTTAGTACTTCTCCCGCATTTGAAAGTAATTTTCTCCTGTTTTCTTCTATTATTGCTGTTTGCAGACAAACTAATATTTTCTCTGCAAAAATGCTAATGGGCTTGTGCTCAACATCAATACTATTATTAGATTCTCCTGCTTGTTGATTCACTCTTAACTGATGAAGTTCGATAATGTAATCAATAAAAAAAATCATTTCTCTAGGTAAATCACTAAGTTCAAAAGTAATATTTGAATTTTCAGGCATAGCTGTTAACAGATAAATTGCCGCATCAATTCCTAGACACTCCTCTTCTATCTGCCCAAAATTAAGACCTGCATCTACCATTTTTGTTAATATTCTTTTATAAATAATTTCTTCTTCATTACGTGGTATGTATTCTTTTAGCGCTAATTTTATAAATGATTTATCTTGTAAGCCTTCTTCAATAATTTTAGGACATTCTCTTAAGTTATTCTGTAATCCTAAAATTGTCTGTTTAGAAAATAATCTAACAAAAGAATTATTTTCATAGTGAACAAATACTGGATCACTAGGAATTTCAGCTTCAATTGGATCATAAAGATGAGAAATTATACTAGCTAAGGCTAGTTTTTGTTGCGTCCCTATCAAATTTTTATAATTAAACATAGCCTAATATTCTCTTATTGTTGCTTTATAGCCTCTCCTCCTAAGCTTCATACTGCATTACAAGCTTGCTCGTACCTTGTCTGAAACATAGTGGGAAACACTTTACTAATTATATTACCGACTAATTTATAGCTTTATTAAAAATTAAGTCATTTAATATTAATAATATACATATGATAATTTAATTAAGATGGCAAATTAATTTTGATTATTGTTGTAAGTTAGAATTAACACAATTATCAATTGACTGTAAATTTGAAAGATCTTAGTTTTATAATGAGATTATTTTAATTTTTATGAAAGTTCATTTATGATTGCTCTTAAGAGTATGAATTGTTATTCTAGTTTTCTTTAAAAGGATATTTAAGATGGATAGACTTGAAATCACAGGTCTCACTATTGCTACTAAAATTGGCGTACATACCTGGGAAAAACGTATCGTACAGCGTCTAGTATTAAATATTTCTATCCCTACTAATTTTAACGATTGTAATGATGATATTAATAAAACAATTGATTATGCGAAATTAACAGAATTAGTAACTACGTTTGTTGAATCAAATTCTTTTAATTTAATTGAGACTGTAGCAGACAACGTTGCACAATTAATTAAGAAAGAGTTTAGCCTCAACGAGGTTACAGTAAGCGTTAGCAAACCTCATGCTATTAAAAATGCGACTGATGTACGTGTCTGTGTAAACCGTTAAGTATCTATTTAACTTGCATGTGATTAAGCTTTCTAGACTTATATAAACATTCGCTGTTTTTTAATTTTTTTACAGTTATAATTGCATTTAACCCATGCAAAACATACATATGTACATATTTAAAAAATAACACTGTTTTGAGTTGACATTAGATTTTCATTAATATCTTGCTGTAGGCTAATATTATTCTTACGATTTCCTGCTCTATTAAATAAAGATTCTTTATAGCTTAACTCTCTAACTATTGGTCTATCAGCTACAGTTACATTTGTATTAGATTGATGTTTACTAGTCAAATCTAACTTAGTTGGGAATGAATTACTTTTTTCTGACAGAGAAGAGCTCATACATAACAGAATAAATGTGCAAAACAAACCAATCGCAGATAAAGTACAAATACTGCTAAAGGCCGCAGCGATCCCAGCTGTAAATGCGATAACGGGTAATGCAAGGCCACCTGTTACTATAGTTGCTACTAAAACGCTACTAATGAGTAAAGTACTTGCACCTAGTAGTAAACCAATTGATAAATTTGAACCTAATAGCTTTTTAGGCCATGAAACTCTCTTATCAAGTGAATTATCAATAATAAGTTGATTTCTATAAGCATTAAATAAAACAAAAAGCGTTGTTGACAACATAATTGCCATAGGAATGAGTGGCGGTACGGCAATGCCAGCTATAGAAAAACTAATAATAAAAGCTAAGAAAACCACCGTACTATAAATTAAAATCCCTTGGTTTTGTATAATATTTTGGTATAGAGAATGATTTAATTTATTATGTTTAAATAGATAATTTAAAGAACCGTTTAAACAAACATCTGTAAAAAAGACGGTCTTATTGCTAGATTCCATCGCACAACTAACGCCACCTTCCTCCGAAACAACTCGACAGCAAGGCGCATCATTTAAGCCATCCCCTACAAACCATACACCTTTAGGATCAGTGCCGGGAGCGTCCATAAGTTTTTTTAAAAACTGCTCTTTATCTTGGGGGGTTTGCCCCACGTAAATATCTTGTTCATCAAAAATTGACTTGATTTGCTTATTAAACCCTTTAGCCGATAAAAAATTATCACCTGTTAGCATTATAATTTTTTTGCCTTGACTCTTTAAATAAGAGAGCGCTTCTATAATACCTTCTCTTACTTCGTGCTTAACATAAATGACACCTTTATAAATGCCATCTTCGGCAACATAAACGGCTGAAAAACCTTGTTCAATTTTAGTTTTATCAAGGTCAGGAATAATAATATGATTATCTTTTAGATAATCGATACTTCCTATATGAATTAATTTCTCTTGCACACGCGCACTTAACCCGCGATTTTTCTCATCTATCTTATGCTCTTTGATATCATCAAAAAGAAGTTGACTATTAGTATTAGTTTCATAATGTTTCTGAATTGCTTTAGCTAATGGATGTTCTCTACCATATCCTTTTTCTAGCAAATAAATTCTCTGCCATAGTGGTGAATTTATAGGGATATCAGATGATTCAACAACAGAATTACCTGTAGTTAACGTTCCTGTTTTATCAAATACAATAGTATGTATTACATCTACCTGCCCACTTATTAAGCTTTCATCTCGCAGATGAATACCTTTGCTACTACGATGGTGGATGCTGATTAATTTTGGCAATTGATGAGCAATAGCAATGGTACAAGGGCATACGGAAAATAAAATACCAATCACATTTTGCATAATTAAAGAGGTCGCCATCACGCCAAAAGCTACCGGTGCAAAAACAGCAGCAACAATACCGACTGCAAGCAAAGCGGTATAGACATATGCAAACTGAGGTATTGCTTCAAACGTAGGTGTATTTCTAGCACGATTTGAACGAAATAATAAACTGTTCACCGTACTATTATAAGTATTTTTAGTAGCATATACTGTTACTTTCTGGCCAAGGTTAATTGCACCTGCAGGAATACTTTGCCAAAGTTGTTTGCTCTGTTGTGGCTCTCCAGTTAGAAGTGACGCATCAATCACCGTATTGCCCTCAATTAAAATACAGTCTACAGGAAAGCATTCACCCTGTTTAACTTCAATAATCATACCTTCTGTTAATAAATTTCTGTGCTCTTCTTGTACTTCTGCAGCACTTAATAACTGTTGCAAAAACTCATTGCTATCTTCTTCATATACGAAGGAAACATCTTCAGAAGAGCGTTGATTTTTATTATTAATTACTAAATCTATTTTATGAGATAAAATTTCTAATTGATTTTGGGATAATTGATAGCAACGATATCTTTCAGACATTTGTGGAAATAACGAGTTGATTCCTTTAAGTTGTATCTTTTTAGATTTCTCTAAAATTAGACGTTTAATTTCATTCATGGCATTGATACATATTATCAACATAATTGGCATAAGAAAGTTCATAAAAACCATCGAAAAACCAATAGCCAAAGGCATTGCTATAGTATGAAAAATTGTATGTGCCAAAGATAAAAACCAGCCAAGGCTAATAGTAGTAGACATATTAGCTAATTTTTTAGTACGTAGATTACGAAAAAAATTAAGCAAATATTCTCTTGAGGTAAACGCTGTAGCTAGAAAAGAGATTGCTGTTAAACTAGCAGTCAGTAAAATTGAAGGTGGAAAGACAAGCGCTAAGGTAATAATAATACCCATAGCAATCAAATTTATTAATATATTTATCCAATTGGTTTTGCTGTATTTATTATCTGCTTGCTCTTTTGATGTGTCATCAATTACTTCAAAAATGATATCTTCTTTAATTTTAGCTACAAGTTTTGCATGAAAATTTTTTGCTGGAGAAAAATCAACCTCGCTGCTTTCTATAGTAATTGTTAATCGATGAAGTCCTAAACCACTGGGTTCAGAATCTATTATAATACGAGCATCTGGAGGTAGAAGTTTTTCTTTAATACAATCACCAATACAAGCTTTAAGAAGACTTTGAATTGTATTGCCACAACTATCAAAACACATGATACCAGCAACTAGAAAAGACTCCTGAAAGAGAGTTATTTTTTTCATCTAAGGGAGGGTAACCAAAAGAAAGTGCCCTATTCTAAAATAATTTGTAGATAATTACTACACAAAAACGGGGTTGTTGCGGATGCTATGCAAGTCGTGGAAATAAGGTCTTATGTTATAGGTTTTGCAACATATTATTGCAAAGCGAATACATTTTTTTTAGGTTTATTTATGGTTTAAATAAAGCAAATAAGCAAACGCAAACATATTTTAGAAGAAAAAAGGTTCATAAATTTTTGCCGCTGTAAACTCAAACATCAATTTTACGGATCATCCCTTTCATACGTTCACTCCTTGCTACTGCAATCTGAGCCTTTTCAGCTTCAGCACGTGAAGGAAAAGGGCCAACTACTACCCGATACCAATTTACATTATTTTTTAAAATAGGTGAGATTGCTACATCAAAACCTCGTAATACTAAGGCTGCTTTCAAATGTTCAGCATCTTGACGTCGATTAAAGGCTGCAATTTGTATTAAAAATGCTTCTCTAGAATGACGAGCAGCTAATAGACTTCCTTTATTATCAACTGATACTACCGCTTGGCGAACGTGTTGATTAGGAAGTTGGGTCGTTGAATTAATGGGTGAGCGCTGTCCAATTATCTCCTGGGGTTGCGCTTGCTGTGTATTCCCTGCGCCCTGTAAAGCTGCACCTTGCATAGCTGAATTAGGTACCAGTTGTGGTATAGGTTGGTTTCTAGCACTTGCTACAGCCATTCGATTAACTGTTGGAGCAGGTGGCGTATTATCTTTAGCTAGTAAAGTATAAAATTCGAACTTTGGTTTAACAATTTGCTGTTTAGCTACTTTTATTTTTTCAGCAGGTAACTCTTTATGTTTTAAAACATGCTGATTAACCCAAGCTGATAAACTAGTAAAATCAAAAACTGTAGCAGTCAAATAACCACACAAAAAAGAGGCTAACAAGGTAACCAATTGTTTTGGAACATTCCGACGTTGTCTTACGGGCCGCTTAACATAATCCTTTGCCATCACATACTCTCAGGGGCTGAAACACCTAATAATTGCAATCCATTTCCTAACACCTGACGTACTGCAGTAAGTAGGCACATTCGGGCGTTACGTAATGACTCATCTTCACATAATAAAATTATTGCATTGTAATAGCTATGTAAGCCATTAGCTAGTTCTCGTAAATAATAAGCAAGTTGATGAGGCTCACAATTAGATGCCGCTAATGTAATCACTTCTGGATAACGACTTAACAAGGTTAATAATGTTATTTCATTTGGTTCGGATAACTGCTTGATTGATTGTAAGCCTTGCTCTATATTTAACGTATATTGTCGCTCTTGCAATTGCCTTAAAACGCTACATATCCGCGCATGAGCATACTGAATATAATAGACTGGATTTTCATTTGATTTTGACTTAGCTAGATCGAGATCAAAATCCATATGTTGTTCAGGCTTACGCATGACATAAAAAAAGCGAGCTGCATCATTACCAACTTCTTCACGCAATTCTCTTAGGGTAACAAAGGACCCACTGCGAGTCGACATTTGCATGCGTTCGCCACCTCGGTATAAAATTGCGAATTGAACTAACATAACATCGAGTGCTCGTTCATCATGCCCTAATGCTGTAACAGCAGCGCGAACCCGGGAAACATAGCCATGATGATCAGCACCAAAAATATCGATAACTCTAGCAAAACCACGGTTATATTTATCCCAATGATAAGCCACGTCTGAAGCAAAATAAGTTGTTTGCCCATTTGCTCGAATTAATACTCTATCTTTTTCATCACCAAAAGCAGTCGCTTTAAACCATAAGGCACCCTCTTTTTCATAAGTGTACCCAGCCTGTTTTAAGGCATCGATACCTTTCTCAATTGCCTTCCCTTCTAATAATGAACGCTCTGAAAACCAACAATCAAAATGAACACCAAATTCATTTAAATCATCTTTTATATCATTAAGGACAGAATCAAGTGCTTGCTTATGAAATAAATTGAAACTTGCTGTACCTAGCAGGGCCTTCATTCTTAAAATAACAGCATCAATATACGCTTCTTTATCACCACCCTGAGGCTCATCAGGTGGTAAACCTTCTGTAATAATTGACCATGGATAAACATATTGATGGCTATGTTTACTTAAAAAATCGTCTGCAATTGCTTGAACATAATCACCACGATAAGCATTTGCTGGAAATATAATTGGTTCACCTGCTAATTCAAGATAACGAAGCCATACACTAGCCGTTAAAATATCCATTTGCCGACCAGCATCATTAACATAATACTCATTACTTACATTAAATCCTGCTGCTTTTAAAATATTTGATAAAGTAGCGCCGAAAGCAGCACCTCGGCCATGGCCAACATGAAGCGGGCCTGTTGGATTAGCTGAAACAAATTCGAGAATAACTTTTTTATTGTGGCCAAGATTAGAATGACCAAATTGTTCTTTTTCTGTTAAAATTTTTGCGATTACTTCTAATAAAACGTCATTACCTAGAAAGAAATTGATAAATCCTGGCCCCGCTATTTCGATACGTACAACCGAGGGATGCGGATTTAATGCATTTATAATGAGATCAGCCATTTGCCTGGGTGGTTTTTGACAAGGCTTTGCTAACATAAGTGCTAAATTTGTGGCAAAATCACCGTGATTAGCATCTTTTGTTCGCTCAATCTTAACTTCAACATCCTGCTCAGTCGAAATGATACCTTGTGTTTTAAGTTTAGCTAATGCATCTAAAAGTAGCTGTTCAACAATGTGTTTCATCAGATTTTTCGTTTATCAAAAGGCAACTATTATGCGCTTTTTCCTGCCAGAAGCAAAGCTTTTGCTTCTACTTAAGCGCTTCCTAGGATACAAGTCATTTAAGTTAAATAAATATCATCTATTTTGGTCGAAATAGAACTCTCAAGGCTTAGAAATTTTAATATAATCTGGATATAGAAAACTAGGAAATTGGGAATCATGGCATATATCCATCTGTTTCTTAAGTTTTGATTTAAGATTAATAAGGTCTTGGATTCTCAATTTAAATAATGCTCTTAAAGCAGCTAAGTCATGTTTAACTATCGAATTACATGTACTTTTTGACCAAGAAGCCTTATCCCACCGCCCTTTATACACTGCGAGTTCCAAGCCTATTTTGGAATCAGGACCAAACCAATTTTCTTCTCTAGTTTTACTATTACCAAAATGTATTGATGCAGGGTGTCTAATAAAATCTGGTAGAGGATAAAAAGGGTACCTAGAACCATACTCATTAACAACGTGCATAGGCAATAATTTTTGCGCACCGCCAACACCTTCTACCCATTGCTTATTAATAATGTCCCAATTTTTCTTCCCTGGTATATCCAGCAAATCCAATTGAGTTTGCAATTCTTTAATAATGGTATTCTCGTAATCGAAATGCTTTTCGGTGATTATTTTACCATTAAGTCTATAAGTGATTCCTACAGTATTAACTTGGTCATATTGAGTTAATAATATTGCGCATATATTTTTACCTACCTCATATTTAGGTATGCAATTAAGCATCATAGCCCACATGTGCTTATCTAGTGCCCAAAGTGTGTATTCAAATGCACTAATGTTATCAAAAGTTCGTCCAGAGCAATCCGTTACTTTGCCCTTTTGAAAAATTAAATTTATATTATCATATAGCATAAGGTGAACTTCATCATGCTCACCACGCACAAGAGATTGTAATAGTCTAGAAGCATCAATTATAGGCTTAAATAAAACTAAATGATTCTTTGCAGTTAGAGCAAACTTTACTAAAGTAGATAGGGATAAACTTTGAGTTATTTCAATTTTGAGATTATCTGGTAATTTTTTAAAAAACTTAAATTGACCTTGCATACCTTGTGTCTTACGTTACTTAGAGTTAATTCAGCAAAGTATTATACTTAGATTAATTGAATAAAAAATAACTAGCAAGATTTAAAATACTCACATAGAATTATTTAGAAACATATTTTAGTCGTAATATCTTCAAATTTCTTTTACTCTTCTACAGGTAATTTCTCATAAGCTTTTCTAATATAACCATCTTGCGATAATATAATCGCAAGAGGCCTTGTTTTATCAAAATGAGCAAAAACAATCATCATCATCACTGTTATGGGTACCGCAAGAAACATCCCCAATATACCCCATATTGCCCCCCAAAGAGCAAGGGAAAATAAAATAACTAATGGACTTAAGTGTAATGACTTGCCTAAGTATCTAGGTTCAATAATATTACCGATGATGAAATGGATAAAGATAAAACCAAGGGAGATAATAAGAAACGGTAACCAATCATCAAATTGAATCATCGCCAATAAAGCTGGAAAAACTGTTGCAATAATAGCGCCTATATTTGGAATATAATTCAGAAAGAAAATTAAAAGAGCCCAGAACTCCGCAAAATCGAGTCCTACAAGCTTCATTAGTAGCCAGCTGGTAATTGCAGTTATCACACTTAGAAATGTTTTAATACCTAAGTAGGTTTGCGTGTCATTAACAATATGATTGATAATATTGTCTACTAATTCTCGATGCTCCGTTTGAGGAAATAGAGCATCTATTTTTTGTCTTAAATAATGTTGCTCAACAAATAAAAACACAACATATAAGGTTATAAGCACAGCAGAGCCTGCAATTGTACTAAAAACAGAATAAACATTAACAATTAAATTTTGTACGCTTACATCTTTTAAAAAACTATCAAAGCGAGCAAGCATCTTAATATGGAAAAAATTATCAATATTTTTAAGAATATCCATAAGGTTTTCTTGATAACGTGGCGAAACCTCAATGACCTCTATAACATTACCAGAGATAATATTTACCAACATTGTAAATAGAGCTATTACAATTAGAAGAGCAATTAGTGTCCTAAGCCAAAGTGGCATATGAGTACCATAAACAGGGATATGCTGTATTGATACAATGATGGTATTGAGCAGATGCCAAATAAAAATGGCAATAACAAATGGAATAAGTAAGCCCCGACCGACAACTAACAAAAAGCCAATGATACAAACTAAGATCATGTTTGCAGTAAAGGTAACAGTCCGGTTCATTCCTTCTCCTGTTGTTTAGCTTTTCAAAAGATTTCTTTTGAAAAAGTTACTATAACGGTGTTAGAAGCAACCATGCAACTGTGGAATACATTAAGATACGAATTTGCCTCTTTTGTGATGTAATAGCTTATTTAAGCGTCTAATTCAACACTTACTTAATTTCCTGGTATTATTCTTTCTTTTAACTTAGTTATTATATCGTGCTGTCACAAACTTGCGAAATATTACCAGGTGTAGGACCTGCCCTAGTGAACAAATTAAACCGATGTGGTATTAAAACTATCGGTGATCTCCTATTTCATCTCCCTTATCGTTATCAAGATAGGACGCGAATTACACCTATCCAAGATCTTCGCCCAAATGAGTACTGCGTTATCGTAGGGCAAATTTGTAAAATTGAAATTAAATATGGTAAGCGAATGATGCTTTATTGTTACGTGCAAGATAGAACAAATGGCATTTTAAGACTTCGTTTTTTCCATTTTAATAAACAACAATTAAATACCCTTAAAACAAATACTTGGTTGCGAGTCTTTGGCGAAGTCCGTGATTTTGCTAATCAATTTGAAATGATTCATCCTGAATATCGAATTTTAGATAATGAACATGATGTCAAAGTCGATGAAACACTAACGCCTATTTACTCAACGACAGAGGGCCTTACACAAAGTAGACTGCGCCAAATTATTAAAATGACTTTATCTAACTATCAACCTGAGTTAGAGCAATTAGAATGGATGACTCATGAGCAGTTGAAAAGTTATAATTTTCCTCCTTTAGGGCAAGCAATTACTTTTCTTCATAGCCCATCCCCTGATACAACGATGAACACATTAGAGTCAGGAACACATCCAGCTCTGCAAAGAATGAGTTTCGATGAATTATTAGCTCAACGTTTAAGTATGCAATTTGCAAGACACTATCGTAATCAGTTCTATGCGCCTCCTTTATTATTTAACGAATTACTATACAAACGATTTCTTGATCAATTACCCTTTGCCCTAACAGAAGCGCAATTGCGAGTTAGTATCGAGATTAAAGAGGATTTAAGTAAAAATAAGCCCATGCTTAGGCTAATTCAAGGTGATGTTGGATGTGGTAAAACAACGGTCGCAGCTATCGCGGCACTGCAAGCAATAGCACAAGGATATCAAGTCGCTTTAATGGCGCCAACTGACTTATTAAGTGAACAACATGCAATTAATTTTCAGAAATGGTTTTCTCCCTTGGGTATTCATTGTGTACGTTTAAGTGGGAAAATGAAAGCAAAACAAAAACGAGAAATCTTAGCACAGTTAACAACAGACAAATGCCATATTGCTATAGGTACGCATGCTTTATTTCAAGAAGGTGTTGAATTTCATCGGCTAGGCTTAATCATTATCGATGAACAACATCGGTTTGGGGTAGAACAACGTTTATTATTGCAGCAAAAGGGACAGCAAGAAAAATTTATGCCCCACCAATTATTAATGACAGCAACGCCTATACCACGAACTTTAGCAATGACCCAGTTTGCCCACTTAGATATTTCTATTATTGACGCCTTACCTCCAGGCCGCGTTCCTGTTCACACAGCAGTTGTTAATCAAGACAAACGTGAACAAATTATAGAGCGCTTAAAAGCTGCTATTGCAAGCGGCATGCAGGCATACTGGGTCTGTACACTTATTGAAGAATCAGAAAAATTACAATGTACTGCGGCCAGCTTAACAGCTAAAACTTTACAAGAACATTTACCAGGAGTAAAAGTTGGTTTAGTACATGGCAAGATGAAACCCATCGAGAAAGAAGCCATTATGGCAGCATTTAAAGGGGGTGAATTAGATTTATTGGTAGCCACCACAGTGATTGAAGTCGGTGTTGACGTACCTAACGCAAGTCTTATGATTATTGAGAATGCAGAGCGTTTAGGGCTCTCTCAACTTCACCAATTACGTGGCCGAGTTGGCAGAGGAAATAACCAATCTTATTGTCTGTTATTATATCAATCACCTCTTTCAGAGTTTGGTGCAGAACGCCTGCAAATCATGCGCGCAACCACAGACGGGTTTGTAATTGCTGAAAGAGATTTACAATTACGAGGAGCCGGTGAATTTCTTGGCACTAAACAGACAGGCTATCGTCAATTTAAAATTGCCAATCTTCCCCGAGATAATGCCTTATTACCCTATGTGACACATTGGGGTAATGAATTAATAAATACAGCACCTGAAACAGCTCAGTTAATTGCTAAGCGCTGGTTAGGCCAATTTGAACAGTTCCTACAAAGTTAATTTAACGTCTCATTTGCCTTGGAATTATTGGCTCAATTTAAGCTTCTTACTTTTTATCGTCATTAAATTTTCAGTTAAATCTAGACATTATTTTTTTCTCTGTTACTATAGCCAGCTTTGTTTTGCCTGCCTTTTTAATATCCTGTGGATAACTAATTCTCTTTTTCTCCTAAACGCTCTTTTTATTAACATACTTTTTAAGCAAAATCCTTACTGGATATAGCTTAACAGCTTCATTCTGAAGATTTAACTTTTCTTCGTTATCCACAAATTCTGTGGATAAGCTTGTGCATAGACTCTTAAAATCCTTATAAATACGTAGCTTAGAGAGATGGTTTAGTTCTTACCAATCTAAATAATGATTAGATAAACAGTGTTAACTTATAAAACTAAATTTAATTCGATTAACATAATGTCTTTTTTGATTAGGCTTAGTTTCTAAATTTATATTATCGATGTTTATTTCTCTATGTTAAAAATAAATCTTAGTCCTTACCCTCATTTGCATTACAATAAATGTGCGCAAAAAACCTAAAATATCGATTAATAATTTAAACTCGTTAAAAAGGTGGCCAATGTCTGAGCGTTATCAAAAAGCGAAAAGAGTAACTCTAATTGGTGCAATTATTAATGCATTACTTGGAGTCATTAAATTAATAGGCGGATTACTTTATCATTCGCATGCGTTAGCTGCTGACGGAATGCATTCTTTTGCAGATTTAGTTACAGATATTATGGTTATTTTTGCTTCTAAATTTGGCAGTCAAGACGCTGATAGTTCTCACCCTTATGGCCATCAACGTATTGAAACAGCAGCGACTCTTTTACTTGCTTTATTATTGATTCTTACCGGATTTGGCATCGCCTGGGACGCTGTCGATGAACTTATGGAAGGCTTTCATAATATACCTGCCAAAATAACCTTACTTATCGCTTTATTTTCTGTCCTTTTTAATGAAATTTTGTTTCATTATACCCGTCATATTGGCAGAAAAATTCAATCGCCACTTATTACAGCTAATGCTTGGCACCATCGTTCAGATGCTGCTGCTTCGCTTGTGGTTACACTTGGTATTATGGGCAGTTTTATGGGTTTTCCTTATTTAGATGCCGTAGCTGCTATTATTGTTGGTTTAATGATTATTAAAATGGGGCTATCTTATGGGTGGAATAGTGTTAAAGAATTAGTAGATACCGCTGTAGAACCTGAAATCTTAAATGAAATTAGCGCGGTCATTGAACAAATTGATGGCGTCCAGCGTATTCATCAATTGCGCAGTCGGCTTATGGGTGGCGATATTTTAATTGATGTCCATATTTTAGTTTCTCCATTTATTTCCGTCTCTGAGGGCCACTATATTGCTCAACACGTTCATCATTTATTGATGAACCAATTTAAACGTATTAATGACGTTATTGTTCATGTGGATCCAGAAGATGATGAAATTAATTGCCCATCACTTCACCTTCCTAACCGTACTTTATTAGAAAAAACGTTATTAAATTCATGGAAAGAGCAATTTCCAGGTATTCAATATTGGACTCTACATTATCTGGACGGCAAAATGCGTATTGATTTAGTACACAACTATTTAGATTCAGATAATAAATTGTCTGAACTATCAGTGTTTCTTGAGAAAAATATAAAACAACAACCTTTTATAAAAAAGATTTGTTTACTTTATGAAGATAAATTTATTGCTAATCCCTAACCTTGCTTCTATTATGCAGACTGTTTAAATTTAAGCTTTTATGAGAGATAAAAATGACAATTGCGACTAGTTTAAAAATAATTTTCGGTTTAGCAATAGTCGCTGTTATTCTTCTAGCCGGGTGGTACCCCTTTAGGAAGAGAGCCCGTTATGCGGAAGAGCATATTGATTTCCCTATTGGAGAAACATTAGCTACGGGTATTTTTTTAGGCGCAGGCTTATTACATATGCTTCCTGATGCCAATCATTTATTTAATGAATTTGGCTATCATTATCCCTTTGCTTATATTATCACAGGCATTGTTTTTTTATTCTTTTTATGGTTTGAGCATTTAGGAAAAGAGCTTTATCACCATCATTCAGCAAATCATCCCGCTTTCGCTATTCTTGCTTGGGCTATGTTATCAATTCACTCTTTAATGCTAGGGGCAGCGCTGGGCTTAAATTCAAGTAATTCCTTAATTATTATGCTTTTTTTAGCCATCATTACGCATAAATGGGCTGAGAGCTTTGCTATCTCGATTCAATTAAATAAAAGTTCGCTTAGTATATCTAAGCGTTTATTTTTCTTTTTGAGTTTTTGTTTAATGACCCCTATCGGCATTTTTATAGGTTGGTATTTTGGCCGTGGCGTTGAAACCCATTCCTTATTTGATCCAATCTTAATGGCTGCCTCTGCTGGTACATTTCTTTATTTAGGAACGTTACATGGGTTGGAAAAATGTGTCATGGTTGAACGTTGTTGTAATCTTCGAGATTTTAGTTTCGTCATTATTGGCTTTTTATTGATGGCTTCGGTTGCTATTTATGTCTAATTTTTTAATTCAAAAACCTCTAATTCTAGCCTCAGGCTCAAAAATTAGAAAACAGTTACTTGAATCGCTTAGTTTAGAATTTAAAGTTATTCCCTCTGACAGTGATGAAACAGCCCTGAAAAACCAGTTAGCACACAGCGAACCTTTAGAATTAGCCCGCGCATTAGCTGCTGATAAAGCATTAATAGTCAGTAGAAAGTATCCAGATTCTTATATACTCGCAGCTGATCAGATCTGTGTTATGGCGAATCGTTATTTTGATAAGCCAGGAAATCATGAAGTAGCTACTGCACATCTGCGTCAACTTCGTGGCAAAAAGCATCAACAAATTGCAGCGTTTTGCATTGCAAAAGCCGGTAAACTTCTTTTTGAAGGACAAGACGTCGCTTTACTAAGCATGAAACTAATAAGTGACCAGACTATAGAAACCTATTTACAAGCAGATAAACCCTATCAAAGCTGCGGTGCTTATAATTATGAAGGTAGGGCTAAATGGCTATTTACTAAGGTAGAAGGTCAAGATAGCACAATTCAAGGACTACCTCTCTTGCCTGTTGTTCAAGCTCTACAAACATTAAAAATTGCTACCTTATGCTAATTCTCAGTATATACTAATAAAAAGTGACGCTGCAGGGATGTTAATATGACTCGGGCAAAAAAAGATAAAAGTAAGCATCATAAAGAAGCAATTAGTTATATTAATCAGCCAGAAAAACCGTTGCATGAGAAACAGCATTACGAACGTATTGCTTGTGTTTTTCAAGGTGGAGGCGCTTTAGGCGCTTATCAGGTAGGCGCTTATCGAGCTATTCGTGAGCGGGGCTACCTACCTAATTATTTAACCGGTGTATCTATTGGCGCCATTAATTCAGCCATTATTGCCGGTAACCCTCCTGAAACACAGTTAGATAAATTAATTAGTTTCTGGGAAACTATAACGCCTAAGTTATTAATAGATGCCTTCTTTGATTTTAATATGTCTGATTTCGCTCATCACATGCATAATCATGTTGGCGCCATGTATTCTCTTTTATTTGGTTTGGAAGGCTTTTTTAAGCCGCGTCTTATTCCACCCCATGCGTTAACTCAAGATTCACCTGATCACTTAAGTTACTATGATACCTCAGAGTTACGCCACACTTTAGAACGACATATAGACTTCGATCGGATTAACCAAAATAAAAAAATTACTTTATGTCTGGGCGCAGTGAATATTACTTCAGGGCAAATGGTTTTTTTTAATAGCCAAAAATGCCCAATTACAGTAGATCATGTGATGGCTAGTGGGGCGTTACCGCCCGGATTCCCAGCAATAAAAATTGGTGAAGATTATTATTGGGATGGTGGAATCTACGCTAACACACCACTCGTTACGGTATTAGATGCGCTACCACAGCTCGATACACTATGCTTTGTTGTCGATTGCTTCAGTTTACAAGGCCGCCTGCCGCAAACGATGGATCAAATTGAAGAAAGACAAAAAGATATTCGCTACGCTAGTCATTCGCGCAGGTTAACCAACGTTTATACCGTTAAGCAGAATCTACAAGCAGCCATTCAATTTTTAGGTGAAAAACTAACGCCAGAAGCAAAAGAAGATCCTGAAGTCCAAAAAATACTTAAATTAGGCCATCGTAAACGTCTTAGTATTGTACATATTATTCATCATGCGACGCCTTATTCCCATTCTTTCAAAGATTATAATTTTATTGAAGCAGTGATTAAATTGAGGATGGATATGGGCTATCAAGATGCCAGGGCTGTTTTAGATAAACCTACGTGGGAGCAGCAATCAGATAAAACACTTAATTGCTCTATTTACGGGGTTCGCTCTGATTATTTCGACCAGCATTAATGGATTTTAACTTAGACTTCTTCGGAAACTGTTAGTGAGACAAGGTCAGCCGAAAAAAGGGTTGAAAAAGTACCCTGTCAAGAAGTACATGAGCATCCGCATCTACATGGGGACAGGCTTTGAAAACCTTTTTTCGGATGAGGTTGGCCCTCAATGGCAGTGTCCGAAGAAGTCTATTTGCTTATAATTTAACAAGCACCTCCTGCAAATGCTTCACAGCTTCAATTTCAAGGGGAAGACCATGCTTTGCTTTAGGTGCATTTGCAAAAGGAATAATAGCTCTTTTAAAGCCATGTTTTGCAGCTTCGCGCAATCGTTCTTGTCCACTCTGTACCGGTCGAATCTCGCCTGCTAAACCTATTTCGCCAAAAATAATTGTTTCGGGATCAAAAACTCGATTACGTAAACTTGAAACCACAGCTGCTAATAGCGCTAGATCACTACCCGTTTCAGTAACCTTTACGCCACCTACAACATTAATAAACACATCCTGATCAAAGGTAGCGATACCACCATGCCTATGTAGTACAGCCAACAAAATTGCTAAGCGATTGTGCTCAAGACCTGCAGTTACTCGTTTTGGTTGTTGCCCATGGGCTTCGTCTACTAAGGCTTGCACTTCAACTAACATAGGCCTTGAACCTTCCCACGTAACCATAACGGCACTTCCGGGGGTAGGATCAGGTTGTTTAGATAGAAAAATAGCTGAAGGATTAGCAACTTCTTTTAATCCCCGATCCGTCATAGCGAAAATGCCTAATTCATTAACGGCACCAAAGCGATTTTTTATTGCCCTAATCACTCTAAAACGATTATCACTTTGACCTTCAAAATATAAAACACTATCAACCATATGCTCTAGGACACGAGGACCGGCAATAGCTCCTTCCTTAGTTACATGCCCCACTAAAAAAACAGCTGTTTGTGTCATTTTCGCGAATCTTACTAATTGCGCTGCTGATTCCCGTACCTGCCCCACTCCCCCTGGTGCGGAACTAATTGCTTCTGTGAAAATAGTTTGAATTGAATCAATAACCATGACCTTAGGTAATTCTTTTTGTGCATGATTAATAATGGTTTCAACTTGAGTCTCAGCCAATAATCGTAATTTGGCGGTAGGTAATTGTAGTCGCTTAGCACGCATGGCGACTTGTTGTAACGATTCCTCACCCGTCACATAAAGTATCTTGTGCTGCTCGGAAAGGTTAGCCAATGTTTGTAGCAACAAGGTTGATTTTCCTATGCCCGGATCACCACCAATCAAGACTACCGATCCTTCCACCAGGCCACCACCTAAAACACGATTTAGTTCAGATAATCCACAGTCCATGCGTGTTTCATGATCAATAGTTACATCTTCTAAAGAGGTAATTGTTGAGCGTTGATTAGCATAATTGCTAAATCGAGGGCTTTTTTCAACTTTAATGACATTTTCTTCAACAATAGAATTCCAGGCACCGCACTGAGTACAATGGCCAGCCCACTGTGCAAAAGTACAAGCACATTGGCTACAAATAAATCGGATTTTATTCTTCATAAATTAAAACATTGCTTGTTAAATTAGCAGCTAACTTCTACAATTTTGATCATACTACACTTACCCTAATTAAAGTAGCAAATGACTATTCAATATTTTAAATGGGCGGTAGTTGGAGCAGGCCCGGCTGGAATTGCAGCAGTAGGTAAATTAATTGATGCAGGTATTGAACCTGAAGATATTTTATGGGTTGATCCTTATTTTAAAGTAGGCGATTTAGGTAGGCTTTGGTCTAATGTATCTAGCAATACTATCGTCGATAAATTCAATCACTTTCTCTATGATTCCACGGCTTTCAATTATCATATCATTGCTGAGCAATTTAATTTGGCTAATCTTCAGAAAGATAAAACCTGTTTATTAAAAGAAGTTGTTGAACCACTACAATGGATTACTAAACAACTTTGCAATAAAGTTGTATGCAAAGTGGGCGCTATTAAATGCATGATAATGGATAATAAAAAGTGGATACTATCAACAGAGTCTAATAAATTTATAGCAAGCCAAGTTATTTTAGCAACAGGTTCAGTTCCTGCAACACTTGAATATCCCAATGTAACGAATCTTCCTCTAGAAATTGCTGTTGATAAGCAAAAATTAAAAAAAATCATTGACTTAAACTTTACCTATGGCGTTTTTGGTTCATCACATTCAGCCATTATGATAATACGTAATCTAGTAGAATTGGGCGCCAAACAGGTGATTAACTTTTATCGTTCCCCTTGTCGTTATGCAATTAATATGGATGAATGGACCTTATTTGATAATACTGGGCTTAAAGGGGAAACAGCGACTTGGGCACGGGACTATATTGATGGTGCTCTACCATCTAATTTAGTTCGCTATAATATACTTGCGCAGGATATACATCCCTATCTGGCTACATGTGATCAAGTTGTTTATGCAATAGGCTTTGAGCGTCGCAATTCGCTAACACTTAATGGACTTAACTATTTTTCTTATGATCCCCATGTTGGTATCATAGCCCCTGGTATTTTTGGTTTAGGTATCGCCTACCCTGAACTAAAAGCAGATCCTTTTGGGATAATAGAATCCCAAGTCGGATTATGGAAATTTATGACTTATCTGAATAAAGTAATGCCTGTGTGGCTTGAATATTATGTTTAAACTAGGATTTTAACCCTATCAATAAGTTAGCCTTTAAAATTAATAAGTTATTCTTCTATTCCAAAATTAACGTACTCTGAGTGGCCTCTGGTGCTTAAACCGTTCCTCCCAAACCATAGCATTTCTACGTTTCTTAGGTATACTTATCTCTTTCTTAAATTAAGACAGGACGGTTATGGCCAAAGCTATCCAGTTTGAAAAATCGCTCTTAGAGCTTGATGAAATAGTGAAGAAGCTTGAGCAAGGCGATTTAACATTAGAAGAATCACTAAAATTTTATGAAAAAGGGATTAGCCTTGCCCGTAAATGCCAGACTGATTTAACTCAAGCTGAACAAAAGATCGAAATATTACGTTTAAATTCTATAGATCCTACTGGACTCTGTAATGATTAATGAACAATTAAATTATTATCTTAACCGTCATGAAACTTTTCTTAAAGAGTCTATTGATCGAATTGAAATACCTGCTACACGTATAAAGGAAGCTATCTATTACACTTTATTTCCTGGTGGAAAGCGTATTAGGCCACTATTAGTTTATTTATCGGGTGCAGCATTGGATGTAGCCTTGCCTTGTCTAGATAGGATTGCTGTGGCAGTAGAGTTAACACATGCCTATTCATTAATACATGATGATTTGCCTGCAATGGATAACGATGATTTTCGCCGTGGCAAACCAAGCTGCCATCGGGCATTTGATGAGGCAACCGCTATTTTAGTGGGTGATGGTATGCAAGCTTTAGCAATCGATATTTTACTAACTGAATTACCTCAATTCTTACCGCCTTCTCAAGTGATTGCTATTGCTCATGAGTTAGTGCATGCCAGTGGGCCTACCGGGATGGTTAGCGGGCAAAGCCTTGATTTATCAGAGTTAAGCAACACTGATATTGATGAAGCACAGCTTTATACTATTCATGAATTAAAAACCGAAAAACTCATTTCCGCTTGTGTTAAGATGGCTATAGCTGCTGGAAATCCAAATCAGAAGTTAAAAGTAACATTAGTTCAATATGCAGCCTATATAGGATTAGCTTTTCAAATGCAAGATGATTATTTAGATCATTATGCACCAATTGATAAATTAGGAAAAAATCGGGCTTCAGATTTAGCTAATCAAAAAATTACTTTTGCACAACTTTATAATCAGCATGAGTTATTTGATCTAATTAGCACCTACTTTCAAAAGGCAAAAGATGAATTGATACCCTTTTATGATAAAACGAAAACTCTCCTTGAATTAACAGATTTTCTACAAATAAGATGTGAATTAAATTAATTTATTCTTTGTTAATTATACTTTATAAGTAGTAGATTAATGGTATAGCACTATCTTGATAAAAGGTTGAGTTTGAATGTGAGTAGGGTTCATTATTTTACCTTTATTAAAAACACCTAAGTGCTTTTTATTATTTTCCGACGTAGCCAATCAAGCATCCACTGTTGGGTATTTGTAGGTGCTAAATCTAGACTTTGCATACAGATAAAGACAATGTTTCTTTTTAACTCAGCTCGTCTAAGTTTTGCTTGAATTTTTTGCAAGGAATAACAAGCGCCATTGACAGCAATTACTTTTAGAGAGTTATCTAAAATAGCGAAATTATCTTGGAGCTCTAAATGATGAGCTAAGGAGATAGGCCAATATTGCTTAGGATTTCGAAAAGGATAGCTAATATTGTCTATTAATAATTTTGGATTGTTCTCAAAGAGTGTTGCAAAAGTCTCGCGCTTTAAAGGAAAAGGAGTGTGAGGTAGATGCAAAAAATGTTTATTAAATCCAGCTAATTTGGCGCTGTTCTCCTGTAATGTTCGATGTTCACTGCAAGTAAGTAATTTAGGTGGTTTACCTAATAGTCTAGTTTGAAGTTTATAAAAGTAATTCCGCCATTTTTTACTAGTTTGGGTTTTCCATTCACCGCGTAATACAATATTATTGCCTTTAAAAAAATCTTCTGGTTTAACAGGCCGGATAATTGAACAGTCATCATTTAAATAGATAAAATGATTAGCCAGCCCTTTAATACGCCATAAAACCGTTTCAATCGCTACACTATTAAAAGTAGGTAAATATTTTTCAAAGCCAGCAAAAATTTCCAGATGATCAATTAGTTTAATTTTAGCTAGCCAATCTTTTTCTAATGTCTTAATAATTGGTGGAGTCTGTGCATCAGTAACAATAAAAATGTTTCTTATCCAAGGCGCAAAACGAAATATTGACTGTAAGCAATAATTAAGTTCACCGCACTCATTAAAGCGTGTAGGGGCAGCGCCTTCCGGTGGATGCATACCTAGCGTTACTAACGCTTCAGCTAATTTTTTTCGATGATTCTCATCATTTCCATCAACCCAGGTAATTACTGCATCAATTGGCTCTGTAATTTGCATGAGAAAATTTTTTAAATTTGAGGTTCTTTAGCTAACATTATAAGAAAAAAATGAAGATATCATTACTACTTATGAAAGAGTAATAAAAATTTTTTAAAAGAACATTTAAAAAAAATCCTTTTTAGATAAATATTAATAAATGTGAAATATTTTATATCACACTAACTTCTACTAATTCATTAATTAATGGAGTAGACTGTAATTTCTTCAATTTACATACAAAAGGTGATGTATGGTTAATGCAGCGTTCTTTACAGGAAAATTTGCGCAAGGTTTTTTTTCAAAAACAGCGCCTCTAGCAAAAAAATCAATACCCTTTCTTCTCGAAACAGCCAATTTAACTACGCAAGCCTTTTTACTTACCAAATTAACAATTTCTTTATCTAATAAAGATAAGATTGCAGCTGAAGAAAAACATAATCAGGATCAGTCAATATACTCAAAACTAAAAATGTAATTTCATAGGTAGTTGTTTTAACCACTTACTTAAATTTATAAACTTAGAAAGATACTTAAATTAGTATACCTTCTAAGTTTATAATTCAAACATCATCTTGGCCCAGTAGCTTGAGGTTGTTCTACTTCCTTCACTTCTTCAATCTTAGGAGTCGCAGAGCTACTAGAAGCATTACTAGCAGGGAAGAAGGCATTTCGATTCCGTGATTGACTTACTTGTGGCTGCTTAGGTTGTTCTGGTTCAAAAACATACCTATTTAATATTTCTGCAAACATATTTACGCCAGCAAAAGCAATCATATAATTAAAAGCGCCCCAGCCAGTGCCACGTAAAAGTGCTGCTAATCCTTCTTTTTGCAACGTGTTTTTTACAACATCCCTCACTCTAGGTGCCGTAAATGTACTGAAATTATAGTCAAGCATCTGTCGGCGCCATAATGCATCTGCCATATTAGAAAAAGGCGAAATTGCTATACCTGATATAACGGATGTTGTTGCATGATGCACAAAAGGATGCTCTTTACTTGAAATGTAGGGATTTATAATAGGACCTACTATCTCGCTAGTTCCTATACAACCAAGGGCTCCGAAATAATTCCTAGAACCACGAAGTGCTACACCACTTTGCGCAAATCTAAATTTTTCCCTCCATGACATTGCTGCTGGTAACCTCTGACTTATTTCTTGATTTGCTGAATAGAAAATACGTACATTAGCCATATAGTGGGTAAAGACCATATCAATCCCTGTTACTCCTAGAGCAGAGACACCAGTTGATAAATATTGATTAACCTTATTTGCGTTTCCATTCTTCTCTTTGCTCGTTTCATCAAAGAAAGAATCTACTTGTCTTTTAATAGGATCTCTCTGGGTTATAGCAGCATTCTTCAATGAACTACCTTTAAGAGCTGCTCCATACCCTAGCAAAACCCATTGTAAAGCTTTGTAATTCAGGGTAAATGGACTAGATTTAATGCCTATCTGCTTTTGTGCCTGAAAGAGCTCGGGGAAATACATTAATGTTGCCATACCCCAACTGGTAAAACCAGCCGTAGTAAGAGCCTTTCCATATGGATCTTGTGTTAAGAAAGATTTAGCTCTTCCTATTAGGCTTAAATCCTGGTTTTTAGTAGGCAACACCTGTTGCGCGTTTATTATTGATTTATTAGCATCCTGCTCTATTGTCCTTTCTGTCTTATTCTTAGTCATAAAAGTCTACCTCTTATTATAATTTTGACTAGGTATAGAGCCTTAGTTTTAAAGCGGGTCCAGTATATAAAAAAAAAATTAAGTCAGTATTAATGTGATTTAATACAATTCTTATAAATCTTTACAATTTATTAACTTTCCAATTTTATACGCTCAATTGAGCAAAGAAATTTAAAAAATATATGTGGCCATGGTAATTAAATAGCCAATTATGATGTACAACACAGATAAACAATTTCAGAAAAAACTAGCTTTAATAAAGGAACTTAAAATTTAACTTTTTGATTCATAATAAAAATTAATCCATTTGCTAGTAACAATAATCTTAAATCACTAACCTATCTAGTTAGTAATTTTCCTTCGCAAAATACCGTCTTACCTTAACCTGATTATTTTAATAATCGTTTAATAAATATGTTTTTCATCTATACAATATGTAATATAATATTCTTTTTTGATCCTTTATTTTACAACCTAGTTTAAGCAAGCGGAAGATTAACACCTATTGCTTAGTACCGCAAGGAGTTTCAATCAATTAGCTTTTTATTTGAAATGAGAGCCTCTAAAAATGCTTGATTTGTAAATTATTTTCTATTTTGTAACAATTTAAAACTAATTAGTAATATAATACTTGTATCATTTGCTTTACTCAGGTGATTTCTTAAGTAAATACTTCAAATCTTGATTCAAAATTTATAAAAAGAGGATGCTATTATTTAATTGATATTTTTATAAATAGAGGGATAGGCATGAATACATATATAAAATGGATTTTAGCTTTTATTTTAATGCAAAATCTTTTCTACCTTCCAACAGCCGTTTCAGCAGGCCATCCGGACAACCTAATAAAACCAACTGAAGTGTTAGCAGCTGATTGTACAGAAGAAGATAAACCTAAAGTAAATCAAGAACTTTCAGATATTGATCTTCAAGTTGGTCAAACGAAAGTTATTTCAGCTGCTGAAACCATTTTGGGTACAAAAATGTACTATACCATTTCTGCACTGGTTACCAACCCTGAAAATCAAGTCATTATTAACCGCCGTACTGGTATAGTCGTTATTAAGGCAAACTTTGCCGATGAATTTCCTGTAACTGTAAATGCAACAAATCCCTGTGGAACTACGTCTCTTACTTTTAATGTTAAAATTAATGCCCAATGACTTAAAAAATTATATTTACTTCTCTAATATCTAATTGAATTTAATCATTAGACCTCTTTCCAAACTGGCAGTAATAAGATAAGGTCAGTCGAAAAGGCTCTGAAAAGTGCAGTGCACATGAAATACATGAGCATCCCCATCTACATGGGGACAGGCCTTGAAGATCTTTTTCGGCTGAGATTGGCCATTAATGTCAGTTTGGATAGAGGTCTATTCAATTTTATTACTGAAACCTCTATGATAAAGAAACTTAGTTACTTCATAACATAATCATGACGATTGCATTCTTAGCAACAGGCGATGAAATTATTCAAGGTGATACGTTAAATACTAACTCTCATCAGTTAGCGCATACGCTCAATTCCGAAGGATTAGCAGTCGGCATGCATTTATCGTGCAGTGATGATGAGGACGATATCTATCAATGTCTTAGCTTCTTAGCAAATAAATACGATGTTATCATTATGATAGGTGGCTTAGGCCCTACATCAGATGATAGAACTCGTTATGCATTAAGTCGTTACTTAGAAAGCCCACTTATTGAATTTCCTGATGCATTAAATCATATTCAAACCAGAATACACCAAATCAACCTTGCTCTAAGTGAAGGTAATAGGCAGCAAGCTAAATTTCCTGCCCAAGCTACTCTCCTACCAAACCCCAATGGTACTGCTTTAGGCTGCTATATTAGAAATCATAACAAACTTTTTATTATGCTACCCGGCCCACCACGTGAATGTTTACCTATGTTTAATCATGATGTTTTACCGCTTTTACAACAGGAGCAACATAATAATAAACAATTACTTAAATGGCGCTTATTTGGGGTGGCGGAGAGTCAAATTGCAGAAGCGATTGATAATGCTTTACAAGGTATTAACTGTAGAACAGGTTATCGATTAGACACACCTTATGTAGAATGTAAGGTATGGGCAGAACCAGAATTAGTTGAAATAATTAATAAAATTTTATGGCCTATCATCAGCCCCCATCTAATTACTAAAACACATAAGAAAGCATCGGAAGAGTTAATTGAGCTTATTCAAAAATGGCAAAAACCTTTAGTCATTTTAGATGAAGCAACAGGCGGTATTTTACAATCGTTACTTCAACTACCGCAAACTTATCCATTGATTAAATTTCATGAACCTTGTCATGCTGTAGTACATTTCCACATTTGTGGGCTCTATGAATATTGGTCCAATCGGCCTAAAAATGGTGAAACCTCACTGGCTATTTTCTATAGGCATAACCGTTTTGAAGGCAAAGAAACTCACATAATCCCGCATCGCAGCCCACTTGTAATTCATTATGCAGCCGAACTAATAAGCTTCCGGCTTCTTCATTTGATCAATCAACTCCATTAACGCATAACTAAGCTCTTTAGTACCTTCACCCGTTGAAGCAGAAACCATAAATACGCGATCTTGCCAATTTAATCCCTGAACAATAGTTCGCTTAATTTGCTCTCGTTCTTCATCATTAGGTAAAAGATCTATTTTATTTAATACAAGCCATCGAGGTTTATTAAGTAATTCAGAATCATATTGAGCTAACTCTTGTAAGATAACTTTGGCATTGAGCACGGGATCACTACCGTCTATAGGTAAAATATCAAGAACATGTAATAAAATACAAGTACGTGTTAAATGCTTTAAGAAACGATGGCCAAGTCCTGCGCCTTCTGAAGCACCCTCAATAAGACCAGGAATATCGGCCATTACAAAACTTTTAAAAGAAGATACCCGAACTACGCCTAGTTCAGGATGTAAGGTGGTAAAAGGATAATCAGCAACTTTAGGTTTGGCACTTGAAACTGCTCGAATCAAAGTGGATTTACCTGCATTTGGTAAACCTAGTAATCCCACATCTGCTAATACCCGCAATTCTAATCGTAAGCGGCGTACCTCACCAGGCGTTCCTGGTGTAGTTTGACGTGGTGCTCGATTAACACTGCTTTTATAGCGTGTATTACCAAGCCCATGAAACCCACCTTGGGCGACTAATAAGCGGTCTCCTATTTGCTTAATATCCCCTAATAACTCATCAGTATCGTAATCAAAAACGAGTGTGCCAACAGGTACTTGTATAACTAAATCGTCGCCCTTCTTACCCGTACAATTGCCACCCATACCTGGTTGACCATTTTTAGCCTTATAATGCTTTTGATAGCGAAAATCGATTAGAGTATTTAAATCAGAATTTGCTTCTAGATAAATACTGCCACCATCACCCCCATCGCCTCCATCCGGCCCTCCAAAGGGCACAAATTTTTCACGTCTAAAACTTAAGCAACCATGTCCACCATTGCCTGCTTCTACATTAATGATCGCTTCGTCGACGAATTTCATTTACTTTCTCTATTTAAATTTAACCTGATATGAGGGCGTTTTATATTACTTATGATAGTTCTAGGCTCAATGGTAAAGTCTAGCTCCCTTTAATAATAAAACTTTTGCATAACTTGCCTGCAGATTATACAAGAGCTCTAATGATTTTAGTTAGCTATACCTATTAAATTTATAATTAGCAGCAATCATTAAAAGAAGAATTAAAAGTATTATGAATGCCGCAAAGCAAAAACTGCGGCATGATAACTACAAAGAAATTAACTAGATTTAATTAGCGGCACCTTCAGCTGCTTCAATCATGACATATTTGCGGTTTTTAGCACCTTTAACACGAAAAGTAACTGTGCCAGCAACAAGAGCAAACAAAGTATGATCACGACCACAACCAACGCCTTCACCAGCATGAAAACGTGTTCCACGTTGACGGACTAAAATTTCGCCCGCATTCACATATTGGCCACCAAAGCGCTTAACACCAAGATACTTAGGATTCGAATCGCGCCCATTACGCGTACTACCGCCTGCTTTCTTATGAGCCATTATTTTCCCCTCTTAACTATTAATCGCAGTAATTTTAATCTGCGTAAAATTTTGTCGATGACCCATCTGTTTCATATGGTGTTTACGACGACGAAATTTAATTATCTTAATTTTTTTGTGTCTATCATGTCCTAATATTTCACCTTTTACAGCCGCTTTTTTAATTAGGGGACTACCAACAGTCACTTTATCACCATCAGCAAGCATGAGTACGTCAGCAAAATCGACTTCACTCCCAACATCGCCAGACAGCGACTCTACTTTGATAATATCGCCCTCTTTTACGCGATATTGTTTACCGCCCGTCTTAATTACCGCATACATAGCTTATCTCCAACTCGCCGAAATGGCTTTATAAGTTCAACAAAGTTGCATATTTTATGAAATTACTGCTATGACTTCAAGTTGATTTTAAATTATTGTATACTCTGGCTCCAAATTTATTTTAGAACCTCTCTTTAGAGTTGCTAGGGTGAGGCAAAAGAGGTTGATTTTCGATGACCGTAGCGGAGCATACAATAGAAGTATGTGAGCAATGGCTACAAAAAATCGACCTCTTTCGGCCGCCATAATAAACTTTGAAGATAGATTCTTAGTACTTAACTTGGTCGCGCGTTAAGTACACATGTTTTTTCTATGGAGATAGTTATGTCATCAATCGTTTTAGAAGCCGAAGCAAGAGCTGATATAGGGAAAGGTGCGAGCCGCCGCCTACGTCGCCTTGAAAATAAAGTACCTGCAATTTTATATGGTGGTGATAAAGAGCCTCAAGCTTTAAATCTTACTCATAATAAAGTTATCAAAGCACTTGAGAGTGAGAGCATTTATTCGTCAGTTTTCGATTTAAAGATCGCTGGTAAAGTTGAGCACGTCATTCTTAAAGCATTACAACGCCATCCTTATAAGCCCGTTATCTTACATATGGATTTACAACGTGTATCAGCAAAAGATGTTCTTGTAAAAAATATTCCTATCCATTTTATTAATGAAGAAATTGCAAAAGGCGCGAAGGCAGGCGGACGTATTAGCCATAATATGACTCAGGTTGAAGTTCGCTGCCAAGTTAAAAATCTACCAGAATTTATTGAAGTAGATATGACTAACGTTGGCCTGAATGACATTGTTCATCTTGCTGATTTGAAACTACCTAAAGGTGTTGAACTCACTGTGAATGCCAGTGATGCTGACCATAACTTACCTGTTGTGGCTATTCATCCTCCAAAAGGTGGTACAGAAGAGGAAGAAGCACCAGCAGCCGCTGCTACTCCGGAAGCACCAGAAGCTGAGGCTTAATTCAAGGTTAGTAGCAAACATAATTTATTATTATTTAATCTTTGTTGAGGCGAACAGTAATTAATTCGCCTCTTTTTTTATATATTATGACAATAAAATTAATCATTGGTCTTAGAAACCCAGGCCCTGCTTATGCTGCTACTCGACATAATGCTGGAGGCTGGTTCGTTGAAATGTTGGCTAGACATTATAGTGTTTCTTTTAAAGTTGACAAAAAATTACATGCTGAGTTAGCTACTATTGAGCAGGCGGGGTATACTTGCAAACTTCTTATGCCTACTACATTTATGAACCAGAGCGGTTTAGCAACTAGAGCAGTTAGCCAGTTTTATCGTATTGATGCAAATGAAATACTGGTTGTGCATGATGAACTTGATCTTCCTGCCGGACGTATTAAGTTAAAAAAAGGTGGAGGACATGGCGGTCATAATGGTCTTAGAGATATAACAAATCAGCTTGGTAGTTCAGATTTCCATCGCTTACGAATTGGCATAGGCCATCCTGGGCATAAGGACTTAGTATTAAATTATGTACTAGGTAAACCTAACTCAACGGATAAACAGCTAATTCTAGCAGCTCTTGAGCGCACAATAACAGCATTACCTTTACTCATCCATGGTGAAATAGCCTTGGCTATGAATAAGATTAATAGTTAAAAAATCACTCATTAACTACTGAAATAATCAGTTATCACGTTGTTAAATTATTTATAAAGAGGCCAATCATGGGATTTAAATGTGGTATTGTAGGCTTACCTAATGTTGGTAAATCAACCTTATTTAATGCATTAACTAAAGCTGGTATTGAAGCGCAAAATTACCCTTTCTGTACAATCGAACCTAATATAGGTATTGTCACCGTACCTGATCCACGCTTAGATGAATTAAGCAAAATTGTTAAGCCACAACAAACAGTGCCTACTACCATGCAATTTGTTGATATTGCTGGTATTGTTAAAGGTGCCTCCAAAGGTGAAGGTCTAGGTAATCAATTTTTAGCTAATATCAGGGAAGCAGATGCTATTGCTCACGTGGTACGTTGCTTTGGTGCTACTAAATCAGATGTTATACATGTTGAAGGACGTGTTGACCCCTTAAGTGACATTGACGTTATCAATACTGAATTAGCTTTAGCGGATATGGAAACCATTGAAAAAGCCTTAATGAAAGTCAATAAACTTAGTAAGAGTGGCAATAAAGACGCATTAGCTGAAAAACAAGTTCTTGAAAAAGTAAAAAAGCATTTAGATGCAGGATTTCCTGTTCGAACATTGGCACTTACTTCTGAAGAAGAGACTATCATTCGACGTTTTTTTCTTTTAACAGCAAAACCTGTACTTTATATAGCTAATGTTGATGACGATGGCCATCATAATAATCCTTTACTTGATAAAGTGATTGAATTTGCAAAAAATGAAGAGGCTAAAGTTGTTTCACTTTGTGCAGCAACCGAAGCAGAATTAGTAGAGCTAGAAGACACTGATCGTTTAGAATTAATGCAAGATTTAGGCTTAAATGAGCCTGGATTAAACCGCGTTATTCGAGCCGGTTATGAATTACTAGGTTTACAAACCTATTTTACAGCAGGTGTAAAAGAAGTAAGGGCTTGGACTATTCTTAAAGGAGCAACCGCTCCCCAAGCCGCGGGCGTCATTCATACAGACTTTGAAAAAGGTTTTATTCGTGCGGAAGTTATTTCTTATGATGCTTTTATCACCTTCGGCGGGGAGCAAGGTGCAAAAGAAGCTGGAAAACTGCGTTTAGAAGGTAAAGACTATATAGTCTGTGATGGAGACGTAATGCATTTTCGCTTCAATGTATAAAATAGATTAGTCCCAAGTTGGATTTTAGTACAAGCTGCGCCAAATACAGCTATTTGCTTAAAGAGGCTAATCAATTCAACATAAAAGACCTATGGTCTCTTTTATGTTGAATTCACGGTAATTATGCTTTATCTCCAATCAAACAAAGATTATTTTCAAGCATTCGGGTTTGCAATTCTGCCATGATTAAATCACCCTGTAGCGAGTTATTAATAACTTCAGCTGAAGTCATATAACTAATCCCCATCGATAAGCCTTTACCTATTTCCGTATTAACCAACTGTTGAATAGCCTGTTTAATACGCTCAAAAATAACAAGGCAACTTTCTTGATTAGCTAAAGGTAGAAAGAAGTACATTGTGCCATTGGTGCGTGCAGCTAAATCACTTTCACGAAAGACTTGCTTTAGCGTTGTGAATAATTGACCCATTAATCGTTCCGAATTCTTTTCACCATGTAACTCAATAAACTCATCTTCATTCGTGACATGTAAAACCATGATACTGAAAAAAATTGAGCTATAACGTTCCGCCAGCTTCACTTGCCAACTAAGGATAGATAAGAAAACAGGATAATCAATGACTTTAAAATAATGACTAAAATTTGTATAAATACTTTTCTCAATTCCTCGAGCAAGGTATTCACCACGATGGGTTATACAATAGTTGTAAAGTCGTCGTGCTATAAATTCACAAGGTGAAGCCGTATGTTGACAAAGTAAGCAGACTAACTCAACTGCAGGTTCAGCAAAAAAATGAGAGCATGTATTGCATATTTTATCTTCTAAAGGTATTTCATAATCAATACCCAATTCTTCTAATTTAGTATGACAACGGGTGCATATTAACCGCTCCTGACGTAAAAATTCCGGCACCAAAGCAATATTTCCACACGCAAAACAATGAACAAATCGTTGTGGTTTAACATCTATGGAATGACAATTAGGGCAGCTATTTTTTAAATTAAGGAGCCCTGAACCACAAACAGCGCAAATTTTTATTTCGTCAACTAAACCTTGTTGAGATAATAAATCTCTTAATACTAAATCTTCTAATAATTGCCAATGTTCTAGGCCAGAGTCTTCATTATAGAGAATAGTTAATAAAGGATATTCATAAATATAGGGTGAATTCGCACTTTTAAAACCTTGCACATAGGTATTTGGTCGAGAATACAAATAAATAAGCAAAATTGATTCTTTATTTAGAGACTCTAACGTTAATTTAGAAACACTTAAAAGGCGCTCATTAATCTGATTCGCAGTTTTATTAAGCAGCTCACTATCAGCGGGACCATCAAAAATATGTCTTAACTCTGAGTCAACGTCGCCATGATAAAAAATAGGTGTAAAACGATATTTTGGCTTGCTACGTATTTCCTTTACTAAGTCAATCCAATCTTGTTGCGGTGATTTTGCTAAAATTAAGGCAAAAGGAGGTTCATCAGGAAGTTTATCAATAGAGCTCGCTTCACCAACTTCTAGAGGAAGTAGCTTTTCAGTATCAATATTGTTTATAATCCACACTGTTTGCTGGTTCATCAGCATACTCCAGATTTTAAGCCCCAAAATGGGTAATTTTCCTTAAACTTAATAACTTTTACCTGTTTGAGATTACAATCAACGAAATTACTTAGGCTATACTTTAATTTTAGCTAAAGAAAGCAAGAATTTCCTGGTTTAAAACGCTATTTTCTGCAATTGAAAAGAACGTTTGGAACTTAGAGAAACGCGAATGTATAATTTTTGTGTTTATTATAAGTTAACTTGACATTCACTAGTATCAACCTTAGCATGCTTGGATTAAATGCTAGAGGATAAAAAATGTCGGTAGACCGTTTACGAGCGCTAGTTGCTAACGACTTTGAAGCCGTTAATACCCTAATCATTGATAAAATACAATCTCAAGTAGGTCTCATTGACGATTTGTCACATCATATCGTAGAAAGTGGAGGAAAACGGTTACGTCCACTTCTGGTTTTACTCGCTAGCCATGCCTGTGATTATAAAGGCAATGATCATATTGCCTTGGCAGCGATGGTTGAGTTCTTCCATACAGCAACACTATTACACGATGATGTTGTTGACGAATCTAAATTAAGACGGGGTAAAGAAACAGCCAATGAGATTTGGGGAAGTAAAGCTAGTATTTTAGTAGGTGATTATCTCTTTACTCAATCCGTACAGCTACTTGTCAATGTAAAAAACTGGTCTATTTTACAATTATTTGCGAATACATCTCATGAGATTAGCTGTGGTGAAATAAAACAGTTAGTTAATCGTCATAATCCTTTATTATCTATTGATGATTATTTAGAAGTAATCCGGGCTAAAACAGCGTTATTATTTGCAGCATCAGCAGCAATTGGTGCTATGCTTGGCGAAGCTGGCCAAGAAATTGAAAATGGCCTTTATCAATATGGCTTACATCTAGGAAATGCGTTTCAACTCATTGATGACGCCCTAGATTACTGTGCTGATACAGAAAAAACTGGAAAAAATCTTGGCACAGACTTAGCCGATGGGAAATCTACTATGCCCATTCTACATGCTCTTAAGCACGGAACGCCTGAGCAACAATCCATAATAAGACAAAGTTTAAAAGAAGGTAATGCAAATAACCTTTCGGAAATTATAAGTATTCTTCAGGAAACAAAAGCAATTGAGTTTACCAAGAAATTTGCTGCTAGTGAAATTGATGCTGCTCTAACAGCCTTACGTGTGCTCCCAGACTCACCCTTTAAACAGGCTCTAGAAGATTTAGCAGCATTTGCGCTTAGACGTAATCATTGATTATATAGTTTTGCTTAATAGTCCTAGACAAAAATATAGGTCGCTAAAGTGAAGCATGATATATAAATACTTCACTAAAACTGCATGAACTTACGACACCAAATCAAGCTTATAAGGTCAGGGAGTATGTTGAATCTTTGAGAGCGGATTAATTTGAGTGGAAGTGTTATTGGCTCATCCAATGACATTTAGGTCCTCCTGGCGCATCTGTCAATACAATCTGTCACTCATTGAATAAAAGTCAATAGCCCTTATAATGCTAATAAAGCATTACTTAAAACCGGTTGATCTTTCTCGTTCACAGCTTCAAATAAATTTGATTTCAGCAAAGTATCTTTAACTATAGAAAGAAATTGTTTATCTATAAATTTTTCTTCTAAATTCTGATAATCTTTTAACATTTCATTTATTGCAATCCTAAAAAATGCATTTGACCAGTTTATCGCCTTTTGATAACTTGTCGCCAATAACTTTTCAGAGGTTATAAAATCAGGCTTTAAACTCATTTTTTGGTAAACAATGCATAAAAAAACAGTAATAATAATTGCAAATTTAGCCGAAATTGATGGACAAAAATTATCTTTTTGAGCCTCATAATTTATCGATAATAAAGATCTTGTTGTACGTCTTTGCCATTTGTCAACTAGAATAGGACTTAACCTTGTATCTGTGTATTGACGGAATTGATAAAAATTAAATTGTTTCTCTTCAAAAACTGAAAAATCATGTCGGCCTAAGCCACGATCTGCTTCAACAACTAAATGGGTATTAGGTCCATTTTTTATAAAGCCAACTGTAGCAATATGTGAACCGCCCCAACCTTCTTTAATATAGATCGGAAGAATGATAGGTTTTCCTTGGCTGTACTCCTTATAGAGCTCCTCAGCGTCATAATTTCCTTCCTCCGTATATAAGTTGCGAAGAGAAATATCTAACCATCTTACAACTGAAATTGGCAAATTTCGCCTATTATTAAAATTTGAATAGTTAAAATATAAATCGATAAGAAAGTTCCAAAAAGCTTGCGGATCTTGCATGTCAGTGTGTTTGCATACTGTGCCGTTAGAAAAACTAATTCCTGGAATTTCTAAAAAAAGGGCAATAAATTTTTGTAATTTTATTGACTGAAAGGCGCGATTAGTGGTCTTCAAATTAAGAAAAGGAAGATAGCTAAGTAGCGTCATATCGGTTCTATTTTGTGGCGCATCTTTAAGACGACAGTCCAATTTTACCCCATATTGCAAATAGATATTAAGCATTTGTTGCTTTTTACTTACAGGAGTAAATATAGAGCCAATGCTTTTTTCCAATAAACTTAAGCCATCACCCATCGTTGAGTTTACATCAGCACCGTATCGCAATAATAATTCAGTAATAGTAGGATTCTGGGCATACTCAAACAATAGCTTTGTTCCCCATTCTTTTCTTAAATCTAAAAAAGTTGGATTATTTTGTAATAGATACTCAGCTATCTCGGTGTGTTTATGAGTTAGCGCCACTTCTAGAAATCGGAATAATTGTTGGTAGAAACTATTATTTTTTTCTACTTTATTAAAATAATCTATTAAAAATTTACTTAATTGCTGATTAAATACTGGCTTACTGATTACCTGAACTAAGATATGTCCTATATCTAATGTGCCATTAGGAAATATATCTATCAGAAAATAAAGCAATGCTTCTTTTTCATTTATAGAATGAATAAGTGCGTCATTAACAATTTGCCGATTTGTGATTAACCAGTTCTTTTTTGTGATAAGAAAGTTATATGCGTCATTATAGTTTGGATTTTTAAAGTTAAAAAAAGTGAAAATAGTAGTTAATAGCTCTCTAGGATAGTAAGTAGAGAGGGTATCAATGAGCTGATAAGCTTTAGAATTAAATAGGTAATTAACTAAATTAGTTAAAGCCTGTTGGTCAGGTGGATTTTTGCTGTCTAAAAAACGCTCAATAAGTAATTTTAAAAAAGCTATTTCTTGATCAAACTGAAAAAGATAAACAAAAATAGCAAAATTAATTTTAAAATTCTGCCTAGAAAGCCAATTTAGGGCACTGTCATTTTGGTTGTTATAGGCATTGATAAGCAGAGCTAACTTTTGATTATAGCCTAGTAAGATTTGCTGGCCTTCTAGTTTTACTAAGGCTTTATTATCTTTTGCTTCAATTGCCTCACTAATCAAATTTTCAAGGGCTCTATTTGCCAAACCATTGCGCAACACGACCGCCATAGTGGTTGCAGTTAGCGCTAAGGGACCAAATAAAAAAAAGATTAGTGTAGCACCCACTATACCTAAAATTAATCTCTTCACCGAAAGATTAGAAACAGGAAACATAAACTTCATTATAATTAGCAAGCTAATTTTAAATCGGACAATTATAAATCAATATGATTAAAAATAACAGAAATAGATTTGTAATCTTCTATCTAGCAAAAAAAATGATGTTCAACCTCTGCCTAGGAGCTATAAAATTTGTAGTGCAGATAAGCCACTTTAGTTCTACTTAAAATTTATAATCATCACTTAAATCACCTCTGCTTGTTTGGTGTTTAAAAGAATTAACACCTGTTTTATGTTAAACCTGGATTAATTACAGACTTGCCACCTATATAAGGTTGTAATGCTTTTGGAATATGAATATTGCCATCCTTATCTTGATAGTTTTCCATGATTGCTACTAAAGTACGGCCAACAGCTAATCCCGAGCCATTTAAAGTATGCACTAATTCAATAGAAGAATCGGGCAGTCGATAACGTGCTTTCATACGGCGAGCTTGAAAAGATTCCATATTCGAACAAGAAGAAATTTCTCTATAAGTATTCTGACTGGGTAACCATACTTCTAAATCATACGTTTTAGCAGCACCAGCGCTCATGTCACCTGTACATAATGTGACAACACGATATGGCAGCTCTAAGCGTTGCAAAATAACTTCTGCATGTTGTGTTAATTTCTCAAGCGCCTCATAAGAAGAGTCTCGGGTAGTTACCCATACTAATTCTACTTTCTCAAACTGGTGCTGCCTAATCATGCCTTTTGTATCCCGGCCATATGATCCAGCCTCACTACGAAAACAGGGCGAATGGCAGACATAGCGAATTGGGAGTTTATCAAGAGGCGTAATTGTATTACGAACCGTATTAGTAACCGGAATCTCAGACGTAGAAGTTAAATAAAATTGCTCATCACCCTTTATTTTAAATAAATCATTTTCGAATTTAGGCAATTGTCCTGTACCGAGTAAACTGTCTGCATTAACAATATAAGGTACATAAATCTCATTATACCCATGTTCTTGGGTATGAATATCTAACATAAATTGAATTAATGCTCGATGAAGTCTCGCTAAATCCTGCTTCATGACTACAAAGCGACTGCCAGCTATTTTTACAGCTAATTCAAAATCAAGTAACCCTAAAGCCTCGCCCAGTTCATCATGCGATTTAACAGGAAAATTAAATTGAGGTATCTGTCCCCAGCGCCTTACTTCCACATTTTCTGACTCATCATCACCAACCGGTACTGAGTCATGTGGAATATTAGGCAAAGTTAATAACAAAGCTTCTAATTGATCTAGTATTTGTTCTAGCTCAGCTTTTTTTTGATTTAATTCTTGACCTAAGTTACTGACAGCGTCTAATAAAGAAGAAACATCTTCACCGCGGCTTTTTGCAAAACCAATTTCTTTGGATCGCTGATTACGTTCATTTTGCAATGATTGAGTAGCAACTTGTAGAGACTTACGTTGTTCTTCTAGTTTGATATAAGCATCTACGTCAAATATAAATCCTCGTTTGCCTAATTGCCTTGCAACTTGCTCAGGATTCTCACGTAATAAATGCGGATCTAACATCGCTTTACCTCAATTTCTTCTTATTTAGTCAATAGACATGTCCGCAAGCCAATGTAAAACACGTCCTGGCTCTAACTGGTCACGAAAATGACTTAAAATGTTATCTACAATACTAGGCTCATCACAGAATTCAATAATCATGGGTAAGCTTAAATGCATATCCATTATTTTAGCTTCACGCAACTTACCTGAATGGCCAAAACCTTTAATACCCCGAAATATAGTAGCGCCGTTAACTTTATTTTGATGTAAATAATTATAAATGGACATTAATAAAGGTGAGTCCTCACTTAAATAAATACGTGCAACTTTCACTTGCATTATAAGCTTCCTCCAACCCACCGGCCAATATGTACACCTAAAAAGGCTAATGATAAAGAAAAGATATTGTTTAGTAAAATATTTGTCCAGGCAATCAAACTACTTCCACTTTCAAACAGAGCCCAAGTTTCCCAAGAGAAACTCGAAAAGGTCGTATAAGCACCTAAAAATCCTATAACTAAAAATAGTCGCCAAAGATCACTTACAGCAAAGCGCTCTAAAAGTACGATCATTATAAAACCAGCTAAGAAGGAGCCAATACTATTAACAATTAATGTACCAAAGGGGAAACGCAAACCAAGTATGGTTTGTGCTAAGGTCACACTTCCAAAACGTGCAAGTGCACCCAGAGCACCTCCTAAGGCAACTATAATAATACTAATCATAATATTATCTAACGATGCCACGCGATGAGTTATTTAAGGCATCAATCATAGGAATGACTTCCGGGCAATCTTGCTGCATGACTTCTAATTCTGCCACAGCTTGTTGTACAGTTAGCCCTTTACGAAAAATTATTTTATATGCTCGCCGTAGATAGTCTATTGCAGCCGATGAAAAACCTCTTCTTCTAAGTCCTACCGTGTTAATACCACAAGCTGACGTTGTATGGCCGGCAATCATAACATAGGGTAATACGTCTTTAGTCACATACGTTGCACGGGCAACAAAAGCATAAGCACCAACATGACAAAATTGATGAATTGCTGCATAAGCGCCAATAATGGCATAGTCATTAAGAATGACATGTCCTGATAAGGCAGAATAATTAACCATAATAGTATAGTTTCCTACTACACAATCATGACCTACATGTGAATAAGCCATAAAAAAATTATGATTACCTATACTTGTTAACCCACCACCTTTTACGGTGCCACGGCTTATCATGCAATATTCACGAATGATATTATTATCGCCAATTTCTAGACGAGTTGGCTCACCTTTATAAGTTACATCTTGAGGCTCATCACCAATTGAAGAAAATTGGAAAATTTTATTATTTTTACCTATTACCGTTGGGCCTTGTATAACCACATGCGGCCCAATCCAGGTGCCTTCTCCAATTTCAACATCAGCACCAATGTAGCTACCTGGCCCTACTGATACTCCTTCTGCTAATTTTGCAGATGGATGGATCATTGCACGTTCATCTATCACTTTTCACTTCCTTCGCTGCGCTCATTAAATCTGCGGAACAGGCAAGCTTATCACCCACAAATGCCTCACCATGCATACGCCAAAAATCACGTTTTTGACCAATTAATCTAACTTCAAGCCGAAGTTGATCACCAGGCGTAACAATTTGTTTAAATTTAGCATTGTCAATTCCTGCAAAAAAATATAGAAATTCATGTCCTTCTTTAGGCTGACGAGATAAATTTGATAAAATAGCACTCGCCTGAGCTAATGCCTCAAGCATCATGACGCCAGGCATAATAGGATTTCCTGGAAAATGTCCCATAAAAAAAGGTTCATTAATCGTTACATTTTTAATAGCAATTAAATAATCTAACTCTTTATATTCCATTACTCTATCAACCAGAATAAAGGGATAGCGATGTGGTAATAATTCAAGAACTCTTATTATGTCTATAGGTTCATTCATATGCTATCTCTCACTTAATCAAATTATCTGAACTGTTAACAAACTTGGGCGTTTACCTTTGATGCATGAGGCTTAAAGTATACATCCTGCATTAGACTCCTACGAAACTACCATTGGTGGCCAATCTCAAATGAAAAAGTGCTTTAAAGCCTGTCTCCATGTAGATGGAGATGCTCATGTACTTTAAGTACACTGTGCTTGTTCAACGCTTTTTCGTTCGACCTTACCACTAACAGTTTCGTAAGAAGTCTATTTTTATTATTAGTCACAATAATAGCATTAGACTTATAATGAACCAACCATAACTATTAAATTTATTTATATTAAATTTCAATAACTTACGTTTATAATATACAACTATCCAGGTATCATTAAGTAGATTTAATCAATTTAAATTATTCATGACAAAAAAATTATAAACCTTACGAATCTTTGCTGATTAAAAACTGGGCTTTAATAAAAAATAAGGCAAACGTTGTAGCAGTTAATTCGAATAACTGCTACGTATAATTTACATATACACTTGTTAACCAATAAATTTAATTAATTTCTTTAACCACTTGCTCAGTGATATCTAACTTAGAAGTACTGAAAGGGGCAGCATCTTTTTGCAGTACAAGATCATATTTTGCAGTTTCAGCTATTTTAGAAATGGCCTTTCTAATTTTTGCATAGAGATCTTCCATTGCCTCATTATGGGCAGTGCTTAACTCTTGCTGATATTGTTGTCCTTCGCGCTCAAACCGTTGCTGAGTCGCTACAATTTTCTTTTCTAATTCTTTTTTCTGATTCTGGCTCATTATAGCGCTATCACGCTTAAATTTTTCCATGTCTTTTTTTAAATCATCTTCCATCGCTACTAATTTATCGCGACGAGGCTTAAATTCTTTCTCTAATTTTTGTTGAATTGACTTCATTTGATTAGATGTTTGCATAATCTTTTGTAAATCAACTATAGCAATTCTTGCCTCATCAGCAAATGCCGTTAAAGTCCCTAAACACATGAGGATCGCAGTAAGAAAACTACTAACACGCTTCATAATTTTTCTCCAGTTTGAAAGACGACCATGCTAACATAATTCACTCTATCTTGCGAAGATATAGCTTACAAAATATAGCTAGTTTATAAGGTTTCTTTAAGACTTTATAATAAGAAGCCAAACAAATTTGTTACTTTACTATTAGCGTTCTTGCATATTCTACGTCTTTTACTTTATTACTGCGTTGTAAACGTTTCTGCGGTGCTCCTACGCTATGTAAACTCCGCTCCTCGAAACATTTACGCCTTGCACTCAAATAAAATTTACACGTTAGGCAAGAACTCTATTGTCTTTTAAAATGCTGATGACAAAGTAAATTGAAATACTTGCGTTTCATCGCCTGGCTGTTTATTTATTGGCTGAGCGACACTGAAAGCTAAAGGCCCAAATGGCGATCGCCACTCGAGAGATAACCCAGCGGAGTAACGTATCGGGCCGGAATCTGTCCCTGTCAATAAGGGTGGAATTCCACGCGCAAATACATTACCTGCGTCTATAAACGCAGTTGTTCTAATCGTCTCTCTGCTAAGTGGGTAAGGTAAAATTAATCCTAAACTACCATTCACTAAGAAATTAGCACCTAATCCTCGGCCATAAATATCTTTTGGTCCTAACGTGTAACTTTGAAAGCCCCTTACCATACCAGGTTGTGAAATACCACCTGCATAAAAGTTTTCAAAAAATGGCAAGACATCTTTATTAAAGCCATTTCCATAACCTATGTTACCGAATGCTGATAAGATAAACCCACGTAAAAGTGGCTGATATAGATGAGCTGAATATGTTGCTTTGTAATAAGAGAGAGAGTCTGAATCAGCTGGAAGTGCAACTAATCCAGTAAGTTGTTGATTTAAACCTCGCGTTGGGTATGGAAATTGATCATAGGTATTCCGATTCCAACCACCTGTTAAGCGAATTTCATTAAAGTTACGTCCATATAGATTAATAAAGTTTCGAATCTGAGGAACAACACCTACTGATTTGACGTTTAAATTTTGAAAACCATAACCCAATTGCAGATTACTTACATCACTTAAGGCAACATTGTAACTCACATCGCCACCAATACGATCAGCTGAATAAGAGCTTACATCTAATTTATCAGGATCAACTCGCTGGTAATAAAAGTTAAAACCTCTACCTATGCCAGTCTTTGTATAAAACGGATTATAGTAGTTAAACGAATATTCTTGTCCCCAATAACTTGCATTAAAATTTAAACCGACTGCTCGGCCTGTGCCCATAAAGTTATGCTGATTAAAAGCGGCATTAAATTGAGGCCCATTAGTACCATAACCAAAAGATGCACTTGCTTCAGCTGAAGGCGCTTCTTCAACTTGTACATCTAAGTCAACCTGATTATTTGCACCAGGTACAGGATTTGTTGCAATATTAATATTCTTTAAATAACCAAGAAGGCGTAATCTTCGCTCTGATTCTTTAATATTATGTAACGATAATAAAGCACCTTCATCTTGGCGGATAATATCACGTAAAACATAATCCGCTGTTTTTGTATTACCATGAAAATTAATACGTCTTACATAAACATGTCGGCCTGGATCTACAATAAAATTGAGAAAAACAGTTTTATTTTCTTCATCTATTTTAGGTTCGGCATTAATAGCTGGAAAACCAAAACCCTGATCACCTAGGGCCAAGCCAATTGCCGAAATACTCTCAGTAACCTTTTTACGTGAGAACACGTCGCCTTTTCTAATCTGCACTAAAGAGGCTATTTTCTCTTTAGGTAAAATAGTTCGCCCTATAACCTCATAACCTGCAAACCGATATTGAGGCCCTTCATCAATATGAATATTAATAAAAACATCTTTTTTATCAGGTGATAACATCACCTGCGAGGAAATAATATTAAACTTTAAATAGCCTCGATCTAGATAAAAAGAACGTAAAGCTTCTAAAGAAGCATCCATTGCTGATTTAGCGTATTGGTCTTTTTTAGAAAAATAGGTAAACACGTTACTTGTTGATAAAGACATCTGAGAGAGTAATTCACCACTTGAGAAATCATGATTACCTATAAATTTAATTTCCCGAATACGGGAAACCCGTCCTTCCGAAATTGTTACTGTAATGGCAACTCGATTTTCTGTTAGTGATGTAATTTTAGTATTGATGAAGGAATTATACTTACCACGAGCATTGTAGGCTTGTTTAAGCTCTTTCTCTAATCTTTCTAACGCAGAACGTTGAAACACTCGCCCCTTTACTAAATTCATCTGCTTTAAAAGTTCCTTCATCTTATCTGAAGGGATTTCTTTATTACCAACCACCTCTATTGAGCCAATCGTGGCACGTTCAATAACATTTACAATTAAGGTATTACCCTGTCTTTCTAAAGAAACAGATTGGAAAAAACCAGTATCATATAGGGCTCTAATAATTTCGCCTGTCGTATCAGGCCCTACTTCCTCACCAACTTGTATAGGTAAATAATTTAAAACTGTTCCAACCGTTACACGTTTTAAGCCTACGACTTTAATGTCACGCACTACAAAACCATCTGCGTGAGCATGTATTGACCATGCCAACATAGTTGAACAGAAAACACTTAATACTCTTTTTTTACTGACTTTCTTCATTATTATTTTACGTCCAGCACATCATTAAAATGATTGGTTTCGAATTTACTTCACTTTATTTATTTTAAAAATAGTCCTTAAGATTTGCCTTCCTTTTATAGGAACTCATTAGCTCTGTCAAGAAAAGTCGAGATCACTTATGTAATAATCTTGAAATATCATTGCTTAATCCGAGACACATTAAACCAACTAATAAAACTAAACCTATACTAAATCCAACTGATTTGGCCTGTTCAGATAAAGGTTGACCACGGATAAATTCAATTAAATAATATAACAGATGTCCGCCATCAAGCATTGGAATAGGCAATAAATTAAGCACGCCTAAACTAATACTGACAAGGGCTAGAAATGATAGATAATAAGTAAAACCACCTCTTCCTGATTCACCAGCCCCTTGAGCGATGCCCACTGGACCACTAATATTCTGTAAATCAAGCTTACCGGTAAAAAACCGTGCCATCAATGAAAAGGTTGTTTTAATTAAAGTAACTGTTTGAGTAAATGATGTCCCAATTGCTTTTAAAGGTGACTCATGTTCATATCTAAGCAATTGCTTTGGCCATTCAACTTTTTGTGAGCGCACACCTATAAAGCCACTAGAATGACCATCTTTCTCTAAATTACCAATAGTGAGGTTAACAGGTAAAATCCCCTTTCCACGCAATACGCTTAAAGTAATAGATTTATTTGGGTTCTTTAAAACATAGTCTACTAAGATAAGCCAATCATCTAAGGGTTTCCCATTAAGTTCTTTAATGAAATCACCTTTCTGTAAACCAGACTTTTGGGCTGGTGAGCCTGGCATAACCTCTCCTACTATTGGCGGTATTTTTGGAATAAACGGCACAATACCTAAACCTGCTAATGGATCTGGGTTTTTATTATCAAATTTCCAGTTAGAAAGAGGTAAAATGACTGTTCGTTGTTCACCAGTTTTGAGTGCTTTTATTGATAACTTAACTGATTCATCGCTAGCAATTAAAGGCATTAATGCATATTGAAAATCGCGCCAACTCTTTATAGGTGTATCGTTGAAAGCAACGATCTCTTCCTGAGCTGTTATACCTGCAAGTGCTGCAGGACTACCTGGTTTTACTGTATCGATTATAGGGGCTAAAGAATAGATACCAATAATTAAAACGAGCCATAAGGCTATAAAAGCAAATAAAAAATTAAAAATTGGACCTGCTGCAACAATAGCCGTACGCGCAAGAATTGATTTATTATTAAAAGCAAGATGCCGCTCCTCTTTAGGAACTTCTTCTTCGCTTTCATCAAGCATTTTGACGTAACCGCCTAAAGGTAATAAAGACCATACGTACTCTGTTCCATGCTTACCTCGCCACCTTGCAAGCACTTTACCAAACCCAAATGAGAAACGTAATACTTTTACACCACACATACGAGCAACCAGAAAATGTCCATACTCATGGACGGTAATGAGTATGACAAGAGCGATAATAAAATAGAATACGGTAAGAAGCATAGCTATATTCCTGGTGCAAAAATTTGCATGCCAAAATAAAAGAATGGCACAGCAGCTATTAGGCTATCTAACCTATCAAGTATACCGCCATGGCCAGGTAACAGATGACCTGTATCTTTAATTTGTCTGCGCCGCTTTAACATGCTAATAAAAAGATCACCAAATAAAGCAATTAAAGTGATACCTAATGCAATAATAAACCAATTAGCAATTATCTTAGGGTAGAAAATGAAATAACCTATGATAGATACTAATAAAGTTAATAAAAAACCACCTATAAAACCTTCTATTGTCTTACCAGGACTGACAGCAGGAATTAGCTTATGTCGTCCAATATATTTTCCCATTAAATAAGCACCTATATCTGCTGCCCATACAAGGAATAAAAGATAGACAATAAGTGAACGTCCCTTATTCATTGCAAAAATAGCCATTAAACCTTGACCAAACAACGGTAATAATAGAAGACCTAATAAAGTGACTATACTAGAATGTGCCCACACCTTTTGTAATTTTGGATAGCGTTGTATGAATATAAAAATTAAAAGCCATACTACTAAACCTAAGTAAAGCCAATAATTATAGAACCAACGCATGACAAAAAAGAGAATGACAACACTCACTATAAAACTTAACTTAGTGAAAATGCGCGAAGCAGGAACTAATTGCAACCATTCTAAACTACAGCCTATAACTAATAAAAGTATGACACTACTTAATATCCAATAACTACTATAATAAATTCCAATCAGTACTAAAGGGATTAATATTAAGGTAGTCAACAACCTTTGTCTAAACATGCTCTATCTCATTTAGTTGTTGAGAAGTTTTACCAAAACGACGCTCACGTTGTCCAAAATTAGATAACGCTTTTTCAAATTCTTCTGCTGTAAAATCAGGCCAGTATGTTTGAGTAAAATATAATTCTGTATATGCTAATTGCCAAAGAAAAAAATTACTAATTCTTTGCTCACCACTTGTGCGAATAAATAAATCTGGTTCAGGTAAATTACCAGTACTTAAATGATTAGCAAACATATCTTCATCGATAGCGTCAATTACAATATTTCCAGTGAGTACCTCTTTAGTAACGGACTTTACAGCATTTATAATATCCCAGCGGCCACCATAATTAATGACAACATTTAAAGTTAAGCGCTCATTTTTAGCCGTAAGGTCCTCAGCGCGCTGCATTTGTTTTCGCAAAGATGTAGATAACGTTTCCCTAATTCCACTAAAACGCAAGCATACTTTATGTTGATGTAACTCTTTAACTTCCTGATCTAATGCTTTTAAAAACAAACCCATAAGAAAATCAATTTCCTTTTCTGGACGGGCCCAATTTTCACTGCTAAATGCAAATAAGCTTAGTACAGGAATATTATGCTGTAGGCAACAATGGATTATAGTCTTAACGGTTTCTACACCTGCACGATGGCCTTCAAAACGTAATAAACCTCGTGTTTCAGCCCAACGTCCATTGCCATCCATTACAATAGCTACATGCTTGGGTAATTTATTATTCAACCAAATTCTTCCAATAACTACGGATGTATCTAGTTTAACCGCTTTGCATTAAAATATTAAGTACTAAACTAATTCAATCACTTGAACTTCAATAAAACTTCAAACCAAATATTATTGGCTTTTCTAAATTAATTAATTCAAACCACACTAAATTAATAAATGGAGAATTTTTATTAGCCTTATAATAGATGTTATTAATAAGATAAAATAAGGTCCTTACTTTATACTAGAGCTCTACTCTTTTCGCACAGTCCTTATACGTTTATACTTACAGCTTGCATTCAAATATTAAAATACCTGTAAAGTCTATTTTAGTCATTAATATCACTTATATTAATTTAGCCTTGGAGTTTATAATGTTTCAGCGAAAGCCTTTAGTTCTAATGATTCTTGATGGCTGGGGTTATCGAGAAGAAAAATTACATAATGCGATAGCTGCTGCAAAGACTCCTCAATGGGATACGTGGTGGAAAAATTATCCGCATATGCTATTAAATGCGTGTGGAAAGAATGTTGGCTTACCAGATTTACAAATGGGTAATTCTGAAGTTGGACATATGCATATTGGCGCTGGCCGAATAATTTATCAGGATTTTACTCGCATTAATGAAACAATTGATCAAGGTGAATTTACAAATAGCCCTACTTTGGTGAATGTTGTTAATGATATGAAGCAAACTGACCATGCTCTTCATGTTATGGGTTTGTTATCACCTGGCGGTGTCCATAGCCATGAAAATCACCTATTTGCCTTTCTTGCCTTATGTAAAGAGTTAAATTTTGATAATGTTTATTTACATTTATTCTTAGATGGCCGCGATACACCTCCACAAAGTGCTATAAATAGTATACTTGCTCTTAATGCATGTTTAGCTAAATACCCGGTAGCAACGATTGCCTCTATTACTGGGCGTTACTTTGCTATGGATAGAGATAAGCGCTGGGAGCGTATTGCTCCTGTTTATCACTTATTAACCGAAGGCAAAGCAGAGAGAACCTTTCTTGACGCAACTACGGCTATTCGAGCATTCTATAAAGAGCAAAAGTATGATGAATTTATCCCTCCAACAATCATTGGAACAGCGCGGCCTATTGAAAATGGTGACTCTATTTTCTTTTTTAATTTTCGCGCCGATCGCGCTCGCCAGCTTACTCAGGCTTTTATCGCTCCTGATTTTAATTTTTTTAATCAGACAGTAAAGCCGCACTTAGCTCATTTTGTTAGTATGACAACTTATGCAAAGAACTTATCAACGGAAGTCGCTTTCCCACCTATACAAATGCGTAATACTTTTGGTGAAGTAATAGCAGCCCAGGGTTTAAGTCAACTTCGCATTGCTGAAACTGAAAAATATGCTCATGTCACTTTCTTCTTTAATGGTGGTTCAGAACAAGTCTTTACAAATGAGGATCGTATTTTAATTCCTTCTCCTCGTATTCCCACTTACGACTTAATGCCTGAAATGAGCGCTCCAGAACTAACCCAAGCACTTGTCGATGCGATTAATAGTGATGATTATGATGTGATAATCTGCAACTATGCGAATGCTGATATGGTTGGCCATACGGGAGATTTTAATGCTACAGTGCGTGCTATAGAGTGTTTAGATCGATGTATGCAGAAAGTAGGTCAAGCTGTTTTAGATAAGCAAGGTGCTTTATTTATTACAGCTGATCATGGCAATGCTGAGATGATGTTTGATACAACTAATAATCAAGCCTACACAGCACATACTTGTCAACCTGTTCCTCTTTTATTTGTTGGTAAGGATTGGTATTTTAAAGAAGCTCATGGTAGCTTAATAGATATTGCTCCATCTTTATTAGCTTGGCTTGAAATAGATAAACCTATTGAAATGACAGGTAAGTCATTATTAACAAAATTAGATTAATCGCTTATAACGATTAATTGCTCAGCTCAGTACTATGGATAATTAAGTGATGGCCAATAATTTCTCTATATTTAGCAAAAAATATCATTTTTTGTTCATCTTACTGATCTTGCCCTTTATTAATTGCTCATTTGCCACTAATACTCAATCTATTACTGAAACCCAAAATAAGTTAAAGCAATTAACTAATCGCATTAACAAACTTAAACAAAATCTTACCAATGCATCTGATAAAAAAAGTATTCTAAATCGAGAGCTTGCTAAAACAGAGAAAAAAATCGACGCCAATTTACAGAAATTACAGCTTACTGAACAAGAATTAACCGCTAAACAACAAAAAATCAATGGCCTATCTCAACAAATTAATGAGACTAATCAGCTTTTACGTTATCAACAGAAATTATTAGCTGAACATATTCGAATACGCTATAAAACTGGTGAATACCAGCCGCTTAAATGGATAATTAATCAAAATGATTTCTTAGCCATTAGTCGATTACTTACTTATCATCAGTATTTAGCTTCTTCACGTCGACAAATAATTGCTAAAATGACTGTCACTAAAACTAACCTAGGACATAATCAAGCTAAATTAAAGATAGAGCTGGAAACAAAACGTGCTTTACAAAAGCAGCTTGCAGCCTTTCAGGAAAAATTAAAACGTAATAAAGAGTATCAATCGTTCGTTATTCAAAACTTAAATGATGATATTCAAACAAAGCAACAATCGTTATTAGAATATGAACATAATAAGGAAAATTTAGCAAAATTATTAACTAGTTTAAATGAACAAGCTACAAGTTTCACCCAGGCAGCACGACCCTTTACCTATATGCGCCATAAATTGCAGCTACCTGTACATACTGATAAAAATAATTATCAAAAAATGAATCAAGGTATTACTTTTTTTGCTGCTGAAGGAACCCCAGTTTATGCTATTTATTCAGGAAAAATTGTTTTCAGTGATTGGTTAAATGGCTATGGCTTATTACTAATCATTGATCATGGACAGGGGTTCATGAGTTTATATGCACATAACCAAACTTTATATAAAAAACAAGGCACTATTGTTCAAATTGGTGAGCAAATAGCAGCTGTAGGTCATACAGGTGGAGTCAAGCAAAACGGGCTATACTTTGAGATAAGACAACATGGTAAAGCTGTTCCACCGTTTGGATGGTTATCGTAAGTTAAAAAATCAATCAATAATCCACAATAATTTATACAAAAGTTACTATAATTACCCAATATAAAAAAATTAAAATAACTTTTGCTGCCTAAATGAACTACTGGCATCTATATTGCTTTCCACTTTATATAGAGAAAGTTATAGCAAAATGACTATAGTTTATAAATAAATGCTTTGAAAACTGGAAAGTAGCTTAAGCTAAGCTTTCCTAGGAGAGATGATATGTCAATAAATCGGTGGTATTCGGGTATTTTAGCAGCACTATTAACAAGTACTTCTTTATTGCCTCTACCTCTTTTGGCAGCCGCAGAATCAACTTCTAATACAGAACAATCCACACCTACAAGAATACCTATGGAAGATGTACAACGATTTTCAAATGCAATTAGTGAAATAAAAAAATATTATGTAAAGCCAGTGGATGATAAAAAGCTCTTTGATAATGCTATTCGAGGTATGTTAACAGGCTTAGATCCTCATTCTGATTATTTAGATGAAAATGAATTCAAAGAATTGCAGACTTCTACTTCAGGAGAATTTGGTGGCCTTGGCATTGAGGTCACTATGGAAGATGGGGTAATCAAAGTCGTTACTCCCCTTGTTGATACACCTGCTTTTCGAGCTGGCATTAAAGCAGGCGACTATATCATTAAGCTAGGTAACCGCTCCGTACAAGGTATTAGTTTAAAGGACGCAGTAGAATTAATGCGTGGTAAAGAAGGCTCAACAATTGATCTTACTATTTTGCGCAAAGGGGAAACTAAGCCATTAATTTTTTCCTTAGTTCGTGAAAAAATTGTAATTAAAAGCGTCAAAAGTAAATTACTTGATGGAAAATACGGCTATATTCGTTTAACCCAATTTCAAGCGATGACAGGTCAAGATATGGAAAAAGCCATTGCCCAACTTAAGCAAGAAGCTGGTGGTAAACTTAAAGGATTAATTTTAGATTTACGTAATAATCCCGGAGGGTTATTAGATTCTGCTATTCAAATAGCTGATGATTTTATTGACACCACTAAAAAAGGTGAAGAAGAGATGATCGTTTATACGCAAGGAAGACTTCCGGGGTCAAAATTTACAGCCCTTGCTAACCCAGGCGACATTTTAGATAATGCACCGATGGTAGTTCTTATTAATAATGGTTCAGCTTCTGCATCTGAAATTGTTGCTGGCGCTTTAAAAGATAATAAAAGGGCTATTATTGTAGGTACGCAAAGCTTCGGTAAAGGCTCTGTACAAACAGTATTACCACTTGATGATAAGCGAGCTATCAAGTTAACAACTGCGCTCTATTACACCCCTTCTGGCACTTCTATTCAAGCAAAAGGTATTACGCCTGATATTGTTATTGAAGAGGTAGAAGTAGCCAAAGGTGACGATGATAAAAAGTCGATTTTCTCAGGTTTTTCTGAAGCAGATCTAAGTGGCCATTTAGATAATGGCAGTAATACAGAGAAACAACAAAACACACCCGCTGTAGAGGGTAATGAATCTATAAAAGATGATCAAGCATTATTACATGAAGACTATCAACTTTATACCGCACTAACTATCCTTAAAGGCTTAGCTGTAGCTAGAAAATAATCCTTTCTATTGTGCTTATCTAACTAAGATAAGCACAATACGCAACCTAATCAATTTTTTTTAGGCTAATTTGACTAATATATTTGCTAAAAAAGATTCTTTATCTATTAATTTATGGCATAATTACGCTTTTGCGAAGTAGTGACCTTATGCGTTTTATTGTTCTCTTTCTAAGCTTAATAATTATGCAATTTAATTGCTTTGCAAGTGTAGAAGATGTATTTGAGACAATTAAAAAGAACCCTAAAAAACTCTACTCTTTTCTTAAAGCAATGCCTAAAGGTGGCGAACTACATTATCATTTAGCCGGCGGCGCTTATCCTGAGGCAATGCTCGCTTTAGCAGCTCAAAATACTTACTGTATTACCCCAAAAACATTGGTAGTAACTTATCAGCAGGGCTCATGTAATAACCAAGATATTAATATAAGCACCCTCTCACCCAAAAGTAATTTTTATCAAAAAATTATACAAGCGTGGTCTTTTAAAAATTTCAAAGCAGGAAAAATATCAGGTCATGATCACTTTTTTAATTCTTTTCATAAATTTATACCTATCGTTATTATCCAATCAGCCCCTTTACTAGCAAAAGTCATGCAACGGGCCGCTAATCAGCATGAGCTTTATATGGAGATAATGCTGTCAGTTAAAGATTTTAACCAGCCGATTATTAGTAAAGAAGCTATTATCCCAAGTCATTTTAATCAATTAAAAGAACGCTTATTGTCTAATCAAGCATTTAATTCGACTGTACAAGAGATTAGCTCTGAACTAAGTAACTTGTTACCTAATGCTAGAAATTATTTAGGTTGTGATAAGCAACCAGAGCAAGCAGCCTGTCAATTAAAAATTAATTTTCAACTGCATGTTTTACGTGAGCAACCTTTAGCTAAAATTTTCTCGCAAGCTCTTCTTTATTTCACAATTGCTGCAAAGACACCCGAAGTGGTTGCAGTTAATTTAGTTCAAGCAGAAGATGGACCTATCTCTTTAAAAGATTATCATCGTCAGATGCAAATTTTTAATTTTATGCACCAATTATACCCTAAAGTTCATATTGCTTTACATGCTGGAGAGCTTTCTAAAAGTGCTAAGACGCCAGCTTTAAAAACAAACGATCTACGTTTTCATATTAATGAAGCACTTAAGTTGGGGCATGCGGAAAGGATTGGCCATGGGGTTGACATTAAACAGGAAAATAATGCTAATAAACTTATTAAGTATATGGCAATTAATCGTATCCCAGTAGAAATTAACTTAACCAGTAATAGAAAAATTTTAAATGTCTCTAAAGAGCAACATCCCTTTCAATTTTATCTTAAACATCAGGTACCTATTGTACTTTCAACCGATGATGAAGGTGTTTTACGTACTAGCTTAACACAAGAGTATGTTACTGCTATAAAGAACTATGACCTTGACTATCAAACCTTAAAACGCATTAACCACAATGCATTAACCTATAGTTTTTTACCAGGAAAAAGCTTATGGGCAGATTCTGTGAATTTAAAGCCTATAAGCGCTTGCAGAAAGCTAAATAGCACTAGTTGTCTTAATTTCATTAAAACAAGTGAAAAAGCAAAATTACAGAGGAAGTTAGAATTAAAGCTGCAAGTATTTGAAAGAATATATAGCAATTAGGTTACTGTTAATAAATTAATTAGAAATTGCTTAAATACACATTTACTAATTTCATACAGAAGCATTTTAGTTACAGTTAGCCTAGTATAAGGTCCGTTGTTGAGCAGGAACATAGAGTGTTTTATCAAGCATTGTAGAAAGCTCTACTACAACAGCTTTACTTCTAGAAGTAGCAAATAGTCCACGAAAGGTTACCTGTTTGTAAGTAAACTCCTGATCGTCTAAAAGTGTTTTGCATGTCTTTCTTATCTCTACTAGTTGTTCAAAGGCAAGGCCATCACTCTTTTCATATTCTAGTATCTTATCTAATAAATCATAAAGTTTTTTTCTTTTATAATCAGTAGTTTCACTAATAAAATTATATATTTTTCGAACAATAGAGAAATAATAACTGTTTTTAAGTTTTATTAAATAAGTATTTTGATAGATAATTTCTGTATCTTCAGAAGGAAATTTTGAAATAATTTTATCCAATTTATCCCTAAACAATACCGAAAACTCTTCTTTAGTAAGAGGTTTTTGTACTTGTTTACCAGTAAGAATTTTTAATGCTTTTACAGCCGCATTAAAGGATACATCTTTAGGATCACCAGAGGCATTTAAAATAAACTCATACAATTCTCGCTTAGCAGAGCATCGTAAAATTTTAAACAATTCATCAGATGTAAGAATAAGAGAATTAGTCTTTTGAATCAATGATGCAGTCGATGGGGAGCCAGTTAATATCACTTGTTCGCTAATATAATATGGGGAGGTATCTTCAATATCTAATTTTACTGGTTTCCCTTTTGGATAATAATTTTCCCATCCATCATTTGGAAATTTCTTTATTAAATATTTTAATAAATAATTTTTAAAAGATTGCTCATTAAACTTATTTTGAAAAGAGTTTAAATAGGATTGGAAGAGCAATTTCTGATCTTCTTCTTGGGTATGTCTTAGACTTCGAAATAAATTTTCAATTTCCAGACTAAAAGAGTCGCCTTGAGTAAATACATACCAGCTTAAGCTACGGCCACGCTTTTTAAATTGAGCAGCATAATCACTATAGGCGCTCGTGAATACGTCTAAATACTTAGTCATAAATTAATATATATTCATATTGCCTATTGATTGTACTATATCATCCTTAAGGTTAGCTTAAATGGTAATTAATTTTAAAAAGGCAACTAACTAATTAAGACAACAAATTACAATAAAATATTAAATATATATTAATAATTAAAAAACTATACGCTGATAAGGTTATTTTTAAAGCGTATTAAATAATCTACTGCGCGAAATGCCTCAGTTACACGTTCGCCATTTGTAACGCGTTCTTGTAAAATTTGCATTGTTGGCGCTGAGACAATGCCATTACCTAGTAATAAACCATCCAAGGCAAACTTAATAAAACATTCTTTAACATGCTCCCAAATGAATTCATAATGATCAGTGCTGCCTTTAAGTAATAAACTTAAGGGGATATAACCATCAAAAGGCTGATGTTGATGGTAATATTGCATCACTACAGGAATTTCATAAGTACCGGCTTCTACCTTTTCTATTTGATAGCTATAAGGTGATTTTTTAAGTAATTTAACACAACTTTCTAATTGCAGGTTGGCTAGCTCTTCATAATAATTAGACCAAACAACTAAGATTCTTTTTTCTGACATTGATTTAATTCACTACTTATATATAAATCTAATTTATTCATTAGACTTCTTCGGACACTGCCATTGAGGTCCAATCTCATCCGAAAAAAGGTCTTCAAAGCTTGTCCCCATGTAGATGGGGGCTTGTCCCCATGTAGATGGGGATGCTCATGTACTGCATGACATGGTACTTTTTCAGCCTTTTTTCAATTGACCTCGTATCTTGATTAACAATATCCGAAGAAGTCTATTACTCAAAGGGGTTACGTAATATCATAGTTGAGTCACGTTCTGGGCCAGTCGATAAAATATCAATAGGGATACCTAAAAGCTCTTCAATACGCTTAATGTAAGCTCTAGCGTTACCCGGTAAAGCATCTATGGATGTTACATCTGCAGTTGACTCCTGCCATCCTGGCATTTCCTCATAAATTGGAATAATACCCTCAAAGTCATCTGCTGACGGTGGAAATTCTGTAATTAACTTACCGTGGCGATCCTGATAAGCTGTTGCTATTTGAAGAGTTTCTAAACCATCAAGGACATCGAGTTTGGTAAGACAAAGACCTGAAATACTATTGATATCAATTGAGCGACGTAATAAAACAATATCCAACCAACCGCAGCGTCTGGGGCGGCCTGTAACAGCTCCAAATTCATTACCACGTTCTGCTAAGCGACTACCGATATCATTTTTTAATTCAGTTGGAAACGGCCCGCCACCCACACGTGTTGTATAAGCTTTCGCAATACCTAAAATATAATCTAAGTAACGAGGTCCAAAGCCTGCACCATTAATAACACTACCAACACACGTATTTGATGAGGTAACGTAAGGATAAGTACCATGATCAATATCTAAGTGGATACCTTGAGCCCCCTCAAATAAGATAGAATCACCTTGTTTACGATGAGCATGCAAGCGAGCAGTTACATCACAAACCATGTTTGCTAACTCATCAGCCCAGATTAGAGCGTTATCTATTGTTGCCTGTAAATCAACTTCAGGCTGATCATAATAATTTTTTAATAGAAAATTATGATAGTGGATTAATTCTTTTGCTTTTTCCTTAAATCTTTGTGGATTTAAAAGATCATTAACTTTGAGCGCCCTTCTGGCAATTTTATCTTCATAAGCAGGGCCTATACCACGGCCCGTGGTACCAATAGCAGTATTGCCTTTTTCTCTAGCTTTATCTAGGGCAACATGGGTAGGTAAAATTAATGAGCAAGACTGGCTAATGTGCAAACGTTCTCGAACTTTTATACCTTTACTCTCTAACTCACTAATCTCTTTTAATAAATCATTAGGTGATATTACAACACCATTGCCAATATAGCATTGTACATGGGAGCGTAATATACCGGAGGGAATTAAACGTAAAACTGTTTTTTCGCCATTAATTTTTAATGTATGGCCTGCATTATGTCCACCTTGATAGCGAACAACAACTTGAATATCACCTGTCAATAAATCAACAATTTTACCCTTACCTTCATCACCCCATTGGGTTCCTACAATGACTACATTTTTACCCATAACTAACTCTTACTCTGCAAATTGGTGAATAATAGTAAGGAGTATTACCCCTGCTAACATACTAAATAAGCCTGTAATACGTAATACCTTTTCATCTTGTATAATGACTTTACTCAACAAACGTTTCCAACGCTGAGGAAAACCAAATGGCATTAGCCCCTCAAAAACAAGTACTAAGGCTAGTGCTGAAAGAAAATTGATTAACACTTATAGCCTCCACAAAAAAACAGATTAAGCTACATTACTTACCTGTTTTTTTAACTCAAATTAATAGCTATACTAATCTCTCCAACGGCTCATGCTTTACTCATAAGGCCTAAAGCTCTAGCTATCTTGCTGGATCCCACGGACAAGCCGCGGGACGTTGGCATTGAAAAGCATATATTTATAGATATTTCAATTTAACCTTTTATTAGTACCTACGAAAAATCTTTAATTTTTACTTTTTTAATTTTATCTTAGGCTCAGCGCCAAACTAATTATTATAATCCGTTTTTGCCTTGTACTCCATTATCTTTTAACAAAGAATGCTTAAAGTAATCAAAAAAAGCACTACTTTCGTCAAGTACCATCAACGTACGATCATTATTTAGGCTTCCTTCATAGGCTTTTAAGCTACGATAAAAATTAAAAAATTCTTGATTCTTACTATAAGCAGCATTATAAATAGCCGCTGCTTCAGCCTGCCCTTGAGCTCTTATGATTTCGCCCTGGCTTCGTGCTTGAGCAAGTAAAATAGTTACTTCAGCATCTGCTGACGCTTGGATAGCTTCTGCCTCAGCAATACCATCAGCTCGATGCCGATTAGCAATTTTCTGCATATCTGCACGCATTAATTGATAAACCGCATTACTAGTACTAGGCGGAAGCTCAATACCCTTTACCCTAACATCAACTACTTTAATACCTAAGCCGCGCGCTTGCTGTTCTGCTTTTTCGCGTAATAAATTCATGACATCATCGCGACCTGATACTAAATCAGAAATAGTACGTTTACCAAACTCGGCTCTTAAAAAAGTGTTAAGTTGCTGCTCAAGTAAAGTTTCGGCTTTAAATTCATTGCCACCAGTCGATATAAAATAATGAGCTAAACTAGCGATACGCCATTTCACATAGTAATCAACAATAACGTCTTTCTTTTCTCGAGTAACAATGCGCGAAGATTTGATATCTAGGGTTTGTAACCGCGTATCAAATACTCTAGCGCTCTCAATAAAAGGCATTTTTATATGCAAGCCAGGCTGTAAGATTTTTGCTTCCTTAGTTTGGGAGTCATTAACTAAACGCCCTAAGCGTAACAAAATCCCTTGTTGCCCTTGCTGTACGGTAAATACACTCGCTAAAACTAGCATTAAAATAAAAAATATAACTATTCCCAATATTGTTTTAAATGCATTCATTTATTCACTCCTTCCTGGGCGGAGAGTTTGTCTTATGGTATTACGAATTACTTTCGTACTATCACCATCACTATTAACTCCCATTGCTTGCTCTGCAACAGCATCACTAGCCTCAACTTTGTTTTGGTTCATATTAGAAGGAAGCGCCGTCGTTAATTTATCTAGAGGAAGATAAAGTAAATTACCAGCTTTTGCTGTAACGAGAATTTTATTACTTTGACTTAATACTCTTTGCATTGTATCTAAATACATCCGCTGTGAAGTGACAAAAGGTGATTGAGTGAAAAATGGAAGAAGCGCTTGGAATTCAGCAACCTCACCTTTTGCACGAAGCACTACTTGTCTAGCATAAGCTTGAGCTTCTTCAAAAATCCGTTTTGCATTACCTTGAGCTATTGGCACAACCCGAGCTTTATAGGCTTGCGCTTGTTGTTTAAAACGCTTCTCATCTTCCTGCGCTTTAATCGCATCATCAAATGCATCTTGAACATTTTCTGGCGCTCTAGCAGGCTGCGGCGCAACATTGACAATAACAATACCCGTTTTATAAGGTTCTAAGATTTTAACCAATGCATCATAAACATTATTCCCCCAAGCTTCTCGCCCTTCGGTAATAATTTCATCTAAAGTAGTCAGCCCAACTACATGACGCAGTGCGCTTGACGTTGCTTGTTGTAAACTTTCTTCTGGATTACTGACATTAAATAAGTATGCTTGTAAATCACCGATACGATACTGGACTACTAAAGAAACAGCGACTAAGTTTTCATCTTTTGTCAGCATTTGCGCTGAATAAGAGTAATCCGAAACACGTTCAACATTAACAACAATTTTAGAATCAATTAAACGAGGTATCCAATGCGGCCCTGGTCCTACTGTTTTAATGTATTTGCCAAAACGGAGAATAGCAGCTTGCTCAGCAGGATCGACAATAAAAATACCTGATAAAGCCCATAGAATAAAAAGAATTAACAGAACGATTAAAGCAATTAAGCCCCCATTTCCATTTGCTGCTGTCGTTTCTTCCGGATCTTCAGGATTATTTGGATTTCCTCCCCCTCTTAAAGCCTTCTTTAACTTACTTTGAAAGCGTTTTAAAGCCTCATCTAGATCTGGTGGCTGCTTTTTGCCAGTCCATGGATCTTTATCTTTCTCTGGCTCATTCCATCCCATTTGTTTCTCCGCCTTCTTAATTTTTAAAGAAAGCTAGAATTCTAGGGCTTACCTAAAGTTTAAGCAAGGGTATAAGTAATAGAGTTCTTATATAACTTGCATCTTTTACTTTATTGCCGTGTTATAAACGCTTCTGCGATGCTCATTTACGCTTTGTACACTCTGCTCCGCGAAACGTGTATGTCTTGCACTAAAACAAAATTCATAGGTCATGCAAGAACGCTAATTAGTGGCAACTTTTAAGTCAGCTGCCATAAATTATTAAGGTCTACTTCCTAACATCTGCTCTGCTAACGTTTCTTCTTCCATTAAATTAACATAAACTTCAGGCTGCTTTTTAGTCATCTCAGCCACAATACGTGCTGTACGCGTCTTAGGATGTTCATTTGCATACTGACAAACACCCTCCCACGAGTTAATCTGTCCAGTGGTGATATTCCATAGCATTTCACTCCATGGTGAATAGATAGTAGCGCGCTTAATACTTTCTTTATATCTTTTTACAAAGAAGGCGAATAATTTTTCATCGTGATCAAGCTCCGGCTTATTACTATCAGCAAGCGCTAATTTTTCACACTTAAATGCTAAGCGATCAGAAATACCGAAAAATTTCTTTACAGAATAAGACCAGGTTTTATTAGTATAGATAATATTATGTAGAGCGTTATTTTTATCATGACTAGCACGTAAAAATGGCAGACTTGAATGATGATCTTCTATGGTGTAGGTCTTAACTGCTTTCACTAAATCAACGCGATGAGTATTTAATAAATTTCGAAACGCTTCTGTGGAAGGAGTTGTTGCACCATGACACAACAAAATAGCAATACCCTGTAGCGCTTGTTTTGGCGAAATATTTTCTTGTAAACGTAAGCATAATAAGTCAATTGCTGTATAGCCGTCATTATTCCTATTATTAAGTTGCTGTATGCAAATTGCACTTGTTTTTGGATGATTGAGCAACACTTTTAAAACATCTATTGCACCTGAATGTGCAGCTAATAATAGAGCGGTATCTTTAACCTCTAAGCTAAAATTATCTACACAAGAACCAACATCTAAAAACTTACTTACTGCCTCAGGAAAATTTACGGCTATTGCCTGCTGCAGCGGTTGCAAAAACCCCTTCAAACCACCTTGCAACTTAATTTCACTTGCTTGATTAATATCTAAGTTAAGTTTCATAATTGTAGAAAACGTATCAACATCACCTAAATTAATTGCGTGTGCTAAAATAGTCTGTCCATTTATATCGTAAGAATTTAATGCTTGCTTATAAGTTATATTGGATCCCAAGTCATTTCTTACTTCCCTATTTAAGGCACTCTCCAGACTAGACGGTAAATGAGCTAAAAAATTTGGTAATAAATCTACCTTATTAAGCTTTAGTAATAAATGAAGTGGTTGATGTAAATAAATATCTATCTTTTTATCTAAAATAACTTGAATAAATTCTGTTAAATTTTTATTTTCTTTATCATGGTGCTGAATTAAATAATTTAGTATAGAAACTTGTTGTCCGTTATACCAATAAGCACGATACAATAACTCTGCATCTAATTCTAACTGCTTATCAATAAATCTTTTGAAATCACCAATATTTTCTAGGTGCTGAGCCAACTCATTAAACATATCCATAGTTTTACCTCAAGTCTTAAATTAGAGACAATCTCTTTTATCCTACAGCAAAAAAATTTATCACCACTAATATAAATTAAAAGCTGTTTAAACTAAAAGTAAGACTTATCTAGATATCTTGCATTATTTAAATGTCACAAGCTCTATAATTAGGATGTAATTTCATTTTTTAAAATATATTAAATCCCAAACGCCATGCCCTAAGCGATTACCTCTTAACTCAAATTTCGTAATTGGCCTTGAACTAGGTCGTGTTGAAAATCCATTATTAGGTTGGTTATTTTTTAAAGTAGTTTCAGCTGCTAAAACGGATTGCATAGACTCTGCATAATCTTGCCAATCAGTTGCACAATGCAAAAATCCGCCAGTTTTAAGACAATTAACAATTAATTTAACAAAATTTGGTTGTATTAAACGTCTTTTATGATGCCGTTTTTTATGCCACGGATCAGGAAAAAAAATTTGCACGCCATCTAAAGATTCTGCAGGGATTTGCTGGTTAAAAATAGCTACCGCATCGAACATAGCAACTCGAACATTAGTAATTCCCTTTTCATGTAAGTCAGCTACTAAACTGCCAACGCCAGCTCTATGTACTTCAATCCCAATAAAATTTTTTGTAGGATTCTGCTCTGCCATAGTAATAAGCGAAGCACCCATACCAAACCCAATTTCAACGATAGTTTCGGAATTTCGGCCAAAAATAGCTTGAAAGTCCCAATTAATACCATCTACAGGTAAAATATAATGTATTAGCCAGTTATCTAGAGCAAATTGTTGACGTTTACTCATACGCCCTGCTCTTATTACAAAGCTCTTAACAGTTCGGTGCATCTGAATCATTACCTCCACAAAAGGCAACAATTATACGCTGATAATCTATAATTAAGTAATTATTCACTAACTTTTAACGAATATAAGCTTTTTTAACTAAATAGGATAAAAAAATCGCTTATCAATTGCAAAATTCTCATTTTTTTGTTATAAAAGCGCTCTTTGCCTACACTGAGTCAAAACCCACGCCAATGGTTGTGATTTTTTCAGTTATGGTTTTATCTAGAGAAAATTTGGAGTAACAGCATGTCAAGAGTATGTCAAGTTACTGGCAAGCGGCCCATGACTGGTCATAATGTATCACACGCCAATAATAAAACTAAAAGACGTTTTTTACCTAATATTCAACAACATCGTTTTTGGGTTGAGGAAGAAAACCGCTTTGTTACCTTGAAAGTGAGTATGAAAGGTATGCGTATTATCGATAAACTTGGTATTAAAACCGTTATCGATCAGTTAAGAGAAAAAGGCGAGAAAGTTTAATTAAGAGGATTAACCATGGCAGCTGTCACTATTAAAGTTAAAATGGAGTCTACCGCAGGTACAGGTTATTACGTAACTACAACTAAGAATCCAAGAAATTGTCCTGATAAAATGGAATTTAAAAAGTATGACCCAGTCATACGTAAGCATGTAATCTTTAAAGAGAAAAAGGTAAAATAAGTCTCTTGCCTATTTTATTCATATATTTTTAAATTAATAGTTACATTTTAGTATAAATGTAGCTATTAATTTTGCCATAAATCTAAAAAACTGCTAAAACAAGTCCTATGTTACTTACGCGTTTATCTTTTCAGAAACACTTACTTCTCTCATAATAACCGCCGATAGATAAGAAGCGATATACTCAGAACCATAATTGTTCAAATGGGTTACGTCACTATAAAGCACATGCCCATTCTTAACAATATGACAATTTTCTTTATCACACAGAAACTCTGCTAAATCAAAAGTTTTTACTTGTGGATAGTCTTTTAAGACATCTTCAACTAAAGAACGATAATTTTTGATTACTGGATTTTCATTAAAATACGTAACAGGAAAGGAGCAATTATTAGATTTGGTTACTCTAAATGGGCGCCATTGACAGATTTTAGGATCAAAATTAATAGTAGGATTATCAAACAATACTATTACTTGCTTACCAGCTTTAACGAGTGCTGAAAAAGTTCGTTTCATTCCCTCCCGCAGTACATCACGATAATCGTTATTATTAGGATTAGCTATATCTGTAGAAGCATTATATGAGCAAAAAGGATTGTGAGCCATGACAACTACTTTAATATCAGGATCATTAATTATATAATCATATGCTCTATTAATAAGTTTATACGCGTCTTTACGTATTTTAACAACATTATTCTCTAGACCATTCACTACGCCCGTGGAAACATTAATAAATGGTGCAGCACAGCTAGCAGCAAAAACAGCTAGGCTATAATTTGGCGCTAGATATTTGCTTACGCCTCCAAAAAGCTGTCCTGCTTTAGAATCGCCAATGATAGCAATAGAATTATGTGCTGCTTGCTGAAGTAAACAAGGATTATCGGTGAGGGTCCTCCATTCGGGGAAAAGCCGCTTACAATTTTCGAATGCTTGTGCGTAAACTAAATTTTGATTCTCTAAATCCTGCTTACTTTCATTATTTGGAAACCTAGAGCCGAATTTAGAAACTATGTAATCGTTATACCCAAGATAACTAACACCTAACATAAGTAACATCAAAGATGAAGCTTTAATCCATTTAGTTCTTCCTATTCGTATAGGATATTCAACTAATCTATATGTAAGCCACGCAAGAGCAATAGCAATTAAAACGAGGACTATACGAATGAGCCAACCTGGGTTTTCACTCTCAATGATTCTCATAAATGAGAGAAGCGGCCAATGCCATAGATAGAGAGGGAAACTTATTAAACCAAACCATACTGCAACACGATTCGATAATATTGTTCGATTAATCCAAGCGTTAGGGCCTGAAGAAATAATTAGCACTGCACTCAAAACAGGAATAATTGCCCAATTACCGGGAAAACTTAAATCCTTATTAATTCGCCAAAAACCATAACATAAAAGAATAAATCCACAAGTAGAAAAAAAGTTAGCTAGAGCGATCGTTGCTCCTTCTGACCAGTCTCGATTTACTACCTTAGGCAAAGACTTATCTATTTTTAATTTCCATATTTGCCTATGGCATCCATATAAATTAATCCAAGCAAATAATCCACCTGATAACAATTCCCAAAATCGGGTTTGCGGTGAATAAAATACGGCAATTGCGTCTTCATTAATACCCTTAATATTGAGAGCAAAAGACACTAGGGCAACAAATAAGGTAACCAATAACAAATTAAATCTACATTTCCAAGAAAGCCAAATTAATAATGGCCAAATAAAATAAAATTGTTCCTCTACCCCTAAGCTCCAAATATGAAGTAATGGTTTCGTTTCAGCAGCATTATCAAAATAACCAGCTTCGTTCCACAAAATTATGTTTTGTATAAAACTAGCACTACCTATCATGTGCTTACCAAGTTGTTTAGTTTCATCAGGTAATAAAACAAGCCACCCAAAGACAAAACAAGAAATTAGAACAAGAATTAGCGCAGGAAATATTCGCTTAACACGTCTTATATAAAACTCTTTAAAACTAAACGTTCCCCTATCAAGATTTTGAAAGATAATAGTTGAAATTAGATAACCAGAGATTACAAAAAATATATCTACCCCAATAAATCCACCTTTCAGTCTGTTGGGAAAGGCATGAAAGGCAACAACTGATAACACAGCTACTGCTCGTAAACCATCAATATCAGGCCTATACCCAGGACGAGAAAAGTTTATTTGTTGATCAGACACGACTTGATATCCTTTCAGGGTTTTCTCCCCAATTGTTAGGTAGGCGTAATCACAGTGTAATAATTAACTAGTATTTTAACACCTAATCATCCGCATTGGAGAAGCTCTAAATGATTGTGTGGGAGAATATAATATTCACCTCTAACCTTCAATAGAAGGATTATTTGGCCACTACAATGATAACTTCTTTTGCAAGTAACCTAGTAAGATATAGTGCTAGCTATGTAATTTTCTAAGAAAATGTTTCCCTAAATTCATCCTACAAAGCAAAAAATTGCATAGACCTCCTTCCAAACTTTCCTATAAATTAGCTGAAATATTCCTTTGTATGGACAAATATTTCAAAAATATTTCCTTAACCCTTTAGTTAAAACAGCTAATTATGCTTTCAAAGTGATTAACTTGTAAATAAAATCAATGCCTTACTTCTTTTAATATGGTCGTTTGTCGTATAAGCTACTGGATAATCTTAGTGAATCAGTTAAACTTAATAATAAGCAATGATCTTAAGAGGATTGTGGATGAAACCCTCGTTGCAACTTAGTATTGGTCAACAACTGACGCTTACTCCTCAACTCCAGCAAGCTATACGCTTGCTACAATTGTCTACTATAGATTTACAACAAGAGATACAACAAGCTGTTGAATCAAATCCTTTACTTGAGGTTCTACCCAACGAAGAAAAGGAAGATATTAGCGATAATTCTGAGCGAAATGCGGAAGATAATGATTTTCAATGGTCACAACTTTATAATCTTAATAAACGCAGTAATTTTGAAGATACAGATTTTAATTATGAAAATTTATATTGTACAACGACTAACTTACAAGAACACTTACGTTGGCAATTAGAATTAACACCAATGACGGATATTGATCGCGTTATTGCTACAGCTATTATTGACGCAATTGACGACGATGGTTTTTTAACTCAGTCAGTTAATGAGCTACATACCAGTTTAAATAGTGATACCTACCCTCTCGATATTGAAGAAATTGAAGCTGTTCGGCATCGGTTACAATTATTTGATCCAGTAGGTTGTGCTACTCTCAACCTTGCTGAATCTCTTCTAGCACAGCTTAGTCAATTACCTGAATACGATAAGGATATTAAGTTAACCAAGGCAATTGTTAAAAATGATTTAGAGTTACTAGGACAGCATAATTATCGGCAGCTAATGAAGAATTATCATGTCAATGAAGATACTATTAATCGAGTTTTACAAATTATTCATCAATTGCATCCTAAGCCGGGTAGCTTAATCCAACAAAATAATGTGGAATATATTATTCCAGATGTTATCGTAAAGAAACTAGATGGGGCTTGGCAGGTTTTCTTAAATCAAACAACTCTCCCACGATTAACAATTAATAATCAGTATGCATCCATGATCCAACGTGCTAATACTAGTGCTGATAATCAATTTTTAAAAAACAATCTTCAAGAAGCAAGATGGTTTTTAAAAAGTATTCAAAGTCGTCAGGAAACATTACTTAAAGTAGCTCGCAGTATCGTGGATAGGCAGATTGAATTTTTAGAGCATGGCGAAGAAGCCATGAAACCACTCATACTTAACGATATTGCTGTTGCTCTAGATATGCATGAGTCTACCATTTCACGGGTAACAACAAAGAAATTTATGCACACACCGCGTGGCGTCTTTGAATTAAAATACTTTTTTTCAAGCCATGTGGCGACAGTTAATGGCGGTGAATGCTCTTCTACCGCCATACGTGCCGTAATTAAAAAAATAATCGCCTCAGAAAATCGCCAAAAACCTCTTAGTGATAGTAAAATTGCTCAGTTAATTAGTGAGCAAGGAATTAAAGTTGCCCGACGTACTGTGGCAAAATATCGTGAAGCAATGTGTATTGCTCCATCTAATGAACGCAAAATAATTCGTAGTTAATAAGTTTTAAAGAGGAGGAAAAATCTCATGCAAATAAATTTAACAGGTCATCAAATGGAAATCACGTCAGCATTAAAATCTTTTACTGAAGAAAAATTTAGTAAATTAACCCATCATTTTGATAACATTACAGCTATTAACGTCGTTTTTAATATTGAGAAATTAGCACAAATTGCTGAAGCAACTATTCATGTTGCTAAAGGCACCTTTCATGCCCGTGCTGAACACGATGATATGTATGTTGCTGTTAATGACTTAGTAGAAAAATTAGATCAACAGCTTATCAAGCATAAAGAAAAATTACGTACTCATTAAAATCTAGTCTTCGATTCTGTGCCAAGGATAGGCGCAGATAAACTCTTAATTATCTTATCTATGCTTGTCAGAATAACCTAACCCACGATAAAATCATTCTTTTTAGCCGAAACGCTTTTATGAACCTTGGTTATTTTATTACCCCTCAGAACGTATATATAGATGTAACTTCTCAAAGTAAAACAGCTGTTTTCCATAAAATTAGTGAGCTGTTTTCAACCACGATGCCTGAGCTTAACTTTAATGAGTTATTTGATGCTTTTTGGCAGCGTGAACTTTTAGGAAGCACTGCAATTGGCCACGGCATTATCCTCCCACATATACGGATTCCAACAATAAATCAACCAAAAGCTTGCCTTATTAAGTTAGTAAATCCAGTCGACTTTGGCGCAGAAGATAAACAACCTGCCGATTTAGTTGTATCTTTAATTGTTCCACCTAACCAAGAAGAACATCATTTAACCATTCTGGCTGCCATTATTAAACAATTTAGCGATCCAAGCTTTAGAAATGCTTGCCGAAAAGCAAATAATGCGGAATCATTATACGCTCTTGTAGTAAACGGTACACTAGAAACGCAAGCTTCTTAACAGTTTAGCTCGTAAGTTTAACCACCTAAGAAAATAAAACCTTTTAGATGGTAGAGCAAACGTTATCAAAGCAAGGTATAGTATTTACCAGGCTACATTAGACATCTTTCCAACTAAGATTGACCAGCAATGGTCATTAAGAAAGAGTCTATACAGGCTAGTTCAATATAAAGATAAGAATTATCTTTCATATTGAACTCACGTTAATTAATGATTATAAGTTGATTTCTATGATTGAAACAAATGTTCGAATTATTAATAAATTAGGGCTTCATGCACGCGCCTCAGCTAAATTTGTTTCTACAGCAGCCAAATTTCAAAGCCAAATTGAGGTGACTAAACAATCTCAGAAAGTAGATGGCAAAAGTATTATGGGTGTTATGATGCTTGCTGCTACACAAGGCTCTGAATTAATTATTAAAATTAATGGTCCAGATGAAAAAGACATGGAAAAAGCCCTGGTTGATCTCATTAATAATCGTTTTGATGAACCAGAATAAAAAAATTAAGATAAAGATTTAGCGTCTTTTAAATTTCTATTTTTACTCTTCAGAAGATTTTTTCTGGCTGCGAATTCTTTTTAATTTTATTAATAATTGTATTGGCCCGGATAAAGCGTAAATAACAAACCCTGTAAATAAAATTAAAGAGGGGTTAGCAGCAATAGCAACAAATAAAATAATCATTAATAATAAATATAAAAAAGGAACATGTCCCTTAAAATCCACTTCTTTAAAACTATGATAGCGAATATTACTTACCATAAGCGCTGATGCAATAATCGTCAGTATTGCTGTTATTAAGGATATTATAAAAAGATGATTTTGATTTTGATGACAAAGCCAAACAAAAGAAGAAACTAAAGCCGCTGCTGCAGGACAAGCCAGCCCCTGAAAATAACGTTTATCAACCGTACCTACTTTCGTATTAAAACGTGCAAGCCGTAATGCAACTGTTGCTGTATAAATGAAGGCAACTAGCCAACCAATCTTACCTAATTGCTGTAAAGTCCAGCTATATAATAATAAGGCTGGCGCCACACCAAAGGTCACCATGTCTGAAAGACTATCATATTGGGCACCAAAAGCCGATTGAGTATTCGTTAAACGGGCTATACGACCATCTAAACTATCAGCAATCATACCAATGAAGATTGCAATAATTGCTGCTTCATATTGGCTTTTAAAGGCTGCAACAATTGCGTAAAAAGCTGCAAATAAACTCGCTGTAGTAAAAAGATTAGGTAATAAATAAACACCAGATGAATTTTCTTTTGAATTCATAACCTAAGCCTACCTAATAAATATACTTAAAAATTATTATATAATGTTTAACCTGCTTGAAGTTTACTTTCCAAGTAAAAAAGCACTTAAAGCAAGCAACATCACTTAAAATCGACCAAACATCCTACCACAAACATCCTATTAACTGCTATGACTGACTTATTTTTCTAGCTAACTTTCTATTAAAAGACTTTAAAACCTAAATTTTTGGGTCCATAATAAGAAAAATATACCGCAATTTATAGGCATGATTGTCACCAACCCGGCCTATTTTAAGCAAAATTCGCCTAAAATTTTTACATTTTAATCAATAATACCTGTTAAAAGCGAAAAAAGGTTTTTTATCCGCTTTCACTTAGACATGAATTCATTTTTAGTTGCTCTAACTTAATTATTACTTACCAATATGGTGCTATAATAGGCATACTGTGTTGTTTGTGTTTTAGTTATGACTAAGTCGGATGTAGATAAGAAAAAAATTGTGATTGAAGGGGTTACGGAGCAAGGTAAGACTTTTCGCCCAAGTGATTGGGCTGAGCGTATGAGTGGGAACATGGCTGTCTTTAAAAATAATCGGCTTTACTATTCGCCTCTGCTGCAACCTAGTATTAACACGCAAGGATATAAGTGCGTATTATTAGATCCTAAATTAAAAGAAACCAGCCCCGATGTTTATCAATCTATTATGGAATTTGCAAAAAAGAACAACCTCAAAATCTGTGACGAAAATTAATTAAGCACTGGTAGAATTTAAAGTAAATGCAGCAATTTTACTGAAAATAGTTGCTATTACACTTACGGTATTATCGAAATTAACAGCTAAAATACCTGCAAATAAAAACATAAATCCTTTTAGTCCATCCTGACTTTGTGAGCCTGGGTGACTGGCATGGGTTAATAATACAGCCCCGCGAACAAACCAAATCAAGCCAGCTATACGGATTATCAACCCCATCGAGCCAAATATACTATTTTTATTATAATCGGTATAAGATAAAACATTACCAACACCAAAAGTTGTATTAGATAGTGCATCTAAAGCAGAGGGTAAAAAAAGTAACGCAGCCCCTAATAAAATATAAGCCATAGGCACATAAATACTTTCTTGCGACGAGGAATTCGCCCGCTGATCTCCAATTTTTCGTAGTTTTTGCAGTGCTGTAATAAAAAAGATAATACCAAGCATATAAGCAATCCCTATAATCACGGATTGAACCGGAAAAAGAGACCGGCTTAAGTTGCCGAGCATTGCAATTAAATCAATATTTCCACTCATAGCTTAATTATACCTTAATTTCTCTATTACCACTTGCAATGCGAGCCATTTAGCCTATATTAGATAACTTTTTCATTTAGTAGTAAAAACATGCAAGCAAACTTATTTCCTATTACCTTAACAGAAGCTTTTATGCTTTCACCTAAAGTAAAGCATTTTATTTTTAAAGCCGATAAATCTCCCCCATTTACTTATATTCCTGGGCAATTCATTACTATCCATTTTGAGCGTGATGGCAAATTACTTAAACGTAGTTATAGTATAGCCAACCTACCCAACCAAGATAATTACATAGAATTTGCTGCAGGATATGTTGAAGGAGGACCAGGAACCGATTTATTATTTAATTTAGCACCTGGGGACATAATTAATATTAACGGGCCTTTTGGACGCTTAATTTTGAAAGACGAATTACCTAAGCGCTATATTTTAGCGGCCACAAGTACAGGCGTAACGCCTTATCGCGCAATGCTTAAAGAATTGGATAACCGGCTTAAGCAAAACCGAGAGCTAAATGCGCTAATTATGTTAGGTGTCCAACGGCCAGAAGATGCACTTTACGAGGCAGAGTTCCTAGCTTTGGCAAAATCTTATCCGAACCAGGTCTCTTTTAGAGTACAATTTAGCCGAGCTAATGATATAAATTTACAATCTCATCAATTTAAAGGCTATATCCAACACGCTTTTCCAGAAATAGCACTAAATCCTGCTGAAGATGTAGTTTATTTATGTGGCAATCCAGGTATGATTGATGAATGCTTTGAAGAATTAAAAAATCGTGGTTTTGCAATGCAACAAATCATCCGCGAAAAATATATTTCCGCTACTACAAGGTAGTAGCAACTGTTTCTACAGCCTAAATAAGGAGTGTAAATTAACATGTATTATGAAGAATTAGCAAACACCATAGAGCAATTAACTCAAGACGGAAAAGGAATACTTGCAGCAGATGAAAGTAATAGCACTATCGGTAAACGCTTTGATAGCATTAATGTAGAAAATAGTGACGATAATCGCCGTAATTACCGCCTTCTTTTAGCTACGGCTCCAGAATTAGAGCAATATATTAGTGGTGTAATTCTATTTGAAGAGACTTTTCAACACCGCGATGACAATGGTACGTCAATTGCTGAGTTATTCACACAGAAAGGTATAGTTCCAGGTATTAAGGTTGATAAAGGACTCATTACCTTAGCTAATACTGAAAGTGAAAAAGTTACACAAGGTTTAGATGGCCTTGAAGAGCGCTTAGTTCATTTTAAAAAATTAGGTGCACGTTTTGCTAAATGGCGAAATGTCTATTCAATTACTCAATCCACGCCAAGCTTAACTGCCATGAGGGCAGGCGCTGAGAATTTAGCTCGATATGCTGCCTGTTGCCAATCAGTAGGTATCGTGCCTATTGTAGAACCTGAAGTCTTAATTGATGGTAACCATAATATTGATTTATGCGCAGAAGTTTCTGAAATGGTACTCCATGAAGTCTTCAAAGCCTTATTTATACATCAGGTTGAATTAGAAAATATTATCCTTAAACCAAGTATGGTGACTAGCGGTAAAGAAGCTCAACCTTTCAGTTCACCAGAAGATATTGCTGACTATACAATAGGCGTTTTCCGTAATATGGTGCCAGCTGCAGTACCTAGTATCAATTTCTTGTCAGGAGGCCAAACGTCGGAACAAGCAACGACTAATCTAAATGCTATTAATCAAATAGGTTATCAACCTTGGAATTTAAGTTTTTCATATGGTCGAGCCCTACAAGAAGATTGTCTAAAAATTTGGCAAGGAAATCCGGCAAACGTTGAGGCCGCCCAAGCTGCTTTACTTAAACGAGCTCGTTTAAATAGCTTAGCCTGCTTCGGTGAATATGATTCTAGTATGGAAAGGGAATAATTTAATCAATAAATTATCAAGCTGTCGCTTTATAGCGTTATAAAGTAACTATTATTCACAGATATGTAATTAAAGAATTTGAAGTCCTCGTCTTTCCCGCGTAAACATTTTTGCGTGGGTAAGTTTTAGAGTTAATTGTAACCAAAAGTGATCCTATGTCATCCCCGCGCGGCGAGGGATCTATTCATCAATTAGCGCTGAAGTTAATTTTAGATGGATTCCCGCCTGCGCGGGAAAGACAATTCAAATAAATAGGCTTTAAATAGAAAAATTTGCTTACCCCTGAATAGTTACCAACAAAACTACGCTCTTTGATAGGGGCGTAAAGTTTACTTTAAGGCTTAATAATCTTACTTTCAAATTACCTTGTTAAAGCAACTAACTTTTATTAAATGGCTTATTAAGCAATAGTAAATTTGGCAAACAAAGGTAAATGATCTGATAATGTTCGCCAGGGCTTATCACTAAAACACTGGGCCTTTTCTACCTTTAAACCGCGAAAATAAATTCTATCAATACATAGTGTTGGCTTTAAGGCTGGAAAAGAACGCGCATGTTGCCCTTCTAGAATTTTAAACGCTTCTTGAATGCCTAATGCATCCGCTAGCGGCTTAGATAGATGCATCTGCCAGTCATTAAAATCACCGGCCATTAGAAGAGGCTCATTATCAGGAATTACTTCTATAATTCGATTAACTAAAGCTCGGCATTGAGACGCTCTTTCTGCTTTAAATAAACCTAAATGGACACATAATAAATGTAAAATTTGATTATTATCCAATTTAATTTGTCCATGTAATATACTTCTAGAAGCACGATTTTGCCTTGATAAGTTAATATTTTCAAAACTTACAAAAGGATACTTACTTAAAATAGCATTGCCATGGTGTCCAGATTGATAAATAGCATTTTTAGCATATAGATAATGTGGCCAATCTTTCTCAGCAATATACTCAAATTGCGGTAAATCAGGCCAAGTTTGAATCCTTTGAGCACGCCGCTGGTGGAAACCTTGAACTTCCTGAAGAAATACAAAATCGGGATTTAAATTAGATAAAGCATAGCGCATTTCAGGTAGCAAAAATCTTAATTTGCCAACGCCGAAACCTTTATGAATATTATAAGTTACCAGCGACACACTTTGTCGCGGTTGCTTCATAATTAATGACCTTTAATAAACAAGTTTAATAAGCATAACATTAATAATTACTTTTTAAAGTAGTAAGTATTAATTTAATAGTTTAGTTTATTAGAATGTCATCTATAAATATAGGACTCTTATTTCGTCACAAGAACAAAATTATTTTGTGTCACATTATTTGAGATAATTTTTAAACTATGTTAGTTTATATTCTTTGTCAACAAAAATGAGGCAAACTTAAATATAGATTTTGATTAATAGACTTCGATGAGATTGGTCCTCAATGGCAGTTTTCAAAAAGTCTAATAGAAAGAGAGAGTTATGCAGCAATCCTGGTTAAAAAATATTATATGTCTTGCTTGTGCAACTGTATTTAGCGGACAAATTTACTCCTCCACAGACGAACTAAGTTTGAATGATGGCTTACCTATTATGGTTGATAGTAGGACGCAATTAAATGACATTCATTTAAAAGATGATACAGTAACATTTACCTATCAAATTAAAGACATTAATGTTGATCAAGCATTAGAAATAAAAGAGGATAATAAAGCTATTATTGAACAAAACGCTTGTGACGATGAACAAATTAAAGATTTATTTTGTAAAAATTTCAACGTAAATTTTGTTTATTGGATTCAAGATAAAAAAATCCTTGAAGTTCCCGTTGATAAGCAACTTTGCCGAACTCGACAAAGTCAAATTGCTTAATGTTTGTATAAGAGTTAAGTCGAACTTAACTCTTATTTTGAAAGGCAATTCCTTTTGCTGTCATTTCTTCTATTTCTTCAGCCATTAGTTCTAGTGCCCTATAATTTACATTAGGGCCATATTCTAAGACCTTAGCTGACTGTTTATAATTTTTAATATTATGCTCTCGTAAAGCAATTCGTTGCTCATCAGAAAGAGGTTTAAAAAACCCTCGATTTAACCGGGGCGAGATTTCATCATAGTTCCTAACGGTAGGGTAGCAGGCTACCTCTTGATGCTTTACTGCTATCCCAAAGGGATAGCGAACCGATTGTTGTAAGGGTGGAAGCTGAAGCGTAACCTCAAAGCAAAGTTTACCTAATTCATCGTCATTATTTACTTTAAGATAGCTAGTAGCTTCATAGACAATCGTACATGCTGGATAATAATAAACTGGGTCATTCCTATTAAGTTGAATACTAATGGTGGAAGAATTTTTCAAATGGTATTTAATTTTCATATTGAAAACCAATAATTAATCTTTTAGATTATTTTTTTACATAATCACCAATAAAGATTCATTATATGGGATTGGCTCCTCTTTTACTTAAGTCATATTTATTCACTAAACCAAGCACTTTTACAGAAGATTTTTAAATGACTTAGTTTTTAAATGACTTAGTTAGATTGTAATCTAAGAATGACTGGAAATTATCTACTTGCACAGTAATATGGCCTTTAAATTACTTAGCTACTTATCATAATAACGCTAGGCCTTTATTTTAATTGGTAAAAAAATAGTATTTGTTACAAAATTAATTAAATTAGATAAAATCAATAATATTATGGATGAGCTCAAATTAAACATACCAGGTTTTACTATTGCAGCTAGAACATGGGGAAACAATGAGTTACCGCCCCTGTTAGCTATTCATGGCTGGTTAGATAATGCTGATTCTTTTGAGCTTCTTGCGCCCTATCTTGCTAAAGATTTTTACGTCATTGCTATTGACTTACCAGGTCATGGATTATCCTCACATTTATATGAAGGGGGTTATTATCATTTTATTGATGGCGTTTTTACTTTAATTAATATTATTGACGCGCTCCATATCAAAAAAATTCACTTACTTGGCCATTCTTTAGGGGCTTGCTTAGCAAGCATATTAGCAGGTATTGCACCAACACGTATTTCCACTGTCGCCTTAATTGAAGGGCTTGGCCCCCTTTCGCGTCCTGAAGATACTTGCCGAGAACAATTATCATCATATTTATTTAAAAGTATTGAGAAAAAACACTCGAAACCTAAATTTTATTCTTCTATAGAGCTAGCAGCTAAAGCAAGAGCTGCACGTGGGTTTCTGTCCCTTGAACTAGTGCGACTCTTATGCGCACGTGGATTAAGTGAAAGCCATGGTAAGTTTTACTGGCATCATGATCGTCGCTTAGTTTATCCAAGTCCTCTGAGTCTTACAGAAGCTCAAATTATTTCCTGTCTATCTGGCATTACATCGCCAACATGCTTAATCCTTACTGAGCATGGATCATTATTTAATGAAGATGATATTCAGCACCGAATTGCAGCTGTGAAAAATTTAAAGATCATGAAAGTTAGCGGTGGACATCATTTACACATGGAAAACCCAAGTGTTGTAGCACAACACTTGGATAATTTTTATAGAAGTGTTTAGGGATTAATCACAAGAATTAGCATCAATGCCTACTTTCTTTAATGATTTTTTAACGCCTTCTAGCTCAACTCCGAGATCTTGGGCAGCGCTAAATACACCGCAACCGCCTTCAGCAAAAGTTGAGTATGGTGTCCAATAATCCATATTTGCTTTAACCATCACATCAAAAGCTTTACGAGCATCAAAGCCTGGAAGATTAGCTATTAGATAATATAATCGGTTAAATACACCACTTGAATAGTGAACATCTAAGCCACCATAATAATCATCAGCTGTGTCAATAGAGGTGCCATCTCGGCTTGGTACATCCATAAAGCGTAATGCTTCATAGCCACTGCCTTCTTTCATAATCTCTGCACCAATTTGCCAGCTTGCTTTTCCTACTGAATAAAATTCAGCAGCTTGAGCCGCCATGTCAGAAAATGATTCATTCATACCACCTGACTGGCCATAATATTCTAGGTTAGAATGCTGTTCAGTAAAGCCGTGGCTGATTTCATGAGCACCAACGCCAAGTGAAACAAGCGGGTACATCATATCTTCGCCATCACCGAAGGTCATTTGGCGACCATCCCAATAGGCATTTTCATAGCCATCACCATAATGAACACGCATGACTAATTGCATAGGTGAACCATCAGATTTAGAAAGTGCGTTAATGCCATACCAGTCTTTATACATATGGTTAATTACATAACCTGCATAGTGAGCATCATTGGTAGGAGAATAAGCGCCGTTTTCTTTATCATAGCCATCCGCTTTATAGCCTGTCCAGTAGATACCATCTTCACCTACTGTGTCTTTGCAATCAAATGTCATAGGGTTATTTCTAGAAGAATAACGATGTTCCATATCGACTACACGCACCCCATCATTTTCCATATAACATTTAGCAGAATCTGCATCACGTGTTAATTCAAGGTAAGCTAATTCATCACCATATGAAAATCGGCCTACTTTCTTATTACCGCCATAGCCCTTACCTTTTACTGCTGAACGCTCAGTTTTTACATCATTCCACTGAATAAAAGGTTGGTAAGTCGTTGCATCAATTATAGCAGTTGGCCGCTCAGGAATTTTATCTTGATGCGTAACAAATACACTAACTCGATAAGCCCAGTGTGCTTTTGAATCCTTATCAATATAAACGACTGGTTTGACTGTTTCCTCACTTACTGAGTGATTAGCAAACTGCGCTTTAAATTGCTGTAATGCATTTTTAGTATTTTTCACAAATGTTGGCGATGGTTTACCTAGTTCGCTTTGCAAACCTTGATAAATAACACCATTCATTTTTACATTAGTATCATTCCCAACTGCTAGAATCGTCTGGGCTGTCTGTGGGGCATGGATAATCGCATAACCACCGATCACCGAAAACCCTTCATATTGTTGCTGCAAACGAATATGACTGATTTTATTTTGATCTGTATGCTGCTTAATAAAGTTTAAGCTATTAGTACTAAACAGTGTCATATCTCCTGACATATTAAGAGTAAATTGTTTCTTAATAGTATCCAGAGAAGCCTTATTTAAGGAAACAGGTTCGGCTGCTTGGACAGAAGAAACCACACTAAGCGCTAAGCAAGCTGCTGCAACAGGTGATAAATAAAAATTTGAGTGCATTAATCTTAACTCCTTCAGTTAATACACATGAAGCAAATCCATCTAGAATGCTCACGTCGTTAATCTAATCCATGTGCGCATAACTAATCCTCCATTTAAAATAAAGTCCTTTGATTGTTGTACTATTCCTTTTTACCGCTAGAAATAACAGGTACAACAAAATAAGCTTACTTTTTTATTAAAATGGTTGATTCATAACATCCGAGCTATGAACAAGCATGGTAACAAAAGCAATTATTGAGTGCCTATTTTAATTGCATCGCAGAATTTAAGACTAAGAGGTTGGCCTTACTCTCGAATTCAAGGACGTAATTCTAACAGGTAACAATCAAACTACCATAATTTTTTAAATTTTAAAATCAGTAACTTAATTTTCAGACTACAAGATATTCAGTCTGCTTTTTTTTTAAAAGCATGGATTAAATAATTAAGTGGATAAGGAAATTACTCGATTGAGGATGTAAATGACGCATAATTAAGCCACTTTGTTTGATTGAATTCTACGGGTAAGCGATAGGATAAATTTTAGTTTATGCTATTGTTAATATCGCTAAATCAGTTAGCTGAAGCAAGTCTAGACTTTGATATGTAATATCTAAAGGTGTCTTTAGAAGACTATTACCATTGGAGTTAAACTGTTTGACAAACAATTTTATCTTTGCCACTTTTTTTTGCCTGATAGAGGGTTTTATCCGCTGCCGATATTAAATTATCAATGAGCTCTTTGCCTGTAGGTAAAACACAAATCACACCAATACTTAAAGATATACTTTGATGTGGAATCATTTTTTTAAGTTCCTCTTTCATATATGAAAAATGCTCCGTTACTTCATTTAAGCTTGAATTAGCAGCGATAACAGCGAACTCATCACCACCTAATCGAAATACAGTATCATCGCCTCGCCTTGCATATTCTTTAATCACTTTAGCAATATCAGCTAAATATTTATCACCCATAGGGTGACCAAAACTATCATTGATCATTTTAAAATTATCAACATCTATAAAAATTAAGTTAAGTGGATAATGATGTCGTTTAGCCCGATTATATTCAGCTTTTATTTTTTCATTAAAAAACCGTCGATTATATAAACCGGTTAAGGCATCTGTTATTGACATAGTTTTAATTGTTACCAACGAATTCGATAGTTTTTTATTAGTTGCTTTCAATTTCTTATTGGTTAATTCCAATTGAAAATTAAGTTTGACCGTATTTTGTAATAGCTTAGATGTTATTTTTGCTGTAATAGCTAACATGATTACAAATAGAAGAAAGGTAGTTGCCAATATTGTTCTTTCTAAACTATATAAAGAGTAATTGTAAATAATAATAGGCAAAAATAAAGGAAGAAGATAAGCATAATAAGCAGGTAGGTAAACAGAAAGCGAAGCCAAAGACCCTGCTGAAAGGCCGCCTAAAATTAGAATAACATTAACCTCATTAATTGGATTAATATAATTTATAAGAAGAATATAAAAGCTACCCCAAGTTGTACCCATAAGAAAAGTAAGGAAAATAAAGCGTTTAAGCGAACTATGATTAGGCTTTAAAATATTAAATTTTTTTAAAGAGAATTTACTATTATAAAAACGCCCAATACTAAGCAAACAAATTCCCAAAAACCAAGTCAAGGTAAGCGCTAACGGCACTTTTGTAAAATACAGATAAACACAAAGCAATAGTGCAATAAATACATTAAATGGTATAGATTTAAGTGAATTTTCTAGTAAGAGCCTATAGCATTCATTGTCCAAGGCTTTCCTGCTTTTCTTTTCCATAATCAATGTCCTTTTCATGTTAAGTATAGGACTTATTGAAATATTATTTGTAAATAATGAAATATATATTTTCGATTATTTTAAAATTTTCGAAAATATTGCATAATTGTTTTTATCTGTTTATGTAAGGACTAACTTTTAATGGTAGATGGAATTAGAAAACAAACCAAAACTACTCAAATTACACAGAAATTACGCGAGGACATTCTTAGTGGTTATTTTCCACCTGGTACCAAATTACAGTTACAGATCTTAAAGAAAAAGTATGGTGTAGGATTTAGCCCACTGCGAGAGGCACTATCTCGCTTAACAACAAATGGACTCGTTCATTTTAAGGAGCAATGCGGTTTTTGTATGCCAACACTTTCTTTAGATGAGTTATATGATATTTACACAAATAGAATGCGTATTGAAAACATAGCATTAGAGCTAGCCATTGAAAATGGCGATGAACATTGGGAAGCAGAAATCATAGCTTGCTGGTATCGATATGCAAAATTTATGAAAACCAATGATCCTCTCGACTCGTATGTCTGGCATGCTATGGAAAAAGAATTTAGCTCTACATTGATTAAAGCATGCAAATCACCTTGGTTGCTTAAAATGAAGGATATCCTGTATGAAAATGCTGCTCGTTATCATTTTTTGTGCTTAAGCCGCCATAACACTAATCGAGAAACCATTTTTGCGTACATTAATGACTGTCAGGATTTGGTGAATGCTGTCATTGCTAGAGACAAAATAAAAGCCCTAAAAATTTCCAATAGAGCTTGGGAATCCTCTATTCAAATTATGTCCACTGAATTAGAAAAATATACCAATTTAGTGTCTCATAGACCATACGGTAATTCACTGCAAAATATGGAATAAATATTAAATAAGTAAATCGAAGTTAAAAGGATGTAACCGATGTTAAATCAGAAAAAATATTTATTAATACCCTCTTTTCCTACACCCAATGGCAGATTACATCTAGGCCATGTTGGTGGCCCTTATCTAAGTGCTGATATTCTTGCTCGTTATCTACGTTTATGTGGCCATCAAGCTACAATACTAACTGGAACGGATGATTTTGAATCGTACGTTATGCTGCAAGCTGCTAAAAAGCAGGCAACACCAGAATATATTTGTAATTTTTATAATCCCCTAATTGCTGCAGATTTAAAGGCAATGGATATTGAAATTACTCATTTTGTACAACCTAGTCATCCCCTCTGGATGCAAACTTATCGTCAATGGCATGAAATAATCTACAAGGCATTGCAAAACAAGCATGTCTGCCAAAAATTAAAAGAAAATATGATTTGGGATAGTCTCAATCAACGCTTTAAAGCTGGTTGTTGGCTAAGTGGCTTTTGCCCCTGGTGTCAGGAAAAAACAGAAAGCTATTTTTGTGAAGCTTGTGGCGCTCATTATCGTCCGGAAGAAATTATTCAACAAAATAGTCAAGAAATTTTACAGCAAGTAGAGAATATTTTTCTTCAGTTAAAATCACCCCCACCTTTAAAAAATAAGGGAATTAATTTAAAGCTTGAGCAGCTTTATCATCAATTTTTACATAAACAGAATTACTTGTTTCGGCTAACCACGCAAGCTAAATGGGGATTATCATGTAATCAGAATAACACTTTTTTTAGTTATGGTTTTGTATTTGCTTATGCTTTAATGTTAGGTGAATTACTAGGAAAAATTGAAGGTAATAACCATAATGCTTTCGCTATTGATTCTTCCACTATTACCATTGCTAGCTTTGGTCATGATAATTTTATACCATTTATCAGCAGTATTTTAGGTATTAGTTCCTATCTTACTGAGTACAAACCCTTTGATTTCTATTTAATAAATTATTTTTTTAACTTAAACGGCTTAAAATTTTCTACCAGTCGTCGTCATGCTATCTGGGTGGATGATGTTATTAATCGGCAACAACTTTCTAGTGATATTATCAGACTTTATTTAGCATCTATAGATATACGTACGAGTTCAGGCAACTTTTCTTCGCAAGACTTTTTAATTTTTTATAATCAAACGCTTAATTGGCAAAATCAATTAGTTCTTAAAATGCAAGCTATGCTACCAGATTCACAACCTAATTCCTGTGAGCCAGATTTAAAAGAGCACTTACTAAAACTTTTGGATATAAATAGACAAGTATTACAACCTAATCACTTTTTTCCGCATCAAGCAGTTAAAACCATTAGTTTGTGGTTAAAACTTGCCAATCAATTACCTTCACATACTTCTTCTAATTTCTGGTGGCTACAAGCTTTTTCTCTTTTCATATTGCCTTTTATGCCAAGATTAGGACAGGGGCTTTGGCGAGCCCTTGGCTATCCAGATCAACCCTCTCTTCAGCAATTATTCAATAAACCTTCCCTAACTATTCATAGAAAATTAACTATCAATCAAACGCCCTTTGCCGAAGATTCAATCATTCATTAACAGGAGATAATATGATTAAAGGAAATCAAACGTCTGTAGCGAATCTATTAGGCGTAGGTATAGGCCCCTTTAACTTAAGTTTAGCCGCACTTTTATCCCCAATAAAATCATTAAAAAGTTATTTCTTTGACCAAAATCCGTCATTTATTTGGCACCCGGGCATGTTGGTTCAAGATGCTGAAATTCAAGTAAGTTATTTAAAAGATTTAGTAACTTTAGTTGATCCAACTAACCCCTACTCCTTTATTTCCTATTTAGCTAAACATAAGCGCCTATATCGATTTATGAATGCGCAGTTTAGTAGTGTTTTCCGGATAGAATTTAATCATTATCTAAATTGGGTTAGCCGCTCTCTGCCCAATTTAATATTTAAAGAAAAAGTTGAAGATATTCAATTTAAGAATGCACTATTTACTATGCGAACATCAAGAAGAGTAATTCAGTCTCAACATTTAGTGTTAGGGAATGGTTTATCTGCACATATTCCCGACGCCGCAAAAACTTACTTAAGCCATTCTGTTTTTCATAATAAGGATTTTCTAACATATAACAAGAACCTACAAGGGAAAAAAGTTGCAGTTATTGGGGGTGGACAAAGTGGCGCTGAAATAATCCATAATCTTTTATCGCAAACATCAAATTTACCTCAAGAATTAATCTGGATAACACGGCGTAATCTGTTTACCCCACTTGATGATTCAACGTTTACTAATGATTTATTTACCCCTTCTTTTAATCATTATTTTTTTAACCTAACTGCAGAACAAAAAATTTCTTTTCTAAATCAACACCGACTGGTAAGCGATGGCATCTCTTTAAACCTTTTAAATTCAATTTATCGAAAGATATATATCTTAGAATTTTTAGAAAATAAAGGACGTTTCTATAAACTCATCTTTAATCATGAGCTCAAACAAATTAGAAAAAATGATAACACTTACAATCTAACTATCCAGGAAATTCAATCTAGATACACTCAAGTCATTTCAGCAGATATTATTATTTTATGTACGGGTTATAAATGGGAATACCCTTCCTATCTACAATCACTTGCAGATCGAATTCCTTTACAAGATAACCGTTACATCGTTAATCAGGACTTCTCTTTACAATGGGACGGGCCAACATCTAACCGAATTTACGTACAAAATGCATCCCGACAAATACATGGGTTAGCAGATCCTAATTTTTGTTTAATGGCATGGCGAAGTGCAACCATTATTAACAGCCTTTGTGAAAAAGAAATCTACGATTTATCGTCTGAAAATTGTGTCTTTGATATTAACCCAGCTAATAACTTTTATGAGGAAAATAGTCATGTTAGCTACGCTTAACCCAAAATTACGCTTTAAAACAGTCGAAACAGTTAATAATGATCTAAAAATATACCCTATTCAGTTCAATACCGAATCCCCTTTTGAAGCGACTTTCTTTCACTTGCAACCTGGTGGAGAAACCCCTTTAGATTCTCATATTGAAAAAGAATGCTGGCTCGTATTACAAGGTAGTGGAATTTTAACGTACGAAAATACGCCTTATCCTTTGTCCGAACAAGATATATTTTATTTTGATTCTTACAAAAAACATCAATTATTTAATACCTCTCAAACTATACTAATTATCTGTTCCTGGTATTGGCAGGATTAATTGATTAAAGCTTTGGAGACAGAAAAAAAAAATTTAATAAGAAATCTTAGACTCTTTATGCTTGTTTTTAGTACAATAATACCTTTCATTTGTAAATATAGCGCCATATTAAGTTCAAATCACATACAACAACCATATTGTATGTAGCTATTCTAATAATTAGAACCTAATAAAAAGCGTTATAATTAGCCTAGTTAAGTTACTTAAATTATGAGTACTATTACCAAAAATATTAATGAAGCAATTATTGAATTAAATGCAGGAAATCTGGTTGCTATACCTACTGAAACTGTTTATGGTTTAGCAGGTAATGCTGAAGATGAAGAAGCTATCTTAAAAATTTTTGCTCTCAAAAACCGGCCTATTAATCATCCGTTAATTATGCATGTTGCTAAAGACTGTGATTTAACTAGATGGGTTACCTCTATACCCCCTTATGCTCAAAAATTAATTGATACTTTCTGGCCAGGCCCTTTGACTGTTGTGTTGAATTGTCAACCAAATGCAGTTAACCCGTTGATTACAGGCGGCCAAAATACGGTTGCTATCCGCTGCCCTAAACATCCTATTGCTCAATCATTAATGCAAGCGTTAAATTTTCCTCTAGTAGCTCCATCAGCAAATCCTTTTGGCAAGATTAGCCCTACCACAGCTTTGCATGTGCAGCAAAGTTTTAGTCAACAACGTTTATTAATATTAGATGGAGGACGCTGCGAGATAGGTATTGAATCAACTATTATTGATGCTACCTCGCCCACTCACTATCAAATATTAAGACATGGCTTAATTGATGAGCAATCTATTCAAACAACCATCGCCATAGAGACAGCAAAAAGTGAGAGCAATATTCGAGTATCTGGCCGCCTATTAACTCATTATCAACCCGAAAAGCCACTCTATTGCTTTAGAACAGCTAAGGAATTGAATCGCTTATTAGATTTATATCCTAATGCCTATATTTTTTCATTTAATGAGAATTCAAACTTAGATAAAACACATTATTATCAATTTTCATTAAGCCCTAGTGAAGTTGCTTACGAACTTTATTATCAACTTCGTAACGCAGATAACTCACCGGCCTCAACAATCCTTGTTGAGCTTCCTCCATCCGGAAGAAGTTGGGCAGGCATTACAGAACGTCTATTAAAAATGGTTAATCATTCAGCTAATGGCTTAAAAATTGAGTAATTTACCTACATTTGTGAAAATAAATGATAAAATAGTAAATATATAGATTAAATGGAATATCGATGACTGAATTACAGAAACCTTATAAAAAATTATATCGCTCACGTACTGAAAAGAAGATCGCGGGCGTCTGCGGCGGATTAGCCTCGTACTTTAATATGGATCCCCTCTGGGTGCGTCTATTATTTGTCCTCTTTTTTCTTGTCGGCGGGTCTGCATTTCTAGTATATATCATTTTATGGCTTCTTATGCCGCTTGAGCCAACCACCTTGCCGCCTGCTGGAGATTGGAAGCATTAAATTAAATGCAAATCATCTTAAAATTACAGTTCTTGATTGCTCTTATAAATGACCAGAATGGCTCGTTTAGATTTTATAGCTAACCTGGTCAGGTAGAGTTGATATGCTCGTTTCTTTTAATAAATCTTGATTCAAAATTTATCCCTAGCTATGTTTTTTCATCAAAATCAATTTATTTTGTGAATGGCTGCTTTACGTAAGCTAGCAAATTAACTTTTTCAAAACCTGGTGACAATTATGCTTTGATCTTGCCGATAACATCTTAGTTCTAGACATTAGCGTTAACTTCAGGCAGAATCGCAAAAACGTTGTTTACTTCATTCAAAATGAAAAAAATTTTAGTTTTACATGGACCTAATTTAAACAGACTAGGTACTCGGGAACCTTCTGTATATGGTTCAACAAATCTAGCAGATATTAATAATAATTTGCGCAAACTAGCAGCAGATAATGGCTGGGACTTAAGTTGCTTTCAAAGCAATAGTGAAGCAGCATTAATTGATGCTATTCATCAAGCCGCAGATGCTAATATTAATTACATCATTATTAATCCCGCTGCTTTTACTCATACTAGCATCGCACTTCGCGATGCATTAAGTGCCGTGGCTATACCTTTCTTTGAAGTACATATTTCCAATATTTATGCGCGCGAGCCCTTTAGGCATTTTTCTTACTTGTCTGATGTTGCTCAAGGTGTCATAACAGGATTTGGTGTTAAAGGCTATTTATTAGCCCTACAAGCCATTTTAGAAGAATCTAATTAAGAGAGAGCTATATTAATGGATATCCGCAAAATCAAAAAACTTATTGAATTGTTGGAAGAAACAGGTATTTCAGAAATAGAAATCAAGGAAGGTGAAGAGTCAGTTCGTCTAAGTCGTTATAGCTATCCTCCCGCTGAGGTAGCACCACCACGTTATATCGCTCCGCCTTCTCAGCCTAATCCTCAAATCAATATACCACCTCAAACTCAATCAACCACGGCTGTACCCGAAGTAAAAACGCCCGAGAATTCGATATCAGGCCATCAAATCCGTTCTCCTATGGTTGGTACCATGTATACTTCTCCTTCGCCTGATGCACCTCCTTTTGTCACTGTCGGTCAACAAGTCAAAGCAGGCGATACTTTGTGCATTGTTGAAGCTATGAAGATGTTTAATGAGATTGAAGCTGATAGAGCAGGTAAAATTATCGATATCTGCGCAAACAATGGTGATCCGATTGAGTATGACCAAGTGTTATTTATTATTGAGTAAGGAAGTTGTGCATGCTTAACAAAATTGTGATTGCTAATCGCGGTGAAATCGCTTTACGTATTTTGCGTGCCTGTAAAGAGCTTGGTATACAAACAGTTGCTGTTCATTCAAGTGTCGATAAAGATTTACTGCATGTGCGACTAGCTGATGAAACAGTCTGTATTGGCCCAGCACCCTCTCAAAAAAGCTACTTAAATATTCCCGCAATTATTTCTGCTGCTGAAATAACGGATGCTGTTGCTATTCATCCCGGCTATGGTTTTTTATCAGAGAATGCTGACTTTGCAGATATTGTTGAGCAAAGTGGCTTTACCTTTATCGGCCCTCATAGTGACACTATTCGTTTAATGGGTGATAAAGTATCAGCAATTAACGCGATGAAAAAAGCAGGCGTTCCTTGCGTGCCAGGTTCAGATGGCCCTCTATCGGAAAATGAACAGGAAAATATAAAACTTGCCAGGGAAATTGGTTATCCAATTATCATTAAAGCTGCGGGCGGCGGTGGTGGACGTGGTATGCGTGTTGTTCATACTGAATCAAATTTACTAAATGCCATTGCTTTAACACGTAGTGAAGCCAAAGCAGCCTTTAATAATCCTACAGTATACATGGAAAAATTCTTAGAAAATCCACGCCATATTGAATTTCAGGTCCTCGGCGATGGCAAAGGAAAAGCCATACACTTAGGAGAGCGTGATTGCTCTATGCAAAGGCGACATCAAAAAGTGGTAGAAGAAGCACCAGCCCCAGGAATCTCGCCAGAATTACGCCAAGAAATTGGGGATCGTGTAATAAAGGCTTGTTCAGAATTAAAATATCGCGGGGCAGGAACATTTGAATTTCTCTATCAAGATGGCTGCTTTTATTTCATAGAAATGAATACCCGTATTCAAGTTGAGCATCCTGTTACGGAGTTGATTACAGGCATCGATTTAATTAAAGAGCAAATTAAAATTGCCAGTGAACTACCTTTCACATTAAAACAAGAAGACATTCAATTAACTGGTCATGCCATTGAATGTCGTATCAACGCAGAAGATCCACGCACATTTATGCCCTCACCTGGAACTATTCGTTTACTACATCAGCCAGGTGGGCCAGGTATTCGTTTTGACTCTCACATCTATAGCAGCTATACCGTACCACCTAACTATGATTCTATGATTGGTAAATTAATTAGTTATGGCAAAACGCGGAAAGAAGCTATTGGTCGCATGCGTAATGCATTAGATGAAATTATTATTGAAGGCATTAAAACGAATATAGAGTTGCATCAACGAATTATGCATGATAAAGGCTTTGTTGAGGGCGGAACTAATATTCATTACTTAGAATCGATGTTAAAGGAATCTTAAACTGTGTGGTATCAGTTAGAAATTGAAGCATGTCGCCCTGATGAAGTAGATAATTTAAGCGATATCCTTGAAACAAGTGGCGCGCTATCGATTACTTTAAGCGATAAAAACGATGATCCGGTTCTAGAGCCATTACCAGGGGCCACACCTTTATGGCCCGAAGTAACAATTAAAGCGCTCTTCCTGTATGAAGAACTCGCACAAGAAATCGCCAATAATTTATCTAAATTATATACACACTTACAGCTAACTATTTCCACACTACCTGATCAAGATTGGGAAAGAGCCTGGATGGATGATTTTAAACCCCAATGCTTTGGTGAACGCTTATGGGTTTGTCCATCTTGGCTTACACCGCCAAACCCTAAAGAAATTAATTTAATCTTAGATCCGGGACTTGCTTTTGGTACAGGGACTCACCCTACTACTCAACTCTGTTTAACTTGGCTTGCTAAAGCAGATTTGGCTTCTAAAGTGATGATTGATTACGGCTGTGGCTCAGGGATCCTCGCTTTAGCTGCTTTAAAATTAGGCGCTCAGCTTGTTCATGCCGTTGACATTGATCCACAAGCATTACAAGCCACCCACAGTAATGCTGGAGTTAATCAAATTAATGAACAGCAATTAAATATAACTTCACCTGATAAAATCATCGATAAAGCTGATTTACTTATTGCCAATATTCTTTTAACACCTTTACTGCAATTAAAAGATAGATTTAAACAATTGCTTAATGAGCAAGGCATGTTAGTCGTTTCAGGCATCTTAAAAGAACAGACAGCTAACTTAATAGAGGCTTACCAAAAGGATTTTGTTCATCAGCAGACTGACAATTTATCCGATTGGTCATTACTTGTATTTACATGTCGTTAAATCAAAACATTTATAACCTTACCCACCAAGCTTTATAAAAGGCACAAATGGGTAATGCTATATTTTAAAATTATATAATTGGAGAAGTACATGCTCCCCTTTACCCCTAGAAGAGCGTTATTGAGTGTTTCAAATAAAACTGGATTAGTTGACATAGCTACTACACTGCATCAGCATCATATCGAATTAGTTGCTACAGGAAATACTGCTTCTTTATTACGCCAAGCTAACCTTCCAGTTACTGAGGTGAGTGATTGCACTCATTTTCCTGAAATATTAGATGGACGTGTTAAAACACTGCATCCAGCTATTCATGCTGGTTTACTAGCGCGTGGAAAACAAGATCAGCATATCTTAAAGCAGCATGCTATTTCCCCGTTTGATATTTTGATTGTTAATCTTTACCCATTTGAACAAGTTATTAGTGATCCAGATTGTAAATTTTCTGAAGCAATTGAAAATATTGATATTGGCGGTCCTGCTATGATTCGGGCAGCAGCAAAGAATCATGCCCATCTTACAGTTATTGTTAACCCTCATGATTATCAAGAGTTAGCAGAATATGTTAATTTAAAAAAAATGCCTAAAGACTGGCGCTTTAACCTGGCAAAAAAGGCATTCGCACATACAGCTGCTTATGATGCGGCTATTTCTAATTATCTCAATGCTTTAAATGACGAAAAAACGCCTAGCGGTTTTCCTACTGCTTTAACTTGTCAATTTAACAAACAGTATGATTTGCGTTATGGGGAAAATCCGCATCAACAAGCTATTTTCTACACCGATAAAAATGCCCTGACAGGCTCCCTTGCTCTTGCTAAAGTGATTCAAGGCAAAGCACTTTCTTATAATAACTTATTAGATGCTGACGCAGCGCTAGATTGTGTACGCGCTTTCTCAACAACTACTTCGGCCTGCGTTATTGTCAAACATGGGAATCCTTGTGGTATCGCTTTAGCAAATAATCAACTACAAGCTTATCAACGCGCCTATCAAACTGATCCTGTATCAAGTTACGGGGGTATTTTAGCGTTTAATCAGTGTTTAGAAGAGGACACGGTAAGCACTTTGCTGGCAACCCAATTTGCCGAAGTGATTATTGCGCCAATCATTAGTGATGCTGCAAAAAAGGTTTTAGCAACTAAACCAAATATTCGAGTTTTAGAAACCGGCAATTTACCTGTAAACGATCAATTCAAACTTGATATGCGACATATTGATGGTGGCTTCTTAGTACAAGAACATGATAATTTTCCTATTGATATAAATAAATTTACGACCGTTACTGAGAAAAGGCCTACGAAACAACAGCAACAAGATTTACTGTTTGCTTGGCAAGCGGTTAAATATGTCAAATCAAATGCCATTGTACTAGCTAAGGATTTAGCAACTATCGGAATTGGTGCAGGGCAAACAAGTCGTGTGATGAGTACCCGTATTGCATTATGGCAAGCAGAGCAGGCGGGCTTCTCTAGTCAAGATTCCGTTTTAGCATCCGATGCTTTTTTCCCTTTTCCTGATAGTATTGAGCTAATTGCCCAGGCTGGCGTCACCGCTATTATTCAACCCGGGGGGTCAATTCGCGATGAGCAAATTATAGCTGCCGCTAATGCAGCAAATATTGCCATGATATTTACAGGAATGAGACATTTCAGGCATTAAAGTTAAATTTTTATTATAGTAAGCAGTGAATCTCATTGATAAAAAAATTATTAAACTTATTGACCAATGAATAAATATGAAGAATACTCATTGATCGCTAAATTTAATTATTTAGTTTTGTGTCTTAGTAAACGTAATTTTTAAATTACGAAGAGGTTCATTATGCTTACAGAAACAAAAATCCAGCAACTTATCGCAATCTGTCAATTAATTGGTAAACTTGGCCTTAATAATGGAGTGAGCGCTCAAATACCTCAATTAATTATTGATATACTACGTCCACCTAAGGATTTTACAGGAGCTTGTAAAAATCCAGCTATTTTTATTAATAAAAATACTTATCATCTTTTAAGTAGACATCATCCAAACTGGATAATGAATCAGACAATTGCTGTTAAACAAAGTCTCTTAAGTCAACCTAGGATTGAAAGTATCGACGCTATTATTCATGAAGTAGGGCATGCCTTTAATGTTGCAGCAAATATAGCGAATACCGAAACTAATGCTTATATTTGAGATCGAAACTTTATGTAGATTATTTACCTCAAAATTAGAATTTTTTGATCCAATTTCTAAAAAGGAGCTAAAAAATTATTTTGAATCCCGACTTCCTTATTATAAATTCTCTTTGTCTACTAGCCCCTATCTTACTGAATTAGTTGAAAGGGCTGGTAAACAATTTAATTTTAATCCAAATTTTTATGGATTGCCTACATTAAAGTCAGGGAAAAATGACTCTAGTCAGCCATGTTTTTTGAAAGTAAATATAAAGTAGAAAATGAAATTGTGCTATCAAGTCAAAGTCCATTAAATTTTGTTAGGTTTTTAACTATACCTTTATTTTCTAGAGGATAAAAAGCTTTAAGTTTGCAGCAAAATAAGTTCGAGCGTAACTTCCCATAAATGAACCAAACGCATTTCGGCTGTAGCCATAAACTAAATTAAGGCGAAGATTATCTGTTAATGCACCTGTTAAGTTTAAATCATAAGAAAGTACAGGTGCTTTACTTTCTTGATCGTATGGTGTTGGCAATATAGTTTGATCACCTACTCCACCTTCAGCATAAATAGCCCAAGTTGCGGTAAAACGCCTTTTAAGAATAACATTAATTGTTTTTTCTTCTAATTTAGCAGGACTAAAATAATCACCATTACTATAAAGAGAGTTACGATAACCTCGATAACGTAATTCAACAAATAATGCAAGTTGACGGATAAGCTGATAGCTAAATGCCATTGATTTACCATTACGTCTATTACCATCAGTAAAACGGTTATGAAAAAAAGCAAAACGGGTATAGAGTCGAGTTATAGGATGAAAAATGAATCCGCCTTCCGTTGTATTGATAAGAATACCATCTTGCAAAGCAGGAATTGCTTCAACAACTTCTTGACTATTGTAAGCATTAAATACTAAGTAATCATTAGGATGATAAAATAATCCTGCTCGCCATAGCATTGGTCGCCATGGTGATTGATCTAGAGGGTGTCCATAACGAAGCTCAGCCGCGGTTGCTGTAAAGTCTAAATCTAGATCATCTTCAATATTTGTAAATATTTGACGAATAGAGAAATAATTCATTTTAATTTTGTATTGAGGATCAGTATAAAAATTCTGTCCTACAGCGGAAATCATATTTGAATTGATACCAAAATTTCTGTAACTATAATCAGCAGATTGTCGTGTTATTACAAAGTCATCCGTATCTTTAACAGTATAATAATTAGTACCGAGTGCTGCAGTAGAAGTTTCTTGTAATAGGAGCCAATTAATTTCTTTTATTTGCCGCTGGAGAAAATGTCCAGGAGGAATTTTTTGTAATGTTTTGATATTTCCTAACCAAATAGCCTGAGCTTTATAGGCTAATCCTGAATACAAAGCCGCTCTAGTAGCAGCAATAACACTCATAGGGTAATTAAAGCTAGGTGTATTTTCTACTAATGTTAGTGCTTTACGAGGAAAATCTAAGTTAGTAATGGAAATAACTAAGCCAGTAGTTACAATCTCTTTATCATCTTTTGTTAAGGGTAATGTTGATAATTCTCTATATGCAGCTAGCCCTTTTTCATATTCTTCAAGCCATAATGTCGTTTTACCAATGCCAAAAAGTGCAGCTTTTCTTTCTGCTGGGTTTGTTGCTTTCTTATAAGCAGCTATATAGTAATCTTCTGAGTTACGAGGATCCTCAAGTAAAAATAATACATCACCTGCAGTTAAATAATAAAGGTAGGACGTTTTATTAGGGTACTTAAGTAAAAGAGCTAAAGCCTCTCGCGGCTTTTCCTTTTTGAGGGCTAATCGAATTCGTTCCATCGCTAAATCAGTAGGCTTTTTACCAACATGACTTGCTTTTTTAAATCTAGATTTAATAGTTAATTCAATGATTTCTTTTTTATCTTTTGAGGTTAAGGGTAATGCATGCAGCTCTTTTAAAGTATTTTCAGCAGCTTTTAAATTTACTAACCAATAGTGCATCTTAAGTATATTTAAGAGGACTGCGATTTTTTGCTCATCATTTTCAATTAATTTAGCAGCAAGCTGAAAATGATTTAATGCTTCTTGTGGCTTTTCCATTATTGCCAAACTTTGCCCAGCCACAAATTGCAGGCGATAACTTTTATTATTTTTCTCTAATTCGTTTTTAATAATTGCGTAAGCAGCCTTACCTTGCCCTTGCTCAACAAGAGCAATAGCACGTTGTAACTTTTCCCCTAATAATATCTCATTTATTTCATCTTTATCTGGGTTCGTTCCAGGCGCTACTTTTGAGTTATTAATTATCTTATCTACCTGTCTCTTTTCTTGCGAAGATAAGGGTAATTTTTGCAATTGATTTAAAGTTTGCTGTGCTGAATTATCTTTTAACCAATACTGCATTTTAAGAATATTTATAAGAGCCGATACTCTTTGCTCTTCATTTTGGCTTAGTGATAAAGCTCGTTGAAAATATCTTAAAGCTTCTTGTGGCTTTTCCATCATCGCTAAACTTTGCCCAGCTACAAATTGCAAGCGATAACTTTTATCATTTTTCTCTAATTCATTTTCAATAACTGCATAAGCAGCCTTACCTTGCCCTTGCTCAACAAGGGCAATAGCGCGTTGTAACTTTTCCCCTAATAGTGCCTCATTTATTTCATCTTTATCTGAGTTTGTTCCAGGCGCTACCTTTGAGTTACTAACTATCTTATCTAACTGTGTCTTTTCTCGCGAAGATAGGGGTAATTTTTGTAACTGATTTAAAGTCTGCAGTGCTGAATTATCTTTCAACCAATATTGCATTTTAAGTATATTTAAAAGCGTTGCTATTTTTTGTTCATCGGTCTGACTTAACGCTAGAGCGCGTTGAAAATGATCTAAAGCTTCCGCTGGTTTTCCCATCATCGCTAAACTTTGGCCGGCCACAAATTGTAAACGATAACTACTTATATTTTTTTCTAACTCATCTTGGATAATTGCGTAAGCAGCCTTACCTTTCTCTCGTTCTATAAGCGCTATAGCTTTTTGTAACTTATCGCCAAGTAAAACCTCTTGAGCTTCTTCGGCGCTTTTTTGTTGAAGAGCTTTAGGAGTAGCCACTGATTGTTCAATAATATTATTAAGCTGCTGTTTATTTTGCTCAGATAATGGTAATTTTTGCAGTTCTACCAAAGATTGTTGGGCTGCTTGATTATCACCTAGCCAGTATTGCATTTTAATTATATTTAAAAGTGCAGTATTCTTCTCATCATTAGAAATACTTAAATCAAAGGCCTGCTGAAAATGTGTTAATGCCTCTTGAGGTTTATTCATTACAGCTAAGCTTTGTCCAGCGATAATTTGTAAACGGTAATTATCTTTATTTTTTTCCAAATCATTTTTGATAAGCTCAAAAGCTACCACCCCTTTACCTTGTTCGATAAAAATAGCAGCTTGTTGCAGCTTCTTGCCCAATAGGATAGCTTGAGCTTTTTGTAAACCTTCTTCAGCAATACTTTTATCTTCTGGGGATAAATTCATATTCAGTAACAATTCATAATTTATAATGGCTTCTTGAACCTGCTCTAAACTTATCTGCATACGGGCTATACGAAAGAGAGAAATGCGGATCATGACTTCATTGTTGCTTAACTTTGCTTTATCAAGAGCAGATTTGTAATAATATAGCGCCATCTTTAAATTATCTAACATGACATAAGTGTCGCCTAAAGTAATATCTACATCTGGCTTTTTATTATTAACTTTTACTTCTTCCAAAAGCTTAATTGCTTCTTGATATCTTCGTTCTGCAATAAGCTTTTGTGCTAAGGAATATTTTTGCTCTATAATATTATCTTCTGCAGCCCAAGTCGAAACGATGCCATTAACTGAGGTAACAAATATTAAAAGGGCTATAGTATAAAATATGCGCTTCATTTTGTTCCCCAGGTTTTTTTAATTCTTATTAATTCTGAAAAATAACCGTGAATCACCGCAGGGTTCATTAAAAATTGATAAAACAGAAGATATAAAATAAAACCCATTATATTTTTTCTTACCCGTAAGCCACTTAATTTAAACAAATCTTTTTGACCTATGAAAAAAATAATATTATTTAGAAGAGCCAAAGGGATAAGTGCCAATGTCATGGGGCCTGCAATAAAATAATAACCAAATAATGCAGCTATTAAACCCGGAATAAAAACGAAAAAGAATATTGTATCAAAGAGAATAAAACCTAAATTCCAGTACACATAGAAAGTAGCTAAACGGGGCCGTATTAATGTCCCAATATGATGATAAAATGCCTCTATTAAACCTCGTGCCCAACGACTTCTTTGATGGAAGAACTTACGATAAGTAGTAGGGACGCTCGTAAAAGAAATAGCTTTCTCAGCAAAATCAATACGATACCCTTTATTTAGTAGAGCCCAGGTGAGTACAATATCTTCACCAACTAATAATGGCCAGCCTCCTATCTCTTCAAGAGCAGTTTTTTTATAAATAGAAAATGCCCCTTGAGCTACTAAGGTGCCTTGCAAAAGACTTTGCGATCGTTTAATTACTGCAATTGCATGAAAATAATCCCATTCTTGGATTCTAGTCATTAATGTTTGGCGAGAATTTTTTACATAAACTGAGCCAGCGCAGGCAATGGTTCCTTCAGGGCCAATAAATAATTTATTCACAAGCTCTTTAATTGCATTAGGTAATAAATAGGTATCTGCATCTAAAGTAATTATCCAATTAAACTTAGCTTTGGCTAAACCTGCATTTAAGGCAGCAGCCTTACCACCATGTTGCACTTGTATTATATATATGTTTTCTAGTCCAACAGATTTAGCATATTCTATGGTTCTATCCTCTGAGCCATCATCAATTAAAATAGTTTCTATACGATTGGGATAAACTTGGTTTTTAATGGCCATTAAAGTAGATTTTATTATTTCTTCTTCATTATAAGCGGCAATAAGAATTGTGAGAGGAGGATAATAATTATTAATTTTTTTACTTTCACGTTGATCCAAAAGATAACTTGTAAGCAAAAACATAAACATGAATCCAGGAATAAGTGCTATAGAAAAAACAATAATTAAGGATGGGATAAGTGATATATATACAGCTAAATCTGCTATCCAAGGTAGGGACAACCAAAAACAAAGTATTAACCAGGCAAGAGCAATAATAAGACAGATTAAAAATTTTATTTTTACTGAAACATACATATACTTTTGCCTATTATCCTTAACTTTAGATCCATTAATTCGCTTTAAGCTAGCAGCCTGTTTTTCTAGATTAAAGGAGCTCTCCTACTTTGTCCATAACCTTCATAGATATAATAACCTGCCCAAATTATTAATTAATCTAGGCAAGCAAATTAAAACATTAAAAGGTTAGATAATTTTCAATTGAAGAAATATTAGTTATCCAATAAACCTAGCGATTTTACCATTTCTCTTTCTTCACGTAGTTCATTTAGCGTAGCATCAAATCTACTACGGCCATAATCATTATGCTCAAGTCCTTCAACTACAGTTGATTTTCCTTGCTCTGTACGGCATGGAAAAGAGAAAATTAAATCTTTATCTACACCATACTCACCTTGCGAACTGCGGCACATAGAGTAAGAATCACTAGCATTGGTATCATTAATTAAATTACTCACACCTTGAATAACCGCATTTGCAGCAGAAGCAGCAGAAGAAAGGCCACGTGCTTTAAGAATGGCAGCGCCACGCTGTTGCACTATTGAAACAAAGGTATCTTTTAACCAGGCTTCGTCATTGATAACTGTAGCTGCTGATTGGCCATTAATTTTAGCATTGTAAAAATCAGGATATTGGGTTGATGAATGATTACCCCAAATAGTCATATTGGTAACTGAGGTAACATCAACATTAGCACGTTTTGCTAATTGTGTTTTTGCCCTTAATTCATCTAAGGTAGTCATAGCAAAAAAACGATCATTAGGAATATCTTTAGCATGATGCATGGCAATTAGGCAATTGGTATTACAGGGGTTACCAACCACAAATACGCGTACATCATCAGCAGCATTATCATTAATCGCTTGACCCTGTTTTGTAAAAATACCACCATTTATTTGGAGTAAATCTGATCGCTCCATACCTTGTTTACGTGGTACTGAGCCAACCAATAAAGCCCAATTAACACCATTCATTGCTTCATTTAAATCTGCAGTGCAAACAATACGCTTTAATAAAGGAAAGGCGCAGTCATCAAGTTCCATTGCTACACCATTTAAAGCAGGCAGTGCTTGCTCAAGTTCAAGTAGTTGCAATTCAACTTCAGTATTAGGACCAAACATTTGGCCTGAAGCAATACGAAATAATAAAGCATAGCCGATTTGGCCAGCACCGCCAGTTACGGCAACTTTAACTCGATTAGTCATTGTTTTTCCTTTCTAACCATTGTTTAATTAAAAATAACGCAGCAATACTGCGCGCTTCTGAAAAAGATGGCTCACTTAATAGCTTGTCATAATTAGCTAATGGCCATTCAATCACTTCAATAGGCTCAGGCTCATCACATGGTAACGAACTTAAGTAAAGATCGCGAGCTAACACTAATTCAGTATGGGATGTAAAATAGCCCGGGGATAATGTCATTGATTTTAGCCAATACAGTTCTTTTGCTGCAAAACCAACTTCTTCTTGTAATTCTCGATTAGCTGCCACTGTCGCCTCTTCACCCAGCTCAATAACGCCTTTAGGAAAGGCAAGTGTGTAATCATCAACACCTGCTCCATATTCCCGTACTAACAAAAGATTATCATCAGCAGTGATAGCAACAATTAAAACGGCTCCTGCACTATTCTGACCACCAACACGCTCATAAATACGCTCTTCACCATTTGAAAAATGTAACTGTAATTGTTCAATAGTAAATACTTGGGTTTTAGCTAATATTGTTCTTTTTTTACAAATAGGTTTTTGTCTTTTTTCTACTGTCACTTTTTCTCTTTTTTAAAATTAATTTAAAACTTAAGTCCCAATTAGGACAGCTAAGGCAACTCATGATACTATTGCAGCGTTTAACAAGCCAGTATCCTGTAAATGATGTTACCTACTTCGCTCTATATTCACATTCCTTGGTGTATTCGTAAGTGTCCTTATTGTGATTTTAATTCCCATAAAAGTCCGGAAACTTTACCTGAAAAAAATTATATCGATGCATTAATTGCTGATTTAAAAAATGACTTAACTTATTTCCCCAAGCGAGAAATAATCTCTATTTTTATTGGCGGTGGAACGCCTAGTTTATTTTCAGCAGATGCTTATAACGAATTATTTGAACAACTGCAATTATACTTGCCATTCGCGCCAGATATTGAAATTACCTTAGAAGCTAATCCAGGAACAGTAGAGCAAAAACGCTTTCAAGCATACAGGCAACTTGGGATTAATCGCTTATCACTCGGCATTCAAAGTTTCAATCCCGATCATTTACGTACCCTTGGGCGAATCCATAATGATAAACAAGCTCATCTTGCTATTGAAGCTGCAAGATTAGCTGGTTTTGAAAATATTAATATTGATCTAATGTATGGTTTGCCAAATCAAACAATAGAGCAAGGTATGGATGATTTACAACAAGCATTTAAATATCAGCCTGAACACCTTTCTTGGTATCAATTAACTATCGAACCTAATACTGTTTTCTATAAAAAACAGCCTAATTTACCCAACGAAGAGGTGACTGAAGAATTAGAGCAGACAGGGTTTCAGTTACTCAGTGAGCAAGGCTTAACACGTTACGAAATATCTGCCTTTAGCAAACATAACAAAACAGCACGCCATAATCTTAATTATTGGTTATTTGGCGATTATTATGGGATAGGTGCGGGTGCCCATGGTAAATTAACACTTAATACAGAACCTATTATTTACCGTACACAAAAATACCGGCAACCTAAAGATTATCTAGATATTGATAAAGTATTTTTAGTAGGTAAAGAAAAAGTAACAGCTGAGACTCTATTATTTGAATTTATGTTAAATACTACTCGCTTACAACAACCTATACCTAATAACCTTTTTACTGAAAGAACGGGCCTTCCATTTAATATTTTAGTAGCTAAATTACACGAAGCTGAAAGTAAAGGTTTAATTAAATTATCTAATGATTTTTGGCAAGTAAGTGAGCTTGGCCGACGTTATACTAATAATTTACAAGCCCTATTCTTGCCTGTTTAAACTTACTAAATTGATTATCGCCCTTCACAAATAATTAACTTTCACAGATAATAATACTCTTCTCTTTTTTTGAGCTTAAAAGATTATTTTTTCTTGCAAGATTTATACAAAAACTTGTGATAATCAGTGGATTAAATTAAATAGACTTCTTTAAAAACTCACGGCAAGAAGAGTTGAGTTTCCAAAGAAGTCTAATCATTGCTTGGAGGCATGATGCTAGGCTTTTTAATGTTTATAATTTTTGCTATTTTTGGTTATATCTGTGGCTCTTTTTGTTCAGCTATTATTGTAAGTCGACTTTTTTCCCTGCCTGATCCTCGATTAGAGGGCTCGTTAAATCCTGGCGCAACAAATGTTTTGCGCCTTGCTGGTAAGAAATACGCAGCTTTGGTTTTAGTTGGGGATATGCTTAAAGGCTTTATTCCCGTTATTTTAGCTAGATCGCTAGATTTAGGTCCTTTTATTACCAGCTTTACTTGTCTTGCGGCAGTGGTAGGACATATGTATCCAGTATTTTTTAAATTTCAGGGTGGCAAAGGCGTAGCTACCGCACTAGGTGGATTATTGGGGTTAAGTTTTGTGACCGGTATTGCAACGATAGTAATTTGGCTAATTGTTGCTAATTTCACTGGTTATGCCTCTTTAGCTTCTATAATCTCACTTATATTTGCACCTCTTTATAGTATTTTAGGCTTTGGTAGCGTGGATGTTTTTATCCCTTTATTCTTTATGACCTTTCTTATTATCTATAAACACCGTAATAACATTAATCGTTTAATTGATAGGGACGAGCCTAAATTAAGCTTTTCTAAACACCGCTTTAGTGATGTTACTGATGATATCGTCGTTGACGAACAAGTTAATCAGGCATTTGAAGAAGAAGAAAAGACAGCCGATACCATCGTAGAAGATGTATCTGCTACGGAGCCTACAGAAGAGCCAATCTATGCAACCGCAGATCAGCAAGAGGATAATATAACTTCAGAACCCCCAAGTGCTGCTGAGCAACCTATTATCACTGATCCTGCTACGCCTGAAACAGTAGAAACCTCGAAAAAAAAGAGAAAGAAGAGTGATAATAAACCGTCTTAGTAGACATTTTAAATGATTATTTTCGTGCAAGATGCGCCAAATACTTGGTGAAGGGTTGGATTTGAGTGCAGGTTGCACGAAAATGAGCGTGAAAAAGCGCAGCATAGTTATTATATGTGAGCATCCCTATATCTACATGGGGACAGGCTTTGAATGATTATTTTCGTGCAAGATGCGCCAAATACAGCCCTTCGGTGGTTGAGGCTGAGCAATTACCTTTAGGTTAACGGCCACCGTGCTTGTACATTAACTGCTAAATCTAAATCGCGTTTACCCTGCTCTAAATGTAAGCTACCAGCAAAGGCAACCATTGCGCCATTATCTGTGCAATACTCAATACGTGGAAAAAATACTTCGCCTTGATTATCTTTCATTAATGTTGTTAGTGCCGTACGCAAAGTACGATTTGCACCAACGCCCCCAGCCACCACTAATTGTTTTAAATTTGTTTGTTTCACAGCTCGACTACATTTAATAATTAAAGTATCTACAATAGCCTGTTGGAAAGCAAAGGCTATTGCGGCACGTGCTTGATCGTCTTGCTTGCTTTTTCGCCAAACAGTTAAAGCATGGGTTTTTAGGCCACTAAAACTAAACTCAAGACCAGGCCTATCTGTCATTGGTCGGGGAAAGGGTGGAAAGTCAGGTATTAATCCTTTGAGAGCAAAATCATCAGCTAGACTTGCAAGCAAGGCGCCACCTGGATAAGGAATGCCCATTAATTTTGCTATTTTATCGAAAGCCTCACCTACAGCATCATCTAAGGTATCGCCTAGTAATTGATAGTTACCTAAGCTTTTTGCTTCTATTAATTGGGTATGGCCACCAGAAACCAGTAATACTAAAAATGGAAAATGTAATGCCTTTGTCTCTAATAAAGCAGCTAATAAGTGTGCTTCTAAATGATGAATCGCGATGGCAGGTATACCTAAGCTAAATGCTAAGCTTTTAGCAAAGCATGCACCGACTAATAATGCTCCTACTAATCCTGGACCTGCCGTATAAGCAATCGCATTTAAATCGCTTTTCTTTAAATTTGCTTCTGCTAATGTTTGATTTATTAAAGGGATGAGCCATTTAATATGATCGCGTGATGCTAATTCAGGAACAACGCCACCATATTGTTGATGCATTTTAATTTGCGAATAGAGAGCTTGTGCGATTAGTCCTTTTTCTGAATCATAAATAGCTATACCTGTTTCATCACAGGAGGATTCAATTCCTAATACTCGCATTTCTACCTCTACTAATAACTAACTAAATACGTTATAATATACGAAGTCTTATCTACTAATAAGCTTATAATTTTAATCCTTCGCCGATTATATTGCTAAAATTTAAGCTTAAAGTTGCAAAAAGCACTCGCAATCTAACAATAACTTGACGAGTTTAACAAGTGGCACTAGAATTGCCAGCTTATTGTGTTTAATTATACCAGAGGACTAATTAATGCCCACCGTTCGTGTGAAAGAAGGTGAAAATCCAGAATACGCATTGCGTCGTTTTAAACGTTCTTGCGAAAAAGCAGGAATTTTGACTGAATTACGTCGTCGTGAATTTTATGAAAAGCCTACTGCTGAGCGTAAACGTAAACAAGCAGCTGCTGTTAAACGACACTTAAAGAAAATAGCACGTGACGTCTCTAATCAACGTAACTCTAAACGCAGACGAAAATAATTATGTCGATTAAAGATCGCATTAATAATGACCTCAAAGAAGCAATGCGTGCTAAAGATCAAAAATTGGTTGGTACGCTTCGCTTAATTACAGCTGCAATTAAACAAGTGGAAGTTGATGAGCGCATTACGGTTGCTGATGATCGTATGCTTGTCATTCTAGATAAACTTGCTAAACAGCGAAAAGAATCAATTTCTCAATTCAATAGTGCAGGTCGTGATGACTTAGTAGCTCAAGAACAATATGAGCTTGAGGTCATCTCTAAATATTTGCCTGAACCTTTATCAGAAACAGAAATTAATTCTTTGATTGATGAGGCCATTGCCAACAATGATGCGAAACATATCAGCGATATGGGAAAAGTGATGAACACACTTAAGCCCTCTCTCCAGGGCCGGGCTGATATGAGTAAAGTAAGTGCCCTCATAAAGGCTAGGTTGAGCTAACCATTTTATGTCCGGCTTAATACCGAGACCTTTTCTTGATGAATTACTTCATCGCACTGATTTAGTAGAATTGATTGATAGCTATGTGCCTCTAAAAAAGAGAGGTAATAGCTACACCGCTTGCTGCCCTTTTCATAACGAAAAAACACCTTCATTTAACGTGGTTGCTAAAAAACAGTTCTACCATTGCTTTGGTTGCGGTGCGAGTGGTAATGCCATTAGTTTTGTGATGGGTTATTTAAATCAAGGATTTATCGACGCTGTTGAAACGTTAGCTGCACGATTAGGTATGCAAGTACCCCGTGAGCAAAACCAGGAAAAAATCCAGCAATCTTTAAGTTTGTATCAACTTTTAACTAAAGTGAATCAATATTATCAAAAATCCTTAAAAAATGCGCCTACTGAAGTCATTGATTATTTACGTAATCGTGGCTTAACAGGTGAGATAGCCAAACAGTTTCAACTAGGCTACGCCCCTTCTGGTTGGCATACCCTAGAAAACGAATTTAAAGGTTACAAAGCTGATTTGATTACCACAGGCATGCTGGTCAAAAAAGAGGATAGCAAAACGTATGATCGTTACCGCCATCGAGTCATGTTTCCTATCCACGACAGAAACGGACGCATCATTGGTTTTGGCGGCAGAGCGATTGATAAAGAACAAAAACCTAAATATTTAAATTCACCTGAAACTATTATTTTTCAAAAAAACCGTGAATTATATGGCTTGCATCAAGTTTTGCAGCAAAAAGCGCCGATCAACACTGTTTTAATTGTTGAAGGTTATTTAGATGTAATTGCCCTTGCTCAATTTGGTATTTCAAACACTGTTGCAGCACTTGGAACAGCTGCAAGTAGCTATCACATTCAATTATTAAGTAAGCATACAAAACAGGTAATATTTTGTTTTGATGGTGATGAAGCGGGCAGACAAGCTGCCTGGCGCGCATTAGAAAATAGTTTACCTTTTCTAGATAATAATCTTGATGCACGTTTCGTTTTCCTACCAGAGGGGCATGATCCAGATAGCTTAATACGCAGTGAGGGTAAAGAAAAATTTTTAGAGCGCTTAAGCCATGCTATTCCTCTAAGCCAGTATTTTTTCGATACCTTAGCTGAAAATATTGATATGCAAAGTGTCGCTGGCAGAAGCCAATTAATTAGTGAGGCGAAGCCCTTTTTATCGATCATGCCAGAAAGCACTTATAAGCAATTATTATTAGATGAACTGGCCTTGCGTACCCGAATAGAAAATCATCGCTTAAGCCAATTATTAACAGCTGAATCAATACCGTCACCTAAGATTCAAACAACCATTCATCGCTCACCATTGCGTTTAGCGATTGCCCTACTATTACAGCATCCAGAAATTTATTCTGTCTGTAAAGATTACATTGATTTAGCAACCTTAGACACGGGGGAACAGCATTTACTACAACAATTAATAAAGCAAATTGCTGCCAATCCTAATACAAATACTGCTACACTAATTGAGCAGTGGCGTAATACCGCTGTTTTTGATTCATTTAATAAATTAGCGAGTTGGAAGCTTGAAATAGCAGAAAATGCCCTTAGTACTGAATTTATTGATATACTTAACTTTATGCAAAAACAAAATTTAGAGCATAGAATTAATGAATATATTGATAAATCCAGAAAACAAGGCTTAACTGAAACTGAACGATTACTCTTGCAAAAGTTGTTACAACAACGGCATCAAACAGCAACTGATAAAAAATAATACAATTTTTTACTGGCAAGTTTGGAGCTGCAGGTTTATAATCAAAAACTTTTTTTATATTTAATTACTCATCTGACTGATATTGCCTATGACTACAAACGAACAAGAGCAACAACGCTCCCAAATCACGAAAGTGATTAGTTTGGGTAGAGAACAAAACTACTTAACCTACGCCCAAATTAATGACTTATTACCTAATATTGTTGATACTGAGCATTTTGATGTCATTATTAGCATGTTAGAAGGCATGAATATTAAAGTATTTGAAACGCCTCCTAGCGATGATGAACTAGCCCTTTTAGGTAACACCGAGGAAGTACCTGAGGACGTTGAGGAAGCGGCAGCTGTTCTCGCTTCTGTGGACAAAGAAACAGGTCGAACGACAGATCCTGTTCGTATGTATATGCGTGAAATGGGTACTGTCGAATTATTAACTCGTGAGGGTGAAATTCGCATTGCCAAGCGAATTGAAGAAGGTATTTATCAAGTCCTTAAATCACTCGCACATTACCCTGAAACCGTCCAATTAGTTTTAGATGATTATGACAGCGTATTACGTGAAGAAATGCGCTTAAGTGAAATTATCAGCGGTTTCTCCGATAGTGATGAAGAAGCGCCTGCCTCAAGCATTGGTTCTATGTTAGATGAAGTCCAAGCGGACCCTGATATACTCGATGACGTGGCTTTAGATGAAGTCGAGGAAGATGAAGACGGCGAAGGTGGTATTACTGAGGCAGATGATGGCCCTAATCCTGAGCAAGCCAAGATTTATTTTGATGAATTACGTGAAGCTTATGAAAAAGCCATGCTTGCCTTGCGAGCCAAAGGACGTCATAACGCTGACACAGTCGAATTACTCGAAGCGATGTCAGAGTCCTTTTTAAAGCTAAAATTAACCTCACGGCAAGTAGATAAATTAACTCGGCATTTTCGCCAGCTACGTAATCATATTCGTGAATTTGAGCGCAATATTATGCGTCTGTGTATTGAAAGAGCGCGCATCCCACGTAAACTCTTTATCGATACATTTCCTGGTCAAGAAACAGATCCAAAATGGCTTGATACCATTATTGCTAAACATGGCAAAAAATTAGATCTAACCCGGATTGAAGACTACCAGGATGAAATAAAACGTATTCAAGCAAAGCTTGCTTCCTTTGAAGAAGAATATGGTCTAACAATTAGCGAAATCAAAGACATTAATAAGAAAATGTCTATTGGAGAAGCGAAAGCTAGACGTGCTAAAAAGGAAATGGTCGAAGCAAATTTACGCCTCGTTATTTCTATTGCCAAAAAATACACTAACCGCGGTCTGCAGTTCTTAGATCTAATTCAAGAAGGCAATATTGGCTTAATGAAGGCAGTTGATAAATTTGAATACCGCCGTGGCTATAAGTTTTCTACTTACGCTACTTGGTGGATTCGCCAAGCTATCACCCGTTCTATTGCCGATCAAGCGCGTACTATTCGCATACCTGTGCATATGATAGAAACGATTAATAAACTTAATCGCATCTCTCGCCAAATTTTGCAAGAAACAGGTCGCGAAGCAATGCCTGAAGAGCTTGCTGAGAAAATGGACTTAAGTGAAGATAAAATTCGCAAAGTCTTAAAAATTGCTAAAGAGCCCATCTCTATGGAAACGCCCGTAGGCGATGATGATGACTCTCATTTAGGTGACTTTATTGAAGACAATAATATTGACTCACCAATTGACATGGCAACAGCAGAAGGCTTACGCGAAGCAACCTTAGAAATCTTAGAAACACTGACTCCGCGAGAAGCGAAAGTACTACGTATGCGTTTTGGTATCGAAATGAATACGGATCACACGCTCGAAGAAGTGGGTAAACAATTTGATGTAACACGTGAACGTATTCGCCAGATTGAAGCAAAAGCCCTAAGAAAACTACGCCACCCTTCTCGCTCAGAGAAGTTACGCAGCTTCTTAGAAGGAGACGATGATTAATCATCGCCCTCCTCTGGTTAGCCTTAAATGCAATTTGCAAAAAGGCTAACCAGAGCACCTTTTTTAATAATTTAATGTAAAATTATTATGGTTTTCTTCTAAATTTAAGATTACAATACACCTTCTTTCGGGGCCCATAGCTCAGTTGGTCAGAGCAGCGGACTCATAATCCGTTGGTCCTAGGTTCAAGTCCTAGTGGGCCCACCAATAAAATCAATTAGTTACGAGTAATCTCAAGAAAATTATGACCTCCATGGGACACTCACGGGGCAATTGGAAATAACAAATACCAATCACTCACAACTATTCAGTATTACCTTTGCTCATCATCTAAACCATATTGATGCCTTCTCAGTGCTTCATCTTCTGATATACGTTGTTTTTCTGCCTCAATTTGCCTCTTAAGCATTACTATGTAATTTTTAGCGAAAAGAACGACTTCACGATTTTGATCGTCTAACCACATTTCGATTTCTTTCCTTCTCTCTTCATAGATAAATATAAAACCTTCTGCACCCTCAACAACTCCCGTTGATTGCATAGCAATGGCTACAGCATTAAGTAAATCCTCGTTGCTATTCGCAACCTTGATCAACTCTTTGCATATTGGATATATGGACTTATTACCGTCATAACCACGTAATATATCGGCAATAAAAAAGAGAGTAAGGTCACCACCCTTATTCACAAGCTGAATCAGTGATTTTTCAAAAGCAGGTTGCTCTTCAAGTTTTGGAAAAATTAAATTTAATAACCTCGCAGCATTATAAGTAAACAATCTATCGTCAAATTTCTTATAGGATAGAATCAATTTAATTATCTGCTCTGGAACCTTAGAAAGAGGCTCAGAAAGCGAGCTAAATTGAAATGGAAGAGCCTCAAATCTATCATCAGACTTCTCCTGAGGCAGAATGATTCGTTCACAGAAGAATCGCACTATCCTTTGAGGGACATGTTCAGCAATGGGTAATAAGATCTCTTCAGCTTCATGACCAATATTTTTTAGCCAAAGTAGATTTGTTAAAATAACATCATAGTTACCTTCATTCATTTTATGGAATACACTGACATACTCTTTACTGAACCACAAATCAAATATCCAGTTTGGATATCGTAGTTCTGTGCATTTCTCAATAGCAGGTATCATAACTTCATTAATAAGTTTATTATCACTGTTTGTATGTTGTGCAGCTGAAGTAACAATTATTTGACTTAAAAAATGAGTATTTTCTGATGGCTTAGCTTTATCAAATAATTTTTTTAGAGTAGATATTTTAAAGCTGGTGGTAAATTGTAAGAACCTTGCAACAGCAAGAAAAAAAATACCATCTCTAATCCAAGAGGAAATAAGACTAGAAAGCACATTTTTTTTAGGGCTTTGCTCAACTCCTCGTAGAATTGGAACAATAAACCATTCAAGTTCTTCGGGAAACTCTGATAGCAGTTGTATCGCGATTTCAGACGATTCTTTTCCCAAACACTCTAAGAACTTCCCAAAATAAGGAAAAGTCGCCATATCATTTGAGCGAATAGCAGCATATTGAAAAATACGGCCTTTCCAGGCTTCATAATTTTGGTCATTAATATCTCGAACAAGCTCAATAATCTTTTCTTCCCTTATTTTTCTTTCCTGTTCAAAATGCTCTTTTTTTCGTTCTCCTTCCCAGTCATGAAAAATACTTTCAAACCCAATGAGTACACGAAATATTTGAAATTCCTCATTATCATCCAGTTTCTTTTTCACTACTAATCCCGCTTTTTTTATATCGGGACTCAAGCTCCCTAAATGATAGTAAAGCCAGTAGGCATCATGCTCTATAGTCTGTAGTACTTGGAGGTCTTCTGATTCAACAATACAGTCACTCATAAATTGCAGAACAAACGTTGTATTACATATTATCATTTGTTCTATTTGTTTGGTTCGTTGGGAGGCACTAGAAAACCTTGTGGCTGTTAGCATCACATCCAATAATTTTTTTTTGGTCTCAGGATTAGCCAGTTCGAAGTAAATTTCTTTTAAAAGTTTTAAAGCATTTTGCCGTAATTTGATTAGACCTTCTTCTGGGGGTACCGACGCTGTTTTAAGTGTGACAGTATCGTATCCCCACGAAGCTCCTTTAATTGAAGGAGATAGAATTTTTTGAATACACGAAAAAATAGTATTTAAATATATTTTCCATTCCTTTTTAGAAAAAGATTGAATTTTTTCAACAGTTTTTTCTTGTGGCCACCATCCTAAACCATGAAACTCTTTTCCATCACCAGAAAAGACTTCTAAATTATATTGAGCAATGGCTTCAAGCCCTCTAGTTGCTTGCTTCCTAACCTCTTCATCTTCATGAATAGTATATTCAAAAAGAATATTTAGAATTTTTTCAATGTCATGATAACGTACAGTTTCTAAGGCATTAAATATTTGAATGATTAATTTTTCCTTAGTGTATATGCTTTTAAAACCATCTAATGAAATATTAGAAATTTCTGTATAACTTAACTCAATGGAATTTAAGCGAGGAAGGAGTTCAAGATATATTGACACAACCTCTTTAGGAAAGAGCCGGGCTATAATCTTTAGGATTGCAATTTGTTCTGATATAGCATCGAATTCAATACTCGATTTTAACTCTCCATCAGCTTTTTTAAGCTCACTTTTAATTGCATTAAGAGCACGCGGGTCTTTATTTGCCTTAGTAATAAGAAAACCAATAATTTTCTTTTTTTGTTTAAGATCCATGATTACTCTTACTCCAACATTCCAATGATTTCATCCATCACTCTTTTACTAGCAGCATGACAAACTTCTTTATTCCCAACAATATAATGTGTTCCAAGATCTTTAATATAAGGATTAGGCTCTCCTGAAAGCATTACTGCACAAGCTTCTACACGTTTAGAGTCGTACCCTCTTGAACTTACCATGGTTAAGAGAGTCTCATGGGTTGGGGCATCTAATGCTACTAAATAGCCTAATAGTCGCAAATAAATTTCACTATCTTGTATAAGAACCGTTTTTGTTAAGAGCTTATCAAGAGGTCCCATTTCAATTTCATCATTCACTAATATCACTTGCTGTTGAGGCTGAACTACTGGCTCGTCGACAACTTCGAGTTCTTCTTTCCGCAAGATTTCAATTAATTCATTCAATTTAATAGAGGTATAACCTAATTCACTGAGATATTTGGACAATGCACCATCAGTAGAAATACAGTATTTTAATTCAAATGCATTGTGTTCAGGATCATTCAGTGCGTTTTTCGCACCTTCAAATACCCAAGCATCAGGTAAATCTTCTTTATTTTTTATTTTCTGAAAAGGAGGAGCCCCCGTGAAATATCCATTCCAAGTTGAAGGAATATGTTCGTCTTTTGCAGGATATATTTTAATTTTGTTTGATTTTAAGAAATCTTGAAGTAAATATTCTACTTTATCACGCACATAGGCCTCGTTCTCGAACTCAGCATATAATGGTTCTAAAATTAACTTTTGAGAAAAGAAATTTTGCCTACAATGATAAATCTGCTGGTCTCTCATATCTTTTAAGAATTTAGTGAGGTGCTTGATTTTTTGGCTTTTCCATTCTTCAATACATATCCAAGAAGTGCATAATTTCAAACCATCATTTTTGGCACGTTTCCATACTTCATCATAAAGGTTATCGTTAGGTTTGTAATTTGTGAAAAAACCAGTATCTAAGAAAATTAGACAATTCCCTAATAATGGCATATCAACCCCGATTATTAAAAGATTTTTAGTCCGAGATAAAATAAAACCCAATTGCTCTAATTTGTTAATTTAATACACAAATTGAAATTAAGAAATATTGAGTCTTTTAAATCACTGTCCACTAGTGCCCCAGGGCTTCTTGTATACAAATATATTACTATTTATCATAATCTTATCATAAATTATTAGGGGATTAACTATTATGTTTAGTCTTGTACAGTGTGGCTTGTATTGATTTATAGCTATTAAAATGGTAAGTATTGAACAAAGTAGCGGGAAAGATGGTAAGATTAGCTTTGCGATCAAGTAAGGTCGATGCTCTTAGGTAAGGATGATAATAAAATTCAATTTTAATACCTAACTCTAATTATTTTCTACATTCAAACACAATGCTCATATCATCCTTTTTCGGAGAAGCAGACCGATCGAAGGCTTTAACCAGACGCAAATTACTAAATCCAATTGAATCTAACAAATTAACTAAAAATGCGGGCTCATTATAAAGGCGAATCTTATAATCTTCAATTTCTGTCTGGATAACTTGATTACCCTCAACCAGTTCATATTTAGCAATTGCGCAGCAGATTTCATCCTCCAGTGCAATAAGTTGGCTCATTAAAATAATTTTACCATCTACTAAGGGCCATCTAGAGCCATGCCAAATACCTAGCTCCTTGCCAATAGCAGTTGAAGTTTCCACTTCAAATACAAAAAGACCGTTTGGCTCTAAATGATCGTAAATTAATTTTACTGTGTCTTGAATAATTTGAGGCTCAGTTATTAAGCCAAATGAACCAGTAGGAATAAAAATTAATTTATATTTTTCTTTTCTTTCTAGCTCTTCTATAAACCCTTTCCAAACAGTAGGTTTAAGATTTTTAGATGCTGCTTTCTCATGTAATTTTTTTAACATAGACTCGCTTGCATCAAAACCATAAATATCGAATCCCTCTTCAAATAAAGGCAATAAAAAACGACCTGTACCACACATTGGTTCTAAAATAGGGCCTCCTGCCTCTATAGCATAGCTTCGATAAAACTGATAAGCATCTAGTGTTATATTGGGCTTGCTTAGCTCATAGACTTCTGTGCAAAGGTCAAGGTAAGTGCTGGGATTCTTCTGAGTCATTTTATCATCCAGATAAGTCTATATTGATGTTTCTTTATATTAACTGGGCCACTTCTTTTAACTAGGTCCACTAATTTAGTTAGCGTATCAAGATAAAAACAAATATCAATATGTTTCTTTGTTTATATAACGCTCTTAAAAGACTAATAAAATAATCAACTTATCGAGAATTCATCCTTTACCTGAAAATTAGATAACTCTTTTTACAAAAGAGCTTTTTAACTAAGCCACTGATTTTTAATAGATTTGTTTAAATATAATCCTTCTGGGAAATTTTATTGACAATAAGTCAGATATAAGTAGAATTCCAAACTGGTGCTGTACAACATTAAGGAAGATGAATAATAAAAACAGTGATAATCTAATCAGTATCGGTGGTGAAACATGTTATATGAATTATTTAAGCATAAGTCGATGAAAATGCTTAATAAGCATCCCTTTAATCAGCTACATTCCCGTGATCAAATAATTACTTTATTTCCCCATTTTCTAGGAATTTCTCTAGCTTTCCCCTATATACAGGCAGGTTCTCAATTATCACTTATTCTTGATTCTATAAAATCTAATCACGATATCCCTTCTCATGTAGAAATGACAAGTGTTGTGGGTAACTTTCTCTGTTGGGATGAAACAGGAGGCCAGTACATAATTGAGAGATTCGGTAAAGCTGGACTTCAGAATATATTAGATACAAAAAAATGGTTCCATTCTAACTTGTTAAGGCATGATATTGAGACTCTAACTGGCAAAGCTGTTACTCCTGATTTTTCAGAGCCAACTCGTAGTTATTTACTATCGCTTATTGACGGCTTAAGTAATAGAGATGCTGTGATTAGATGTGCTTATATGGTTGCATTTGAAATGCATGCCCATACAATTATTGAATCTTTATGGGCTGGAATTAGAAGAAATTTTAATCACAATTCTAACGAATTAATTTATTTTAAAACTCACGTAGGTGAGGATGATCCAGCTGAAGCCTACCATATTGAAATGGTACATAAAATGTTAGAACTAGTAGTTGGTAAAGAAGAAGAAGATAAATTTCAACACCATGCCATGACAGCGCTATATGAAAGCTTAAATTGGAGTGCTTCAATTTCAAAAGTATCTGGTTGGCGTAACCTAGAACATTAATTATTTATAAATAAGCTTTAAGGATAGAGTAATATGCAAATGAGTTATTGTAGAAAAAGAGTAAGAACCTCATACCCTCTTCTTAAATTAACTCTTATTCTTTTTACATATATTTCACTTATTCTAGTACGCTCCCATAGCCTACTAATTAGTCTATTCATTGCTTTAGCGTTAGGATTTATTTTAGCTGGAGGTTTGAATTTAGCTCATGAATGCCTGCATCAGACATATCTAAAAAATAGGCTTATTAATATGTATGTTGGGAGATTCTTTACAAGCCTATTGTTAATAAATTTTACCATCTATAAAGAACATCACTTACAACATCATAAGTATGTTGGAACTGAGAAAGATACAGAAACAAAAATTCAATTCAAATCATTAACACAATATCTTTATTTTATGACAGGGCTTCCCGTAGCCTTTGCAAAAATCTCAAAAACTTTAAAAGTCTTATGGCAAGTTTACCCTTATTATCTTAATAGCCCAAGTAAGAAAAGGAGGGCGATGTTAGATACCCTATTTATCTGCTTCCTCTTGATTTTATTTTCTATTTTTACCAGCTTATTCCCACTTACCATGCTTAACTACTATTGGCTTCCGCTGTCCTTCTCATATATGTGGATCTTATTTTTTGGCTTACCAGAGCATTTAGACTGTAATCCAGTCGCAAATTTCTATTCAGAGTCAAGAAGTATTTTATCTAATCATTTAGTACGCCTTTTTCTATGGAACGGAAACTTTCATGCAGAGCATCATCTGCATCCTGGCCTTGCTGGCTCAAGCTTACAGCAAATATTTAAAAAAAATTCCGATTCTGTTCTTTATCAAGAAAAGTCATACCTCCATTGGCATATTAGGCTGATAAAAAAATTAATTAATATTAGCAATACAGGAAAAATGAACTCATGCCAAAATTGTTGATAGGAAATGTATATAGTGAAGCTGTGGTTGGCGATGTTTCTAAGCTGCCAATTTTTACTCGTCAAGCAGCAGCTGTTTACGCAAAAAGATTAGCTTGGCTGTTAGAAGAAGATGACCTCTTAATACTTCCATCCATGCCCTCTAAATATATGATTGACTATATTTCTCATATTAAGAATAAAAACATTACATCAAAAAACTTTTTTCCTTTAATGGCTTCTTCGAATAACTCTAGCATCTTAACTAGTGAAGTCCTCCTTAACGATAAACTAATTTGTGAGCTTAAAGCTCATATTTCTGATAAAACGTGGGAACTAATTCCTTATATATTTAGTTCTTCTATTGTTTGCTTTTCTAATGAATTAGGTTTGTCATACGATAAGTTTCAAACGCCTAGTTTTATGAACCAATCTGGCATTAATTTGCTTAATAGTAAAGCTACTTTTAGAGCTTTGGCTGCGCCCTATATTACCATCGCCCCTGGAAATATATGTCGTTCTGTGAAAGAGCTGTATTACGTCATGCGTCAACAAATAAATAATGTGGGTGCGATTATCATCAAAAAGGATTTTGCAGCTAATGGTGAAGGAAATATCGCGATCACTTTATCTGACCGTTTAAGTTATGCTGGAGTCAGAGAAGTTCTAAAGTTAGGTAGCATAAAAGATATTACTTATGAATTATCAGAAAAGCTATGGTACAGCTTAGTTGATTCATTAGGAAACAATCTAATTGTAGTGGAATCATACCTTCCCTCTAAGCACACCCTGTATGCAGAATATTATATTGGAAAAAAAATAGAAGATTGCCAGCTTAAAAACTATGGCATTGTTCGAATGGACGAAACTGAAGATGCCAAAGGAAAAGACATAGTAAATTGGATCGGATTTCAGATCCCAGGTAATTTACCTTCCAATGTAACCCAGCAATTTTTAGATGGTTGCGAAATTTTAAAGCAACTTTTGTTAAACTTTGGGTATGTTGGGCTTATTAATTTCGATGCAATAGTTACTGAAGATAACAAAGTCTTATTTACCGAGATTAATGGTCGTTTAGGCGGATGCTCACACATACAACCTATCGCAGAAAAATTGTTAGGCTCAAATTATTTAAATACACATTGCATTTTAACTCGTAATCATGTCGCTACTTGTGATTTATCGCATGCTATTAACTTGGCTGAAAAACTCTCAACAACTAATCACTCAGGAATAGTTATTATGAATGAGGATATCGATAACTGGGGGATTATTGATTATATGGTGTATGCAAAATCGGAGTCTTATGCTGTTACGCTTGAACAAGAGTTCTTAAATTTACTGTTAAATTAAGATTTTTTATGTGACTAAAATTTTTTATGGGAAATGAACTATGTCATTTGCTACATTCAATAAACCTTGGGTAGATAATTTTCTCTCTCACGCAGCGAATATCGAGAGCCATAGTTCTATTCAAAAGGTTAGTAATTTTTTAAAAAATTATGGCGCGAAATATCCAACTTTTCCGATACCTCTAATTATGGAAAAATATGTCTACGAAGAGCTTTGTGAGGCTAGTAAATTATTAATTCAAGCACAAACTAGAATTCTTAGTTTTTTATTGTCTACATACCCTCAAGATCACATTCTAGAAATGTTTGACTTACCTAAAGAGGCAAAGGTTTTTATTGATTGGGATGAGTTAAAAGTAGGCAATAAAATTATTGCTAGACCTGATATTATTCCTTCAAATCAAGGCTACAAATTTTGTGAACTAAATATTGAATCATCACTTGGAGGTATTAAGTTTTTTGATTGTTTTAGTAGTTATTTTAGCGCAATAGGAGGTGATATCAGCACCTATTCCTCGCCAAGGAAAATTATAGCTAAATATTTACATAAATTAGTTTTAGAGAACAAATTTGAGAGAGTAATTATTTTTTCTTTAAAGAAATATTTATTAGAAGGAAGCGGCACAGTAAAAAGTCTTTTAGACAGTGTAAAAGAAACTATTTCTGAGGTCCCTATCTCTATCGCCACAGAAGAAGACTATCCTGAAGAGTTCCTCAACTTAAATGCTGGAAAGAAAACCCTTATTTATCGACTTGCCCTATATGATGATTTAAATTGTCATTCATTATTTTTAAAAATGTTTGCTAGCGGCGCTACTATTATTAATACTTTTGAAACAGAGATTCGAAGTAATAAAAAATGGTTTGCTTTATTTTATGATAAACAATATCAGTCAATATTAACCGAAGCAGAGCGTCAAGCCATATTAAAATACGTCCCTTACACAATATCCATTCGTCAAGATAATATTAGCTATCTTATAGAGAATAAGAATAACTTTGTGTTTAAAGCTAATCGCTCTTATGGTGGAGAAGCTGTATGCGTAGGTTCAGAACACAACGACAATTATGTAGCAACCACTTTAAAGAATATGAAAGGCGGAACAGCTCAGGAATATATTCAATGTGAAGTGATTGACTTGCCAGATAATGAAAAATTCGAACGAATAGAAAATAAAATAGTCTTAGGTTTATTTCAACTATTAGATCAATTTGCGGGCCTGGTGGTAAGAGGTTCAATTGAAGATAGTATTGTCAATGTAACACACGGGGCCAAAGTTGGCTGGGCTTTTCCCCTTTCATTACAAGAAAGAGACGCGTTGATGCTAGAGATTGGCGAAAAAGCTCAGTCTTTAGTTGAAGTATAATTTATAATTGGCTGTAAAAATGAAGTACTGTATTTTTGATCTAAACGACATTGTAAAAATAAAAGAATGGGGTAAATTTTTTTCTAATTCCCCTAAAGATCCCTATGTACAGGAAGGATTTAGATATAAAAGTATTTCATGGCATTGTGGAGAAGACAAAAACTTTAAGCTTTTACCTCACTATCCTCTTTTCCAAGAAAAAAAATACAATCAGATTCATGGAAATATTGTTAGAGATTACTCGCCAATTGACAATGAGCTACATCAAAGAGAGGACTTTTATAATCTCCTTTATAAATTCTCAACTATATGTCGACTAAAAAGCGAGGAAGTTATTTTAGTACAATTGCAACGAATAGATTGCCATTCTAATCAACAAGGTTTAACTGCTCTAGAAGGATTTCATAGGGACGGAATAGATTGGTTAGGAATTTTTGTGGTTTCAAGAACGAATATAACGGGTGCAAAAACCCAAGTTAAAGATAGTTTAGGCCAAATTATATTTGATAAAATTATCCCAGAAGGAAATTTATTAATTCTTAGTGATACTGAAGTTCTTCATTATTCTACCCCAATAGTCCCTAGCATAAACGCGAATTATGGTTATAGAGATGTTGTTCTCATTACCGCTTGCTCCAAAAATTTAATAGGTCATAACCCAGCCTCAACAAACATAAGAAGAGAAAATGAAATTATTTGCTGATAAAGTTGTAATTATTACGGGTGCTGGTAGAGGGATAGGCTGCCAAGCTGCAATTAATTTTGCCCAAAATGGTGCAAATCTAGTACTTAATGACATCGATAGTTCTCGATTGAAACAAACAGTAGAAGTCATTAGTCCTTTTGATCCTTCGTTTGTGGAGGCACCAGGAAATGTAGCTAATTCGGCTGATTGTAATAAAATAATTAATTTAGCCCTAGAAAAGTTTAATAGAATAGATATTTTAATTAATAACGCTGCTATAGCACCCTTGACTCGGCCTTTAGAGCTCATTGATGATGCTGAGTGGAATGATACTATTTGCATAGATTTAAATAGTGTTTTTTATTGTATGCGCGCGGTGCTGCCTCATATGAAATTAAATAAATATGGAAAGATTATAAATGTTTCATCATCTGCCGGGCGCTCTATCAGTACCTTTGCAGGCGCACACTATACTGCAGCTAAAGCGGGTATTTTAGGCCTTACTCGTCACGCTGCTTTTGAATACGCTCCATATAATATTAATATCAATGCAATTGCTCCTGGCACAATTGATACCGAATTATTACGTGACTCGGCAACGTTAGAAAAAATTAATATGGAATCAGAAAAAATTCCAATGCGGCGATTAGGTACTACTGATGATATTTACAATTTAATTTCTTTTCTCGCATCAGATCAATCCTCATATATAAATGGAGCTACTATCGATATAAACGGAGCTGATCTTTTATTATAAAGTTTTTAAACTTAATTCTAGATCTTTAAGAATATTATCCGTTGATTCTAAACCAACACTTAATCGTATTGCAATTCTACCTAAATATTCACCAAAATTGATAGTAGAAGCTGATGCTAAAGTTTCATATCCGCCCCATCCCCAACCTAATTTTATTATTTTTAATTTATTTAAGAAGTTCGGATAATTTTTTTCGATTGCCCTTTTAAAGAAAAAGGTTAATACTCCACCTGCACCTTTAAAATGTTTACTCCAAACCTGGTAATTTTCATCTGATAATAAAGCCGCATAAAAAACTTTTTCAACTGCAGTATGATTTGTTAGCCAGGTTGCAATTTTTAAAGCACTATCAAAATGTTGTCTCATTCTTAGCTCAAGTGTCTTTAATCCTCTAATAGCAAGGCTTAAGTCATCAGCGCCCGCATATTGTCCCAATGCTCTACTTGTATTTTGAATTTCTTGAAATAAATTCAAATTAGCTACAGTAATACAACCCATAATAGAATCTGAATGGCCAGCTATGTATTTAGAAGTACTATGAACAACGATATCTGCTCCATATTTTAAGGGATTAAAAAATAAAGGCGTCGCCCAAGTGTTATCTACTAAAATATAAGTCTTATCTGATTTTTTTTTAATGGATAATAAATTAAAAAAATTTGCCCCATAGCTTCCTGGAAGATCGATATATACTAAGACGGTGCTTGGTAAAATTTTCTCATTGATTTTCGTTATATCTGTACCTGAAAATTTCTCGACTATAACGCCAAATTTCTTAAGTACTTCATCACAGAACCGCAGTGCTGCAGGAAAAGAAGATTCACCAATCAGTACATGAGAGCCTGGATAAGTAAGTGCAAGAAGTATAGTAGAAATCGCAGCCAGCCCAGAGCAAGTAACAATAGTACCCGCGCCACCTTCAAGTTCGGTCATTGCTTTACAAAAAGCATCAGCAGTCGGCGTCCCCCATCTTCCATAAACATAAGGCACGTTTTCATCGCTCATTGCTTCATAGCTATCGAAAAAAACGGTCGATCCTCGATAGATAGGAGGACTAGCAAATTGCCAACTGCTTTGTACTATATTGCTTAGATTAGGTTGGTGATATTCTACTTCATCATCACTCATTAAACTGCACTACAACTTAAGTAAAAATTAAATTAACTTACTTTATCGATCTATTCTGTAAGCTTGTGTTTACCAGCAGCTATGCTTTCTTCCCAGTTTTGCCCATCAAACTCTACATATTCAATGTGCTCTGCTTGATCTAACTCAAGGCACCGAGCATTTACACTAAAGTACCCTGTCGGATGAGAACGCGGCCTATAAAAAGGCATTATTCCACATACTACACAAAAAGTGTGATCAGCAATGCAGTTCCCAAATCTATAGGGCTTTAAAAATTCTTGACCGCAATGCAATTTGAAGTGTTCTTCCTTAACCATTAACTCTTGGTGACCCGATTTAAAACAAATACCACAGTTACAGAGTGTGATTGTTAAATTACGAGTAGCCGAAGCTTCAAATTTAACATTACCACAATGGCATTGCCCTACATACCATACTCTTTCTTTCTTTTCTTCAATTACCTGCGTTTTATCTTTCATACAACTTCCTATAAAACTGATTAAACTGTATTGCGTCGAGGCGAGCGACTTTGATACTCATCTTTTAAACTATTAATTACCTCAGCAATAGGCTTAGTACCGACAAGATTATTAGCTGCTCTTACGCTTAAAGTACCCTCTGTCAGCTCCTTATCCCCAACTACAATAATGTAATTAATTTGTTTAAGCTGGGCTTTACGCACTTTCTTATTAATTGATTCATTATCAAAATCAACTTCTGCTCGTAATCCAGCTTCTAAAAATTGCTCTAATACGCTCTCAGCATAATTATGATGGCTCTCGGCGACAGGCAATATTGTTACTTGAATAGGTGCTAGCCAGAGCGGAAACTTACCAGCATAATGTTCAATAAGAATGCCAAAAAACCGTTCTACTGATCCATAAATCACACGATGAATCATAACAGGACGTTGTTTTTCACCATTCGCGTCAATGTAATTTAAATCAAATCGCTCTGGTAAATTTAAGTCCAGCTGAATGGTTCCACATTGCCAAGTTCTACCGATTGCATCTCGGATATGAATATCAATTTTAGGCCCATAAAATGCACCATCACCTTCATTGAGCCTATAAGTATAGCCGCAGCGATTTAAAGATTCGATTAAACCATCTGTTGCCAATTGCCATTGTTCATCAGTTCCAATGGATTGCTCAGGCCTTGTCGATAACTCTAAGTGATAATCTAATCCAAACAATTTATACATCGATGTTGCTAATGATAAAACCTTGTGAATTTCATCAGCAATATCTGTAGGTTTCATAAAAATATGAGCATCATCTTGGTGAAAGCAACGCACTCGGAATAAACCAGATAGTGCACCGCTAAACTCATGTCGATGCACTACGCCTACTTCAGCAATACGTAGAGGAAGCTGACGATAAGAATACATATCTTCTTTATAAAACAACATGCCGCCAGGGCAATTCATAGGCTTTAAAACACTGGTTTTTTCATCAACTACACTAAGGTACATATTTTCTCGATAAAAATCCCAATGACCTGATGTTTCCCATAATTCGTGAGACATAAGTATTGGCGTTTTAATCTGCTTATAGCCTTCTCTATCATGCTGTTCCTGCCAATATCGCATCAATTCATTCCAAACAATCATCCCTTTAGGATGGATAAAAGGCATACCGGGCCCTTCTTTATGAAAAGAAAACAAACCAAGTTGTTTGCCAATGACACGATGATCACGCTTTGCTGCTTCTTCTAAGAAATTCAAATGGGACTTTAATAATTTTTTATCTGGAAAAGAAATTCCGTAGATCCGAGTCAATTGCGGATTATTCTTATCACCACGCCAATAAGCGCCAGAAGTTTTCATGAGCTTGAATGCTTGTACTATCCCGAGATGAGGAATATGCGGGCCCCTACATAAGTCAATAAATTCACCTTGAGAATAAGCGCTTAAACCCTCATCTAGTTTTTCAATCATTTCAATTTTAAAAGGGTTATGGTTAAACACCCTTTTTGCTTCTTCTTTATCAGAATATTCAATACGTTTAGGCTCAAATCGTTCTTGAATAATTTTTTGAACTTCAGCCTCAATTTGTGGAAAGTCATCAGCAGAAATCGACAAATCAGCAAAATCGTAATAAAAACCTGATTCAATGGCGGGCCCTATAGTAGGCTTTGCTTCAGGATATAAACGCGCTATCGCTTGAGCAAGTAAATGCGCTGAAGAATGCCAGAATATTTCCTTACCTTCTGGATCATCAAAAGTCAGTACTTGAATCGTATCACCGTCTTGAAGCTCAGTATTAAGATCTTTAAATATATCATTTACCTTAAGCGCTACAGCCTGATGACCATTAAGAGATTTTTTTACTTGGCGCGCCAAATCAAAGCCCTTTGCTCCAACCTCTATCTCAATGGCGCTTCCATCCATTAAATTTATCTGCATATATTTCTCTTTTGATCCAACTTCTGTTTCAATGACACTTCCATCCATTAAATTTGTTTGCATATATTTCTCTTTAACATCATGTAGGTTATCGAACTTCTTGCCTGATTTTATAATTTTGTCATTAACAAAAGCACAAGCTATACAAGAAGCGTATTATTTTAAAGATTAAAAATTATCAAAACCAGACTTAAGCCTTAATTTGCAGTAAAATTTGTAAAGCAGAAATAAGGACACATTTGCGAAAAGTTATACCATATTTGAACTTTGAACTGCAATGGCCAACAGTGATCGGTGCCTAATAAAATTACAGTGCCCCATAAATGCCCCTCGGGCTATAGTATAAAATAAATATTGAGGTTCTATATATAGATTTACAATTAACCCATAGGATTAATATTCTTATGTTGTCATTTTTGACTATTTGTTATAGGATGCTGGCATAATGACTTATGTTGTTTCTGTATGGCTAGTATTGAAGAAAGGGTTAGTAAAGAAGGCAAAATTAGTTATAGAGTTAAAGTAAGACTTAAAGGTTCCCCCATTCAACAAGCAACTTTTGATAGAAAAACTGACGCCCGCCGATGGGCTCAACAAACCGAAGCAGCAATCCGTGAAGGTCGACATTTTAAAACCACTGAAGCTAAACGTAGAACTCTTAGTGAACTGATTGAACGATATATTAAAGAAGTAATTCCTCTTAAACCCAAGAATAGCAAGAATACTGTTCTCCATCTTAAATGGTGGCAACGTGAATTAGGACAGTACAGCTTAGCTGATGTTTCTCCTGCTCTTATAGCTGAAAGAAGAGACAAACTTTCATCTGAGAAGACCACACGCAATAAATTACGCTCCCCCTCTACAGTAGTGCGCTATTTGGCTGCACTATCTCATGCCTTAACTATAGCAGTGAAAGAATGGGGATGGATTGAAGATTCTCCTATACGTCGAGTTACAAAACCTAAAGAACCACGTGGTCGTGTTCGCTTTTTATCGGATGATGAGCGCAGGCGCTTATTAGATGAATGTAGAAAAAGTGAGAGCCAGTATCTCTACATTGCAGTTGTTCTTGCTCTTTCAACTGGTGCTAGAAAAATGGAACTTATGGGATTACGTTGGAAAGATATTGATTTCAACCGACAAGTTATTACTCTACATGAAACCAAAAATGGTGAGAGACGCGTATTGCCGTTAACGGGGCACGCTTTAGAATTAATTAAAGAGCTAGCTAAAGTCCAACGCCTAGATTGTGATTTTATATTTCCCAACCATCAATTTACCAAGCCAATTGATCTTCGTACACCTTTTGAAAACGCATTAAAACGTGCTGAGATTACTGATTTCCGATGGCATGACTTAAGGCATAGCTGTGCTTCTTATCTCGCAATGAATAATGCAAGCTTAGCAGAAATTGCTGAAATTCTGGGGCATAAGACTCTTCAAATGGTTAAACGATATGCTCATCTATCCGATGCCCATACTAGTAAAGTTGTAGCCCGAATGAATGAACAAATATTTAACAATTAACTTGGAAATGAAATGGATGTAACAGTACCTCAGGTTAAGATGCTACATTTAAAACAGTTATTAGAGCGCTGGCCTCACTATTCCTTAGATAATATTTATGATTTAGCAAATCAAGGTTACTTTGGACTATATGTTAAGTCACTCGCAAAAAAGAAAGTCACTTATCATATTAATCCTTATCTTGACAAATTAATTGGTGCTGCAAAGAAAAGATATGATGAATTACAAGGTTATATCAATCAAAAAAAAGAAATCATTTCTTACTTTAGTGAGAGGAGTTACTTACTCAACTCCCTAAAGGGGTTCGATCGACTTGCAACTAAAACAGAAACTGAATTGTTTCCTCTTACTCAAACCAGTTCTGTTAAGGATTTGATTGAGTTTAATAGAATTAATTATCTAGATTTCAACAATACCTTTGGTTTTCAAGGTCCCTTGTCTGATCCACACGCCAATTCTTATCTTTTAGCTCAACAAACAAGTGCAACTCACCAACTTCCTCAAGATTATAAAAGCCATTTTACAGAGAAGGATGTGTATGTATTGCTCGATCAGATAGAGCATTTTGAGTTAACCGAGGTTTATAAAAAAACTTATAGCAAATCTAGTTACAAAAATTCAAATGAACACCCTAATCAAGCTCTATCATTTGTAATTAATAATGATGTCAAGGATTCGATACTCACCTCGTCCGATAATCCAAGCGCTGTTAAAGAATATCAGAATTTATTCATCAAATCGGATAGCTATTATGAAATCCACTATATCAACCACAAAACTATAATAAAAGCATCTAAGGGATTAATTTATATTGAGAATCTAGTTAAAAATCCTGGTAGAGATTTCCATGTCAATGACTTAGAAAAACTTATTAACAAACCTCCTCATAGTGAGGTTGCTAATTTAATTGATCTAAATGAATCCAATACACATGTTGAGGTTCACTCTTCACAAAAAATGATTGATAAAAAAGCAATACTAGCAATTAAAAATAAAATCGCTGAGCTCAATGATAAAATAGAATTAGAAAAGGAAATTCTTAATAGAGAGGAAATCGAACGCTTAGAAGAAATCAGACAGTTTTATTTAGATTATCTGAGTAACTCAAGCATAAAATCAATGCCTAAAAATTTTAATAAACCTACAGAAAAGGTCAGAAAAAGAGTATTTTTGAACATAAGAAACGCAATTAAAACCATCAACATTAACAACCCATTACACATGCACTTAATTAAATCAATCAAGACTGGAGAATTTTGCGTTTATAAGCCAGATAAAGATACAAACTGGATTTTTAGCTACCCAACTTAAGGTGAAGTTAATTGCCGATTTTAAATGCAATTTCTATTAAATTATTCACGCTATTCCTCATTATGTAAATTGCTAAATTAATTTTAGCAATTTGCTAATAAATTTTTAGCGCCTTATCTCCTGCAACACATAACAAAACGTCATGTGTACCAATTGGTATTAATTTAAGGAGATAAATAATGCTAACAACAGAACCAAAGCGACTTGCGCGAGTAAAAAAAATTCCCGAAATTTACCCAGCCTTTACTGAATCTTCAATTAGATGGCTTATTTTCAATGAGCATCAAAATGGCTTTTCACGCTGCATTAGGCGAATTGGTAAAAAAATTTTATTAGATTTAGACCAGTTTGAATCATGGATTGATGAGCGATGCCAAGGAGATATCAGATGAACATAAAGATAAGCCCAAATAAACTGAGCAGCCATAATTATACGCGCTCATATAATAATTCAATCAAGTCTCAGCATGCAAGAATTTTTGCTCATTTCAAGGTTTGCCCGCGCTTAGCCATCATCGAAGCTCGCAACAAGTATGGAACTCTTCATCCAGGGGGTCGAATCAGGAAGCGAAGAAAAGAAGGCTATGACATCCAAACTAATTGGATATATGAAACTGATTTTACGGGTATAACTCATCACCTATACCTTTATATCTATAACGAAAGGAATTAATAGATATGAAAAATCCAAATTTAATAGGCTCAATCGATAAATTACGAGAATTAAGTTCCATCTTATGGATGACTAATAACTCTAACCAATCCATAGAACAGCTAAAAATCAATGCGATTTTAAATAGGAACTGTTTAAGTTTACAACAAAAAATCATTGAACAATTAGCTAACGAAATTCAAAAGGAAGACGAACATGCCTAGAAATCGAATGATTAAATGTGAGTATTGGACAAGTGAGCAAGTTTTATCTTGCTCACCTCTTGCAAGGTTATTATTTATAGGGATGTGGAATTTTTCTGATGATAAAGGTATTCATCCAGCATCTTACATAAGGTTAAAAGCTGAGATTTTTCCGGGTGATAATTTTTCAATTACAGAGATAAAATCTCTTGTTGATGAGTTAATTAACAGTAGTTTACTAATCGAATATGAAGTTGATGAGGGGAAATATTGGTTAGTTACTGGATGGAAAAAACATCAAAAAATAGACAAACCAACGTATCGTTTTCCCCTCCCTCCTCCAAGTAAAATTGGAATTAGTCAAAAACCTATCAGCGAGTACTCGACTAGTAATATAAGAGTTTTAGGCGATGACGCAACTAATACTCATCAAGAGGTAGCGACGAAAGAAAAAGAAAAGAAAGAAAAAGAAATAAATAATATAGGTGAAGTTGAAACTTCACCTGTTGATGTTGCTCAAACTGACATTCCTATTTTTGTGAAAGAGATTTTTCAGTATTGGCAAACAACCATGGATCACCCAAGAGCGAAACTAGATAGAAAACGCAAAAATTCAATTAAACAGGCTTTGAAATTAGGTTACACACCTGACGAACTAAAAAAAGCTATTGATGGCTGCGCGAGCACTCCTTATAACATGGGAAAAAATGACCGTAATCATATTTATGATGATATTAACCTGATTTTCCGTGATGCAGATCATATCGAGCGGTTTATAAATAATGCTAATAAAAGTACTGCACAGCGTGAGCTTAGTAGAGCAAGCAGTTTAATGGCGGGGGTAATCTAACATGATAACTGCTAAAGAAATCTCACAGCAGCTTGCACAACGCGCAGAAGATATTGCTAGATACTTACTCCCAAATGGAAAGAAATCCGGTTCTGAATGGTGCATTGGTAATATTTACGGTGAACCTGGAGAATCACTTGGTGTACATCTCACGGGCGAGAAAGCTGGTATATGGTCAGATTTTGCAGATGGTATTAGTGGTGATCTACTCGATCTTTGGGCTGCAGCGCGTCAATTAACCCTTGCTGAAGCTATTAAAGAAGCTACCCGCTATCTTGGTATATCTACACCAAAATTTAACGGGCATAAGCCTTCTAGTTATAGCAGACCTAAATTAAAAAATACTACTGAGCTGGCTTTAACATCGTCAGTTATGAATTATTTAGTTAATGAAAGGAAACTGAAACCTGAAATTGTTAGACTCTATAAAATTGGTGAGCGCAATAAAGAAGTTCTTTTTCCTTATTGGCGTAATAATGAGTTAATACTTATAAAATACTTGAAATTAGCTCGTGTTAATAACAAGAAGCGGATTACGGTTGAACCAAATTGCGAACCCTGCTTGTTTGGCTGGGATCAAATATCAACTAATGCGCGCACTGTAACGATATGCGAAGGAGAAATCGATGCGATGACTCTTTATCAATACGGCATACCTGCTCTATCTGTTCCATTTGGAGGAGGCGGCGGTGATAAACAACGTTGGATTGAATTTGAGTTTGAGCGCTTAGCTATTTTTGATCAGCTCTATCTTTGCTTCGATGAAGATAAAGAAGGCCATAAGGCTATCTTGGAAATAGTTAATAGATTAGGACAACATCGCTGCCATATTGTTAAGTTACCTTATAAAGATGCTAATGAATGCTTACAAGCTGATGTTTCTAGAGAAGTTATTCATCGTTGCTTTGAGGAAGCTAGAACGCTTGAGCCAGAGGAATTAAAGTCTGCCCGTGAATTTGTTAATCAAGTCATTGATGAGTTTTACCCCTCACCGGGCGTCCATATTGGATATCATACCCCGTGGGAAAAAGCTAATGGGAGAATTCTGTTCCGCCCGGATGAGCTTTCAGTTTGGACAGGAATAAATGGACATGGGAAAAGCCAGATTCTAGGGCAAGTAATTCTTCATTTAATGAAACAAGGCGCACGAGTTTGTATAGCTAGCTTAGAAATTAAGCCAAAACGTTTATTAATGCGCCTAACCCGTCAAGCCAGTGCACTAGCTACTCCTTCAATTGAATATATACATGCCATTCATGAATGGTTTGAAAATAAATTGTGGCTATTTGATCTCGTTGGCACAGCAAAATTAACGCGTTTACTAGACGTTTTTCTATATGCTCACCAACGTTATGGCGTAGATGTTTTTGTTATTGATTCCCTAATGAAATTAGATATTTGTGAAGATGACTATAAAACACAAAAAGCTCTTATGGAGCAACTCTGTGATTTTAAAAATCAACACAATTGTCAAATTCACCTTGTTATACATCCAAGAAAAACAAATGATGAATCACAGCCTCCAGGGAAGCTAGATATTAAGGGGACCGGAGCAATTAGTGATTTAGCTGATAACTGCTTTAGTATTTGGAGAAATAAGAAAAAAGAGGAATTAATCCAGGCCCAATCAACCGGTGCAAAATTAGATAAGGCTGAATTAGAGATTGTTCAAGCCTCAGATTGTAAATTAATTTGCACCAAACAACGTAATGGCGATTGGGAGGGAAGTTTCGGGTTCTGGTTTCACCCGGCTTCATTACAATACTTACCTAAACTTACTAGTAAGCCTACTAGAGTTGTTGAATATTCAGTCTGTAATAATTGAGCTGTTAATTGGAACATTGTGTAATTCAGGTAAGGAAGTTAATTCCCTACATTAAATTTAACGTAACTAATTATTTGGATTTACTTTAAACCGAAATAGCTATTTTTTAACTATTATTTAGGAATTAATACCATGAACAAACAACCAGAATATTCGCAAGAACTCTGCACTAAATTACTTCCTTTATTTCAAGAGGGCCGTGCTATTATAGAGGTATGTCAGGCGCTTGGGATAACTAAAAATACCTATTACCAATGGAAAGCAGATCACTTAGATTTTCGTGAGGCTGCTGATTTTGCAGAGGAAGCTTCAGAAGCTGCGCTTTTAAAGCTAGGTCGTATTGCATTATTTTCAAATGGAAAAATTAAATTAGATAATACTCTTTATTCCTTTATTCTGAAAACACGCTTCGGCTACCAAGAGACAAAAGAGATTCTTTCTGCTACAGAATCTGAAAAAGGTCAGCCTATATCTATAAATTTTAATGTATTGCCCCCTGTTGGTGAAGTAACAATAACCAATGCAAATCCAGATTTTTAAGAAATGAACAAGTGCATTAAAAACTAAAAGTAGTGATGGTGTATTATAATTGATAAGGCTATTACCTGTAGAAAACAGGAAATTAACAGAGAAAATAGTGAAATTTAAACCAGGAACAAGTGGCAATCCATATGGGCGCCCAAAGGGCTCCCGCAACACACAAACCAAGTTAATAAAATTACTTGAGCTTCATGCTGAGAAATTAATAAATAAAATGGTCGCAGAGGCTTTAGATGGAGATCCAGCTGCCCTACGATTGTGCATTGAGAGGCTTTTACCAAAAGCAAGACAAAAGAATATTGAAATTGATCCTGCCGTGCTCAGCGAACAAGAGATAGCTTCTCAAAAAAATATTTTCAATTTGATTTTAAATGAAATCTTGGCAGGTAACATCAACCCAGATGACGGAAAAAAAATTATTAGCCTAATTGAAGAACAACGATTAAGAACTGAACTATTTTGATTCAATATTATGACATTCCTAAATGTCATCTAAAGTTGTTGCATTTAATAATTTATTTCTGAGAGTATATCTATGGTTTTGAGGCGCTTTTACTTTACCATTTTTATTTAGAGTAACGGCCTTAATTTCTTCTATTTTTTCAAAATTGATAAACCATTTTCCGGTATTCCCCCAAGGCTCAATGGATTTTATCTTTGCTAAATGAGTAATAGCTGAAATAGGTGACACACGATAGCAAGCAATGTACTTTATCCTTTCTCTCATGGAGCTTTCCAACCGGAGACCATAATACCGGTTTTCATTTAAAAAATTCTGAAACCATTTTTCTCTAATGGGAACAACAATAGTATCAATTTCGAATAGATTAATATTTTTAATTCGAGCTACACCATTATTATCTTCAATAACATCTTGTAGAAATGGGGTGAAATGAAAAATATAATTGCTATTAGCGCTCTTATAACGAGCTAAGTACAGAACATCAACAGTTACTTTAAGTCTAGGAATAACAAAATTTTCTAAGGCAATATGCTCCTCATCAATGATTACAAGAATAGAAAGAAGATTTTCTATCAAGCAATCAAGGAAATGGTCAAAATTTCTATATTTATGTAAAGAGATGTAAATGTCACATATATTTTTTAATTCATAATTATTATTTAGTTCATTAAATAGAATATTCCTAACTTTTCTTGGATCTGCATCAAATGAAGTAAAAAATCCAATAATTTGTGCAGCAATATGCTTAATTGCATCATGCCTACTTAATTCATTTTCAACAAAATATAATCGTGGAATCTTGTTATTTAAGTCTAATAAATACCCATCAGGAATATTCTGATAAATTCCTTTTTTACCAATTTTTTTCTTTATATCTAGATAGATTCTATTATCTCCAAAAAGATCAAATTTAACTATTTGAATTGCTTGCTCAAGCTCTGCTTCGTTTGCAAATGGATCTAATTGGTACAAGCCATTATTTGTATAAAGGGTATTCATGAATGCCTCTACAATCTTATAATAACAAAACGCTTTGATACTCATAGTCCGTGGTTCTATAAGTATACCACTTATATGCTTATTGGATGAATAAAAAACATCCATTTCTTATCAGACTAGGCTCTAGAATAAGGGAACTTCGTAAGATTCAAGGGTTCTCTCAAGAGGGTTTTGCTGCTGAGGTTGGAATAGATAGAACTTATATGGGTAGCGTGGAGCGTGGTGAAAGAAACATTGCTGCATTAAACCTTATTCGAATAGCCAAAACCCTAAAAGTAGAAGTCGGTGAACTTTTTCCTGCTATTAGAGATCTTAATATTGAGTAATTCATATTAGTATCTTCTGTAATATTATTACCTTAAAAATGTACAATCACTATGTAACTAAATAAGTTACTACAGCACTTTGCATGGGACACTGGTGGGGCACTTAGAAATAAAAAACAGCAGTAATCTACAATAGATAGGAACAATAGTCTTAAGCTAACTTATTGATTAAATTATTTGTATTTGTTATGATTGATGGCCATTTGTTAATCTCATATAACTCATAATCCGTTGGTCCTAGGTTCAAGTCCTAGTGGGCCCACCAATAAAATCAAGTAGTTACGTAAGTTTCAGAAAAATTCAAAAAAGCCATGTAGACGCAATGTAGACATTTCGCCTCCCCAAATCAATCTTTTGCTATAATTCAAATATAAATATCTTTAGGTAATAATAATGAAAGCTATAATGAGTAAGCGAGCTAAAGAAATACTAAGCGATCCGGATAAAAGAAAAGATTTTTTAGAGGGGCTAAACAATTTACATAAATCTAATAAGGGTAGTATTGATATACTAATAGGCGAAAATAATTTTAAATTAAAATTTGTAAATGCTTGGGGCGATCGAAGAAAAAATAAATAGGGATAAAACATGAACCTTGCATTTCCAGCCCTCCTAATATTTTTATTAATAATGCCTGGATTGTTCTTTATTAACTCTTATTACAAATTTGATTACCAAGATATAAATTTTGTGCCTTTAGGGCAGAAAACCGCATTAGCGCTTCTTGTAGCATTAGTTCTACATGCTTTATCAATATTATTATTAGAAAAAATTATTCTCCTACATATTGATTCAACTAAATTTATCAAACTAATCGCAAATCAAGACTCTAATACTATAAACATTAATTCCAATGAGCTTATTTATACAATCATATATATTATTATATTGTGTACTGTTGGCTTCTTTTTAGGAGTTTTGACTCGTAAAATTATAACTTATTATAAATTAGACAAAAAAATAAAGTGGTTAAGACTTAATAATAAATGGGTTTATTTCTTTAAAGCCTATGATTTCTTTGAAGAAGAGCCCGACTTAATCGAAATTTTTGCTATGATTGAGACTGGCGAAGGATGCTATATATATATAAAGGATTACTTGAAGATTACTCACTAAATAGTAAAGGTGAGATTGAAACCTTAATCCTATCCTCCGCAGCACGCACTCTTACAGGTCAATTATCTACAGAACACTCAAATTCGCCAAAATTAACTAATGAAATTATTTCTTTAGATTCTTTCCATTCGATTGATGGAGATTATTTCATATTAAAATATGCAGAAATAGTAAATTTAAATATTTTCTTTATAACTGTTGCAGATTTAAAAAATTTCCATCTCAGATACAAGTAGATATAGACTTTGTTCTGGAAGACAACAATATCAAACTTCCTTTACTTAATTAGCATGGTTAGCCTTAATGAAGCGCAGAGTAAGGAAGTTTATTTCTTGCCTTTCCAGTTAGGCATATAAAGTAAATTTAGACTCAGTTTATCTTGTAATTACCTGTAAAAGATTCCAATTTTATTGATATCTTATCAAAAACCATAGGGACAAAAGGGACTTGTGGGAAACCCGCGTTAGCATTGAGTTATAGCGACCCTCAACCTATTTTATACTGTGGGGCGCAAGGGACATTTAAATATATTAACGACCTCGATCAAGGAATCTTTCCTGTTGCTTATTGCCAATTTCCTCTATTTTTACTAACAATTGCGGCAGCCAACGTAGCCTTAATACAGCGTAGCGTAATCAAGATTTCTTTCCTTTTCTTTCAGTTAATTTTTTTATGTTCTAGCTAGCATACCCCCGATACAGGCGCAGCCGTAATCCATGATATTGGGCTTCGAACATCCCGAATTTCGTTGCACTTCATCCGGGCTATGCTTGCTAAATAAGTAATCTATAATAAGAGTTACTTTATTGAAGGGAATCAGCATGAGTATTTTTATAAGTTACAGCAGTAATGATAGGGAAATAGTCCATAAAATTGCTCAACAATTAGTCATAAATAAAGTGCACATTTGGATCGATGAATATGAACTTAACATTGGCGACTCTTTAATAGATAAAATTCAATCAGCAATCAATGAAGCTAGCGCACTAATTGTTGCCCTATCTCAATCATCTGTAAAATCTGCATGGTGTCAAAAAGAGTTAAACTCCGCTCTTATGAGAGAACTTCAAGCAAACAATAAGATACTTATTTTACCTTTATTGCTTGAAGAATGCGAAGTACCTCTTTTTCTTCAAGAAAAATTATATGCTGATTTTAGGACGGATTTTGATACAGGTCTTCATAAGTTAATCACATCTTTATCGAGGTTTTCAAATCCTCACCAGCAAACTTTTTACAAGGAAAATGAATTATATGATTGAGCAGTGGATTGGGGGAAAAATTCAAATAAATTATTTTTCATTCGTCATACAATAATTCACTCTTTCACCAATTTTAACTTTAAATTCTTAGTTGAGATTAAAATTGATTGCAATAAACAAGAGACAACTAGATCCTTAAATATGATCAAACAAGGAAAAGCCCAAGAGTGTATATTTTTACCAACATTGGCGCTATATTTTTATTTTAATAGACACGAATCAAGACTTCTTATTGAAAATCAAATGCCACAGGAATATAAATTAAAAATCAATGATACGAATTCAAAAAAGGAATGGAAAATTATAATTTCCGTCAGAAAAGTTGGTGAAGATAATGGACACAATCACCTCATTGATATAAAAAACTACATCGAAGAAATACTTAACTACATTAAACGTTTTAATTCATAAACAATTATCTGCGTCACTGCAATTTCCCTGCAGTGACGCAGGAATTCCCCAAACGCTACAACCCAGAAAAATCAAGCCTGAAACCAACCTCGGTCCTATAGCGCAAATCGCAATAGAACAAAATGACGACTTAAAAAGCGTGGCCTCAGCAGGCTACGCTTGCTTCTAGCAATATTATTTATGAAAACGCAACATCATGACGATTAGAATAATCATAATCTTTGAGAGAATCATGTAAGCGAGTACCAGAGCGATAACTACTAGCAGCTAACGCACTATGACCTTTAGCTCGGGTATGAATTGAAACACGGGCAAAAGCAATCGCCATGAAACCACCAAAATAAAAGTGCTCCATCATTGCTTTTAGAAGAAAAAAATTCCTATCCATGCGGAATTTTTTTGTAAGACTCGGGCCAAGATTAGCAAACATTCGAATGAATGTATATTGCGCCCTTAGAATTCTTCGGGATGTTGAGAGGCTTAACTAAAAGGCTTTTAATAAAAAGATAGTAAAGCATCGCAAGAATAAATTAGCTTTTCTGAATTAATTTTAGTTATCTATAGATTTGTACTCTTGATGAATAGTCTTAATCTGCTCTTGCTTATAATTTTCATTACGTAATAATAGAAAACCTTTTTGGTTACGTTCACAATGATAATAGTAATGCTTCTTCTTTAGCTCATTTAATTCAGCTTCAGTAGGCTTTATACATCCTGTAAATTTTCCAATCTTAAAAAGCGCAATCAACCATCCAGAAATAATTATGAGCCAATTTAGCCAATTTATACCTAACGCTATTATTTCTATTATTAAAGGAAATAAAATTACACTTATACCGTATATTAAAATAAGTCTTTTCTGTAATTTGGCCTCTCTAATAAACATACTTTTAGCCTTATCAGGATCAAATTCTGTAACTGGTAAGTCTTTATATACATTCTTTTGATATTGTGGGGTTTTCTGAACATCTGGAAATTCGTCATCTTTCAACAAATCCCATTTAGCAGTAATTTCACGTGATTCTAGGTTTATGAAGCCAGATAGTGAAGAGCAAAGTGTATCATCAAGATAGATTAAATCTCCTGAATGATTGAAGGCAGACACCATCTGCGGAATAGGATATTTTTCTAGCCAAATATAAAATTCTTTTTCAATATCATTCCTTGCAGTATTAAAATTAATTTTTTCTTCTAAATATATAAGATTAACTATAGCAAGAAAATTGTTGTCATTCGCTGGATAATATTCTACAAAATAATCTGTACGTTTTTCTTTAATTACTTCTCTTATATAATATCTATTGCTTTCTTTACTATCCATGTAAATAGGCTCCTTAGCTAAACGACTTATCTTAAGTTTAATATAAGGCCAGAAACCAGTATGCACAAATTTTGTTAAGCCAGAGCATACTACGCCCTCTTAAGTTCTCAAATACTCTGGCTTTATCAATTACTATGACTAAGCAATAGATATCATGCTTCACTCCAAATTTTGTCCGTAAACACATACAACCTTGGCGTACCCACTCCCCTAATCCGTGGTTTATGCGACGCCTTACCATCCGGCGCAGGCTTCAACCAACCAGCATTGATTAGCACTCGAGTCACCATTCTTGGTTCAAATCCTTTGCATAACTCATTCCTATAGACTTCTGGCAGAACCATAAAAATGCGATACCCTTCATCATCTGTACGGTAAAACCCAGCGCGATTTAATATGCGCTCATTATTTGGCGCACGAACATTATCAAATCGACTTGGTCCATAGGATTCAAAAAAAGCACGTACTTGTGCTAATATGGCTCGGTCTTCACGGTTTCCGTTTATGCCAAAATCCTCTAGCCAGGATTGAAAGCATTTTTGAGCTGCACGACATGACTCACCAGTTTGCCAGCCAGTTAAACCAAATTGGCTGGCTAGCTCACCTGCTGCAGCGACTAGTGCAAACCTTCTTGCTACACGTATCATTTGGCCAGTGGCCTCTGGTGTAATCACTTTTTCTACGAATTGCTTAGTCATATTAGTTATTGCTGGGATAATAGTTAATCGGTTGGCTACAACACTCTGTAGCCAAGCCATACCTACAGCACCATAATATTGGCTAGCAAATTCTTTGAGATTTAAAGCCATGGTTGCAGGCGTTAGTTGATTATGGAGTGTTTCAAACAATCCCATACCTGCACCTGCGTCAGCTTCAATATCAGCAAGCCTTATTTCTTGTCCAGCATTAGCCCGAATCCCTGCTTTAGCCATAAGAGCCGTTAATGATTCTTCACCAGCTGAGAGAACAAATACAGACCATGAGGAAGATTGCTTAACCGTTCCAGCTCGAGAAGCACGCGTTTTTCCTTGACCATTAGCAAGAAGATAAGCTGCCTCCCCTGCTTCTCTTGGGTCAACTTGGCTTAACTCATCAAGAATAAGTAAGCCATCATTATGCAAAGCAGCTAGGCCTTCTAGTCCATTTGACGTACTGCGCCATAAACGGCAGTAAGATTTAGGATTTCCCCAAACAGAAGCGGCTACTTTTAGCGCGGTACTCTTACCAGATGATGACGCACCACGCAAATGAAAGCCACCAGAATCTTCACCTACAAGCTTTGCCAGAGCAGGAGCAAATGCAGTAGCTATAGCAAAAACTAGGCGTGAATTACCAGATGCTAGCTTGCCAATAGAGTTACGCCAATCCTCTACTGTTCCTGACACTGACAAAGCAGGCTCAATTGCATGTGTATTCTGAAAAACGACCTTTTCAGCAGTATTGCCAATTGTTTCATTAGCCGTTACAAAAACATCTTCATACCAACCTAACTTATCAACGCAGCGTGCGCGTGCTTCAACGGGACAGATTTGTAAATAAGACGTCAGCAACTCTCTTGCTGATTTACTAGGTGATATAGCCACACCTAACCTAGCCAACTCACGTCTGACCTCTGAAACATCGCCTTGCAACATCGCTAACGGCATAGCCCACTGATGAATAATGCCATCTTCATCTTGCCATTGGAGTAATCGGCCCCATTCTCCACTTTTAGCATCACGGGTTTTAGCTATGATATACAAAGGTGAACAAAGCCAGCGTGGCGGAAGTTGATTGCCATCCTTATCGCTAGCGGTAAAAAATACGCCTTTATCAGTTAACTTAAAATAACCTCCGGCATAGCCACAAACGACAGAACGATATTTTGCAGCATTGATTAATGTAATATTATTCTTTGACATAAAGCATTCTCCAATCAGCATTAATGGAAAACCAAGCTCGACACCGGATAATTTTCCATTAATGCGAAAACAACAATAAAATTGATTTGTTAACTTAGGCTGATAACTGCCCTTGATGAGTGGTTGAACAATAAACTCTTTGTTGCTGGAGAAAATCAAGTACATCACTTTTGCGATATAAGACTCTGCCACCAATTTTTAGGTAAGGAACGCCACTACCTGCCCAGCGATTACGCTCAAGTAATTGCGTAGAGCAGCTCAATACAGCAGCAATAATTTGTTGATTAAATAAGGCAGAAAGGGGTGCAGATTCAAATTCGTTTAAAAGATCTAGGCGTGATAGTTTTTGTAAAGACATAAAAAGGAACCTCGTCAATTGATTTCATTTCAGCGTAATGCCGACCAGTCGCATCCTGCGTAATGAATATCACTTGTTTACCGGGTTCAATTTCAGATAAAACGATGATAATTCTTTTCCATTAACTACTAGCCTTTAAGGCCATGAGCACTAATAAATTAGCTCGAGGCAAATATGCAGAAAATTTAAAAGGTTGTCAAGAGATGTAGATCTGATTAAAAGATATGATAGGGTATTATTCAAATGATATTGAAGTTTAAATGTCCCCTAGCCCCATTTTTGCAAATGAAAGCAGGGACGTTTAAACTCAATACTGATGCGGGTTTCCCACAAGTCCCCTTTGTCCCTGCATTTTTTTATATAAGTGAATATAACTTCAAATTATTCGATTTATTTTAGTGTAAAAAACATTAATAATTACTTTATATTCCATAACAGCCGAAGCTTAATTCCATTTTAGCCGAGACTAGATTCCATATTAGACGAAAGTTTCATCTATTTGGATGTACATTTTTATATCACTCTTGACGTTACCATTTTGGTAACATATAATTTATATTTATGAGAATAATAGCAAAAAGCCAATTAAAGAAATATTGGGAACAGCCGGGGAATGAGAAGTCTAAGCCTTACTTAAATGAATGGTACCATTTTTGTTTAAAACAAAGTTGGAGGACACCTCAAGATATTAAAGACACGCTCAGAAATGCTTCATTTATTGCTAATGAAAGGGTTGTCTTTAATGTTAAAGGAAATGCGTATCGTATTATTTGTGCTGTGGACTACCCTAGAATGGCTATGTTTATTAAATTTGTCGGCACTCATAAAGAATATGATCGAGTTAATGCCGCGGAGGTAGAACTAAATGATTAAACCTATACATAATGAGACTGATTATCAGCAAGCTCTTAAGCGCATTGAATCACTATGGGGTGCAAAAGAAGATTCCCCAGAAGGAGATGAGCTTGATATCCTGCTTGTTTTAGTAGAAGCATATGAAAATAAACACTATCCTATGCCGCCCTCAGATCCCGTAGATGCAATTTTCTTTTTAATGGACCAAATGAATTTAACCAGGAAAGATTTAGAACCGTTTCTTGGCCCTAGAAGCCGCGTCAGTGATGTTCTAAATAGGAAGCGCAGTTTAACCCTACCTCAAATCGTTAAACTACATAAGGAATTACATATTCCCTATGAAAGTTTGATTGAAGAAAGACACTACTTATAAAATAATGAATGTCGCCTAATAAGAGACATTTATCTACAAAATAGATAAATTTAACGTTGGCAGTCTATTTATCCTTCCAACCATGTGCGAGTCTTTCCAACTCTATATAGTTATTATTTCTTGTATCCCGGGCTTGTAATACTCAGCTTTACCAGCCTTCATAATTAAGTTAGTCCTTGGCTGATATTCAGCACCACTATGCGTGTGCCTACAACCGGTAGCTAGAATGTTCTCATAGTATTTTTGATGAACTTCAACTTCTAGAAAATTGAGATAAATATCTGTTAACCACGCCAATTTCATTTTGGATGCCTTATTTATTATTGTGCAAGTCTTTCTATTCGTTCTATGACAGTTTGAACACGTTGCATTGTCACTGGCCCGTCACTGACATGGCCAGGTAGTGACAACATGAATTGATCGTTCTTTAAAAATTCATTGAATATTAATTTCAAATGAGATTTTAAATCATCTTTAGAAGCTTGTACTTGTTCGCCAATATCAACACAGCCGGATATTACCGTTATAATGTCTTCAAGATCATGACTGCCAAGAAAGTCATTATTTCCTCTTGATTTAAATGCCTCAATTTTAGTGGCTAAAAAATACGGGGCTGTCACCGATTTAATCTTGATATCATCTGTAATCTGATGAGCAACAGCATGTTGAATAGCTTTTTTATACCATTCATTTCCCCAACCTAAGATTTTTTCGTCAGTCGGCATAACATCCAGTATAATGTCATCATAATGCCAACGACAGGTAACATCATCTTGTATCGAACGGTGAAAGCCTTTTTCTTTTAGCTTTTCCTCAAACTTGTAATACTGTCCTAAAGATAAGACATCAATAATACAATCCACGTCCAGTGTTGGCCGAACATCCAGAGAAAGCGGATCATTGATAAAAAGTGCAGTGGTGCAGCCACCTAGATAGACCACTTCATCGTTCAATTCGCCAAGTCTTCGCGCGACAAATTCCAACATCTTTAAATTTGAGGTTGCACGCTGGTTTCTTTGAAACATAACTTCTCTCTTAATAATTTAATTGCAATATTCCGCTCTCTTGCTTTTCCTATACGTATTGCGTCAATCAGAGCCAATAATTCGTAAAACGGTTGATCCGGATGTTTAGCTATCGCTTGAGGTACTGATCGATATAAAGGCTCTAAAGCTAATCCTCGATGCCCTCCTTCTGCATATGGCCATACCGGTATGGGATCATCACCCAACACAATATACTTTTCAAATAAGGGGGCTGCATAACTCGTAGGAATTCCTCTTGTATAAGATCCTAGTTGCACAGGAAAGAAGTATTTTATGCTGTAAATTAAGCATTCTTCACACGCGGCTTTTATGGGCATCCGAACGATTTTAGTTGGATTAGAATCTTCTGATTTGCGATAAACAGGCCCTAGCAATCCGGATAACTCTAATCGCTTCATTCCTTCATGTACTTCAGAAGCACTCATGCAAAGATAGGTTGCTAAATCTTTTTGAAGTAATTGATCAGGATGTTTATTTGCCAGGATTTTTAAAAGTATCACAATATCTTGTGGCTTTAGCATTTTGTCATTAGCAGAGCGTCACTATAATCAAAGTATAGCATAGATTCGCGATTTGCGAATCGCGAATCACGAATTGATACGTTTTAGATATTATCTAAGTATAAGAACTATCCATGTCCCTCACGTCCCAGCTTTACAAAAAGAGGTGGGGACGAGTCTAACCCAGTAAAGACGTGGATGCCCACTTGTCCCCTTTGCCCCAAGTATTTTTTACATGTCTGCACATGACAGTATTCAATTACTGAACTTAATTCCATTTGAATAGGTCTCTAATGAAAATTTATTCTCGCTCAAAATTAGTAGGGCATGTCCGTCAATTACATCAGGAAGATTAATATTCCATAATTTTTTATACCAAGAATCATCCTCAGAGATAGGCCTTTTAATTAACTCGTAGGCCAATACTGCCTCATCCGTAAGAAGACCTTGCTGGTATTGTTTTTCTATTAATTCAATATTTGTCTCTAACCAATCTAAGGACTCATTCATCTCTCGGATAGTAAATTGATTCCAGGTACAGGTAAACGGTGCACCCATATGACCACTAATCCAAAAAGTAGGCATAAAATGCATGATTAAACGAGATAAAAGTGGTTCTTTACCCGGGCTGACATGAGATACAAATATTGATGGTTTATTTTTATTTCTAACCTGCTGATATAAAGCTCCAAATTGATGTAATACAGTCCACACTTTACCTCCATTGCCCGCAATGGGTTTATCGAATAACTTCTTGCTGACTAAAAAATTACCTCCCAAACTATAAAGAGAAAATTCCAATTCATCATCACTATTTTGGAATTGATAAAAGTGGTGCTCGTCAAGTACATGCAGGTTTTCAACGCTGAGATTGCTATTTAATTGCCTCAAAACTTTTACATCTTCATGATTTCCCCAAACAGCATAAACAGGAACTGAGAACTTTTTTTCACCTGAGATATAATCAGGGAAATCACCTAATAATCGATTTTCTTTGACAATTTCTATTAGTTTGTCGCGATCAGTCTGCTTATCAACGTTATATTGACGCCAAACTGGTGAATGGGCAATTAACAAACGTAACTCCCTTGGGCTGAGTCGATAGATACTCTGTTCATCATAAAACCCAAAGTCTCCAGCATGGATAACTATATCTGCTTTTGTCTGGTTCACTTTTTCATTAATGATATCCAAATTACCATGAGTATCGCTGATTAATAGAATTCTACGCATAAGAAGCCTATAGTCTTAATTCAACCAAGTTATTGATCATCATGTGTTTCATCATACGTAGAAATCAGGTGACTAATAACATCTACCAATCCCATTAATTCATGAGATTCATCATTCTTAACTATATCTAATAACTGATCGAGGACATTAGCTAGCTGTTCGTATTCCTCTCCATTTTGAGGCTCACGAATTACTGGGGCGATATGTTTCCAGTGTTCTATTAGTTCGTTGATATTCATAACTCAGCCGTCTCCATCATATGTTCAAGCAAAAATTTGGTAACCTGCTGCATAGGCTTTCTCAACCGCTCAACATCTTTCATAATGTAACCTGCGGTTACGTCATTATTCATTTTATGATTTAACAAACGCTTCAGAGCATAAGCTGGCAAATCAAGACTCTCAGCAATTGTTGCGAAAGTTCGGCGTAAATCATGTAAAGTAAATGATACACCTGATAGTTCAACTACTTTTAACACGGCTTTTTTAGGTTCATAGATATAACCTGTTTTGCTGTCAGCTGGAAAAATAAATTCACTGCTTTTCTGACGACTTCTGCGCTCAAGCAACTCATAAATAAAATCAGACATCGGCAACGTATGTACTTCTCTATTTTTAGTATCTTGTAATGTAATAGTTTTGGCTTTTAGATCGATGTCACACCAACGCAAGGAACCCGCTTCCGTTTTACGCATGCCGGTAAATAGTAGTAAGAGAAAGTAATCATGCCATAGTAGCGCATTGCGATAATCCTCTCCTTCTACTAACTGTTTTAAGCCTTTATACCAATTAGCTAGCTGATGCGGTTTAATGACTGTTTGCTTTCGATGGACACGAAACCATCCACGAGTATGCGAGAGATATTTTACTGGATTCACTACAATAATGGGCTGGCCATCGCCAGTTTGATATTCATACATGGCAAAGTTAAATAGTGCTCTTAAAACTCGCATAGCGTTATTAGCGCGTGCTTTGCTATTGGTTTTCCCATGTTCTGCATGACGTTTAGCAATCATTTCGCGAGTAATTTTAGTAATGGGTTTATCAAGCCAATCAGGTACAACTTCATGCAGCACACAATGATAGTCAGTTAACGTTCTTGGTTTTAAATCTTTACGGGCTTTTAGATAATCCTTAAGTACCTGCTGCAAAGTCATTGCCTGTACTTTTTTCGTTTTCTTCTCAGCAATAGGATCAACACCTCTAGCCACACTACCCAAAAGACTCTTAGCCTGCTTTCTCGCTTCTTCAGCAGTAATGTTACCGTATTTACCAATCGTAACTCGTTTTACTTTGCCATTGATACGTGTTTCGACAATGAAGCTTTTCATGCCGCTACTCGTAATTCTTAATGCAAAGCCTTTTAGGTTTTCATCGCGATAAAAAGATTGGTCTTTTCCTGGAATCGGTTCGAGCTTATCAATAATGGATTTTGTTAGCCGCAAACTGGTTGGATTAGCACTCATGTTTTTCCTTCAAATTTCATGTAGAAAAAATTCTCATGTAGACGCAATGTAGACAGATTATTTAAAATGATAGAAAATCAAATAAAGCTGATTATGGCTTATAACCATTGATTTTAAAAGGTTTTTCATGAAATTTAAAAAGAGATAAAACTAGCTAAAAAGGGTATATTTCAGACTCATAATCCGTTGGTCCTAGGTTCAAGTCCTAGTGGGCCCACCAAAATCAAGTAGTTACGGTATTTTCAAAAAACTCGAAATTCTCCTGTAGGCAGATTAATAGGCTTTATGAAGGTTATAAGGAAATCCTAAATGTCAAATGAGAAAAATACTAAGGTAATCCACAGTAAGACCCCAGAATCAGCTGCCATGGCGGCCAACACCAAGAAAGCGATGACAATCACTGCCAAGCTTAATTGCTTAACATATAATGATTCCCATGAAATCCGTGCATTGTTTAGTGAACTTATCGGTAAACAAGTAGACGAAAGCTTTTTACTAATTCCCCCCTTTTATACTGCAGGAGGAGATGAAATTCGTATCGGACGTAATGTTTTCATAAATCAGAACTGTACCTTCTATGATCTTGGTGGACTCCATATCGCAGACGATGTGATGATTGGGCCAAATGTTAGCATCATCACTACTAGCCATGCCCTTGAACCATCTAAACGCCGTACAACCACAATCGGAAAGCCTATCATGATTGAGAGAAACGTCTGGATAGCCGCTGGTGCAATTATTGTTGGTGGTGTGACTGTAGGTGAAAACTCGGTTGTCGCTGCTGGCTCAGTAGTCACCAAGCATGTTCCCCCCAACACCCTTGTTGGAGGAAATCCTGCTCGAGTCATTCGTTCTATCAGCGATGATTGAAAAAGCAAAATCGTAACCCATATGGCTAACCAAGCTAACTTTTGTCCTTTTTCATCTTACAGAAAACTAAACAGCCAGCGTAGCCTTGATGCAACGCGTAATCAAGGTTTTTATTCGTTAAATTACTTTTGCAATTTATTTACTGGGCATATCTTGCAAACGTAGATCAGGCCTTGGTTCAATAATTTGAGATAATTATTATTTTTTAAACCTTGATTACGCTGCGCTGCATCAAGGCTACCTCTCTACTTGTGCTTTATACCATTTGGATTGTGAAGTACCGTTTTAAATCATACTATTCATTATTTATTAATTGTAGCAATACAATTTACTTCAATGAGTAAGCCAGGTATAGCTAGTGCCACAATACCAATAGATGTACTTGTATATGCTGAATTAGGCATGCATGCTTTACGTGCTTGAAAATAACTTTGTCCGTTTGTATGAATGTCTACTATGTAAGAATTCATGGAAACGATGTTGTTCAAACTTGAATGAGCTGCTTTTAAAGCATACTCAATATTTTTAAATGTTTGTCTAGTTTGAGATTCCATATCGGGGGCAACAATCCGACCCTCTTTATCTTGCCCGGATTGGCCTGTAACGAATATTAAGTCACCGTATTGAACACATTGCGTAAACCCATATTTTTCATATGAAAGAAGTTCTGGTACCTCAATAATTTTTTTCATTTATTTTATTCTTTAGGTTAAAAAGTATGTTCAAATTATAGAAAGAAATAATCTTTTTGAATTTAATTTAAGTATATTACTTACAGCATCTGGGGAAAATCTGAATCCTTACCTAGATAAGGATACTAAGTATCAATACACTGCCTGAGCATGGGCAAAAGCCAGGGTAGCCTTGATGCAGCGCAGCATAATCAAGGTTTCCATTCAATAAATCACTTTTGCAATTTATTTACTGTGCATGTCTTGCAAACGTAGATCAGGCCTTGGCCCAATAATTTAAGATAATTATTATTCCTTAAACCTTGATTACGCTGCGCTGCATCAAGGCTAACCTCAATGTGCATATCTTATTAATGTAATTCGGATCTTGGCCCAATCATTTGGGTAATAATTATAACGCCTTAAACCTTGATTACGGTTGCTCCATCAAGGCTACCTCGCTGTATCAAAGCTACCTCACTGAGCAAATGTATGTTGAGCTTTGGCCCAACAGTTTCAATCTTAGAGTAGATAACCAATTCATGATTTGTTGGGCTGCACTTCGTTTAGCCCAATCTACTTTGGCTTTCCTGCGATTCAAATGAGCATAGATAACGTAGCACATCTTAGTTGTAGGACAGCATAATCTAGAGATTTTATGAATTCAATTTATGAAGAATTAATGCTCAGTTTCAATTATACTAAGTTAGAAATTTTTTCTCGAAACTAGAACAATATTTATATAACTACGAAACCTTACAATCAGAGTAAGTAGACCCAAACCACCTAAAGAACAAGGAGAGTAGCATGTCAGTAAACACCATAAAACCGCTAGTAACAGCAACAGCAACTAATACAGGAGGACGCAACGGCCATTCTGAAACCACTGATCATTCGGTTAGTGCAAATTTTTCCGTTCCTAAAGAGATGGGGGGTCCTGGCTTACCCAATACCACCACACCGGAACATCTTTTTGCTGCTGGTTATGCAGCTTGCTTTGGTGGCGCATTAGAATTTGTGGCGAGTCAACACAAGAAAAAAGTCAATGGTGCAACAGTAACATGTCATGTCTCTGTTGGCCCTCGTGAAGGCGGCGGGTTTGGTATTGCAGTTAAAATGAATGTTAAAGTTCCATCTCTTTCTACTAATGAAGCAAAAGAATTAGTACAGGAAACACACGAAAAAATCTGTCCCTACAGTCATGCTACACGTGGTAACATCGATTTTGAATTGGAAGTCGAAGGTATGTAAAATTTTAGTAAGCGTAACCGTGATGCAGCGCAGCGTAATCAAGGTCTTTATTCGCCATTTATTTAATTTAAATAACTTGCAAACATAGATTGGGCCTTAGCCCAACAATTTAGAACATCCACTATTTCTTAAACCTTGATTACGCTGCGCTGCATCAAGGCTACTTTACTGAAATTAACTTTTAAGCCTTGCATTATACAAATGAATTGACAAAAAATACCTGCACTAGCAATATATCGCTCCTTTAAACCCATACTAAGCAGTTAGGCTCAGAATCATTATGGATACATTGGTCATTACGTCTACTTCATCGCACCATAATCCTTATCAGGCAATCATTACTATTGATACAAACTGGAAAAAATATTGGTTAAAAAAAGACTTCTGTACGCCGTTTTATCAAGTGCTTGCGGATAACATCATTAACATCCCTTATGTAGATATGAAACATAATTTTATGGAAATCGATGGTGTCATTATTTATCGCCCCAATCATGATGTGGGACACAGTATAAGACAGGCAGCCAATACTCAATTTTTATTAGAGACTATTGCTATCGTTGGTTTACCAGAAATCAAAAATGCACTACAGCATCTTACCAATGAAGAAAGAGAAGCTGTTATGTTGGCAGCTTTTCTATTTAGAGCCGGCAGAACTAATGAACGAGGTGGGATTAGTGATCCCAGTAATGCAGAGCGATCAGCTTTAATTTTTACTGAAATTGCTAAGGCAGTTGAATTTAATGTAGCCCTTGTTGACAATATTGCCTTTAGTATGTGTCATTACGTACCCATCATAGATGAAGAATTTAGCAAATCAGTCCCTCATCAAGGTTATGAAGGGGATAAATCGACAAAGATAAATAAATCAAGATTAGTCAAAGGAGTGCTTGACTTAAGTCATCATAGTGACTTGGTTAGATGCTGGGGTAATATTGATAGAATCAATAGAAATAACCTTGAAAATTTGTCAGGATTATTACAGGGTAATTACGTAAAAGAATTTAATGATATTTTACTTGATTTTGCCCGAGCCAGTAATGCCATGACAGGTCAGCCATATTATAAGCACGATGGAACTCATAATAAATTTCTACCACCCATGTTACTTAGGAAAAAGACGGTAACACAAGTTGGTGAAACATTTGCAGATTTATCAAAGCTAATGAATCAATTTCTGCCTTCTATCAAAACTAAAAAAATTGAAAAAGCTAAACAAAACCCGTTAGAAGTTCAGCAACGTGTTAACGAAGCAAGAACAGTTAATCCTGATTCTCCCAGTCATCTAAACTTAAGGTTAGGCCTTTTTAAGAAAGCTAAAGATAAAATCATTGACAGTGTTGCTAAAAGGTTTAATTTCTCTTAAAGAAAGTAAATAAGCGTAGGTTGGGCTAACCATAGCGCAGCCCAACAGCTTCAATCATAGAGTAGTGGCTAACCAATTCATAATTTGTTGGGCTGCACTTCGTTTAGCCCAACCTACTTTTGTTAAAATCAGCTAATTGTTTAGGGTTGTTTTACTGTCTAAAGATTCACTTGGAGCAGTGGTTATTTCTTGCTTCTCTTGGTGTTCATGCTTAAAAAAACGGCCAAACATTTTAGCTTTCGCTTGGATTTCATATTTTATTAATTTTGGAATTGCATGATTGCTTCGTTCTAAAGTAGCTTCTAATAGAGGCACTGCTATTCCTCTTACTTTACAGCCATTTTCTATTAAGTATTTCATCAGGGGTGCACAATCTTTAATAATTGCTAAACCTAGTGCACTTTCCCCTGATGAGTTAACCGCATTTTTATCGATACCAGCAGTAAGCAGCAACCTAATAATTTCAATCCGATCTTCTATACTGACATCATCATTCTTTTCAGGACCAATGGCCAAATGCAGTGCTGTTTCTTTACTGTCGCAACTCGTATCATTAACGGGCATGCCTTTATCTAACAGCATCTTTACTACATCAATGAAACCGTTCGCTGCAGCTTTGTGTAGCGCGTTTTTTCCGCCATTGTAGTTCTTAACATCTTTCTTTTTGAAATCGATTTCAGGCAAAGTTAATAAATAAGCTAAGGTTAAAGGGTTATCCTCTGCCACGGATAGCAGCGTTCTTTTAAAACCATATTCTTTACTAAAATCAAAACGGCCATCTTGATGCAGTATTTTTAACACCTCAACTTGATCTTGTACTGCAGCTAATTCAAGCAATGATAATTTTTGATTATAAATTCCATTTGAAACTTCAACTTCTGCATTAAATTGTGTAAAAGTTGATTGCGATAATAAAAGGCGAACAATATTACAATGACCAAATGCAACTGCATAATGTAGCCCAGTAAAACCCTTACTATTTGCTGCGTTACTATCAACGCCTAAATCAAGGGTCAATCGTACATAATATTCATCACCAGTTAAAACCGCATCATGTAAAATAGTATTACCGTCACTATCTACCTGATTAATATTAATCGATTTTAAGTTTAATAAAGCATGAATATAATTCTCTTTCTGTATACTAAATGCCAATTGTAATAAGTTCACTTTGGCACCTGACACATTAACCGCTTCATTAATGTAATTTTCATAGTCAGGTTGCTTAGACAGTGTTTCCAAAACTTGCTGAAAAATAAATGGCCTATCTTTTTTAATTGCAAAATAGGCAATTTGGATTAGTGTTTTTGTGTCATGTAATTCTTGAATATGCGTAACAATTAATTTTTCTAGAATTTGCGCGTCCAGTAATTTTAATTCCACAAAAAAATCTAAAATATGGAAATAACCCTGGCTTAGTATCTTAATAATTAAAGCATGCCCATCTATATTCTTGTTTAAATAATTAATAAGAAATCCAGAAGGTAAAAAGAATAACATTTCAAAATTATTTTCTAGTATCTTTTCGAGCAAATAATCATTGTTTTGTAGGATTTCTTCCGCCTCAACAATATCTAACATTTGCTCTTGCTTGGTATACTGTTTTAAGTGCAAGGATGATGTAGGCATATAATAGCAAATCTTAACTTCATAATCGGGCGGGCACTCATTGACATTTCTTAAACGCGCATAAATCATTCTGGCATAAATTTGCGCTAATAATCGTGCTTCTAAAGTATCGACATTAATAAATACTTGGCAGCTATCATCTGCAGTAAAGCGCAAATGAGCAAAAACTTCATTATGGTATTTATATTTTTTTTCATTACGCAAAGCAGTCTTAAATGCTTCTATATTATCTTTTGCAAATAAAACTTTATTAACTCGCTGTTTAAAATATTGCTCAGCTTCTGGCAAAAAATTAAAATCATTAGGACGAATAGAAGAGCCGACATCACGTGTTAATAAATGATCAGCTAGTAGTGCGTTCTTCATAATATCAAAAAAGATAACCCCCACTGTTTTAACTTTTTCTTCAGAAAAATTAAATGGATTAGGTTGTAAATCAGGCATGCCGTAGGTTGTAGACTGTTTTTTCGAATATAATTTTTTCTGTTCTTTACTATAGATAGGTGTTTTTTCGCTGCGCAAATGCACCCCTTTGCCATCCACTGTGTATATCTTTTTACTTTTAAAGCGCAAAGGATGATGAATGAAAGGCGATATGACACCATCTATAAATTGTAAAAAATAATTTGCATTGTCACCGCGTAATGATTTAAAGAGAAAATCATTGTTAATCCTTATCGTGGGAGCAGAATGTCTTATTTCGTCTCGTTGCTTAACCCTTATATCTTCTAATAAATTTACCTTGCGTAAAGGTAACGTATCGTTTTTATAGTATTGAGATAACATGGGAAATTTTTTTATATCTTTTATAACGTCCCCATAACAATTGTTAGAGTACTCGTAATGAAGCTTGAACTTTGACTTGGGATGAATACCGCGTCTTTCATAAATTAGGTCGTATTTTTCGTCCATAACCTGGACACCATTAACCCCAATATCATGCTGCAAAACCAGCATATCTAATACTTCTTTAGCCAGTTCTTCTATTAAGTTTTGTTTATCAATTTTTTTTAGTTCTACGACTAAAGGTATTTTATGAATACTATACATTGAATTTGCTTTGCGCATATTATTCAGCGAATCAGCACTGTTAAGAATGATTTTTAGCCAATTTTGCTTTGTGTTTTGAGAGGTTACTTCGGTGGGATCAAGCAACTGAGCAAATTGATGAGCAAGCGCATGAGTGACACCAATACTTTTTAAAAAATTTTGACAATTAACTTTAATTGCTAAAATTCCTTCATCATTTAATTTATTTTCCCAAATGGAGTGAGCAAATAAAGCCACAATTTGCAAATAAAATAAATCTTCTGGAGTAATTAGATTTGCAGCGTCAGGCTGAGTCTCTTTGAGAATATTAAACAAAATATTAATCAATGCAGCTCGCCTACAGGCAGATAATACGCCATAAGATTGTTGTGGGGTTAAAAAATCCCAATATTTATCTTTATTTAGCGGTTTTTGTTTTATGAGTGGTAAGTGGTGTTTAGCAAAGATATTTGATTGAATGACTTCTAATATAGGCGTTTCTATCATAAAAAAATTCCATTTATTATAAACTTGCGTAAAGTAATAAACCACTTGTGAAATAGCAAGAAATAAATTAAAAATTCAGTGTTAACTTAAATTGAGCTGATTGAGATAAAATAATAAACAGGCAATTGCTTTATAGTTTTTTGATAGAATATCTTTATTAAAATACTAGATGTATTGGAGCCCAGTATTAAAATCAAATTAGCATGGCTTTGTATTATGAATAATAAGTTGACAATATGAACGTATTCTTAGAAACAAAAAATTTAATCATCAAGACCCCACAATTAGAGGATTTTGATAATTTATATGCGTTACAAACAGATGCTGAGGTCATGAGGTACATTGGCCAGGGTGTGCGTACTCATTCTGAAGTCATGAGTGGCTTAGAAAAAGCACTAGCTCATCAAGAGAAGCATATGTTTAGCCTTGGGTGTGTATTTGAAAAAGAAAGTGGCCTTTTTGTTGGACGAGCTGGATTAATTTATCTAGCTTATGACGATACTCAGCCTGAAATTGAAGTAGGGTATGCGCTCATTAAAGCTGTCTGGGGTAAAGGCTATGGTGTTGAACTTGCACAAGCGCTTATTAATTGGGGATTTCAACATTTAACTGTTAGCAAATTAGTTGCGGTTATTAATCCTGATAATAAACATTCACGTCGCGTATTAGAAAAAGTAAATATGAATTATGTAGGGCGTGCACATCACTGGAATAGCGAAGTAGCCTTATACGAAATTCAAAAAAATCTAATAGATTACAACAAAATAAAACTTATTCCTGCTACTTTAACAGATCATCCTACTATACAAAACTTAGCTAGATTTTATGTTTATGACATGAGTGAATATCTTGGGAATGAAGAAGGTTGGGAAATTCCTGAAGATGGCTTATATGAGTGTATTGATTTTGAAAAATATTGGAAAGATGAAAGCTCTTTTCCATTTATAATCCGTTATGCAAATGAATTAATTGGTTTTGCTATAGTTGATAAAAAAGGAAGCGATCCCAGCATTGATTTTAATATGGCGCAATTTTTTGTTGCGCGAAAATTTAAACATAAAGGCATTGGTCGATATATTGCCGAACAATGCTTTAAAAAATTTCCTGGCGTTTGGGAAGTTATGATTATACCAAGGAACGAAGGTGCTTATCGTTTCTGGCGATCAACTATTAAAAATTATAGTAAGGATCAATTTATCGAATATACGCGTGAAATTGCGCACTTTAATAACAGTAAAAAAAATATATTTAGATTTAATTCAAAATAATTAAACCAATACTGATTAATAGAATGAGAATGATAACGAGTATTTTATGTTTATGTGCCATTAGAAAATATCTCCTAGGCAGATAAAATGTTGCAATTTGATTACATGTTAAAAGCATAGCTTAATTTAATTGTACAAGTATGAATTATGACCTTTTTATTAGGTCAACCAATATAACTTTATGCTGCTATAGCAGTAATTTTTAGTTTTTTTATAGAATTCATCAATAAATTACCATCTAATTCATTAAAATTTACCTTTATAGCGGTAAAAAAATACTATTTTATATAAAAAATAATGCTATAGGCCTTTTAAAGTACCTTTTTTACTGCTATAACAGTAATAAATCTCTAATTTATGGTTTCACATGGCCACTGATGATATTGCAAAAATAGTTCATTACTACCGTAAGCAAAGCGGACTATCACAACAAGAGCTAGCTAGATTAGCCGGGGTTGGCAAAACCGTTGTATTTGATATTGAAAAAGGTAAAGAAACAGTGCAATTAAATACCTTGTTAAAAATATTAGATGTTTTGAATATACGAATGAAATTCGAAACACCTTTTGCACCACCAACGGATAATAATTTATGAGCAAAGCACGCGTATTAGTTAATGGTATTGAAGCAGGAGAATTGGAAAAATTAAAAGGCGGAAAATACAAATTTACCTACTATACAGAATATCAAGGCGCGCCTGTTTCTCTTACAATACCTTTAACAAAGAAGATTTATGAGTTTGACATATTTCCTCCTTTCTTTGAGGGGCTATTACCAGAAGGAATTATGCTTGAAGCCTTATTACGTAAATATAAGATAGATAAAAATGATTATTTTAGACAATTGATAAAAGTTGGCCAGGATGTCGTGGGCGCCGTGACTATCGAGGAACTAGAATGAAACGCTGCCCTATTACATATGAAATTATACCTGATCAAGAGAACTATTCAGAACGAGGATTAAGACACCTTTCCCCTAAATTAAAAAATCTTAGTCCATTAGCATTAAGTGCTGATGAACAGCGTAAAGAGGCGCTAGATCGCGTAGGTAAAATGTCTATTCAAGGCGTGCAAAAGAAATTAAGTGCACAGTTAAGAGTTAAAGCTGAATGTTTTGAACTAGTGGATCAAAATGGTCATTATATTTTAAAACCTCAAAGTGACCTTTATCCTGAATTGCCAGAAAATGAAGCGATTACTATGTCATTAGCAAAAACGATTAACCTTGAGGTACCTATCCATGGATTAATTTATTCTAAAGATAAAAGTATGACGTATTTCATTAAACGATTTGATCGAATTGGACGTAATAAAAAATTAGCTTTAGAAGACTTTGCACAGTTATCAGGTGAAGATCGTCATACAAAATATAATAGCTCAATGGAAAGAGTAATTACAGTCATAGAAAGGTTTTGTACATTTCCAAAAATTGAATTCGTTAAATTTTTTAAATTGACACTATTTAACTTTCTGGTTGGTAATGAGGATATGCATTTAAAAAATTTTTCCCTTATTACAAAAGATAACAAAATTTCTCTGTCGCCCGCTTATGATTTACTTAACTCAACTATTGCGCAAAGAAATGCTAAAGAAGAAATAGCTTTACTTATAAGAGGCAAGAAAAACAATTTAACAAAACATGATTTTTTTGATTACCTTGCCATTGAGCGCTTAGGATTAAACCAAAAAATTATTGATGCAATTATCCAAGAATTTCTGCAAGCAATACCTAAATGGCAAGAATTAATCACTATTAGTTTCTTGTCTCAAGAAATGCAAGAAAAATATCTCCATTTGTTAAAAGAAAGATGCAATCGATTGGATTTTTCCTTGCTCTGCTAGTTTTACAAATTCTAGCTTTTTCGACATTTTAGCAACCTCTTCTCTGGGTATTTTATTTCTATCAAAGCAAAAATGCAGAGTAATATAGTTAATTAAATTTCAAATGACTTATAAGTTATATTAGAAATTTTACTTATGGGACATTCACCAGATTTAAGAATAAGAGAGTTAGCCTACCTTTCAGAGGGTGGAGTTATTAAAACCGCATGTGAATTATTTAAAGTTAGTCGTTCATCAATCCAACGCTGGCGAACTAGGCAACTAGAACAAGGCCACGTTCTACCTAATAGGCGAATCGTTTCGGGTTATAAAATTGATGAAACGGCGCTTCGGGAATATGTTTTATCACATCCTAGTGCCTATCTTGATGAAATAGCCGCACATTTTGGTATGTCATCTCCTGGTATACTATACGCTCTAAAGCGTTTTAAAATTACGCGAAAAAAAAGACGTCGTATTTTACAGAAAGAGACGAAGAAAAAAGACAAACTTATTTAAAGCTTATACAGCAACAAGATCCCAAGAAAATCGTTTACATTGATGAGTCGGGTATTGAAAAGTTTATAACTCGTCCTTACGCAAGAGCTTTAAGAGGAGAAAGAATTTTTGCTCCACTCTCTGGCAAGCGCTATGCTCGTGAAAATTTTATTGCAGGGTTGCTTGAAAATAAAATCATTGCACCTCTTTGTTATAAAGGAACTTGCGACCAAACGCTCGTTAATTTTTGGCTAGAACACTTTCTTCTTCCTGCTTTAGAGCCAGGTTATACGCTTGTTATGGATAATGCTGCTTTTCATAAAACTGAAAAAACACGCTTAATCGTGGAGAAAGTTCAATGCAAAATTCTATTTCTTCCACCTTACTCACCTGATCTTAATCCAATTGAAAAACTATGGGCGCGGTTAAAAAATATTATCAGTAAAACTATCTCTCAATTCCATTCTTTACAGGAAGCCATTGATTATGCTTTTAAATCAATCACTTAAAATTTAATTAAGTATAATCACTTCCATCCTCACCTATTAAAGTATCATCTCCTGCACCACCTAAAAGAATATCATTTCCTGCCTTACCAAAAAGGATATCATTTTTTAAAGTGCCGGTGACTGTTGCCATCTTGATTCCCCTTTACATAGAGAGATTTCGAGGCATCCCAGTCACCGAAATAATCTCGTCAATATGACAAGTGACTATTCTCTAATCAAATTACTTAGATAAAGCTATTAAAAATTCATAGCTATTAATTAAATTTAAGTCTATTTTTTAGAGGAAATTATTATTAATATCTTTTTTTATCTTGAAATTTTGTGTGCGAAAGGCAGGCGTTATCCCTTAGTTCCCCGCCTAGCAGCGCTAACAAATCTTGAGCTTCTTGATATAGATTTTACCTAAATGAGCTAAGCCTCAACTGGTTTTTCGCTAAAGAAGCGCCAATAACAAAAAATAAAGAACTGCCTAATAAAATGGCCCCGCCTCTAACTACCTGAAATAATTTTAATTCGTTAAGCTGTCAGCAAATGCAGCAACTGCGCTTATCAAAAAACACTGGAAAAATGGTATTAGCCAATGCATAATTGCGCTCGCATCATTTTTAAGTTTCAAATTTATTTAGATGGTCTATTAAATTTAAGACTTAAATGATAGCTAGGTAACACCATATTTAAATGAACATTCTCCTAGGGAAAGAGGCAAAGCTCTTATTCATTGGCAGACAATACGATTGTAATTTCATGTTTGCTGTTGATTATATTTTAAGATATACAAAAAGAGACAAATCATGGACAGAATACTTCCTTGGGCACTTTATCCGTATAATGCCCAGACTGCACACCAAATTGATTCTCCAGCTAATATACCCAATGCTATATCCACTATTACTGAACTTGGACGTCATTCCACTCTAGCGCATGGCTCAGGGCGAAGTTATGGTGATGTCTGCTTAGCAGACTCTAATCATGTACTCTCTATGAAAAAAATGAATAAGGTATTAGATGTAAATTGGGAAACAGGGGTTATTTGTGCTCAAGCAGGCATAACTTTCGCTGAACTTATTGCTTTAATTCTCCCGCGCGGTTGGTTTTTTCCTGTTACACCTGGCACTCAATTTCTTACTTTAGGCGGAGCAGTTGCTAATGATGTGCATGGCAAAAATCATCATGTTACGGGTACTTTTGGGCGACATATCAGCAGTTTAGTTATCTATCGCAGTGATGAGGGAATGATTGAGTGTTCTCCTACAAAAAGAGCCGAACTTTTTTTTGCCACCATTGGAGGTCTAGGTCTCACAGGAATTATTATCAGTGTCGTTTTTCAATTGCGTCCCATTACTTCAAGTCTTCTTGAGCAACGCCGCATCCGATTTAGTTCGCTAAAGGAGTTTTTCACTATTTCTGAGCAATATCATAGCGCATATGAATATATGGTAGCGTGGATTGATTGTTTGGCCTCTGGAAAAAAAACTGGGCGCGGTATTTGTGTATTAGGAAATCATGCTAAAATCGGCCCTCTTGAAGTCTCTCCACCTACTAAGTTTAGCTTACCTAAAAATTTGCCATTTTCATTAATAAATCCTTTTAGTTTAAGAGCTTTCAATAACAGTTACTATTATCGACAACTTAAAAAAACTGTCAGTCGCTTGACGCCTTATCATTCAATATTATACCCACTTGACTCTTTACAACTATGGAATCATTTGTGTGGCAGAAGAGGTTTTCAGCAATTTCAATTTGTGATAGATAAAGAACAGGCACCGGAGATTATAAAAACTATCCTACAAGAAATTTCAAGAAGCAGTACCACATCATTTTTTGCCATCTTAAAACTCTGTGGCGATCTCGTTTCTCCCGGGCTCATGTCATTTCCACGCCCGGGATTTTCTTTATCATTGGATTTTCCACAACGAGCTGAAATCAACCAAGCTCTTTTTAGAAAATTAGATAATATTGTGCATATGGCAGGAGGTAGGTTATATCCTGCTAAAGATGCGCACATGAATGCAGAGCATTTTAAGCAGGCTTACCCAAAATGGTCCGTAGTAGAATCATTACGTGATCCCAAGCTTTTATCCCAATTCTGGAAGCGGGTGACTATGTAAAAGTACGGGTAAAAATTGAATGAATAAAGTAAATGGACTTCCAATTCTTGCAAAAAAATACTTCAGTTGGGGATTACAAGGATTACTCTTTATCACTGTATTTTGTGTATTAGTACCTTTTTCACCAGAGATGCCTAAAGATGGACTTGATCCATCAAGAGAATTTGGGATGAGCCAAGCGATTGTCCATGGCATGATTTTCGGTAAAGATATTATTGCCGCTTACGGACCCTACGCGTTTATTTATACAAAAATATACCACCCTCTTATAGAGCATCGTATGATGGTGGTCGCGATTTATTTTGCTTTTTCATCTTGCCTTGCCCTTTTTTTTGCCATACGAAACGCTGAGTGGAAGCGCCTTACGGCCCTTGGGCTAATATTGGCCTGCTGCGGTTCCTCCATCATAAATATATTATTTTTTTTATACCCAGTTCTTGTAGGCATTGCCTGTTTTAACCTGATAAATGTTAAACAGCTTGATATTAATAGACCTCTAGCACTGTTTTTAATAGCAATTTTGTTCTTGCCTTTTGGTTTATTGCCGTTAATAAAATGCTCTTATCTAATTTCATGTGGACTTACTGCGATACTCATCTTTTTCTTATTTAGCGTGCATCAAAAATGGATACCTGCAATTTTAATTCTTATTTTACCATTTTTGGCACTTATCTTTTTCTGGAAAATATCAGGGCAATCCTTAAGTAATCTGCCAGGATACTTCTCCTCATTATTTCTAGTTGTATCTGGTTATTCAGAAGCCATGTCTCTGCCTGGCCCTGTTTCAGAAATATCTTATTATGTATTTGCAGCAATTATTTTATTAGTAGATATTTACCGTGGCAAAGATTTTTCTATAAAACAACGTATCTTTTTATTTTGTCTATTTTTTCTTTTCTTGTATTTAAACTTTAAAGAGGGATTTGTTCGACATGACTATGCTCATACCTTCCCTGCGAACATATCTATACTTATGTCTGCCTTACTGTTAACTATGATCGTTCAGCCAACTAATCAGTTAATAATTATTTTACTGTCATCTATTCTTGTATGGCAGAATATTAATAATTCTGATTGGAAGATGCTGTCAAAAAACATATTTAACCAATTACAATCAACTTATGTTTCTGCCTGGGAAGGAATTAGCAATCGGTTAGAGAATCATCAATGGCTAGAGAAAAAGTTCAAAACTACGCTTGCCCAAATCCATGAAAGGTATAATTTTTCATTACTTGAAGGCACCACTGATATTTATTCATTCAACCAATCCAGCTTAATTGCCTCTGGAAATCATTGGAATCCTCGTCCTAGTTTTCAAAGTTACAATACGGTTACTCCATCCTTAATTCAAATCAACATGGATCACTTATTAAATAAAAGTGCTCCTGATAACATCATTTTCAAAATAGAGCCAATAGATAATAGGCTTCCTTCGTTGGAAGATGGAGCAAGCTGGCCAATATTACTTAATAATTATAAGCCATTGCAAATGAGAGATGACTTTTTGTACCTTCATAAGAAATCGGCCGCTAAACAATCGCAAAAATCTTTAATCAATTTAGGTGGAGGATCACATATTTTTGGCAATGAGGTAGCTGTTCCAGTTGATGAAAGTCTGATTTTTGTTGAAATAGAAATCAAAAAAAGTATTTTCGGACAATTGATGAAATTCTTATTCAAACCTAGTCAACTTCAGATATTATTACGCCTTGAAAATGGCAACATTGTAAATTACAGAATAAATTCTGAAATGGCAAAATCTGGTTTTGTTATATCTCCTCTTATTGAGAATACACAAGAATTTGCTTTACTCTATACAGGAATTTACTCTCTATCACATAAAAAAGTGACATCATTTTCTATTTCGCCTATCAACCATAAAGAGCATTGGCAAGATGTTTACGATATTAAGTTTAAAAAAGTAACTCTTGCCGCACCGAGGAATATGTCAAACCTGTTCAAATTTGACAAGATATTAGATGCATCTGAAATCCATAATATTTCAACGACAAGCAAATGTGAAGGTAGCATTGATTTGATCAATGGAATGAACATTACCTATAAGCCTGCAGTAGTGAGAAACCTACTTACGGTAACAGGATGGTTAACGCAATCAACTGCGCAAAGTCTACTACCTCAGCGTACCCTTTTAGTATTAAAAGATAAGGCAGGGAAAACTATTTTTATCAAAACACATAAAATGCTGCGATTAGATGTAGGTAATTACTATAAAAACTTAGTTCTAGATAATTCTGGATACACCTCTTCTGCGGATGTAACAAAAATTTCGGGTACCTATGCCTTAGGTTTGGCTTTCCTTGAAAGAGAGCAGATAAAAATTTGTCCTCAATTCAATACGATTATTACGTTTAAGGGCGGGCTTTGATGTAGGATCTTTATCCTAAACTAAGCTTTTTAATCATCATTGAGAAATAAAGCGTGGGCCTGAGCTATGGCACAAGAATAAAATTGCTGGGCCAAAGCCCAGTTTACATTATATAGATAATCCAAAAGGGAACCTATTCACCATGGTATCCACCGTGATGTCCATCGCCATGATATCCCTCACCTGAATAACCGCCTTCTCCGCACTTTTCTAAGCATTGAGCATGAGCATTTTGGCAATCTGACAAGCATTCGTCATCACCTTTACAAACTCGTTGACATTTAGAATATTTTGTCTGACATGCGCCCTTACAAAGCTCATCAGCACTTGTAACTTCTATTGAAGTAGAAAAAATAACGAATCCAAATATAATAGGTGAAAATAAGGTTTTTACTAGCTTCTTCCTGAACATAATTGCTCTCCTTAGCAAGGAAACTATTTCTTTAATTACTAATACACCTATTGAAAAAAGAATTATATTTATACATAGTGAATTATAGTTATACCCAAATATAATAGCAAAACAGAATTTCAATACTTTACTGCCCTTCCTGTTAACTCTAAGTTTTTGAGAAAAATAATTTTTTATAATAACTTAATCTACTAATCATGCAGCAGATCAACCGTTAAATTCTTAATTTTACTCGTGTTAAAAAATTAGCAAGAATAGCTGAGTTCTTCCTTATCTTATGGTTAATTTATAAACAAGTTTATGCTATAATATACAAGGCAAATTCGTTTCAATGATAGAAATCATTTCATGGAGAATTCAAATGGACAAATTGAAACCATTAGGCCTAATTGGCGTACTGACATTTTCATTAATTGGCGCCACCAGCGCTGCAACGAATATATATGATATATCACAGGCTTCTAGGCCCAATATAACGAGCGCGCAAAAGCCTATCAATATAGCCACTGATTATATAAAAAGCGGGAGAATACGTAGCTATGAGTATTGTAGCCGAAATGTATTCAAACCTTGTATGAAATCAGGTGGATCATATCGTTATTGCAACCGTCAACATCATTTATGCACTTATGGACACCTCTATAATTGTATTAAAGGTAGTAAGTGTTAATTTGAAAATAAGGGCCTAAATCACCTTTCATAATACGAGCTGTGAAAGGACCTTATGAGTTTTAAAATTAGTCTCACTGTGCTATTACTCACTATGTGATTAGGCTAGGGTTTATCTAATATAATTAGTCGCGAAAATGGAATTTAAGTAGTGATTGGAAATAGACCTTAAAATAATTATCATTAGAGAAATAGAGAAATCTTTTTCTAATTCTAAGTGAGAGAAAATCTGCATGGATCGAAACAACATTAAATGGGGAATTTTAGGTACAAGCTTTATTTCTCAACAAATGGCAATTGCCATTGCAGAATCTACAGGAGGACAGCTTACAGCGATTGCTAGTAGGGATGCCTCTAAAGCAAACGATTTTGCTAGAAAATTTTACATTCCATGCATATATAGTAATTACAACGCTTTAATCGATGATCCAACTTTGGATGTTATTTATATAGGTTTGCCTAACCATTTACATAAGGAATGGACGATAAAAAGCTTAGAAGCTGGTAAACATGTTTTATGTGAGAAACCTTTAGCTCTCGATGAAAGGGAAGTTTTTGCCATGATGACCACGGCCCAAAAGCGAGGGTTAATATGTATGGAAGCTATTATGTATCGCTGCCATCCACTTATCCAAGAAATTAAAACACTTTTACAGCAAAAATTGATCGGTAAAATCACGCTCTTCCAAGCAGTCTATACAGCAAAAATAGCCCATCTGGCTAATCCAGTTGCAGGAGGTGCTATCTATAATCTTGGTTGTTATCCCTTATCTTTAATTCAATACTTGTCAAATGCTGAACCTGTTAATTTAAAAGCATTTGGTATAAAAAGCTTAGACCACTCTCACAATGATACCCACGCCTCTGTTATTTTGGAATTTAATGATCAATCTTTAGCAACAATTACTGTTTCAGATGATTTAGAAATGAGTTGGCAATTTATGGTTTGGGGTAGTAAAGGCCGCCTGGAAATACTCACCAATCCTTGGTTTCCTACAATGGGTAAGCAGGTTTTCCGTGTCTATCTAGATAATGAAGAAAATCCAAGGGAGATAAAATTAACAAGCGATTTATCTGCTTATACTTATCAAATCAACACGGTAAATACACTCATTCGACATCCACATACTTCATTAAAAGAACAAGTAACGCTGCAAGAAAGTTTGCATAATATTAAGTTATTAAAAAAATGGCGCAATGAAGTAATCCCATGCTTGGAAGAGGCTATTTAAATTCTTGGCATTATTTATATTTTATAACTTAATTGGCCTCTAAGGACATGAAACTTAAAATGGGCCATAACCCAATAACTATTTTTATTTAACAAAGTCATTCTTATTATTTCAATAATCTATGAACAAAATGCAAAACGGGAAATATTGTTAATATTGATTACTATTAAAAATACGAAATTATTTTCCTACTAATGAAGTATCAATAGAGAGCGTGAACAATGGTCTCGCGCTTTGGGCTTGGGTTTTTTGGCTTAGCTTCGGTAAAATGATACTAAAAGCAATAATGGTAATGGCTACCCATTCACTAGGATGAGGAAATTCTTGCAGTAGTAAAAAAGCAAAAGCAATAGAAAAAATTGGATTTAACAAATTAATATTAGCGACATAAGTAAGCGGAAGAACACTTATCGCTTTCACCCAAAAAATTTGCGCCAATACAATGGCAACCCCGGCATACAGCAGCATTAGAATCCAGAAATTACGGCCAAAAGCATCCATAAAGTGACCAGGTCCCAAAAGGATGATAGCTGTGCAGAAAAAAATGATTGCGGAAATAAAATTTCGGCTAAATACATAAGTTGGGATAGAGCAAGCCGGTAATAATTTTTTGCTTAATAATTCGTTAAAAGCAAAGAAAATGGCTGCACTTAAAATTAACCAATCACCTAAAGAGAAATGAAATCCTTTATTGGTGTACACCAATAGGGTTATGACGGTAATTCCAATGATAAGATAACCCAATACCTCTAATTTTCTTAATCGAAGCCCCAGAACGAAATAGGCCAGTGTCATGTATACGATGCCATTAAAACGGCTGATAAGAATTAAATTAATGACCGTAGTATATTCCAATGCAATAAAAATTAATGCTGGGTATATCGTGCTAGTCAGGGTAATGGCAAATAAGTAAAATTTTGTTTTACGAGGCAGACTGATGATTTCTTTGAGAATATCCGTAAAACTGTGAAAAACCAATATAATTATTCCCGCACAAAGATTTCCCACAAAAAGAACATTACAAAATGAAATTGACCCCGGGTTAAAGATACTATAATACTGGTTCCGCTCCATCATTAATTTTATCAGTACAGGACCCAGAGAAAAAAGTATAGCGCCAAGAACTAAAAAAATAATGGCACGCCCTTTTGCGGGTGTACCATTGGCAGAAACAGGTTCCATTAACTAGGGGTTTCCAATTTTTTTAACTCATTCACTTGTTCTTCAGAAGGTAGTTTTGTGAATACAAAGACACCGACAGGAACTCTTTTGCCATTTTCCATAAAATGTTTCGTATCAGCCATTTTGGTTGCTTTCTTAGGATTAGTATCTTTATCATCCGCCAAAAAAGTTTCCTCGTCATCACCCCCAGAGTCCCAAGCATAAGCATCAACTGTAATGGTGGGGACCCATTTGCCATTGGAATATAATTTTACATCGGCAGCCCCGGCAAACCAATCTGGGCTTGGTGCAATCATTGCTACCATGGTTACCATTGGAAATTTCTGAGTGGTGGTAAATATTGTTGTAACCGGCTCATGAATCGGACCTTTAATACCTTCTTTAGTTTCGATCAGTGTTCCAGCTTTTCCCGCTTTGATAGCCGCATCAATTTCTTTATCCAGAGGGCTATGCTCACCATGCTCAGACAGATTTTCTAGCCCTGGTGTTGGCTTTTGGCCTTTAGCAAATAGCTTAAATCCTGCTGTATGAGTTGCTCCAATCAATCCTGAAAAATGTCCCATTTTTCCAGGGCAGCAGGATATTCTGTAGGATGGCTCGCTAGGTTCCAGGTAGGAACAAAAACCATTTTATATCGAACTACTTGATCTTCCGCAGCCATTGCATTCATTGACAAGGATGCCAAAGCGCTGAATGTTATCGCGCCTAACCAAGATTTTGCTTTTTTATTCATAAAACTAGCTCCCTCTAAATTTATGAATTTATCAAAAATATAGGGGGGAATTCTTATCATTTCAAGTAAAATTGCATAATTAAATTTTTAAGAGTTAATTACATAATACGCTAGGTTTGAAATAGACTTATCTTTAACAAGCCTGAGCTGAGTTAGAATGAGAATATTAACAAATTGCTTAACTTGCTTCTTTTTAAGTGACTTGGTTTAACTTATCAAAGAGTAAGATTGCTAGGATTTACTAATGTACTTTACACTGATATCTAGACAATAAAAGGAATTAACTATGCAGCTTAAAGTAGAACAAAATCAATCTATGTTAGATGATTTAAATATAATACGAAGGAAGTTAAATCCGTTATTAAAAGATTTCAATTTAAAATCCCTTGAAGAGGTTAATGGCTTTCATGGTTTTATAGAAACGTGTGATAAAGTTAAAAGTCAATTTAAAATAAGCGGCTTAAACCAAAATAAAATCAATTTAGAACCTACTCTGCAACATAAACAAGCAAAGTCTATGTCGCCTATACCGTCTATAAGTGAAATAGGCGAACTTATCAATTTGTTAGGTGATCTTTTTCAAGGGAAAGGAAATGATTATCTCCAAGAAGTACTAAAAAATGCTGAACTCTACTTAAGAGTTCATCCAAAGGATGAAGATGACCCTAACAGCCGTAAAGTATTAACGATTAATATCCAATTAGCAGCAACCGTTATTGATAAATATGCTCACCTTCTAGAGCTCATTTTAGGAAAAGAGCAAAAAAATCTTTTGCAGGATCAACAAACCCTTATTGCAACTGCCTATAACAATGTGCTGCAAGCGGATAGACGATTAGAAGAACTACAGCGTGCACGCTTTTGCATGAGGTTAAAGTATCTTCTTGCAGAAGCTGAGTTATATATTGAGCGTCATAAAGGAAGAGCTTGTTGTTTTGGTTTATTTAAGAAAAAGCCAACTCAACAGTATAAAGATTTAATTGAGTGGTTTAACGAATTAAGCAAGCAGCCGCTTTCTGCGCCAGAATTGGCGGGTGCTATTTATTTCATTCGCGATCAATTGAGTATGATACATTTAACAGGTGAGTATGAAGCCATTCGCGATAGCTTAGATAAGCTCCTTAAAGAAAATAACTACCCTGCTTATTCTAAACAAGATCCGCAGCAATTAATTGCGCATTATATGAAAACCTTTGTTAAACGAGCTGAAGTGATAGAGTTCAATCTATTTTCTTTAATTAAACAAGACGAGCGTAAGTTTTGTATTTCTTAATAAATAATCGTGGCCTTGATATACAATTTAATCAAGGCTTTCATTTAAAATCATTTAATTATTAGTAAGGCAAGAACAGGTTAAATAAACCTTAATTAAACTTTAGTCCAGCAAGGCCCAAGCTTAAACCTAAGTACTAAGTATTAATTTTATAAATACTACTATTGTAAGTTTTACCTTATGCTATAAAAATTCTGTAAGATTCTTAGCGAGGGCGTCTTGCTTCAGGTTGTTGAGTTTCTTGAAGATAAGTAATCATTGCATATGCATTCTTATCACGTTCTTCAAGCCTATCTCCCACTTTCTCTAGTATGAGAGCTGGAAACCCTTTTCCTGCTCGGGCAAGCGAAATCAAAGAATCTGGATTTTTGAGGAATTGATTTGTTATGTTTTCTGAATTGAAAATAACTTTTGCATGCTCTAGGCTTAAACAAGCAAAATCCTCCCACGATGATGTCGTTAATGTATCGTTTAAGATAACTAATAATGCTAACGAGGCTGGCCCATTTTCTTTTATAAATTTTACTAAATCCTTTTTAGCTGAATATGATGACTGATCTGACATATGTAAATTTAAATTAATTTCACGCTCTTTAATATAATCTTTGAGTAAGCCACTTAGTTCTGATTGCTTTTCTAAAATTTGCATGAAATTAGAATTTAGCTTAAAGGTTGGCTCGTTAGATCCTATTAAGCTTAAAAATTTTTTTTTGACTGTCTCAACAAGTTGTTTAGCTACTGATAAGAGTGAGTCATTTGTATCTGATTCATTAGATGTTTTTTTGTCGCCACCAACTGCTCATATTTAGCCTGATCTGGTTGAAAAAAAGAATCTGTCAATGTTTTATTTCGTCTTGTTGTGCTTCGAAAGCTAAGTATATCTTTAATCTCTAGCATATTTAAAATGAGAAAAATGACCTCAATAGGCAACCATTCTAAAGGTTGATTTTTAGCTTCTTGGGTACTATTAGTTGGTGTTTTGCTTGCCCTTTCCATAACGTAACCTTAATAAAGAAAGTTATTACCATTATAGCAAATGGCTAAAAAAACATTTTTTCTGCAATTCTAAAAAAAGAGAATGGATAGGGACATTTGTTTTGCTGCATGAAGGGAATTTTAAAAATAGGATTCTGCTGCTGATTCAAGTAACCTACTTGAATATGTTTTTATAATAAATTACAAGTTGAGTTAAAGATGATCTTTTTGCGCGAACCTTCTGCCCCAGATGAAGCTATATTTGTTACCACAATGAAAATTAGCCGCCATTTTCATTTTCCTTTTATATCGGCTCCTTGCACTTCCAAAGAATTCCAAACTTATTTAAGTAGAAGTAAGCTGGAGAGCGAACGATATTTTATTGCTTGGAATCAAAATCAAGAGATTATTGGTGTTTTTAATATTAGCGGTATTATGCGTGGTGTCTTTAAAAGCGCCTATTTAGGCTATTACGCCTCTATAAATCATGCAGGAAAAGGCTTAATGAGCCAAGCCCTAAAACTAATTCTTAAAGAGATATTTACCTCGTTAGATCTTCATCGCATTGAAGCAAATATTCAACCTCGTAACACAGCTTCCATTCATTTGGTAACTAGAAACGGCTTTTTGAAAGAAGGATTTTCGCCTCGCTATCTAAAAATTAATAATATCTGGGAAGATCATTTTCGCTTTGCATTAACCCTCGAAGATTGGTTATTAAATCAAAATTAGAAAGGATTAAAAATATAGGTAATAATATTGGTTAATCAAGGTTTTCATTTTATCTTACTTAAGCTCTTAAGTTTGTTTTTCTAGTTGGCCAAAATAATTATTTAATTCAGATAGGGTAGGGTAATCAAAAGCAATAGTCGCAGGAATTTGATATTTTTCTCCAAAACATTCCTCAAGTTGCTGCTGCAACATTTTCGCATGTAATGACGTTCCCCCTAAATCCATGAAATGTTGATTTTCCTCAATATCACTTATACCTAAAACATCACACAATACTTTTCTTAATTGATCTTTACCATCGAAATGTTGCTCTTGTACTTTCTTTTCTTCCTTGTTTATTTTTATTTCTTTAGAGACTGGTACACAAACTAAACGCTCATTTAAATAAGCCTCTTTAGTACTACTACGTTTAATTTTTCCACTGGTAGTACGATAGGCATGGCCCGGGCGTATCAATTTAATATCAGCAATATCTACTTCAAATTTCTTGCCAACTGCATGTCTAATTTGAAATACTAGCTCAGTGTTATCTTTTCCGATTGCAGCCCGTGAAACTTCGGCGCAAATGACAATACATTCCTTATTATCTCTATCAATACTAAAAGCAGCTACACAATTATTTTTAATATCAGGATGACACTCTTCTACTGCTAACTCGATATCTTGAGGGTAAATTTTACGACCATTAATAACAATTAAATCCTTAAGACGTCCAGTAATAAATAATTGATCGCCATCCATGAAGCCTAAATCCCCGGTGCGAAGAAAATAACCTTTCTCACCTGGTAGTTTAGCCCTGAAGGTTGATTGAGTGAGTTCTTCATTGTCCCAATAACCTTGAGCAACACTTTGACTTTGTTCCCAAATTTCCCCTATTTCATAAGGCTTACATCTTTTTTGTGTCTCAGCATTAACAATAACAATACGGTGTTCTGGATGTGGCACACCAGCGCCCATTAATATTTGTCGATCTTTATCATTTACTGGCTCTTTTATAACAGATTTACCTAGTTCACTGCGAGAAACTTCTTTATATGAGAAAAGCTTGCCGATTGAGTTGGTTGCAACATGAAGGGTACCTTCTGCGAGACCATAGCCAACACAATAGGCATTTTCTTTAAAGCCAGATCTGGCAAATTTCTTACAAAATGCTGCTGCCGTAGTATATCGGTTGGGTTCGGCAGCTGCAGTAGCGTATTTAACTGATGATAAATTTAATGTTGTTAAAAGTTCGTCAGGTATTCTATCAACACAAAGCTGGTAGGCAAAATTGGGTCCAGCAGTATAATAAGCCTGATAATCGCTAAGTGCTTTTAACCAAACATAAGGTCTTTGAATAACGGATACGGGAGGCAGTATCACTAATTTATTGGCATTATAAAGTGAAGATAGAGCGCCAACAATTAAACCTAAATCATGTTGAAAAGGTAGCCACACTACAGAGGTCTTTTCTTTACTAAATTGCAAACTATCCTTTAAAGAAAAAAGGTTATGCATTAAATTTTTATGGCTAACCATAACACCTTTCGGATACCCTGTGGACCCCGAAGTATATTGTAGAAAAGCTAAATCATCTTCAAGCAAATTAGTTTTGATAATAAAGTCACCATTGCTTATTTCCTCGTTTAAAATGGTATCTGAGGATTTAAATTCATACCCTTTAAATTCTGAAAGATTTTTTATGTCATTGATTGTTTTATGAGTACCTAAGATAAGAGTAGGCGCACAAGAACTTATAATTCGCTTTAACCTATAAGCATGTTTTGCATTTTGAAAAGGATAAGTAGGAACTCCTACCATTCTGGCATAAAAGCAAGCTAACAGTGCTGAAATAAAGGCCGTTCCTTGAGGATAAAGTAATATAATTCGCGATTGGGGCTTAAAATGGTTCTTAAAATAGGTAGCTAAATGCTTAGCATCTTCAATAATTTTTGTGTAAGCAGTTACTTCTTCGAATTCACCATCTTTTAAATAGTAAACATTGCCATAAAGATTTTTTTGTAAATTTTCTTCAATAATATCTACCAAACTCTGCATAATACATCCTCTTCTCTTAAATTACACCAAGCTCTTTGCCAATTATTGTTAAAACATTTAACGTATAATCAATTTGTTCATAGGTATGTCCATTATTAACAATGAAACGAAACCGCACTTCAGAGGGGCTTACAGCGGGGTAAGTTATTGGCGTTACAAAAATACCTTGTTCAAACAATAACTTTGAAAATTGATAAAGTAGATCAATATTGCGTATATACATACTGATAATGGGGCTTGTTCCTTTCCCAGTATCAAAACCTTTGCTAATCAATCCTTGGCGAAAATAGGCTGTTTTTTCCCATATTTCTTGTTGTAGCTTTGGCTCCCGCTCAATAATATTTAAAGCAGTAAGCGCTGTTGAAACATCTGCAGGTGTCATCGCGGCCTGAAACATATAAGCGGTAGCTTCAACCTGAAAAAAAGTTTTAAATTGCTGATTGCAAGCAACGACGCCGCCCACCGAGGCAACACTTTTTGATAAAGTGGTGACAATAAAATCAACTTCCTTGCTTAGACCTAATTGACTGCATAATCCACCTACATCATATAAACCAAAACCATGAGCTTCATCTACAAATAAATAAAATGGGTATTTCTTTTTCATCTCAATAATTTCTTTTAATGGCGCTTCTTCTCCTGACATGGAATAAACTGATTCAACGAGCACAAAGATATTGTCGTATTCACCCGCATTTTTTGTTAAAAAACGCTCTAGCTCATTGATATCATTATGTTTAAAAAGTAAATAATTGCATCCAGTTACTTTTACACCATCAAAAATACTGGCATGGCACTCCTGATCGAGCAAAAAAAGGGCTTTTCCACTTTTTCCTAATGCAGATAGAGCACCGAAATTAGCCGTAAACCCTGTAGAAAATAAGATAGCTGCTTCTTTTTTCATTACTTCAGCTAAACGCTTCTCAAGCTGCTTATGAAGGCTACTATGTCCGCCACTCATTGCCGATGTGCCAGAACCTGTACCATACTCCTGTAAGGCTTTCATGGCACTTTGGATGACTTCTGGGTGGCGATTTAATCCAAAATAATGGTTAATTGACCAAATTATGCATTCTTTTTCAATATCCGGGCTAGCATCACTGCGAATTAAGCCGGAAGCATTACTACCCATATCGGTAAAATTTTCATATCCCCACTCTTTTGCCTGTAAGAGTTTATGTTTTACATATTCATAAGCTTTTGCAATTTCATTAACAGATGTAATTTTATTCATTTGACACTTTGTTCTGACGGTACCTAGTTGTAAACGATCGCTATTTTCGAAGATATCAGAGATAGTTTTTAACGGCATGGTTGAACCTCTAGATTAAAGAAAAATTCATAAAGCAAAAATGCATTTAACTTTAATACTAGACCAATAGTTAAAAAAATGAACAAATTGTGTAGGTTTTTTATTTTCTAATTTTTATAGAAATTGTATAAATATTAAACTAAAATACCTGTTATTGACTACTACTCTCTAGCTTTTGTATTTATCATGTTTATTTCAAAGAGGTTCAAATGGGCATCCAAGTTTTGGCATCGGGAGGCTTTCTCCCTAAAAATATAGTTAATAACAAGGACTTTGAACAAACCTTAGATACCAGTGATGAATGGATTGAGCGGATGACGGGAATAAAAACCCGCCACTTTTTAGACGAAAAAGATGATTATTTACAATGTTGTTATAAAGCCGCCTCTATAGCAATCAAACGAACTAATATTAATCCGCAAGAGATTGATTTAATCATTATAGGGACTTCAACACCTTATCAAATAATGCCTAGCACAGCAGTGATGCTTCAGCAACTACTAGGTATTCAACACTGTATCGCTTTTGACATGCAAGCAGCTTGTAGCGGATTCGTTTATGCATTGGCAAATGCCTATTATTTAATGCAATCCAATCGAAATGTTCGTTATGCTTTAGTTATAGGCAGTGATGCCTTCACTCAAGTAACAAATCCCGAAGATCGGTCGACAAGGGTCCTCTTTGGTGATGGTTTTGGTGCCTTTTTATTAAGTAATCTTAATCAGGAAAAAAAAGGCATTTTTTACTGTGATATTGGTGCTGATGGTTTAGGAAAAAATGCTCTTGAAATTCCTTGGGGAGTTGCAAAAGGGAATGCTTTAATATCAAAATCGTCTCCTTACGTAGTAATGAATGGAAAGGAAGTCTTTAAGAGTGCGGTTAAACGCTTTACAGAATGTATATCAAATGCTTTAAAAAGTACGCAGCTAACTATTACAGATATTCATCATATTATTCCTCACCAAGCAAACATTCGTATCATTAATTCAGTTGCAGCAAGCTTGGAAATTCCGTTAAATAGAATTCATGTAACACTTGATAAGCATGGGAATACCTCAGCTGCTTCTATTCCCTTAGCTTTTGAGGACTTATTTAATCAGGGCGCTGTAAAAGCAGGCGATATCGTTTTATTAGTCGCATTTGGCGCTGGCTACACCTGGGGGACTATTATCTTTGAGTTTTAGCTATTAATTACGTTAATTTGGAGTTAAGGTGAAAAATTTAGAATTGCTCGTCGTGGAAGATAATCAAAGAAATGGCATGCGAGTTTGCTTAAAACCCCGAGTGCCTGAGGTCCTTACTCCCACCTTGATTAATCAGATTTGTGACTTACAGAAAATGCTCATTGACCGCTATTTATCTTCACCATGGGATGGGTATTATTATGTCATTTGGTATTATCATAAAAACCATGGAAAAAGTGGCAGAGGTCTCGATTTTAATTTTATTTGGAATGCACTTAGGCAGCATAAAGATAATGAGTTTGAAAGCTATATTTGCAATGTTTTCGATTTACTTTTCTTAAATAATGTAGGATTAGGTTTACCAGTCATAAATTGCTCTATAACCGATCGAGCAATCACTGGAATATCACAAGAATTTTTTATTCTAAATCAAATCAATTTTATGAAAGCTGATTCGACTAACTCCATAGCTCAAGTTTATCTTAATGATATTGCCAAAAACATTGTTTTTCCTAAATATGTCTATGAAAATAATCTATTTTATATTTTCAATCATTATGATTTCAATTCAATGCGCAAGCTAATATCCCAATTTAAGTCTGAAATTCCTGATAAAAATAAGTTAGAACAAATTCGCTTAACTTTTAATAAAATGAAGGATAATACTATTAAAGAAATCTATAACATCGCTATAAATAAAACAAAGTTACTTGCCCGCTTAGCATCTATTCAAAATAGGCATGCGGGGTTATCCCCTATTTCTTCCCGGAAAAAAATTTATAGTGAGTAGCTTGGGCTTTTGTTAAAAATATAATTAATATGATTGCAAAATCGGCCCTATTTCTACGAAAATTTTCTAAATCGCTCTTATCTGACAAACAGCATTGTATACCTAACTTATCTATGTTATTTCTAACTTCTAGCCTACAGCTATTGGACTTAATACACTTTCTTAAAAGGATTTAAAATGTTACTTAAAAAAAGTATATGGAATGTTTCTGCCATTACGCCATTGTTACTAAGTTTTTCTACGATTACTTATGCTGCTTCCAATTTACAAGCTTTGCCAGATGAGTTGTTATCTCCAAATTTATTACCTTCTATTTCTTCTATGAGTTTATATAACCAAGCAAAGATTGAATCTAATAATTTTCAGTCTAATTTCTTTGCTTCTTTTAACTGGAGCCCAGGTGCAAGTGATTCTAATTGGTTTAATCCTAACAATTGGATCCCTAACACTTTACCTGGACCAGCTGATGATGTATTTATTTCAATTGCTACTGAATTTAATCCAGTTATAGCTGGAGGAGGTATAGCAACTGTCAATTCAGTAACTGTAGATGGCCCTGGCTCTTTTTTAACTGGTATTCCCAGTCTCCTTGTTAGAGATAATGGCGTATTGAATTCTAATGTTATAGCAATAGGGCAATCATTTATTGGAATCATGGAGATTTCAAATGGCGGATTGGTAACGGCTGATGTAGTTAATATAGGTGGCGCTAATAGCAGCCCAGGTTTTACAGGTTCTGGTATTGTTGTAGTTACAGATGCAGGCTCTAAGTTATCTGCCAATCAAATCTATATAGGAAATAGTGGTAATGGTGCCCTCACCATTATAAATGGTGCTGTTGTGCAAGATAATAGAGCATTTATTGCTGAAGAAGTTGGTAGCGCCGGGACCGTTACCGTATCAGGTGCCAACTCTCAGTGGAATAACACGTCCTATATCCGAGTAGGTAATAGAGGTAATGGCAATCTTAGTATTCTAGATGGCGGTTCAGTCACCGTTTCTGATGCAATTATAGGCAATAATCAGAGTAGTGTTGGAAGTGTTAATGTCAGTGGAGCTACCCCTTTTGGAGCTTCTACTTTAACTAGTCAGACCTATATTGCTGTAGGTAGTTTCGGTAATGGTACACTTAATATTAGTAATGGTGGTCTTGTATATAGCGTAGATGGCGTCATTGGTGCTAACAGTGGCGGCACTGGCGTTGTGAATGTGGAAAACACGGGCGGTTGGGGTATAAGTAATACTTTATTCATAGGTTACTCAGGCAATGGCACTTTAACTATTAATCCGGGTGGCACGGTTAATACGTCTACAACCTATATTGGATTAAATACTGGAAGCATAGGGGCTTTAAACTTAAATGGCGAACTATTTCAAAATGGTACACTGATTACAGGACAGCTTGTGGGAGGTCTAGGAAATAAGCTGGCTAATTTTAATGGTGGTACACTGGTAGCTAGTGCAAGTACGCCTAATTTCATCATTAACTTTAACCCAGGCGAACTTAATCTACAAAATACTGATAATTTTCTAGTTAATAGCCTTACTATCAATTCTAATGGCTTTGATATCGGGACGAGTAACGCTGTTTTCTCTGGTACTGGTGGACTGGCAAAAGTCGGAGCGGGCACATTAACATTAACGGGGAATCATAGCTATACAGGACAGACCCTAGTAGCATCGGGCGGGTTAATTGTAGATGGTAATTTACAAAGTCCTGTATATGTAGGAACCTCTTTTAGCGCTTTTGGTGATACCTATTTAGGTGGTACAGGTACAGTCGGAGCAACCACCGTAGCGGGAAAAATTGCGCCGGGTCATCCTACTGACTCGATTGCTACAACATTAACGGTTAATGGTGATTATACGCAGTTGGGAGGCTCTATTTATGCAGTCAATGTTAATACTAATCAAGCAGATTTGATTTCTATCGCTGGCACTGCAACATTAAATCCTAACTCAGCGGTACAACTCTTCCCTCTCAACCCAATCATTGGGAATTACACTATTTTACATGCTAACCAAGGGTTAAGCGGTACCTATAGTAACCCTATTTTGCCAAACTTTCTGCCTTTCTTAAATTTTACATTAAGTTATACACCTCAAGATGTTATTTTAAACATAACTCGCAGTGGTACTTTATTTGCTTCTTTTGCAAGAACACGTAATCAAGCTAGTGTCGCCCAGGCGCTAGAAAGCTTAGCACCAGCTCACAACTTAGCGCCACCTCATAGCCTCCATACTGCTTTTGTGCAGCTATCTCATCCGACAGAAATACAAAATGCTTTAGATGATTTAAGCGGCGAGCTTTACGCCTCAACTTTAGCAGCCCGT
>NZ_CAAAHX010000002.1 GCF_900639865.1 Legionella gresilensis
TCTCTTTTTTATCCCAGGTGTTTAGTTGACAAGGCTATAAGTTCTGCCACGATTGTCACACGATTGCAGCCCCATTTCATCTTAGAATCTCTTCCCACGTTGGAAGATTCAAAATAACTGTTGAAGTTGCACCTGTTTCAACTCTCGTTTTATTAAGTTTAATCTAAGTGCCATCGGTTATAATAACACTTTTGCTCTTTATAGAATTACGGTTTTGCAACAGAACCATAATTAGAGCTGGAATAAATTGCACTGATTAGTATAGGCTATTTGTTGTTCAAGAAGTAATTTAAGATTAATGAAATCATCCCTCCTTGCTTGAAATAATTCTTTTAAGCTGTCTAAATTCTGTTGATACATGCCCCTAGTCTGCCTTGGATTCTGTACAGCGTATGCACACCAATTTTTATTCGGCGTTGACGAGCCATTTCCTTTAAGGATGGCAAAATCACTACCTAATTTAGAATTTAGTCCAAACCAATCGGTATCTGCAGGATCATCCCAATTCTGAAATTGAGTCGATGAATGGGGTTGTATAATGAATTCAGACATCGGACATTCTGAGCAGTAAACATAAACAACATGCATGGGAAGCATCTTCTGTGTACCACCTACCCCTTCGCGCCATTGCTTGTCAACAGCATCCCAATCTCTCTTAATACCAGGTACATAAGGCGCTCCAGAAGCATTAACATACGTTTGCAGTTCTTTAATAATAGTGTTAGTAAAATCAAAATGCTGTTGCCTGATAATTTGGCCATTTAGCTTATAGGTGAGACCTTTGGTGGTTATATTGTTATATTGTGATAACAAATTGACTAGTATTTTTTTATTCTCTTCGCTTGGTGGAATGCAAGTAAGTATTGTTGTCCACATAGGTTTATCTAGCGCCCAAAGTGCATATTCAAAGCCAGTAATATTTGCAAAAGCACGTCCAGAGCAATCGGTAACGCTACCTTTTTTAAGCAGTAATGTCTTATCTTTTTCTAGCATCGCTAAGACTTTTCCATATTTACCGCATACAATATAATGTAAAAATTTACGTACCTCTAATGGTGATTGGGAAAAAAATTGATGTCCCTTTGACAGCAGAGAAATTTTTAGTAGATCAGGGGTAGATAAATAGGGCGTGACTTCATTACCAATATTAAGTGGTAATTGGTTAAGAAATTTAAATTCATGTTGCATATCTTTTCACTTAAGGATTTTTAGAACTCATTACATTACTACGCTAAAATTCAGGTAGTAAAAATTGGTCCTATTCTATCATTTGATTTCCACTGCTCAAAAGCACCGCTCATTTCTTCAGTAATAAAAGCACCATATTCAGAAGGAATAAAGCCCTCATCTAAATCGAATGCAGGGTAATACCCTCGATTAAAGCATTTTCATTTCTTGAATAAGTTAAGAGGTAACTATAACTGTGTGAAGGTGAAAAAAATAAAATACTATTGTTAGCTGCCAGTCTATTGCAGTTGAAAACGGTAGTTTCTCATATAATAAATTCAATAATTTCCATGCATCTTCTTACATTTAACTTGAGACAATACTTGAGGATCCCGCCTAACATAATGATGCGAATTTTTTACATATGAAATTAATTTGTCGACGTCAGAAGAAAATTTTTTGTGATCATTTTTTAGAGTTTTTAATATAGTCTTGTTGAGGTTTAAACCTAGGTAGAACAGGTAAGGTAGTAGTATTGGCTGGATACCTTGCTGTGATTATCCTTATTTCTTGGTTCTCAACTGATTCACCTCGTTTTTCTTTCAAAGGATTTAAAATTATGCGTATGTTTAGAACAGTTTAATATTAACCTGGCACTAAATTTTAACAAGGTTATTATGATCATATAATACGAGAAACTTTAGTATTAAAAAGCTAAGTATGGATAACAGGAACCTAACAATCAATGAATTGCAATTGTTGAGACGCAAAGCGGTAGAAGCGGTGATAAAAGAAGGTTTAATGCAACCCTTTTATTGGGCTTTACGCCGTCAACAATAAGCCGATATATCAAAGCCTATAGAATGGATAGCGACACGAGTTTTAATTATAAACGCCGTGGGGTTGCTCCTTTAACTAACCGCTATTTGTCAGAAGAGCAATCGCAAGCACTGATAGCGATTTTATTAAACAAGACACCTGACGAAGTGGGGCTTGAACATTCGTTATGGAATAGCAAGAAGATTATCAGACATTTTATCGGGATAAAATTTTCAATTCACTATAGTGAGCGCGGCATAAGGAAGCTAATAAGCTCAATGGGCTTTCAAGTCAAAAGCCCATCAAACAGGCTTATCAACAAAATGACAACAAGGTGAAAACGTGGTTGACTGAAATCTACCCAGCTATTAAGGTTAGAGCTTCACAAGAAGGCGCAAGAATCTATTTTATCGATGAAATGGGTATCCAATCCACTGATAATCGCGGCAGAACCTATGGTTTAGTTGGCAAAACACCGGCAATTAAAAAGTCGGGTAGTCGATTTCAGAGCATTGAAAACACTGGATGATTTAACTATAAACATTCGCTATCACTTGACAAAAATTCAATTTAATCCTGAGAAAATCAGAAACTTCTTCAAGAAAAAAGAAGTCGCTTATGCAGTAGTATAGTTATTGTTATAATTTAGTGCCGGGGTAATATGCAAGAACATAGGCACAAACTTTCCCATTTGGAAAAAATTAGTTTCCAACTTACTTGATTCTCACGAGGCAATATATGTATTAAAATTATACAAATTGTAATTAAATAATGGAAATATTACTATGTGTCCTATTAATCAAAGCAATTTAGCAACTTTAAATGACAGCGAACTACAAACGATTCTGCCGCTTCCGGAAATTTTAATTTCTCATTCAAGCAACTTCAATGTTGATGCAAAAGGAGTTTGGGTATATGAAAAAACAGGTATAGCTTATCCGAATCTAGAGGATATCCCAAATTTAAAAAATACTGAGATACAACATGGCCTGGTGGTGAAAGGTCAATTAGAAGTGTACGGGCACTCAATTAAATTAGAATATATTACGCAAGATGCCTTACTTATACGCCAACGCCAAGTCTGGGTGATAAAGGGTACTAGCCAGGTTTATCAGGGAGAAATTACTAACTATACCTCCTCGACTAATAAAAAAGGTACTTTTAGCCAGACAGGTGAGGGAAAAGATGAGCAAGGGAACGTGCTTACGCTGGAATGCATTAACCCCAAAACCTTGCGCGCACGTCAACAACAAGTCTGGGTGATAAAGGGTACTAGTCAGGTTTATCAGGGAGAAATTACTAACTATACCTCCTCGACTAATAAAAAAGGTACTTTTAGCCAGACAGGTGAGGGAAAAGATGAGCAAGGGAACGTGCTTACGCTGGAATGCATTACCCAAAATGCCTTGCGCCAACGCCAAAAGAAAGATAAGCAGTTGAAGGGCAAAGCATTCTCTGCAATGAATGAAACAACGAGCACAGCTTTCCCTGAGGTAGAGTTACCCGTAAAATTTAGCCAGGTTGAAGAAGCGCTTGATGGGAACATCGATTTGTCTGAAGAATGGGTCAACTCTATACTTGCCACATCAGTCTGCACTCAAGAGCAGGCGGAAAATGAGGAAAGAGATGTTGACTTACTTGATTTTAATGACGAGATTCTAACACTATTAAGCACGCAGCCCCCTATCTTGTCATCAGCTGATGCGGATAAATTCAGTAGTAAGAGAAAAAGTAGCGAGCTTGCTTCAGAAATACAACAAGAAAGCCCAGCAACTGCCTTCGCCAATAAAAGGCTAAAATCTTCTGATTCACTCACAACATTTGGGTTTTTTGGAGCCAGAAACTCAGTTGATAGTCAAGATGAAACACATCAGAAAGATTCCGCTGATAGCTTAACTAATAAATAAAAAAATAATCTTTACCAAAGCTAACCTATGGACTGCATCGTAGAAGCTAAAGTAACATCTGTATTACAAAATAAGTATTTTTATTTAATTTTTTTGTTGTTTTCTCTTCCTTATCTGTCTAGGTATTACGCCGACGTTGAATTATTGTAATATTGACGTTTTAGCCTATTTTTTTAAGTTCTCAACAGTCAATAGTAATCCTGTGATTTAAGTTAGACTTAAATAATTTCACTGATATTATTAATAATTCAACGCCGGCTAAATGGCAAACAGCTTCACTCTTTTTTGGGCATAAAACTCCAAATCAACTTGAGGCGCTGATTAAGGCAGACTTAGAACATATAGCTTAATTGGGAGTGCATTTTTGCTTGACCATGTTATTTTGTAGTTTTCATAGTTTTTGCAACAGAACCCTTTTTTCAAATCTTTTATATATATTTAGGCTTTTTGCTAAGCAGTTCTTCTATCTCATCATAATTATCAACCTGGCAACTAGAAAGTTCATCAAGTAACCCAGAACGCTCAGCGCGTTGCAATATATCTATTATTTCAACTTCAGATGCGATATGGGAAGCTTTCCTTTTGTTTATTGGCGAGAAAAAGGTAGGACTGGCATTAGCAGTATGAGTATGCGTTATCGAAAGAGACTGTGATACTATTTTTTTATCTAAATTAGAGCTTGTTGCAGCACTTTTCTTTCGTAACTGCCATGCACTTTGCGTAATAGACTCTAAAGTAATCCGCTGACCTTGATTATCAATCAACTCACCTTGCATGATAAGACCGTCTCTTTCCACCGTATTTTCAAGCTTAGTACTATCGACTTCGGCGGTATACGCGAGACCTGTCTTTGCATAGACCCAAACCATAGCTTTTTTTGGCTGGTCTTTACGAAGTTGCCATGCACTCTGCGTAATATATTCTAAAGTAATCCGCTGACCTTGATTATCAATCAACTCACCTTGCATAATAAGGCCGTTTTTTTCCACCGTATTTTCAAACTTAGTACTATCGACTTCAGCGGCATACGCGACACCTGTCTTTGCATAGACCCAAAGCCTGGCTTGTTTTGCCCGGTCTTTACGAAGTTGCCATGTTCTTTGCGTAATACATTCTAAAGTAATCCGCTGACCTTGATTATCAATCAACTCACCTTGCATGATAAGGCCGTCTTTTTCCACCGTATTTTCCAGCTTAGTACTGTTGACTTCGATGGGATAGGCGACACCTGTCTTTGCATAGACCCAAACCCTGGCTTTTTTTGCCTGGTCTTTGCGAAGTTGCCATACTTTTTGCGTAATATATTCTAAATTAATCCGCTGACCTTGATTATCAATCAACTCACCTTGCACAACAAGGCCATTTTTTTCCTTTGTATTTTGAAGATCATTTATATCAAAAGGCGGGTCGTATTTCGTAGTAGTCTTGACTAACACCCACAGGCCTTGGCGATTTTTCCATGTTCTTTGCTTAATACATTCTAAAGTAATTCGCTGACCTTGATTATCAATCAACTCACCTTGCATAATAAGGCCGTTTTTTTCCACCGTATTTTCAAACTTAGTACTATCGACTTCGGCGGTATACGCGAGACCTGTCTTTGCATAGACCCAAACCATAGCTTTTTTTGCCCGACCTTTGCGAAGTTGCCATGCACTCTGCTTAATAGACTCTAAAGTAATCCGCTGACCTTGATTATCAATCAACTCACCTTGTACAATAAGACCGTCTTTTTCCACCGTATTTTCAAGCTTAGTATTATCGACTTCGGCGGCATATGCGACATCTGTCTTTGCATAGACCCAAACCCTGGCTTGTTTTGCCCGGCCTTTGCGAATTTGCCATGCATTGTGCGTAATATATTCTAAAGTAATCCGCTGACCTTGATTATCAATCAACTCACCTTGCATAATAAGCCGTTTTTTTTCACCGTATTTTCAAGCTTAGTGCTATCGACTTCGTTAGCGTACTGAATATCAGTCTTAAAATATACCCAAACTTTATTAGGATCTGTTGCGTGTTTAGGATCAATAAATTCAGAGAAGTTGACTGAATTGATGACTAAATCTTCGGGAAACGATAAAATTGTTTGAAAACTTTCATTATCATCTATCACGGACAAATCGTTTTGATTTCTAGGACACATAATATTATTTTCATTAACTAATTATATTTGTATAATTTTAATACAGATATCATCTCGTGAGAATCTAGTAAGTTGGAAACTATTATTTTCCAAATAAGATAGTATCAAGCTGCTCAAGGTAAGGTTGTGAGTCATGAACAGCGCCTGTGGTTATTTTAATGTCTAAAATAACGCGACTTTGGCTCGTTGTGCAGACATGCGCTTTATATTTTAAGGTGCGAGGCGCGCCTTTTTTAAACGCTAAGCTCGCATCAGGATCGGTTTTACTTTGATGGGTTTTATTAGAGATGGTTCGTTTAGTAAGCTTAACACCACTTTTGAGAGTTATTCTCATAGCAAAGTAACCTTGCCTTCTATTCGCAGTTGTTAAAGAAAAATTTAAAATCTCATACTCTCATACCATTCCAAACTATTTTCACTATCTGAAATATTTGCTAACTCAAAGAAATTAAATTCTTGTGGTTGTAAAGTTAATGTTGATTCTTTAAGGCCGATTAGATCATGACTTATATTCGGCCCTCCAACATACCAATTTCTATGATTATCAAGGTAAAAAGTATGCGACGTACCCGTAATAATTTTAATGATTTTATTTGAGTTAGGTAAATTAATAGGTTCAAATAATTTATCACCTTCCCATGAAACTGAAATAGGGCGCTTACTATCATTTGATTGATGCCTAATATAACCTCCTGAAAAATACCATTGACCTTGTGTATCACATGCAAACACATGGTAATCGCCCACAGCCAGTTTCTCAATTGGAAGGCCCTGTGGAGATTTATATTTAAAAATGAGATAAGAGGCACCCGCATTAGACCCTAATTGGTTACGACTATTGCGACCACAAGCAAACCATTGGCCACTACTACCACGTATAAAAGTATTTTCTTTACCAAGCTTAATGTCTAAAATTGTTTCTTGGGTGGGTAACGTAATAAGCACAGGCTCATTAATTTCTCCCTCAGTACCAAAAAGCTCACCTTTACCAAATCCATACCACCGACCATCACTATCGCGCAAACAAGTATGCTTATTTTTGTGAACCACATCGGTGATATTTTTACCCTTTTTCTGAATACAATCTAATGCTGCTTGATAGGGCTCTGAAGAATGATGCCATTGGCCCTTACTATCACAAATAAAATAATCGTAGTCACCCGTTGCAACTTTAGTAATGACACCATTTGAAAGCTCTATCTTCTTTATTTGTTCTGCATAGGTAGGAATCAGTTCTGAAGAAAGGTGCTTTCCAAATTCAAAATAGTTATTTTTCATATCGCCAAAAATAGCATATTCACTTCCCATGTGCATGGCTCTTATCAAAAAATCACTTGGAATGGGAATAGGCTCTATAGTCTTTGTTAAGGCTCTATATGGCCTCCCAACTGCAAATACTTTCCCCTCCCATAAATAAAAACTGCCAAATGCATGAACAGCGATTTGTAGTCTCTTTTTCTCAATATCCATTACTGCTTTAAGTTGGGGATTAGATGCGAATTTCTTAGACGTTAACCTTAATGAAAAAATACTATGTAGAGAAAGGTATTTAGATGCTATTACTCCGATAACGTCATCCGGCACATCTAAAATTGTTGTGTTGTTTTGCTCCATTTCATGTGGCGGGGAATTTTTTTCTTCTTGTAGCATAGTAATATCCCTTTCTTATAATTGTGTAGTAGTACCGGTAGTATCCCACTTTGAATAAATGTCTCTCAGGTCAATTTTAGTTAAACAAGCTTTTTATCCAAAGTTGGTTATCAATAAATATTGGCATCGGGTTCTCTCATAACTAATTAAACCTAGATAAGGGCGCTCATTATTATAATAATAAAACTCTTCGTCTAGCTTTTTAAAACCAAGTAATAGATTTATAAGATAATTCATTGCAGTAGGACTGCTTTCTTTAATGTTTATAGAGAGTTAATCCTCAAAAGATCCTACATTTACCAGTAATTTTGTTGATATTCTAAAACAATTTACTGTTTCAGAAGATGAAAATCACCCTTCTAACTTTAAACCTTAATTTATTTAGTTACATAGGGTTAATAACCTATGCATTGCTTATTTGAAAAGTACTCTAATTTAAGAAGTAGGCGGTTTAGGATTTGCGTCAAATGAACACCGATTTTAAACTCAGGGTTATTAAATTGTTGATTTTGCCAGAGCCAGGTACAATGTCCTGCAGTTAGAAAAACTAATTTTCCCCCATCACTTTTAATTAAAGAGCCTGTATAACGACCAGCTGGACTTAAATCTGGCTTAAAACCGCTAATTGAAACGACATTAGGATGCTCACAATTTAGATTGGTACTATATCATTAAGAAAGTTTTGGATAGTTTGTTTCAACCAAGCCTTGTACTTGTTGTGTGTTATACGCAATCAACTTCAAAAGGCTAAGTTTTCCTTAATCTCTTGCTTTGACATTTCATGTCTAAGCCCACTAGCAATAATTGCGACATATGATTTACATGACACTTCTAAAGGCTGTGCTGCTACATCCACTATATAATATGCTTTGGTAGCAAGAGCCAGTAATGTCCCTTACTTTTCATATGCTCACCTAAAAATGTTGCAAGTTTTCCAGATCCCCAAAAAATATCCCCACGCATGAACCCACGAATGGCGCCACCAATATCTTGCGCAATCATCAGGCGTTGTAGTTTTTTTTCCTTAGGTTGTTTTATAGTAGGTCGTGTTGTATCTAACCAGAGAGGGGCGCCAACTGGAATCCATTTTTTATCCACAGCTAAAGAATAGCCTGGAGTAAGAGTCATATTTTGTACACCGAGTGCAGCAGGCCTATTGATGTTTTCGAAAAAAACAAAAGATTTATTGGTATGAATAATTTTTTTCGCCTTCTCTGGGTGATTTTCTAAATAATGTAAGATAGCTTTTTTAGAGGCTTTATGTCGTGTCAGGATGCCTTTATTAATTAGCACTTCGGCAATGGAGGTATAAGGAGCACCATTCTCACCAGCATAATTTAGATAGAGGTCTTTGCCGTCAGGTAATTGAATGACACCAGAACCTTCTATTTCTAGAAAAAGCCGCTCTGCTGGGCTTTGGACCCAGGCAATCACAGGTGCTTTTTTCTTAAGGGCTCCTTTATCAATTTGCTCTCGAGTATACAAGGTTAAATATTTCCGATTTGGTAAACCATAAATTGGAGTATTATATTTATCAATTTTCTTTAAACTACCTTGTATTTTTGGCATGTAATAACCCGTAAATACGCTAGAAACAGGGCCGGTTTTTTTTTGCTCAAATTCAACGGGATAAAACCATTTTTCAAAAAAATTTTTTGCAGACTCTTTTGTAACAAAATTAAGTTCTAAGGCAGCTTTACAGGCAGGATACCAGTCACGAGCTTTTAACTTAATGTCTTGAGTTCCAATTGGATCTACTGGCGATTTTTTTAGAAACATCTCGCATGATGTCTGGAATGCTAATAAGGATTTTTGAACATTAGCCTTATCCCAGCCTGGCAAGTCTTTAAAAGACACATAAGTTAAAAAGAGATTTTTATTATTTACACTAACCTTTTTAGGAGATTGCTTATGTAAGGCGCTTTTTTTTACAACTACTGTTTCTAGTCCTCTCTCAAAATATGTATCATTTTTGGCCAAAATTTTGATGGCACTCATCTTTGTGGCATTCTTTATCACTTGGGTTTTAAACACTACATTTTGATAATTTAGCAGTTTCGTTTGGACTTCTACCTTATTGAAAGGCCCAACATGAAGAAAGGTAAGGCAAGTAATGCCACTTATTGTGTAAATTAATTTCTTACTCATAGCGGCGCAATACTTACATAAGATGAAGATAGAAGCAACACTTTTTATATTAATTATTCTAGTTGTAAAAAAATAAGTGTGTTGTTTCAGATATATTAATGAGATTTATCAAAAGAAATTGAAAAAAATAAATTTGAACATAAAATAGTCATTTTTTTAAAGCTATTATTCATGCCATCACTTACGTTTTTTACAGCGCTGCCATTAGATGTTGCTCTTACTATTCATTCTAAACTATCTGCCGAGACCTTGTATAAGAAATGTCGCTTAGTTGATAAATATCAATCGTTTATTGCGACTCTTGCTTTATTAAATAAGCAAGAGATTGATGCCGTTCCTTATCAACAACATTGTTTAGATAATTTATTAAAAAAGGAAATGACTTTTGCGACTGACATGGCTTATTTAACAGACGCACATTATAAACAATTAACTAATGTCTTGTTTAAGCTTATCAAAAATCCTTTATTAGATTTTAAAAGTAAATTACCCATTTTGCTGATTATAAGCAAATTAGAGAATAAACCTGCTTTAATTGATATTAGCCTAATCCATGACATTGAGGCGCAATTAAAGAGTGCTGATAGCGAAGAAATCTGTCTTGCCTTAAATTGGTTGGCTCATTTAGCGCCTTGTCTTTTACCAATTCATTTAGATAAGTTTATTACTTCTGTGAGCGTGATGTTAAAGGAGCCAAGCAAGCATGCTCGTCAAGCAATTAAGTGTTTATCATCGCTTGCGCCATATGCACAAACCATTAAGCTTACAACAATATGCACTGAGATTATGCCTAAATTGGCTGATTTAAACTGTTCTATTCGTAAAATAGCGGTAAAATGCTTGGCTGCGCTTGCGCCATACGTAACTTCCACCGAGCTTATGAAGATATGCACTAATGTCAGGGTGCAATTATCTTATGATGAGAGCTGGGATGTTCGCCAAGCTGCAATAAAGTGTTTAGCTGTGCTTGCACCATTTGTAAAACCCACCGAGCTTAGTAAAATATGTAATGAAGCTCGGGCTCAATTGGCTCATGAGGATGAGCTTATTCGCGAAGCAGCTTTAAATTGTTTGGCTGTGTTTTTGCCACATGCTCAACCTAGGGAGATTAGCAATATACTCTTTGAGGTCAAGGCTAAACTAAGTGACACTGACTGGGAGGTTCGCGAAGCAGCTATAAACTGTTTAGCCGCGCTTGTACCACTTGCACAACCCAGTGAAATTGACACAATACTTACTGAGGTCAAGGCTAAATTGCCTGATGCAAAGTGGGGCGTTCGCCAAGCCGCAGTAAAGTGTTTAACCGCGTTTGCACCCTACGTAAAACCCCCTGAGTTTACTTCGATATGTATTAAGGCTAGAGCTAAATTGGCCGATGTTGATGTGCATATTCGTTTAGCAGCCGTGAATTCTTTAACCTGGCTTGCGTCATACGGACAACCAACTGAGCTTAGCGCGATAGGCGTGGAAGTTATGACTAAATTAACTGATGCAGATCCAGGTATTCGCCGAGCAGCGCTAAAATGTTTAGCAGCGTTTGCGCAACATTTACAATCAACTGAATTGAACAAGATATGCACAGAAATTAAGTCTAAATTGACGGATGTGGACTGGCATGTTTGTTATGCAGCTTTTCAATGTTTAATCAAACTAGTAGCTAAATTACCCTATGGTGCTCAAAAAGAATTTATAAGCGCTAATAGTGGTAATTTATTACGTAGTGAATTTCGGGGGCCTTTTTATCAGTTAGTGAATTCACTAATCAGTCAACAAAGAAGAAAAGATAAAGAAGTGAATGAAATCCTTCAGTTAGTGAAAAATTATGACCCAATTTTACATATCTTTGCCACGAAATATAATGATTTACTACCTAACCATATGGTCACTGATAACAAAGAGTTTCATCCCTAGGTTAGCACTTCTTTAGGAAACGGCTAATTACTAATGTATAGGTCTGAATGACATGGACATTTAGTCTCACAGATGTTCATCTACTGGATAAGGAATTGGACGATTGCTTCATTAGCTGATTGTGCTTGTTTAGGTAAGAACTCAGGATAGGTATAGAAAGTATGGGGCATATCTTTATAATATAAAGTAGTCACTTTAACTTTGGCTGCTTTTAATTTTTCAATAAAAGCAATATTATCATCGCGCAATGGATCATCTTCCGCAATTAACATTAAAGTTTCTGGTAAATTCTGCAATTGTCCATGCATAGGACTTACATAAGGTATTTGCCAATTTCTTTTATCTGGGACATAGCAAAATCTTTCAAACGCTAATAAGCTAGAGTCTCCACGGGGGTTACCTATACCTAACTCGAAAATGGAAGGGTAGTTTTCAAAATTAAAATCCATTAGTGGACATAAACATAATACTTTATCAGGGATTTGAATGGCATGATCCGCACAATAAAGCGCTACTGCAGCTGCAAGGTTACCGCCAGCTGAATCACCACCAATAAAAATTTTAGCATTAGAGTTGGTTCGTATATATTTGTAAACAGTCAGGCAGTCTTCTAAAGCTGCGGGATAAGGATGCTCCGGTGCTAAACGATAATCAATACTTATAACTTTTATCCTACTCATGGAAGCGATTTTTTTTGCCCAAGCTTGATGCTTTCCAGCAGTAGGCGAAATCCAACCACCTCCATGTATATAAATAAAGATTGCAGAACTATCTAGGTCCTTAGGTATGAAAAGAGAAATCGGAACTTCTAAACCATCTTTACCTTTAATAATCTTTTTTTTGTGAGAAACATCTAAATACTTTTCTAAATCTGGATGCTCGGGATTTCCCCAGGCGGACCTTAGAATATCTAGCCATTGTTGAACAATTGATTTATTTTCGAGAAGATGTTGGTAAAAATGCTTTGCTGGCCCTTTTTTCATCCAGACAGGTTCTTTATTTTTTTTCATATAGTAAATCCGAAATTTGCTAAGCGTTGTTCGCATATTCCCAGACTTCAATTACTTAGGTAAATTTGCCTGGTCTATGATTTCAAATAAATCGGCTTTATAAATTAATTTAAATATAGCATCTACTTCATTATGATAATTCTAATTCCTAGAGCGAATATCATCATCTTCTATTTCAATTAGGTTCTTTCAGTGATAGGGGAAAAATAAGATTAGAAAGCTCGCCAAGTGAATTTAGCAAGGGCTCGAAAAGCTTAATCAATATTTGTTTGTGTAACTATGCAAAGTTTGTTTGGCTGACTATACTTTTCGCCGTTGCGATTATATCTATAGCATTTTTGGGTGCAATATATCGTTTAATTGCAACTAAATCTCTTGGAAGGGGATTTCCATATATAAACATTGGGTTTAATTAATGTGCAAAATTATAGGTGAGATTGATAGCTTTAGCTAATGTAGTCTTGACGTAGCGAAGTCAAAACGAAGCTTCACAATTATTGTAATCTATTAATAATATTATATTTTTTTGCAACTTTTATGCAAAAAAATGGTAAGATGCAATTTTTAATTGAAAGTATTTTGGTTTGATTTATAAAGGAGTAATGGCATGAAGCAAGCTGGACAAGTAAAGAAGCAAGAACACCAACTAAGCATGTATAATTTATTAAACTGGAGCACCGCCTATCGAGGTTATAATGCGCTGGTTGCAGGCCTTGTCATGATGCAATATATTAATAATCCTGAGGCTGCGGCAATAGAGTATCTGCCAGATGTCGCTATTCACGCTTTTGAAGCGATTGCGCCTAATACTTTAAACTGTCTAGGCGCGGCTGCTAACTACGTACGAGGAGTCCAAGCAGGGGTAGCTTTTTTTTCTAGTAAATCGACTATTCCTAAACCTGCTAATTTAGTTGATGTTGTTAATCATGGTATAAATATTTGCCATCGAGTAATGTCTTAACCTTTCGTTCTAGCATTTAAGTTCACTCATGTAGCCTTGATGTAGCGTAGCGCAATCAAGGTTTATTTTTATACAGATATTAATTTAATAACCTAAATTTATATTTTTAAGTTAATCCTAAACACTTATCTAAAAAATAAAAACACCTTGATTAATTTTTGATATTTAAAGATACTACCTTGTTCATTTTTTAAATGAATTTTAATTAATACCCTATTAAAAATCTAATTAATGAAATTATTATATTTTTATAGGTGCAATTATTTTTAATAAGGCTTTGTCCTAGAGCCAATTTTTAAAAGGTAGTTTAAATATGAAAACAATAAAATTAGTAGCGCTGGCTTCCTTATTTGTATCACAGATGGCTGCAGCTCTTCCTTGTGATGGATTTGAAATTAAGCTAAAAAACGACTTGGCTGATGATTTATTGGTAACTAAGATTAAATTACATGGTGGTAAGTTGAGCCCTGGCGGTATTCAAAAACTTGATAGTAAAACAGAGCAAGTATTCACAGTAAATAATACATCCAGTTTACCTATGGCTGGTGAACTTGTATTTCACACTATAACTTTACCAAGCAAAACAGTTAAGATCCATTTTAACTTAGCTAATACTGATTTAGGTTGTAGTTATGCGGATACCTCACCTACGAGTGATTATTCAGTGGCTGCAAGTGGTTCATTAAATCAACTTAATTACACAATTTATAATCGTTAAACAGTAATATTTACCTATGCGTAAGTTCAAATTAGGCTTACGCGTAGGTAATTTTCTCATATAATTTTTGTGGTAATATCTCTGCTTTGGAGGATGTAAAATTTACCATCGTCTATTAGCCATTCAATGTTTTGTGGCCAACCAAAAAGCTTTTCTGTATGCGTCATATCGAAACTATCATTAATTAATAGTACTAGGTAAAAGCTATAATTATTTTGAGTATGAGCAATTTAGTGATAAAAATAAATTCTACACAGATAAGTACTTACCTAGGCCGCAACTTTCTGAAGTATTTTTTTCAAATTGATACTCTTTATCTAGTAGTCTTTCAACTTGATTAAATATTTTAAGCCGCCGTTCTTTATTTTTTTCTGAAAATATATCATTGCCTAATGTAATTAACTGCTCACGATCAGAAAATGTAATAACAGTTTTAGTGCGAGATTTATCATTACGCGGATAGCATTCACCAACACATTCATTCCATGTTGGCGTATCAGTATATTCGCATAAAAAATTGCCCCAAAAATCAAAAATATATTCAGGCGTCGTATGTACTCTAATGTAGGTATGACTTTGGTCTGAATATAAGGTTTCTATTGATAACTCTACATCAACAAATTCAACCATTAGGAAATAAGCACCAACTATTGCATAGGTCTCACATGTCCCTGTTCCATACAGATAAGCATTTTCAAAATACTTAGAATAACGTGCAAACGGCTCAATAGTTTTTTGTACGTTCCTTTGTTCTTTATCAGAGAGACGAAGGCTATCTGCGATTACTGCGGGAAGTACATCAAGCTCGCTTTGCGAGTAATTAACAGGAAAGAACTGATTTTTATTGCGATCATTATTTATATAGTAAAGGCTAGCCACTCTCTCTGCAATTGGACTATTAGCTCTTCCAAAGAGTAGGACTTTATCAACTTTTTTCTTTAGTCTTGTAAAATATTCGGACATAACTTCAAGTTTATCCAGTGTCTCAATATAAGCATTTAATTCTACTTGAAGTTTAGTCATACAAGTTAATATTGATTAATTAGTGTTGCGCAATTATACGTACCAATAAAATACTGATCAACTTTCATTAATAATATACTTTTAAGGCACCTAGAAAAGGACAAGCCAGTTAAGATTTAATAATAAATAACGCATAAGTAGATTAATTAAGAGATTGCCAATAATCAATCTGGTTAAGAAAATAAATAGTAGCCAGATTTGATTTGACAAACCTCAATTTTGAAAGTTTTGTATTAAATTAAGTGCAATTTAAGGACTTTTAAATTTAGAAATGTTTCGTTTCAATTAATGACCAATCCAGCGTTTATAGCGCTGGATCAGCTAAATTTCCTTTGTCTTCTAGCCATGCTTTGCGATCAGTGGCTCGCTTTTTAGCAAGCAACATGTCCATAATAGACATGGAAGTATCTTCATCTTCAAGCGTTAACTGAACTAAGCGTCGTGTATCAGGATCCATCGTTGTTTCACGTAACTGCATAGGATTCATTTCACCTAATCCTTTAAAGCGCTGTACATTAATTTTTCCTGCATTTGACTTAGTAAGTTTAGTAATAACTTTTTGTTTTTCTTCCTCATCAAGAGCATAATGAACTTGTTTGCCTGCATCGATTCTATAAAGAGGTGGCATAGCGACAAATACATGTCCTGCTTTTACAAGTGGTCTAAAATGACGTAGGAAAAGGGCGCAAATTAAGGTGGCAATATGGGCGCCATCTGAATCAGCATCTGCTAAAATACAAATTTTACCATATCGTAAGCCAGACATATCTTCAGAGCCTGGATCAACACCAATAGCCACGGATATATCATGAATTTCTTGAGAAGCTAAAACATGAGAAGAATCAATTTCCCAAGTATTAAGTATTTTACCTCGTAAAGGTAATATAGCTTGGAAATCTTTATTACGTGCTTGCTTTGCAGAACCGCCTGCTGAATCTCCTTCTACTAAAAATAATTCAGCTTGTTTTAAATCAAGCTGCAAACAGTCAGCAAGCTTACCTGGTAAAGCTGGGCCTTGGCTTACCCGCTTACGAGCGACTTGTTTAGACTGTTTAAGTCTCCTTTGGGCGCGTTCGATAGCAAATGCAGCGATGGCTTCACCAAAGTTACGATGGTGGTTAAGCCATACAGCAAAAGCATCCTTAATTACCCCAGTTACAAAAGCTGCCGTTTGTCTTGAACTAAGTCGCTCTTTTGTTTGACCAGCAAATTGAGGCTCTTTCATTTTTACTGACAAAATATATTGACAAGGCTCCCATAAATCATCAGCGGTTAATTTAACACCACGGGGCAGTAAATTACGTAAATCACAAAAAGCAGCCAACGCATCAAAGAGGCCCGCACGTAAACCATTAACATGAGTTCCGCCTTGAATGGTGGGAATTAAATTCACATAACTTTCATTTAAGCCAGAAGGGGAGCTATTAGGTGACCAAGCAACAGCCCAATCAACGGTGGCTTCATCACTTGAAAATTCACCCGTAAAAGGCTCATCAGGAAAATAATCAGCAGGTAAAGATTGTTTTAAATAATCGACAAGCCCTTTCTCAAAACACCAGAAAGTCTTCTCCTGCGTGATATTATTGATAAATGTCATGGATAAACCAGGGCATAATACTGCTTTTGCCCTTAATACATGCATTAATTGTTTAGTTGAGAATTTGGGTGAATCAAAATATTTGGGATTAGGCCAAAAACGAATAGTCGTACCTGTATCGCGTTTTTTTACAACGCCTATTTCATTTAATTCCTGTGTCTTATCGCCATTAGCAAAAGACATTTGATAAACCACGCCATTACGTTTAATAGTAACTTCTACATGCTCCGATAAAGCGTTAACGACAGAAACCCCAACGCCATGTAAACCACCTGAAAAAGTATAATTTTTATCCGAGAATTTTCCACCTGCGTGTAAGCGCGTCATAATCACCTCAACCCCACTTAAGCCAAGTTGTGGGTGGAGATCAACAGGCATACCGCGGCCATTATCTTCAACTTCGATAGAATTATCTTGATGGAGTGTCACTATAATACTGTTGGCAAAACCAGCAATAACTTCATCAACACTATTATCAATAACTTCCTGCGCTAAATGATTAGGCCTAGTTGTATCAGTATACATTCCTGGCCGGCGTTGTACTGGTTCAAGGCCGCTTAATACTTCAATTGCTTGAGCCGTATAATTATCAGACATGACTTGATCACTTCTTTTTAAAGAGAGCTATTTTAGCATAAAAAGCACTCAAAATAGGAATGAAACTAGTGTTTATAGCATTAATTAGCTTCATTAGGCAAAAATATAATCTAAGTTAATAAATCAATTAAATTATAGATGAAAATAGTTTGATTTTATAAATATAAAAATTATCATGGTGCTTTCTTATCTAACAATAAATTCAAATTAAGGCAATGAAATGGCGACTCGACCAGACGAAGTATTTAAGAATGATGATTCGCAAATCGAAACTAGAGCATCAAGGGAGTTTAGACATCGTAAAGATAAAAACGATGTAAACGATGTAAGCGATGGGCGTGATTTCAAAACTTGGTATCATCCAGATGATGCCCAAAGGCTAGTCTGGAAATATTATAATGATATAAAAAATAATTTTCCATTTGATACTAACCAATCTATTAAAGATGTTATGTTACCGCCTTATGTATCTTTTGATGGTTATGAAATTAATGTAGTTAATTTTTTTACTGTATTAATTAACTTTTTTCAGCAAGCAAAAAATCAACATAAAGTTTTTTTGCCGTTTATAGTTAAGCCAGAAACAGGTGGTGCACATTATATAGCTGGTTTTTTAAAAAGAAATCCTGAAGGTAAAATAGATATCATTATTTTTAATCCAGTAGGATTAGATAATGATAGAATAGGTACTGAATTAGCTAACCTTGATAAAGAAAATCTTAACATAGCTAATATTATTTCGTCGCCACATACAATTCAAAGTATTGAAAATGACAAGGGTCTGCTTGCCTCTTGCGGTCCAATTTGTGTAGAGTTTTTAAGAATAGCGATGTCTAATCTAGATTGGTTATCGAGGCTTGATAAAGATTTTGAACTACCGTCAGATTTACTTGCTCCTTTGCAACAAGACTACCAAAAAACTGTAAAAGAATATCGTCTTAAGCATGAGCAAGTATTAACGCAGGTTACCGAACAAGATCTAGATCAACTAGATGAAGATTACAAATTTATTATTCCTGTAATGTTTGATGGATTATCGGCTTGGATAAAACAAAAGGATCTAAAAGTTACAAACGAATTTGACGAAGATGATCCGCTCTTAGAAGATGATTACGACTTTGATAATCAATTGTATGATGCAAGTGATGAAGAGGAAGTATTTAGCGATGGAGAAGAAGACCCAGATGACCAGAAAGAATTTACAGAGGATAGTATCCATACGCTATCAGCAAATCAAAGTTTAAATCCTGAGATGACCATAGCCACTCCGTATTCATCTCCTAAGTTATTACCGCAGAAACAAGTGGAAAATAAAAGTGAGTTAGACCAATTAAACAACCAAACTATAAAAAGGGTTGAAAATAACCAACGTCAGATGTTATTAGACGCTAATGTAAATGTAATTAAAGAAAATAATTTAAATAAAAGCACTGCCAGCTCTCCCCGCGGCGTGAAATATGTACAAGACGAAATTGATCGATTACGTAAAACTTCCAAAAGTTTTTTTGCCATTCGGTGTGAAAAAAAAGCAAAGCTTATTGAAACCGCTTTACAAGAAGCAATTGGAAAAGGTGACGATGTAAGAAATGACCAAGGCGTAAGAGCGGCCTTGGGCTATCATCGGATCTTTAGTTTTTTTGGTTTAAAGAAAGCAGATGCCTTACAACATATAGAAGAATCCTTAAATCTTCCAAAAAATCAATAATAATTAAGAAAACTTAGCCTTAATTAAGGCTAAGTTAATCCTTGGGCAAGAGGTCTATTGGTTAATTTCACTATTTTACTTCTATACTTAACTCATAAGCTGGTCTAAATTTAAACAAATATTAATTCAAGCTAATTAGTGTATACTAAAAGGGACATGACTGTAGAAGTTGTTGTTTTTAATAGAAAATTATTACCTTTAATTAATGACATGATTTTAACTCTGAACTGTTTTATTGAGGTATAAGGAGAATAAAATGAGTATTTTTACTTATCTAAAAAAAGATCATAGAGTAGCTAAAGAACTAATTAATAAAATATTACATTTAGATCCGCATGCTACTGAGGAGCGGGATGATTTATTTAACCAATTAAAAAAAGAAATTATTATTCACAGCAAGGCTGAAGAAAAGGTATTTTATAAGCCTTTAAAAAAGGAAGAGGCAACTAAAGAAGAAATTCCTCATGCTAAAGAAGAGCATGAGGAAGTTGAGCAAATGTTAGAGCGTTTATCAGATAAATCTTTAAATGGCGCTGCTTGGTCAAAGCTATTTCAAAAAATGGCAGATTCTTTAATGCATCATATTGAAGAAGAAGAAAATGAAATTTTTAAAGATGCTAAAAAAGAGTTATCTTCTAACGAAGCACAGGAAATGGAATTAGCGATGCAAAAGGAAAAAAGAACTATTGAAAAGAAAATAGATATTCCACTTCGCAATGAAGATAAGTAAAAGGTAAGTTTGGAATATAAAGAGATAAAGGCTCTTTATGTCGTTAAATAAACGATATCCCGAAACTTATTGGGGATAAAATTATTGTTTTATCCCCAAACTTGATTTCCTGGAATCGCTTGCTAATTATTAAATTTGTAATATTATGATAAAGGACTTTATCTTGAAGTAAAAAGGATTTACTGAGGTATCGTTTGATATAGATGTCAATAAATTATAAACAAGGGAATGATAATGACAACATTAGTTGGAACCCAAGAGCATTTTAAGGATGCCTTATACGAACTTTGTGAACTTGATTATGATGCTATTGAAGCTTATGAAGCAGCTATCAATCGAGTTGATAATGCTGAGTACCGTAGTAAGTTAACTGAATTTAAAAATGATCATCAAAGACATGTCCAAGAAATAACAGCACTCTTAGAAAGCCACCAAGAAAAAGCACCTGATGGACCTAGCCTTAAACAATTACTTACCCAAGGTAAAGTAGTATTAGCAAATATGCTTGGTGATGAAGTTATTCTAAAAGCAATGATAAGTAATGAAGTAGATACAAATACAGCTTACGAACGCATTAATTCTCATCAATATATATGGCCTGACGCTGTTGAAATATTAAGCCGCGGTTGGGCTGATGAAAGACGACATAAGCAATGGCTAGAATCAGTAACAAGTCAACGCTAAATAACAATTCAACTTGGGATTAGAAAGAGAGTTTAAATTCCTGATCATTTCTAAAATAGAAAAATGTTTAAATTAACAAATAAAGGAGTCGCTGCTATGAAACGGATACTTTCAGTAATGCTTACTACTATAGTCTTTTCTTCTGTTAATGCTGCTGCATCTTCTGATGCAGATACAACAAATGATTCGTCAAATGGTAGTTATTCTACCACTACCGGCACAGGTGCTGATACTACAGGCACAAATACAGGTACAGGTATCGATACCACTGGTGCAACTACTGGCACAGATAATTCTGGTATTGATAATTCTATGGGTACTGATACTACAGGTGGTGATGTAACAGGCACCGATCCTATAGGTGATGGTATGAATGATACTATGACTACGGGTAGTGGTGTAGATACGAATGGCACAGGTACTGATATGGGTACTGATGCCTCAGGTAATACAGATAGCTCTATGGGCAATGGTGCTTCAGGCACTTCAACAGGTGGCTCTATGGGTACAGGCACTACAGGTGGAACTGGTACAACAGGTGGTTCAATGGGCACAGGCACTACAGGCGGCACGGGAACTGGTGGTGCAGGCGGAGCTGGGCAATAAGATTAATTTATTTAAATAATTATGATTCAAGGAGAATAACATGGTTAACAATGAGCGTACGGGAATTTTAACGATAATCGGAATTATTATTATCGCTGCACTTGTGCTTTATTTCTTATTTGGCCGTCATACTGATACTACTACCACAACAGGTACTACCACGACGACTACTGGAACCACTGGTACTGGTACTACAGGTACTGGTACTACAGGTGGAGATACAACTGGCGGTAGCGCTACTGGAACAGGTGGTGGCGCTCAATAATCTAGAAAATCATCTGGATATGATACTCAGTAAATTTGCTGGGTATCATACTCTATAAGTTCATCTCTAAGAATCAAACACATATGCCACAATAGAATTCTTGTATAACTTGCGTCTTTTTCTTTACAGCTGCGCTGTAAACATTCCTGTGGTGCTCCTATGATATGTAAATGCCACTTCTCAAAACGTTTACGCTTTGTACTAAAACAGGATTCACAGGTTAGGTAAGAACTCTATAAATTTCGAAAAGCAGGCTGATCTACTTCAGTATTTTATCCTATACTCAATTAAGGATTGATCTAACATCAATAACAGGAAGGATTATGGCAAAACCAGTTTGGAAAGGATATATATCATTTGGATTAGTCGCAATTCCTGTCAATTTATACCCTGTAGAGAAAAAAAATGAATTGCGTTTCCATCTTTTAGATGCACGCGATCAATCGCGGGTTCGCTATGAACGTGTTAATGCAGAAACAGGCAAAGAAGTTCCTTGGGATGAAATTGTTAAAGCATATGAATTTCAAAAAGGTAATTATGTTGTTCTTGATGATGAGGATTTTAAGCACGCAGCACCAGAAGCTTTTAAATCGATTGATATAGAAGAATTTGTCGATTTAAGTGATATTAGCTGTCTTTATTTTGATAGGCCTTATTACATGGTTCCAGATAGTTCTAATAAAAAGGCGTATGTTTTATTGCGGGAAGCTTTAAAGAAAACTGAAAAAGTTGGTATTGCTAAAATTGTCATTCGTAATCGAGAGTATTTAACTTTAATTCTACCCCATGAAGAAGCTTTGATTTTATATGTTATTCGTTACCATCAGGAGATTCGTAATGAAAGCGAATTTGACTTTCCTAATGAGGGTTTGAAAGCTTATCATATTAATAATCGTGAAATAAAAATTGCTACTGATTTAATTCAGGAAATGAGTGCAAAATGGAAGCCAGAGAAATATCATGATGAATATCGTGATGCATTAATGAAATGGATTGAGAAGAAGAAGCCGACAAAGTCAACGAAAAGAAAAGCAGAAGAGCCTAAGGAGAAAAATGACGACTTAATTGACTTTATGGCGTTACTTAAAAATAGCCTTAAAAATACAAGTCGTCGTTCAACTAGTAAAGATGAGAAAAAAAGTCGATAAACTTATGTCTAATTAGGTGCTTTGACGCTCAGTTCTTACCTATCGTAACAACTAAGTGTCAACATATCCTATATAAAAATTTATAGTTCGCCAACTTTAGAGGTTATTCGACCACAATAGGTGGGAATCGGTCAGCGTAATTTAAAGGTTTCTTTGCTACATTAATGGCTAAATTTAATGCTGTTTTAGTAAAAATTGCTGCTAATTCGTTATTAGCTAATATTGCTGTAGGCTGGCCAATATCACAGTGATTGCGAATACGATGGTCTAAAGGTAATCGGCCAAGTAACGGAAGTTTAAAATTATAGGCTAACTTTTGTCCACCACCTTCACCAAATAACTTGTCTTGATGACCGCATTGACTACAAGTGTGATAAGACATATTTTCGACGATACCTAATACATCAATATTTGTTTTTGCAAACATTTGAATTGCCTTCTGAGCATCTAGCGTTGCTACAGGCTGTGGTGTGGTAATAACAACTGCACCTGTTAAAGGAATTTTCTGCACTAAACTTAATTGAATATCACCAGTCCCGGGAGGAAGATCAATAAATAAATAATCTAGTTCATCCCATAAGGTTAAATCTAACATTTGTATGAGAGATTTAGCAAGCATAGGGCCACGCCAGATTAATGCTTGTTCATCACTTGGCATGAGATAGCCAATTGACATTGCTTCAATACCATGCACTTTCACAGGTAAATAGTGCTCTCCACTAATTTCAACTGGTTGATGCTGACCAAGCATTAAGGGAATACTAGGTCCATAAATATCAGCATCTAAAATTCCTACACGTGCGCCAGCACGAGCTAATGCGATAGCTAAATTAACGGTCACAGTTGATTTACCTACGCCGCCTTTACCTGAGGCAATAGCAATTGTATTTTTAACACCACGTAATCCTTTGCCTGCTAATTGCGTTCGATGGGCTTTAATAAAAAAGTCTAGATTAACATCAACTTTTAAAGATGGATAAACATGTTCCAATTTTGCTTTAATAGTCGGTATGTAGTGGGTTTGTAAAAAATTAACAGGAAAACCTGCCTGTAGATAAACTCCAAGGTGATTTCCTTCTTTCTCTTCGTTAAGTTTCAAGCTCATTTCTGCTGCCGTTAAATTTAGAAGTTCATCTTTAGTTGTTTGTAAAACCTCGTCAGAGTAAGAAGAAATAGTCATGGTAATAATAGGGTAATTATTTTTAGACTATAATAACTGAATTGATTTATTTGTAAATTGACCAATTTCAATTAAATAATTTTAAGGATGATCATGAAATTATTAAAAATAATTCTAATCGTAACTGCTGGGTTCTATTGTTACCCTTTATTTGCAGAGTCGCAACAATTAGCTTGTCCTGACTTAAAACAAACATCTCTTATTGGAAAGGATTTAAAACAAGATTTTGAAGAAAAATTATGTAAAAAACCGATGTCGCCTACACGCGTAAAATGGATAGTAAAAAATAGTTTACCTAAAGTATTAAATAAAGAATTTCTAGGTGCTGAGCCTCCTGAAAATTGGGAAACATTAATTAATAACTTGATTGATTCTTGTTATCAACAGGGCGATTTATGTAAAAAAGAAATACAGCATAAGGTCAATAATTGTTTAAAAAGTTCTATTCCTTTGTTGATAGTTCAATTAGGACCATGGTTTGGTGATAATTGTGAGGCAATTAATCAAACTGTTATTAAAAATTGGGTGATTAAAAAAAGTGTTATTGATCAATTAATAAAAGAAGAATCAGCATCTTCAGTTAATCAAGATAAGATAGATTAATTTATAAATTTAATTTACTCAAATTGATAGAATATGATTTCTTATTGACATAAATTTATCATTATGGATAATAGCGAACCAAATCTTGGTCTACTATTTAAAATTATGAGATTTCAATCTTCTAAGTCATTAAAAATATGTTTAGATAAGCAGTTACCGAGCGCTTTGAGAATTAAAGTTCAAAACTTTTTTAGTTTTTTACCTTTCGTTTCGCCTATTGATGAACGAATAAACGAGTTAAGAAATTTAATTGATCAAGCTAAAATTAATAAACAAGATTATAGATATTGTAAATACTATGAGCTTCATATAAATTATTTTTTATCTAACCTTAAGCTTTTTTATCATTATTCTCGTAAAGAATCAGCCTACACTCAGTCGTTGCGAGATGGTAAAAATTCATTTAAAAATATAAAAGAAAATTTGTCGCCAGTTACTGCAAAACGCAATGAGGTTAGTTTAATTAATAGTACTAAGCTTTTTAATAGTTATTTAGTCCAAATAGAGAGTTTTCTAAAAGAAGATAACTTTCAGGAAAAAATAGAGAAATTGTTAAAAACCTTAGAAACTAAAGAATTACATATTAAGCTAGCAAAAGAGTTAATTTCTCAGGCACGCGCTAAACCCTTTCTATCAAAATTAACGCAAAGTGCGCTAATTATTATTGATAAACTTAATCTTGAACAAGAACAACTAGTCAGCTATGTATTTGATGACTTAAAGAATGATCAAGCTTTAGATAATTATTACTTTTATTTAATGCAAAAAGCTGAAGCCTATAAGTTAACCCTCCTTGAGTTAATAGATGATTTAGGAAGTAGCAAAGCTAGTAAAGAACCATGTCTTTATAAATTACAACGTGATTTCTTGCAGATGAAGCATCCCTTAAATCAGCTTTGCGACAATGGCGTTATCCAAGAAAAAGAAGAAGCTATTGATAGTTTTATAAAGCACTTTAATTTATGGCGTGCTGAGCAGCAAGCCAAGCTTACTACAACGCCACAGGATGTAAAAATTAAAACTTTATTACAGCAGCTTACTCAATGTATCGAACAAATTAAATTCTATATAAAAATTTTACACAAACCTATTTTAAAAGATAAGTATTATCAAGATCAGATAGCAGAAACAAAAGCACGAAAGATCTATTATGATCGCAAGGAATTTGAAGAAGATTTAGAATATAACCGAATAGATAAAATTTCAGAGCAAAGATTATATGAGTTATATCCTAATGATGATGATTTTATCAAGCAGTTGCAAAAATGTCGTCAGCAGGGGATAAAAGTTTTTGATGCAAAAGAGTTAAAGCATCAGGAAGAAACTAGCTTTTCCAAAGCTTCGGTGTTAAGTATTTAATATAAACTAAGTTATATTCTAACACCTAGCCCTGGTCACCTCCAAGCAGGCAATGCTTAAATTAATTTAAAGTAACAACCTGCTGGTTTTATTGTTTACGTGTAAGGGCTAAATTACAGCCCTCTAACTTTTTTACCGCCTAAGTGGCTCGGCTTGTCCAAGGCATGCAGGTGATGATGAAATTAACTGAAAGCAATCAACAACTTTCTGTCCTTAATTCCTATATTTTTAAAGGCGACCGATTTTATTCTAGATACCGCGACCAAGTCGCAGTACGTAGAGTCTAATGAGGTGCGGTACGCAGGGTCTAATGGATAGTCATGCGTAGTTAAAGTTAAACACAAAATAATGGCAGGTTAGTGGAAAAGAGATAAAAGATTTTTGTATTAATAGAATCAGGGCAATATACAAGTATTAATCTGTGCTTTATTTTCGACTTTCCAAGATAGCCAAAATTGGGTTGGAAGATAATAAATTCCTAATTGCATTGGCACCTTGATGATCTCTTTCAAAGATTCTATATTTTTATTTAATTCTTCTTGATCTAATCGTTGCTGTTCTTGGGTAGCCGGTGTTGTTTTAAAATTAATTAGCCAATAGGCGCCCTGATCATAAAAAGTCCTATCAATTAATTTCGTTTTAATAAAACCATCTTCATTAACTAGCAATTCATATTGATTACGTTCATCTGTATGTAATTTACAAAGCCATTGACCAAGCTCACTTGATAGCATTGCTTCAATTTGGGCTTGAATGGTAATAATGATTTTAGTTTGCTCACTATGAGTAAAGCCCATCATTTGCAATCGTTTCTGAAGTATAATCCAAGGTAGTTCAGTAATATTTTTTGGATGGTGGCTAAAAATCCAATAGAGCAGTTCATAAATAGCTTCGTTTGTTTGCTTCGTAAGTATATCTTGTTCGAGTGATATATTTGATCTTGCTAGAGGTGGGATTTCTTTGGATTTTATATAGTGCTCTAAAGGTAGGCGTCTTAATAGGGGTAACATCATTTGTAGGTTAGCCATTGGAGTGGGGTAATCTATGGAAGCAAATGGTTGTTTACTTAAGAATTCACGCAAGGTATTAAGTGTTAATTTTTGGTGATTGTCAAAAAGATAAAGCCTTTTTCTAGCGCGTGTAACAGCAACATATAAAAGGCGTTGCTGCTCATAGCTATCTTTTTCGGCGTCAATATCTGTTAAATAATTATATAAGAGGCATTGCTCCTGCTGCGCTGCCCGAATCGGTGACATAAGAAGTAAGTCATCACCAACTTGTCTAGGTAATTTTAACCAACGAATTAGAGGTCTATCCTGCTGCTGCGATTTACTGCCTAAACTCGGTAGAATAATAGTATCAAACTCTAAGCCTTTGGATTTATGAATAGTCATAATATGTAGTCGTGAAGACGACGTATTTTGAGAGTAGAGTCGTTTGAACTCTATTTCAAACTGTGTTACATCATTAATTTGTCCATCTTTTATAAATCTATTGAGCAAATTAAAAAATTGTTCAATGTCTAATTGTTGTGAATCACTTAAAAGTAAATCACCATGCAACTGCTTAATAATTTCAATTAAGGATTCTATTAGTGGTTTCTGTTGACGAGTGTTTAAAGCCCGTTGCATAACGGTATAGAAATAACGGGCGCGAATTAAGCCCTCTTTGCTTAATTGAGTTAATTTATCTAAATGGGCAAGGGTATAATAGATTGAGCGATGCTTATTAAAATTAGCAATATAATATAAGTCTTTTAAAGATAGGCCACACCAAGGACTTCTCATAGCAGCTAACCAAGCCAGACGATTAGCAGGCATCAGTAGCGCTTTAGTCAATGACCAAATATCAACTAAATGAGCTAAACTTGATAACTTTTCAACTTCTACCCCTTGAAAAGAAATATTTTTCCGCCGCAGTAAGGGAATTATTTCTACTAGATGGGTACGCGATCGAACTAAGATAGCGATAGTATCTTTTGGGTACTTAACTAATTCTTGTTCAACTAATTGAACAACTGCTTCCGCTTCTTGCTGTCTATCATTAAATTGTTGCGCTTTTATCCAGCTGTCTGCAGGTGAATTTATTACAGCACTAGAGTGATGAAACGAAATAGCGCCTGTTTCAATGTCATCATGGGGAGGAAAAATAGAATTAAAATGCTCATTGACCCAATCAACAATAACAGAAGTGGATCGGAAATTAGCACTAAGTTCAAGTGGTATTAACTTAATGCTGGCTAATCCTTCTTCACGGGCTTTAATAAATAATCCTACTTCAGCTTGTCTAAAACGATAAATGGATTGCATGGGATCACCCACAATAAATAATGTTTTACCATCGTCGGTGCTCCAGCCTTGAACAAGCTTTTTAAGCAATTGAAATTGCTGTAAAGAGGTGTCTTGAAATTCATCAACAAGAATGTGATGAACTGTATGATCAAGGTAAAGGGCTAAGTCTGTAGGATATAAATCATCGCCAAGTGCAAGTAACGCTTGTTGTGAAACAGCAGTGAAGTCAACTTGATTTTTGGTACAAAAAGTAACTTGTAGGTGAGCAGCTAACAAAGGTAAAAGCGCTAGAAGTGCTTGTAAAATCTCCCATTGCTCATCATTATAATAGGGAGCTGGAAGGTTTTTTAAACGAATTAGTAATTTTAAAAAATGTGGTATGTTGCTTAACTTATATAAAATATTTTTACTTCTAGTTTTTAAGTCCTCATAAATTTCTTTGTTACAACTGTCTCTTTTTAAACCTACATGGTGATCAAAGCTTTTTCGTAACTTATTATCTTTTGTCAGCAGTAAAGAAGCTAAACAATTCGCTATTGCGCGATTAAATTGATTGACTGTCGCCCACTCTCGTAGCGGTTGTCTTGTTTGATTTATTTCTAAATCAAGCATGGCAAATTGTGCACATAGTTTACGTAACTCTTCACATAGTGTTGAAGGAAAACTAGCAAGAAAACGCTGTAATTCATGTTGTTCAATCAAGTAGAGAGCTTGTTCAAAATTTTCCTTTGTTTGCTCATGTGCTGCATAAACAGCAGGCAACCATTGCTCACGAGTTTTAAGTAAATCACTTAGTAAAAGAACTAATCGATCTTGGCGATTATCAAGATGATGAAGTAATATTTTTAAAGGCTCGTGCAAAAAGTCTTTGTTAAGTACATCAGTTAACCAATCGCGTATAGCTTGTTGATAAAGGTCGTGTGGATCTTCACTTACTTTAGCATAAGGAATTTGTTCATCATTTAAAAAAATTGCCTGACTAATGGTTTGGCACAACGCATCAATAGTCATGATCTTTAAGCGGCCGGGTTGTTTAAGAAGCTGCCAATCATATTTTAGACTATTATTTAAAGCGTCTTTAGCATAGCGCTGGGTTAATTGCTGATGGGGCGTATTAGCTGCGCCACCTTTTTCTGCCCGTTGTAAGGCAGTTATTATCCGCTCACGCATCTCACTGGCTGCTTTACGGGTAAAAGTTAAGGCAACAATTTGCTCAGGTGAAGTTACTGTACTAAGTAGTCTTAAATAACGTTGTGTTAATAACTCTGTTTTGCCTGAGCCAGCTGGTGCTTGAACAATAAAAGAATACCTTGGATCAGTCGCCTGTTCCCGTTGCTTACTATCCTTAAGCATAGTTAATCTACTACTAACTCTTGTGCAGGAGGTCTTAGATTATAATTAGAACTCATACAATAGCCATAGGCACCTGTATTAGCAATTAAAATAATATCGTTTTCAAAGGTTCGAGGAAAAAGACGGTCATATCCTAAGGTATCTGACGATTCACAAATAGGGCCAACCACATGCGAAAAATCTGTTTTTTCATCTGTTAAGCGAGTTAAATTAACAATTTCATGATAAGCGCCATATAAAGCAGGCCGTATTAAAGAGTTCATACCTGTTTCAATGCCGATAAATCGTACTTTGCCCTTTTCTTTGCATTGGGTAACTTTAGCTAGAATAATACCACTGTCAGAGACAAAGTAGCGTCCTGGTTCTAACCAAAAGGATAAATGTGAAAAACGGGTTTTTACAGCAAGCAGGGCAGCATCTAAAGCAGCCAAGTCTAAAGGTTGTTGCCCTGGCTTTTCAACGACACCCAAGCCCCCACCTAGATTCACAATTTTTACATCAGGAAATAAGGATAATAACAAGGTTAACATTTGCGCAGTATTTTGCCAAAGCTCCGTTGTTAAGATACCGCTACCAGAATGAGCATGCAGGCCGACCACAGAAATTTGGTGTTCAGCAATAAGTTTATGTGCTATTTCTAAATCACTTTGTGGTATGCCAAATTTTGATTCATTTCCGGCTGTGCAGACAAATTTATGATGACCTGCGCCACTTCCTGGATCAACGCGTAAGAAAATCGATTTATTTTTAAATAATTCTGGCCAGTTTTCTAAAGGATACAAGCTATCTATAGTTAAATAGCAATTTAGAGATAAGGCAAATTCATATTCGTGTTTAGGTGCAAAGTTAGGAGTAAAAAAGATACGCTTTGGATCAATATCAGGAAATAATTTTAGTATGAATTGTAATTCATTGATAGAGACGCACTCAAATCCTAGCCCCTTACTATAAAAAGTTTTTAAAATATCGCTATTAGCATTTGCTTTAACAGAATAGAATAGTTGATCAATTACTTGCAATTTTAATAATTCATCTGCGCGTCTTATAAGCGTTTCACGATCATATACATAGCAGGGTGAATGGGTATATGCTAAATCAAGTAATTTATCACGTTTGTTTTCCCACCAAGGAATGTTACGTTGCCCAGGATTACCAAACTCTTCATGCCAACTTTTTGAGTAGTAAAAACTCTGGGGATTACTTTCAATAAGCAAATTATGTAGTTTCTGGCAGAGTTTTTCTGCATGTGATTCATCAACAACAAAAGTTAAATTTAAGTCATTCGAAGCCAATGACATTAAATATATTTGTTTAGCTTCAAAAACTTCTAGGGTAGGGCCTAGTTTGGGAAGAATTGTACGAATATGATGACCAACTAAACTAATGGCGCTACAAGGCTCAATAATTTTTGCTTTACCAAATTGATTTAAGTCTTCTATTAATGCTTCAAGATTATGTCTTTCATGAAGCTTTGCATTAGTATCTAAAGATAGGGTTACATTAAATTCGGATGAAGACAATAAATCAACCGAAAAACCATGGTGTTTAAATGCTGCAAAAACATCAGCTAAAAAGCCGACTTGATGCCACATATTTAAAGTATCAATAGAAATTAAAACAATACTATGTTTTATTTGAATTGACTTAATGGGTGGCGCTAGCTCATCACTATCTTGAGTAACCCGTGTGCCTGAATGTTCAGGCATATTTGTGTATTTTACAATCAAAGGGATATTAGCTTGGCGTACGGGCGGTAAGCAATTAGGGTGGAGAACTTTAGCACCCATAGAAGCAATTTCTTGAGCTTCATCATAGTTGAGTTGTTTAAGAAGACGTGCATGTGGAAATTGATGAGGATTGGCTGTATAAATTCCAGGTACATCAGTCCAAATTTCACAACTTTTCGCACCGACAATGGCAGCGAGTAAACCTGCTGATGTGTCCGAACCCCCACGGCCAAGTAAAACAGTATCACCTTGCGGATTAGCAGCAAAAAAACCTTGAGTAATAATGGCTTGCGTACCTGAATTAAGTAACCTTTTTTTAAGTTCAGGGTTTGGATCACAATGACAACGTGCCGTTAGAAAATTAATAGTATCATTACCAGCGACAGGCACTGAAACCAAGGCTTCACGGACATCAAACCATAGGCAAGAAATTCCTTTTCTTTGTAAAAAAGCATGACCAAGTCGGGTCATCATTAATTCGCCTAAACTTAAAATCTGAGCTCGCGTTTTAGCAGGTGCTTCTTTAAGTAGTGCAATACCTGTTAACCATTGATTAAGTTGAGCAATCTCAATTTTAATTAAATCGGGTGAAACATTGAGTGTTTGAGCAAGGGAGAGATAACTTTCAATAATGTCATCTTCAATGGCTTTATGTTGATCAAATAAGGCGGCTTCAGTTGCTTTCTCAAGTTTATTTGAAATTTGAGCCATAGCTGAGCAGACAATAATAGGTTGAACACCACTTTTAATATGCTGCTTTGTAATTTGTGCAATATTTTCCCAGGTTTGTAAAGAGGAGACACTGGTACCGCCAAATTTTGTCACTACTTGTTGCATAAAATTGTCCGCACAAAGAAAAACCACATTATCATGGAGTCCTTTATCTGACAAGTTAGCGAGTTAAATTTGTTAGGGCTTACGAAAAACACTAATCTCTTCGTTAAAAAAACAGGTTTAATTCGGTTATTTAGTCTATCTATCTAAATTCCCTCATTAAACCTATTTTTTGTCTTAATTTTGGTATTTTTCGTAAGTCCTGGTTGTAATAAAAAACCATTATGATTCCTAGATATGCATGTTGAATTTTATATGCATAATACGCTGATTTAATTATAATTTTTTTATGAGAATCATTTGAAAATAACTTTAATTCATTTATTATGTTCTGCTCTGCAGATTTAGGATGCATTTTATAATGTAAGGAGTTAGGTGTGTCGAGCATACAAAAACCTATGAGAACAATCCTGAGTACTACAATTGCTACTATTTTAGTAAGTAATACTTATGCTGGAAGTTTTTCCCTATATACGGAATCAAGTGCTGTAGCTACTGGAAACTTTGCCGCTGGTGTTGCTGCTGAAGTAGCTGACGCATCAACTGGCTGGTATAACCCCGCTGGTTTAGCTTTAATACATAATCCACAAGTAGTAACTGGAGGCGTAGGAATTTTTCCTTCCTCTAAAATTACTGGGACAAGTACATTTTTTACTGAGACTGTTCCTGTTCCTGCTTTAAGAACTTATACTCAATCGTTTCATGATTTAGATGGTGCAGATGATGGTTTTGTACCATTCTTTCATTTGGCTTACCCTTTAGGTCCAAATGCTACAGCTGGGTTAACCATGAATGCGCCTTTTGGATTAGCTACCAATTGGAGTAGAACAGGCCCCGTTCGTTATCAAGCGACTTATAGTGAAGTAATTACAACTAACCTTGCGCCTGAAATTGGTGGCCGAGTAACTGAAAATTTGTCGTTAGGTCTTGGTATTGATTTGCAGTATGCAAGAGTAAAATTAAATCGAGTTCTTGGTTCGCCTGCGTTTGGTCAATTACCTGTACCAGGATTAAGCCCAACAATACTTGACTCTTATTCATATAATAAAGGCGATTCCTTTGGCGTTGGTTTTCATGCTGGTGCTTTAGCCTTGTTTAATGACAACCACTCTAGAATTGGTATAAATTATCAGTCGCAAGTTAATCATAAGTTTCATGGTTGGAGTCGTTTAACAGGTCCATTAGCAAGACCAGGTTTAGTTAACGTAACGCCTGCATCTGCTATTCTTGCTGCTTCAGCGATTGGAGATCCCGTGTTCTGGAGTAATGATCTTACAAGTAATAGCGTTCAGCTACCAGATATTGTCACCTTAAGTGGTTACCATGATGTTAATGAAAGCCTTGCTTTACTAGGCTCTGTTGTCTATACAAATTGGCATACCTTACGTTCTATTCAACTATATAAAGTAGCTGGTTTTGCAGCCGGAAGAGGGCAAGCTAGACTATTTTCTGAATCAATTACGGACTACCGTAACACATGGCGTGCATCTATTGGTGCCAATTATCGTGTTAATAATCAATGGTTAGTTCGTGTAGGTGGTGGTTATGATCAAACGCCAACGGTTGATGAATTTCGTGATATACGTATAGCTGATTCTGATCGCTGGGCACTATCAGCTGGTACTCATTACCAATATAATCAAAATTTAGGGGTAGATTTCGGGTATACCCATCTATTTGGTATTGGTAGCGTACCTATCAATAGAACTGATCCTGCTGGTGCTGGCAGTACTTATAATATCAACGCGAGAGCTAAAGGGAAAGCTGATTTAGTTGCGCTACAAGCCGTATGGACCATGGACAGTGCTGAACCGCCAGTCATGACTAAATAGTGTGTATTGACTTAAAAGAACTTAACCGTTTAAAAATGAGCTTATTAAGCTCATTTTTTTACTCAATGACATGTGAAGAACATTCTTGATTATTGGCTAATATAAATTTATTAAGGAATCTAGCTATATCTGCTTAAAATTGCTTATCAACATTGAAAACATTTATACAGCGACATGTAAACTGTTCAGGTATGCAAATTTTTCTGCTTAGAACCTATTTATTTTAATTGTCATTCCCGCGCAGGAAAGATGATGACTTCATATTCCTTAATTACATACACCGTGAATCGTTACACTGACATGAGTATATCACGACAAAAGATATAATCTCTTTAGGACAAACTTAAGATAATTAATAGCGTCCGCAAACTAAATTAAATCGATTGTCTTAATAAACGAGCTATGTCCTTAGCAAAATAAGAAATAATTAAATCAGCTCCAGCACGTTTGATCGCTAAAAGGCTTTCAGTTATTGCTCGTTCTTCATCAATTAGACCTTGCTGTATAGCATTTTTTAACATTGAATATTCACCACTTACCTGATAAGCCCCTAAAGGCACTTCAGGAAAATGATTTTTAATTTTATAGATAATATCTAAATAATTCATAGCAGGCTTAACCATAAGCATATCCGCGCCTTCTTCCAAATCAATAGCCGCTTCTCTTAAAGCCTCATTACTATTGGCAGGATTCATTTGATAGGTCTTACGGTCACCAAATTGCGGGGCACCTTGTGCTGCTTCACGAAAAGGACCATAAAAACTGGAGCAATATTTTACAGCATAACTCAAAATTGCTGTTTGCTGAAAACCGGCGTTATCGAGTGCTTGGCGAATGGCACCAACCATGCCATCAGTCATACTACTAGGCGCAACCCAATCTGCACCAGCTTCTGCATAACTAACTGCTTGCTTACCTAACAATGCTAATGTTGTATCATTATCAACTAGCTCATCTTGTAAAGCGCCACAATGACCATGGTTTGTGTATTCACAAAAGCAAACATCTGTAATAACCACCAGATTAGGATTAGCTTGTTTTATACGTTGAATTGCCTGTTGAATAATACCGGTAGAATTTAGCGAGGCGCTGCCAATTTCATCTTTATGAGTAGGGATACCAAATAATAAAACAGCTGGAATATTAAGATTAGAAATCTCCTCAATCTCTTCGGTTAAATCAGAGATGGGTAGTCGAAACTGTCCTGGCATACTAGTAATTTCGCGCTTGATATTAATTGCTTCGTCTATAAAGATAGGCGCAATAAACTGTTGTGGATGTAGACGCGTTTCTTGCACCATTGCTCGAATTAGGGGCGTGCGACGTAATCTTTTTAAGCGTAAAGGTAAATGATAATCTAACATACAACTTAGTCCTTCTGATGGGTGTAGAATAAGTCAATGCCACTACCTGTCGTACTAGCATTAACTTGCACACTAAAAAATTTATTAAGTAAATATTTTAAAGTTAAAACATTGGTATCTGTTTTTGATAAACCAACGTTATAACTTAGATATAACCTTTTTGATAAAGACTTACCTATAACTAAGCTAGTTTTATCGGTGCTTTCATTAGTTTTTTGATTATATTGAATATTGTTTTCTATATTAAAATCGATGCCTAAGCCTTTCTTTAATTGAGATAAGAGCTGCGTACCTCCACTGCTGGAATCAAGGTTAAGGGCTGAGACTGCAGCTAATATTAATTGGGCGCCTGATTTATCAGCTTGGTTTGCTGGTCTACCAAGAAGTAGCATGGATAAAATATCCGCTTGAGATAAAGTAGATGGCACTGAGAATAATTCCACTTTGGGCTTACTTAAGCGTCCTTTCACCTCAATACCCACTGTCGTGTATTTACCAAAATCCAGTGTTTGAATATTAGAAGAATTAAAATCAAATAAATGATTTGAACCGGCAAGCGTATTATTAGTGGTGTTGTTAAATTTTCTGATAGCACGTACTTGAATAGCAGGATTATTGATTAATCCACCAGTAAATAAAAGTTGACCTTTTTCAATAGTTAAATCTTGTCCGTAAGCTTGATATTTCCCATCTTTTACATCTAGTTTACCCGTCGCTGTTAAGGGGCCCTGTGGGAGCTGGCGAAGGTTAACTGCACCTATTAAGTGGCCTTCTAACCCCTTTACAGTCAGCATAACATCATCGCCCATTTCAATTTTAACATCAGTATCAATATCGTAGGGATTGGGCGATTCCTTTTTATCAACAAAGACTACATCATCAGTTAAACTGACTGAATTTGAAAATGTTTGCGGTTTAATGATAGCTTTAGGTATAAGAACCTGTCCCTTCATCTTTAAATCAGAAGGAGTAAATTCAAAGTTTAAATTAGGTGAAATATTAATCAAATACTCTTTGCTAGAGATTAAGGGAACGTGTTCACCTTTAACAGTAAGTGCTCCTTTAACACTTGGCATAAATTCACCCTTACCATTGATAAATAAAGGAACCCCGCCTGAAACAGCCTCACCTTGCACTTGCCATTTTTTATCGCTACTAAGTAAGGTTAATTGGATTGGATTTAGATTAATACCTAGGCTAGGCATAGCGATACTTGCTTTAGTTAATTGCACTTCGCCATCAATAGTAGGTTTACCAAGTGTGCCAGTTACTTTTAAATTCGCGCCTAAATGACCTTCAAGTTTTTTAATCTCAGGGCTAAAATCGCTTAAAAAAGCTAAGGAATTAACTATAAGTTGTAAATTACCATTGACACTTTGCTGTTTTAAGTCACCTTTAAAATAGTTAAATTTTGGTAAACTAAACGAAAGAAGCATTTTCTTGGCGTCATCTAGAATTAGATTACCTGTGGCACGCAGTTGTGTTTCATCGAGCTTTGCGACTATATTTCCGCCTGCAAAATTTACCTTAGTAAATTCAGGAGTTTTAAACTCACCCTTGCTTATAGAAAGTTGTAAATCGCCTTTTTGCTCATCTGACAATGCAGCTTCAGCGGTAATTGTTGTATTTAGGCCATTCAAATAAGGATGTAGCAATGACGGTTGGGGTATAGATGCTTTCAAATTCCAAGGGAATGGTGCAGAGCCATTCACTTGAAAATGGTTAGGACCTAAATCTATGGCAGCTTCTAAAGTTTGTTTATTATAATGGACAATTACTTTAACCGGACTGTCATTATAGCGTCCAGTGATTTGGCTATATAAGGAAAGCGTAGGAAGTGATTCACCAGAAAAGTAATTTTCAGCCTGAACTTGTTTAATCGGTAAGCCTAATTTGTCATCTTCGTCGGCTAAGTGGGATTTTAAGTTTCCTTTTAAATGAGGCAATTGATTATTATCATAAGATAAATCTAAATTGACATTACCTACTTTAGATAAAAGGCTTGCCTTTGCATGTGCCCCAGTAGCAGTAGTAGCTGCATTTATCTGTAAGGTAGAGGAAAGAGGTTCTTTAATTTGTCCATTTAACGCCAGCGTTAAATTAGGTAATTCGCCATTTACTTTTAATTGACCTTGTTCGCTGACGAATTGATAATCTTTAGTAAGAGGCCAGGTTAAATTTTCCCAATTACCCACTAAATTTAGTTGTGAGCCGTTAATAATATTGCCCTTAACAGTAAAAGGGGTCGGGTTGGTAAATTGTCCAGTAAGAGAATAATTAAGAAAATTACCACTTAAGTGAATTTGCCCATTTAAACCAACTTGTGTTAAGTGAGCTGGTTGTATTTGAGCGGATGCAGTTACTGGGTAAGGCATTATTGAGCTAATAACTGCATCACTTTGAACAATATGACCATTCGTTATTAAGCTAACGTTCTGAAATTGCCATTGCTGATTAGTAAGGTTAGCTTGTAGGTGAATCTTTTCTATTTCTTTAGTTGAGTTAATTTGGTTAATTTTAACACGATTGATATCTGCATTATGAATAACAATGCTTAGGGGTAAATGAGGTAAGTTAAAATGAGGTAAGGTAAGCTTAGAGTCCGAGGTTACTGTTTCTTGCTCTTTTGAAACGATAACAAGGTTAACTTCATCAACTTGCAAATTATTAATTGTTAACCTTTTCTTTAATAGATCGGCTATAGACCAATTTAGATCTAAATTAGATATGTTTACAGCATAATCCTTATCAGAATAAGCGATCTCTTTAAGTCCAATATGATTAAAAATATTTCCTTTGACAGAATTAACCCTTAGATTACCTGGTACAATATATTGAGCAATTTTTATTGACGTCCATAAACCAGGCGTAGTTCCTAATAAGAAAAGTACAATAGTAGCTAATAATAAGAGGGTAATTAGCAAACTGTAAAACGTAATCTTAAGTGTTCGATAAATAACATGCATTATAAATCAGGTCCTATATTAATAACTAACTTAGGTTTTTTACCGGAAGTCATTTTAAAGTCTGACTCAATCGCCTGTGCTATACCAATTTTAATAGGCCCAACTGGGGAGACCCACATTAAGCCAAGTCCAACATCTTGCTTAACATTCTTAGAGTGAGGTTTATACACATCACCGACATCATAAAAACCAATAACATACCAATTTTCTACTGTTTCTTTTTGAACCTCAATACCACCATAGGTTAAAATTTTACCAGGTCCTAAAGCGTTATAATTATAACCCTTTAAATTATCGGAGCCACCTAATAGAAAACCTAGGGAGACGGGTAATTGATAAATATCATTAATTACCGTTATTCCTTGAATAGTATGGAAAAAGAAGCGTGTTCTGATAGGGTCTACCATATAGGCAGCGCGGGCATCAAGCAACACTTGCGAGAAATTAATATCAGAAAGTAGTGCTTTAGTCGCGCCTAACCCAGTTAGAGTTAACTTATAACCATTGGGTGAGAAAAGTTGATCAGATTTATTAAGCCAAGTAAAGGTAGCCTTAGGATATAATGTGTTTTTAGTCGTTTTTTCAAATGTAGGTTGATTATCATAGTTAAAACGTTCAAAAAGTGCATTTAAAGACAATAAGCGTTGGAATGTAGGTAAATTATGACGTTGGGCTAATGAAAGTAATAGCGAATTACTGTAAGCCGCATTGTAATTTAAATTAGAAAAGCTACCCAGTGCTTCATATTGATCAGTAATAGGATTTTTGCCCGGAATTACATATTGTGTTTGTAAGGAATTTTCATTAAAAGAGCCTAAAGCAACTGCATTAAATTTATGTCCTGCTCGATTAACAGGGGCAATATGGACACCTGCTTTACCACGAATACCTGTATCTGTTCCAAAACCTAAACCTAGAGAATAATTAATTCTTGATGCCCGCTGCAAATGAACATCAATAGGAATAATTTGTGACTTTTCATTTTGTTTAGGTTGCACATTAACTGCTTTAAAATAGCCACTGCCGCTTAAATAATTATTAAATTCTAAAACCTTGTCAGCTGAATAAGGCTGACCATATTTAAAAGGGACGAATCGATGTAAAAGATCTGGTGAAATGTAAGTTGGGTCAAAACGAACTTGACCAAAGTAATATTGTGGCCCGGTATCAAAAATAAGAATGATAGTAGCTATATATTTTTTTCTATCAATAAGAACTTCAGATTTTTCAAAAGAGGCTCGTAGATAACCTTCTTGTTCAGCAACACTCATTAAATTTTGTTTAGCTGTTTCATAATTAGCACTATTGAAAGGTTTACCTGATTTAATAGGCAATTCTTTTAGAGCTTGGATGAAACGAGGATTATCTTTTCCTGCACCAATAATATTTGTGTCAATTTTAGTTACTATTAATCTTGGTCCTGGAATAATATTAAAAATAGTTTTATTAGGTTGATAAGAAATTCGAATCGTTGGTTTGAAAAAACCATAAGGGGCCATTGCCTTTTCAACCTGCGATTTTAGTTCTTCTTCTGATTCCTCTTTTAACGATTTATTTTGCGCAATTTCAGTTAGTCTTGTTTGAATATTATCAAGTAATTTCCCACTTACACCATTAATTTGAATGTTTTTGACATCTTCGGCAGCAATAAATAAAGGTAGGCATAAAATAATAATGAGCAAGCGGACTGTTTTATTCATACTTAATTCTCAACTATAATTTTGTGACTAATCACTTTGATATTTTGCTAATAAAGGTCTATTGTTCATATTTGTTAAAGCATTAACATAATACGTGGTCTGTTTCTTGTTTTAATCTACAAATTAGATCAAAAGCCATACGGGGCGTTAAATTATCAATATCAAGTTCTGCTAAAAGCTTAAGAATATTGTTTTCAGGCTTAGTTATTTTCTCATTAGCCTTTACTTCAGGTTTTTTAATAGAAGGTACAGTCTGTAGATATTGAGTAGCAAGCTCAAGAACTTCTGCTGGGATACCTGCAAGTTGCGCGACTTCTAACCCATAACTACGATTTGCATAACCTTCTTCCAGGCGATATAGAAAAACTATCTTATCTTGAGTTAGCTTAGCTTGCAAATGAGCATTTTTAATACAAGGGAATATTTGTGGTAATTGCGTTAATTCAAAATAATGAGTAGAAAATAAAGTATATGCTTTAACTTTGCTAGCAAGATAGGCACAAGTGGCATAGGCAAGTGCCATCCCATCATAAGTGCTTGTACCTCGACCAATCTCATCAATTAATATTAAGCTTTTTTCAGTTGCTTGCCGCAAAATGTGCGCCGTTTCTGTCATTTCAACCATAAACGTTGAACGTCCCGAGGCTAAATCATCACTTGCACCAATACGAGTGAATATCTTATCAATGTGGCCTATTATAGCATCTTTTGCAGGTACATAGCTGCCTAAATGCGCTAATAACACAATTAAAGCATTTTGGCGCATGAATGTTGATTTACCTCCCATGTTTGGGCCAGTAATAAGGAGCATATTTTGTTTGGGTTTAAGTATAAGAGAATTAGCAATAAATTCTTCTTTTAAAAGGGGCTCAATAACGGGATGACGTCCTTGATTGATTTGAATAATATCTTCCGATACCAATGTCGGTTTACACCAGTTAAAGTTGTAAGCTCGCTCGGCAAAATTGGCTAGTACGTCGAGTTTTGCGCAAGCATCAGCAATATCTTTTAAAGTAGGGATATAATCAATAAGGGCAGTTAATAAGTTATCATAAAGCCATTTTTCTCGAGCAAGCGCTTTAGCTTGGGCAGATAAGACTTTTTCTTCAAATACCTTTAATTCAGGCGTAATGTAGCGTTCAACATTCTTAAGCGTTTGCTTACGTTGGTAATTAGCAGGGGCTTTATCTGCTTGGCCACGCGCTAATTCAATATAATAACCCTGAACGCGATTAAACCCCACTTTTAATGACGATAGGCCTGTACGCTGTTTTTCGTTGAATTCTAATTCTAAAACTTTCTCATTAGCATTCGTGCTTAAAGCGCGTAATTCATCCAACTCTTCATCAAAACCTAGAGCAATAACGCCACCATCACGAATAAGAACGGGCGGTGTATCGACAATTGCTTTAGTTAAAAGATCAACTAAATCAGGCTGAGGAGTTAATTGCCTAATTTGTTGTTTAATTAAAGTAGACTGATTAGTTGTTAAAGCCTCTAATAAAGAAGGTAATAATGATAATGCTTGTCTTAAGCTGACTAAATCACGAGGTCTAGCTGAGCGTAAAGCAATCCGAGATAATATTCTTTCAATATCACAAAACTCACTCAATACAGTATGAAGTTTAATATCTTGTCGATTAATAAGTAATTCACTCACTGCATCTAGGCGGTGCTGAAGCAGTTTATGTTGGCGTAGTGGTCTACCTAGCCAACGCTTGAGTAAGCGACTACCCATAGGATTAACAGTATGATCGAGAATGGCAAGTAAAGAGTTAGTACGTTCTCCTTGATAATTTTCAAAGAGCTCTAAATGTTTTTGTGTTGCAGCATCTATTTGCAAATAATCGTCATCTTTTTCAAGCGTTAAGTGCTTTAAGTGCGGTAAGCTTTGACGCTGGGTCGCTTGCAAATAAAATAATAGGCAGCCTGCAGCGGGAAAAGCATTAGTATAGTCTGGCTCACCTAGTCCTTTAAGGTTATTTACAGCAAACTGCTCACATAATAATTGACGCGCTCGTTGTAAATCAAATTCCCAAGCTGGACGCGTTTTTATAACAGATTGGTTTGCTTGAAATTTAGAAAATGAAAAATTCTCGGCAATAAGAATTTCAGCTGGTTTAAGACGATTAATAGTAGCTTGCAATTGGCTCTCGTCTTTGGCTTCTGATAGATAAAATCGACCACCACTTAAATCTACCCAAGCCAAACCAAATTGTTGTCGATAAAAATAAATAGCAAGCAATAAATTGTCTCGCCGCGAATCTAGTAAGGCTTCATCGGTGACAGTACCTGGTGTAATAATGCGTGTTACTTGCCTTTCAACGGGCCCTTTACTTGTGGCTGGATCACCAATCTGCTCGCAAATCGCAACAGATTCACCCTTCTTAATAAGTCGGGCTAAATAATTTTCAACAGCATGATAGGGTATTCCTGCCATTGGGATAGGTTTTCCTGCTGATTGTCCTCTATGAGTTAGCGTTAAATCTAATAAACGAGCACCTCTTTTTGCATCATCAAAAAATAATTCATAGAAATCACCCATGCGATAAAATAAAAGCATATCAGGATATTGAGCTTTGATGCTTAAGTATTGTTGCATCATTGGCGTATGGCTAGTATACATAACAACTCGCTGTTGTAAATTTGGACATTTTAACAAACTCTGCAAAATAGATTAAGTGCGACTATAATAATAAAGATGTTTTTTAACTTAAGTCCTTCACTTAAGACAAATTTTTGCTAGACTATTAAACGGAATTAAACAGAATTTTAACTATGGAGAGAAATATTATGAAACGTTTAGCCCTAGTGATAGCTTCTACTTTTATGGCTTTGGTATTAACTGCTTGCGGCGAAAATGATGCTAATAGAAACAACAATGCAACTGATAATCAAACTCAAAGCAATTTAAATAATGCTAATAAAGATGTCAACGCTGAGCTTTCAAGCGATGCTAATGTAAATAAAGCAGACACTCAATCTCAAGATGCAAATAAAACTAATCAATAATTAGTTTAGATAGCGCTACAACATTGAGGCTAACAGGCTCTAATATTAACATAGGATAGTCATGTTAGAGATGCCCCCATTTATTAATGGGGGAATCATTTTTCAGTATACTACTTAATATTTAAATTCTATTTAGTTACCTTACTCTTTTAACTTCTCACTTTCATTTAGATCTTAAACATGCACAATTTAGACATATTATTGGTAAATTTAACTAACACTTTGAAAATGAACCAGCTAGTTATTACTACAGCAGAATCCTGTACGGGTGGATTAATAGCAAGTTTTTTAACAAAGTTGCCTGGCAGCTCAGCTTGGTTTGATCGAGGGTTTGTAACTTACAGTAATTTATCTAAACATGAGATGCTTGATGTTGAGTTAAATCTTATTAAAAAGCATGGCGCTGTAAGTAAAGAGGTAGCTCAAGCAATGGTTCAAGGCGCTTTAGCGCAAAGTAAGGCTGATGTTGCCGTAGCAGTAACTGGAATCGCAGGCCCCACAGGAGGTAGTTTAGAAAAACCAGTAGGAACAGTTTACCTTGCTTTTGCCTTAAGAGATGAGCAACCAGTCATTGACTATTGTTATTTTCAAAAGAAAACACGGGAAACGATTCGATTACTGACCTGCCAACAAGCTTTTAAGGGAGTGCAATCCTTGATAGATAAAAGTTTGCCTTATCTGTAAATTTAGTTTACGAAACATACTATACAGAATCTGTAAATTTATATTTTTATTTTTAAATCAATCACTTTAAAAGTATACGTTTTTTTATGCTCATAGCGTCCATTTAATTGTCTTAATAATTTATCAAATGGTTAATAATTGTTTGATGCAAACAGGCATATGTGGGATAATTTATTCTTTGTAGACTATCTTGGATAACATCATGGAAACTAATAAACAAAAAGCTTTAGGCGCCGCCCTCGCACAAATTGAACGTCAATTTGGTAAAGGTTCTGTCATGCGTTTAGGCGATGATAATCTATTAAGTCGCGACATCGAAGCAATCTCAACAGGTTCATTAGGTCTTGATATTGCATTAGGCATTGGGGGATTACCTAAAGGCCGTATTGTAGAGATTTATGGTCCTGAGTCATCAGGTAAAACTACCTTAACATTGCAAGTTATTGCAGAATGCCAAAAAGCAGGTGGTACGGCTGCTTTTATCGATGCAGAACATGCACTTGATCCTAGTTATGCTGCAAAATTAGGCGTAAACGTTGACGATTTATTAATTTCTCAACCTGATACTGGTGAGCAAGCTTTAGAAATCACTGACATGCTCGTTCGTTCAGCAGCAGTAGACGTTATTATTATTGACTCCGTTGCCGCTCTAACTCCTAAAGCAGAAATTGAAGGGGATATGGGTGATGCGCATGTGGGTTTACAAGCTCGACTGATGTCACAAGCGCTACGTAAATTAACAGCGAACATTAAACGCTCAAACACCTTAGTTATTTTCATTAACCAAATTCGCATGAAAATTGGTGTTATGTTTGGTAATCCTGAAACAACCACAGGTGGTAATGCTTTAAAATTCTATGCTTCTGTGCGTTTAGATATTCGCCGTGTTGGTTCAATTAAGAAGGGTGAAGAAATACTAGGTAACGAGACACGTGTTAAAGTTGTTAAGAATAAAGTGTCACCTCCCTTTAAGACTGTTGATTTTGACATTCTTTATAATGAAGGTATTTCACGTGAAAGTGAAATCATTAATTTAGGTACGCAATTAGGTCTGATTGAAAAATCAGGTGCTTGGTACAGTTATAAGCAAGAAAAAATTGGCCAGGGTAAGGAAAATGTGCGTGTTTATCTTAAAGAAAAAGCAGACGTTGCTGCAGAGTTAGAAAAGCAAATTAGAACAGAGTTATTAAATAAAAAAGGAGCTATTCAACCTGAAGAGGCAACTGCTGAAGAATTAGAGTCTATGGATGACTAAGGCATATGATTGCGCCGTGCGTTTATTAGCAAGGCGCGAACATGGAATGCGTGAATTAATTAATAAATTAACTAGCAAAGGATTTTTCTTACAAGAAAGCAAAGATGCTGTTTTAAGGTGTCAAGAGCTTAACTTACAAAGTGATGAGCGATTTGCTGAATCACTTTGTCATACTAGATTTCAGCAAGGTTATGGGCCTGTAAGAATTATGCAAGAATTACAGGCTAAATATATTAATAAAGAATTAATAGCGCAAACGATAGAAAATTATCAAGAACAGTGGGAAGAGCAGGCTTACTTTGTTTGGCAAAAAAAATTTAAAGATTCAAATAGACAGTTAATTTCTGATATACAAAAACAAATACGATTTTTACTTTATCGCGGTTTTCCTGCTGAAATTGCTGCTAAAATTGTACATAATCGTAAAAAATAATTTGTTAAAGTTTTGTCGTAAATTCTTATTAAGATCATTCTTTCTTCTAGATAGCCTTCTCGCTACCTACTTTATATTTGCATATACTTTATAAAAAGTGAGTTTTTATAAATTAATGAGTATACTGTGCCAACTTAATTAGCAATTAACAATGAATTTGTAATTATGAAAAGCTCTGAAATTAGACAAGCATTTTTTGATTTTTTTACAACAAAAAATCACCAGTTAGTTCCTTCTAGTTCACTTGTTCCTATCAATGATCCAACCTTATTATTTACTAATGCCGGTATGGTTCAGTTTAAAGAAATTTTTTTAGGTCTTGAGTCTAGGCTTTATACGCGTGCGGTAAGTGCGCAGCGTTGTGTACGGGCAGGTGGTAAACATAATGATCTTGAAAATGTAGGTTACACAGCAAGGCACCATACATTTTTTGAAATGCTTGGTAATTTTAGTTTTGGTGATTATTTTAAGCGCGAAGCAATTCAATATGCGTGGGAATTTTTAACTAACGTTTTAAAGCTTCCTAAAGAAAAACTATGGATTACTGTTTACTTAAATGATGATGAAGCAGCTAATATTTGGCTCAATGAAATTGGTATTTCGCCTAATCAGTTTTCACGTTGTGGTGAAAAGGATAATTTTTGGTCAATGGGGGAAACAGGTCCTTGTGGCCCTTGCACAGAAATTTTTTATGATCATGGCCCAGATATTCCTGGAGGGCCCCCAGGAACTCCTGAAGCGGATGGCGATCGTTACATAGAAATCTGGAATTTAGTGTTTATGCAATTTAACCGAGATAAGACGGGCGATTTGCATCCTTTACCAAAGCCTTCTGTTGATACAGGCATGGGATTAGAGCGAATTGCCGCTGTTGTTCAAGGTGTACATAATAATTATGAGATAGATAGTTTCCAACATATTATACAAGCTATTACTGCATTATTACCTTCAGTTAAAACTAGTCACCCTGTTTTTGGTTTATTACCCTCCGTTGACGCCAATCATCCTTCTTTAAAGGTTATTGCTGATCATATTCGAGCTTGCGCGTTTTTAATTGCTGACGGCGTTTTACCTAGTAATGAAGGACGAGGTTATGTACTACGACGTATTATTCGTCGTGCTGTACGTCACGGCAGTAAATTAAATTTACCGTTGCCTTTCTTTTATAAATTAGTTAATCCGCTCATTGAAGTAATGGGGGCAGCTTATCCAGAGTTAGTGGCTAATAGAGAGCAAATTGAACGTGTTCTTATCCAAGAAGAAAACCAATTTGAAAAAACACTAGAGCAAGGTTTGCGCTTATTACAAGATCAAATACAGGGTTTAAATACGAAAGAGATTCCGGGTGAGGTTGCCTTTAAACTGTATGATACTTATGGATTCCCTTTTGATCTAACGCAAGATATTGCTCGTGAACAAAACCTTGTAGTCGATGTTGAAGGCTTTAATCATTGCATGCAGCAGCAGCGGAAATTATCACAATCAGCTAGTCAATTTACAGCGGATTATTCAAGCGTACATATTCAGGAGGAATCCTCTAATTTTCATGGTTACGATAGTGATCATATGGATAGCAAAATTTTAGCTATCTTACATGAGGATCAGAAGAGCAAACAGTTAACAGAAGGGCAAAAGGGCGCAATTATTCTCGATAACACACCCTTTTATGCAGAAAGTGGTGGCCAGGTAGGCGATCAAGGTTATCTAATGAGTGCTGAGGGGCGTTTTCAAGTAATTGATACGCAACGCTTTGGCCAAGCTATTGTACATTACGGTAAAATCTTAGAAGGTCAGTTAAGTGTTGGTGAGGATATAAAAGCCGAAGTTGATATCGAGCGTCGTAATGCCATCCGTTTAAATCATACAGCAACTCATCTTTTGCATGCTGCGCTTAAAAATGTTGTTGGTTCTCATGTACAACAGAAAGGATCATTAGTTGATGCAAGTCGAGCTCGTTTCGATTTTTCTCATTTTGAGCCTTTAACTAACGATCAACTCCAACAATTAGAAATTTTGGTTAATAATAAAATAAGAGAAAATATAGAAGTTGCTACTCACCATATGTCACTTGATGATGCTAAAAAAAGCGGTGCTGAAGCTTTATTTGGTGAAAAGTATAGCGATGAAGTAAGAGTTTTATCTGTAGGTGATTTCTCGAAAGAGTTATGCGGTGGAACGCATGTCAAGCGAACAGGTGATATTGGCCTTTTTAAAATTATCTCTGAATATGGTATTGCAAGTGGTGTAAGAAGAATTGAAGTTATGACCGGTGCCCATGCCCTGGAATGGACTAATCAACAACTTCAACAATTCGAAGTGATAGCCCAACGTTTTAAAGTAAATACCGATAAAGTAATTAATAAAGTGGATCAGTTTTTACAAGACTTTAAGCAGCAAGAAAAAGAAATAACAAAATTACAGGCAAAGCTTGCAGCAAATCAAGGTAGTGAGTTAACTAAAGAAATAGAAAAAATAGGTGATGTGAGCTTATTAATCAAACAACTTGATATGGATAATCAAAGTTTACGTACTACACTTGATCAATTAAAAGGTAGTCTTAATAATGCTGTGATTGTTTTATATGTAATTGACGGGCAGCGAATTAATGTTGTTGCAGGATTAAGTAAAAGTTTAATTGAGCGTAAGCTATCAGCGGTAACGTTAGTTAAGCTTTTGTGCGGCAAAGGAGGCGGCAGAGATGATATGGCGCAAGGAGGAGGCCAGGTTCCAGAAGATCTTGCTACCAAAGTCAATGAAATCAAAGCAACAGTTGCAGCACAAATAATAAAATAAAGGGTATTAAATGAAGGGATTCATAAGCGAGTTTAAACAATTTGCCATGCGCGGCAATGTCGTTGACTTAGCAGTTGCAGTCGTTATCGGCAGCGCATTTAGTAAAATAGTGTCATCGCTAGTCGATGGCATTATTATGCCTTCTATTGGCTTGTTGCTAGGTGGTATCAATATTACCAATAAAGTGTTTAGAATAGGACAGGCCGTTATTAAATGGGGCGCTTTCCTGCAATCTGTTTTTGATTTTACCTTAATTGCACTTGCTATATTCATCGTTATTAAGTTCATTAATCTTTTACAACAAAGAAAAGAAGAAACCCATACCGACCTTAGTACGCAGGATAAAATTTTATTAGAGATTAAAGAATTGTTAGCTGAGAATCTTAATAAAAAGAATAATTAAGTCTAGTTGGAATTCATTACAGGCCTAATCGCTATATTTTAAGTATTCACGCTTAGTTGGCTTTATAATTAAATATAAGTATTTAGCCAACTCTATACGAGTTGTCTCGGCATCTAGAAAATATTAATCAGTAGTTAAATTCTTCCATAAAATACACCATCTACCGCCTACGAATCATAACTTGTTCACACTATCGACTACTGTTCGCGGTATCTAGGAAATATTAATCAGTTGCATATTTTTTGGAATATGTTTCCTTTACAAATTCAGATTAATCTTTGAAAAAAGATTGGTTGCTATGAGTTAATTTCGACATTGCTTGGATGCCGCGAACGAGTCGCGGCACGTAGATAAGAAGAAATAATTTACCGTATATAAGCTAATATAGCAGTAGCTGGAGTGAAACGAAGTGAAATCCGTATTCAACTACTAGTAAGCAATAAAGTCTGCAATGTTAAAGACTCCTGACTTGTTTATTAGATCTAGAAATTTTTAATTAACTTGAGTTGATCTCTAGTAAATAAGCAAAAAAGATTAATAGCTTTTATGCTAATTCTCTTAATATAATGCAATAAATTAAATAATAAAAAATAATTATGCCTCAGTTAGATAAATATCCTATCGCCGACCTGCATTCCTCTGGATTCATAGAGGTTACAAAAGACAACTTTATCTATTATGAACAGCGAGGTAACCCTAATGGGCCTGCTGTTGTTTATAATCATGGCGGGCCTGGTGGTGCTTGTGCCCCTAAATGTAGTCAATGGTTTGATCCTAAGCACTATAATATTATTCTCTATGATCAACGCGGTACCGGCCAATCGAAACCTTCCGTTGCCAATCAAACAGCTCATCCCAAACAATTTAGTGATTTAACTATTGATGATATGGCGCAAGATCTTGATAAGTTAAGACAATCTTTAAACATTAAGCAATGGTTAGTTTTTGGTGGCTCTTGGGGCTCAACCCTTTCTCTATATTATGCTGCAAAATATCCGCAGCATATTACAGGCCTTATCATTTACGGTATTTTCTTAAACACCATTGAAGAGATGGATGTTTATTATAATGAAAAATTATTTAAAGAGCGTTTTCCCGAACTTGGCCCAGAAGCATTTGATATTTTAGTTTCATATGCTCGTTTAAAAGGATTTAATGTAGATACTAATTCTTCCCAAAGCTTTGTAGAAACATATTACCAGCTTTGTGTTAACGAAAATGATTCTGCCGCCCAATATTTATGGACTGCGTTTGAAGATTTTAATGATAATCCAAGCAAAGAAACATTAGAAAATTTAAGAACCATTCCAGAGAAGATAGAACCTATTGAAAGAACGCTTGCTGTTTTTGAAAGCACTCTTTTTAGGCAAGCTTACAAGGGATTAAATCTTTTAAGTGAAGCACTATTAGTAAATCTTAAAAATATTGATATGCGCATTGTTCAGGGCGCTGAAGATACAGAAGCGCCACCCATTTTTGCGCAGAAACTAATAGACGCCTTATTAACAATAAAGCCTAACTTATGGTACCGGTTCGTCGATGGCAAACATGATCCAAATTCTTCTAATGAATTAGTTCAAACCCTAATTAATTGTACAGATGATTTTAAAAACAAACCTAATTCGCTTGAAATTGAATCAAGTTTAAATTCGACTTCGCACTTAGTTAAACAGAGCATATTTGCTCAGCGTGAACCCGAAAAGAAAAGCGAAATCAGTGAAAAAGAAGATCAACTAACCTACGGGTAACTTGAATTTCGTAGCTGAATTTTAAAAGAAAATTGGTTTATTTTAAATGATTGTTAATTTTAATATGCAAAATAATTGACTTTGATATAATTGCGCCCATTTAAAAATGATTGGTAATTTTTATGATTATTGCAGTTTTTTCTTTAGGACAATTTGTTTCATCAAAACTTGATATTTTAAAATTAGGATTTGAAAATTGGTTCAAAGCGCAACATAAGGAAGTTTCAGGTGAGGCTGTTTGGCAATGGATGGCTAATAATCTAACCCCTTTACGACTAGGAAATATTACAGTCAAACAATTTTGTGACCAATTTAATCAATACTTTCAAGTAGAGATATCTTTTACTGAATTTAATAAAATTTTTAACTCCATGTGTGAGCTTGATAAAAGCTCATTAGAGCGGATTACAAAATTTAAAAATTTTTTAGATAGTCATAATGATGTGCAATTTGTACTTGTTTCACATACTAATTATTCTCATTTAAATTATATTTTATCGCAGCTACAAAATATTTTGCCTGAAAATCAATCATTAATTATAAATGATGAGACTCATTGGTTAGTAGATGGAAAAATTCTATTTGCACCTTCAATGTCATCAAAATGTACAGAGCATTCCGATACATTGAAGTACGCAGTAGATAAACTTAAATTAGAGGAAAAGGATTCAATCATTTCTTTTCTAAATACAATTAAAAAGTTTGAGCATCCTAATTTTAACTACATTGATCCTGGTAAAGATCTTGAAAAAGTAATGGAAGTAATTGAAAACTTAGCCTCTATAAAAGAATTAGTTTATGCACTCTAGGTGAAACATCTTATTTAAACCTCTTACTATCGTTGTAAATTTGCTGCACCAATATGTAATGCTATGGCATTGTTAGGCTGAATATTAGCTGTAAAACGGCCGTTTGTATCTATTGTATATTGAGAGCCTGTGCAACCCTTATCATTTGTAAAATCAGCATGTAAAATATCGCAATAGACGCCAGCGGGTAGCGTTGATTGAAATGTCCTACTAAGTGTACTCGCTTCATGATTAATAACGATATAGCCTTTGTCACCACGAGCAAAAGCAATGGCTTGATAGCCATTTGACCACCAATTGGTTAAGGGCGCATCAGCAACTACATTACGAAAGTTGACCATATTAGCAATTTGTCTTCTTCTATGTAGGCAAGTCCAGCCATCCTGAAAGCAGTCAATGACTTTACCTTCATTAGGAGGACCACTATTAAAATCTGAAAATTCATAACCAGAAAAAATATTAGGCGAACCATATGGATGAGCCAACATAAAGACATTAGCAAGAATATAATTGGTACCACTTTTATAATTTAAAGTGGAGCCATTGCGTTCTGTATCCCAGTTATCAATAAAAGTACGCGCCTTATTATGGGGTAGGTATCCCCAAGCTTCGCCAAAATTATTTAAATAACTTAACCGCTCTTGTTCAAACATTCTTTTTAAATCGCGGCCATAGCGAAATTCATCAATAGAGCCAAGCTCAATATATTCATTGGGATGAATAGCTTCGCCTTCACCATAAATGACTTCTTGTACCCATATTTTATTAACATCAGTAAGTTTTGATTGAATTTGTTGCAAATCATGGGCTGAGATGTGTTTAGCTGCATCGATGCGAAAGCCATCTACACCATATTTAATTAATTTACTTAAATACTCTGCAATTTTAGCCTGAACATAGGGACTACTGGTGTCTAAATCGGGAAGCCCACCTAATTCACAATTCTGTACGTCATAACGATTACTATAATCTTTAATTTCAGAATGACAGTTATGGAAATCTTGTACTTGATAGTAACCGGGGTAGTCATATTTACTAAATACAGAACCGCCTACACCCACACCTTTTTCTAACATGGACATATGATTAATAACTGTATCTACAATCACTTTAACACCTGCTGCATGACATTGAGCAATCATTATTTTAAAAGAAGCTTCATCGCCCAAGCGGCTTATTAATCGATAGCTAACAGGTTGATAAGATGTCCACCATTGTGGGCCTTGAATATGCTCTTGAGGTGGCGAAATCTCTACATAACCATAGCCTAAAGGGCCTAAGGTTGTTTTACATTCTTTCGCGATTGAATCAAAACGCCATTGAAACAGTGTTACCGTTACATCCTTTTGGTTATTTGCTAGGGCATCAAAATTTAGACTAAGAAGTGATAAAAAAACAACTAGAAGATTTAAAAGATGCAGTTTCTCAAAATTTAATTCAAATCCTTTTAAAGCAGAAATCATTAAGTCTATCCAAGCTTAATAAAATAACAATTTTACCCATTTTTGCTTTAATGATAAAGAGTTACAAATTATGCAATTGTTGTTTATATTTGAACGGTCTATACTAATTTAGGTCAACAAAATTAGGGAAGAGCCCCATTTAAAAGGAGCTTTATATGGATATAAATTTTATGGATTTGTTGCAAGAGAAATCCTCGCCACTTAATAAACAGTATTTTACATGGCGAGAATTAGGCGGTATGCCAATTAGTAAACTGGATGATGATGCCTTTACTCGCATTAGGATTATTTTGCTAAATGGCATAGAATTAGATGCGTTACGGCTTAAGCACTTTGGTGCCCGCTTTCACCGCAGCTTACAATTACCTCTTGCCGAAGTGCGTCGGGTTGAGCAGCATCAGGCAACCATGATAAATTGGCTTCTTTCTGCTGATCATTCACCGCTTGAAATAACCATTGCTTATGAGCAAGTTGCTATTGAAGTGACTGCAGCTGTTGCTCAAAATGAACCCGATCCTTATCAAGCCCAGACTTATCGCTTTGGCTTATTAGAAGATTTTGATCATCTTTATCGCTATTCAGCCTTGTTAGATAGGCTAGAAGGCAAGGATGCAAATAATATTCTTCAAGGTTATACAGACATTGTTCCAGGCCGTCCAACAACGTTTCATCATCGAGCGCCAATTAATGATCTACGTTCGCCTTATGATAAAGATAAAGCGGCGTTAATAACCAAGCTGCATGCTACGATGATTACAGCAGCTGAATATCAGACTCATGATTATTATATGAATATCGGGCCTACATTCGCAGATCCCATCGCGCGCCAATTGTATGCTGAAATAGCTTCAGTAGAAGAGCAACATGTAACGCAGTATGGTTCTTTAATGGATACTAGAGAATCATTCATAGAAAAATGGATTCTTCATGAAGCTGCTGAAATTTATAATTACATTTCTTGTGTTGAACAAGAAACCAATAGTCGTATTAAGAAAATATGGGAACGCTTCTTAGATTATGAAATTACCCATCTAAAAATTGCTTGTGATTTATTTAAGCAACATGAGAATCGAGATCCCGCTGAAATTCTAGCTGATAAATTACCAATGATGATTAAGTTTAAGAGCCAGCGAGACTTTGTCCGTAAAGTATTAGCAGCTGAAGTAGATTTACGTACAGATGGCGTTAATTATGTTAAACGTGATAAAGAAAATGTCGATTCCTTAACTTACCGTAAACATTATAATGCAGACGGTGTACCTGCTGAAATTGTATCTGCAGGCTATAACTGGCAACCTGGAACTGAGTTGAACCGCCCAACTATCTAAGGAGTTATTATGGCTAAGACAGTCAATATGGGTATGAATCATACTGGTACACAAATGTCACCCATGGATACAAAACGTTTATTAGACTATGTAAAAAAGCATCCCGCCGATATAAAAGGCAATGAAAGTGCATTAACTAAAGAACGTACCAACATGACTTCAGAAAAAAACGTTTTAGGAACTATTCCACTACCTGGATCAGCAAAAGGGGCAATTAAAACTGGGGTAGATAAGTTATTGGGAAATCAACCTGAATTAATAATCGATAAATTAGGGGAACGTTTAGCGTATGAGCGGGGTGGCGTTAGGCTTTATGAGGCAGCGATTGCCAAAGCAAAAGCATTTAAACAAACTAAATTAGTGAAAGAATTACAGCATATTCGTGATGAAGAGGAAGAGCATATGTTTTTGCTTATCGATACCTTAAAAAAGCTGGGGGCTGATCCAACAGTAATGACGCCTAGCGCTGATGTAGTTGGGGTGATTGCTCAAGGGCCAATGCAAGTTTTAACTGATCCGCGTACTAATATGGCGCATTGCTTAAATGCATTGCTAACACTCGAACTTGCTGATAATGCCGCTTGGGAATTATTAATTGATTTACTTAAAGACAGTAACAAGACAGATATTGCCAAGCAATTTCAAAAAGCCTTTTTACAAGAACAAGAACACCTCAAAATAATAAAAAACTTTTATAAAAAATTACTTAATTAAGTTATTAATCACATGTAGGTTGGGCTAAGCATCGCGCAGCCCAACAGTTTTCGTGATAAGACGTGTAGCATTTTCCTGAATTGTTGGGCTGCACTTCGTTTAGTCCAACCTACGATAGCTATTAATTAACCTGGGCCCGGGACCCCGGTTTCACTTCGTTGTACCCAGTCTACTTATTTTATTTTTAAATTTAATTAACTTATTAAAATTTAAGCTTTCGATAAATAAAAAAAGGCAGTCGCGTAATTATCGCCATAATATAACGCCAAAAATGTGGATGATAAATAAAAGATTTATTGGCATAGGACGCATTCCAACAGGCCTGGGCACATTTTTTGGGGGGTGAAGCATAAAAAATACCTGGCATGCCAAATGTTTGCGCTGTATCAATGAAACCAAGGCGAGCAATAGTAATATGACGATTTTTATTTGGGGTTTGTTGTAAACCTTGTAAGAAAACTTCAATGGCTGCTTTACTCGCACCATACAAGCTGTTTTTTGCTCTACCGCGGCAAGCCGCTACTGAGCTTAAAAAAATGACTCGATGTTCTACTTGCTCTTTCTGTAAATAGCCGTAGATGAGTTGTGCTATGCTGGTAATATTAGTCGTCACGAGTGTTTTAATGGCTGAAAAAGTAAGAGATTGATTATCAGCCATATCACTATACGCAATAAATAAAGCAAGTTCTTCTTTGCTTTCCTGTAAAATCTTAATAAGTTCTTCAGTATTGCTGGTAAAATCGAAAACAATAAAAGAGCAGGAAACATGATAGCGAAGTTGTATATCAGCTGTAATAATGGCCAGTTGTTCTTTATCTCGCCCTATTAATACTAAAGAATGATTGTGTTGGCCTGCAAGGCGGGCAAATTCTTCAGCAATAATCGACGTTGCACCTAAAATAACCCATGTTATTGGCCTCATAAAGTAAGTCCTAATCGACAAGATAAGTTAGAGCTCATTTGTGGAGAGTATTGTCCTAAAATGTGGCAAAATGATTGGTGATTAGGATATTGTGATTCAAATTGTTCGCGAGTAAGAAATAAATCTTTGGCCAAATAAATTTTTCCTTTTACGTCTGTTATTAATTGATTCATTTTTTCTATTGCATACTTGGCTTGTTTATTATTAATAAAGTCAATAGCTAAGGTAAATCCTGGTTCAACAAAGGATAGTAAGCCACTTGCAGGTCGCTTAAAATATTTTAATACAGCTAAGGTTGGTACGGCATGATAGTGGTTAATGATTTTTTGTAATTCTGCTAATAATTCTATTGCTATAGTTGGATTAAATAACCCTTGAAATTGTAAAAGTCCTTGTTTGCCATATAAGCGATTCCAATGTTGAATGGAATCTAGGGGGTTATTAAATTGGCTAACAGACTGAAGTACAGATATTTCTTTGGCTTGATGAAAATAATATTGATTATAGATTTTCATTCCTAGTCGAGTAATTAAACGTAAAGGTAATGAAGGTACAGTAAGTATAAGAGGTGTTTTATGGCTAATTTCTTCTTGATAATGATTACCAAAAGTAAGCAGCGCACGGTTATCATTTAAAAAATCAAGCCAGGCAACCATATAATCATTATTTTCGGCTTGATTTTCCATGTGATTAAGTAAGCTATCCCAGTGATAATATTTTTTTATTTGTACTTTAATCGTTCGGCTAGCTTGGCGCATTTTAATAGCCATCCTTTTAATAACGCCTGTTAATCCTAGCCCTCCAATGGTTGCCTGAAAGAGTTGTTGATTTTCTTCATTACTGCAATAAAAAGTTTGTTCCCCTATTTGTAGCTCAAGCCATTGAACATGTTGGCCTAGGGTTCCTAAGTGAATATTATTTTTACCATGAACATCATTGGCAATACCACCACCTAAGGTAGCATGCAGCGTACCTGGAATAACGGGTGGTATATAGCTAGGGTGTACAGAAAGAAGGTCTGCAAAAGTAATTGCAGGCTGGCAAACAATCGTTTCTTTATCTTTATCAAAAGATAAAAAATGATTAAACCGCGATGTATCAACAATAATACCATTTTGATTAAGGCAACAATCGCTATAGCTTAAACCTTTTCCTCTAGCAAGTAGGGTTTTATCAGTATTTTGAATATAGTTAAAAAGCGCTGCTAGCTGTGGTTCCCGCTCGGGCCGATAACATTCTGAGTTTGACGACACTGCTTGGGTAAAGTTTGAGAAAAGCATTTTTTTACTGCGCATCTACATTCCTAGTATAGTGGTGCTATAAATATTTAAGTGCTTAATTTTCTGAAGGTTAAACTATTATAGCTAATAAAGTAAAACGTTTATCTAATAAATTATCTATAATTAAAAACAAAGACAAAAAGGTGCATTTATGAATCATTTATGGAAAATAATTTGTTCTTTTATGATTTTTTTTTCAGTTGCTGCTTATGCTGTTGATGAGCCAACGGTTGTAGAAGATACACAAGATTTTAATATGGATATGTGCATCCAAAATAACAAAAATGAATGTGTAAATGCAAACTGTTTAACATCGACTGATATGGAATGTATTCCAAAGTGTGAGGCTAAAGCAGAAGATAAATGTAAGGAACAATCATTAGAATAATAAGCCAATAGGTTAATTTAATAGTTAGATTTAAGGACAGTTATGGCCCGAAAAGGTATTTTGTCTCAAGAAGAAATTGATGCATTACTGGGTATTGCAAGATCTAGCAATCGATTAATTAAGCTAAAAGAAACAAAATCTTCTAAAATTAAAGAAGCAAAAAAATCTTTATCAGAAAAAAATTTATCAGCAGTAAATTTGATGATTAATGTTTTGCTAACTTATAAAACAATAACGCTTGAAGAGTACCTAGGTTTGCAAATCGGTGATTTTTTGCCGTTGGAACTGGCACCTACTGTCACTATCAACCTTGCAAAAACGCCTGTTTTTACAGCCACAATTGAAAGATATATTGATAAACGTGCATTGAAATTAGTTGATAGATTAAGTTATGACTAAACGAAAAGGTATTTCCCAATCTTCTTCTAATAAAAGTAAACCTACCAAAGATGAACTAACGCAAATAGCAAAAGTGCCTATAACGATAGATGTCTTATATGGCACTAGGCAAATGAATCTTTATGATTTTATTAAGCTTAAGGCTGGAAATATTATTGAGTTAGACCAGTTTTTTGATGAACCTTTAGAGTTATGTGTTAATGGCGAGATTATTGCAGAAGGTGAATTAGAAAAATCTGAAATGGGTTGGGGCATTCGAATTACATCTATTCGTAGCAAATCAAAGCGCCTTACCAATCTTGGTAAGGCATGTTATGAAAAAGGTCATAAGTAACGAATTCTTATTGGCACGAATAGTGCATAATTTTCTATAAATAAAAGGAAATGTTTTAAGAAGCTGAGCTGGTTTTAAGGGAGATTATATGACAAGAAAGCAGGAAACTAAAAGTGAGACGAGCTTTCATCATATGTCTAATTTTAAACCTGTAAAAGTTATTGCTGTCTCAGCTGGTAAAGGAGGGGTAGGCAAAAGCAGTGTTTCGGTAAATTTAGCAGTGGCTTTAGCACAAAAGAAAAAGAAAATATTACTTTTTGATGCTGATTTAAGTCTAGCTAATATTGATATCATGTTAGGGCTTTCAGCTAAATATAATTTATCTCATGTAATACAGGGTACATGCCGTTTAACAGATATAATATTAACTGGCCCTGAAGGTATCTCTGTGATTCCTGCTGCATCTGGTACAGAGTACATGACTCAGCTTACGGCAGTACAGCATGCGGGTATTATTGATGCTTTTAGTGAGTTAACAGATGATTTTGATTACATGATAATTGATACTGCTGCTGGTATTTCCGATACCGTTTTAAGTTTTGCTCGGTCTTCTCAGGAAATTATTGTTATTGTATGTGATGAGCCTACAGCCTTAACAGATGCTTATGCTTTGATTAAGGTGATGAATAAACGATTTAATTGGTCTCATTTTAGGATTTTATCTAATATGGTGCGTACCCTACGAGAAGGGCGCGAACTTTTTAACCGACTTTATCAAGTGGCTGAGCAATTTTTAGATGTAAGGCTGGATTATTTAGGTGCTATCCCATTTGATGAACGGATGCATGATGCAGTAAAAAAGCAACAGGCTGTGTTAATGGCTTATCCTAACTGTAGTGCGTCTAAGGCTTTTTATCAGATGGCTGTTACGATAGAAAGTTGGCCTTTTAAACAGGCCCTAGGAGGAAATACCAGTTTTTTCTTAGAACGTTTAGTGTCAAAAGAGTATTAGTGTTTTTTATTATTTAGCTTTCTTAAAGAAGATTAGGGCGTACTTACAAACAGAGAATCAAGATAATAAGGAGACAGTCGTGGATGCGTTAGCAGCATACGGCAAGGCTACTCAAATAAAACAAGAAACTTTTATTAAAGCTTATGCGTTATTAGTAAAACGCATTGCTCATCACCTTCAGGCTAAGTTGCCACATTCTATTCAATTAGATGATCTAATCCAGGCTGGCATGATGGGGCTCTTAGAAGCAGCAAGGCATTATGATATTACTAAAGGTGCTTCTTTTGAAACTTATGCAGGTATACGTATTCGTGGGCATATGTTAGATGAGGTTCGCCGTAATGATTGGGTTCCACGCTCAGTTTACCGAAATGCTAGAGTTATCGCGATGGCCGTTAAAACGGTAGAGAATCGTTTAGGACGGGAAGCAAAAGATAATGAAGTAGCGGCTGAATTAAACATCAGTCTAGATGAATATTATGATATGTTAAGGGATGCAGCTGGTAGTCAGTTATATGGTTTTGAAGATTTAGGCGTCACCGATGATATGCTTAAATCAGATAATAATAGTATTACTGAACCGCACACACATGTTATGCAAGCTGATTTAAAGCAGCATTTAACAGAAATTATTAAAGGCTTGCCTGAAAAGGAACGTTTAGTATTATCCTTATACTATGAACAAGATTTGAATTTAAAAGAAATTGGCGAAGTGCTTGAAGTAAGCGAATCTCGAGTATGTCAAATACATACCCAAGCGATGTTGCGAATTCGAGCCCGCTTAACTGGATAAGCTTCTTTTTAGGAATAGAGTTCTTGCCTCACTTGTGAATTTTGCTTTAGTGCAAGACGTAAACGTGTCGAGGAGCGGAGTTTGCATAGCATAGAGATCTTAGAAATGTTTACAACGCTGTATTAAAGTAAGAGACGCGGGTTAGTCAAAAACTCTAATAAATCTTAGGTAAGGTAAATGCCCTTAAAAAGGTATTATAGATGGCCTTGGTTTATTATCATCATATGTATACTTTTATTACTAGGGATAGTTTATATGTTAACTATGCCAGGCAAATCTTATCGTGGCCCTTTTCTACCATTAACAGTTTTAGAAGCAGAGATTGCTAAGTTAACAAAAAAGCATATTCATGTACTTGCGAAAGATATTGGTGAGCGAAATTTATGGCATGAAAGTAGTTTGCTTGCCGCTGCAGATTACATTGAAAAAGAATTTAAAAGTTTAGGTTATCAGGTAAATTCTCAGGAATACTTGGCTCAAAATAAGCCAGTTAGGAATATTATTGCTGAGCATAGAGGCTTAAAACTGGTAGATGAAGTCATTATTATTGGTGCCCATTATGATACAGTATTTGGTTCACCGGGTGCCGACGATAATGGTTCCGGCGTGGCTGCACTACTTGAGCTGGCGCGATTATTAAAAGATCATCAAATAAACAAAACAGTACGGTTTGTGGCTTTTGTGAACGAAGAGCCTCCTTTTTTTCAAACCCATGAAATGGGTAGCTTTTATTATGCTAATTCTTTAAAGGAAAACAATACTCAAGTTGTTGCTATGCTTTCCCTTGAGAGTATAGGGTATTATTCGACTGTAAAACACTCTCAAAATTACCCGTTTCCATTTTCCTATTTTTATCCTAATACTGCTGATTTTATTGGTTTTGTAGCTAATTTTTCCTCAAGAAATTTACTACAAAGGACGATTGCTTTATTTCGCAAACATAGTTCTTTTCCTTCAGAAGGCCTAGCTGCACCAAGTAGCGTAACGGGTATTGGTTGGTCGGATCAATGGGCTTTTTGGCAAAAGGGTTATCCAGGCATCATGGTTACTGGAACTGCTTTATTTCGTAATCCTAATTATCATCGTGCGTCTGATTTACCGGACACTATCGACTATCCTCGTCTTGCCCGCGTTATCTACGGTTTATATAAAGTAATTTTGGATTTAAGCGAGCGTTAGACTAGTCTCTTATGCCTTACGGTTTTAATCGCCTATGTTAAGCTTTTCATCCATGTACGTTTATGAAGGAGATTGTTGGGCTGCTCAATGCTTAGCCACCTACATTTGCTACTACGTTCCTCGACTTGTGCGTGAAATCCAAGTTGAAGCTATGCTATTGGATCCCGCGGATCAGCCAAGAGAGGTTAGTGTGAGAAAAGAGTTTAATTGAGTAATTTTTAATTTTTGTTAAGTCATTGGCAAATATTAAAGAAATATTGCTCTTTAGGGGCTAAAGCAAATTAATCTTAGTAATAAAGGCTAAAACAGGCTATTATTTACTTAAAATGGGCTAAATTAAAGCAAATAAATGCGCAAGAGTATTATAATTTTGTTTTTCCTAGGTATTGCTCCTCTTTATGCAAATCAACAGGTTTTAGTATTATCTGGCGGTGATAATCCAGGATTAAATCATTATACGCAATACTTGCAAACAAAAACGCTATATGAACATTTACTGACTCGCTTTACTCCTCAAACAGTCACTGTATATTTTGGTGGAGGTAATAATTTAACTAACCAGCCTATGCCTTTTGACGTTCATAAGATTATTAATGCTCAAGGAGATAAACAGGATGTTATGTTTACAGGAATGATTGCCAATAACCAACAAGCTAACAAACATAATATTAATACCTTCTTTTTATCATCTAAAATACAACAGATTAACCCTAGGGATAATTTGCTTCTTTTCGTTAGTGATCATGGTATGCCGCACGAATTTCAAGAGAGTAAAAATAGTAATCCCTATGGTAACAATTGTATTGATCTATGGCATTATCAAAAACCGTTTATTAATAATTTCATTAATCAAAATAACTTTAACAAAGTCTGTTTATCTAAAAATGAATTGTCTTCCATTCTGGCGCTAATACCTAGCCAATACATAATTTTTGCGATGTCTCAATGTTATTCAGGGGGATTTCATCAGTTATCTGTTACAACAAAAGGGCGGTATCCCACCGCTAACCCTAGAATTTGTGGCTTTACTGCTTCTACTGACGATCATTATGCCAGTGGCTGTACAGCGGACGCAAATGGTGCTACCTATCAAGGCTATGAACGATCATTTACTGAATGGTACACAGGCCATAGTGTTATTGATGGTAAAAAAATTAGAGATCCTGCTAAAACCATGTTTGCTGCGCACCAAAACGCAGTAATTGAAGACATGACTGTTGATATTCCTTTAACTACGTCCGATTATTATTTGCTGCAATGGGCAAAAGTGTTTATGGCTAAGGATTTTAAATCCCGTGTTAAAAATTATGACAATCAAGCAATTCAATCGATTTATTTAGATTATAAAAAAGGACTTTTATCGATTAAAAATCCTGCTCTTGCACACTTTATTAACATGGCTCAGTCGTCTGAGAATAAAATAATTCAATTAATGCCAGAAGCGCGTGACTTTGCTGATTTATCCTTAAACGAACAAGAAGAAAAAATAAACGCAATAGAAGAACAATTAGAACAACAAGGTCAAGAACTAGTAGCTATGTGGGAAGGCATGATGAATCTTACTTTGCATATCATTATGCCCATTTGGCAGGAAATAGCTAATCAATCACTCAATTCACCTCTTACTAGTAAACAGCAAGTTTTTGAAAAAGAATTTTATCAAGCCATCATTAAAGAAAATTTATATACTAAGCCTTATCAATTTGATATGTATTATTTGCAATATCTTTCAGAAAAACAAAATGATCCTGACTTAATGGCTTATAAGAAAAATCGCAATACCATTATTTATGAATGGGCTATGAATAATAAAAATTTTATGCTTGCCAACGCAATAATTAATTGGAAAATTTTGGATCAAAGACAACAGGCTTTAAGCGAGAAAATAGCTCAAAAAGAAAAGCAAAAACAATGGCTAAAAAGGATTTTTACTTATCATCAAATTATTGCAGCTTGGGTTACCTTATTGACAATACAAGATGAAAAGGCAATAACTAATCTTGATGGTTTATTAAAATGTCAAAATGCCAGTTAATAAGCTTATAATTATTAAATGGTATGCGGGTGTAGTTCAATGGTAGAACTTCAGCTTCCCAAGCTGATAGCGTGGGTTCGATTCCCATCACCCGCTCATACACAAAATAATGTCTAAATTCTGCTGGATTTACTTTCTTTGTCTAGCTCTGTATTAATTGTGTTGTATAAAATAGAATCTTTTGTTGGACATACTACTTGTCTGTATTTTTCTATTATTTCATCATTAAATTTATCTTTAAATTCTTTTACAATGTTTTTGTAATTTTCATCAGTAAAATTTCTTTTTTAAAAAAATTTTAGTAGATAAAAACTGTTGTAGTTTACTTTTATCAAAGCTTTTCAATAAATGACTGGTTGCATAAGGCGTTAAATTTCTTGATACAGCATTTTGCGCTAGCCTTACTAACTTGAGATCTTTACCCTCTGATCTTTCAGATTTATCGTAAGACATGAAATTCCTTAATCAATTGTATATAGAGAAAATATTAAAAAGTGTCGATTCTAAAAAGTCATCAGGGTAATTTAAGTTTGGAAGCTATTATAAACAGTCTTACTTATTGCAGACATATTTTTGTATTAAACTATATTTAGTTTGTAAAACAAGACTTTTCAAGATGATCTATGAAGAAAAAAGTATCAATGTTCCTGGTTTTAGGATTGGCTTAAAAATTTGGAATGCTCCATGCCCAAATCCAGTATTATGCTTGCATGGCAAAATGGATAATGCTGCAAGCTTTGACTTCTTAGCACCTTTATTTCCTGAGCGGCAATTTATTGCTGTTGATTATCCAGGAACAGGATTTTCCAGTTCCTATCCAGAAGGGGTCATGCCTAATTGGAAAAACGATGCGTATTTAATGTTACATCTTCTAAATAGGTTAGGATGGAAATCAGTTGATATTATTGCTCACTCGTTAGGTTCACTTCTAGCAGCTATTATAGCGGTTGCCAAGCCACAGCAAGTAGGCCGATTAACTTTTCTTGATATTTTAGGGCCAACCATTAATTTTAGTGAACAAAGAATGAATTATTTTCATTCTGATGTGGAAGCCTATTTATCTTATAATCCGCGGCAACGTACTTGCTTTCCCGATCAGGAAACAGCAATTCAAGATAGGATGAAGATTGGTAATATAAGCTATCAAGCAGCACAAGCGTTAGTTGCTCGAGGAACTATAAGGAGTAAAGATGGTTGGCATTGGACATTTGATCAACGATTGCGTTGTGTTAGTTCAACGCTGCCGGGTGAGGATGAATTAAGGCAACTATTGAAAGCTATTTCTTTACCCGTATGTCTTATTCGGGCCAAGCAGGGCGTTGCTTACCCAAAAGAAATATTTCAAAGCAGGGCTAAATGTTTAAAAAAGTTAACTGTGTATGAAGTGCAGGGCGGACATCATGTCCATATGGATGATCCAGCCCCAGTGGCAAAACTTATTTCACAATTTTTTATGTCTTAGCTTAAATGGGCGGTTCAATAAGTCGCCTATTTAAATTTATTAGTATTAACTTTTTTCTATCTTATTCTTCAAGGTTTTAAAATTTAAGAGCAAAGCATATCTTGGCCACAGCAAGTAGGTGATTTAATTCTGCCGCATCCATTAGGACATTTTGCTACTTGTACTTGATTATTATCTTTGGATGTTATTGTATCAGTTACCAGTGATTCATCACATTTACCACATACTATTCCTTTAACGCTCATGCCACATACATTGCATTTACATTCCATTGTTTTCTCCAAGAAAATTAAACATTAAATATCGACAATATCAATTCAAAAACACAAGATCAATAAGATTAAAAAAATTTTAATTATCTATTGTATTTTTATCATAATGAATCTTTCATAACAACTTAAGTGGTTTAACAAAGTTCTGCTAAGCCAATTCAAAATTTTTTCTCTGATTTAACCCTAAAAATAAAGAAATTATGATCTCAATTTGTTTCATATATTTGCTAATAAGTTAAAATGAGTGATCTTTATCAAAAAAAAGCCTTTCTAAATTCTGTTTATTGATTATGAAAACAATAGTCAATGAGGTTGTTAGATACTTGTTTTAGAGGTAACAAAGAAAATGATAATAGAAAATAATGGAAGTGTATTAAAAAAAGTTGATGAGATTGATATTCAGCCTGATGGTTCTTTTAACGTGCCGGAAGGAATTACTGAAATTAGTCATAGTGCATTTTTTATGGATCAGGACTCAAAGAGACTTACCATCCGAAATAATGACACCATAGGGTCTACATTTCCATTTTATTATGTCAATAATATTGAGCCAATCAAATTACTCAGAAATTTGATTAAGTTTTTTTACAGCGCATCCAATTCTATCAATTCCTTACAATCTCTTATATTACCTAATAGTATTAATTTGATTGGTGCATCTGCGTTTGAAGGTAACAGGAACTTAAAAAATATCAACCTGTCACCCAATATTACGGTGATTAAGCAGAATACATTTGCTAACTGTGAAAGCCTAGAGACCCTGACGATACCGGAGCAGGTCACTAAAATTGAAGGTTATGCATTTTACCGCTGCAATAATCTGAAAACAATTACGATACCTGACCGTGTCACCAAAATTGGAATGTTTGCATTCTCCCGCTGCATTAATTTAAGAACAATTACGCTTCCTGCTAATATTTATCAGATTCATTATACTGCCTTAGATAATTGTCGAAAATTAGAGCTTATTATTATTAATAGTCATGATCCGGATGCTATAGCGCGTATGACTGATTTATTACCGGAAAGCTTAAGTGAAATAGTTGTTTCTCAAGAATTTGCTCAGAAAATTTCTAATGTGCGTGAACAGCTGCTAAAAAAAATTATTAGTAAGCCAAACACGAATCCACTTTTTCGTTTTTTTAATTACCATGGCCGTACAATGATAACGCAAAAAAATAAGGTTGAGGTAGTGGAAAAAAACTTAGAAAAGCAAGCTGGAAGCTTTCCTTTAGAAATTCTTTCTTATATAAACACTTTTTCAGTCCATGATAATAGGTTTTATCAAAAAGCAAAAAAGTTAGCCCTTAATCTACCCTTGCCCACCAATGAAAAGGAACTTACCGATTATAAAGATAAAGTGCAAGAAATCGTTAATGCATGCATTGAAAAGGTAGACGAGTTGACTACGCCTGCTGCTTTGTCTACAGCTACTGAAGTGCCCGAAGAAAATTTAACAGCACCCTGTTAGAATAGAACCGACATGATGCATTATGTTATATCAATAAATTTAAGTACTACCTATTTTTGGCTACTTACATTTATTATTTTAAGAGCAGTGTAGGTAAAAGTTAAATATAGTAATCCATTAACGCTTAACGTTTGTTTTCACCCATTTAGCAAATGTATCAATAAAATTTTTTAAGAACTTTTTAGTGTCTTCATTGATAATATTATTTTTATCATCAAATAATTTTGCTACGTTACCAATATAAGCTTCTGGTTGCTGCATACAAGGTATATTTAAGAAAACAAAACACTGTCTTAAATGTTGATTAGAGCCAAAGCCTCCAACAGCGCCAGGTGAAGTACTTATTACAGCTCCTGGCTTGCCATCCCAAGCGCTCTGACCATAGGGCCGAGAAGCGATATCAAGGGCATTCTTTAATGCACCAGGAATTGAGCGATTATATTCTGGTGTAACAAATAATAAGCCGTCTACATTTTTAACTTGATTTTTAAATTCTACCCAGGACTTTGGCGGATTACTTTCTTCGTCTTGGTTAAATAATGAAAGCTTATCTATTTCAATAAGTTTTAAATTTAATGTCTTAGGTGCAAGGGATATCAAGACATTAGCAAGTTTCCGATTCCAGGAGCCTTTACGTAGGCTTCCAACGATCACACCGATATTGTATGTTGTCATCATCATTCCTTTGGCAAGAAGTTAATTTCCTTTTTTAAATAGTAGCGCCCTAAATAAAATTTAGTTAGAAAATTTAAATTAATTTTTAAGAAAAATTGGTATATATTTAATTGTTTTGTACTAAAATTAACAAGTATCCAGCACAAAAAGTGCAAGGACTTAAGTTAAATGGTTTAACAAATATTATTAAGATAATTAAAGTCTAAGTTATAAAAGTTATGAAAAGAAGTAAAACTTATCATCATGTATTACCTAATAGTAAAGTAGGATGGGATATCATTAAAGATAATACTGTTCGTGCTACTAGAAGGCAAATCAAAACGCAACAATTAGCTACTGAAATTGCTAGAAAAATTAGCAAAAACCAAGGTACTTCCTTAATCGTCCATGGTAAGGATGGGAAAATCTATCGTAGAGTTCGCAAAAGACAGCCTGAGTCAGATAACTCTAATTTAATAGACTTCTTCTAAAATTGCCATTGAGGGCTAATCTCAGCCGAAAAAGGTTTTCAAAATGCTCATGTACTTCATGACATGGTACTTTTTCCCTTTTTTCGACAGACCTTGTCTCTTCACTAACAGTTTCCGAAGAAGTCTAATAGGTTAAGCTTCGTTAGCTAAAATAAATCTTTTTGCCTATATTTTACTAAAACAATCAATATAAGGCACTTATGAACCTTAAACGTTCTCTTTTGTTCTTCTCACTTACTATGTTTTTAAGTCCAATTTTTGCCACAACTGAAGAAGGCGAAAAAGCATATAATCAACAACGTTATGAAAAAGCTTACCTTCTTTTATTTGAGCAAGCCGAGAAAGGCGATGCAAAGGCACAATATTTATTAGGTAAAATGTATTATAATAATCAGGGAGTTACTTATAATCCGCAAAAAGCAGAACTATGGTTATTAGCTGCTGCCAAGCAAGGAAATGTTAAGGCGCAAGTTTTATTAGCTGATTTTTACTGGTATCAAAAGTCACCAGAAAGTTATGTAAAGGCGCTTGAATGGTACAAAAAGGCAGCTGAAAAAAATGAGCCCCAAGCACTCTATAGCCTAGGCTATATGTATGAAAAAGGGAATGGTGTGCCACGAGACTATAATTTGGCAATGTCCTACTATAAACAATCAGCACAAGCAGGCAATTCAGAAGCTGCGCTAGCAATAGGTTATATGTATGATAGTGGCATAGGCGTTAACAAAGACTTAGCGCAGGCCTTAGAGTGGTATACCAAAGCTGCGAATCAAGGTAATGCCCGCGCGCAATATAATCTTGGTTTATTATATCAATATGGTGAGGGCGTGCCTAAAGATGAGAGTAAAGCATTTGATTTTTTTCAAAAGGCGGCAGAACAAGGTCATGCTAAAGCTCAGTTACAGTTAGGTACTTTTTATGATGTAGGTAATGTCGTGCCAGCCAATTTTGAAAAAGCTTTTTTTTGGTATAAAAAAAGTGCTGAGCAGGGTGATGAGAATGCTCAATACAATATAGCTGACATGTATTTCTATGGTGATGGTGTTGGTAAAGATACACAGTTGTCTCTTATTTGGATGCGTAAATCGGCAGAGCAGGGTTTAGGTAAGGCGCAAAATAAATTAGGTATATTTTGCCGTGATGGCATTGGCATTTCTGCAAATCCAGTAGAAGCGTATGCATGGTTTGCTACAGCTGCAGCTAATGACTTTACAGATGCAATTAAGAATCGGGATGAATTAGAAAAACAATTAACGTCTGAGCAGTTACAACAAGCGAAAAAGTTAGCAGAAGATTATATTTTGCGGTATAAACAAAAAGATGATTTGCTCGAAAATTAGAGTTATTTTCGTAAAGCCACGTGTAAATATTAAATTTTTTAAGTTAATTTAATAATATATTGAAATTGGCATTTCAATACAGTTGCTTGTATAGTTAAATAGTAAATTTAAAGAGCTTGATATTTAAGAAAAATTTTTATTAACTACATTAAGGATCGATGATGTTAAAACAAATAGCAACTTTAAGCATTTTTGTAATTTCCTTGGTTAATTCTACAAATGTACTTGCAGCTTGTCCTGGAGCAGCTTTACCATCAAGTCCAGCATTTTGTAGTTCCTTTAAAGTATCCGCTCAATGTCACTGCACGAGCAATGGTTTACCTAAGTCAATTTGCAGTAATATGCAACAGTTATATCAACGTATGCTTGGAATATTTGGTACTTTAGAGCGAGCTTGTGCATATCAGCGTGAAACATCTGCTCAAGTCTGTATTGATTCATGGAATTGTTATCGCAAAGGTGGTAAAGATTCTAAAGGTAGATTATGTAGTGGCACAGGAAAAGCCTGCAGATAATTCAGTAAATTTAAATTTTGTTTTAAGTGAATTCTAATGCATAAAATAATTATTCTTTTAAGAGGCTATTTTTTTATAGCTTTACTACCAAGTATTGCCTATGCAGAAATAGCCCCCCCTTTAAATACTATTTATCTTGGCTTATCAGCAGGATATGGTGCAACAACTTGGGAAGGCTTAGTGCCTTCAGAAAAAAATAAAAATGGTGCGATGACTATTTCAACGCCTATCCGCGTACAAGAAGGTGGTGTAATGTGGGGATTTTTTTCAGGATATGAAATTAACCCTTTTTTTGCGCTTGAGTCTCACTATCGACGTTATCCAAATGCACGTGTGAAGTTTGATAAAGATAGCTTATTTGCCTTTAATCATGATATGACCCATTTTAATAGTCATACAGAAACCATTGGTCTTATAGGTAAAGTTATGTTAATTGTACCAGATACACCAGTAAGTATTTACTCTGGGGCAGGGGCGGCTATTCTTCATCGTTACGATAAAATTAATAATGATTGGCGAGCAACACCAACGTTCGATATAGGCTTTAATATTCAGCTAAGTCGCCATTTTATGTTAGGTTTTAATGGTAATTATACAGCCGGTTATGGTGAATCCGAGATTGATCCAGCTAAAGATTATTTTCCTTTTCTCTATTCTGTTTTTATGAATTTAGCTTATCGTATTTAATTTTGGCTATAATTGATAGCTAAATTAATTCATATTTAAGTAATCAACCTCTACCTATCGCAGGTATGTATTTAGTATATTTTACATGAAAATTTGTCCCGCAAAAGGGTCGCATAGGTAGCTATGCTGCACTTTTTGTTCTTATTTTCGTACTCCTGATCTCCAAATTTATATTAAATTATTAGTATAATCAGACAATCAATATTACCAACCTTTACTAGCACAAATTTGTTCATAAGCCTTAGTAATTTTTTGTGTTTTGTCATTAGCCATTTTAATCATTTCTTCTGGTAATCCTTGAGCAATAAGCTTATCAGGGTGATTTTTACTAATAAGCCGACGATAGGCTCTTTTAACTTCTTGTTTTGTAGCTGATTGACTGATTTCTAAAAGTGCATAAGCTTGTGCTAATGAATTAGGTGGTGAAGACGTTTGATAATTGTAATTACGGTTGCCTTGATATGATCCTTGCTGCCTTGAGGAATGGGATGATGAGTGAGAGCGAGTATTTCGTTGGTAATGGAAATCTTCATAAAAACGATATTGTTGGCGTAGAGGTGCAAAACCTAAGCGTATAAATACTGAATCGAGCACTTCAACTTTCTTTTCAGACAATCCATCTACTTGAGCGGAGCGATATTGAATATCCATGAATAATTTTAGTAATTCAAGGTTATCACGGCAAACACTTCTTAAGGTAGACAGCATGGTGTCTAAATTAAAGCGTTTATCCTTGCCTTGGTGAAAAAATCGTTTTGCTAATATTTGCTGTTCTTTACCTAGACGCATTTCATCCATTAATTGCCTAGCCATCTGTATTTCATTTTCCGAAACCCGGCCATCTGCCTTAGCAACATACCCCATTACTGTAAAAGTTGCCTGAAAAAAAATTTTTTGAACCGATTTACGCTTCTCATCATGATATGTCCAATGTGGGCGTGAAAAATGAGAAACTAAGCCTCTATCAAAAAGGTTACCAATTAATATTCCAAAAAGAGCTCCCGTAGCGCCGGCTATCAAGTAGCCAAAGAAGCCTCCTAGAATTTTTCCCCACCAGGCATGGGTGGTAAAGAAATGACGAAAATTCACTATCATAGTTCCGATATAGTTATACTTTAATTAAACCTGACCTAAATCTTACTTTTAATAAAGTACAAGGTCCTTGTTAATTTTAGCCTTAATTTTGCCAGGTGTTTTGAACAATTACGAGTTTTATTAAGTTTTAACAATCTTTATCGTCTAATTTTAATGTTTTTTGCTAGAGTTTGTGCTTTTATACCGGGTATAATGGCGAATTTTGTTATAAATTTTTTTATATGCGCCAACTTTATTCTTTTTTACTCTATTGTTTAAGCCCCTATTTGTTTTTCCGTTTATGGTGGAAAGGACGAAAGTTACCTGCTTATAGGCAGCGTATAAATGAACGGTTTGGTTATGGTAATAAAACAAAAACTCACTATGATGTATGGATCCATGCTGTTTCTTTAGGTGAGGTCATTGCTGCGATTCCACTGATTGAAGCACTACTGCAAAAAAATATGCAATTACTCATTACTACTATGACGCCTACAGGTGCTGAAAAAATTCAAGTCCACTTTCAAAATCGCGTGACACATCGTTACCTCCCTTACGATTTACCTCAGGCTTTGTGGCGTTTCTTTAAATTTCATAAGCCACGGCTAGGTATTATCATGGAAACAGAATTGTGGCCAAATCTGATTACAATCGCAACTAAAAAGGAAATACCGTTATTGTTATTAAACGCTAGATTGTCTAAACGGTCTTATGATGGTTATAAAAAGATTAAATATTTATTTAAACCTTTGTTAAATAAATTTAATTTAATTCTTGCGCAAAGCCCCGAGGATGCTTCTTATTTTAAACAACTAGGTGCTAAAGAAGATAGGGTACAGATTGGTGGTAATATAAAATTTGATTTACAAATACCATCACCCAATAAGCACTTATTAGAGTTTGATAACTATTTAGGTAAAAATAGCATAAGGGTTATTGTTGCAAGTACACATGAAGGGGAAGAGCAGCTTATTTTAGCCCGTTTGCATCAATTAAAAGCCCATATTCCTAATCTTGTATTATTAATTGCTCCTCGTCACCCCGAACGCTTTCAAAAAGTTTATCAATTATCCTGTAAAATGGGCTATAAAACTGGGCTAAGAAGTCAAATTAAAAGTAAGATAAGCGATGAAGATGTTATTATTTTAGATTCTATTGGTGAGCTACTAACTTTTTATAAAATCAGTCATTATGCGTTTATAGGCGGCAGCTTAGTTCCAGTTGGCGGTCATAACGTACTTGAGCCTATTGCAATGCAAACTCCAGTTATCAGTGGTAAGTATACGCATAATTTCAAGGCAATTTGCAATGCATTGCAAGAAGCTAACGCAATTATTTTAGTTGATAATGCAGATGAATTAGTTAGTAAGCTTATAGACCTTCATCAGCATCAAGATAAACGGCAGTCTTTAGTAGAGAACGCAACACAAATTTTAAATAAAAATAAAGGTACTGTGTTACGGTATCTACATCAGATCGATAACTTATTATAAATTTAAACACCAAAATAAATTTTTTCTCTAAGCCAACACCTATAGCTTCTCCGTGGGAGCCAATGATGTTGCCTGATTATAGATTCCGCGAACAAGTCGCGGAACGTAGGTAGTTAACAGGGTTAGTTATTGAAGGCTGCTCAGGAGGTTTGATTATCAACCCAATTCTATTAAATCAACGTCCCGCGGCTTGTCCGCGGGATCCAGTAGTAGAGTTGTTTAGTTGTGGATTCCGCTAACAAGTCGCAGAACGTTAGTAAGAGGAAGGAATTAACTACCTTGGTTCTGCCTTTCTTTTATTTCAGAAAGTGTTTTGCAATCAATACAAAGCGTTGCAGTTGGCCTAGCTTCTAGGCGACGTAAACCAATTTCTATGCCACATGCTTCACAATAACCAAAATCTGCATCTCTCAAGCGCTCAAGGGCGTCTTCAATTTTTTTAATAAGCTTTCGCTCTCTATCACGCGTACGTAATTCTAAGCTAAATTCTTCTTCCTGACTGGCACGATCAGAGGGATCGGGGAAATTAGCAGCTTCATCTTTCATATGGGATACAGTTCTATCTACTTCCTCCATAAGAGACTGACGCCATGCTAGTAATATTTTTTCAATATGTGCTAGCTGCTTTTCATTCATGTACTCTTCACCTTCAGTTTCTTGATAGAAGGGAATACCCATGTTACCGGTAGCATCGCTTTTAAATTTTGACTTAACTGATTGCGCTGGCATAATTGCCTCCCACGTTGGTACTAATCCACATACACGCCCTATCCTTGTTTATAATTCAACAAAAGTTTCAAGCGCATATTAAGCGAAAATAATTCTAAGACCTTATTATTTATATAAATGTTTTAGAATTAACTGTACTTAATTTGCACTTAAATCTGACTTTCCTTTCAGGATTTCTTCTTGTCACTAAAAGAATCAGATGTAAACCTAAGGGCATGACAATTTAAGGCGCTTAGGTATACCAAAAATTAGCTCTGTCATCAACTAATTATATACTTTCCTACACTAACTCGGTCATGCCCTTGTAAATCTTGCCAACATCTTATATCTTGATAGCCATAATTATTAAGCATAGACGCAACTGCAGATTTTTGATCAAAGCCGTGCTCAATTAATAATATGCCATTCGGTTCAAGCCTAGCAATACTGTGTTTAATAATGTGTTCTAAGGCGGCTAGCCCATTGGAACCGCCAATTAATGCTAGTTGCGGTTCAAAACGTAGGTCACCAGAAATCAAATGCGGATCATTTGCTGCAACATAAGGTGGATTGGAAACAATAGCATGGAATTTTTTTGTCTCATCAATTTGTGAAAACCAATCAGAATAACAAAAGTGAATATTAGATAAATTCAAAAGATGCGCATTATTTTTAGCGGTTATTAAGGCACCTTCGCTACAATCACAAGCTGTTATTTCCCAATCTGATTTTTCTTTGGCTAAAGCAAGCGCAATAGCGCCACTGCCTGTTCCTAGGTCTAAGATACGTACCTTAGGGCGATCTTTTAATAAATTTAAAGCAATTTCAACGAGTAATTCTGTTTCTGGTCGCGGAATAAGTGTTTCTTCACTAACTTTTAAAGGTAGAGACCAAAACTCACGTGTTCCAATAATATAGGCAACGGGTACCCCCAGTGAGCGGCGAGCAACAAACCGTTGAAAAAGTTTGAATTCTTCTTTCGTTAGTTCAGCTTCAGGATGAGTATAAATATAGGTACGGGTTTTACCCATCGCATGCGCTAATAAAATCTCAGCATCTGTTCGCGCATCGCCTTGAATATATTCGGCTAATTGTCTTATTGCAAGCTCAAGGGAATATTTAATGTTATTATTCATGGCGTCCAAGTTCTGCAAGAAGCTCAGCATGATGCTCACGTTTGAGCGCATCAAGCACACCTGATATATCACCTTCAATAATATCAGTGAGCTGATAAAGAGTTAAATTAATCCTGTGATCCGTTAGACGACCTTGAGGAAAATTATATGTACGAATACGCTCGGAGCGATCACCTGAGCCTACTAAAAGCTTTCTTGTTTGAGCTTGCTCTTGCCGCTGCTTACTCTGCTCTGCATCAAGTAAGCGGGTTTTTAGTAAAGCCATAGCCTTGGCTCGATTTTTATGTTGAGAGCGCTCATCCTGACATTCTACAACGACACCTGTAGGTAAGTGAGTAATACGAATAGCGGAATCTGTTTTATTAACATGCTGACCACCTGCACCCGAAGAGCGATAAGTGTCAATACGCAGTTCATCAGAATTAATTTCAATATCATCAATCTCTTCAACCTCAGGCAAAATAGCAACAGTACAGGTTGAGGTATGTACTCTGCCTTGGGATTCGGTAGCGGGTACACGCTGCACACGATGCGCACCTGATTCAAATTTTAACTGTGCATAAACAGCGTTACCTGAAATTCGTGCAATAATTTCTTTATAGCCACCATGCTCACCAGCATTGGCACTAACAACTTCCACATGCCAGCCTTGGTTTTCAGCGTAACGACTATACATCCGAAATAAGTCCCCAGCAAAAATAGCAGCTTCATCACCGCCTGCTCCTGCTCGTATTTCTAGATAAATATTACGGGAATCATCTGGATCTTTAGGGACTAAATGCCATTGTAATTCATCTTCAAGTCGCTCTACTTCTTCTTTAGCCTCATCAATTTCCTCAGCAGCCATAGTTGCTAATTCTTGATCAGAGCCTGATACCATTTCCTCTAGGGATTTAAGATTAGATTCTGCTTGTAAATAAGTATTGTAACAATTAGCTAAAGGCTCAAGTTGAGCGTATTCTTTCGATAAATTTTTAAATTGATTTTGATCAGCAATTACGGAAGGCTCAGAGAGTAAGTGGCTTACTTCTTGAAAGCGTTCTAATAATTGTTGCAATTTTAATTCGAGCGATTTTTTCATAACGTTACGGGGTCATTTTCGGTATTAAATAAATAATGAGTAAGATCAAGTAACTCTTGTCTGCCATCCCAGGCCGCTTGTTTTAAACCAATAGTAGGATGATGGGTTAACTTATTTACAAGTCTATCGCAGAATTCACGTAATACTAGATCTTGATTAAGCCCGCTAGATAATTTTGTTTTTGCTCGATGTAATTCTTCTTCAGCAAGCAATTGCATACGTTGGCGATAATCACAAATAACTTCCTTGGCCCGTAGTGATCGATGCCATCGAATGTAGTTATCTAATTCACAATCAATTAATTGTTCTGCTTGTAGAGCTGCTAAGCGCCTTTCGCTCATCCCTTGTTCAATCATAGTCTGTAAATCATCTATATTATAGAGATTTGCATTTTTTAATTTACCTACATCAGGTTCAATATCTCGGGGTACGGCTAAATCTAGAAAAAACATTGGTGCATGATTGCGCTTTGCCAACGCGCCTTCTACTAAGCTTTTGTTAATGAAGGGTAGGGGACAAGCAGTAGCGGAAATGATTACATCAGCTTGGGATAAGTGCTCAGGAATATCACCAATGGTTAGTGCTTCACCATTAAAGGTCATTGCTAACTGTTGAGCATTTTCTCGTGTACGACTTGCCACTTTAAAACGATGCATGCCTTGCTTATGTAAATATTTTGCCACTAAGGTTGCTGTTTCACCCGATCCAATTAAAAAAACGTCCAGATTTTTAGAATTAGAGAATAATTTGTTAATAAGTTGTACTGCTGCATAAGCTACTGAAATAGGGTTTATTCCTATACCACTGCGGTTTCTAACGCGTTTACTGGCTTTAAAAACATACTCAAAAATAAATCGTAAATTGGTCTTTATAGTGCCCACTTCGCAAGCTTGCCTATACGCTTGTTTCATTTGACCTAAAATTTGAGGTTCACCAAGCATCATTGAGTCTAAGCCACTAGCAACACGTAGGGTATGCTTTATACCCTGCTCACCATGATATAAATAACAAAAAGGAAGTAAATCATGTTTAGCTACTTGCTGTTCTTGAGCTAGCCAGGGAATTAGCGCCTTAGGGTCCTCTGTTTCACAATAAATTTCTGTACGATTACAAGTTGATAAAATTGCGGCTTCATTGACTGCAGATTGAGCAATTAAATTTTGCAAAAAGTCGCCCTGCACTGCCGGGGGTAAGGCAATTTTTTCACGAACATCTAGGGGAGCTGTTTTGTAATTGAGCCCACAGGCAACAAACACCATATATTTACACGGTTACGCTATAATTATGAATTGTAAACCAAAACTGTTTTCATTTATAGACATCATAAAAATTTAAGATGGAAATTTTAACTTAAAGCTCGAATTTACATAAAAATCAACGGCTCCACTTAGATACACTATGAAAACACTGATCTAGCGCCAGCTAATAAATTTTAGACAAAGATTGTACATAACTGAGCCGAAGGAGCTTGTAACGTAGTATAAAACTTAGTGGCAAGCGCTATAACTCAAGACATTTTAATTTATGCCGCTAACTATAGTGATTCCTTTTATAAGGAGCAGGAAATGGAAATTATCTTGCAAGGTAAACATACTAATGAAGAAGTAGCCGAAAGTTTATTAAGTGTATTGCGTTTATTTAAAGAGCATTATCAAATTACTCAATTTCGCGAGATTCGTTTAAATGTTACTTTACTGGATGACCAAGGCGATGATGTAGAGTTAGTAGATAGTGAAACTAATCAAGTTTATCGAACATTTGAAGTCTATAGAAAAGGGTGTGAATTAAATTCTGGACGCACGCGTCGTCCTGTGCTGCAATTAGTTGTTGATAATACACGTTAATTTGGATTTAACATGCTTATTGCTTTACTTGCTATCATTTTAACTCTGATATTAGTTGTAGGTTTACACGAAGCAGGTCATGCAATAGCGGCAAAATTATTTGACATAAAAATCCAACGGATTTCTATTGGCTTTGGTAAGCCTATTTTATCTTGGAAAGATAAAAAGGGACGGGAATGGGTATGGGCTATGTGGCCCTTAGGTGGCTATGTTAAATTATTAAACTCACGTATTCAAGAAGTTAAACCTAGTGATTATCCTTATTGTTTTGACAAAAAACCAGCTTGGCAGCGTATTATCATTCTTTTAGCGGGCGGTTTAGCTAATTTTGTTGTCGCCTTGCTGGCTTTAACTATTTTTTATATGGTAGGTTATCAGCAATTAGTGCCGGTAATAAAAGAGGTTAACCCTCAAGGCGTTGCGGCAGCTGCAGGTATCAAGGCATCTGATCGTTTTGTAAGTATTGAGCATTGGCCAACAAATTCCTGGCAAGAAGTAGGAAGTGTCTTAATTGTTAATTTAGGTAAATCTAATGTTATTGCTACTGTTGCTGATGCGAATAATCAAGAAAGACAATTAAAGTTAAATCTAGCCAAACCCTTTAATAAAAATACCAAAGGTCTAGCAGGCTACTTAGGTATAACAATTGATAAAACACCTCAATATAAAAAACAGGTTGCGCCGAAACCGTTTTTAATGGCTTTTAAGGAATCATTTAATACTGTTATTCGAATGTTAATTTTTTTAATTTTTGCTTTAAAGCAGATTTTAAGTGGGGCTATTCCTTTTTCATCGCTGCTTGGGCCAATTGGTTTAATCTCAGTTTCCGCTGGTTCTTTAAATCAAGGGGTAATTATCTTTTTATATTTTATAGCGAATTTTAGCTTAGCGGTTGGACTTGTTAATTTATTTCCTATTCCTGGTCTAGATGGCGGTTCAATTTTGTTAACTATAATAGAGAAAATTCGCGGTAAACCTATTTCTATTGCCTTAGAAGTACTCCTTTATCGCCTGGCATTTATTGCGTTTATTGTTTTTCTAATTCAATTAGTTTTAAATGATTTACAACGGATGGTGCACTGATAACGTACTTAAATAGAATCGATAGAGGCTCTTGCTATACACCATACATCAACGCGTTGAACATGCTGCTTTTTTAGTAATTTTGCAACCTCATTTGCTGTGTTTCCAGTCGTGATTAAATCGTCAATAATAGTTACGTGCTGATAGCGATTTGATTTAGCTATAAATGAAGCTTTTAAGTTTTGATGACGTTGTTTTCTCGATAAAGTAGCTTGAGGAGGCGTATTTATAATTTTGTGTAAAAGCGTTAGGTCGATAGGAATATTTAAATATTTAGACAATAATTTAGCTAATATAACAGATTGATTAAACCCCCGATTATACAGTCGTTTAGGATGCAAAGGTATAGGTATGAAGCAGTCAGGACGGTAGGTTTGACTGGGTAGAGCATCTAACATAAATTTTACCAATAATGTACTTAAGTAAAGGGCCTTATAGTATTTAAATTGATGAATAAGTGTACGCAAGGGCTCTTCAAATGCATAAGCTGTTAATACCTGATCATAAGTTGGTTTTTGCTTACTACAGTAACCACACTGCAAAATGCAATCGCTAGGTAAGGCGACTCGACAGATTGAACATGCATATTTTAATGGAATAAAAAGTTTTAAGCAGGGATTGCAAATAGCAAGTTGTTCATGATGATATTGATTACATAAAACACATACTGCAGTTAAACGTAGTATTCGTGGTATACTCGCGAGCTTATGAAGCATAATCCGTTGGACTTCCTATTAATTAAGCGTTTACATGATGAATCCTAAAACAGAAATTTGCAATGCCTTTAATGAGCATGCCTTCCATTATGAACAAGCAGCGAAAGTTCAATCTGAAATAGGTAACCGATTATTTCAACGCTTAGATTATTTAAAAATAAATCCTCGTTTTATACTTGATTTAGGCTGTGGGCCTGGCATCTTTACTATTTTACTCAAAAAGAAATATCCTAAAGCAGTTATTTTAGGTATCGATATTGCTTACAAAATGCTATTACAAGCCAAACAAAAACAAACATTTTGGCGTAAATGGTTTTTGGTTAATGCAGATATGGCAACATTACCTTTTATGGATGGATTATTTGATTTAGTTTTTGCTAACCAAGTTATCCATTGGGGAACATTAACCTCTTTAATGCGAGAATTAAATCGAGTGATGTCGCCTAATGGTTGTTTCATGTTTTCAACCTTGGGGCCTGATACTTTTAAAGAATTAAAACAAGCTTGGTCGTCGGTTGATAAGTATGCTCATATTAATAGTTTTATGGATATGCATGATATTGGTGATTGCCTATTAAGAGAGCGGTTTTTAGATCCAGTCGTTGATATGGAGTATTTAACTGTTCACTACCGTAATTTAAAAGAACTTATTTCTAGTTTAAAAGCCCAGGGCGTCCGTAATATAAATCCAGATCGTAATCAAGGTCTAACTGCAAAAGGGCATTGGAGAGATTTTGCAAGAAACTACGAATCTTTTCTTATAAAAGACAAATATCCTCTTACTTATGAAGTAGTTTATGGTCATGCCTGGAAGGGAGAGCAGCATCAATTAGAGTCAGGTGTTGAAACCTTTATTCCAATTTCTAAAATTGGTAAGCGTATTTCTTGATTTCTATTATAAATAGCTATAATTTAATTCATATCGTCCTATAGATGACGTATTGTTTTTTATATTGGCATTAGTGGATTGGGTTAAGAGAATAATTACTTGTAAACAGATGTGTGCTTGCTCAAAGAAGTCGATTATTTTAATAATCATAGATAACTATGGGTGCCAGGAGCTATTATGAAATTTGTTAGTCGCTATGTCTCGCATCAACCTAATGCAGAAGGGATTATAGATTATTCTCCAGAAGAAGATGGGATCTGGCAGCAACTCTATGAAAGACAAATGGCAATTTTACCTAATCGTGCTTGTGATGAGTTTTTAAAAGGGCTACAAATACTCAATTTACCATCTAATCATATTCCGCAACTTTCTGATATTAGTTCTAAATTAGTTGGATTAACTGGCTGGCAAGTTAAACCGGTAGCCGCTTTAATCTCTGCACGCGAATTTTTTGAGTTATTAGCGGAGCGACATTTTCCAGCTGCAACCTTTATACGCTGCCAAGAAGAGTTAAACTATATTAAAGAGCCTGATATCTTTCATGAACTCTTTGGCCATTGTCCAATGCTAACTGATCCTGTGTATGCCGATTTTCTTTGTAACTATGCTCGTAAAGTATTGGCCTTCCCAGAGAGCCAATGGCCTTTATTACAACGTTTATTTTGGTTTACTGTTGAATTTGGTTTAATTAAAACGGATTGTGGTTTACGCGCTTATGGGGGAGGAATTCTATCATCAATCAGTGAAACTGCTTATAGTGTTGAAAGCGATATACCTATGCGCGTTTTATTTGATCCGGTGGTGGCATTTCGCACCCCTTATCGCATTGATAAGTTACAGCAAATTTACTTTGTTATTGACAAGTATGAAGTTTTATATGATTTTGTTTGCCAGGATATAGAAAAATATATGCAGCGAGCGTGTGAGTTAGGAGAATTTCTGCCATTATTTGAGGTGGAAAAAGATAATCCGAGTATTCATATTCATGCTTGTTAAAGCGTTTCTGTTATAATTTATATAATGAATTGAATACAGGGACAGACAGTATAAAATCGATATGCAATTAAATTAGACTATTTTAAAGTCATTTGGCGACTTACTAAGACACAATTGCTAAGGTTTGAAAAAATTTAATAGAGTTCTTTAATTGTAATGCCTAGTTAGTCTTGTTAATATCGTCGTACTTTTGAATTGTGAGACCTCTTGCATACATGCAATTTTGCTTTGATACAAAATTGCAAGGTTACTACATTGTTTGCTCAAATAATATTATCTTGCTATAGGCAAAATAGTTAAGTTATGTAAGGGTTTATTGGCTGACAAATTGTCAAGGAGCATCGCTTGATCAAAATACTCATTGTTGATGACCATGCGTTGGTTAGAATGGGTATTCGCCGACTTTTAGAAGATTTGCCTGATATGGATGTAGTTGCTGAGGCTGCAAGTGGCGAGGAAGCCCTAGTGTTGGTGAAATCTCACAGACCAGATGTCGTTTTATTGGATATGAAAATGCCTGGTATCGATGGATGGGAAGTAACAAGGCGTCTTAAAAAATCTAATCCTCATATTAAAATAATTGCTGTAACGGCAATTTGTGCCGAACCACTACCTACACGCATTTTACAGCTAGGGGCTATGGGTTATCTTACCAAAGAGTCTGGTGTACAGGAAATGGCTGCAGCTATTCGTAAAGTGGCCAAAGGTGAAAAATATTTAAGTGCTGAGATTGCCCAGAAAATGGCTATTAATAGTCTTATGGATGTTCAAGGTTCACCTTTTGATGCTTTATCAGAGCGAGAGATGCAAGTCATGCTAATGATTACGAGTGGAATGACGGTACAAGATATTGCTGAGCGCTTGTTCTTAAGCACAAAAACTATTAATGGGTATCGCTATCGAATTTTTGAAAAATTGGGTATTAAAAATGATGTCGAGTTAACCCATCTTGCCTTAAAACATAAAGTAATTGAAAAACCATCTGATGTATTGTTAGATGATCACTAACATACGTTAATTATAAAGAGATGAAAGCTCTTTTATACTGGTATAAAAATGATCGCGTAAGTTAAGAAGTTTTGCGCGATCTATTCTTAGTAGTTAATCTATGAATAAACAAATTTTATCGAATGAATTAAGTAATTTTGTAGCTAACCTTACTATGGAACCTGGCGTTTATCGAATGTTAGACGTAAAAGGTGACATTCTTTATATTGGTAAGGCAGCTAATTTAAAAAAACGGGTAAGCAGCTATTTTTCTAGACAAGTAGTAGGAACTAAGACCCGCTCACTAGTTAGCCAAATTGCTTCAATTGAAGTGACAGTTACAAAAACTGAGACAGAAGCCCTCCTTTTAGAAAGTAGTTTAATTAAAACATTCCGCCCTAAATATAACGTTTTAATGCGGGACGATAAGTCATATCCTTATATTCATCTTACGACAGAACATACTTATCCTCGATTAGAAATGTATCGTAGTAAAAAAAAACCACAAAAGGGCACTTATTTTGGACCTTATCCAAGTGCAGGCATGGTTCGCGATACCTTAAGTACTATTCAGAAAGTATTTAAAATTCGTAATTGCCGGGACAGCTATTTTAATACTCGTTCAAGACCATGCTTACAGTATCAAATAAAGCGCTGTACAGCGCCTTGTACAGGCTATATTTCTGCTGTTGATTACCAGCAATCTGTAAATGATGCTGTTAAATTCCTACAAGGAAAATGTCAAGATATTTTAAAAGAGCTAGAAGCCCGTATGGAATCTGCCGTACAGCAGCTCGCTTATGAACAGGCAGCAGTATTGCGAGATCAAATTAAAAGTCTGCGTTTAGTGCAGGAGCAGCAGGGAGTTGTGCAATTAAGAGGTGATGCAGATGTCATTGCAATTGAAGTTCGAGCCGGGTTCGCTTGTGTTCAGTGTATTTCTATCCGTGACGGGCACGTTATTGCTAGCCAAAGTTTTTTCCCTACAGTACCTGAATTATCTTTACAAGAGAGTGAATTACGTCAACAAGTCCTAGAAGCGTTTATTTCCTTTTATTATGTTGAGGTTCCAGAACGAATCCCGGCCTTACTCATTCTAGATGAAGCAGTAGCAGAATTAAGCCTCATTAAAGATATGTTAACCAAATTGCGCGGCAAAGAATGTCGTATGCAAGTAAATCCTCGAGGCGTAAAAGCTCGTTGGCTTGAATTTGCAAAGAATAACTTGCGTTTAGCAGTCGGTGAACATGAAGCTTCCGCTGCAACGATGACCAGACGCTATACTGCTCTAGCCACACTTTTAGAACTGGAAAAACCTATCGAGCGCATGGAATGCTTTGATATTAGCCACACGCAAGGAGAATTAACAGTTGCTTCTTGTGTTGTGTTTGATGCAGAAGGACCTCGTAAAAGTGATTATCGCAGGTTTAATATTACTGGTATTACTCCATCTGATGATTATGCAGCTATGCAGCAAGTTTTATCAAGACGCTATAAGCGATTATTACAAGAGCAAAATTTACCTGATGTGTTAATTATTGATGGTGGTAAAGGGCAAGTTAGTGTTGCTAAGCGCGTTTTACAGGAACTTGGTATCGAAGGTATTACGCTATTAGGTATTGCTAAAGGTATTGATCGGAAAGCAGGGTGGGAGCGATTAATTCTGGTAGATCAAGAAAAGGAAATTACTTTGCCAAGCGATTCCCCAGCTTTACATTTGTTGCAGCAAATACGTGATGAAGCGCATCGGTTCGCCATTATGGCTCATCGTAAAAAAAGAAATACGGCAGGGCTTGAATCCTCCCTTGAAATGATTGAAGGTGTTGGACCAAAAAGACGGCATGCATTGTTACAACGCTTTGGTGGCTTACGTGAGCTTGCTAAAGCACCTATTGAAGAAATTGTAAAAGTTGCAGGCATTAATGCTGAGCTTGCTTTTCGTATCTATCAGCATTTTCACCCCTAACACACATTTTAAAATCTCATGAATTATTAATTGGCAGCTATGTTTCCGTTTTTGTAAAGCTGTGTCTATCTAATTTTATTAGATCTCTTTCCAAACTGCCGTTGATGGTCAATCTCGGTGGAAAAAAGATCTTCAAAATGCTTATGTATTTCATGACACGGTAATTTTTCAGCCTTTTTTCAACCGACCTCGTCTCTTCACTGCCAGTTTGGAAAGAGGTCTGTTACTACAAGTTAATTAAAACGCTATATATTGGCCTAGTTTTTGCTATAGCTTAGTTAGTAATTAGCTAATTTTCATTTAGCTTATACAACACTAATGAGAGCTATAAAGAAGGTTTGCTAATACCTATTAATTGAAAAGTTAATAAGGGCTTTAAAAAGAATTAAAAATAAAGACAAAGACTAAACTTTTTAGGTAGTTAACCGACACAGAGTGAAGAAGGGTTTAAAGCGCAATCCTTTACTTAAATTATAGGGGATCACGTCATGAAAAGAATTTTGGTGATGATTACTCTCTTAATACCTGCTTTTGCAGTACATGCCACTGCTTATTATGGAAAAGGACTCTGTGCTTATCCGCAATATGAATGTATTAAAGTTGGGAAAGGACAAACTTGGGAAAAGCTTTTTCCTGATGAACAACAGCGTGACATAGTGCAGCGTGTTAATCGTAGCTATAACTATTTATGGTATGGCAAGGAAATTGTAGTGCCTCGTAATTTAACCAATAAGACCATTTTGGATTTTGCTCCTTTTCCTTTGCAAATAAAGCCTGAAGGTGAAAAACAAGTGATTGTTGATCAGGACAAGCTTGCTTGGGGCGCTTATGATGCTGAAGGAAAGTTAGTCAAGTGGGGACCTATTTCATCCGGTACTGATAAGTGCTCAGATAGTAGTCATTCATGCCGTACTATGACAGGCATCTTCCACTTTTTTAGTAAGGAGAATGAAAAATGTCGCTCTAATGTTTACCCAATCGGAAAGGGTGGCGCAAAAATGCCCTATTGCATGTATTTTCATAAAGGATTTGCATTACATGGCTCTGATGATATCCCTGGTTATCGTGCAAGTCATGGGTGTGTGAGATTATTTACTCAAGATGCTCTTTGGTTAAATCATGAATTTGTAGACACAAGTGGTCCAAATGGTCTAGGTACCAAAGTAACTGTACGACCTATTTTAACAACTGCAAGTGGAAAAAGACAATGAACAAACTAAGCCAAAAAAATTTAAAAAATTTGTTCTTTCTTTTACTTTTAATTGGGTGCAATAGCCTTTTTGCTGAAAAAGCTATAAAAGCTGAAAAAGCTGAAAAAGAAAATACAAGGAATCCTATAGGCTGCCGTAATGAAGGCTACGCTTTTGATTTAAAAACGCTAAAATTAAAACCTTCTGATGCGGGAGCAACCCAGTCACTCTATGTTATTTTTAATAAAACAAATCAAACCATTAATCTCTTTCAGATGCGTCCAGAAGACAGTGCTTATAGCGCTTATTTAAACCATTCTATTTCGGGAAGGCAGTGGGCTGTTTTAGCTACAAGTGAACCTGTAGTTAAATATATTTGCTCAATTGCTGAAGGAAAATCACCTTATGGGCGGATAGTTGATTGTCAAGAGCATTTACAAGTTTGTGAATATACCAATGTCAAATATGGTTTAAATAACCGAGGTAATTATTGGCTTGCTAATACAGGCTCCAAAAATGATGCAGTTAGAGCCATAGTAAGGTACGGTATTATTCCTTCTATAGATATGTAAGGATTTTATTTAAAGGTGAGTATTAATTAAATTAAAAGGAAAATTACCATGAAATCATTGCTACCATGGTTTTGCTTAGTTGCTACAGCTTCAAGCCAATTGGTCAATGCTGCTGATGGTTTAGATGCTTATCGACAAGGTAATTATACGCTTGCAGCGAAAACCCTACCAAGCTTAGCGTCTACAGATCCGGTAGCCAATTACTACCTTGGCTTAATGCGTCTTTATGGTTATGGAGAATTAAGAAATGACACTCTAGCTTTACGTTATTTTATGGAATCAGCTAATAAAGGATTTTTACCCGCGCAACTGTTGTTAGCTAATTATTCCCTAAATAAAGGTGAGCCTGAAGAAGCATTTAAATGGTTTAAGAAAGCAGCCGAGGCAGATGATACTATAGCTAATATGTATTGTGCGGCAGCTTATTTATATGGTTATGGTGTTAAAAAGAGCCCAGAGGCAGCTAAAAAATATTATATTGCGGCAGCTAAAAATGGAAACGCCATTGCTCAATATACTTTAGCAGAACACTTTTTAGAAAGTCGGCAAGCGCAAAATAAGAAAATGGGGGTTATTTGGCTTACTAAAGCTGCAGAACAAGGAAATTTTAATGCACAAATAAAATTAGCTGAGCTATATGTTAACGGGCAAGGCGTTACAAAGGATTTGGCTAAAGCTAAAAGCTTAGTTGAAAAATCAGCCCATGAAAACTATCCACCTGCCATGTTTATTTATGGAGAAATAGCCCGCAAGGAAGGAGATAACGCTAAAGCTAAAGATTGGCTAACCAAAGCTGGGGAGAAGCAAAATATCAAAGCTCAAACTACGCTTGCTGAACTTTATCTTGATAAAAAAAACCCTCTCTATGATGAGAAACTAGGCTTTAACTGGATGCTTAAGGCTGCTCAAAACGGCTCAAAAGAAGCCCAAAAGGCGGTCGCTAAATTTTATAAGGATGGTAAAGGTATAGCATCTAATTTAGAGCTAGCTCAGTATTGGGAACAGGAAGCCAAAAAGAAAGTTAAGGAAAAACCAGCCTCTTTACCAGCGAATATTGCCGTTGCTAAATGGTTAAGTGATGATAAAAGTGAAAGTTTTGGTAAAGAATACCAATTAAGCGGCATCTATACTGCATGGAGAAATCCAGCTGCTTTAAAGGAAAATAATTATAATCCAGCGCCACATATCGATAAGATAACGCGGCAAGACTTATATAAACCGCAGTTTGAAATGGTCGAACCAGCGGATATAGCAATTAGTGATTATTTTGATGTTATAGCGCCTACTTTGACATCAGTAGGTAATAATACAACTTGGGCTTATCCACGCTATCCCTATTCACCGGGGATAGAAAGTATACTCCGTGATCAATATTTAGTTTTAAAGCATGAGCCAGATTCTTTAGTTAAATTAAGTACAACTTACCAAACCAGCAACGAAATTAAGCCCTTTGACTATTTAGAGGAAAAGCTTGCAGGCTGGCAGAATAAAGCCAACTTACAATCTGTATTAAATCAATTATATAGTCAAGCTATATTAGGTGATCCAGGGGCGCAATTTGAATTAGGGCAACTTTATCAATATGGTATTGGGGTGGCTAAAAATATTCCTCAAGCCATTACCTATTTTCAGTTGGCAGCTCTCCAGCAAGATTTACGCGCTGAATATAATTTAGGTCTTTTATATTTAGAAGGAAAAACTGAGCCTGTTAATTATCAAAAAGGTGTGCAGTGGATTACAGATGCTGCCTTTAAAGGTAACCCTAATGCTCAATATGTCTTAGCCAATATTTATGAGCAAGGGTTGGTTGCCTCTGATGGCACTCTCGTGGTTAAGCCAGACCATGAGCAAACATTGGCGTTGCTCTCAATTGCTTCTTCCAATAATTTTGGTCCTGCACAATATCAATTGGCCTCTTTTTTAAGTAAAGACAGTAATAACGCCCTTAGTAAAAATGCTAAACAGGCTAGAATGGCTCTTATTAAGAATCTTTATCAAGGGGCAGTGAATGCAGGCGTTGTTGAAGCCCAATTACCGCTAGCATTTTATAATGCTATGGATTCTAACCCTGCAAATCAAAAAGAAGCCTTTGACGTTGCAAAAAATGAAGCACAAAGTGGTAATTCAACTGCAGCAATCTTGTTAGGTTTGATGTATGAAAGAGGAATTGCTGTCGCAGCTGATCCTGTAGAGGCAATGTACTGGTATGAGCAAACCTCTAATAACCCAGCGCATGATTTTATTCTAGGTACCTATTATAGTAATGGAAATGGCCTTAGTAAAAATGTTGCTAAAGCAAAAGAATTATTACAACAATCAGCGCAAGCAGGATTTTCTTACGCAAACTTTAATTTAGCCATCTTACAACACCAATTAGGGGAAAATTTCTTACCCGAACTTGATAAAGCACGGCAATTGGGTAATAGCAAAGCGGGTATATTATTAGCAGATTACTATATGTTAATGGCTAATAATCCAGATAATATGAAGCAAGCAAAAGAGATTTATCAGGATTTCGCTAATAAAGGGGATAAAGATGCTGAGCTTAAACTTGCTTTTCTCTATGATAAAGGATTAGGGGGAGAAGAAAATAAAGAGCAGGCTTTTCATTGGTATCAATTAGCAGCAGAGCAAGATCAACCCATTGCACAATATTTATTGGGTCAATTTTATCAGTTAGGTCGGGTAGATAAAGTGCCAAATTATGATCTAGCTAAAAAATGGTATCGGGAAGCACAAGATAGTTATATACCTGCCGCAGTAGCTTTAGGGTTTATCTATGAAACTGTAGATAATGATTATCGTAATGCATTTAATAGTTATTTATTTGCAGCTAATAAACAAGACAAAATTGCTCAGTATAATTTAGCTTTAATCTATGAAATGGGTAAAGATATCGCAGTTGACTATTCTAAAGCCCAAGAATTTTATACACGTGCGGCAGAACAAGGTTATGCAAGAGCGATGAATCAGTTAGCAGGTATTTATCTACGTGGTGACTTAGGTAAACGTGATGAGCAGCAGGCTCTAATCTGGTATAAAAAAGCTGCCGAAGCGGGCGATAGCAGTGCTCTTTATGAGCTGGGTTTATTATCTGAAACAGGCGTGTCAACAAAGCTTAGTTTTCAAGAAGCGGTAAACTTTTACCAACAAGCTGCTAACTTAGGTAATGCAAAAGCTAAATTAGCGTTAGCACGCATGTATCAACATGGGTTAGGTGTTAATAAAGATGCTCAACATGCTGCCTCTATTTATAAAGAATTAGCTAATAATAATAATGCCTATGCTCAATATCAATTAGCACTTCTTTATCTCGATGGCTCTTTAGGTGAGCGCCAACCAGAACAAGGTAAAGAATTATTAAAACTTGCTAGTGATAATGGTAGTTGGCAGGCTCGTAAAATGGTGCATTGGATGGGCGCTTTAAAAGAACAACGTTTCAGCTATATTGAACCTATAAATTTAAATCAAGTTCCCGTATTTGCCGGTCAAACTGCAGATTTAATGTATATGGATGCTATTAACGAATGGAATCGAGGCGATGAGGCTTCATCGCGAATGATTTTAAATCAATTGATGAAAAAATTCCCTCATTATATGCCAGCAAAGAGAGTTTATGAGCAACTTAACCAGCAAGCAAGTGAAAACAATTTCTTTGGGCAATCAATAGAAAAATCCCAACCAGATGGGTCGGATATTACTTAATTAAAAAGGGATAAAAGATATTTAGAATTAACTATGTTATAAAATAAACTTAAGCAGCCATCGCTTTAACACGAGCGCTTAAACGGCTTTTAATTCTTGCAGCTTTATTTTTATGGATTAATCCTTTGCCTGCTGCTTTATCAATAACAGGTTGGGCTTTAGCATAAGCTGAACGTGCCGCTTCTTGATCACCAGCTTCAACGGCTTTAATAACGTTTTTTATATAAGTACGATACATAGAACGTGCACTAGCATTATGCTTGCGAAGTTTCACATTCTGACGAGCACGTTTGATTGCTGATTTAATATTTGCCACTTAAAAATCTCCACTCATTCAGGTGTCACAAAAGTGCCAATCATGCCTAATCAGGCTATTTTTGTCAATATATATACACTAAATAAATACTTTAACGCCTAATAGCACCGCCACTAAGCTTTATACTACGTTGTAAGCTCATTCGCTTCAGTCATGCACTCCTATGTACACTCCTTCACCTCTCTTCACTTACGCTTTGTCTAAAATTTAGTGGGTGGTGCTATATGTAGGGCTTGTTTTTTCAATTATAGGCTGATTTACATGCTTTACTAATTTACTTTTATAAACATTGACTAAACATGCAAGCAGTGTCACCGTTGCACAGACCAATATATAGAATGCAGGCGCCTCTGAGGTACCTAAATATCGAATTAACCCAGTAAATGCTAATGGGCCTATACCACCAAATACTGCAATACCTAGGCTATAACTAAAGCCTACTGCAGAGTAACGAATATTTTCTGGAAATAATTCGAGAATTAAAATGATGTAGCTGCCATTAGCCAGGCCACCAAGAGTCGCAAGACCTAAAATAAATGGCCATAAAAAGACTTCTCCATATAGCCTTAAGCCATAAAAGAATGGATAGCTAAAGACAATCAATAGTATCGTACTAATTATTAACAGCTTTGTTCTGTTTATATAATCTGAGACACGGCCCGAGAAAAAAGTCATTAAACCTAGACTTAAAAAAGCAAAAAAGTTAATGATATAGGTATGTGAAACCTGAATATTAATATTATTAATAAGATAGGTTGGTAAATAGAGAAAAAAAGAAATAATGCTTGCGGGTACTGCTGTTAATAAAAAAGCACTTAATAATTTGATAGGCGATAGTTGTAGAACGCCTAAGAATGGGAGACGATGTAAGTTATTTTCTTTTAATATTGCTAAAAAGGTAGGTGTTTCTAGCGTTTTACTCCTAATTTCATAGCTAATAATACCAACTATAAATCCTAAGATAAAAGGTATACGCCATCCCCACAATAGCATTTGCTGAGAGGTTAAACAGGTAGTTAAAATCAAGCCAACCCCAGCACCAATAGTATTTCCCAGGGTAATACACATAAACACAAAACCAATGGCCACGCCTCGTTGATTAGATGGCATATGTTCGCTGGTAAAAATGGCGGCGCCAGGAATTTCTCCACCTACCGAAAATCCTTGCAGTAATCTTAATAGAATTAAAAGAATAGGTGCTGCCATGCCTATAGATTGGTAAGTGGGTAAACACCCGATAAGTAAAGTTGCTATTGCCATTATAAATACGGATAATGAAAAAGCTGATTTACGTCCAAACTTATCCCCTAAATGGCCAAAGACAATGCCGCCTAAAGGTCTGGCTAAATAACCCAGTGCAAAAACAGCAAATGTATTAATTAAATTTATGAATTGATTAGTATTAGCAAAGAAATGCTGGCTAAGGTATGGCGCAAATAAGGCGTAAATTGTAAAATCATAAAATTCTAACGCACCGCCTAGAGCAATCAATCCTATCATTTTATACTGATTTTTTGTCATGAGGTAAGCCTATACTCTACAAGCTGACTATTATGATATGGTGTTTTATTAAAGTCTATTTTAGCAGGCTAAAAATTGGGCATAAATTGGTCTTGAATTTTTATATCAAATTTAGAGTAATTAAGTGTAATAGTCTGATTTTAATTTTTTTTCAATGGGTTATATAAATTAGTAAACAAAAAGATTAATGAAATCTATTTAATTGTCGCAAAACGCCGCATTAACATTATATGATAAGACTTTTTTATAATCCTTAAAATTATGTCTACAATCGAAACTATGGTCCCAAAACGACAAAGCTTGCTACGTTCAAGTACACTTGTTTCTCTTATGACTTTTTTATCTCGGATGACAGGGTTTGCACGAGATATGTTATTAGCTCATTTATTTGGCGCACAAGCAGGGATGGACGCTTTTCTGGTTGCCTTTAGAATACCTAATTTTATGCGTCGACTTTTTGCCGAGGGTGCTTTTTCACAAGCATTTGTGCCTGTTCTTGCTGAATATCAGCAAACACAATCACATGAAGATGTACGAACCTTTATTGCGCGTGTTGCAGGTCGATTAAGCTCTGTACTGACTTTAGTGACGTTACTTGGCATTATCGCCACGCCTGCAATTATTTTTATTTTTGCCCCAGGCTTTGGTGAACATAGTAATCGCACACTATTGGCCACAGAAATGCTAAGAATTACTTTTCCCTATTTAATGTTGGTTTCGCTAACTGCAATGGCAGGTGCTATTTTAAATACTTATGGACACTTTGTTGTGCCTGCGATTACGCCTGTGTTTTTAAATTTATCTTTAATTTTATCAGCGCTATTCTTAGTAAATTATTGTCATCCTCCAATCATGGCTTTGGCGTGGGGGGTGTTATTTGCTGGAGTTGTACAATTTTTATTCCAACTGCCATTCTTGCATCGACGTCAATTATTAATAAGGCCTAAACGAGCTTATGCTGATGAAGGTGTTAAACGGGTTATGAGATTAATGGTTCCTGCCTTATTTGGGGTTTCTATTGCGCAATTAAATTTAATTATTGACTCCATATTTGCTTCTTTTTTAAAAGTAGGTAGCGTTTCATGGTTATATTATACAGACCGGTTAACTGATTTTCCTTTAGGAGTCTTTGGGGTAGCTATTGCGACGGTCATTTTACCTCACTTATCACGGCGTCATGCTGAGGAAAATGATACTCATTTTTCTTTGGCAATTGACTGGGGATTAAGAACAATATTGTTAATTGGAATTCCTGCTAGTATTGGACTTATTTTTTTCTCTATGCCATTGATAGCTTGTTGTTTTGCATATGGAAAATTTACAAATTTTGATTTAATACAAACACAGAAAAGTTTAATAGCGCTTGCCGCAGGCATTCCTGCATTTATGATGATCAAGGTACTGGCCTCAGGCTTTTATGCTAAACAAAATATCAAAACGCCTGTTAAGATAGGCGCGATTGCCATGGTGGTTAATAGTATTTTATGTGCCTTGCTTATTTGGCCTTTAGCCCATGCAGGTTTAGCCTTAGCTTCTGCATTAGCAGGATATGTCAATAGTGGTATTTTGTTATTCCTTCTTCGGCGTCGTAAAATATATAAGCCAAAAGCAGGTTGGGGATTTTTTATTTTGCAATTAATATTAGCTAATACCGTTATTGCTATATATTTATATTTTATGACAGGCACAGCCTTTGACTGGCTTGGGCTTACTCCCTGGGCAAGATTAGGTAAACTTTTTTTTCATGTTAGTGTGAGCATAATTATTTATTTTCTACTTTTATATTTTTCTGGTATGCGAGTGGCACAATTTCGCGGCTTTAATAAGGAATGACTATGAATAGTGAACTATTTTATCAAAGCGTTGCCGAACAAGCATGTCCGCTAATTTTAATTACCCAAGATCAATGGAATAAAGGTTTAGTAAATTTAACCGACTATGAGCGTAATTTATTTAATGTACAACAGTTTAAAGGTAAGTTAGGGGATATATGTTTAGTTAGTCATCAAGATGGCTCGCTGGCAAAAGCTTATATAGGTACAGGAGAGCAAAGTGATATCTTAGCAATAGCGCATGTTGCTACTCATCTTCCAGCCGGCTCTTATAAGCCTGAGCAAGCCCTCTCTCAAGCTGCATTGATTTTCTGGGCTTTAGCGCAATACCAGTTTGCTGATTATAAACAAGCATCTGACACGGTCGTTCGCCGTTTAATTGTCTCGAAAGAAGAATTGGTTCAAATTAAGAGGCAAGTAGATAGTATTTTTTTTATTCGTGATTTAATTAATAAACCTACAAATGATCTAGGGCCGGCAGAACTTGCTCAGGTTACACAAAATCTTGCCGAACAATATCAAGCTAATTTTAAGCAATGGGTTGATAAGGAATTAATAGAGCATAACTTTCCGGCAATTTATACAGTAGGTAAAGCGTCAGAAAATAGACCACGACTCGTTTCCTTCACTTGGGGTTCTCCTAATCATCCTGCTATTTGTCTGATTGGAAAAGGTGTTTGCTTTGATAGTGGTGGCCTTGATATTAAACCATCATCTGGTATGCGCTTAATGAAAAAGGATATGGGCGGCGCGGCTCATGCTTTAGGATTAGCGCAATGGATTATGGCTTGCCAATTACCTGTTTATTTACAGGTACTTATACCTGCTGTGGAAAATTCAATTGGGCCGCAGGCATTTAGGCCAGGTGATATCATCACTATGCGCAATAAGCTAACTGTGGAAGTAGATAATACGGATGCAGAAGGTCGATTAATTTTGGCTGATGCTTTAGTAAAAGCAGCAGAGTTTAATCCAGAGCTTATTATTGATTTTGCAACCTTAACCGGTGCTGCTCGAGTTGCAGTAGGTACAGAAATTGCAGCAATGTTTGCAAATAATGAAAGTTTGGCACAGGAATTAATGATGGCAGCTAAAGAAGTAGAAGACCCAATCTGGCAATTACCACTTTTTGAAAATTATAATTCCTTATTGGATTCAAGTATTGCAGATTTATCAAATTGTGGAAATACACCTTATGCAGGCGCCATAACAGCTGCTTTATTTTTAAAACGATTTGTACCAATAACGGCTACTTGGGCTCATTTTGATATTATGGCCTGGAATACAAGCAGTAAACCGGGGAAACCTGAAGGCGGAGAAGCAATGGCTATACGTGCTTTGGCTCATTATTTACAAAAAAAATATGGTTCTAACGTAAGCTGATAGTTAATAGTCTTAAATAGAAGGAAAAGTTATGGATCAAAAAGTTTTTGTAAATCGTATTATAAATATGAAAAAAATTAAGCTCATAGGCTTAGATATGGATCATACGCTTATACGCTATAACACTAAAAATTTTGAAACACTCGTTTATAAAATTGTTATCGAGAAACTTATTAAGGATAGAAATTATCCAACTAGAATTCGCGAATTTCAGTTTAACTTTGATGATGCAATTCGCGGTTTAATTGTTGATAGCCGCAATGGTAATATTTTAAAATTAAGTCGATATGGCGCTATTCGACAAAGTTATCACGGTACTAAGCTTATTAGTTATCCTGAGCAGAAAAAAATTTATCAAAGTATTTATGTTGATTTAAAAGATCCTAATTACATGGCTATTGATACATCCTTTTCAATTGCTTTTTGCGTTTTATATAGCCAGTTAATTGATTATAAAGATCAATACCCCAATGAGTTACCTAGTTACAATAAGATTGCCTTAGATGTATTGAGCAGTGTTGATAAAGCGCATGCAGATGGCAGCATTAAAAATTATATTAGTGAACATCTTGATGACTATGTTCTTAAAGAAAAGGCAGTGGTTGAAGGCTTAAAGCGATTAAAACGTTATGGGAAAAGAATATTTATTCTTACTAATTCCGAGTACAGTTATACAAAGCTATTATTAGAATATGCTATTAATCCTTTTCTAGAGCCTAATGAAGATTGGCGTGATTTATTTGAATATGTTATCACTTTAGCCGGTAAACCGCGTTTTTTTTATGATAATCCACGCTTTCTTGCCGTAAATCCAGTGGATGCTACCATGACCAATTTTCATGGTGAAATTAAACCTGGTATTTATCAAGGAGGCTGTGCCCGTAAGTTTACCGAAGATTTACAAGTCAAAGGCGACGAAATTTTATACATAGGTGACCATATCTATGGTGATATTCTTCGTTTAAAGAAGGATTGTAATTGGCGAACAGCACTCGTTGTTGAAGAGCTGAGTGAAGAAGTAGCTTCACAAAAGCGTGCTTTACCTGTTGAGAAACAAATTATTGCTGCAATGGAAACTAAAAAAGAATTCGAACAAAAATATATTGATTTATATACAAAAAGTATTGATGAAGATACTCAGATCTATCAAGAAGAAATTAATAACTGGCAGCAACAAATTGCTAAAATTGATACTCATATAACAGCATTGCTTAAAGAACAACAAGCTTTTTATAATCCTCGCTGGGGCCGGATTTTTAGAGCAGGGGCCGAAGAAAGCTATTTCGCTTATCAAGTTGACAGATTTGCGTGTATTTACATGGAAAAGTTATCTGATCTACTAGCACATTCACCCTTAACTTACTTTCGGGCAAATCGTCGTAGGCTCGCTCATGATATAGAAATTTAAAAATTATTAAGTCATGTTGTAATTAACTAGATAAAGGGCTAATTAGGGTAATTCGATAAGTAGATTAAAAATGAGTTATAAAATATTTATCTTTTACGTTCATATGAGAATCAGTTTTTTTACAATTTGATGTTATCCTTATTGAAATTTAAAAAAGGGAGTGATAGTAAGCCTACGGCAAATTATAGCTAATTTCCAGCAATTTTGTTTAGCTTAGTTTATCCGCGGCTTGGCCCGATAGATGGTATATGTTTATTTGCAGTATTATTTGTCTCATCTACGAACCTGAAAAGTAAATCTAAATAATTGTTGGGGATAGGTTGATCGTAGGGATGTTTTTGATTTTTGATACCTTCAGTAAAAGAATATATTGTGCCCTCTAAATCTTTTTCTAAACTAGTCACAGAAAATAAATTATTCATCATTTTTAATTGGTCTAAATAATAAAGATAAACACCACCACGGGCGGAGTTGGGTAAATTTAATATTAACCTATTCATTTCTATATAGATTTTTTGACTTAGATAATACCATTCTGCAGAAAAGGTCTGAGTATAGAATAATTCATTATTTTCTAAGAGACTTTTATAAGTGTGTAACTCAGTTTTAATTTCTGAAATGATATCTGGCTGCGGTGTTGCTTCACTTATAGCAGGCGGATTTTTACTCAAATTAAAGGCTGAAAAATGCCCTAAAGTTCTATTGTAAAATCCTAAATAACTAGTATTTTGTTTGATTGCATTTAAGTTTCTTTCGGTAATTATTTGAATATTTTCTTCTGCAATATGAAACTCACTTTTTGGATTTTCTAAAAGCAAAGTGTTTTTACTTAAATTTTCAAATAACTTCTTCTTCCACTCTTTATTTAAAGCATTAGGGATTAATTTATTTACAAAATTTTCAAACTCTTGAGATAATCTTATAACCATAGCTTGATGTCTTTTACTTGATGGATCTGGGTGATCTGTAATTTGATTAAATATATATAAATATCTTTCGCGAATTTCTTGTAGCTGCTTGGCTAGATTGGGGGGTAAAGTTTGGGGCTCTTCAATAAAAAGAGAAGCGCTATCTTTCTCAGTAGATACAGGAAAGTCGTTGCCATCATTTTTAGCAATAGGTAGCGGGGGGGTATTAATGCCAGGTTGGACAAACTGAGGAAATAAACTATCAATATAAGAATTAATCAAATCAATATGGTCCTGTAGGAACTTTTCATAATTAGCAAAGGTTTCTACAAAGTCTGCTTCATTTGATTCAGAGTAATACATAGCACTAGCATATACCATACTGCATTCTAATCCATTATTGACACCACGGGCCAATACTAAGCCTGCAGCTGAATCACCAACTAGTGCATAAAGTGTTTCATTTCTTAATGCAACGAGTCTCTTTGCGCTAAAAGTAGATAAAGCTAAAGTGGTAATTTTTATAGTGTCATAATTAATATTCTGATCGCCTATGATAGAGCTAATAATTTCAGCAATAGGTTCCCTAAATTGTTTAGGTAAATCAATTAATCGGCGGTAGGGATTAGTGAAGGTGCCATAGGCTTGACCCTTATTATCACGCTTATCTCTTAACTTATCATAGACTTCTTTATCAATAAAAATACGCAAAGTTGCTGAATTATTTTTGCTTTGCATCCAAACATGGAAGTTTCCTCTAAAGAGAGTTGGTAAAATAGTTTTATACACTTGATCCTCAATAAATGAAGGATTTTTTTCGCGTACTTCAAGCTTAATTTCAAGTATATGGCCTGCTTCAACTTTTTTACTTTCATCGCCTTCCGGATCCAGAAATATTTCTTTTCTAATTAAACTGCGTGCTCCATCAGCACCAAAAATTATACTTGCCGTCTTAAGTAGATCAGTTATTTCATGATCTTCAGAAAAATCTAAACGAGTAGGAGTAACTTCATCTAATATATAATGGATATTAGATCGGCTATTAGATAGACTTCTTAATTTTTCAATTAATGTTTGTGTAGGAATAAACGTTCCACTTCTATTCTGCAAGAAATTTTTATTTAAAAAATCAATGGTCTCATCAATTTTTTCGACACGTGTATGAGTAGTGTTAGGCTCAGGCTCTTCCTCTAATGTTGATATTAGGTGATTACGAATTTGACCAAGCTGATGGACAATATGCTCAATGGTTTCAGGCCAAATTAAAAGACCATGTTGGCGTTTTATATCTCTTACTTTGTCTATGATGTGAATATTTTGGTCAGGAAAAATTGCTCCTAAAAGCACAGCTTGCATTTCTCCTACTGGTCCTCCACCCACAATAACCCAGGGTTCTGTTTGGTTTCTCATGGATTCATCATACAAAATAATCTTAATTTAATTATAGATAACTAATTTTGTTCACTTTAAATTATTGGAAAGCATTTGGTTTTTGATTGTTAAGCTGTTTATTTTTGTAAGATACAAGATTAAAATGGTTTAATTAAAATGAAGATTAAGTTGGATTGAGAAACAAGCATCTATAGCAATCATAATTGTATAAATATTAAACAAAATGATTAATTATTTGATAATATGATTGAATTGAGCTACTTTTAATAGTAAGGATGGTAGTTTCTGCTCAGCTAACACCATTATTTAGGAAGTCGGATTGTAAGCGTGGTGTGAAGCTTTACGAGATGTAAGTTTCCTAAAACGTTTCTGAAGACATCCAATAGCAGCTAAAGGACTGAAGTCAGGAATGCCATCTTACCCTCATAAACACTTCTTTTATCCATCATTAAAAGCATATATTAGTTAGCTGACTTTATACTATAGCGTCGCCCCCTAAGCTTTTTTAGACAAAGCGCAAGTGAAGCGAGGTGAAGGAGTAAACGTAGAAGTACTGTACTTAGCCGAATGAACTTGCAACGCAGTATAAAGCATAGGGGGTGATGCTATATTTTATAAGATCTTGTATCTTAAGTAGATAATCTCATACCTTTTGCTTAATTTTCTACTATAATTAAACCAATGTTCTACGCCATCTTTAGCAGATATTTTGGGGTAGAGCTTAGATTCAAAGGGTTTTGCAAGTTAATTTCATGGAGCGAATTATGATGAAAAAGTTAAAAAATATTATATCTCTACTAGTTTTGGGCGTTAGCTTTTCTGCCTCTGCAGCTGACAGAGTTGTAATTACAGGTGAACCTGTTGTATTACAACAATCAGGTACAGGTGATGCAGTTGTCTATACATTACCAGCAGATGCAGCAGCTACAGCTACAACAACAACTTATCATTATGTTACAGTTAATGGTACAAATCGAGTATGTTACAGTAGTACTCAACCTAATTTAGGCAATATTGATATGGTAACTATTAATGTATCAGTTAATGGTACTACTATGCCATGGTATTGCTATGCTGCTGATACTACTGTTTTTGATATACAACCAGCTACTGCTACAACAACCACGACAACCACAGTTCCAGCTGATACTACAACTACAACTACACCATAGAAGCTTGAATATTGCTCAATTAACCTAGATTAATTGAGCAATATGTTCATGTAGTTAAATAATTAGCTATGGCTAATCTTGTTTCTTCTATAACTTCCAGTAATTGTAAGCCTAACTTCTCAAATAGCTTCGGATCATCAACCTTTAAATTATCCTCTGTATATTGACAAGCTTTATGTAGTTTAATAGCGCCACAATAAATAGCACTACTTCGCATCTTATGTGCTAATTCTGTGAGGCGCTTTTGGTCATTATTTTTATAAGCATCGTAAATAGATTCTTTATCGAGAGCTAACTCTTCTTTAAAAAGGGTTATCAATTCTCTTAGGAAATCTTCACCCCCTGTATTATTAATACCCACTGTTAGATCTAAAATTGGGAAGTCAACTAATTCAAATAGGCAAGGCTCATATTGAGGCTGTGAAGCTTTCATTAATTCTTTTGACGGCGTTAAAGGCTTGCTAAATTTAGGAAAAAATTTAGCAAAAATAGCTTTTATTACTCTTAAATCAAGTGGCTTAATGAAAACATCATTCATACCTGCCTGTAAGCAGGCTTGTTCTTCTGTATCAGAAATAAGGGTTGTAAGGCCAACAATAGGAGTTTTATATTCAAGTGCACGAATCTGTTGAGATAATTCTATACCAGAAATATCTGGTAAATTTATATTAGTAATAATAATATCAAAAGGCCTTTGTTTAATTAATTTTATAGCTTGCGCCCCACTTGTTACTGAAGTTAAGTGACAACCCATCTTGCTTATTATGATTTCAACTAAACGAGAGGCAATAGGATTATCTTCTATTAGTAATAAATGAAGAGATTCGACTGACCTTTGTTTATTAGCTTTATAATTATTAGAAACTTTCTTATCTTTAACTAAATCTCTCGATTTAGATTCAGCTGGCTTCTTTCTAGCTAAAACTATCTTGTAAGCAGATAAATTTTTTAAATTTAGTGGGTTTTTATGATCTGGCGTATTATTTCCTCGTAGTCGATAGCCTAAGAGTTGGCTCATATGTATAGCGCCTTAGTGAATAAAAGCTCAAGCTTATTACTTAAATAGCTAAATTGTTATTCCTATTTAAGGATTTAAGTTTATAGTAAGTTCGCTTAAATAGTGCGTAAAAAGAGTTGCGTATAATAAATTCTCCCTTTTTTATCATAAGCAATTCCTATACCAGTTAAATTATAGTTACCCACAATATTTCTTCTATGGCCGGGGCTCTTTATCCATTCACTAACAACAATTTTTGCAGTTTTATAATTATAGGCCACATTTTCAGCACCACCTCGTGCATCTTTAATAGCTGAATATAAGTGTTTAATGCGTTTAGAAAAACCTTGATGTCCGAAAGGTACTTGATGGGCCGCCATCTCTTGACTATGATTTGTTGCTTCAACAGAGATAACTTTATTAATTTTTAAAGGCCCTAATCCCCGCTTAATTCGATATTGGTTAATATAATGAAGTATATCTTGCTGCATCTGAGTAACAGAGTTTTGTGTAGGCGCTGTTTGTGTATGGGCTTGCGCTTGAAAACAAGAAACAAGAATTAAGAAAATTAAGCTATGTAGCAATAGTTGGCTATTTTTCATGATCTTTAATTTTTGCTCTGATTGCGAAAAGCCATATATTATACAAAGTTAACCTTTTTGAAAAATTATTTTTAAAATTGGTTAGTGTTTTTTCATTTAAAGGTAATCTAGCTAGATAGCTTAATTATTGTGTTTACTTTAGCCTAATTAAATTTAATTTAATCTTTTGTAGAAATCGTGGCCAATAAATCGTGCGCCAGGGCCTTCTTGTGTAATGTTTTCAGCCTGTTTATTTAAAATAGAGATGGTATCAAGTGTTTGCTTATTTTTATCAAAATTTCCACTCAAACTCAGTACAGATTCACACATAGGATAAGCGATGCTAACTGTAATTGCGTTACCAATCATGAAGCCTGTAATGGGTCTTTTTACGTTAATAGCTTGAGGGCAAGTTTTAGAAGCAACCGCAGTGGTAAAATAGCCTTCAATTTTATTATTAGAGCCCATACTTAACTGTAAAATCGAGCCCCGCTCATTTTTAAATGAGATAACATTTTGCGCTCCAAAGGTTGGCTGGCTTACGACAACAAAGGTAATTAATAGTGGGTTTAAAAATTTAGCCTTCATGGATCTGCTTAGAAAGAACAAAGTGGGTATATTTTATCATGTCATCGGTATTCTTCAATAGACTTCTTCGGAAACTGCCATTGAGGGCCAATCGCAGCTAAAAAAGATCTCCAAAGCCTGTCCCATGTAGATAGGGGATGCTCATCTACTTTTTTTAGATGGTATATTTTCACACTTTATCAAAGACATACTATAGTATTAAGAGAGTGCTTTAGTTATGCTATGGATAAATTTTTTAGTAGAATGAATAATTATGAATGAAATTGATATCTTAAGATTATTTTATGATGAAATGAAAGTGCGCGGTGAAACTCGTGATAATGTTTTTTTAAGTATTAATGAAACAGCTGCTGATATTCTTTCAGAAAAATTGGGTTATCCTGTGACTTTAGAAGAAGCGCAACGAGCTACCGATATTTGTATTTCCAATGAGTGGCTAGAAAGGACTACAATCGATCCAGGATATAATTTTTTATCGTTAACGGCTGCAGGTTTACAAATTGTTTTAGCGAATCAGTATCCTTAAAACATTTTTAAGTACTCAACCCTTCACCAAAATAAAAAATACTCTCTAATTTGTAATATCATTTCTAATGAAACTTCATTCTATCGAGTGAGTATGTAAGTCATATTGATTGTTTCGATATAATCGATAGTGAACTCGACTAACTTCCTTTGCATGTTCTGTATTAAGCACTACTTCTATAATTCGCGAAAAGCGGGTATGAAATGAAGGCACTTCATCGGCTAAGTTAAATAAGATATCTTTAAATCCTTTGGGTTCTTCATAGCCAATTTGAATAGGTGGTGGGGGTTTAAGCCCCTCACCTTGTAAATTATGTGGAATAAAGCTGTCGTCTTTAAAAGTCCAAAGTAGCTCGTCTATTAATTCAGCCTCATCTTTATTATTACAAAAGACAAAGACGTTATGTTGTCGACTGTAGGCTTTTTCTAACAAACGACAAACAAGTAACCAACGTGCTTTTATATCAGCACTAGACATTAAGTAAAAATCAACGCGTGGCTGCATGGTGTAATAACTGTATTAATAAGGGAATAGGACGGCCTGTAGCTTGCCGTTTTTTACCTGATACCCAGGCAGTTCCAGCAATATCTAAATGGGCCCAACGATATTTTTTGGTAAAACGTGATAAAAAACAAGCCGCGGTAATGGCACCAGCTGACCGATCAAACCCTGCATTAATCATGTCAGCAAGAGGACTATCTAATGCATCTTGATAATCTTCTTCCAGTGGCATACGCCAACACTTATCGCCACTTTCTTTGGCTGCCAATAGAAGTTGATCAGCAAGCAGGTCATCTGGAGTCATAAAACCTGTATTAACAGTACCTAAAGCAACGACCATAGCACCAGTTAAGGTAGCAATATCAATAACAAATTCAGGGTCAAATCGTTCAGCATAGGTTAAAGCATCAGCGAGAGCTAATCTGCCCTCAGCATCTGTATTTAATATTTCAATAGTTTGTCCCGAAAGACTGGTAACAATATCTCCTGGTTTGACAGCAGAACCACTAGGTAAATTTTCTGCACTAGCAATAAGTCCTATTACATTAATAGGTAGTTTAAGCAGAGCACAAGCTTTAAGTATACCTAGAACGGTAGCGGCGCCTGTCATGTCATATTTCATCTCATCCATAGCATTAGCAGGCTTAATAGACAAACCACCAGAATCGAAAGTAATGCCTTTACCAACTAAAACAATGGGCTTACTATTATTACCACAATGATGTTGTATCTCTATGAAACAGGGTGGCTCTGTTGAGCCTTGACTAACAGCAAGTAAAGCCCCCATACCTAGTTCTTCGATTTCTTGCTTTGTAAATGCCTTGGCTTGTATACTCTCATGTTCTTTGGCAAGCTCTAAAGCCTGCTCTCCTAGTACAGTTGGGGTGCAGTAATTGGCTGGTAAGTCAGCCAAGTTTCTACTAAGTGTTATGCCTTCGGCAATGGCTATACCTGTATTAATTGATGACTCTTCTGCATTCTTTAAATAAAATTGAACGAAATCTAAGCTATTTTCTTTTTTACTGACTGTTTTAAACTTATTTAATTGATAACTCTGTGCATTGATTTGTAAAATCATTTGTGTAATTTGCCAATTAGCATCCTGGTTATGGACCTGCGGTAAGCAAATTGTTGCTGATTGGACGCGTTGTTTTAACAACAATGTGGAAATTTCATTAAGTCGTTTATTAAGGCTAGAGAGAGTAAACGTATTTTGTTTACCACAATGAATTAACAATATGCTAGGATTATCCACATTTGTATGCCAGACCCAGTCACCTGCTTCTTGTAATTTTTGTGTTAATTGAGGCAGTAAATTAGAGTAAGATGGGATTTGATTAGGAAATATTGGTGCTTCATCGTTTGCAAATAAACCAATAACAAGGCATTCAGTGGTAATTGAATCTAATGTTTGGGTTAAACTATATTGCATTGTGCTTCCTATCATCCATAAAAATTGCTAGTTTACAGAAAGTTAATGGCTATGCAAGTAGGTTTTGTTTAGTATGTAATGGATTAGGGGCCTATTACTCTAATAGTAAAGAGTTAGAGTTGTTCACTTACGTTAGGATTAAAGGTTAATAATTTTGAGAGCTAAGCTGTGCTAATTTTCCGTTATTTAGCAAAAGAGGTATTTGTAACCTTAACGTCACTTACGACGATTTTGGTTCTTATTTTTATGAGTAACCAATTCGTCCGTTATTTAAATAGGGCAGCTAGTGGACAAATTCCTCTCACCATTATCATGAAATTAATGATGCTTGAATTGCCTAATTTAATGGCACTACTTTTGCCTCTAGGATTTTATGTTGCATTGCTTGTTGCTTATGGTCGTTTATATGCTGAAAGTGAAATGACCGTATTACAAGCTTGTGGTTATGGGCCATCACGCTTACTTAAGCATAGTTATATAATGGCTATTTTTGTAGGTGCACTGGTCATGGTTTTAATGCTTTGGGCAAGTCCTCTTATTGCAATCGAGAGAACGAAATTAATCCGTACCACAGGCGTGCAAACAGTAATTCAAACCATTATACCTGGTCGCTTTCGTGCGGTTGCACAAGGGCGAGAAATCTTTTATATAGAATCAATGAATCGCAATCACCAAAAAGCTAAAAATATCTTTTTAGCTAAATTGTCGATTAAAAATAATCTACCTCATTGGGATGTTTTATGGGCAAATCAAGCGTTTGCTAAAACGGATGAAGACTCTCATGAAGATTATCTGATTTTGAATAAAGGCAATGAATATGAGGGTCAACCTGGGGAAAGTGACTATCGTATCGTTAATTTTGAACAATATCAGGCACGTTTACCACATCCAACACTTGAGCTTAAACAAGATGTACGCAGCATAGAAACAAAAAATCTTTGGCCTTTAAATAATCCTGATAAGCGTAAGGCTGCTGAATTACAATGGCGGTTTTCAATCCCTTTAATGGTTCTCACTTTAACCTTGGTTGCTGTGCCATTAAGTCGTGTTAATCCTCGTTCTGGAAAATTTGCTAAACTTCTGCCCGCCATTATTTTATATATTATTTATGCAAATTTTATGTTCGTGGCCAGGGATTGGATGATTGACGGTAAAATTCCTGTGACTATAGGAATTTGGTGGATTCATATTGTTGTCTTACTAATTGGCTTGGCTCTTATTTGGCGAAACTGGCTGAAATTAGGATAATTAAAGAATGAAATTAATTGATCGCTATATCGCTAAAAATATTCTAGCCGCGACGGGTTTGGTTACCTTAATGCTTGCTGGGCTACAAGTATTTATTCTCTTTGTTAATCAATTAGATGAGTTAGGACGCGCTGATTTTGGTTTTATACAAGCAGCTTTTTTTGTGCTTCTACAGATGCCTTATCAAGTTTATTTGTTTTTTCCTATGGCAAGCTTATTAGGCTGCTTAATTGGGCTTGGCGTTATGGCTAATAACCGCGAACTTATTGTAATGCGAGCAGCAGGCCTTTCTATTACTCAAATCACGCTATCTGTGCTTAAAGTTGCGCTCATTTTAATACTTACTGTGACTTTGGCCGGCGAGATATTAATACCTCGATTAGCGCATTACGCAAATAAGCAGAAATTACAGGCTGTTAGTGGTGGGCAAACGTTAAGTACAGCTCAAGGAATATGGTTACGCAATCATAATGATTTTATTACGATTACCAGTGTTTTACCTAACCATTCTTTATTTAATGTTTATCAATTTCGCTTTAATGATGAGCATAAATTAATATTTGCTCGCCAAATGTTATCTGTGGTGTTAATTAAGAATCAATGGATTGCCTTTGGTGTTAAGGAAACTCTTTTTAAAGACAACCAAGTTCAAACACGCCAAATACCTAGCATGCCTTGGGATGTTTCAGTGAAACCTATGGTTTTAAATTTAATTAAGAGTGAACCAGACGAAATGACTTTACGAGAAATAAAGCAATTTCTAGCAATTCAAAAGCGTAGCCATCAAACTGATCTTAATTATCAATTAGTTTATTGGCAGCGTGTTATTCAACCATTAACTACCGTAGTGATGATGATACTCGCAATACCTTTTGTTTTCGGTCCATTACGCTCTTCGACTATGGGTTCAAAATTATTAGCAGGAGCCATTGTAGGATTTGGTTTTCATATTTTAAATCGATTTTTTGGTCCAATTAGTCAAGTATTACAGTGGCCAGCGGTAATTGCAGCCTTAGGGCCTACATTTTTATTCGCTGTATTGGGTATCTATTTGATGCGCCGGGTTAGATAATGTTTGCGCTTAGACACTTAATCGAAACAGTACTTAATCCTTTTTTTATTTTCCTGTCTTTATTTGCCATTTATTTAGTTATTCTTTATAAAAGAAGGGCAGAACGTCTTATTTTTTTAGGTTTTTCAACCATTTTTATCTTACTAATTTTGTTTAGTACTGGATGGATTCCTAAATTAATGACTAAAACTTTAGAAAATCAATATCCTATTGTGGACCGACCTAATCCACATATTCAATGGGTTGTTGTGTTAAGTGGAGGGCAGTCTCCGGCTATTAACAAGCCGGCCAATATGTTGCTATATGGTGCTAGTTTAAAGCGTTTAATTGAAGGTATTCGCTTATATCAACAATTACCTAATGCAAAATTATTGTTATCGGGTGGAGGATATGGGACTGATATCGCAGAGGCAAAACGTATGGCAAACGTGGTAAAGCTTCTAGGCGTTCCTCATAATAAAATTGTTTTAGAAACCTCTTCAATTAATACTGCAGCACAAGCGAAAATGTTAAAAAGATATTTAGGTAACGCACCTTTTTATCTGGTCACTTCAGCAACGCACATGCCTAGATCAATGTATATGTGCAAGCAAGAAGGGTTACACCCTCTGGCAGCACCTACTGACTTCACCATTTACTGGGATAGTGAATATTGGCGCAAAGTTATTTTACCTAATCCACAAAACTTAGTTTATTTAACTATAGCTTGGCATGAAATTTTAGGACTTTTATGGGCAAAGATAACATAAGAAAAGAATAGTGGGCTTATGAATTAGGCTAGAATACGTTTATAATTTAACCTTAGCCTACGTGCCGCAACTTGGTCGCGGCATCTAGAAATAGTTTTAATCCTAACAAACAAAATCCTGTGGAAATACCACCGATGCACTATTATCTTTAGAGCCAAGTATGATATGACCTGCTCTTAAAGTACACTGTCCAATGAGCTTAGGTTGTAGTAACGATTTAGAAGGCGAAGTGTAAAGGGTTGCACTGATAACGTAAGGTATGTCAGTACACGGTAGTTCTGAAATAAATTGAGGTGCGCTACCGCCTCGCAAGGTAATAGATTTGGTGACACTTTGATAATTAGTAACATTAAATGCAACCTGTTGACTGAAATCAACCGGGGGAGTTGAAACAGCAACTTGGATTTGGCATGAATCTATATTCTGGGCATAGCTAGAAAAACCAAACATTAAACCTAGAATGGCTGAAGTGAATTTAACTAACATAGGAGGTCCTTTAGTAAAAAACTAATTAATTTACGTTAAGCTATGACATATAATTAAATTATTAATATTTAAGCTTAATAATTCTAAACATCAGTCATTTATGCTCTAATTTTAACAATACTAACAATGACCTAGACAGGATATCTTAAAAATAATCTATTTTTCAATAAAAACGGGTATAAATTTTGGGCTAAAGACTGTAAAATAGCGTAATTTGTTTTTTTAGTAGTAAAAATGCCAAAACGTACTGACATAAAATCTATTTTAATCCTAGGCGCTGGCCCTATTGTTATTGGTCAAGCATGTGAATTTGATTATTCTGGTACACAAGCTATTCGTGCTTTAAAAGAAGAAGGGTACCGAATTATCTTAGTTAATTCTAATCCTGCCACGATTATGACCGATCCAGAACTTGCCGATGCTACATACATTGAGCCTGTGCAATGGGTAGAAGTTGCTAAAATTATTGAAAAAGAGCGGCCTGATGCACTATTACCTACCATGGGTGGCCAAACAGCGCTTAATTGTGCACTTGATTTAGTAAGAGAAGGAGTTTTAGCTAACTTCAATGTTGAGATGATTGGCGCAACGCAAGAAGCAATTGATAAAGCTGAAGATCGAGATCGTTTTCGTAAACTAATGAAAAAAGTTGGCTTGGAAATGCCGCGCTCAGCAATTGCGCACAGCTTAGAAGAGGCATTTCAGGTGCAAGCACAACTAGGGTTTCCAGCGATTATTAGACCATCTTTTACCATGGGCGGTAGCGGTGGCGGAATCGCTTATAATAGAGAAGAGTTTGAAGAAATTTGTACCCGCGGCTTAGATTTATCACCTACACGTGAATTATTGATTGATGAGTCCGTATTAGGCTGGAAAGAGTATGAAATGGAAGTCGTACGCGATAAAAAAGACAATTGTATTATCGTTTGTACGATTGAGAATTTTGATCCAATGGGCGTACATACAGGCGATTCTATTACCGTTGCGCCAGCGCAAACATTAACAGATAAAGAATATCAACGTATGCGCGATGCTGCGATTAAAGTGTTACGAGCAGTAGGTGTTGACACAGGTGGCTCCAACGTTCAATTTGCAGTAAATCCCGAAGACGGCCGGCTGTTAGTTGTTGAAATGAATCCTCGAGTATCACGAAGTTCAGCACTTGCTTCAAAAGCAACAGGTTTTCCTATAGCAAAAGTTGCTGCCAAACTGGCAGTAGGCTATACACTTGATGAACTCCAAAATGAAATTACCGGCGGTAAAACACCTGCCTCCTTCGAGCCTAGTATTGATTATGTCGTTACTAAGATCCCTCGTTTTAATTTCGATAAATTTCCAGAAACGTCTACTACTTTAACTACTCAAATGAAATCGGTAGGCGAGGTAATGGCAATTGGTGCTAATTTCCAAGAATCATTACAAAAAGCTATTCGTGGTTTAGAAATTGGTCGTACTGGATTGCATCCTATATTTAAGAAAGGTGAGGATTTGGCTCGTTTACGCGGCCATTTACGAGAACCTACACCTAATAGATTATGGTATATTGCTGATGCTTTTAGACAAGATTTATCTTTAGAGGAAATCCACAATGAAAGCAAAGTTGATCCTTGGTTTTTAGCTCAGATTCAAGAGTTAGTACTTACTGAGCGTAGTATTTTCGGTAAAACAATTGATGAACTTGATAAGTTAACATTACAGCAATTAAAAAAACGTGGATTTTCAGATGCTTATCTTGCGCGCCTTCTCTACTGTAATGAAGAGATGATAAGAGCGCGTCGTTTAGAGCTAGGTATAGCGCCTGTTTATAAGCGTATTGATTCTTGTGCGGGTGAGTTTCCGAGTGATACAGCTTATATGTACTCCTGTTATGAGACAGTCTGTGAAGCCAGACCTGATTCAGATAAACAAAAAATTATGATTTTAGGCGGCGGGCCGAATCGAATTGGGCAAGGAATTGAATTTGATTATTGCTGTGTTCATGCAGCCATGGCTTTGCGAGAAGCAGGTTATCAAACCATTATGGTAAACTGTAATCCTGAGACAGTATCTACCGACTTTGATATCTCAGATCGGCTTTACTTTGAACCTGTAACGTTAGAAGATGTTTTATCAATTGCTGTTATTGAGAAACCGATGGGCGTTATTGTTCAATATGGCGGCCAGACACCCTTGAAATTGGCACGTGCACTAGAGGCAAATGGCGTACCTATTTTAGGGACTTCTCCAGATGCTATTGATATGGCAGAAGATAGAGAACGCTTCCAACAACTTGTACAAGAATTGAAACTGCATCAACCGCCAAATGGCACAGTTAGAAGCCTTGATGAAGCTATTGAGGTCGCTAAGCGAATTGGTTATCCATTAGTTGTTAGGCCTTCCTACGTATTAGGGGGTCGAGGCATGGAAATTGTCTATCATGAAGAAGATTTACGTTACTATTTAGAGCATGCCGTTGCTGTTTCTAATGATTCTCCTGTATTACTTGATAAATTTTTAAATGATGCTATTGAAGTGGACATAGATGCTGTTTGTGATGGCAAGGATGTTGTAGTTGGCGCTATCATGGAGCATATTGAACAGGCCGGTGTGCATTCTGGTGATTCGGCGTGTACATTACCACCTTTTAGTTTAAGTGTGGTTGTACAGCAAGATTTAATTGAACAATTACGACAAATGGCTTTAAAACTAGGCGTAGTAGGGTTAATTAATGCGCAATTTGCTATACAGGCAGATGATATCTATGTTCTTGAGGTAAATCCACGTGCATCACGAACGGTGCCCTTTGTTTCAAAAGCAACAGGATTGTTAATGGCAAAAATTGCTGCTCGCTGTAAAATAGGGCAGACTTTAAAGCAACAAGGCTTAAGTCAACATTATCCTATGCCACCTTTTTATTCGATTAAAATGCCTGTTTTTCCATTTATCAAATTTCAAGATGTGGATTCAATTTTAGGCCCTGAGATGAAATCAACGGGTGAGGTAATGGGGATTGCAAGACGTTTTGGACAAGCTTATGCTAAAGCGCAATTAGGCGCAGGTTCGAACATCATAAAAAGACGACGTGCTTTTGTTTCAGTGCGTGATGCTGATAAAGCGCGAGTTGGCGAGATTGCTAAGCGCTTAATCCAATTAGGATTTGAAATTATTGCAACGCGTGGTACAGCTCTCGTATTACAGGCAGCAGGCATAGATTGTCGCCGTGTATTTAAAGTAGCTGAAGGGAGGCCGCATGTCGTTGATTTTATAAAAAATCATGAAATTGACTTTATTGTTAATACAACAGATGGCAAGCAAGCCATTGCCGATTCTTTTGCAATACGTCGCAATGCGTTGCAACACAAAGTTAGCTATACAACAACCTTATCAGGTGCTGAAGCAGCTTGTTTGGCAATGAAATATGAGGATCGGGAAACAGTAACACGACTACAGGATTTACATTAGAGGTAATTATGCAAAAACACCCTATGACAGTACAAGGAGCTGAGGCTCTTCAACAGGAATTACATCGTCTAAAATTTGTTGAACGACCACGAATTGTAGATGCAATTGCTACTGCTCGCGCGCATGGTGATTTAAAAGAAAATGCTGAGTATCACGCTGCAAGAGAACAACAAAGCTTTAATGAGGGCCGGGTTTTAGAACTGGAAGCAAAGCTTGCTAATGCTCAGATTGTTGACATTACTAAGCTTCCTAATAACGGTCGAGTTGTTTTTGGCGCTACAGTGCGGGTTTGTCATATTCAGAATGATACAGAAATGACTTTTCAGATTGTTGGCGAGGATGAAGCGGATATCAAATTAAATAAAATCTCTTATAGTTCGCCAATTGCTCGAGCACTTATTGCTAAGCAAGAAGGTGACACAGTTACCGTACAAACCCCAGGGGGAATCGTAGAATACGAAATTCTTGAAGTGGAATATATTTAAATATATTAGTAGAGGTCAATCCTATACCATTTTAAATTCTAAGATGACATGCCCTATCTTATCTAAATTCTGTATAATTTTCTTATTGTAGGTCTAGGCCTTCTATTCTAGACCTATATCATTCCTCCAACCTTAAGCTTTTTCGGTGCGTTTAATTAGGCCTATACTCTATCTGTTCTAAGCTTACGTGCCTAAATCCTATTCCCAGCCTACATTTTGCAACTTGTTAGTGACACCTAAGCTTCTGCCGTATTACTGGATCCCGCGGACAAGCTGCGGGACGTAGGCGTGAGAAAGGAGCTTATTTATTAGCAATCGTAGCAACTGCAGGGAATTTTAATTCAAGACGGTTATTACCATTACTCAGGCTAGAGTTATAGTTAGCGAGGCTAGCTTAATTCTATGCCTAAGTTCCGCGACTTGTTCGCGGAATCAAAAGATCTTAATAAGCTGTAAATTTTTTTTATAAGGTTAAAGACTTATCGACTCAAAGCCACTTTAAAAGGTATATAACTAAAAGAAAAGATCCATATCCCATATCATATTAAGTCACTTACGGGGAAAGCCATGCCAAGTCAACTATTAGAAGAGTTCAATCGATTATATATTGATAGCCAGAGTTCCGGTAGAAGTAGAAGTGGGACAATGTACAATAATGCTACTATAGAGGATGACAATTTGCATACATTTACCGTTACCAATTATGACGAATTGGTAGAAGAGCTATCAGAAAAAGTAAAGCAAGAAAAAAGTTAGAAGAAGGGCAAGAGTGGAATTCCTTGCTAGCTTCTGAGGAAAAACTTGATTATGTTCAACGTATAATGGCAGAGCATTATCAACATAACCGGCCACATACTTAATTTAGGCAACAAAAAAATATTAAAAATTGATGCTATAGCCAAACGCACCAAAGAAATTAGTGTTAGCTTTTAGATTTAAATTATACTTAAGTTTAACTGAGCCAAGACTTATGAAATAACAAATCAACCAAGTCATAAACCTGCCAAAGTTTCTAAACTAAGGCAAGTAATAAAAAGGATTAGGCAACTTAAATTCCTTTTTAGCAAATCCACCTAATAAATCACTGTATTGATCACCAATAGTTGCTACAACAGTATAGCCTTTTTCGGTAATAAGCTTTCTCATCTTTGTTTTAAATTTAACAATAGAATATGAATTATAATTATCGGGTTTGCAGTAAAGGCCAGCCCAGTCTTTATAACCGGCAACTAATAGATTTTTTTGAGTTGCATCACATTCAGATTCAGTTCTACCCGTTACAAAAAAAACTTTTATACCATTTTTTAAAGCATCTTGATAAAGGGCAAGCATAGGTTTAATAGGTGCAGAATCTGCAGCGAGTATTTCATTATGAATAACCTCACGAGTACCCATAAAATTACGGCGCGCAAGCTTATCATAGTTACTTAGGCTAGTCTCATCAATATCTAACACTAGAGCAAGTTCTTTTTTTGTTTGGCGCTGCTTATTTAATGCGACTTGGTTAAGGAGATATTGACGTGCTTCTTCAATAACAGTAGTTAATTCTCTTTGGTATGCTCCAGAATCGTGATAAACCTCAATTTCTTTCTTTACCCAGCTAAGATTAGGAGGTTCTGCAACAGCATTAAGAGAAACAAAACAGGAGAGGGCAAAAAAAAGTCTGAAATAGCGCATGATGAAATCCCAAGTTTTTTAGGCATTATATTCAGTTAAAATTGTTTGTCAATTGCTCATTCTGCGCATGTTGTCTTCATTTTCTTCCTTTTGGTATAAAAAAAGCATGCTGTGACCATATTTTAAGCTATTAAAATAAAATTTTTTACCCTACTATAGGCACTTTTTTAGGAGAAGCTGTGATTATTTTCTTTATTGCTGGTTCATCAGGTGGTGGTAAATCCACGTTGGCAGCGGAACTTGAGACAGAGCTTAATCGCTTACATTTTGGGACAAAAATTTTGAAAATGGATAATTATTACAAAATTAAGGATGTGAATAATCCTCGCAAAAATTTTGATATGCCAGATGCAATAGATATTGAGCTTTTAGTAGAACATTTAAATCAATTACAAGCAGGTCAGTCAGTAGAAAGTCCGCTATATAGTTTTGAACAACAAAATAGACTCCCAGAAACAGTGCGAGTAGAGCCTACTGATATTTTGATTGTTGAGGGTATTTTTGCTTTAAAGATCATAGATAGGCTAGAAACTTCAGAGAAATTGGGCATATTCATTCAACCTGACTCCTATTTGGCGAATGTGGAAAGACGAGCTAGCCGTGATGTTAATGAGCGAAGCACCTCAATTGAAGAAACTAAAAGACGAGAAATAAAATCAAATGTTAGAGATGGTTTTTTCAGGTATATCGCTCCGACAAGATATCAAGCAGACATTGTTATTTCTAATAACCACTTAGATGATATTGGTAAAGGCGTTAATCAAATTATTACACTTTATAGAGAAAAATTTTTACCGGTTAATGAGAGTGAACAAAGTTTAATACAAACAATAATTTAATAATAAAAGTAAAGGTTAATCGGTTGTTAACCTTTACCTAAATTCTTTATAGATCAAATGCTGGCCTTAATTTTTTAACAATATCCGCTTTATGTGCTTTCAATGGATCAATAGTTAAGGTTGGCGCTCCCGGAGCAAAATTAACTTTATCTAATGCAATCCAAATCACATTGGGATTTGATGTTGAATGAAAATAATAAGTTTTATTAGTTAGATCAGCTATGGCAATCCATTGAGTTGGCCAAGCTAGTTCTTTTTTACTTTCAGATGTATAAACTGCACCAAAAGGTACCATAGCTGATCTGATAACTGACAAGATATCACTAATTGACTGGTTAAAATCAGCTGGTTTAGGCATTGTTTTCAAATAAGTTGCCGCACGAACAAATCGACTAATTGGATCAGCATCACCAGGAAGTGGGCGTGTACCGCCAAATCCTTGGTAATTTTTAAGGTTGGCAAGTTGAATATTATAAGCTGGCTCATTGGTTACTACTCGATATTGAGGGCCATGATAAACATTCATTTTTCCGTCAATAAATTCAATAACAGCAGAATCTCCTGTAGCATCTTCAATCGTTAAATGAAGTGGCCATTTTTTTCCTTGTACTTCTGTTGCTACAATTTCTAGATTCTTAGTGCCTGCCAGTGCTTCATTTACTGTAGCAAAGTTATCTAAAATATATTTACCCCACATGCCATTAGATATTTTTGGTAAGTTATTATTGTAGTTTGGGTATTTAGTATTTTCTAAATAAAGTAGATGAACAGCTAATCCTTTTTCATTAATTCCATCGGTAACAGCATTAGTATGTAAAGCAGTTACCATGACTGTACCATATTTAGAGCGCCAATGTAGCGAGTTTTTACCTGCCTCTCCATTATGTTCTACACCTCGGGGCTCAGCAACAATTAATGGCATGTCTGAAGTATAAAGATCCATAGTACGAGCTACAAGCAGCCTATTGGGTGTGGCGTTTGCAAAGATTGTTGTACAGGCATTACTATAAAAAGAGCTTGCTAATAAGCAAACTAGTGTAAGTTGTCGCAGGCTATTTAAATTGATAAGCATATAATAAATCCTTAACTTTATATTCTTAAGCGTAGTCTAAAAATAAAATAATGCTCGCAAAGTATTCTTACTGCTAAAAATAGTTTACAATATTGCTGTTTTCACTGTAAATAGAACTAAATTAGTACTATATTATTAGTAATTAGACATATTAATTGCTATGGCAATTCCTATTACTTAATAAACAAATTACAGTAGATTAATAGTTTTGTTTTCTAATTAAGGACCGATTCGGTACTAGATTATTTAGGGTGGTAATGGTATGCTGCGTATCAGCAAATTGGCCGATTATGGAACAGTAATCATGGTGTATTTAGCAAGGCGTCCTAATACACTTTGCAATGCGCGGGATATTGCCTTACATACTCATCTCTCCGTACCGACAGTAAGTAAATTATTAAAACGATTAACGGCAGCTAAATTACTCACCTCTGTACGTGGGGTGTCTGGTGGTTATCGACTACAAAGAGCTGCAGCAGATATTTCTGTAGCTGAGATTATTTATGCCTTAGAAGGACAGGAAATGGGTTTAACTGAATGTAGTATTCATCCTAATGAATGTTCTTTACAAGGTGTATGTCATATTCAGGGTAATTGGCAATTAATAAGTCGAGCAATCAATACAGCGTTAGATAGTGTAAGTTTAGAAATGCTAGCCAAGCCTTCTTTACAACCTATTGAAATTGATAGAATTAGGCAGCTGGCAAGTGGAGTACATCGTGGCTAAAAGTAATGAGCAAATAAATACCCTTCTGGAAAGGGACTATCAGCATGGCTTTGTAACAGAGATTGAAGCTGAGACATTTGCGCCCGGATTAAATGAAGACGTGGTTCGTCGTTTATCGGCAATTAAGGGAGAGCCTCCATTTATTTTAGAATGGCGCCTTAAAGCCTTAGAATATTGGAAAACAATGCCTGAGCCTAAGTGGGCTAGCGTACATTATCCCCCTATTGATTATCAGGCCCTTTCTTATTACTCAGCGCCTAAACAAGCTAAAGATGCACCTAAAAGTTTAGAAGAGGTTGATCCAGAATTACTACGGACTTATGAAAAATTAGGTATTCCTTTAAGAGAACAAGAGCTATTAGCGGGTGTTGCCGTTGATGCAGTATTTGATAGTGTCTCAGTAGCGACAACGTTTAAAGCAAAATTAGCGGAAGTTGGCGTTATATTTTGTTCTTTTTCGGAAGCAGTTCATAATTACCCGGATTTAATTCGTCAGTATTTAGGTTCTGTTGTACCTTACCGTGATAACTTTTATGCTGCTTTAAACTCAGCAGTATTTAGTGATGGCTCCTTTGTTTATATTCCTAAGGGTGTACGCTGTCCTATGGAATTATCCACTTATTTTCGAATTAATGCGGCTTCAACAGGACAATTTGAGCGAACTTTAATTATCGCAGACTGTGATAGTTATGTTTCCTATTTAGAAGGTTGTACAGCGCCTATGCGTGATGAAAATCAATTGCATGCTGCCGTAGTAGAATTAGTGGCACTAGATGGAGCTCAAATTAAGTATTCTACAGTACAAAATTGGTATCCTGGGGATAAAGAAGGAAAGGGTGGTATTTATAATTTTGTAACTAAGCGTGGTGCTTGTCGAGGTAAGCGCTCTAAGATTTCCTGGACACAAATCGAAACAGGTTCAGCCATCACCTGGAAATATCCAAGTGTTATTTTACAAGGTGATGATTCAGTAGGGGAATTTTATTCAGTTGCTTTAACGAATAATTTTCAACAGGCTGATACGGGCACTAAAATGATTCACCTAGGTAAAAATACACGTTCAACGATTATATCTAAGGGTATAAGTGCTGGCCGCTCGCATAATGCTTATCGTGGTTTAGTTAGAATTGCGCCAACTGCAACCAATGCTCGTAACTTTACTCAGTGTGATTCATTGCTCATGGGCGATGAATGTGCTGCACTCACTTTCCCCTACATAGAGGTTAAAAATGCAACGGCTCAGCTTGAGCATGAAGCAACAACATCAAAAATTAGTGAAGAGCAACTTTTTTATTGTCAACAGCGTGGCATTGATACGGAAGATGCTGTATCCATGATCGTGAATGGTTTTTGTAAGCAAGTTTTAAAAGAGCTCCCTATGGAATTTGCAGTAGAGGCAACAAAATTATTAGGTATTAGTTTGGAAGGGGCAGTAGGTTAAATATGTTAAAAATTAAACAACTAAATGTAGCTATTAATGGACAACCTATTTTAAAAGGCATTGATCTTAACGTAAATGCAGGCGAAGTCCATGCTATTATGGGCCCTAATGGTTCAGGAAAAAGTACGTTATCTAAAGTATTGGCAGGTCATCCTGCTTATGCCGTAACAAGTGGTGAGATTAATTATTTAGGGCAAGATTTATTGCCTCTTTCTGCCGAAGAACGTGCTCGCGCAGGCATTTTTATGTCGTTTCAATATCCAGTGGAAATTCCCGGTGTAACTAATATTAATTTTCTTAAAGCATCCGTTAATGCTGTACGTAAAGGACAAGGGAAAAATCCTTTGGATGCTATCGAGTTCTTAAGCTTTATCCGTAAGCTATGTCAATTATTAGATATGGATGAAAGCTTCTTATATCGCAGTATTAATGAGGGCTTTTCAGGCGGGGAAAAGAAACGCAATGAAATTTTACAACTTCTTGCACTTGAACCTCAGTTAGCTATTTTAGATGAAACTGATTCAGGTTTAGATATTGATGCTTTAAGAATTATTTCACAAGGCGTTAATGCGATGCGCTCGGCTGAAAGAGCCATTATTTTAGTAACACATTACCAACGTTTATTAGATTACATTGAACCTGATTTTATTCATGTGTTAGCTAATGGCCGCATTATTAAATCAGGTGATAAGTCACTAGCATTAGAATTAGAAAAGAAAGGCTATAGCTGGCTTGAGGAGAAAGAGCAGGCATGAGTGAAATCTTTGAGTTTTACCAAGAGCAAGCAAAAGCAAGCAGTTTACCTGAGCCTTGGTTAGCATCCTTGCAAAGGGAAGCTTTAAATGATTTTAGCCATTACGGGTTTCCCAGTCGCAAAAATGAGGAGTGGAAATACACCTCATTGGATCCTTTTATGCAACAGCGATTTTATAATTCTTTAAAGTCAGGTTCTGGAAGTCAAAATAAGGCACAAGATTTATTACCATTAGGTCACCAGTTAGTAATCTGTGATGGCCAAATAATTAACAACCTTCATGAGTTTGAGCAGCAGTTACCGAAGGGTATGCTAGTATTGCCTTTACTTGAGGCCGTGAATCAACATGCTGACAAAGTAAAGCCCTATCTTGCTCAATTATTAAAACATGAGCATGGTTTTCATGCGTTAAATACAGCCATATTGCAAACAGGAGTATTTATTTACTTGCCAAAAGGTGTGTGTTTAACAGAACCTTTAGTTTTAGCTCATTGGCAAAGTAAGCAAGAGCAAGCTGTCTATCCGCGTCACTTAATTGTGGCTGAGCCAGAAAGTGAAGCTACTATAATAGAAACGTTTAATGGCCAGGAAAACTTAAATTATCTGACTAATGTCATAACAGAAATTGCTTTAGCTCAAAAAGCTAAATTGGTTCATTATAAAATTCAAAATGAAAGCAAAGCAGCCTTGCATATTGGTCATTTAGCAGTAAAGCAGGCCAAACAAAGTCATTTTGAAAGTCATTCTATTAGTGTAGGTGGGCGTTTAGTTCGCAGTGATATTTCCATTTCACTAGAAGAAGAACAAGCTCAGTGTTTAATGAATGGACTTTATTTGCCTAGGGATAATCAACATATGGATCATCATACAACGGTTTCTCATCATGTCCCTAGTTGTCAAAGTAACCAAGATTATAAAGGGGTATTAGCAGGTCGCTCACGTGCTGTTTTTAATGGTAAAGTGATTGTTGCAAAGGATGCTCAACATTCTGAAGCACGCCAGCAAAATAAAAATCTATTGTTATCAGCACAAGCGGAAGTAGACACTAAACCTCAATTAGAAATCTTTGCTAATGACGTTATTTGTACACATGGCGCTACTGTTGGGCAGTTAGATGAAGATGCATTATTTTATATGGCTAGTCGGGGTATCTCATGTGAACAAGCTAACCGCTACCTAATACAAGCTTTTGTTACTGAAAATTTAAATCGGATACCGCATTCTAAAATGAGAGAATGGATAGCCAATTTAATTAACACGCAGTTGGAGTGAAGTATGAATTCAGCAATTTTAAATACTAGCTTCGATGTTAATGCTATTCGCAAAGATTTTCCTATATTACAGCAAAAGGTTAATAACCATCCTTTAATCTATTTTGATAATGCTGCAACAACACAAAAGCCCAAAGCCGTTATTGAGGCAATAAGCAATTACTATATGCAGGATAATGCTAATGTTCATCGCGGTGTACATGCATTAAGTGCTCGAGCAACACTTCAATTTGAACGTGTTAGAAATAAAGTACAACGATTTATTAATGCTCAATCAGTTAATGAGTGTGTCTTTGTACGTGGTACCACAGAGGCAATTAATTTAGTTGCTCAAAGTTTTGTAGCACCTCGTATTAAGCCTAATGAAGAAATCCTTATAACCCATATGGAGCATCATTCTAATATTGTGCCTTGGCAGATGGTTTGTAAAAAAACAGGTGCAAAATTAGTAGTAGCCCCAATTTCTTATTCTGGTGAAGTATTGCTCGATGAGTTTGAAAAAAAATTAAATGAAAATACAAAATTTGTAGCCATTACTTATGCGTCGAATGCATTGGGTACAGTAAATCCTATTAAGCAAATGATTGAAATGGCCCATGCTTATGGCGCTGTTGTTTTAGTAGATGGTGCTCAGGCAACGGCCCATTATCCTGTTGATGTACAGGATTTAGGTTGTGACTTTTATGCATTTTCTAGCCATAAAATGTATGGACCAACTGGTATCGGTGTTTTATGGGGTAAAACACATTTATTAGAGGATATGTCACCTTATCAAGGTGGTGGAGAAATGATTAATTTCGTTACTTTTGATGCGACTGAATATGCGCCTATACCTTACAAATTTGAAGCCGGTACACCTAATATTGCTGGAGTTATGGGGCTAGGAGCGACCTTAGATTATTTGGCAACTTTAGATATGGAAGCGGTTTCTGCTTACGAAGACTATCTCTTGCAATATACAACAGATGCGCTACTTGCTGTCAAAGGTTACAACATTATCGGTACAGCCAAACAAAAAGTCCCTATTATTTCATTTGTACATGGTAAAATACATGCGCACGATATTGGTACTATTTTAGATAATGAAGGTATTGCGATTCGCAGTGGCCATCATTGTGCAATGCCCGTGATGGATTTTTTTGATGTTGCAGCAACAACCCGGATTTCACTAGCATTTTATAATACGACCTCTGAAATTGATTCTTGTATGAAGGTCTTGCAAAAAGTAAAAGAGGTGTTTGCATGAGCATGGAATTACGTGAGTTATATCAGGAAATCATCATTGATCATAATCGTAATCCGCGTAACCATTACAAAATGGAAGGAGCGACGGCTCAAGCAAATGGTTATAATCCTTTGTGCGGCGATAAATTAACAGTTTATCTACAGATAAAGGATAATATGGTTGAAAATGTAAGTTTTGTTGGCTGTGGTTGTGCTATCTCACAAGCTTCTGCTTCTTTAATGACTGAAGCTTTGAAAGGAAAAACGATTGCAGAAGCAAAAAATATTTTTGAAGGATTCCATCACATGTTAACGAGTGATGAAGAAAGTGATTGGGTAACTAGTGATAAGTTATCCGTATTAGCAGGCGTTAAAGCATTTCCAGCTCGCGTTAAATGTGCAACGCTCGCTTGGCATACCTTTAATGCAGCCATTAATAATAACCAAAATCCAGTCAGTACGGAGTAGTGTTATGTTTGGCTTAAAAAAGAAATCCAATGAAGAGGCGTTAAAAGAACTGGTTATTGCTGCCCTAAAAACTGTCTATGATCCAGAAATACCGGTTAATATTTATGATTTAGGTTTAATTTACGATATCAATGTCGATGAAAAAAGTCACGTTCACATTCAAATGACATTAACAAGCCCTGGTTGTCCTGTTGCTCAAACTTTTCCAGGTACGGTAGAGCAGGCTGTCAATCAAGTTGAAGGGGTCAGTGATTGCACAGTAGAATTAGTTTGGGAACCCATTTGGACGCAAGATCGCATGTCAGAAATCGCAAAACTTGAATTAGGAATTTTTTATTAATGTCTTGGCAGCCTTCCGCAACTATCCCTACATTACGTCAACGTGCTGAACTTATTGCACAAATCCGCGATTTTTTTAATAAACGTGGTTACCTTGAGGTTGACACACCTTCTATGGCACGTTTCGGTATTACTGATGTTTATTTAAGTAATATTAAAGCAATCTTTCGTGAAAAAACTTATTATCTACAAACTTCTCCCGAATACCACATGAAAAGACTACTGGCCGCAGGGAGCGGCCCTATTTTTCAATTGGCGCGGAGTTTTCGTGATGATGAATTAGGACGCTGGCATAATCCTGAATTTACCATGCTTGAATGGTATCAATTAAATATTGATCATCATGGATTAATGACCGAGATAGATGAGCTGCTACAATTAATTTTATCTTGTCCTCCTTTAATTAAGAAAACCTATCAACGAGCCTTTATAGAAATTTGTGATCTAGATCCATTCATTGCTTCAATTAAAGATTTAAAATCGTGTCTTAAAAATTATGATTTAGATAATGTTTTAGCTAGCGATGAAGAGGATAAGGATCAATATCTATTTTTATTAATGAGTCACATAATAGAGCCTGGATTTGCTCATTTAAATGCGCCTGTCGCCATTTATAATTTCCCGCCCTCTCAAGCGGCTCTTGCGCAAGTGCATAATGGTGTTGCTGAGCGTTTTGAAATCTACTTTAAAGGCATTGAGCTTGCTAATGGTTTTCATGAGTTAACCGACGCTAAGATGCAAAGAGAACGCTTTGAAACAGACAACGTGCTCCGCCAAACTAAATCCTTAGAAAGGGCGGAAGTGGATGAATATCTCTTAAGTGCTCTAGAAGCAGGGCTGCCACCTTGTAGTGGTGTGGCTTTAGGCATAGATCGATTAATTACTTTAGCCCTCGACAAAACAGCTATAAGCTCCGTGTTAGCTTTTAATTTTATAAAAGCTTAGTAAGCAGAAATATAAGAATGATTTAGTAGAGTAGTAAGCCTTTAAGTTCGCATGATTTATATGATATGCAAAAAGTAAATATATCTTTAGCATAAGCCATTAAGGCTTAAATTAATAAATTTTAATTATTAAAATAGATACCGCTGAAGTTAAAAGAAAACTAAAGAGGCGTTGGCGAGCTATTAATTTCCAAAATTTCATCAGAGCTGTAACGATAATCTGGAGGCCATAAAGAGTTACTCCAGTTGAAATTAAATGTAGTAGTATTTTTATAATGCTTATTTGCCATTGCAAATATTTCACGAATATCAGAAGGTGAAAATTTACAGTCCATTAGTATCCATGGACAAGAAAGATGAGAGGCGTTTATAACGCACTGACCCAGGTTTTTATAAAGTTCAGCTTCAGATAAATTAGAGGATAGGTGAGAGCTTGGAATAATTATATGTACTATAAGCTGCGGAGCATGGATTTTATGTTCATTTATAATTTGAATTATTGCTTCTTCGCTAAAACCAACCGGGATAGGTCCTGATTTGCTTAATTTATTTAAACATTTTATAAAGTAATCTAAATTAATTGAGGGAAGTTTATTAGGTAGGTTGATAGTATCATAATGAAAAAGTGCGGCAGATTTTTGCTCATCAAAAGGCAAGCTAATATAGCAATTGATTATTTCAACAGGTTTTTTTTTGAAAAAATTAAGCTGTTCATTTGTTCTTGTAAGGGATTTGTTAAAATTAAAAACAAAATAATATCTATTTAATTTTTCTTGTGTATCCAACTTATTAAATACGAAGTTTAGCTCGTTAATTTCTTTATTGAAATCTTTGTCTAAATTGTCTTCATACTTTAGATGAGTAAATAGAATTTGTTTAAAATAAGCTTTATTTATCTTTTCTAATTCTGTAGTGGGCTCTATTTTTAATAGATCAAAAAAATTTAATAAATCTTTCATTTTGTTATAAGTCTTTCAGAGAGTGCTAATATTCTCACTTTGAGGCGAATGTTTCAATTATCTTTGATTAAAACAAAAATCTTAAAATTGCTATTCAATTTATTTGTAATCATTTTCATGTCTGATTGTGTATTTTTTTAATATCTAACTTTAGACGCATATTTTTAATAGTTATATTTACATGTTTTTATTTGGTTTTTCTAAGCACTTTATTGAGAATATTAGCAATAAAGCTTATAGTGACTATTTTTAAAAGTTGCTCTAATAAGCTTATTTTCAGGGATTTTCATGTTGAAGCACTTTAATTTATCTTCTCAAGCCAGTACGCCTAAACAATTGAATCAGAAAAAAGCTTTAATTATTTTTACTTATAGCCTCTTACTAATTAGTTTAATTTATTTTTTTTATTGGTTATTTTACGGACGTTATTTTGAAGTTACAGATAATGCTTACGTGGCTGGCAATATCATTCCTATTTCTACTCAAGTTATAGGTAATGTTACTAAGTTAAATGCAGAGGACACTCAATTTGTTCCTGAAGGGCAAAGTCTGATTGAATTAGATCCAACCGATAGCTTAGTAAATCTTGAACAAGCTAAAGCTAATTTAGCACTCGCTTTAAGGCAAACCCAACAATATTTTATTAACAATAGTCAATTACAAGCACTTGTTCAATCAAGACAATCAGATTTACAAAAGACTAAAATTGATTTACAACGACGGCAAACCGCAATTCGCCGAGGGGCAATTTCACAAGAAGAATTAACTCATGCTCAAGATAATTACAATGTAGCCAATGCAGCCCTTTTACAATCGCAAGCTCAGTGGGAAGCTAATATTGCGCTTACCCACAAAACCAGCATTATTAATCATCCTCATGTTAAACAAGCCATGGCTGCGCTAAGAAAAGCTTACCTTGATTATATCCGCAATACTGTTCGCGCACCTTTATCAGGTTATATTGCGAGGAGAGCGGTACAGATAGGCCAGCGTATTACACCAGGGCAAGTATTATTAGCCATTGTTCCCTTAAACCAAATTTGGGTTGACGCTAATTTTAAAGAAAAGCAATTGAGTAAAATTCAAGTTGGACAATCTGTGGTATTAACTGCTGATATCTATGGGAAAAAAATAAAATATCATGGCTATATTAGCGGTTTTTCAGCAGGTACAGGTAGTGCTTTTGCTTTGCTGCCACCACAAAATGCTACGGGTAATTGGATTAAAGTGGTACAGCGCTTACCTGTTCGTATTCTTGTTGATGAAAAAGAATTAAAAGCACATCCTTTACGTATTGGCTTATCAATGAAAGTAACTGTTGATACCTATCGACAACCCAAAAAACTAAACACATTAACTCGGCAGTCTTTTTATGAAACTACTATTTTTAATAATTTAATGGCGCAAGCAGACCATATTATTAATGAAGTTGTACAAGAAAATGTTCTTAAAACAACCGATTTAAAGGTTGCGGGTAAAGAGCCATTTATTAATATTAAAGCTATAAATAACCATGCAAAATTCTAATACGGTTAGTTATCCACCTTTAGAAGGTGGTAAGTTAGTTATAGCAACTATTGCTGTCGCTTTAGCGACTTTTATGATTGTGCTTGACTCTTCAATTGCAAATGTAGCAATTCCAACCATTGCCGGATCTTTAGGGGTTTCAATCGATGAAGGAACTTGGGTTATAACGCTTTTCGCGGCAGCAAACGCCGTTTCAATACCTTTAACTGGCTGGCTCACTCAACGATTAGGGCAAGTTAAGTTGTTTATTATAGCCATTGCACTCTTTGTTTTTGCCTCATTTTGTTGTGGTATTGCAACTAATCTTACTATGTTATTAGCAGCCCGTGTTTTACAAGGTTTGGCAGCGGGTCCCCTTATTCCTCTTTCGCAAGCCATTCTCTTAAGCTCTTACCCTAAAGAAAAAAGTTCGATTGCCTTAGCACTATGGGGAATGACTGCTACTGTGGGGCCTATTGCGGGGCCCGCGTTAGGCGGCTGGATAACTGATAGTTACAGTTGGTCATGGATTTTTTATATTAATTTACCTATTGGCTTTTTCGCCGGTATTGTAACTTGGATTATGTATCGCAAGCGAGAAACACCAACTTTACAATTACCTGTAGATAAAATAGGCCTATTTTTACTTATTCTTTGGGTTGGTGCTTTTCAGATTATGCTCGATAAAGGCAAAGATTTAGATTGGTTTAACTCTACAACTATTATCCTTTTAGGATTAATCACCATCATTAGTTTTGGTTATTTTTTAATTTGGGAACTAACAATTAAAAATCCCATTGTTGATCTACGCTTATTTAAACGGCGCAATTTTACTGGCGGAACAATTGCTATTTCAGTTGCTTATGGTGTTTTCTTTGGTACTTTTGTTTTATTACCTCAATGGATACAGCAAGATTTAGGTTACCCGTCTTTGCATGCGGGGCTAGTCATGGCGCCTTTAGGTATTTTTGCCGTTATTTTATCACCTTTGCTTGGTAAAATTTTACCAAAAACTGATGCTCGTATCATTGTAACCTTAGCTTTTATCCTATTTGGCGCTGTCTTTTATATGCGTTCCATGTATGTATCAACCATTGATATTAGCCATTTAATATGGCCTACTCTTTTGCAGGGTATCCCAACCGTTATGTTTTTTATTCCGCTAACTACTATTATACTTTCAGGTCTTAGTCCTGATAAAGTACCTGCAGCAGCAGGGCTATCTAATTTCGTCCGTATTTTTGCAGGTGCAATTGGTACCTCAATTACCAATACGCTTTGGAGTCATCGTGCTATTGTGCATCATGCAGACCTGACCGAACAAGCGTCATCGTATACCTTTATCTTTACAGATTTCTTAGCTCAACTAAGAGACATTGCTGGCCTTAATCAGGAACAACAATATGCTGTTTTTAATTATATGGTAAATAATCAATCTAATATGCTTGGGCTTAATGATATATTTAGAGTATCTGCATTTATCTTTATTACTTTAATTCCTTTAGTTTGGATTACTAAACCTAATAAAGCTAAATTTAATGACTTAAGTTCTGCGGCTCATTAAAACATGATTAAATCAAACGCCTATAATTTTTAGCACATTACCAAAAAATTAACTATAAAAATTAAAGTTATACTCAGGTAACAAAAACTCTACTATACCCATTTTTATTACGTTTAAGTTTTAAATTATTTACCAAACAGTTCATAAAACCTTAAGTTTAGCTAATTATAATCCAACGGCTATAAAGACTGCATAATAAAATTAAAATGACAATAAAAGAAAAAACCAGTGGACTAAATGAAATTCCTATTGTTCATTATTTATGGGTAGGCCCACCCACTAGAAATAATCTTTCAAGTATTGCAGGCCATGATCTTGTAGGCCCAATACAAATGGCAAAGGCACTTCAAGGACAAAAAAATAATAATATAGGGACTATTAATCCAATAAAATTTTGGTGCTTAAAGAAATATCTAAAAACCTATGAAGATGAATTTGCCCGCGAAGGGGCGAATATAGAAGTTTGTGCTATAGAGGATTTGTTAGAAAAAGAACGTAATGATTCTATATTTATAAAGCATATAACATTGATTACCAACCTTCTAAACACTAGTCTTTTAAAAAATGATAAAGAAAGCTTTGTAACCTTTAAAGATTGCTTTTCGTTATTTTTATTAGCTACACAAGGTGGTTATTTTTTTGATACCAATATTTTTCCTGTTTCAGGTAAAACAGTAAATTTGCCGCAGCTAGATACAGTCAAAACAGCACGTTCAGGTTTTCAAAGTAGTAATGACTTTTTTATGATGTTTTCGCCTAGGCGTGCTGATCCTATTATGTTAAAAATTTTGGAAAAATGGGAACAATATCCCATCCTAGGAGGACTACACGCATTTTCTATTGATACAGAAATCCCTTTTTTTGATAAATTCAAACAAATTGATGAAAGTATGGGCGTGGAAAAGAAAAGTTATAAATCTTATCTTATACAAAGTGATGTATGGGGTTTATTTTATTGGACCAAACGGCTATATCTTACTTCCGATGAGTACGAGAATTACCTTAAATATAGTGATATTGATATACAAGCACCTTATCCTGAGAGTAGGAGAGTATTAGAGCTCTGTAGCCTATGCTATGATGCAGACCCAAAGAAAAATTGGCGCTCAATTCCCTTTCTTACTGATAAAGCATTTATATCAGATAGGAATAATATTTATTACGTCGATAAGAAAAGAGACATATTTGTACCGGTATACCAAGGTACAACAACGATACATGATAATTTTCCTCATCCCTTAGAGCCTAAATTAAATCATGTGGTATTAGCGACTGTACATAAGTTAAGCAATATAATGAGGAGCGTGAATACTGCCCAAGTTAGCCTTCCTTACATGGTCAATATTGATAAATGCACTATTTTACATCAAGCCGTTTTACTTAATGATTTTAACAAGGTCCAATCTTTACTAAAGGCAGGGGCAGATTTAAAATTAAAAGCGACTTATGAGCTTACACAATTTCCTAATCCCCCGGTTCCTTTACATTTAAGTGCCAAAGAGCTTGCCAATTATGTAGGACATATTAAAATTGAGGAATTAATAGCCACCTACGAGCCTACGGAAACATACAAACAGCCCATATCTATTGAACAGGATGAGCGATTTCAAGAACAATCTAAGCACTTAATGGAGCAAGATCCTCAGTTTTCTCAACTGTGCGCAGACATTCGTCGTGTTATTGACAACTTTAAAAAAAGAAGCTTAAGCTTTTTCTCCTTTAATATGATGAAAAAAGCCACATTAATTGAAGAGGCATTGCAACAAGCTGAAAATATACATAAACAACTACCATTTAATTCCTTAGAAGATTTTTTAAATTATAAAACCTTTACTATTAATGATTTTGGAGGCGATAAGATGATGAGTATTAAAGATGCTCTAAATTTTTGTCGCTTAACTCAAGTACCTAAAACAAGAACATTAAAAGAGATAGAGTCTCTATATCAAATAACTATTTAAACTTAGAAAAAATATTTCAAAACCACTTCTACACGTCTGCCTTGCGGCTTGTCCGCGGGATCCAGTAAAGTTAGCTAGCTTTATTTAAAGTTAATCAGTGACGACCCCAAACCGACAAAGGCTTTGATAATCACATTGTTGGCAGATAGAGAGATGAAGGGGATTAGGAGGACAATGTCCTTCACTGTATTCTTGAATTAATTGATAAAGTTGTGCCTGCCATGAAGCTATGCGAGAAGACCATGTTTCACCTTCATCAATACAGGCAAGACCTTCAATTGGCCAGCGGTTTTCACTTAAGCCTTTTGCTATCACTTCACCTTCTTTAAGACCGGTAAAAATTAATGTATTGATTGCTTCATCAAGTAAGGCATAAAGTAATAATTGAGGTTCACGTGGGCGTTCCTCACGCCAAGGTAAATAATTAGGAATATTAGTTTTATAATCAATCACGCATTTTTTACCATCTGGAAACTTATCTAGTCTATCGATGCGCAGATTAAAATCAATCCCAGCTAACTGCACTGTAAAAGCATGCTCAAGTGCTTCAACTTCAAAAGGTGGGCGTTGTTTTTCCCACTCAAGGCAACAAGCTACTAAAATTTTAATTCGTGTTAGTTCAATTTCTTGAATCAAAGGTGGAAAAGAATATTGTCGTAATTGTTTATAAGGTGCAAGAGCCTTTTCTATTGAGTGTTCAATTAAGGTATTTAATTCATCTTGTGGTAAAGTTAATAGTCTTTGTTGATTCTTAAGATTTTCCCAAATAAGCTCTAATACGCGGTGAATAATTTGACCGCGTTCAATAGCACTGGGACCATGGGAAGTCTCTAGTGCTTTTTTAACATGTAAACGATGGGCAGCAAAAGCACGAAAGGGGCATTTTGCTTGGTTAGCTAACAAAGCAGTGCCTCCCGTTACCTGTTCTTCGTTTAGTAAAGCTATTTTATATTCTTCGTGATAAGTTTCCCAAGCAGTCTTTAATGAATCTTTTTGTTTAGGATGGTAGTTCATTTTAAAATTAGCCACTAAAGGACTTGGCAGATTCGCTTTGTCTTTAGATAAGCGGGAATAACTCAATACACATTGCGTGCTACAATGTTTTAAGCGATTAAACATTTTTTGAGCTAATTCTAGTTGAAAATTCGAATTTATAAGAGGAATCTCTTTTTCTTGCTGTAATTTTATAGGAACAAAGGCAGATAATTTAATTTTAGGCGGCATATTCTCATCCGTGAGGCGCATAATCCAGAGTGCATCAAATGTAGCGCCATTAGCGTCCAAAACATTATGAATTTGAACGGGTGCAGGCTTTCTTTCTGGTTGAAAAATGGTTGTAGCAGCTAATGTTTCTAAAGAAATAAGTGCCTCAGAAATGGTCATTTTTTCGGTTAATAAACTTAATTGCTTAAATTCCTCAAAAAGGGCTAAAAAGCGCTGATAACATTGATAGTTGTCAGAATCTAACGCATATTCTCCAGGAAACCCTAATAGAGATAATCGTTTGATAAATAAATTAATCCATTCTTGCGGTGTAGCTGAATGAGGGTAGCTTAGTAGCGATTGTAATAGCTTAGTTAAGCCCGGGGCTGTCATTTGTAATTCATCGAGCCAAGCTGTTTGATCAAAAATTTCTTCTTGCAAAAAACGAGATTCTTGCATGATTTGGCTGCGACAAAATAATTCTGAGTAGGAGCCACTAAGATAAGGCGAGTAGAGTAATAAACGCGCTTGATGATTTGTTAATGTTTTCCCGTTTAAGTTTAACCAACAAAGTGCATGCGCCACTAATTCATAAGTATTTAAAGTTTGTCCTAATGAAATATTAAATGTTGTAGGAGGAAAGTGTTGATAGAGGAATCTTTTTAAAGGTTGGATTTGTATTTCTAGATCGGGAGCCACAATACCAATTTTAATCCCATCCTGAGCTAATTGTTCTTTAAGCCAATAAACAAGCTGGTAATATTCATCATAATCATCGTCTGCTACATAAAAGAAAGGCACTACTTCTTTAGGTGATAAATCTAGATGATGAAGTTGGCAGCCCTGTGTTAATAAATAATCCTGGAAAGTTTTTTGCTGTGGCGTGTAATAATCGAAGCAATACCAAACAAGGTTATCTACCTTTATCTCAAATTGCTGCTGTAAAAAAAAGGGAATTAATTGCTCTTCTGTCATTGCTGGCATATTAGATAGCGCAATTTGTAGTTGCTGTACCCAGTATTGAAATTTTTGTGTTTGTAGCGTGTGTGTAAAATAGGAGTGTTCGATATCAAGCTGCCAGCGTTGACAATAGATCCATGCATTTTGTACTTCATCAATGAGAGTTTGATTTAAAACATCCTGACTAATAATTTGCTTTAATAGATGGCGTAACTGTTGCGAGCTAAGGAGTAGTGGATTGCTGGTAGAAGGTTGTGAGTAGCAATATTTTTTAAAAAGCGTTAATAAGAAATCAGAATAGGAAAAGCACAAGGGTTTAGTATACCTAAACTTTGGGTAAGCATGGTAAAAATCAGCAAGTAGTGTTTGAGCCAAGCGTTGGTTAGGCGTAATAATCGTTGCGCCTTGCTGCATAAAATTAAAAACGGTGGCCCGTTGATCCATTGATAGCCTCTAAGGATGATTAGATTTAGAATGAGCTTTATCAATGGCTATAAGAGCAGGCCAAAAACGCTTACTGAAATAAACGGCAGCTAAACCGGTAAATAACATAAGCCATAGACCTATGATTAAAAGTAGCGATAAAAAAATACTTCCATAAAAAATAAAGAAATCTTGCCAGTGGTGCAGGCGATGGGTAAAAGTGGGTTCAAAGAAATAAAGATTAAGAAAGATCACAAGACTTATAAGAGCAGTAGCAATTAAAGCCATTAAGATGCCTATTAGAAAGGCATAAATCCAGGATTTAGGATAAGTAAGGTATTTAGTAAAAATAGCACCTAAGAAAATACCTGTAATTAAGGCGACTAAGAGCGCTGGAAAAAAAGGTAATACTGTACTTTGCTGCAAAGACAGTAGAACATACTTAGTAAAAAGTAAAAAACAAAAAGCAAAAATTGCAAAGAAAATTGCCCCTACCCAATTAGGATTTAATGGGTTCTTATTTTTATTATTATCCATTATCTTACCTTTATAGGCTTGATTAGAGCTCTTTAATTGTTATTGGCGTTTAATGAACTAAAGCGTATAACCACTGTACTTTTAGTGAATTTAGTTTTAATAACAGTTTAAAGGTGCACTATAGTTTATTATTATTTATTATAAATTTACGACTTTAAGCTATTTTTATTATTTAAAGCGTTGTTCACACATTATCTTTACTTTTCCACGGTATAGCGGGATCTGGATCCCGCGAACAAGTCGCGGGACGTTGGCGAAGAAGTAAATCGCTTTCTGATTTGTATCTGCCCCTTTACCACACTCTACACTTTGTCTTTTACTGTCACTGCCTCCCGCGGTATGCCTAGAGCTCGCGAACAAGTCGCAGGCGGAGAAATAAACCACCGCAGTTTTGTTCCTCACTATGCCTTCTTCGGCAGGTTTATCTCCTTATGCCTACTTCCCGCAGCTTGTCCGCAGGATCCAGTAGTTGGCTAGATTCTATATTGAGAAGGAAAGTAGGAGAGATATCAAACCAATCTCAAAATAACTTACTAATTTCTTATCTAGCATAAAGTAGAAACCTTCTAATGTTAAACTGGATAAGCGGACAAAAAAATAGTTTTTAGTTAATTTATTTATAAGGCATCAGGAAAGGTAATAGCGGGAAGGCATTCAAATCCTGGTTTAGACAATAAATAGCCTTGAAATAAAAAAACACCTTGTTCTTTAAGCCATTGATATTCTGAAATATTTTCGACTCCTTCAGCGATAACATTCGTATTAAGTGATTTGCAAACTTCTAAAATAGCTTTAACAACTGCTTGTCGCGCGGGATGGGCATCAATTTTTCGAATTAACTGCATATCAAGCTTAATAAAGTCTGGCTGTAAATTAAGTAGTAAATTCAAGCCGGAGTAGCCTGCACCAAAATCATCAATGGCGATGCGAATTCCTTTGCTTCGGCATTGTCTAACACTGTATAGAAAATCTTGCTGGTGATGGATAATTTCAGATTCAGGTACCTCAATGATAAGTTGGCTGGGATTTAGCTGGTTTTCTTTTATAGCATCAAGTGTTTTATCAATATAGCTACCGGCAGACAAACTATTAGGTAAGAAATTAAGGTTAATATTGCATGTTAATCCTAATTGCACCGCCAATTTAATGGCAAATTCTCTTGCTTGCTGATCAAAATCAGGCAGGCTTATCCTACTTACTTGTGCAAATATAAGCGTAGGAGGTTCATTATTAGGTCCTCTAATTAACGCCTCATAAGAGTATGGCACTTTGTTGATTACATCAACAATGGGCTGAAAAGCATAAGAAAAATTCACTTGTTGAGTCATTATGCTTTAACCTTAAAAAAATCACTTTTATGAGCCATTAGAACATTCTAAAAAGTCAATTAGTGGCTATAAAATATTCTAATAGGTTCATCCCTTATCAATAATGTAGCTGAAATTTACAATTTTAGCCAAAAATATTCATTTGCTTATATTCAACTAAATTGCGCTTTTTCATATTTTATCTACACTTTTAAATAGAAAAGGAAGCATAGGTGATAAAGTGGATATTACGCCTTTCTTTAAACTCATGGTTGATAAAAGTGCCTCAGATCTATTTTTTAGTGTTGGGGTACCGCCCTATATTAAAATCCAGGGTGCAGCTACGCCTGTCGGTCAAACACCATTAAAATCAATGCAAATGGCTGAGATTGCCGCATCAGTCATGAATGATAGCCAACGTAAAGAGTTTGAATCGACACTTGAGCTTAATATGGCTATCTCAATAACGAATGTTGGCCGTTTTCGGGTTAATGTGTTTAGGCAGCGTGGCGAAATTGCAATGGTGGTCCGTTACATAAAAGGCGAGATACCGCCTATGGAAGAGCTACAATTGCCACCTATATTAAAACAATTAATTATGGAATTACGCGGTTTAATACTCGTGGTAGGTTCAACTGGATCTGGTAAATCAACTACCTTAGCCTCCATGATTGATTATCGCAATGAAAATCAACGTGGCCATATATTAACAATCGAAGATCCAATTGAATACCTCTATAAGCATAAAAAATGTATTGTTGATCAACGAGAAGTGGGAATTGATACCTTAAGTTATGAAAATGCCTTAAAAAATGCCATGCGGGAAGCGCCTGATGTCATTTTAATTGGGGAAATTTTAGAAAGAGATATTATGAAACATGCGATTTCTTACGCACAAACTGGCCACTTATGCTTATCAACCTTGCATTCAAATAATGCCTATCAAGCGCTTGAGAGAATTGTTAACTTCTTCTCCAGTGAAGCAAGACCGCAGCTATTACAGGACTTAGCGCAGAATTTAAGGGCTATTATTTCCCAACGCTTAATTCCTGGTATAGAAAAAAGTAGAGTACCTGCAGTTGAAATCCTTATAAACTCACCTTATGTTGCGGATTTAATTGAAAAAGGTAAAATAGATGAAATTAAAGAGGCTATGGTTAAAAGCCGCGATTCAGGCATGCAAACCTTTGATCAGGCATTGTTTGATTTATATAAAGCAGGAAAAATAACGAAAGAAAATGCCATACGTTTTGCCGATTCTAAAAATAATGTAGGCTTACAAATTCGTCTAACTGAAGAAAAGGGCTTTGATCAGGATCAAAATAATCTATCTATTGAGGAAGACATTGAGTAAACATTGTCACATCAAATCTGAGCCACTATATAAATCATACCATTTTTTTATCTTTATCAAATTCTTTCTCTAGAGCTTTTGCTAATTCATTATGTTCTTTTTTAGCTGTAAATAAAGAATAATAATTTTTGGCAGGTTTTGAGGAGCGCCAAGTAATTTCTTTTTTTCGACCTAACTCTAGATATTCAGTTTTAGCTTTTGCAAAACTAATGGTACCGGCTTCAGCTTGTTTTATAAACTTTAGTTGTTCTGCTATGGTTGCTGGAAATTTTTTAACTTTACCATCTACAACTTCAGTGTGTGCCTCTCTTTGATAGCCAACGTTCCAATCTTTATGAAGCAGATACTGCTTTGCTTTATCTAAATAGAGCTTAGCTTTATATTCTTCTGAGGATTTAATTTTATCTTGATTTCTTGTTATTTTTTCAGAAAGATTAGAAATTTGTCGTTTATAATCTTTTTTTGGCTGTTCTCTAAAATTATCCAACCAAGTTTGATAAGGAGCAATTGACTCTAAAGCTTCGCAAAGTTCCTTGGCTTCACTTAATTGATTATAGCTTGTCAATGGTTGCTTATCTGTGTTAGAAACTATAATTTTTAACTGTTGTTCAAGGGAAGTTAAAAGATTTTGTAAGAGAAGATTTTTATCATCATAGTTTATTATCGTAAGCAGAGAAAAATGCTCTTTTGTACAATATTTCTCGATAATTTCTGTTAAATTTTTAAAGATATAACTTTCATATTGACTAGATATAAAATCTTTATCAAATTCAGGTATTTCCTTTAAAATTGGATGAATAGCTGGAATCTCTTTAGTTTCTTCTCGTAGATAAACTTCAGGTTTTTTTTCGGTTGCTTCTATATAAAATTTTGTACGAGTTTCATCATGGCTCTTCCTTACTTTACTATTTTTTTCTTGTTCCTTTTTGATTTCTTTTTCTTCTTGTATTTCTTTTTTCTCTTCTTGCTCTAATTGTTCCTCTTGGGTTGATTGATCCACTTTTAAAAATTCGAAATTTCCTGACTCTTTATAGCTAGTAATCCTTGATTTTAATAACATCGCTTCACAACTTAAAAAAGTTGGCGAAATTTTCTGGGAAAATTTATCATCCATTGCAATAATTTTATCCATTTGGATTTTTAGATCGTTCAACTTTGTTAAAGCATCTTCCTGTAATCTCTTTTTATTTTCTAGTTGGTTTAATTCTTCCTGTGTTGGTTGTGTCTGAGATTTAATGTGTTTTTCTAAATTATTTACATCATTTGAAATTTTATATATCTCAATAAGCGTCTCGTTTGCTTTATTTAAAACTCCATATGCATCTAGATAATAAGTGCGCACAAAATCATTTTGTAACTCTTTAGGCAGTTCTTCATAACGCTCAATAGCTGACTCTAAAAATTGACGTTTATAAAGAGCTTGTTTGTCAGGATTTTTACTGAAAGAGTCTAATTTAGAAAGAATTGTTGACATTTCTACATGTTTAACTATCGGTGTATGTGCAAAACCATGTTTTGAGAAATTAGGTATATTTGAATCTGTTAAGTAATGACTTAAGGGATAATCTTTGTCTTGTGGATATCGGCCATCTTCCTTTAAAAAGGAAATACAAACATTATAAGCGCCTAATTCATAATTGATATCAACTAAGTATTTAAAAGAGTTTTCGCCTCTAGCACTCGCCTTAATAGCGCGATAGTTAGTTTCTTCAAGTGCAGACTTAATAATATGCGGATTATCATCTACAAACACAACCTCATCTTCTTGTAAAACACCTATTGCGTAATTTTTAAAAGCCTGATAATGTAACCTTATCTCATCAAGCTTTAGGTTTTTACCACTTAGTAATCGATTTTCTCTTTGCCTTAATTTTTCCTCCGCTTTTTCTAGTTTTTCTAAAATTTCTTTCTTTCCTTCGAAAATGGCCTTTTGTTTCGCTATTTTAATTTGCTCAAGTCGTTTACTTATTTCATCTCTAAACTCTTTTACTTCACTTGTAATACTATCAAAATCCTTAAATGTTAGCATGATAGGAATATCAATGCCGGTTTTCTCTCTAATAAGAGTCTTTACATCCTCAACAAATCGGTTATCTTCCGCACTTTGGCCTCTATTAGTAGCGATAGCAACGTCAATACCTAATTTTTTCGCATAGTTTATGATAGTAACTAATTCTTCTTGTCGTTTTAAAGCACCAGGTTTTTCCAAATCGACTAGTGTATCGTCAACATCAAAGACAAGTAACTTGGGTGTTTTAGCATAAAGGGACCGTTGTTTTTTAGGTTCAGCTATTGACTCTAAGGTTTGTAAGTTTGCCATTAATGTTTTCTTTTTAGACGCGTTTGCACTATCTCTTAGAATTTCTAATTCACGAGCATTAATTTGTGACTGTTTAAACATTAAATCGCTTCTTGTCTCTTGTTCTCTTTTTTGCTCTTCATATTTTGCTAGATCTTTATCAGAAATGATCTTTTTCTCTAAATCCTCAAGGTATTTTGCCAAAATTGGAATATGATTAGGAGTTTGTGCTGTAAAATCGGCTTCCTTAATGATTTTTAGTACATCCTCTAGTATTTTTTTATATTGCCGTGGGCCAGGTTGTGCAGGTATTTTATCATCACTATTAAGGTCTTGTTCCTTATAAGTAGTTATTAACCTTTCAAGGGCAGCCTGAATTTCATCAAATGGCGGTATAAAATTTTTATTATCATCTACTAGGTAAAGTAAATCTCTCAATTGCGCTAAATAAACATCCAGTGGCTGGTATTTAGTTTCAATACTAGTTAACGCATTAGTTAAGATTGTTTTAGCACGCTTAATCAGTTGCTGTTGATTCTCAATAATCTTCTTTTCTTCTTTAATATGCTCTATCTGTGCATTCTTTGTTTTTAGATCTGCAAGAAGTGTTATCATAATTGGAATGTGACTGGGATCTTTTGGTGTTAAATCTACCTTCTTAATGATGCTTAGCACTTCATTAAGATATTAAGGAAATATGAAAAAAGAGCTCAGAATATAGCTTATATAGAGGGAAAAATGTCAAAATATTATAAAAAGGCAAATATCAGATTAATAGATAATAATTTTCAATAAATAAAGCCTAAGTATTAAATTTAGAAGTAACCATCTAATTTAATACTTAGTCACTTAAAAATAATATTCTACAATCCCCTAAAAACTCCAGTCATCAACATAAACACTAGGGCCGATATATCCGCCATACCAAGTGCTATAAGCATGGCCGCCATAATAGCCATTTCCCCAATAAGGGCTTGTTCCATAATAACCAACATTAGTAACATAATCAGTGGTTGCTACGGCAGGGACATAATTTGATTCGACAACGGTGCAGCTTGCAAGGAGTACAACAGGCGTTATTAAACTTAATAAAGTTACTATTTTTTTCATAATGGTTCCCTCCAATATGCCTGTATATAAATTATACATCAGGTTTTTAAATTAACAAGGAAACTTAATACATTGTATCTAACCTAATCTTGCTCTAAAATTAAACTAGGCTCACAAGAGGTAATAAAGATGAAAAAAAACGATAAAAATCTCGATCATCCTGAAGTTGAAGGTCTTAAAAATATTTGCCAAATAACGCCCAAAACTGATTCAACAAAAGATGTTTGCGACACGTTAAAGAAAAAAAATAAACCTAAATCATCTAAGACAACTAAAAAAGAGTCTTAAACTTCTTACCAGAAGTAATAAGTATTAGTTATTGTATAGATGAATCGGGCTAGCATAATTTTTAAAAAAGGGGCTTAATCTTCTTCTATACTAATTAGTATACTTTATGCTGCTAAGGAGCAGTAATGTGTCGCTTAGTTGCTTATATTGGCTCAGAAGTTTTATTAGATGAAATTTTAGTAAAGCCAAGTAATTCTATCGTGATGCAAAGTTTAAAGGCTCGAGAATCAACTGTACCTACGAATGGCGATGGTTTCGGCCTGGGTTGGTATAATCCAACCGTTAGCCCAGAACCCGCGTTATTTGTGTCAATTTTTCCAGCTTGGAGTGATCGCAATCTTTTAAGTTTAACAGCCAAGATAAAGTCAGATACGTTTTTCGCCCATGTTCGAGCCGCCAGTGTAGGCGGAACTAATAATTATAATTGCCATCCGTTTGTCTATAAACAATGGATGTTGATGCACAATGGTGGCATTAGTGATTTTATGTCAGTAAAGCGACACCTGCGTCACTTATTAGATGATGATATTTATAACTGGATTCAAGGTGAAACAGATTCAGAACATCTTTTTGCTTTATTTTTACAGCTTGCTAAAGATAAAGATTTATCCAATATTTCGATAATAGCAGATACCTTAGAAGAAACCTTTAAGCAGATTAAGTTTTTGGTAAAAAAATACGGTAAAACAGATGATCCATCCTTATTTAATATTTGTCTTACCGATGGCTTGCGCATTATTGCTAGCCGTTATTCTTCGAGTAAGAAGATAAAACCCGAATCGCTACATTATTCGGCAGGATCGCTTTGGCTGACGCCAAATGATAGATATTATCGACCTAAACGTGCTGAAGTGCATGATTGTGTATTAGTGGCATCTGAAAAATTAACCGATTTTGGCGCAGAATGGCAATCGGTACCTCCTAATCATCTTCTATTAGTTGATGCAGAGCGCCGTATTCATTTACATAAATTAAAAGTTTAATTTAAAGAGGCTATTTAAAAGAGTGCATTCATTTCATAATTTCGATAAAGTTGCTAGCTATTAAATTATTAAGGGGAAAAGGTGTTTACTACAATTATTAGTTTATTAGCCATTGCTATCGTTTGGAATCTTATTTATCGAGTGATACGGGGGCGAACGTCCTTTAGTCGAAAAGTTAAAACGACCATCGTTGTGTTACTTTTTTCCTCTTTAATTATACGTTTTAGCCATGATATTTATGCAAGCGTCTCTCGGTTGATGTTTTCTTTTAACAAACAAGGTGAAGTTGAGCTAGTAAATTCCCCTCTTAAAATACCACCCAATCAAGATGCAACTTATTGCCGTCAGTTTACTGACCAAAAGGGGCGGGTGATTGAAGTGGTTTCGTCTAGAGACGATGGCCGCTATTGCGGTGAATTTTGGCATTTTAAGTCGGATAAATCGATTCTTATTCCTTATAAGACTTTAAATAACAATCAAACTATTTACTGGGCTTCTCCATCATTGAAAATTATTGGCCCTAAATTTCAATAAATTTAAGTAAATCAATTGCCTATAAGGCCTAATAACAAGGCCTTACTACTTTTTTATCTAGGTAAAATGTAGTGAATTTATTTATAATAAATTCATTTTGATCTATTAAGAAGTTAAATGCCCAATTTTAAATTAATTGCGATTTGTTCTGATTCAACTATAGCAAATAGGGCCACAAAAGAGACATGGCGACAAAAGTTATTAGAGCTTAAGTTTTGTGAAATCAAAGAAATTAATAAAAGTGAGGGGATAATTCCTAATCTTAATGGGTACAATCCCAAAGATATTAAGGTCTTATTAATTACAGGTGAGCATGGCAGCATTGATTTATCAGTATTTAATGAAGTGTCATTGATAAAATGGCGTGAGTGGGTTGATAGGCATAAAAGTCGAGCCCCTCAGTTTGATATTATTATAACTGATTTATGTGATTCAACAGTCTTGTTATCTATTGGTATGGTCTCTTTATTAAAGCCTTCAGGATTATTCATTAGTTCTATTTCAACTTGTCATGGTATGCGAGATGCAATTATAAAGGAGGATCCGACTTGTTTGTATGATATACAAAAAGCGCTTACAAATTACATCCAAAATACAACTATATTAGGTGGTTGTAATATTTCCTTTGCAAAAAAGAGAGTCAATCCTTTTCCTCGTTCATTATTTTTTTCTGAAAAAATATCAGAAATTCATGATAAAAAAGTACCTATGACTTTTGAAGTGGATGAATTATTACAAAGACGAAAAGTAATTACGGTGATAAGATCAGAAGGGATTTTATCTAAAGAAAAAGATTCTCTTGTTGATTTTATTACCTCAGAGAAGGCACTGGCAGAATTATATTCTAATCAGCTTAGCTGGATGAAAGTAGGTTTATGGGTTATGGGTTTTCTTGTTTTTTTAGGAATAGTAAAATTATATGCCATGATTAATTCAGCTAAAGAAAATCTTGATACCTGTGACATCAATCCGTATCAATTTTAACTGTTGCAGTGTTTAACCGTGGCAGACAACTGCTAAGTGTTATGCACGCAATGACCTTTAAATTGTAACACCAATAAATTGTCATACCCGCCAAATCAATCCTACTCGCCAATTCTGTCATACCCGCGTAGGCGGGTATCCATTAATAGCCTAGCACCAAGTAAATAATAAAATTCCTTACTTAGATTAAACTACCTAGTACAATTCACTATTCATTTAACTTGCAGAATGAATACCTACGTAGGCATGACAATAGATTTTACCAAGCTTATAAATTAAAACCGTACCGCGCATAACGCGCGGTATCTAACAATATTGGAATTAAAAAGGCTTATTTAAGGTAATCATGAATAACTTTACCATAAGGTAATGTCAAATCAGATATAATATGAACTGCAGAGACAACTCTTTTTACTGGCAGTGATGCAACAGGTGCCATGGCGTGATGAAAAAGTTCAAGTTGAGCAGGGCCAGACCAAGCTCCTTTAATGATTACATCAGAAAGCCGATATTCCACTAATTCACAAATTCGAGTTGTACCATCAACATGAGGGATTATTTTTAAAAGATAAGAGGGACTGGTTAGGGCTGATAAGACTTTTTCCTCTTCTACCGATTCATATTTGTATCCCATTGTTGCGGCTGCAATACGTGTAGAGCCATAATCAAGTGTACCAATTAAAGTTTCTTGCTCAACAAAAAGATTAGGATTAGCTAACTTTTTAGGAAAACCCCATATTTCCCGCCCACCTGCAATAGGTGATAAATCATCTAAGTACATAGCATGCGTATAGCCTCCCGCAGCTCCATTAAAATACACTGGAATAACTTGACCTGATTCAGTATACGAGCCAAATCCAGTACTATCCGGCATACGAATGACTTCAAATTTGACTATAGGTTCAGTAACTTCTAAGGGTGCTGGTACAACTTCGCGTAGAACATCCATGTCTGTTTCATAAGTAATAATAAAATATTCCCGATTAATAAATCGGTAAGGCCCACGCGGATAAGAAGGGCAATTTAGGGGCATTGCAAAAGCATTTTCTCTAATTTGTGATTCGTTCATAATAGACTCCACCTTACTCGATTTAGTATTAATCGCTATTCCATAACCCAGCCATGTGAAACAATTAAGGATTGACCGGTTAGTGCATTCGATTCAAAAGAAGCAAAAAAGAGCGCTGTTTGGGCCACGTCCTCAGTTGTAGTAAACTCACCATCAACTGTATCCTTTAACATGACATTTTTAATGACTTGTTCTTCCGTAATGCCAAGCTCTTTGGCTTGTTCGGGTATTTGCTTATCAACTAGTGGTGTACGCACAAAGCCTGGGCAGATTACATTCGCCCGAACACCATGGGCAGCACCTTCTTTAGCAACAACTCGGCATAAACCTAATAAACCATGTTTGGCAGTAACATAAGGTGCTTTAAGTTTTGACGCTTCTTTTGAATGCACCGAACCCATATAAATAATACTACCTCCACGGTTAGAGGCGTACATATGCTTAAGAGAGGCACGAGTTGTAAGGAAAGCCCCATCTAAATGAATAGCTAGCATTTTTTTCCAATTGGCATAAGAAAGATTTTCAACAGCGTCAATAATTTGTATTCCTGCGTTACTAACTAAGATGTCTATGCCACTGAATTGATCTGCAACGGAATTAATTCCCTGATTCACTTGCTCTTCATTGGTGACATCCATCGCAACTGCTATAGCAGAATGACCCTGACTCTTAATTTCCTCAGCTACAAGTTCTGCTTGGGCAAGATTTAGATCGGCAATAGCTACTTTAGCGCCTTCGCGAGCGTAAACGAGCGCAATTTCTTTACCAATTCCGCTGGCAGCGCCAGTAACAACAGCTACTTTATCTTTTAAGCGCATGTCTTAATATCCTTATTTAAAGTAGTACTGTTACCAGTATAGCAACGATTTTATGATTTGGTTTTGCGCTAATAAAAAGACTTTTAGTGAATAAGGGCAATCACTAAAAGTCTTGAATAATATACGTTAGAGAAATAATAACAGATTAGTAATAATAGTAAGGATAATTGTTATAGCCATAGTAACCATTATAACCATTATAATAATAACGGTCTTGAGATTGACCAACTGCATTACCAATTAAAGCACCGGCGCCAGCACCTACAGCAGTTCCCCAACCGCTACCGCCAGAAGCAGCATAGCCAATACCTGCACCTGCAAGGCCGCCACCAACTGTACCTACTTGAGCGTTTGTACAGCCTTCAAGTAAAGGCATTGATAATCCCACTACAAGCAAAAATGGTAATGTTTTTCTCATGATTTTCTTCCTATTTTTAGTTCCCTCAATAAACATATTAGTACATTTTTATATAAAATGACTAAAATAAAATCAAAGACATATGAATAACCTTGTTAAATTGGTATTCCGCCAGTAGTATTAAAGAAGGGATTTTTTGGGAGAAAACATTATGTTTCGCGGTAGTATGGTTGCATTAGTGACCCCATTAGAAAATGATAAAGTAGATGTAGGGCGCTTAAGGGAATTAGTTGAGTTCCATATTGAAGCCGGGACGCATGCAATCGTTGCTGCGGGTACTACAGGTGAAGCAGGAACATTAACTCACGATGAAAAATATTTAGTCATTAAGACTGTTATTAATCAAGCTCGCGAACGAATTCCAGTGATTGCAGGCACAGCTGCAAATGCAACGAAAGAATGTATTGAGTTAACCAAAATGGCAATGGAATGTGGTGCTCATGCTGCTTTAATTATGACGCCTGCTTATATTAAGCCGACTCAAGAAGGGCTTTATCAGCACTACAGTCAAATTGCAGCTGCAGTACCTATACCCTTAATTCTTTATAATGTGCCTAGTCGCACTGCCTGTGATATGTTACCCGAAACGGTTGCAAGGCTTGCTCAAATTTCTAGTATTGTCGGTATAAAAGAGGCAACCGGTAAAGTAGAGCGTTTGAAGGAAATTTTGCAATTATGTGATTGCACACTTGATATTTATAGTGGTGATGATGATACTGCAGCTGAATGGCTTATCGAAGGTGCTAAGGGTGTCATTTCAGTCACTGCTAATGTGGTACCTAAGCAAATGGCGAAATTGTGTGAGGCAGGTCTTGCTGGTGATAAGGAGCAAGTAATTAATATCAATAAAACAATTCAATCCTTACACCGGCTGCTTTTTCTTGAAGCTAACCCCATTCCTACTAAATGGGCTTTAAGCAAGATGGGATTAATAGGGCCGGAACTGCGTTTACCACTTACGCCTTTATCTAGAGAACATCAAGAACCTTTAGAGCAAGCCTTAAAGCAATTGCAATTAATTTAATGAGGTAAGATGTGAAAAGAATTGTTTTAGCGATGTCAATCCTAGGACTTGTAGCATGCTCGCAGTATGCAAGTACGGGAGAAAAAATTTATTTACAAAGTAGAAACGGTGCCACTATCAATGTACCGCCGCCGCTAACGGCAGCTAATATTGGTCATTTTTACGATTTACCTACACCAGCGGCAAATTTTAATATAAAGAGTGTTGAACCGTCCTCTGCAATAGCTAGGACTACTTAAGGTTATAAGTTAAGGTAAGATTATGGAATCGACTGAGTTAGCTGTTATTCAAGAATTATCAACTCGTCTTGTTGAAGCACAGAGTCAAATACGTATTCTAGATAGCATTAAATGGGATGATTCCATACGTCAGCAATTTTTTAATGATAAAGCAAGTAAACTGCCAGCAGTCGATAAAGCTTACTATGATGAGTATCGGCCGCTGCCATTTGATCCTCAAGAAAAACAAGAAGAGTTTCGTTTAATTTTACGGGATGCGCAGAATCAATTAGGACAGTACTCACCAGTTACACGTTTACTTAAGCGTCAATGCGAAGAGTATGTTAAAGCAGTAGATATGCTAGCATATCGAGGGACCCCAGGGTTTAGTCAGCTTGCTACGGAATTATACGGTAGTCCCGATGATGTATTTTATTCAGGTGGACCTCGATTATGTGATCTAGGAACAGTGCTTTTTGATGTATTAACAGCGCTTGATGTTCAGTTGCAATCAGATGCTGACTTAAAACGTTACACGCCTGAAGAAGCACAACAAAATTTGCAAACGCGTTTAAGTAATTTTTTTAATCTGCACCCGGGCAAAATTACGGTCATGGTCAGTGATGATATGATTGCTGACGCCTCTGCAGGTGCTGATAATATTAAATTAAGTCAACATGCAAAGTTTAGTGATAGAGATGTAAAATATTTAGAAGTTCATGAGGGGTGGGTTCATGTTGGTACGACATTAAATGGCTCTGCGCAACCTTACTGTACTTTTCTATCAAAAGGCTCACCTTCTTGTAGTGTTATTCAGGAGGGTTTAGCCGTTATTACGGAGATAGTAACTTTCTCTTCTTATCCTGGGCGAATACGCAAAATCACTAATCGTGTTATTGCACTTGATAAAGTACGACAAGGTGCCGATTTTCTTGATATTTATCGCTATTTTATTGAATGCGGCTTAAGCCCTATGGATAGTTATAATCATGCGGTACGAATCTTTCGAGGTAGTACACCAACAGGCGGGCCTTTTACTAAAGATTTATCGTATGCCAAAGGCTTTTTGTTAATTTATAATTTTATTCGCTTTGCTATAAGTCAGCATAGAGTTGAGATGATTCCATTGTTATTTGTAGGTAAATTAGTGCTCGATGATTTGCCCTTGTTAATGGAACTTCTAGAAAGAGAACTTGTAACCCCTCCCATTTATTTACCCCCGCCTTTTCGTGATCTAGCTGCACTTAGCGCTTGGATGTGTTTTTCTTTATTCCTTAATAAATTTGATTTAAATGAAATTCAAAAAAACTTTCGTTTTTTATTAGCTTAATAAGGGTATAATTAATTTCTTTGTTAGTAATTGAGGACAGGCTATGGGGCTTTTAGTTGATGGGCAATGGCAGGACACTTGGTATGATACTTCAAAAACCAAAGGTGCCTTTAAACGAGAGCCATCTAAGTTTCATCACGAAGTGAGTGAAAAACCGGATGCAAGTTTTCCTGCGGCTGCCAATCGTTATCATTTATATGTTTCTTTAGCCTGTCCTTGGGCACATCGTGCTTTAATTTTTAGAACGCTTAAAAAATTAACTAATTTTATTGATGTCTCTGTGGTTCACCCTCATATGTTGGACCATGGTTGGGAATTTAAACAGGGGATGGGTGCTACAGGCGATAAGCTTTATGGCCTTCGTTATCTCTACGAGCTTTATTGCAAAGCAGATTCTAAATATACCGGTCGTGTCACTGTTCCTGTCTTATGGGATAAGGAAAAGCAAACAATAGTATGTAACGAATCTGCTGAGCTTATTCGCCAATTAAATAGTGCTTTTAATCATTTAACTGGCGATAAACAAGATTTTTATCCTCCTTCTTTATGTGCTGAAATTGATGCCATTAATGACAAGATTTATCACACCGTAAATAATGGGGTATATCGCTGTGGTTTTGCCACTTCTCAAGAAGCTTATGAAGAAGCATTTGAGCAGTTATTTGCAACCTTGGATGAATTAGAAGCCCATCTAGCGCAGCATAGTTATTTAGTTGGTGGCCAATTAACGGAGGCTGATTGGCGATTATTTACTACCCTTATTCGTTTTGATGCGGTTTATTACGGCCATTTTAAAACGAATAAAAAACGAATCGTTGATTATCCAGCTTTGCAAGAATATCTTAAGCGGCTTTATCATTATCCAGGTATCAAAGAGACTGTTAACTTTTTGCATATTAAGCAGCATTATTATTACAGCCATCAAACTATAAATCCTAGTCGGATCGTACCTATGGGGCCTGAACTTAAGTTAGAGGAAGGATAAATAAAACTAAGCTAGCCGAAACAAGGCAAGTTATGGTTTAATAACCATTATTCTTAAAACCTTGGCGATTTTAAAATGACTTTTGTTGTGACTGAAAGTTGTATTAAATGTAAATACACTGATTGTGTTGAAGTTTGCCCTGTTGACTGTTTTTATGAAGGGCCTAATTTCTTAGTGATTCATCCAGATGAATGTATTGACTGCGCGCTTTGTGAACCGGAGTGCCCAGTGCAAGCAATTATGTCTGAGGATGATTTAACGCCTGAGCAAAAAAAATTTCAAGAACTTAATGCTGAGCTTGCACCAAAATGGCCCAATATTACGGCCAAAAAAGATGGACCTCCTGATGCAAAAGAATGGGAAGAGGTTAAGGACAAATTGCAATTTCTTCAAAAAGAGTGGGAATAGAGCATTTAACTGATGATGTATCTTCGCATTGTCAGCATGTTTTAGGTGAGCAAGGACGTTTATCTACTGCGATTCCTGGCTTTATAGCGCGCGAGGCACAAATTACATTAGCAGCGGCAGTAGCTGAGGCAATTACTCAAAAAACAATGTTAGTTGCAGAAGCTGGTACAGGAACAGGTAAAACCTTTGCCTACTTAATTCCATCTATATTAGGTGGTAAAAAGACTGTTATCTCAACAGCAACGAAGACGCTGCAAGACCAATTATTTCAAAAAGATTTACCACTGCTTATACGTGCACTTGGACGCGCTATCAATGTACAAAATTTAAAAGGAAGAGCCAATTACCTTTGTCGTTATCGTATTGAGCAGCATGCAGAAGAAGGCTTCTTTATTGCACCGCATCTTATTCATGACATTTTAAAAGTTAAAGAAAAGGTGCCCCAGTTAACTTATGGCGAACGCAGCGAGTTGCTTGACATTAAAGAAGACTCAGCACTTTGGCCTTATATTACTTCTAACATCGATAATTGTTTAGGTAGTGAATGTAATTATTATCAAGACTGTTTTTTAGTTAAAGCAAGAAAACGGGCGCTTGAAGCTGATTTAATTATCATCAATCATCACTTATTTTTTGCTGATTCTCGTTTAAAAGAAGAAGGGTTTGGTGAGCTCTTACCGGGTGTAGAAGTTATTATCTTTGATGAAGCACATCAGTTGGCGGAAATTGCTGCTCATTTTAATGAAGAGCGATTAGGTACACGGCAATTGCGCGATTTAGTCGATGATGTGATCCATGAATGGCCAGTGCTTGATTTAGCTAATCAACCGCTTAAAAAATTAAGTTTAGAAACAGATCAAGTTATTGAACAATTGATTGCCAATTTAGCTACTAAAGAGGATAAGTTAAGTTGGGATGTCGTAGAACGCCATCAACCCTTTCAAAAAGCTTGGCAACAATTAATTGATTTAATCGATACATTACTTATCTGTATAAAAGAGATGGAAGATGAAGAAAGTGCAGGACTTAAGCGCTGTGCTAAACGTCTTGAAGCGTTTAAAACAACAGCTGTAGCATTTCAAAAATCAGATAAAACACTCATTCGCTGGATTGAACGTTATAAGCACTCGTTAGTTTTACATGCTACCCCTTATGATATTGCTGATTCTTTTAAAGCTCTTTTAAAACAGCAATTATCTTGTGCTTATATTTTTACCTCAGCAACACTTACCATGGGTTCCTCTTTTGATTGTTTTACTAAACCATTAGGTTTAGATACAGCTCAAACCCTACTACTACCCAGTCCTTTTAACTATGCAAGACAAGCCTTATTATATTTACCACGATTCTTACCTGATCCTAACGATCCTGCTTACTATCAAGAATTAGTTAAAAAGGCCTTACCCATTATTAAAGCCTGTAAAGGGCGCTGCTTTTTTTTATTTACCAGTCACCGTGCTTTAAAATTAGTTGCTGATCTTTTAATCGATACTTTAGACTATCCTTTATTAATTCAAGGAGAAGAAGCAAAACCTATTTTGCTAGCTCGTTTTCGTCAATTAGGTAACGCTGTTTTATTAGGAACGGCTACCTTTTGGGAAGGCGTAGATGTAAAAGGTGAAGCTTTATCCTGTGTAATAATCGATAAATTACCCTTCGCCAGTCCCGTTGACCCCGTAATGCGTGGTAAAATGGCTTACTTAAAAGCACGTGGTTTATCTGGTTTTGATGAATTATCGCTACCAAATGCGGTGTTGGCTTTAAAACAAGGTGTTGGCCGTTTAATTCGGGATGTGACTGACAAAGGGGTGTTAATGATTGCTGATCCGCGATTAACGGGTCGCTCTTATGGGCAACAAATTTTTGCAAGTCTTCCTCCTCTACAGAAAACGCGTGATGAACAAAGTGTTTTAAATTTTATTGATCAATGGGTGTTAAATCATGAAGTTGTTAGCGCTTGATACTTCAACCTCTGTGGCAACGATTGCCTTACTAAATCAAGGCGAAATACTTGAGCGCAGTCAAGTTGGTCAAGGCCAACATGCGCAAGTTATTTTAAGTATTATTGAAGAGTTATTAATTGAAGCAGCATTATCTATTTCACAATTAGATGGAATTGTGCTTGGTCGTGGGCCAGGAAGCTTTACCGGCCTTAGAATCGCTTGTAGCATCGCACAAGGCTTAGCTTACCCTCATGATTTACCTATATTTCCTGTGAGCAGTTTAGCTACTCTTGCTTATGCAATTAAGACAACTGAGAAGAATCAAGATACTCCAATCTTAGTGCTGATTGATGCGCGCATGAACCAAGTCTATTGGGCTTATTATAATAGCTCTTCATTAATTGATATACCTGAGTATGTTTCGGCTGCAAACGATATTAATATTATTCCTACATTGCCATTACAATTAGTAGGTATTAATTTTATGCCTTACTTTTCTAATTTACCAGAAATGTTAAGAGCTAGCATTATAAGACAACAAGAGATACCCTTAAAAGCCAGTACAATGTTACATTTAGTACAATCAGAGGCAGTTACCCCAATTACTGCCTCAGAAGCCTTGCCCGTTTATATCCGTAATCAGGTAGCACATCTTCCAAAATCAGACTAGTAATTTTAGGTTAGGCTAAGCAAAGCGCAGCCAACAATTCAATCATATGAAATTAGCTTATTCATAATTTGTTGGGCTGCACTTCGTTTAGTCCAACCTACTCTTGCTATGTGGAAATGGTAAATATGTAAAATGACATAAGTTAACTTGACCAATGTAATAAGAGCTCTTATCATCCTTTCTTAATTTAAGTTCATAAATCAAGTTAAGCCCTATAATTATAAGCTAGATTAAAGGAGCTCTTTTGGATAAACGTCTCTTAGAAATATTAGTATGCCCTCTATGTAAAGGGAAATTATTACTTAAAAATGAAGAGCTTATTTGTCGATTCGACAGGCTTGCCTACCCAATTAAAGATGGCATCCCTGTTATGCTTGAGCAAGAAGCACGCTTAATCCCACTTGAGGAAAAGGAATCCTTATGAACTTTAATTTCCATGTTGTCATCCCTGCACGTTATCAATCGGCTCGTCTTCCAGGCAAATTAATGATGGAGATTGATGGAAAAACAGTTATCCAACGTGTTTATGAACAAGCACTGCAAGCACAACCTAAAACTATTACCATAGCCACTGATAATGAGCAAATTGCTACTCATGCTAGAGAGTTTGGTGCTCATGTTGAAATGACGTTACCTTCACATGCAACTGGTACGGATAGAATTGCTGAGGTCATTTCCCGCGGGTTTTATACTGAAAATGATATTATTGTTAATGTACAAGGCGATGAGCCCTTTATTGAGCCTGCTTTAATTAATCAGGTCGCCCGTATTTTAACAAATCGAGAATTAAATATGGCGACATTGTGTTGGCCAATTGAGAAACAAGAACAACTCTTAAACCCAAATATCGTCAAAGTAGTTCGTGACCGTTTTAATAATGCGCTTTATTTTTCTAGATCACCTATTCCTTATAATCGCAATGAGCCTGATAGCATTAGTCATGTATTTAGACACATTGGTCTATACGCTTATCGTGCTAAATTTCTCGTTGATTTTGTTAGCTGGCTACCATGTAAATTAGAAATCAGTGAATGTTTAGAACAATTACGCGCTCTTTGGGCCGGTCATAAAATAAGAGTGGATGTGGCTTGTGCTGTGCCGCAACAAGATATTAATACGGCAGATGATTTGGCAAACGCAAGAAGAGAAGCTATAACAAGATCTCTAGAATAAGAGTAAAAGCATATTATAAATGCTGTTAGCTCTTAGTGGGAATAATAATAGCCATTAGTTTATCAGTAGCTGTGCCTAAGGCTTTCTCGGTACCACTTGCGCCTAAGGTAGGACTGTATGTAGTGTATGTAGAGTAACGATTCTTAGATAATTTTTTATCATCGGCCTCTTCCGATTTTTTGCTACCAAATACGCGAGCAAATACTTGAGCGATAGATCGTAAAACTTTAGCCCATCCAGGTCGAGCTTCATCAGAAATATTTTCCATCCCATTTTGTTGTAATTTTGAAACTTCTTTGACTAATGCTTTCTTATATTCTTTAGCAGCGATAGTGAGTCTTAGTTCGAAGTTATGATTATTAACTGCATTAGAGGGTTTTAGTTTTCTTGTTAAATAATTTTCGTTAATTTCTGTAAGCCGTTGATACATAGAGCTTAATTTAGGGAGCCTTGAATCCATTTTATCGGCCTTGAACCCTGTCATAAATTCTGATATTGAAAAATTTTCATCGACAGGTACCATGTTAGTTTTTCGCACAATCTCTTTAAATTCGTCCTCAATAATTCTTAAAACTTCAAGTGTTGCTTTATATTCCTTACTAGTTTGCTTAAAAAGTAACTCAGCTTTGTCGATAGCTTCCTCATGGGCGTTTATCGCCTTATAAAAATTATCTATGTCTAGATCAGTTACTCCTTCCCTTAATTTAATTTGTTCTATATTAGGGAAATGTATTAAATTTTCTAGCCATAGCTTGGATGCTTCGGTATATTTCTTATAAATATCATCTAAAGCTTTATAAATTGACTCTTTCTCTTTCTTGTCCCTATCGTTATCTTGCTCAAGAGCCTTCTTTATAAAAAAATAAGTTTCATGGAGCCAGTTGTTCTCAAGCTGATGATGTTTAGGTTTTAAAGATTTTAGGAGCGCTTCACTGAGTAGGCTTAATTGTTCTTCTAGATTTTTTATATTTTTTTTGATTGTGTCTAAAGACAACTGCTCGCCCTGATTTTTGCTTAGTTCTTCTAATTTTTCAACTCCCTCTGGTCTATTAGTGCTAGGCCAATACGTTGAGCTCAAAATGTTATTGATATTCTGAACAATAATATTATATTGTTCAATGAGCATTGTTTTTTGATTATCTTCTTCATTTTTAAGCGAGTTTAGGGTTTCCATATAAGTGTTTGCTACTCTAAATTCGTTTTTATCCCCGTAAAATCTTAAGGTAGATAAAAACCTTATTTGAGCATCGAGAGTTTTTGTAATATCTTTTTCGGTAGTCTTATTAAATTCTCTAACTGTATTCTCAAAGGAATCTAATATTGTAGCTAATAACTCACAAAGTTGCTGGGCTCCTTTAACAGTTGGGTGAGTTAGGTTATCTTTTTTAAAAAGCTCTAGCTGTTTATTTAAATCTGATTGAATAGTTGTAATTTTTTTTCTAACTTCTGTAGTTTGAGTTTCAATTTGTTTTTTCAGTTGCTCACTCATCTCCCTTTTTAATACTTCAAGTTCTTCTTTAAATTTTTGACTAAACTCTTTATCTAACTTCTGCAATTTAACCTTCGGCTTTTTCGGCTTAGCAAGTTGAGATTTTAGTGCTTTAAGATCTTCTTGTAATTTATCTGACGCAGGCTCCAATTTACTGAGTTTAGCTTCTAAACCTTCAAGCTGTTTGCTATATTCTTCAACGAATTGATGATATTCTAAGTTTGCTATTTGTTTAGTTACAATATTAATATACTTTCCAAATTCCTCGCTTAATTTGTTTAAATCGACTTGCTCTTCGCTAATTTCTTTGTATTTAGTAAGTTGATTATCTATGTCTTGCTGAATTTCTGTTACTTTATCAGAAGGTATTAATTGATTAAGCTTGATTTTTAAACCTTCAAGATGCTGACAATAATCTTTAATTAAACCCTTTTTTTGCTCAAAAAATGACTTGGTAATTTCAGTAAGGGTCGGCTCAGTATCTTTACATAATTCTTCTATTTCTATCTCTCGTTTTTTGAGTTCGTCAAAAAAATCTTTTTGTGAAACTGTACCTTGAGTATATTGCTCTTTAAGGCTGATTAATTCGTCTTTAGCATTCGTAAGAGAAATTTGATATTCTTTAGTTATCTTTTCATCCGTTAGAAACAATTTCATAATTGGGGCTAATTTCCCCAATTCTGTATCAAGAGTAGCAGTAAGTGATGCGTATAATTTTAGACTACTCGCTTTTTCTATTAAAAAGGGTATTTCTTTTTCTAAACTCCTCAATTCTGCTAAAAAATTTTCTTCTTGCTTAATAATGGCTAATTGGCCTGCAGAACTAGTTTTTTTATCTTCTAGTGTTTGACTATAGTTGAAATGGCCTATATTTAATGATGATTCTAAATTTTTGATATATTCGAGAAAGCTCTTATTCTCCTTAACAACAAGATGCTCAGAGCGTATTTCATATAATTCTAGAGATGCGTTTATGTTTTCTTTAATATCTCTAAGGCTCTTTGAAATCTCCTCATATAATGTTTCTATTAACCTATCTTGTTCAGCTTTAATCTCTGGGGAATTTAAACTCTCTATTAATTTTTTTTGTTCATAATCGGATTGAACCTGTGTTGAATATGAATTTGTTAACTCACTCTCTTGTTGTAAATTTGAATCATCTATTATTACTTTGGTTGGTTCTACAGCAGATCGAACCTCTACTTCATCTGAATTTGTTAACCTATTTTGCGCAGCTTCAGTTTGTTGTAAATTCAAATCATCATCTGTCGAAATGCTTATTTTTGGATCAGATTGAGGTTGTGGTAAATTGGAATGCATTAATTTACTTGGAGAAATTTCAGGAGCGAAAGCAAGCTCCATTTGTAAATTTCTTTTAAAACTAGTTAATTCTTCTCGTAGCGTATGGAGTTTAATAATATGCTCTATATATTGCTTCCTGTCTATATTTTGCCAGTTGGGAAATGTCCAACTTCTTTTCCGATTAGATTTCGGTGATATAAGATCTTCAGATTGTTTTTTTGAATTTGCTTTAAAAAACAATTTGCGTTTTGCATTAATATCCGTTGTAGCAAAGCCAAGATCAGACGTTAATTTTTTAGTAAAATTATCTATAAATATTTCTGTAGAACCTTCTAAGACAAGAGAAAATTTAGGATTTTCTCTAACATGCTTAAGAAATTGGGAAAAGCCCTCTAATTGTTTTTGGATGTCTTCTTTAGCCTGCATTCGCCGACTAGCTAGATTTTTGATTTCTCTAATCTCTGAACTTACAATTTCTTTACGCTGATTAATATCTACTAGAAAAATAATTTGATCTTTATTTAATTCCCTTAACTGGCTAAACATAATTGTTAGATTTCGTATAGTATCGTCTATAGAGTCATCTTTTTGTTCTATCTTACTTAAATAAAGCTTATTTTTTTTAATTGCTTCTTCTATCTCTTTTTGTTTAGTATTAAATTTGCCAACCATTTCTCTTAAGGGCCAATCAAGCTTAAATTCATCAGACTGAATTAATTCGGCAATAGCTAAATTTGAGTTACTATGGATAGTACTTAATGAATTAAATTCTTCTCTTAGCTTTTGAAGTTGTTCTTCCTTAGATGCATTATCTTGATTGGGCTCTCCTACCGCTGGTTCTAAATGAGAATCTGAGTTTTCATTAGGTACTTTATCTATTGATACACTAGATGGCTCATAATATACACTAGGTTTAATTTTAGAAGCAGTAGAGGGTCTAGAGCGCAAGCTTTGAGATTTATTTCTTTTTTTTGGTATTACTTTTACCTCTTCTATTTCTGGGATTTCTGCAATTTCTTTTATCGTTGACTCATAATATTTTATGATTGCTTCTAACGATTTAGATATAGTTTCTGATGAGACAGGCAATAGAACATTGTAATCTGGGTCTCTCTTTTTCGCCATTGCCTTGAGTCCATTTTCTATATCTAAAATTATTTGACTGTCCTTAAGTTTCGTCAGGACCTCTTCCTCTTCTATTTCTTTATCAGGGCTTTCGAGACGATAAGGCAACATAATCTTGTTAAGACTTTTCATAAAAACTTCGTATTCTTTTGAGTCTTTTTTCAAAGCTTCCAGAATAGTTTTCTGTAAAAATATTAATTTTTGTAATTGATTTAAAATAAATTCGTAAGATTTAAACATAATTAAAAGGCTAATTACCTTTGTAGTAAATAAAATATTACCATAAGAAAATTAAGGGATTATTAATTTTAAATCATATAATACAAAAATTAAACAATTTGGGAGGTGCTATTAAAAAAGTGGTAAAATTATTTATTGAAAGATATAAATTAATTTAAATTTCAACAAGTTAAAGAGAGAATAGCTGCGATCAAAACTGTTAAAAATTTAACTTTGCTTAATTAAACGTCCTATTTCAGCATTAATAGTTACAGTTGTACGCTTTTTTCGCATATAAAGTAAAAAAGCCGGCAGTAACATACAAACAATACCTAAACTAAACACGAGGCGAAAGTGATTGGCCCCGCCAATATCCATACTATTTTCTGGCGGAATAAAGCCAATAATAAGGGTAATTATGCAGCCTGTTAACCCTAAGGTGCAGGTCAGATAATAACCTAATTTACCCCCAGGAATGGCAAAGGGGCGAGGTAGGTGGGCAAATTTAGTTTTTAATTGCCAGGCTGCTAAAAACATAAAAACATACATTAATATGTAGAGTTCCGTACTTAAATCAGTAAATAACCAATAAATTGCATTCACGTTTGGAAAAAGTAAAAAACCACTGCAAAGAAGAGTAACTATAACTGCTTGTAAGAGTAAGACTCGTGAAGCGACTCCATGTTTATTTAAGCGATAGAGCCAATGCGGCAAAAAGCCTCGATCGGCTGCTAATAACAAGCCTTTGGCAGGGGATATAATCCAATTAACCATGCTTCCTAAGCTACCTAATAGTAGTAATACAATCAGTACAGGCATTAAAAAGTTTAAGTGATAAACTTGAAAAAAGTTATCAAAGGCTTGCATGACGCCACCGACTAAGTTTATTTTTTCTTTAGGCAAAACAAACGCAATAGCCAGTGAGCCAAATATCATGGTTATTAAGATTAAAATAACAGATAAAAACATAGCGCGTGGAAAGTTTTGTTGGGGTGAATGCACATTACGAACATGTACTGCAGCCAGTTCCATACCTAAGAAAGAAGTCATTATCGCTGTAAGCGATACCCACGATTGAGTATCAGTCCAATGTGGAAGAAGGTTAGCTAAGCTAAAATTAATGGCTAATGGATGACCTTTTATAAGCCAAATGAAGGCTAATAAAATGATAAAACCCATGGGTAAAATCATGCCCACAATCGTACAAAAACTTGCAAATGCAGCCGAGGCTCTGAGGCCTGATAATCCTATGAGAGTAAGTGACCAAAAGACAATTAATATCACGGAGATTAAATAATATTTATTTTGAATCAACTCTGGATTTATTAAATAAGCTAACGTTCCGGCAATAAAAGATATAATGGTTGGATACCAGACTAAAGTATTAATCCATTGTAGCCAAATAGTAAAAAACGCAGCGTTTTCACCAAAAGCTGATTCGACCCAACTATAAACCCCGCCTTCTTCCTCTGACCAAGTTGAGGAAAGTTCCGCTGAAACTAAAGCAACAGGAATTAAAAAGATAATTGCAGAAAAAATAAAAAAGAAAATGAGTGAAGAGCCAAATAAAGCAGTTCCCGGTAAATTACGAATGCTATCAATAGCACCTGTAATTAATAAAACAAGAGCAAAGACAGATATTTTTTCAGAAGACCATGCTTTCATTGCAGACCATACTTAGTCAATGGATTGCCCAAAGGTAGCCATTATAAGGTAAATAAGTGCTAGTATAAAATAATTTTATTAACGAAAACTTATTTTTATTATTTTCAAGCTGATATGAGAAGTATTTCTATGCCTTTAAATCCCTGAGCAGGCATTACAGAATTAATTAAAATGTTATACCCAAAAGAATCAGTTACTCTCAAAATTTTACAATTCTGTCATTCCCGCACAGGCGGGAATCCATCCTGCAAGTTAAATCTATTACTGAATTGAGTTAAGAAAGTTATTTTTATAGGAGGGTTGATATGTTTTATATTTACTTGATGCCAGAGCCTAAATAGATACCCGCCTGCGCGGGTATGACGGCTTAATGGACGAAGGGAGAAGTGTAGATAAAATTGATAAAGAATAAAGTTAATGATGGATATGGTATTGCTACCTCTATCATTTCCGCACAAACTGTAAATAAAACTTGATAAAAATAATCCAACTTAATAAACCAGCTACTAAACATAAAATAGGAATAAAATTATAGTGCACGGAAGCAATTAACCCAATGGAGGCTGGGCCAATAATAATGGCTAACGATAATAGTGATTGGGTTACGCCTAACACTTTACCTTGTACTTGAGCATCGACCATATTGGCAATGATCGCATTTTGTTGAGACCAAATGGTTGCACAAGTAAGGCCCACTAATCCATAAGCTAAGTAAAGCCAGTTTGCACTTGGTGTAGCAAGATAAAGAGCATATCCTAAACACAAGATACCACTGGCTAATAAAACGATAACATAAGAATTATATCTTTTACTAAGTTGTTTATTTAAATAGATAGAGCTAAAGGCTGCTACTAATGACCCAAAACCAAATAAATAACCTAACCAAGTGCTTGATACCTGAAATTTCTCAACCGCAAAGATAGGTAAACCCGTGAAAGTACTTTCAGTACTTAACACAAACAAGAAATAAATTAACAACATAAGATTGACATGCGGCATTTTGAAACATTCAACAATATTATGAAAACCAGTCGTTAAGCTTAAAGAGCGGCGTTGATAAGTACCTGTATCTTGGTAAACCACTGCAATAAGTAATAAGTTAAGTAAGAAAATAATAGCCATAAATAGAAAGGGCGTATACCAACTAAACCAAGATATTAAACTAGGGCTAGATAAATGTGAGCCTACCATAGGTGCTAACACACAACCTAAGGATGCAGCACCAGCGAGATAACCTAAATTAATCCCACGTTCAGTATCATTGCTACTCATATTGGAAACAGCGGCAAAAATAACAGAACCATTACCAGAGGCAACACCAGTTAAAAAACGGCCCAGGAATAGTAGCCATAAAATGTTAGCTATTAGGGCAAAAGCACCGAGTAAATTAGCAAATACTAAAACAGACAAACCGAGCATTAAAATACGTTTACGACCAAATTGATCCGATAATTCGCCTAGCAAAGGCCCACCAAAAAACTGCCCAACGCCATAAATCATCGTTAAGGTACCAACAATTAAGGTTCGCGTAAAATGAGATGTATTAGGGTCTAACATGGGGCTATTAGAATCTAAAAAGAGAGGCGCGAAGATGGGGTAAACCATAAATAAACCGACAAAATCCAGGAAAAAAGTTAACATCATGCTATATATGGTAAGTCGGTTATTAAGTTGCGTATTCATAAATATCTCTCAATCATAATTAAGACTTAAATTACGACAAAGTATTTTTCTCTAATAATAGAGTAGTTCGTTGAAATAAGGTAAGTTGGGCTAAACAAAGTGCAGCCCAACTTTTAGTCCTAACTGTATTATATTCATGATTTGTTGGGCTGCACATCGTTTAGCCTAGTACGTTTGCTTTTCTTTACGTTCCTAAGCGCCACGATGCAAATAGCTTCCCGCCTGCGCGGGAATGACAAGTGTTTTTGTATCGCAGGATAAAATTGATCTCATATACCTCCTAAGTATGCCAGATCATATAAATCTGTCATACCCGCGTAGGCGGGTATCCATCTACGTTATAACTCTAAATTATGTTAAAGAAAATTTTTAAGTAAAAACCGTATTCGCTTATTTATCTTATTTACTTATAATATCTTAGGCTTAACTTTTATCTTTCGATACAGCTTAAGCCTTAAAGGAAATTAATTTAAGTAAGTCCAGAGAAAACAATGGAAGAAAAACAATATTATGTTTATATATTGGCTAGTAAAAAATATGGAACACTTTATACCGGTATCACCAGCAATCTCATACAACGAGTAAGTCAGCATAAAGCAGATCTAGTTGAAGGATTTACTAAAAAGCACCGTATTCATCGATTGGTGTATTATGAAATTCACTTGGATGTTTATGAAGCAATAACTAGAGAAAAGTGTATCAAAAAATGGTACCGACAGTGGAAAATAAACTTAATCGAGCAACACAACCCTCAGTGGCTCGATTTATCAATTGGCTTGTTTTGAAGGTTGGATACCTGCCTACGCGGGTATGACAGGATTTAAAGGTGCCAGTGTTAGAGGCATTTCGGTATAAATACTTAACCTAGTCTTTGTCATTCCCGCACAGGCGGGCATCTATTTATGTTGGTACATCTAAGAATTGTTTTGTTGTGAGAAATAAATCATCTACGCGGCATAGCACATTTAAGGGGTGTGACAGATTAATGGGAGTGACAGATTGCAGTGGCATGTCAGATTAATTTTAACCCGCTATGCAAATACACCTGTCATTCCCGCGCAGGCGGGAATCTATTTATGTTCTAGCACCTAAGAAAGATAAAGAAGTATTTAACCTAATTAGTTGGAAAAATAAGTAAAAAACTATTACTTCATGCCTTGTAAAGTAATAACAATATGCCGCGCCGAAGCATGATTACGGTGCTCACATAAAAAAATTCCTTGCCAGCGACCTAATGCCATTTTCCCATTGGTAATGGGGATGCTTAAACTGCTGCCCAAATGAGCATTTTTAATGTGAGCTGGCATATCATCTGGACCTTCAATCGTATGGGTATAGAGTTGCTCATTGTCAGGCGCTAAGTGGTTTAAATGGGTTTCTAAATCATGCCAAACATCTTCTGACGCATTTTCACTTATTAAAAGGGAGGCGGAAGTATGCTGCAGGAACAGATGGACTAAACCTACATTTACTTCGGGTAATTTATTAATCGCTTCTTGGATTTTATCCGTAATTAAATGCACCCCACGCGTTTGTGGGTCAAGGGTACATTTAATTTGACTATAAAACGGTAAATGTTGCTCAGCCATGTTTAGATCCACCGCGACAAGCAGGTGATGCTGACACTTGCTCTTGCCTCTTTTCCCACTCGGTAGGGGAATAAAGATGCAAGCTTAAAGCATGTAGGCCTGTTTTAAGTTCATCAGCTAAGAGCGCATTAACTTTTCGGTGCCTATCAATGCGCTCTAAACTTTCAAATTCGCGAGTAACCACAACTAATTTAAAGTGTGTTTCACTGTTAGGCGGCACATGATGATTATGTGATTCATTTTCCACTTCAAGCAATACAGGGTCTAGATTATTTACTAATATATTTTTAATTCGCTCTTTGCGCATCATAGTTATAAGAATAAAAAATAAGTTAATTGCTTATATTTTAGAGGATAATGGGCATTTTAGATAGTTAAAATTTTTACCTTATGACGTAATAAGAACTAAGATAAAAATAAGGTTTTTATACATTAGATTGACAAAAAGTGACTAATTTGGTCAGTAACTTGGTAAGTTTGTAAAAACTTGTTAAACCAATGAGATGTTAAAGAATACTATCGCTTATAAAGGGGCCTAAGACTTAAAATTTCCTTTAAAATGAAGGCAGTAATTTTCTTTTATTCATGTTATGGTCAAGTAGCCAGATACGTGAAATATAGAGAATATAACAACTTTAGGCTATGGCATGTAACTTGCAATTTAAAATTAAAATTCATACTAAGGTTAGAGGAGTAGTATAATGAAACAGCGAGGTTTTACACTAATTGAATTAATGATTGTAGTAGCTATTGTCGGTATCTTAGCAGCTATTGCAATTCCTGCTTATCAAGATTATACGGTAAGAGCGCGAGTCACGGAGGGACTTAATTTAGCTGCGCCTGCTAAAGTAGCGGTTGCTGAAACTTATCAATCTACCGGAGGCACTACGCTGCCAGCTGATGCTGCGGCTGCAGGTTATACTCCACCGGCGGCTACTGATAATGTTGAATCAATCGCTATAGCTAACGGTGTTATTACTATTGATTATACCGATAGAGCTGGTGGCGGTACTTTAGAATTAACTCCAACTCCAGATGCAACTTCACCAGGGCATTTAAATTGGACGTGCAGTGGTGGCACATTAGATGCTAAATATCGACCATCTAATTGTCGTGCAGCTGCAGCTGCTGGCGGAGGTGGTGCTACTCAATAATTCACCTTATAGCGGTTCAAACCGCTACCTATTTAAATACCGCAGCTAAACTGCGGTATTTTTTTATTCTTTCATTAATGCTATAGCGCTTATGAATACCCGCTTAGGCGGGTATGACAGAATAGATGTCAGACAAAGTAGGTGTAAGGCAGATTGGTGAAAAGATAAATTTTTAGCTATGAAAGATTTGTAGCTATGGCAAATGATTAAAATCATTGTCATGCCCGCGCAGGCGGGCATCCATTTATCACGTTAAATGAGTTTTGAATTGCGCTAAGTAGGTTAATAGTCTTAAGGACAAAGCCACTTTTATTATTTTATCAGTGCCAAATCATCGATAGATACCCGCCTACGCGGGTATGACAATTGCTATACTATAATTTTTTCTCAACCAATTTATTTTGTAAGCGAACATACATCGGCAAACCATTCTTATAAGGCGGATAAGCCTCACCTTCAATTAATGGTGCTAAATAACGCTTGCAGGCGTCAGTTATGCCCATACCATCTTCGGCAATAAACTCGGCTGGCATTTTTCGTTCTTGGTTTGCTACATCTTTTAATTCAACATAATCAATTACCCAGCGATAAGGGGAATCTTGTTCACGTTTAACAATCGGCATAATCGCATTTTTACCTTCTATTGCTAACTCAACAGCTGCTTTACCTAGCGCATAGGCTTGGTCTACATCAACTTGGGAAGCAATATGTCTTGCTGCGCGTTGTAAATAGTCAGCCACAGCCCAATGGTATTTATGGCCTAAATTAGTTTTAATCAATTGGGCAATAATAGGGGCAACTCCTCCTAATTGAGCATGACCAAAAGCATCTTTAACACCCGCTTCACTTAAAAATTTACCTTCGCTATTTCGAATACCTTCAGAAACCACGACCACACAATAGCCAAAGTTTTTAACTGACTGGTCAACTTTTTCTAAAAATTGACCTTCATCAAAACTTACTTCAGGCAGAAGGATAATATGGGGTGGATCGCTTTCATTATTTTTAATTAATCCACTTGCAGCGGCAATCCAGCCTGCATGGCGGCCCATGACTTCAAGAACAAATACTTTTGTTGAAGACGCAGCCATCGAAGCGACATCAAAACCGGCTTCTAAAGTAGAAATGGCGATGTATTTAGCAACTGAACCAAAACCTGGACAGTTATCTGTGAAGGGCAAATCGTTATCAACCGTTTTGGGGATACCAATACAGGTAATTGGGTAGCCCATCTTATGCCCTAATTGGGAAACTTTATGAGCAGTATCTTGAGAATCCCCACCGCCATTATAAAAGAAATAACCAATATCATGGGCTTTAAACACCTCAATTAACCGGGCATATTCAGCTTCATTATCTTTTAATTTATAGCGACAAGAACCAAATGCACCGGAAGGGGTATGCATAAGAGAGGCAATGGCTTCATCAGATTCTAATGAAGTATCAATTAATTCTTCTTCTAACGCGCCAATGATACCATTTTTTGCTGCATAAACTTTGCCGATGTGATGAGGATGAAGACGTGCAGTTTGGATTACGCCACAGGCTGAAGCATTAATCACGGCAGTGACACCACCTGATTGTGCATAAATCGCATTTTTCACGGACATAGTAACTCCAATTTAAATTTATTTTTGAGCTAAATTTGCCTAAATATTTAATTTCTATAGGAAGAAATTTGGTATTTATTTTAATTCAATGTCTTTGCTTGATAAAAACTTTCAAATTCTTTAATGACTTCATCAGCACTTTGCATAAACTCAGTAAATGTTTCTTTTAATTCGTCAATATTCTGTGCTCCTTTTGCCTTTTTCTCTAAGCGAATAACTTGACTTTGTAGGCGGGGAACCCCACAAAAACAGCAAGCGCCATTTAATTTATGAGCAGCACTTTCTAGTCCTTTAATATCTTTGTTATCAAATAAAGCAAGGAATTCTGGTTGACTTTTAGTTAATTCTTCAACAAAGCGAGTTAAAAATTCTTCCGCTAAAATTTGATTACCAGATACCTTTTGCACACAAAGCGACCAATCAATAGCTAGCGTTTGCGTTTTATTAAGAATACGTAAGAGGTGGGTTAGTAATTCTTTTTCATCAATGGGTTTTTCTAAACAAAGATCAATGCCTGATTTTTTTAATTTTTCTTGATTAACATCGCTGGTATTAGCACTGATAACAACAATAGGCGTTCGGCGATTAAGAACCGATTCTTTTCGAATCCGACGTGCTGCTTCAAGGCCATTTAATTTTGGCATCTGCACATCTAAAAGAAGTATATGATAGCGTTTTTCTTGGCAAGCTCTTATCGTTTCTTCGCCATCTTCAACAAGTTCTATTGAGGCATGCTCTTGTAATAACGAACTTAAAAGCATGCGATTAACAGGATTATCTTCTGCAATAAGGATCTCAGGGTGAATAGCCCTTAGTTGTTTCCTTAAATTTTCTAATTCATGGTTGCTGCTAACTGTTTGCGAGGCCTCAGTCATAATAAATTCGATCGTATCATATAATTTTTGAATACTTAAAGGTTTATAAAGGAATGCTCTTGCGCCTAACGCTTGGGGATCATGGATTAACCATTTGGACACTAAAACAGAAGGAATGGTTTGTTTGCGAAGTAATTGTGCAACTTGTTTTTCACAACCTTCATTAACATTAATAAAGGCTATCTCACATTCTTTGTGTTCTTTAAAGGCTTCTTCTAACTGACTAAATGCGCTCACTTGAACACAGTGAATTCCCCAAAACCCTATACCATTACACACATGGCCTCAAGTTGTAGCGGGTTATCATCGAAGCAAATAGCTCTTAAATGGCCAAAGCGATGGCTTTGATTTTTTTCAACTTCATAAGCTGCTAATTTCTCAAGCTTAATCTTCACAGTAAAGGTAGAGCCTTTATGAAGTTCACTGGTTAATTGAATACGACCATGCATGGTTTCAGCGAGTTTTTTACAGATAACCAGTCCTAAACCTGTACCACCAAAACGTCTAGTAATTGATGTATCAGCTTGATTAAAAGCATTGAATAATTTGGTTTGATCCTCTTTTGAAATACCGATACCTGTATCAGTTACAGCAATCGAAACACAATAATCTTTCTCCTTTTCTTGTTCAATTTGGGTGCGAATTAAAATGTAACCATGATCAGTAAATTTAATCGCATTACTAATTAAATTAGTTAGTATCTGCTTAATACGTAAGGGATCGCCTAAAACAGTTTTAGGCACATCTACACCCGTAGAGGGAATTAAATCAATTCCTTTTTTATGGGCATTAGGACCAGCTAAAGCTAAAACCTCATCAATACAACCGCGTAAGTCTAGGGGAATACAATCTAAATGTAACTTTCCTGCATCCATTTTTGAATAATCGAGAATATCATTGATGATATTTAATAAATCTTGTGCGGACGATTTAATTGTTTTGACATAATCAAGTTGTAATGGGTCAAGTTTGCTTTCTAGTAATACATTTGTAAAGCCAATTACACCATTCATGGGGGTGCGAATTTCATGACTCATATTGGCTATAAAGTCAGATTGCTGTTTACTTTTTTCTTCTGTTTTTTTCTTTTCTAAAGAAAGCTGAATATTTTTTTCTTCTAATAACTCAAGGCTATTTTGTAAATCTTCTGTAGCAACTTCGATATGATGATTTAGATCATGAATAGTATTTAGATATTGCCGTTGTAGATGAGCGCAGCCTTTTTCAATTTCGCCTAATTCGCTATCGCTAGAAACAGCAATATGCGTTTCAAATTCATTTTGTAGAATTTGTTTCATGCTCCGGCGCAGGCGCGCAATAGGTAAATAAATACGCTTTGAGAGAAAATAGTGAATAGTTAAGCTGATTAATAAACCAAACAGGGTTATAAAAATTGTTATGATATACATTTGGTAACGCTTAATCAGCATGGATTTCGTATCAATATCAATGGATAGCCAGCCAAGAATATCATCTGCTTGTAAAGGAATATAATCAGCTGTTTTTTTAAAGGTAGTATTGGAATAAAGATTAAATTTAGGGATGGTGATAGGAGCTAGAAAATTAATAACGTAAGGTTCAATTTGCTTGCTCTCAATGTAGTCACCGGTAAATTCAGGCGGTGTAAAGGGCGTATGAATAGAGTGTTTGCCACCACGATAAGCCATTAAATGGCCATCGCCATCATAAAAGGCGAGCGCAATTACTTCAGGATTAATCGTTGAAGCATTGATAAGGCCTTGCAGTGTTCGCCTGTCATTACGCATCAGCGCCAATTGCGCCGCAGGTAGAAGCTGGCGAATATAAGCTTCACCTAAACGGAACATATGTTGATTTAAATCCTTGTTAAACTGACCATTATAAAAAACAGCAAATAACAGAGCAACAACTAAAACAGGAATTAAAGTAGTAAGGCGAAGCTGATATTTTATACTCAAGCCTTTCATATAAAATAACCGCCGTTAAATAAAAAAAGTGCTTCTTGCATAGTTTTTATAAATTTGGCAATACATTTGTTGGCTTTTCGTTATATATAAAGTCCGTTATTATAGCCCGAATATTTTCCTGCTTACAACGGAGCTTTTTTAATGGTTGTTAGAACACGTTTTGCCCCTAGTCCCACGGGCTTTTTACATGTGGGCGGAGTACGAACTGCTTTATTTTCTTGGTTATATGCTAAAAAGCATCAAGGTCAGTTTGTCTTACGTATTGAAGATACTGATCGTGAACGTTCTACTGAAGAGTCCGTGCGAGCCATTATTGATGGTTTAGCATGGTTGGGTATGGATTACGACTTAGGTCCTATTTATCAAACTGAACGATATGATCGCTATCAAGAGATAGCAGAGCGTTTATTATCGCTAGGTCAAGCTTATCGCTGTGTATGTTCCAAAGAACGTTTAGAGCAGTTACGCGAAACTCAATTAGCAGCAAAACAAAAGCCTAAATACGATGGACATTGCCGAGATTTAAATTTATCAACTACCGATGAGCCTTTTGTTATACGTTTTAAAAATCCGCAAACTGGTACGGTATCCTTTAAAGATGAAGTATATGGTGATATTGACGTAGAAAACAGTGAGCTAGATGATTTAATTTTAATTCGCTCAGATGGTCATCCTACTTATAACTTTGCTGTAGTAATTGATGATTGGGATATGGGAATAACCCATGTTATTCGAGGTGATGATCATATTAACAATACACCCCGCCAAATTAATTTATTTAAAGCTTTAAACGCACCTTTACCTGTTTTTGCTCATTTGCCTATGATTTTAGGTGATGATGGTAAGCGCTTATCTAAACGTCATGGCGCAGTGAGCGTTTTACAGTTTAAAGAGCAAGGTATTTTACCACATGCATTACTTAATTATTTGGTACGTTTAGGTTGGTCTCATGGTGATCAAGAAATATTTAGTATTGAGGACATGTTTAAATATTTTGATTTAGCTAATGTAAGTCGCGGTGTGTCTAGTTTCAATTATGATAAATTAACTTGGTTAAACCAACATTATTTAAAAGCAGATTCTCCTACAAAAGTTGCTGAAGCTTTATTATGGCATTTTGAACGCGTAGGTATTAATCCTAAAAATGGACCTGAAATAGATAAAGTTGTCATGATTCAAGCCGATCGCTTTAAAAATTTAGCTGAAATGGCAGAAAAGAGCCGTTATTTTTATCAAGATGTTATTGAGTATGATGAAGACGCTATCAAAAAACATTTACGTCCTGTCATTCTTGAGCCCCTTACGCAAGTATATGAGCAGTTACAGCAATTAGATACTTGGAGTGCAGAGAATATTCAACACATTATTAATAATGTTAGTGCACAGTTTAATATTAATATGAGTAAGATTGGACAACCCCTACGTGTGGCGGTAACTGGTAGTAGTATGTCGCCTGCGATTGATGCAACACTTGCCTTAATTGGCAAAACACGTACGCTTTTCCGCTTACATTATGCTTTAGATAGAATAAAGCAACGTGTTGAAAGTAATGCTAGTTAACATTAAAGTGCTTAGATTTACTAAAGCTTGAACAATAAGCTAAGCTCTTTAGCTACAAGGATTTTATAGTCATATACACAAGTTTATCCACAGATTTAGTGGATAAGCTTGCTAATAAATTTTACTGTTAAAAACATAAAATAATTTTAAAAACAAAACGTTAGATAAAATATTGCCTGAAATTTGCTTAAGCCGAAAAGAAAATGGAAAAAGTTATGCACAACTTATTCTTATTTCTTTTGTAGGTACTTAACTCATAATGAAATTTATTTAAGAAGGTGTTTTTATCTTAGTGGGTGTCATTACAAGTGTAGGCAGGTATCTATCCATAAACTGAAGATAATACTCTCATTTAGTTTATTCTTCTTTTTACAATAACTGCATCACTTACATTAGAAAAACCATGCACGTTTAAATGAAAGGTATCTATTTTAGCATGTAATTGACTTGAACTACCTCCGTCTAAATTAAGTGCATTAATACAATTAAGAGGGGGCGCTTTCATTAACTGAGCTAGTTCAGTTGTTGATAAGGGTGCATTTTCTGTGACAAGGATAATAATATAGCCATCAGCGGTAATGCCTAAGGCTGAGCGTTCGGCTCGGCCGGGCTTTAAGGGTGGTATTTGCCCATGAATTAATAAGCGTGGACCACTTTGAATAGCGAAATCAATTTGTTTATTTCGTCTGAATTGGCTGACATTACTTAAGTAAGCATTATTATTTTTAATATAAAAAACGCCCCACCAGCTGATTTGCTTCAATGGGCTTTGTAGTTTTTTATTATTAATTCTTAATCCCAGGGGATGAAAATTTTGATCAAAAAATCCTCCGTTAAGCGAAATAAGCGCTTTGCTGTGTTGGGCATATTCCTCAGCTGAGGCATGCTTCATGGCTAATTCTTTTGCCATAACTAAATCAAGTTCATTTGATTTTAAATCAACTCGAAAGGCATGAATATGGGACCAGGGTGAAAGATAACTAAAGTTTAAATCTTGATAAAATAAACCCGGGCCCAATTTTTGCCAGTTTTTAGCTGCAATTGCATAATTAAGCAAGATTATAATAAATAAAACCGTAAATATTGATTTTAAACCTTGCCTCAACCATTTTGTGATCACAATGGTTTGACTGGGCATCGTATTCTTGTATCCTTATTATTATTTTTTATTTTGGAATAGTTATGCAAAATTCATTAGAAAATATTACCAAAGTGCAACAAAAACCGGCAAGTGATTTGTCTAATCTTATGCAGGATATATTAGATCGAGCTCGCGCTCAAGGTGCTACTGATGCTGCCGTTTCAGTAAATCATGACAATGGCTTCTCTGTTGATGTACGAATGAATGATGTTGAAACAGTTGCATTCAATGAAGATAAAGGATTAAGTCTGGTTGTTTATATTGGCCATCGTAAAGGTGCTGCAAGTAGTACTGATACTTCTCCTAAAGCCTTAGACACGCTTGTTAAAGCAGCTTATGAAATTGCCAAAGTTAGCGCTGAAGATCCTTGCTTTGGTTTGGCTGATCGTGAATTATTAACCAATAAATATCCCGAACTCGACTTATATCATCCTTGGGATATTAACCCAACTCAAGCAATTGAAATGGCTTTAAATTGTGAGTCACATGCACTTGGTCTTGATCAACGAATAAAAAATTCAGATGGCGTTAATTTAGCTACTTATAGTTTTATCCATGGTTATGCAAATACGTATGGTGCTCTAGGTATTGTTAGTGGCACCAGGCATAGTATAAGTTGTTCCTTAATTGCGCAAGAAGGCGAGGCTATGCAGCGTGATTATGATTATACTACTGCACGTCTGGCAAGTGATTTAAGTTCATTACAGCATTTAGCTGAGAGTACTGTTGAGCGCACTGTGAGTCGTTTAGGGGCTAAGCAAGTTAAAACACAGAAAGCGCCAGTTTTATTTTCACCGCGTGTATCAAGCGGTATTCTATCAAGCCTAATTAATGCAATTAGTGGCTCAAATTTATATCGTAAAAACTCCTTTTTATTAGATGCACTAGATAAGCAAATTTTTCCTGTCAATATTAAAATTTATGAACAGCCCCACTTAATAAGAGGCTTAGGCAGTGCGCCTTTTGATGGTGAAGGGATTCCTACTCGTAACAATATTTTTGTTGAGGACGGCCGATTACGCCAATATGTACTTAGTAGTTATTCCGCCCGTCGTATGGGTTTAAAAACCACAGCTAATAGTAGTGGTGTTCATAATTTAACAGTAGATCCAACTGCAGGTGGTATAAACGATTTAATAAGGCAAATGAATAAGGGTCTATTAGTGACTGAATTGATGGGACAAGGAGTAAATGGTTTAACAGGTGATTACTCGCGCGGTGCTTCAGGTTTTTGGGTAGAAAATGGGGCTATCCAATTTCCAGTAGAAGAAATAACAATCGCTGGTAATTTAAAAGACATGTTTTTAAATATTCAAGCTGTAGGAAATGATATAAATCCAAACATTTCCACCCGTTGTGGTTCAATTTTAATTGATAGTATGACTGTTGCAGGTCATTAACATGAGTGAATAGAGCCCATTTTATTCATTGGAAAATGGGCTCTACCATCATTAATTGGATTAAATTAACAATTAACTATTTTAAAATGCATTAAAAAAACTTAGTTTTTGTCGCGGAAAATGATACGTCCTTTAGTCAAATCATAAGGTGTTAATTCAACTTTAACTTTGTCACCTGTTAAAATACGAATATAGTTTTTACGCATACGGCCAGAAATGTGTGCTGTAACAATATGACCATTTTCTAGCTCAACACGAAACATAGTATTTGGAAGCGTATCTACTACCGTACCAAGCATTTCAATATGATCTTCTTTTGCCATGAGGTCTCTCAAGTAAATTAAATAAAAAGGTAGATAGTGCCCTAAAATTAGAAAAATGGCAATCAAGCAAGGGGTTATTATAGTGCAAAATTATTTATTCAATAAAGTGCGGGTGTTATTGTTTTATAATAGATAAATTAAAACACTAGCTAAATATATGTGATTGAAAATGGATTTTTACCTATGAGCTTATTAAATCTATCACTCATATCTTATTGAATTTAAAAATAAAAAATATTTTTAACTTTTACCTCTACCCTAATACTTATATTTAAATAATTAGGTAACCTTTCCTTAAGATTAATATCATATAATAGTATTATATTTGTATTTAATGGTTAATTTTAATGCACGAAAAATTGATTTTTTTTAAGTATGATTCACTAGAACAAGAAGAATTATGGAAAAAAATTCTTGTTTTAAAGGAGCCTATAAAGCGATCGGAGTTAATTAAATTAATCCGAGGTTGGGGCCACTTTGTTCGCATGACTATGAACATAGTAGACCAGCAGAATACAGATCCTAATCAGTTAAATTTTTTATTAAAATTGCTTAATTTTCTTGGTAAAAAACCAGCAGACCCCTTGACTATCGAAAGCTGCCGCATTGAAATTTACAAAATTACAACAAAAGATGTACTAGAAAAAGTACTAGAAAAGTTACGTATTTCAGAACCAGATTTTGATGAAAAATCAGATTTTTTTGAATCTTTAATATTTATAACAGATGAAATTAACTTTTTTCACGAAGCAAGTCACCTTCTATGTCAAATGAACGTTGAGCTCAAGGAAGAAATGTCTAAAACAGTGGGTAATATAATTGAAGATGCTAGGAAAGCTATTTCAGAGAATTTTTCACTTGAGGAAAGAAAAAAGATTTTGCAGGAATGTGATTTAGCAATAGATGAAGAGCTCGTTAAGATAGAAGAAAGAATTAGTAAACGGTATTTTAATTTAGATAAATATTGTGTTAATCGCAAAGCTCATATGCAAAATTTACTTGTTAATTGGAGGCCACAAGGTAAATTCTTGGAGAATGGTGAAAAATTAAAGGAAGAAACCTGTGAGCAGATACGCCAGATGATAAGAAAAACAAAATTAGATTGTATGCATGTTTTTTTAGGTGGTGATAAAAAAGATGATAAAGAAAAAGCGAGGTGTTCGCTTTTTAGTCAGTTAGTTAAGGACATTCAAAAGCCTTATATTATTTTCTATGAGAAAATAGCAGAAGAACGTGATCCCATTTTGGCAGAGCTTCTGTCAATTAAGGCAGAAATGGAAAATATACACGCTGAAATACTTGCTAGAAACCCTAATCATTCTCACTTAGAATTTATTGATCAAGTTTGTTCAAAAATTGATGCTGCAAAAAAGGAATATACAGATACACTAATGGCAGCTACCAAGATCAATGAAACTAAACTAAATAGTATTACGAAGAATTGCGTAATTGAAGTAAAAGATATTGTTCAGAGCAATTTAGTTGTAAGTAAAATACCTGAGAAACCTAAACATTATTCTACGTTTGAAAGAATTTTAAGAGTGCTCCGAAGTTTGCTAGAGAGTCTAGGTAAGCTGCCTATTCAGCCTCACCCACATGCAACAAGTGTTCCTGTAGGAATACATATTCATTTTTTTGAAAAGTCACAACAAGCAATAGAAAAAGTAAATTCCCGTCTTGATAAAGTTTCTATATCTGAAAGCCCCGAACTAAGTTAGTTCAGGGTTTAAACTGAAAGCTTTTTTGGTTCTAAAATCGGAAATAGCGATTTGCGGATGTCGTATGGTTTAGTTCAAATTAATCTCGTTAAATTAAAATCCTTGCATATTAATGATTTTTGAATTTAACTGGCTACCAGACCCCTTTTTTAGTTGGATATTGTAAGGTTTGTTTTAATCTCTTTAAGAATTCTTGGCGAGCTACAACAATAGCGCCTAAACTTTGTAAATGCGGTGTCGATAGTTGGCAATCAATAAAGTCGAAATGCCAATCCATCAATAATTGGCATAAATAAAATAAAGCTATTTTCGAGGTGTCTCGCTCTTTATGAAACATAGACTCTCCAAAAAATGCTCTACCCAAACTTATCCCATATAAACCACCAACCAATTTATCAGCAGACCAAACTTCAACAGAATGCGCATAACCTAAACGATGTAATTCGATGTAGGCTTGTTGCATGTCAGAAGTAATCCAAGTATGTTGTTTTCGCTTATCAATAGTTGCGCAAGCATGAATGACTTGCTCAAAAGCCTTATCAAATGTAACTAAATAATTTTTTTTTAATGATTTTTTTAAGCTTCGCGATACTTTGAATTCTTGCGGAATAAGTAGTAAGCGTGGGTTAGGTGACCACCATAAAATAGGGTAATCATCATCAAACCACGGAAAAATACCTTGACTATACGCTGTCAACAATCGGCCGGGCGATAAATCTCCTCCAACTGCCAACAAACCTTGATCATCTGCCTTTTCAGGATCAGGAAAAGTATAGGATAAATCAATAATCGCCATTAAGAGCAATTAAAATAATTAGATTAATTTAAGTTTACATGAAGTTATATAAAAGTATTAAATTAAAAAATTTATTTAATTGGAATAAAGTCCTTTTTAATTAGCTACATCATCTAGATATTTCTCAGCATCAAGCGCTGCCATACAGCCAAAGCCTGCTGAAGTGATTGCTTGTCTGTAGACATGATCAGCAACATCACCACAGGCAAAAACACCTGGTATCGATGTTGCAGTTGCCATACCCTCAAGGCCAGAGCGAATAATTAAATAACCATCATTAGTCATATTTAATTGGTTTTTAAATAAGCTGGTATTAGGGTCGTGGCCGATAGCAATAAAAACGCCATCTACTTTAAGATGGTTTACACTATTATCTTGTAGATGACGTAAATTGACACCGGTCACTTTAAGCCCATCGCCTAAAACCTCTTCTAAGGTATGATTCCAAAATAAACGAATGTTACCAGTGCGGGCTTTTTCAAACAGCTTATCTTGCAAAATTTTCTCAGCCTTTAAACTGTCACGTCGATGAATTAAAGTAACCGATGCGGCAATGTTAGAGAGATAGAGTGCTTCTTCAACAGCCGTATTACCGCCACCAATAACACAGACATCTTTATTGCGATAGAAAAAGCCATCACATGTTGCACACGCTGAAACACCGCGACCTTGATAAGCTTTTTCAGATTCAAGTCCTAGATAACGTGCAGAAGCACCCGTTGCGATAATTAAAGCATCACAGGTGTAAGTGTCGCTATCACCTTGTAAAGTGAATGGTCTCTTATTTAAATCAGCTTCAATAATATGGTCAAAAATAATTTTTGTATCAAAGCGTTCAGCATGCTTTTGCATTCGCTCCATTAAGGCCGGGCCTTGTAAACCTTCAGGATCGCCAGGCCAATTATCAACTTCAGTTGTGGTTGTTAGCTGACCGCCTGGTTGCATACCAGTAATGATAACTGGACGAAGGTTAGCTCGAGCTGCATAAACAGCAGCAGTATAACCTGCCGGACCTGACCCTAATATAATTAGCTGATGATGGTAGTTACTGCTTGTCATTGCTTTCTTCTTTATAAAATATGTTATTATGCCAAATAGTATGATAGAAAAACATATTTTAAAATAGTTATGACAAAAAGAGACGCAAGTATTAAAACTAAAAATAATAAAAAAACGCTACCGGCGTTTCTTATCAAACGAATCAGTGAAGGGAGCTTTATTCTCCTTTTAACAGGTGTTTTATTTATCCTACTTTCTTTGTGTACTTATCATGTTACGGATCCTGGCTGGACTCACAAAACTAAAAATAATGTAGAGATAGCTAATGCTGGTGGCCATGTTGGTGCGTATATCGCTGATGCTTTATATTTTACTTTAGGTTATTGTTGCTTTTTTCTATCGATAGGTCTTCTTTACATTGCTTGGCTTGTTTTAAAAGAACAACGAATTATGCAATCTGTGAATAAGCATGTGCTTTTATTAAGATTTATTGGTTTTACTTTTGCCATTATTGGTGGCTGTGGTTTATTAAGTTTAGATGCGGTTATTGTTAATGCTAGTCATATTAGCAATGCAGGTGGCCTTTTGGGAAATTGGATTGCAAAAGGTTTTTATTATGCCTTAAATTTACAAGGTGCTTCTTTATTACTTTTAGCTATCGTGTTAGTCGGCGTAACATGGCTTACAGGCTTTTCTTGGTTAATGCTTTCAGAATCTATTGGTCTTTATACTTTAAGTGCTGGTAACTGGCTTATTTTAAAATTAAAAACCATGATAGTAAGCTTAACTCACTCTATTAAAGAGCTTATTAAATTTGATAAATCTAATGTACAACCAGTTAGGCAAGACAAACCACCTTCGCTTTCTATAAGAAGAGAGCCTGAGAGGAAAGAAAGGGCAGAAAAAACAATTCCTATTCTTATTTCTCCTACATCGCAAGCTGCGCCAATACCAGCGCTCAATGCAAATGAAAATTCATCGGCAGTAAATAATAAAGCTAACCCTTCAAAAGAAAAGAAAGCAAAATCGCCTATTGCAAGTGGATTGCCTTCATTAAGTTTGCTTGATAAAGGCCAAGTTGGTAAACCTTTAGGAGGATATACTCATCAGGAGTTAGAAAGTCTATCGCGTGAGGTAGAACAGCACCTATTAGATTTTGGAATTCAGGCAGATGTTGTTGCTGTGCATCCAGGACCTGTTATTACCCGTTTTGAATTGCAGTTAGCTGCAGGTATCAAAGTCAGTAAATTAACAGCATTAGCTAAAGATTTAGCACGCTCATTATCTGTGATTAGTGTTCGGGTTGTTGAAGTAATTCCCGGTAAAACGGTAGTAGGCCTTGAGTTACCTAATCAACATCGAGAAATTGTACGCCTTTCATCTGTATTATCAGCAGATGTTTATCAACATGCTATGTCACCGCTTACCTTAGCGTTAGGTGTTGATATTGCAGGTCATCCAATGATAGTTGATTTAGCAAAAATGCCTCACCTATTAGTTGCAGGTACCACGGGTTCAGGTAAATCTGTTGGTATTAATGCAATGATTTTAAGCTTATTATTTAAATCTAGCCCTGAACAAGTTCGCTTAATTATGATTGACCCTAAAATGCTGGAATTATCCGTTTATGATGGTATTCCGCATTTATTAACCCCTGTTGTAACAGATATGAAAGAAGCGGCTAGTGCCTTACGTTGGTGTGTCGCGGAAATGGAAAGACGATATCGGTTAATGGCTTCTATGGGTGTACGTAATTTAACGGGTTTTAATAATAAGGTAAATGAAGCTATTGAGAGAGGCGAGCCTTTAGCTGATCCCTTGTGGAAGCCAACTGATGGTGTAGATAGTAGTGCACCTTTATTACAGCCATTACCTTATATTGTTGTTGTTGTGGATGAACTTGCTGACATGATGATGGTTGTTGGTAAAAAAGTTGAGCAATTAATTGCTCGAATCGCACAAAAAGCACGTGCCGCAGGTATTCACTTAATTTTAGCTACGCAAAGACCTTCGGTTGATGTATTAACAGGTTTAATCAAGTCCAATATTCCTACACGAATGTCATTTCAAGTTTCTTCTAAAATTGACTCTCGTACTATCCTTGATCAGCAAGGTGCTGAACAATTATTAGGTCACGGCGACATGCTATACTTAGCTCCAGGTACAGGCGCGCCTCTACGCGTGCATGGCGCTTTTGTCGATGATAAAGAAGTGCATCGAATTGCTGATGATTGGCGCACACGTGGTGAACCTGATTACATTGATGAAATTACGCAAACGCTTGATAGTTCGGAGGGTGGGGTTGGTGATGATGGTCAAGAAACCGAAGATACAGATCCGTTGTATGATCAAGCGGTAGAATTTATTATACAAACTCGTAAGGCGAGTATCTCTTCGGTACAGCGTCGTTTTAAAATAGGTTATAACCGTGCTGCTCGTTTAGTAGAAGAAATGGAGCGTACAGGAATTGTTGGACCCTTAGATGGTGGCTATAGAGATGTTCTTGTATCAGCCGTACCTGATGAATAAAGAGGAAAAATATGAAAAAAATAATCATTTTAGCGTTAATTACTTGCCTAACTAGTGTTTGGGCGCAAACACCTGCTGAGGAAGTACAAGCTAAATTAAATGCAATCCGTAGTATGAGTGCAGGTTTTGATCAAATTGTAACCGCTGGTAAGCGTGAAGTTTCACAATCTTCAGGTAAAATGGCTCTGGTTAGACCAGGTCGGTTTCGCTGGGAAACCCAAAGTCCTTTAGAACAACTTGTTATTGCTGATAGTAAACGTCTCTGGGTTTACGATATAGATTTAGAGCAGGTAACTGTTAAAAAACAAGAATCAGGTTTAGGTGGAACCCCTGGCCTTTTTTTAAGCGGTTATGATGATAGCGTGACTCGCGACTTTGATGTGACAACAAAAGATAAAAAGGGAGTAAGAACTTATATCTTAAAAGCTAAGTCACCGAAAGAAAATTTTCAAACGGTACAGTTAACATTTAAGGGTGATGCACTAAGTGTCATTGAGTTTTTTGATCAACTTGGCCAACACACGATTGTTACATTAAAAAATGTAGAAACCAATCCGTCCTTGGCAACGAAGTTATTTCAATTTAAACCGCCTAAGGGTGTCGATGTTGTTGAGCAATAAATAAAAATGGAACAATTCATACCATTAGCGGAGCAATTAAGGCCTAAGCATTGGGATGAAGTCATTGGACAGACACACCTATTAGGGCCAGGTAAACCCTTACGTTTAGCATTTGTTTCTGGTAAGCCTTATTCTATGATTTTCTGGGGCCCACCTGGTGTTGGTAAAACGACATTAGCAAGATTAAGTGCTGAAGCTTTTGATTGTGAATGGATAGCGCTGTCGGCAGTATTAGCCGGAGTAAAAGATATTCGAGCAGCGGTTGAGCAGGCGCAAGTTAATTTAACCTATCACCGCCAAACATTGCTTTTTATCGATGAAATCCATCGTTTTAATAAATCACAACAAGATGCCTTATTGCCTTATACTGAATCAGGTTTATTAACTTTTATAGGTGCAACAACAGAGAATCCTTCTTTTGAAGTTAATTCCGCCTTACTCTCTAGAGCACAAGTTTACGTACTTAAGCCTCTGGCAGACGAAGAACTTAGTTTGTTAATACAAAGAGCGCGAGAAAAGGTTTTTCCTGATCTTCAATTTGAAACCAAAGCATTAGATTTCATTATCCATTATGCTGATGGCGATGCACGTCGACTTCTTAATCTTTTAGAGCAAATTAATACAGCCGCAAAAATGGAAGGTATTAATGATGTAACATTGTCTTTTTTACAGAATGTTTTAGCGCCAAGTGGCCGCCGCTTTGATAAAGGCGGAGAAAATTTTTATGATCAAATTTCTGCTCTACATAAATCAGTTCGTGGCTCAAATCCTGATGCTGCTCTCTATTGGCTAACTCGCATGCTTGATGGTGGTGTTGATGCTCGCTATTTAGCAAGGCGAATTATACGAATGGCATGGGAAGATATAGGGCTTGCTGATCCACGTGCCATGCAATTAGCAAATGATGCCGCATTAACTTATGAACGATTAGGGACGCCTGAAGGTGAGCTTGCTTTGGCTGAAGCTGTTATTTATCTTGCTTTAGCGCCGAAAAGTAATGCTGCTTACCTAGCATACAAGCAAGCACTCGATTTTGTAAAAAAAGATAAATCGCGCGAAGTTCCTTATCATCTTCGTAATGCACCCACTGCTTTGATGGATAAATTAGGATATGGTCACCAGTATCGTTATGCCCATGATGAACCCTTTGGTTATGCAGCTGGTGAGACTTATTTACCCGAAGGACTTAAGAGTCTTAAGTGGTATAAACCAGTTGATAGAGGCTTAGAAGTCAAACTCAATGAAAAGATGGCTTTTTTAAGATCACTAGATAACGAATATAAACAGAAAAATAATAAATCAAAAAAATAAATTCTCTTACCTAGCCATGCGCTTAAATATCCGATAACTTATCAATAGTGGCTTTAAAGTTAAGCTACTTCTTGATATGGCTGATTTCTGGATTCCGCGAACAAGTCGCGGAACGTAGGGAGAAGTGTGGGTAGATTGGGCTAAGCACAGTGCAGCCCAACAGTTTTAGTCTTAGGGCGTGAAGTTTAATCATAATTTGTTGGACTGCACTCTCCTTAGATAGCTTCCTCTAAATAGGCACCTTTTTCCTACCTACGTCCCGCGGCTTGTCCGCGGGATCCAGCAGGTAAGTTAGGCTAAACGCAGTGCAGACCAATAAGCATAAATAGTCTGCTTTATAACTGAAAAAGTGTGAAGGGTTTAACGTATGTTAACTTATAAAGGATAATAATAAATTAGGGATGAATAACTTACACCATGAAATATGCCAGCGTCTTCCTTGTGGTCTAGTGGTTATTAATGCGCAAGGTGTAGTTATATGGTTTAATCATATCGCCGAGGATTTACTGGGAAATGAACTAGAAGGCGCTATATGGTCAGATGTTATTAAGCGCTCTTTTGCTCCTAAAGAAGATGATGGCTATGAAGTATCTTTAGTAGATGGTCGACGAATTAGTGTAGCTATTTCCTCATTAAATAGCCTGCCAGGTGAGCTAGTAACTTTAACCGATTTTACAACCACAAGGCAATATGAAGAAGAAAAAGCTGAATATGGACGCTTTTTAGCTTTAGGCAGAATGACAGCTCAACTTGCCCATCAGATTCGTACGCCCTTATCCTCAGCAATGCTTTATACAGAGCATTTATTAAATTCAACTAAAGCACAAGAAGAGCGAACAGCTAAATGGATAAAGTTAATTCAAGATTGTCACACTAGTATTGAAAAACAAGTTCAAAATCTATTGTCTTTTGCGCGCGGCGAAGCCATTGAACTTGCAAATGTTAGTGTTGTTGAATGGGGAAGAGAATTAGAAAAAAGAATTTATTCTTTAGCGCTACCACCAACTTTAAAGTTAGTTATTGACAATCAACTTCAAACAGGCTCTTATTGTTTACATACTGAATCCCTAATAGGAGCAGTTTTAAATCTCATTACAAATGCAATTCAGGCTGGTGCAAATTGTATTGAAGTGGCACTGAGTTATATTAAAAATAATTTAATAATCAATATTAAGGATAATGGCTGTGGAATGACTGAATCCGTAAAAGCGCAGGCATTTGCTCCATTTTTCACAACAAAAGCAGAAGGAACCGGTTTAGGATTAGCTGTAGTAAAAGCGGTGGTAAGAGCCCATCATGGTGATATTAGTCTTGAGTCTTCTCCAGGGCAGGGATGTTGTATAAATATAAGTCTTACTCAATAGATTTCCAAAGAAGTCTAAAAGTTTTTTAAGGCGCTATTTGCCACAACATTAATAAAAGGAATATCAATGATGAATGGCGTATTAATTGTAGAAGATGATCCTGTTTTACGTGAAGCACTTGCTGAAACAATGAGTTTAGCAGGGCACTCTTATTTGGCTGCTAAAGATGGTAAAGAAGCATTAGCAATGCTAGAAAAATACAGCCCGGCGGTTGTGCTTACAGACATACGCATGGATAAGCTTGATGGCCAACAATTACTTAGTGAAATTCAGCGTCGCGCACCAGGTATGCCTGTTATTTTAATGACTGCTTATGGATCAGTTGAGGATGCTGTAAAAGCCATGCAACAAGGCGCTGTTGATTATCTAGAGAAACCATTTAGTGCACATAAACTTACTGAGAAAATTAACCTCTATATTGGTGCTACTTCCGGTGAAGAGGATAATGAACCTATTGCCAAAGATCCTAAAAGCCAAGCTTTACTTTCTATGGCCCTGCGTGTTGCTCAATCTGATGTCGGTGTGATGATTACAGGTGAGAGTGGGACAGGTAAAGAGGTACTTGCCCATTTCATTCATGATCATTCTGTGCGCAGGCAACAACCGTTTATTGCAATTAATTGTGCAGCAATCCCAGAGCAGATGCTTGAAGCAACTTTGTTTGGTTATGAAAAGGGTTCCTTTACGGGCGCTTATAAATCAACACCTGGAAAATTTGAGCAAGCACAAGGCGGTACAATTTTATTAGATGAAGTAAGTGAAATGAGTTTAAGTTTGCAGGCGAAACTGCTGCGTGTTATTCAAGAAAAAGAAGTTGAACGTATTGGTGCCAATAAGCTTATCAACTTAGATGTTCGAATACTAGCCACCAGTAATAGAGAATTAATAGAAGAAGTAAAATTAGGACGCTTTCGTGAGGACTTATATTATCGTTTGAATATTTTTCCACTACATTGGTTACCCCTAAGAGAGCGAATATGTGATATTATACCGTTGGCAAATTATCTGATTCGTCGTCACTGCAAAGGAAAATCATTAAGAATTCCTTTATTAAGTGAAGAGGCTATTCAATTGCTTTTAAGTTATTCTTGGCCAGGAAATGCCAGAGAATTAGACAATGTAATACAGCGGGCCTTGGTGTTACAAACAAATGGTATAATAAACCCTACTCATTTACAGTTGTCAACGTTAGGAACAGTTAAGCCTACGTTATTTGATGGTATTAAAATGAAAAATTTACAAGAACATGAGTTTGATGTCATTGCTCAAACTTTAAAAGCGCATGGGGGCAATCGCCAACAGGCAGCTGCAATTTTAGGAGTAAGTGAGCGTACCTTACGCTATAAATTAGCAAAAATGAGGGAAGAAGGTTATGTTGTTTAATCAAGAGCTTATTTTAATAAATAGTCTAGGCTCAAGGAGTGCCTAGGCTATATTTCTTTATAATTTATTTACTATGTTTCCAAGTTTAAAATCGTTTTTATCTAAATTTTTCAAACGTTGTTGGCTGATTTTTGCAGTTTGTATTATTGCTGGCGCTTTAATATCTAGTCTTTTTCGGGCTTTAACACCTTGGGCTAAACAATATAAACCGCAGCTGGAACAGCGTTTGACCACTCTACTAGGTGAGCCTGTTACGATTCAACGAATGGAAACAAGCTGGTTTTGGTTTGAACCCGTCATTAAATTAAAAAATATTAATGTTCAAAGTGCTCATAAAATCATTCACTTAAAAAAATTATTAGTGGGCATTAACCTTTTTGAATCACTTTGGCATTGGCAATTACAGCCAGGAATTTTATATGTTGAAGATCTTAACTTAACTTTACGTCAGTTAAATGATCAATGGCAAGTTGAAGGTTTAACAAATATTAATAAAGGTAATACAGTTCTTAGTAATGTTGCACATGCGCCTATTTTAGCGTGGATCTTTGAACAAAAGAAAATTATTATTAAAAATCTTAACTTACAAGTTTATTTACATGATAAAACGCTTTTACCCTTAAGGCACTTTAACTTAACAATTACCAATCAATCTGGCCAATATGCCATTAAAGGAAATGCTTACTTAGCTCAAAAGCCTCTTACGTCTTTTAAATTATTAGCAAAAATGCAGCTGGATCCCTATAAATTAAATAAAGCACAAGGGCAGGCTTTTTTTGCTGTAAAGCACTTACAACTTACTCAGTGGGATGTATTTTTACCGCCGACAAGGACGCAGATAAAAAATGGAAAAGCAAATCTTTTATTATGGCTTGATTGGCAAGCTGGGCGCCTAAAACAAATTCAAAGCAAAGTTGAGTTAAAGAAATTAGCATGGCTTGATAAACAAACTCAAGTCGAACAAAATCTTCCTTATTTTACAGCGAATTTAGCTTTAAAACCTACAGAATTGGGCTGGCAGTTTGCTGGAAATAATATAAAAATGCAATTAGAGGATGTAAAGTGGCCTGATAATGAATTCTTAATTAATTATAAGCGTAATGATCAAACCTTTGATATCTATGTTAAAAATCTTATCTTAGAATCATTATTACCCATCGTTCCTAGTTGGCCTAATCAATTTAATCCAATGCTTGCTGTTAGGCCGCAGGGTTCTTTACAAGATACACGACTTACATTAAAAAACTATGAGCCTTTATTGCTGTTAACTAAATTTAATCATTTAGGTTGGCTAGCTCAGAAATCAATACCTGGAATACAAAACTTAGCAGGTTATTTATATTGGACACCGAATGAGGGTAGCTTAAAGCTTGATAGTCATCAGCTAACTGTAAACTTTCTTGCGAAGCCTCCCATTGAACTTAGTCAATTAAACAGCTCTCTTAATTGGCAATCTTTAGCTCAGAATTTGCAAGTGAATTTAGAGCATTTCGTATTAACCAGGCCAGATTTAAAAGTCAATGCTGAAGGAAATATAAGCAATATCACTAAGCAGTCAACGGGACAGGTTAATTTGAATGCACAAGTAGTTGCTGATAATGCAGAGCAATGGTTGCAATACCTGCCTGCAAAATATTTGAAACACAGATTAGATTTGTGGCTTAAACAGGATATTAAGCAGATAAAACAAATGATCGCCGAAGTATCTATTCATGGTTTAGCATCTGATTTTCCTTTTGATGGTAAACCGGGTGAATTTACAATTAAAAGCTATATAGATGGAATGGATTTACGTTTTGCACCACATTGGCCTTTACTTAGTGATATTCAAGGTTATTTAAATATAAATAAACGTTTACTTGCGGCTAATATTAAACAAGCTAAAACAAACAATATCATCATCAAAGATGCTAATTTACAAATACCTGATGTTGGCTTAGATAAAGAGGCATTATTGGTAAGAACAACAATTAATACCACTGCTGATAGAGCGTTAGCTTACGTTCGTTCCTCACCATTAAAGCAAAAATTATCAGCTTTAAAGATATTACAGATGAGTGGGGAGATAGATCTAGATTTGCAATTAGAAGTTCCTTTTTACACCTTACCAGGTCATGATCATGTGTTAGTACTGGGCAATTTAGTTTTTAATAAAGACCAGGTGGCAGTAAATCATATTATTAATAATATTAAATTAGATAATCTAGAAGGCTCCTTACAATTTGATGAAAAAGGTATTTTAAATAGCAGCCTTAATGCCGCTATCATGAATTATCCAATTAATTTAGTCATTCAATCGGTTCGCAATCCTAATCCGTATACAGAAATAAAAATTAAAGCGACTACGACGAGTGATGTTTTAAGAGAAAAATTTAAATTAACATGGCTTTCATTATTAGAAGGTGAAGTAGACTTAGAAGGTATTTTAACGCTGACCAATGATCCTAACGATCTTGATCATTTGCAAATTAAAACCTCACTTTTAGGTATGGCAATTAATCTCCCATCACCAGTAGGAAAAGCAGCTTCAGCCTTAGCGCCGCTAACAATTGACGTTAACTTTAATCCACAAAAAGCGTTACGTTTACGTATTGCCTATGACAACAAACTTAATAGTGATCTGTGGTTCTCCTGGTTAAATAATCAATTTCTTTTAGAAAGAGGAGAGATTCGATTAGGTCAGGGTCAAGCCTTTTGGCGTGAACGTTCAGGCGTACAAATAATAGGTACCCTAGACACGTTTAATCTAGAGCAGTGGAAAAATGCATTAGCAAATATATCTTTTGATAATAAAAGTGCTAATAGTATTCCTATTAATTCAATTAATCTTTTATTAAAACAAGCAATATTAGGTAGTCAAAACTATCCTAATTTAAAAATAGAGGCTACAAAGGTAAATAATAGCGAATGGGCTATAGGGTTAAATCAACAAAAAATAGCTGCTAAATTACGTTATCAACTAAGAAATAATAACTTAAGCGGTACTATCGCTAGATTAAAAATTGATAAAACTTCATCACCACAAACTAATCATTTATCTTCTATCAAAATAAAACAAGTTCCAAATTTAAATTTAATTATTGAAGAATTACAATTCAATGGCCTAAATTTAGGTAGAGCAGCTATTAAAGCAATAGTCAAAGACGATGTCTTGCATATAGATACTTTTAATTTAAAAACACCGGAGTATGCTTTACAAGCTCAGGGCGACTGGCAGCAAACAGCAAAAAGTAATTTAACTAGTATGCAAGGATCGGTCTATATTAATAATTTAGCCCAGGCCTTGCACCGTTTTAAAATAAGTCCTGTTGTTGAAGCACGTCAAGGCAAGTTAAATTTTAAAGGGCATTGGCCCGGTGGTTTTCAGGATTTTTCCTTACAACACCTTAAAGCAGATTTATCCATTTACTTTAAAAATGGTCGTATTACAAATCTAAGCCCAGAAACAGAAGAAAAATTAGGCGTTGGGAAACTGTTAAGTGTTTTAAGTTTGCAAACGATCCCGCGACGCTTAAAATTAGATTTTAGTGATTTAGCGCAAGATGGTTATAGTTTTGATGAATACAGAGGCATGTTTGAAATTCATGATGGCATTATGTCTACCGAGCAAAGCCATATCGACGGGCCAGTAGCTTATGCAAGTATGAAAGGTAACCTTGATATTATTAATCAACGTTATAATCTAGATTTAGAAATTGTGCCACACATCACTGCAAGTTTACCTATTGTTGCCACCATTGCTGGTGGACCTGTTATTGGTATGGCGACTTGGGTAGCAAGTAAGATCATAAATCACGGTATGCAGAAGATAAGTGGCTATACTTATAAAATTTCGGGGCCATGGAAATCGCCTGTGGTAGAACAAATGAGTATTAAGAAAGTGAATTTAGCGTATAGCAAATTAATCCAGTAAAACTAACTAATCCTTTATTCTAAATTTGCATCAGATAAAATCTTAAAAATAATTAATAGTTTTTCTCAAGGAAATGGCTAAGCTTGGTATAAATTAGTTAAACCTTTTTATTGTAAACAACGCTAATTTATATAAAGTAATCAATACATGACTTGTGCCAATTTAATTGTTGGCCTAAACTTGTTCTTAATATTGCTGATGTAATTTATAGATACCTCTTTCAAACATTAAAGGTATATAAAGTGACTGACTTCAGTAAGTTAAGTCTTCTTTATCTTTTATATTTTTATATCTGACACAAAGATTTTTAATAAACAAAATGAGTCGCTGATATATTTATAAGTGTTTTTATTGATTGACTTAAAAGGCGTTAAGTTGAAATAAATTAATGCCATTAATAAATGGGAATGGTACTACTATGTGGGGCATCCTTTTAAAGCGCTATTGGCAAGTTACCATTTTGAAAGAAACGCCAGCAAATACACCTTATTCTTTCTTTTTATTAAGTTTAGTTACCTTACTTTATCTAATTATTTTAGTTACTCAATGGACAATAGCAGATGTAAAAGGCACTTATACTCTCACAAATTCTATCTTAACAGGCATATCTCTTTTGCTATCTTTCGGTGTTTTTACAAAAATAATTCTCTATTTATATAAAAAAGGTAATCGATTTGCACAAACAGTGACATCATTATTAATGAGTAACTTAATTATTCATTGCTTAGCTTTTCCTCTGTTATTTATGACTGCTTATTTCTTGCAGGCTGATTTCAAGCAAACCCATATGTTATTATTCACATTTATTTATATAATGAGCACTCTAATTTTAAGTATTTGGCAGTTTATAGCTATAACACATATCTATCGGTGTGCTTTAGAATTGAGTTTTTTCCCGGCGATGTTAGTTAGTGTTGGCTTGCTAGCAACTAATATTTTAACTGTTTCAATTTGGCGATGAGAAAATGCATTTACATATTTTAGGAATTAGTGGCACATTCATGAGCGCATTGGCTTTGCTAGCACGCGATGCTGGTCATCAAGTAACAGGGTGCGACGCTAACTGTTATCCGCCAGTAAGTGATTTATTAGAAGCAAAAGGTATTCGTTGGTCTGAAGGGTATGAAGACTCTACAGATGCTTTAAAAGCCGATGTTGTTATTGTTGGTAATGCAATTAAAAGAGGCATGCCTGTATTAGAAGCCGTCTTAAATGCAGGTAAAAACTATACATCAGGACCTCAATGGCTTGCAGAAAATATCTTACCTCGTTTTCGTGTTTTAGCTGTTGCAGGAACGCATGGTAAAACAACAACTACCTCTATGTTAGCTTATATTTTAGATCAGGCAGGTTTAAATCCTGGTTTTTTAATCGGTGGAGTTGCGCCTAATTTTAATACAAGTGCTAATTTAGGCCAGGGTGAATGGTTTGTTATTGAGGCAGATGAATATGATAGTGCTTATTTTGATAAACGGCCAAAGCTTATGCACTATCGACCTGAAATTGCTATTCTTAATAATTTAGAATTTGATCATGCTGATATTTATGCGAACTTAGAAGCAATACAACAGCAATTTCATTATTACCTAAAAACAATTCCTAGCAAAGGCATGATTATCAAACCGCGAGATGATGCAGCTCTAAATACTGTCATTGCGCGTGGGGTTTTTTCAAATTTAGAAGATACTGCTATTGATGGAAAAGCAAATTGGCGTGCTGAAATTTTAAACGACAGTGGTTCTGCATTCCGGGTTTTATATAAGCAAGAAGAAATAGCACAAATCACTTGGTCTTTAATAGGTCGATTTAATGTGGAAAATGGTTTGGCAGCAATGGCTGCGAGTTATCATGCAGGTGTAAAACCAGAAGTAGCAGCTCGTGCGCTCGCTTCATTTAAACCAGTAAAAAGACGACTTGAAGTTAGAGCTAATCAGTATGATGTTACTGTTTATGATGATTTTGCCCATCATCCAACAGCTATTTCTAAAACGATTCAAGCCCTACGCCAAAGTAAACGTCATAAACGTATTTTGGTCGTTTTAGAATTTGCTTCTTATACCATGCGTTCAGGCGTCCATGCAGAAAGTATGGCTAAGGCTTTAGCTCAAGTAGATAATGCTTTTATATTAAGCCCAGAGCAATTTGATTTATCAAATTTAGCGCATGATTGGACGTGTACTTTTAAAATTCTACCTAATACCCAGGCTATTATTGATACCGTCGTGCAATGTGTTGCGCCAGGTGATGCTGTCGTTGTGATGAGTAATCGGGGCTTTGATAATATTCACCAGCAGCTCATTAAAAATATTGCAAGCCGTTTTAGTATGGAAGAAAATTTTTCTGCTTAAATAATAGCTTTGAATGGGTGTATTTGCTTTGCCTATATCTGGCTGTTTTTATATTTATACTGTTAGGCTTACGAGTGATGGTTACTAACTTGCGTGGTGCGGCTTTTTGTTTTTCGTGCCACAATTCTTTACCCAACAACTTTATCTGTAGGTGCTATAAACCTTATCCTAGGTTTACGAACCCTTATCTATCAGTACAAGAACTTTCAGTCTATAGACGCTACTTTAACTTCAGGTACTACAAACCTATATACTTAAGTACAGAGTCTCGAATCTGTAAGTAACACAAAACTAATCCACACGCGCTAGAAACTCAAATCTGCAGTTGCCGGAAACCAATCTCTAGTTGCTACGAACCCATATCCCTACGTGCCGCGACTTGTTTGCGGCATTCAGCAGGGGGGAAAGTTAAATTTAAAGATTTATTTGTTAATTAATAAAAAAAAAATATAAGGTTTATAATAAATATAAAAATATACTTGTACTGACATTGATTGTTTATAAATGAATATGTATCTGATTAAGTATCTCTGGATGCCGCGAACAAGTCGCGGCACGTAGGCTTAGATAAAAGTCGATGCGTAAGTTTAGGTAGGAGTGTAAGGGCAAGGGAAGTTATGTGTAGGGCATACGGCGCATAATTTAGAAGGGAGATTTACGACAGGGTGCAAGATATTTATAACCCTCTGATTAAGATATTAGATTTATGGCTATTTAGTGTCTCCTTGCAAATTATGTTATACATTGTTATAAATAAATTGACAGGTAGATCGAGTAACGATCTAGAAACTTTCTTGAATAAGTCTGATATTCCGCATTTGTAGCTGCAAAAAGGTTCAAGAAAGTAAGAAATAAGTCCTGTCGAAGATTCAACCTTAGGCTACATGCTTGCATGTTCTCGTAATGTGAGTAATGAATTGCGGAGGAAATCTAATATGCTAACCTTTGCTCAGCTGCAGCAAAAAGCCGAGTTTTTACCTACAAAGCTATGCAACTCGTATACTAAGCTAGGTACATTAGGTGGTCTTTTTTGTTCTTGCCTTCCTCTTCTTCCTTCTCAACTATTTCAAGATGCCAACTTAATTCAAAATATTGCTAAAAGTCTAAATTACTATACTGCCTTAGAAAAAGAAAAATTATCGGTATTGCAAGGTGCTTATTTGTATATTTGGGAGCGTTATCAAAATTCACTTCAAAAAGTGCTTAATAAACCGCTTATAGATACTCTAAAGGCTCATTTAGAGATTGATTCAATAGAAGAACTGGATAAATATATCTATGAGGAGAGCTATCAAGCGTTAGATGATTTTTGTGGTTGGGTATATCGCAATCGTTCTCATCCTGAGTTAGGTGAATTGTATCGAGCTTTTCCTAATGATATGCAAGCAAACATTCAAATGCGCAATTATCAACCGCAAGAGGATGATACTTCATCATGGGGTTACACTATAACAAGCTTATTGAAGAATATAGGGATTAATAGGTTATTTTAAGGAGATCATATGCCATATGACGCCCCAGATTTTACATTCTTAAAAGATAAAACTGATAATTTACAGCAATCGTTTGCTCAAATAACAAAGCGATATATTTCTCCTAATTATTTAGATTTAAGGGAAAAATTATTAAAGCTAGAGGAATTATATAAAAAGAAAATAAAAGAGAAGCAAAAAGGACGTTGGATTAAATGTGAACCAGATAAAACTAGACTTGAGCAAATCGGATGTATCACTCAATTAGCTAATAATATGCCAAATGAGCAAATAACTCGTAATAAAGCAGTAAGCTTTGAGAGAGCGCAATCTATTCTAATAGGCTCTTGCTTATATCGTTATGCACGTATTAATCATTCCTATGACATACTGTTAGGTTTTTTTGGTCAAGCAGATGACAATAGTGCATTAAATATGGCTCTTCAGGATGTATTAGGTTTATCTAATGAAAATAATATGGATCCCTTAACTTGGGCAAATTGTTGTAGTGATTATCGTGATTATCTATTAAAAGATGATAATTATACCAGTTACAGCTACATAAATAATGATAAAGATATCTTTTTTTCTAACTTAGAAAAGATGATTGTCAGGGAGAAAATCAAAGCACAACCTATCGATAAACAAATTCAATATATTTTATTTATTCAGTCTACACTTAAAATGCTTAATGATTACCCGCAAAAAATAACGCAAATTACTAGTAAATTAAAAACCTTCCTTACTAGCCAAAAGTCAAAAATTAATTATCCGGTTGATAAAACTAAGCTTTTAGATTATTTAAAAAGCCTTAAAGTGGGTAATAATTTATATAATCTATTTACTCAGTTTCTGCCTGAAAATTATTATATTACCTTATCAGAAGCCAAATTAGTGGCGGTTGACGATAGTGAGGCGAAAGAATTAGAAAGTGATATCTTGGAAAGAATTACCATTTATCGTCAATATGCGCTGCTAGCAGCATATATTTTGGTTTTGACCAAAATAAATGAAGTGCAAAAAATAAATGGGTCTTATTTATATAATGTTGACTATAGCGAAAGAGGGCTTATTGAGGATTTAAAAAAAGCATTGAAATTTGCTATTTCAGAACATGGCAATAATCAAATAGAGGATGATACCCGTAACCTAGCTCTAACTGCTTTGCAAGTCTTTATTGATTTAAATGATCAAGTTGAAATTAATACAGAAGTTTGGGGCGGCTTTGAATTATTTAAAGGTGAGTTACATCGGCAATTAATTAATGTAAGGCATCGTTTAAGTGAGTCTATTGATGCTAATACCACTATAGCCTCCGTGATATGAAAAGAGTTTATTATGTTGATTTTAAAAGCTAACTGCGCAAAACATTAATCTTTGGGTTATCCACAAAATCTGTGGATAACGTTGTGTGGAATATGTTTAATGACTGAATATTAAATCCTTAAGCATTAAATGCTACTTCCGTTAATAATATCTTGTAAATCAAAGCCCTACTTCAGTAGACCTTTAATTTTGTTAAAAATTTAATCAATTTTCATTAAAAATTTACTCCAAGCGCTATACTATTAATAAAAAAGCAAGGAATATCTATGGATAAATATCAAGACCGACAAGCTGCCGGTAAAGTTCTTGCTAAGCACTTAAAGGAATATGCCAACAAAGCAAATACGATAGTGTTAGCACTTCCTAGAGGTGGCGTTCCAGTTGCGTATGAAATAGCAAGCGCTTTAAATTTACCGCTCGATGTTTTTTTAGTTAGAAAGCTAGGTGTACCTTGGCATAAAGAATTAGCAATGGGTGCTATTGCTTCGGGTGGCTGTAAATTTTTTAATCAAGAAGTGATAGAATCATTAATCATATCGCAAGATGATATTGATAAAGCTATCCTTAAAGAAGAAAAAGAATTAAAACGTCGTGAAGTACTTTATCGGGACAACCGAGCATTTCCTAGTTTTTATAATAAAAACATCATCTTAGTCGATGACGGTATTGCTACAGGTTCAACCATGCGAGCAGCAATTAAAGCATTAAAAAATAGAAAACCCGCTAGCATGTTAGTAGCTATACCTGTCGCAGCATTATCAACATTCAAAGAAATGACAAGTTTAGTAGATCGGGTTATATGCCCCTTAAAACCTGTGCATTTTTATGCAGTGGGTCTTTGGTATGCCCATTTCCCGCAGATTTCAGATACAGAAGTAACAGACTTACTTAGGAAGGCAAACGAAAATTACTTAGCAAATGCTTCATGAGGTAACTTATGGGTTTTCATTCTTTAGACAAAGCAAAGCAAATTACGATATTGACTGCTAATACTACTTTATCCGGCTTTTTATTTGTTCCTAAAGAGGCTATAGGGCTTGTTTTATTTGTTCATGGTAGTGGAAGTAGTGCACGTAGCAGTCGTAATCAATTTGTTGCAAGTTTTTTAAATGAGGCTAACTTAGCTACTCTTTTATTTGATTTATTAACGCCACAGGAGGAAAAGGTTGATAATATTACTCGGGAATTACGTTTTAATATTTCTTTCTTAGTAAAACGTTTAATAGAAGTGACACATTGGAGTATAAAACAGTTCCCTAGCTTAAATTTAGGTTATTTTGGCGCAAGTACAGGTGCTGCTGCCGCACTTGTTGCCGCAGCAAAAGAGCAAAAAATTATTAAGGCTGTCGTTTCTCGTGGTGGACGGCCAGATTTAGCGGGCGATTTTTTATCAGAAGTAAAAGCACCAACGTTACTTATTATAGGCGGAAGAGATAAAGTAGTTATTGATTTAAATCAATTAGCTTTGGAACATTTAACGTGTACTAAGCAATTAGAAATTGTGCCTGGTGCAACTCATTTGTTTGAAGAAAAGGGCGCTTTACCACAAGTTGCTGAGCTCGCAAAAAACTGGTTCACTACACATCTTTCTATTTAAGCAGCCTTATCGGAGGAGACATGGATGCCTACCATAAAGTCATTCAAGTATTAAATGAAGCAATAAAACCTTTGTCTGGCCATAAGCAGGATTATTCTGAATTGATTGCAAGAATAGGCGATAGACGTTTTGTTTTGCTAGGGGAAGCAACGCATGGCACTGAAGAATTCTACCAAGCTCGTATAGACATTACTAAACGTTTAATTGAAGAAAAAGGATTCATGGCAGTTGCCATTGAAGGTGATTGGCCTGATGCCTACGGCATCCATCGTTATATTCAAGGTAAAGGAAATATTAATGACAATGAGAAGTCATTAAGCCAATTTCAGCGTTTTCCTACGTGGATGTGGCGAAATACCACTATGTCACCTTTTGTCAAATGGTTGCGAATGTATAACGATAAATTAGCAGCAAATCAGAAAATTGGATTTTATGGACTTGATTTGTATAGTCTAAATGCCTCAATTACAGCTGTAATTAATTATCTAATGAAAGTTGACCCTAAAGCTGCCAAGCAAGCTATTGAACGTTATGGTTGCTTTGATTATCAACGTTTAGATGCTCAATCTTATGGCTATTTAGCTAACTTAGGTATTAAAAAGAGATGTATAAAAGAAGCCTTAGCTGTTTTAGTTGATTTACAGCAAAATGCGTTTGACTATTTACGTCAAGACGGGATTCAGCTTGAAGATGATTATTTTTTTGCAACTCAAAATGCTCGTATTGTAAAAGACGCTGAACATTATTATCGCTCTATGTTTGAAGGTTACGCTTCTTCATGGAATATCCGCGATCAGCATATGGCAGAAACAGTAAACGTTTTAGCTGATCATTTAGAGCGACGATTGCAAAAACCAGCAAAAATAGTTATATGGGCGCATAATTCTCACGTAGGTGATGCACGTGCTACAGAACGCAATGATCAGGATGAAATTAATATAGGACAATTAATAAGAGAACAACATGATTTAAGTACTTATTTATTAGGCTTTTCTACTTACGAAGGATCTGTTAGGGCAGCTTCAGATTGGGATGAGCCTTCAGAATGTAAGCAAATAGTACCCGGACTTAAAAGCAGCTATGAAGAATTATTTCATCAGTTAACTTACAAAAATTTTATTTTATATCTACCTGGGGATGAACAATTAAAGCACTTCTTGAAAATTCCCCGCTTACAACGAGCTATTGGGGTAATTTATAGGCCAGAAACAGAACGTTTTAGCCATTACTTTTTTACCCATTTGACTAATCAATTTGATTGCTTAATTCACTTTGATAAAACGAATGCTCTACAGGAGCTTGCAGTAGAGCAAGTAAGCTAATCTAGCTGTAACTTATAAGGTAACAGACTATAATTTAATTATATTTTTTTAGCAAAAATCATTGGCAATATGCTATTCGATTTATTTATTGGTGGCGCTAAGCTTACTTCCATTGCAAGGTTTTTAGGCTATAGAGGTGGGTAAATAATGGATAGAGACTTAGGTTATTGGGAAACAATTAAAGTTCTCATGCATGATTTATTTGCTGGTAATGATTTAGTTGTGGTGGCTTTAAGATTACAAGGAAACATCGAAGTTGATTTATTAAAGAAAGCCTTAAATTTAGGTTTTCAGCGCCACCCTTTATTACGCGCTACCATTAGACCTAAGGCTGATGGATATTGTTTTAAAGTTGGAATAGATTTCATGCAAGTGCCGATTCTTATTTTACAGCAAACACACCCAGACCAGCCGCTTGAAATCCTTGAAAAAGAGATAAAAACGCCTTTTCTAGTCGATCAATATCTATGGCGTGTTACTTTATTAAAAGCAAAAGAAAGCTGTCATTTAATGCTATCTTTTCACCATGCTATATGTGATGGCACGGCTATTTTTACTTTTATCCATGAACTATTATCTTATTATGACATGCTAGAGCATAAGTTAGAGCCTAAATTTAAAGTATTAGAGTTACTAAAGCCACAGGAAAATTTTCTTCTAGAAAAAATTAATTGGAGTAACTACTTAAAGCAAGTGATAAAATACCAAGCTATAAAGAGAAAAGGTTGGCAATTTGATACCCCTGCTCCACTGCAGCAGCGGGTACCTAAATTAATTATTAAAAAAATTTCCATAGAATTAATAAATAACTTAGAAAAACTGTGTAAAAAAAATAAGGTTTCGTTAAATTCTCTGTTTAATGCCCTTACATTAATAACCAAGTATAACTTAGATGGGTATCCTTATAATGGAACTTTATGTACTTGGGTTAATACTCGCGATATTTGTTATCCAGCTATAGAGCCACACAATTTTGGTTATTTCGTCAATTATATCGCCACTAAACATCATATTACTAAAAATACTAATATTTGGGATTTAGCTAGGGATTATCATTCACAGCTTAAAAGTCGCTTACCAGAATTAGGGGGCTTTCCGGGAAAATTTAATTTAAATCAAGCAAAAAAAAATTATAATATGAAATTTTTAGAGAAAACAGATCATTTTCTATACGATTTCACTTTATCTTATTTATCTAAAATACCATTAGCAACCCATTATGGTTCGTTAACGTTGGCGGATTTAAGTATAGGTGTAAATATCGTCTCAGGGTTCGCCGCTATGGTGCTAGAAATTTTTAATTTTCAAACAGAAGTAGCCTTTGCTTGTTGTTATGTAGAGCCACTAATTAATCGAGCATGGGTTGCAGAATATATGTCTAAATTTCAGGATATACTCATCAGCCTAGAATTTTGAGCAAATGGATTTAAAATTTCCAAATTAGAATGTTTTTTTATAAATGACGTAAAAAAACAAGATTTTTAATATTGCCTTAATGATAATTTTTTATAATATCCTTAATTGATAAAATAATTGGAAATAAAATGTCCGGTTCGGTCGGAAAAAAAATTAATAATTTATCTAATATTGATAAGCTTAATTTAAATTCATCAGTAACATCTCAATTAGATATTAGCAATAATAAAGAGCGTCATTTAAGTATACGTTTATTATGTAAAGCAGAGATTTCGCTGGCCATAGGCGCTTTTTGTGGCATGCTTGCTGTTATTTCTCTTGTATTCTTACCTATGTCTACTTTAGTATCACCTGTTATTATTACATCTACGTTTGTAGCTGCTGTATCAGCCATTACAGCACTAGTTCTGTTAGTGATTTCATCTTCTATAGTCGGTATAAAGAACAACAATATAATGGTAGAACAGGAACCGGTATCAATATATCAAAGCATTGCTGAAGCTAATTATATGGAAGAAGAAGTGGCTTAATTAAGGATATATACTTCGCTCTCAAACTAATCCTTTTTTTGTTTATTTTTAAGGTATTAACCTAGACTAAGGTAAATTAAAAACAGGAATAACAGAGTTCAGCAAATTAAAAATAAAGTAGAAAACCAATTTTGTGTTTTACCTTAAGAGAGGCTAATTAAGACAATAATTATTGTCAAGTGCTCAAGGACTTCTCGTATTATTAATTGGTTCCCTAGATTTAATCCTTAAGCAATTAATATTTAAGCCGAAATAATAAATAACACCTCTTTAATAAACATCATAATTAAGTAATACTCTACTATAGTTAGAGTTAATTATTTTTTTAAATATTGCTGTCTTAGGGAATGTATACCAATTAAATATGAAAAATACGGATAAAAAAAGGGATGTTACGCTGGGTTCAACTATCGCTGCATTAGGGGTTGTCTATGGCGATATAGGTACGAGTCCACTTTACGCATTGCGTGAGTCGATAGGTGGGCTACCCGTCAATGTAGTAGATGTTTTAGGAATTTTATCCCTCATTTTTTGGTCGCTGGTTATCATTATTTCAATTAAATATTTAACCGTTGTTTTTCGAGCAGATAATAATGGCGAAGGCGGTATACTGGCCTTACTTGCTCTTTTAAAACAAAAAAGTACTAAACACGAAAAATTTTTCTATTTATTAGCTATTTTTGGCGCCGGCTTACTTTTAGGCGATGGCATGTTAACGCCTGCTATTTCGGTCATGTCTGCTGTAGAAGGTTTAAAAACTTTTGCACCTGATCTTGATAGTTATATACTTCCTATCTCATTTTCTATTCTTTTTTTATTGTTTATCGTTCAAGAAAAAGGTACAGGTAGGATAGGGGCAATATTTGGCCCTATTATTCTTATTTGGTTTATTACTATTGCTTGTTTAGGTATAGCGCAAATCATTCACAATCCTAGTGTGTTACGTGCAATTAATCCTTCTTATGCTGTTCACTTTTTAATAAGCTCAGGTTGGCAGGGTTATTTTTTATTAGGTGGAGTTTTTCTAGTCGTAACAGGAGGTGAAGCGCTTTATGCTGACATCGGTCATTTTGGTAAAAATTCGATTCGTATAAGTTGGTTTAGTGTGGTCTTTCCTAGTTTAATTTTAAATTATTTTGGCCAAGGAGCTTATTTATTAATAAATCCTGAGGCTATTAGTAATCCTTTTTTTATGATTGCCCCCACTTGGTTTGGCATCCCACTTTTAGTCATTGCCACCCTAGCAACAATTATTGCCTCTCAAGCGGTAATAACAGCAACCTTTTCACTGGCTAGGCAAGCTATGCTGCTGGGCTTTTGCCCACGCATTCAAATTGTTCATACTTCTAAAGAATACCAAGGACAAATATATGTGCCTCAAATTAATTTTATCTTGGCATTAGGCACATTCTTTCTACTACTGACTTTTCGAAGTTCAAGTAACTTAGCACATGCTTATGGTATCGCTGTTAACTTAGATATGTTGCTAATTAGTTTAATGGTTGCTTATACAGCTTTGCATATTTGGAATTGGTCTTGGGCTAGAGTTCTTCTCATTTTTAGTGTATTTGTCTTCATTGATTTAGCTTATTTAGGCGCTAATTTACATAAATTCTTAACAGGCGGTTGGGTTCCAGTCTCCTTTGCTTTAGTAATAGGCTTTATTATGTACACTTGGACTAATGGCTTAGAATATTTAAGAAATAATGTTTACCTTAAGAAAGAGGATTTATCTAAGATACTTAAGCAGTTAAATTACAGAAAATTACATCAGTTAAGTGGGGTTACTTCTATTTTTATTACTGATATCTATGATAAAAGTGGTGGTAGTTTCCTTCATTTCTTAAAACTTAGTCATGCAATGCCTGAACATGTACTTATCGTAAGTTATACGGTAGAAAATATTCCTTATGTACATTACAGTAGGCGTTATGAAGTTAATTGTCTTAATGACAAAGTTTGTAAGTTAGTCTTACATTATGGGTTTATGGATGCTATATCAATTCCGGCAGCACTTAATCATGCCAATATTAGGCGAGTTTTACCCTTTTTAATCAATGTTGATATTGCTACCTTTATTGTTGAGGTGCCAAATATTTTTGCCTCTAAAAAGAAACGTACACTAATGTTTCATTTTCAAGAGAAGATTTTTGAATTCCTAATGCGTAATTATTCAGCAAATTTGAATATCGATTTTTATGATATACCTCATAATCGAACCATGGCTATTGGCGCATACTATATTGTCTAAACGTTATTATACTTTTATCTCGGCATAACTTTGTTGCGTGGATAATAAATGTCTTTCCCCATAGGCAGGAATCCATGTGTAAATTAGCCTCAGTGGTTATTGAGGGATAAATCCCCGTTTATACGGGGATGATAATGAATTTATAAGTGATAATATAGACACACTTTCGTTATAATTAGCTTTTAAACTTATTTACGCAACAATACCTCTCAGAATTGCCGAGATAAATGTTTTATTCAACACCAACTGTTACTTTACCTGCTGTATAAGAATGGGCGCCAATACCAGCCAGTTTACCTTCTTTAACTACTAAATAGTCATTACGAATAGGTCGACCAGCAAACCAGCATTCTAATATTTCGCGAGTTCCTGCTGCATAGCGGGCTTGTGCTGACAAAGAAGTCCCTGAGATGTGTGGCGTCATGCCATGATTTGGCATATAACGCCATGGGTGATTAGAGGGAGCTGGTTGTGGAAACCAAACATCTCCAGCATAGCCTGCAATGTGGCCTTCTTTAATGGCTTTTTCAATTGCTGCAGTATCACAAATTTTACCGCGAGCTGTGTTAATTAAATAGACACCGCGCTTCATCTTCTGAATTAAGGCTTTATTAAATAAGTGTTCTGTTTCAGGGTGTAGAGGAATATTGATAGTAACCACATCACAAAGTGGTAGCATTGTTTGTAAATCTGCGTGATAAACAAGCCCTAGCTCTTGCTCTTTTTCAAGCGGTAACCGATGTTTATCGGTATAATGCATTTTAACATCAAATCCTTTAAGCCGCTTCATAACGGCGATTCCAATACGACCGGCGCCCACTGAACCAATAACCATACCTTCAACATCATAAGAACGAGATACGCAATCAGCAATATTCCATCCACCATTGACTGCCCATTGATAAGAGGGAATATAGTTTCTAACAAGCGTTAGAATAACCATAACAACATGTTCAGCCACACTAATACTATTTGAATAAGTAACTTCAGTAACGGTTATGCCTTTATCCATTGCGGCTTGTAAATCAGTATGATCAGAGCCAATACCAGCTGTAATAACTAACTTAAGATTTTTAGCTTTTTCTAGGCGCTTAGCAGTTAAATAGGCAGGCCAGAAGGGCTGCGAAATAACAATGTCAGCATCGGGTAGTTCTTTTTCAAAAGTTGAGTTAGGACCTTCTTTATCACTAGTGACAATCAGAGTATGACCTTGTTCTTCAAGGAATTTACGTAATCCTAATTCACCAGAAACACTGCCTAAAAGTGTGCCTGGTTTAAAATCTACGTGACTTGGATTAGGTACGGAGCTGCCATCAGGGTAGTGTGTTATAAATGGTAAATCATCACGAGGATAGCTCGTAGGGTAGCCATTAACCGGATCTTCATAAAGGACGCAAAGTACTTTTGCCATAGATTTCTTCCTAGTCTTATTTTAATTTGATAAAAAATTAACTATAAGTTAATTTTGATGTTTATCCTAAGCTTGGCAAATACAAAGTCAAGAAAAATATTAGACTTCTTTAGAAACGCTACTGCAAAGACCAATTTACAGGCTGAACTGCTCAAATCCTCATGTATTTTATGTCTTCCACTTTTTTTGGCCACGTAATTCCAGATCCAATTACGCCTCTAGATCCTGCATAGGAATAGGGTAGGACATAGTGCATAAATAAGAAAAGGTTTAATCAAACAACTCTAAAATTTTTTCAGGCGGCCGTCCAATAACTGCTTTGCCTTTAAATGTAACAATAGGGCGCTGCATTAATGCAGGCTCTTCTACGATAGCTTGTAAAATTTTATCTTCGTCATTTAATGACAGCCCTAACTCTTTAAAGGATTTATCTGTGGTTCGCACAAAGTCTTCAAGCTTAAAATGTGAACGCAAACTCTTTAATTGATTAAATGTAAGTGGTGTTTTTAGGTATTCAACAACAGTAGGCTTAAAGCCCCTATCTTCTAATATTTCTAAAGCTTTTCTCGATTTTGAACAGAGTGGATTATAGTAAATAGTAATTTCTTGCATAGTATTCATTGCTTTTTTAGTGAGGGTTTATCTAAAATTGTTAGACAGCGTTATAGAACAAGCTACTTTTAATAGCAGCTTGTTCTAAGAATGTTTACTCATCATCCCAGCTTAATGTTCCACCAGCTTGATACTCAATAACACGCGTTTCAAAAAAGTTTTTCTCTTTCTTTAAATCCATAATTTCACTCATCCAAGGGAATGGATTCTCCGCGCCTGGGTATTGTTCAGGTAAGCCAATTTGGTTTAAACGTCGATTAGCTATAAACTGAAGGTATTCTTCAAACATATCGGCATTCATACCTAAAATACCATGAGGCATCGTATCTTTAGCATAAGTATATTCAAGCTCAACACCTTCTTTTATTAGTTGAATAATTTCTTCTTTAAATTCAGGTGTCCATAAATGAGGATTTTCAATTTTAATTTGATTAATGACGTCAATACCAAAATTCATATGCATGGATTCATCACGTAAAATATATTGGAATTGTTCAGATGTCCCAACCATCTTATTACGACGACCCATTGACAGAATTTGGGTAAAGCCTACATAAAAGAAAATACCCTCAAAAACAACATAAAAAGCAATTAAATCGCGTAATAAGCGTTGATCATCTTCTGGCGTACCCGTATGAAAGTTGGGATCGCTTAAACTTTGAGTAAATGGAAGCGCCCACGCTGCTTTCTTAGCTACTGAGGGAATTTCTCGATACATATTAAATACAGCTGCTTCATTTAAGCCTAAACTCTCAATAATATATTGATACGCATGGGTATGAAGGGCTTCTTCAAATGCCTGTCTTAATAAATATTGTCGGCATTCAGGGTTGGTAATATGACGATACACTGCTAAGACTAAATTATTAGCAACTAATGAATCAGCTGTTGAGAAGAAGCCTAGATTACGAAGAATGATTAAGCGTTCATCTTCTGTTAAGCCATTTGGATCTTTCCATAATGCAACATCTGGGCTCATATTAATCTCATTAGGCATCCAATGATTTGCGCAAGCGGTTAAGTATTTATCCCACGCCCAGGTGTATTTAAAAGGGACGAGCTGATTTAAGTCAGCTCGGCAGTTGATAATTTGTTTATCATCTACTTGAATACGATCAGCGCCCATTTCTAAGGGCTCTAGGCCTGTGGCATGTAATACATTTTCCGTAGCCATAGTTGGTTCACTCTGTAACTCTGTCATTTATTTTCCTCCTATTGGCAAGCTTCGCAGTCTGGATCGAGGATTGAACATACTTTAGGTTCTTCAATCTTTACTGCATTTAAAGCGCCATCATGAATAGTTGATTTTTCAGCATTACTAGCACCTAAACTACGTAAGTAATAAGTTGTTTTTAAGCCGCGTAACCATGCTTGTTTATACAGTTCATCAAGTTTTTTACCTGATGGCTTAGCCATATAAATATTTAATGATTGTGCTTGATCAATCCATTTTTGTCGTCTTGATCCAGCTTCAATTAACCACATAGGATCAACTTCAAAAGCGGTAGCATAACGTGCTTTAAGCTCCGCTGGAATTCGATTAATAGGCTGAACACTACCATTGAAATATTTTAAGTCATTAACCATGACTTCATCCCATAAGTTTAATGCTTTTAACTCAGCAACTAAATAAGGATTAATAACAGTAAATTCGCCTGAAAGGTTAGATTTTACATATAAGTTTTGGTAAGTCGGTTCAATAGATTGTGAAACACCACAGATATTAGAAATAGTTGCCGTGGGTGCAATGGCCATCACATTAGAGTTGCGCATGCCTTGCGTGCGAACTTTAATTCGTAAACTTTCCCAATCCATGCGTTGCGATCTATCTTGCTCTAAATATTTATCCCGCGATTGTTGTAATAAATTAATAGAATCAATTGGTAGAATACCTTTACTCCATAATGAACCTTCATAACTTGAATAGCTACCACGTTCTTGCGCGAGTTCACAAGACGCTTCTATTGCATAATAGCTAATCATTTCCATAGAAACATCAGCAAATTCTACAGCTTCTTGTGAGGTATAATTAAGTTTCAATTCGTATAATGCATCTTGAAAACCCATTAATCCTAAGCCAATTGGACGATGTTTTAAGTTAGAATTACGTGCTTGCGGGACAGAATAGAAATTAATATCGATCACGTTATCAAGCATTCGAATTGCTGTTTTAATTGTGCGTTTTAACTTTTCTTCATCAAGTTTACCATCGGTTAAATGCGCTGGTAAGTTTAAGCTACCTAAATTGCAAACTGCAATTTCATTAGCAGAGGTATTTAACGTAATCTCTGTACAAAGATTTGAGCTATGAACAACACCAGCATGTTGCTGAGGCGAACGTAGATTACATGGATCTTTAAAAGTAAGCCATGGATGACCAGTTTCAAATAACATTGATAGCATTTTACGCCATAAGGTTACCGCTGCAATTGACTTAGCATTTTTAATTTCACCACGCGCTACTTTTGCTTCCGCTCTCACATAAGCTGCTTCAAAGGCTTGACCATAAACCTCGTGTAAATCAGGTGTTTCATCAGGTGAGAAAAGCGTCCATTGGCCATCCTCATGAACACGTTTCATAAATAAGTCAGGGATCCAAACTGCGGTATTCATATCATGCGTACGACGTCTATCATCCCCTGTGTTTTTACGTAGCTCCAGGAATTCTTCAATATCACGATGCCAGCATTCAAGATACGCACACACAGCCCCTTTGCGCTTGCCACCTTGATTCACTGCAACAGCAGTAGCATTAACTACGTTTAAGAAGGGCACCACACCTTGAGATTTACCATTCGTGCCTTTGATATGGGAACCCATTGCGCGCACCGGTGTCCAATCATTACCTAAACCACCAGCAAATTTAGATAATAAAGCATTATCTTTAATAGCGCTGTAGATACCGTCTAGATGATCTGGTACCGTTGTGAGGTAACAACTCGATAATTGCGGTCTAACTGTACCTGAATTAAAAAGAGTGGGTGTAGAAGACATATAATCAAATGAAGAAAGCAATAAATAAAATTCAATTGCTTTTTCTTCTTTGTTTTGCTCACGAATAGCAAGTCCCATGGCCACGCGCATAAAAAAGGCTTGGGGTAATTCATAACGCACGCCATTTTCATGAATAAAATAACGATCATAGAGTGTTTGTAAACTTAGATAAGTAAACTGCATATCTCGTTGTGGCAATAAAGCCTGAGCCAATTTATCTAAATTAAATTCACCTAATTTGCTATCAAGTATACCTTGCTCAATTCCTTGCCCAATAAACACTTTAAAATAGGAAGGATAAAGCTTAGCCATCTCATCAAAAGTTGCTTCAGTTTGAATGTTAAGTTTATTTAAAGCTTCACTACGTAAACTATCAAGCAGTAATCGTGCCGTAACATAAGTATAGTTTGGCTCTTTCTCTACTAAAGTACGTGCAGCCATAATAAGGGCACGATGTACATCTTCTAGTTTTGCTTGATTATATAGATTACGTAGCGCATCTTTAACAACAGGCTCAGGATTAACATTCTCAAGATCACGGCAAGCTTCTTGTACAATGGTGTTTACTCTGGCCATATCTAATGGTCTAGCTTCACCATCAGGCATTACGATCAGAGGAACTTTACTATCTTTAGCTTGCTGCTGTTTTGCAGCTTCACGCGCTTTACGATGTTCTTCTCGATAAAGTACATAAGCACGAGCTACTTTATAATGGTGATTACGCATCAATGCTAATTCAACTTGATCTTGAACATCTTCAATATGAATCGTTCCGCCCGCAGGTTGACGACGTTTAAGCGCAGCCGTAATTTGTTGAGTAATTTCCTCAATTTGTTGATGAATGCGATTAGAGGCTACTGCATTATTGCCTTCTTCAGCAATAAATGCCTTGGTAATGGCTACTTTGATTTTATTATCATCATAACTAACTACCTTACCATTACGCTTAATGACTTTAAGTACACCTGGTGCATTTGTAGTTAGTTCAATTTGATTAATATAAGGCATAGTATCTACCGATTGCTCTGACATAGGTTCTCCATTCTATTTAATGAAGAAATCATAACTTAAGTATAGCACAAACACAATATATAGCGTTATTTTTAACTTTATTTAACTATATATTGTGTTTTTCCTGTAAAAAACTTGTGGATAACTTGTAGATAGTCTAAAAATTCTTTTTAAAATAAAGCCTAAACCAATAGGCTTAATTAAATTGGAGAGAAGTTTTAATTAAGCCTTGGAAAAGCGGAATATATTCAATGGGAAATAGTGGTAACTTGGTTAACTCAAGTACGCATAAACTATTTAATAGTACTTGCTTTAAGATTATTTAGCCAGTGTTGACGATTATCTTGGCCCATATCTGGCTGTTTTATAACATAGTGTAATAAATAAAGTCCTTTAGGCGTCTCAGTGATTTTCTGTAATTCATTTTGCTCTAAGTTAGCGGGGCTTGTTACTTTAAATTCAAAAATAATTTGCTTAGGTGTTTGCTCCCAGATAGTGATCTTGGGATTTAATCCTGTTTGTTTGAAGTTATTTAAAATAAGTTCTAAATAATCTTTAGGTGTGATTGGCTTTTGCCCATTAGGTATAAATTGGGTGGTAATAAGCTCTTTCCAGTTATCAATATTGTCGCCTGCAGGTAAATACTCAATTGTTGTTATCGTGTTATCTTGTTTCCCCCACGCTGCCTGCCAAACTCTGCTATCAAAAACTATATTTTGTTGTTCGCTATTTCTAATAGCGTCTGTAATGCTGGCATCATTAGTTTGTAATCGTTTAGTACTGCAGTAAGTATCACCTTTATAATTATAGTATTCTACGCATTGCGGATTATTTTCATTATTAACTTTAATTAAGTCGCTAGGATTAATAGAGCCATGGCTGATGGATATTAAAGTTAACAGACTAAAACCAAAAATAGTTTTTTGCACAAAAACTCCCTGTAAATAAGATTTAAGTGTAGCAAAGATAACGACCTATAAAGAGAGATTATGTCGAATCGCGTTAATTTACAGAAAATTAGCTATAGTTAAAGAAAAATAAACGATAAAAACTTTTATGATAAAAAAATTACTCTTCGGTGTATTTTTTTATATTGCTACTTGCAGCTCTCCGGCTTTTGCCGTAGTTAAGATAGGAACATTACAGTTTGATCCACCATTTGTGACCAATGGTCAGCATCTTGTGGCTGCTGGGTTTGATATTGAGCTCATGACAAATATTTGTAATAAATTAAACTGGGAGTGTAAATTTGTTGCTTTTAAAGATTATGACACTTTATTAACAGAGCTGATTAATCACAATATTGACTATGCCGTAAGTGGCATTGTAATTACGCCTTTAGATAATCCTAATTTACTATTTAGTATGCCTTATTTATTAAGTGCTGGTACTTTCGTGACACTAAAATCAAATACGCAACTGGTTGATTTAAATTCTTTAGCCAATAAAAAAGTTGGCGTTTTAGCTAATCGGGGATATGGTGAATATTTAATGCAAAATGCTAATTTAAATATGACCATTGCAGAGTATCACGACCAAATGGAGTTATTTGACGCTTTGTATAATGGAAAAGTTGATGCAATCTTTATGAATAATTATACAGCCATGTACTTACTGCATCGCTACCCCGATTATATAAAAATTTTTAATATGTCAATTAATTTTGCGAGTGGAATTGGGATCTTAAGTCGCGTTGATAATAAAGATAATTTAGATAAAATTAATGCACTATTAACTCAATTTGAGTCTGATGGCACTTTTGTGAAATTATATAATTACCATTTTGCCTTTTTTATTAAGCAATAAAACTAACTTTCACGCCCATGGCAGTTTTTATACTTTTTATTACTTCCACAAGGGCAAGGTTTATTACGAGAAATATTGGCTTTTCTTAATTTATTTGGTTTTAAAGAATCGGTGTAAAACCATTGATTGTTGAATTTACGAAATTCACTTTTTTCATGAATAGATTGTGTTTTCCCATCCAACTCATAAGAAGCAATAAATTCGACAAACTTGCAATCATCCTGCTTGACTTCAGGATAAGTATTAATGATTTCTAAACCAAGCCATTTAACACGTTTGGCCCAATTTTCAGCTTCAACATCATCAAAATTTATTAAAGGTTTTCCAGACATCGTTGCCCTAATATAAGCAATATTTGCTTCAGTGTATGCTGTGTAGCGAGAACGCATAAGTTTTTCGGGAGTTGGGGCTGCCTGGCCTTGTTCAATATAAAGGCCACAGCAATCTAAATAAGGTTGTTGTGATCCACAAGGACAAAAAGAATTCATGTTTCATATTATAACGAATTGTAAAAGGGTATTTTAATCGAAAGAATCTTTTTAAAATAGCCCTTAAGCTAATTTATACTAATTCCTTGCTTAAATATTAGAGGTCTATTCTACAAAGTTAATTATCTATTTCTTTCTTACTTTTTTATCAAATAAGCTTAAAAATGTAATTTTATAAGAGTTAACTTCACAATTTGCAATTTTTAAATTTTTTGTTAACATTTTTTCAATTTGTTGATCAATTATGGAGAATTAAATATGCCTATTATTGATAAAACTCGCTTACAAAAAAAAGAAAAAATTAAAGTGGAAATTAATAGTGATATTTTTAACAAAATAAATGATTATTGTGTATGGGCGAATATTAGTGATGTTGCATTTTTTATTGAAGAGGCCGCTAATTTTGTATTCGCAAAGGATAAAGATTGGAAACAGCATAATAAAGCGATTAAAAATAAACGAATTAAAACAGAATAGATTGATAATTTATCGAACAAATATTTAGCTAGCTAATATTAGTTTAAAGCAAAGCACTAACGTGAGGGTCATGGTACTTTAAGTTCATATAAATATATGTTCAATTTAGGTGTTTGCCTTCACAAAGCGTTATTATCAATAAGATTTTTCAAATATTTCTTGACAGTCTGTGAGAGCCTCATTAAACTGCCAATCTCTTTTGGGGCTATAGCTCAGCTGGGAGAGCGCTTGCATGGCATGCAAGAGGTCGGCGGTTCGATCCCGCCTAGCTCCACCACCATTAACGTTAGTTTTTGGTGGGAAAACTTAGGTCCCCATCGTCTAGAGGCCTAGGACATCGCCCTTTCACGGCGGTAACAGGGGTTCGAATCCCCTTGGGGACGCCATTTTGGCGTAAGTAAGTTTTAGAGATATTTAATAGTTTTAGGTCCCCATCGTCTAGAGGCCTAGGACATCGCCCTTTCACGGCGGTAACAGGGGTTCGAATCCCCTTGGGGACGCCAAATTAAACCTTTAATTTATAATAGGTTTCTTTTCTTGTTGAGTATCGTTAATTTTTAAAATAGATTTTATAATTGATGATAATCTATCATACTATACGCATTGAGCAATAATTAAGACGATTTTTAGATCATTTCCCTTGTGCTATATAAAGGCTATTGTTGGGGAAGATTGGATTGTACAACGTGATAACTCAGATAATTTAAAAATTGCATTGTATATTAATAGTTACCATTATTTATTGCCCGACTCAGCACAACTTAATTTTGCTCAAGGGTTAAATTAATTTCTTAAGAGCAGAGAACCTAACCCATTTTTCTCGCTTTTTTCCAATAATCATTGGTCATTTTTGCTTAAATATAGTATCGTTGCTTAAAGCTGTGTTTAATATTGGCAATTTGCATAAAAATTGTTAAAATAGACTAACTTTTAATATTTTTAAGGGTTGTATTATGAAACGTAAAAGTGTAGATAGAAAAATTAGTAAAAAGGAAGATAACGATATTAAAAAAAGAAAAACAAGTATAGAAACAAAGAAAAAATATAACAATGATGAAACTTTTGCGTATGGTACACCGGTAAATGATATTCCAAACGAGAGGCTTTTGGTATTAGATAATTATGCCTTTGACATAGACGAACTTAACCAACTACCAGAAAAAGATTTGTTCACTAATATGCATACACAAAGTGAATTTAGCGAAGAAGCAAAACAAATTTTAGCATCAAATTCTATTTTAGGAGAAAAAGTACAAAAGCTGCTACCGCAGACTGTTCTTCCTGAATCCCTTATGAAAAATGTATATGATTTAGCAATCACTTTACTTACATATGGTGATAGTAAGGAAAGTGAAGACGCCGTAAGTAATTTTCAATTAAAATTGGATTCTATGCATCCTAAAGATAAAGAGCCTTTATTAAATTTCATTATTAAGATGAATATGTATAATCAAAGAGCCCAAGCATACATTATGTCTAAAATGACTTTCGGGGAAGTTTATTCACAGTTAGTACGAGGTGATTTTTGTGTAAGAGCTGCAGGGAATTGGTTTGTTCAAGCAGTTAGGATGACTTATCCTGCAATGGTTAATGAGGAGCATGTAAGAAATTTAAATACTATTGCAACTCAAAAAGCTCAACAAGCACGATCATTTCCTTTTTTTGCACAAAATAGAGTTCAAGTTACCCATCCTCCGGAAATTATGCATCAAGAGCTAAATGAGATGATGAGAAAGAACCAAGAAAATCAGGAAAAATTAATAGATTTTGTTAATACTTTGTAATATGGAGCTATTGGGCCGCTTTGGCCCAAAAATTTAAATATAAGTTTCAGAGTCGCTCAAAAATTACTCGTGTATTAAAACCAAAAAGTCGCTCATGCATACGATGAGCATATTCATCCGTCATATTGGCAATATAATCACATACGATGCGAAGCGCTGCCTTTTCATCTGTTGCATCTTGATATAGTTTTCTATTTTTATGATCCAAGAGAGCACTAGGATTTGAGCTAATTGCTTCAAATAGACGAAGTACTACTGTCTGGCCGCCATATTCAAATATACGCGCCTCTTGCGAGTCAATAACATGCTGATAAATACACTGTCTTAAATAATTTAATAAATCTGCTGCTTCCGGTTGTAATACAACATTATATTTCAATAACATATTTTCAAAGCCGACATGCGTAATTTTAACTGTCGTAGCTGTAATAAAATAATTAACTATTTCACCAATGGTTTGTTTACGTTTATAAGCTTCAACAGCAAATAAAGTATTTAAAAGATTATCACCAAGGGTATTAAGTGGCGTCTGTTGCACCAGGCCACGAAATTCTCCATTGTCTAATTGTGAACGATTAATTAACCCTAAATGAATTGCATCCTCTAAGTCGTGAACGCCATAAGCGATATCATCAGCAATATTCATAATTGAGCAATCAAATGAACAAAAAGCAGATTCTCCATGGTTACTTGCTGTTGGCTGTTTAACCAGAGATTGGAATAACTCTCTATCTTTAGCACTTAAAACAGATAATAACCAATCAATTTCAGCTTGGTCGGCATCAAAATAACCTTTAGGTGGTAACCAATCATTAATACGAATCGTTTTATTTAAAGTAAATTGTGCGGGAGGAGAGTTAAGGGCCTGTACTTTGCTGTAAGCAACAGGATACTTTAAAATCCCAAGTAGAGAGCGTCTTGTTAAATCTAATCCAAAAGGGCCATAGGAATCTTCAACTTTGGTGAGCAATCTTAGCGTTTGGCCATTTCCTTCAAAGCCGCCATAATTGCGCATCGTAAAATTTAAAGCTACTTCGCCACCATGGCCAAAGGGTGGATGACCAATATCATGTAATAAGCAAATGACGCTGATTAAATCATCATTAGGAAATAAATCAGGCAGACCTAAGGTGTGATGATTCATCATCAGATTACGTACCATACTTCGGCCAATAGACGCTACCTCTAATGAATGTGTAAGTCGAGTACGATGGAAATCACCTTCATCTGTACCGAGAATCTGCGTCTTGCGTTGCAGTCGACGAAAGGCATGACAATGAATGACTCGAGTTCTATCTCGTTCATAAGGATCACGGTGATCATGGCTACCACGTTGATTAATCTGGCCGGAACGGCGATGAGTCCACATAGGTAATTAAATTTAATAAATAAATTAACTTTAGGTTAACTTTCTTTTAAATTAAAGTTTTTTTTAATTAAGCAGATACAAGGATAAGGAAAGTCTAGGGCATATCCCATCTAGATAAAGGGAGAAACAGGCTATGAATTCTCGTTTATTTCTTTATGTTAGTCTTAGTATGCTAGCATCTTGCGTGCGTATAACAGATACGCCATATCCACCTGCATATACTTCCGGATATAATGACATGAGGTATTACTCGCAAATATATTCACAAGGCGTTAACTATACAGAATATAATGATATTAACGATATTAATGCCGCTAATATGTATTCTGGTCGTGAAGTAAAAGTACCTGAATCTTATCATGTGGGTGCTTACCATTCACCAACCAGAGCTAAAGACCGTGACAGAAATTGGGTGAGTAATCAAAATCCACAAGGCTATACCATTGAAATTGCTGATGGTGAAAAACCAGCTCAAGTTGCTAAAAAATTATATTTAGCGCCTAAGAATGATCGAATGGCAGAAATTAAATATCAGCGTGATGGACGAGACTATTACAAAGGTTTATATGGAAGCTACTCAAGTAAAGAAGACGCAGAAAAAGCTTTAAATAATTTACCTGCAGAATTGAAACAAGGGGCAAATATAAAGGATTGGAGCTCAATCCAAAATACAGCTGGTGATTAATTTAGAATAAAGAGATCAGGGTATATATCACTAACCTGATGATGAGGTATCATTTAAATTAAATTAGGCTGCTTTGCTTGCAATAATCACTGTTAATTTAACCAAGCCAGGTGTAGCTGTTCTCTCTATCATGACTTGTTTTAAGGTTAGTGCATAACGGCTATTTAATTGCCATAACCAAGTTAAAAAAATCTTATAAGGAACTGTATCAAAAGATAACTGAATATCACCCTGGCTTGTTTGTTGTAATTGATAAGGTAATTTTTGGAAGTTTTGATTTTGACTTGTTAATTCAGTAGCAATAATGCTTAACAATTTACTGCTAGAAACAGCTTGTAAATGTTGATTGTTAGGCAACTGTTGTTTAACTTGTTGCATCCACACTAACGTTTCCCGTTTTTCTTTAAGTTGCTTTTCTTTCTCATTGACGGCTGAGGTAAGTGGAGAAAAGATTAATAAATAAAATAAATAAATGATTATGCAAGTAACCCCTAATCCTACTAGCCACTTTTCCCGCTCATTTAAATTATTCCAATAATTTATCATAGACTAAGCTCCAAAACCCCTACAACCTGACCATCTTTAGAGGAGGCTTGGGTTTGCCGTACATTAATTCGTTTTTGTTGTAAGCTAGTTTGTAATCCTTCAAGCGAGTTAAAATCATTGCTAATGACTGTTATTTGCATGATTTGATTTTGAAATCGTAATTGTTCAATGGTTGAATTATTATTGCTAAGTACTTCTGTTAGCTCGTTTAATAAAACCCAGAAGTTATTATCAGAGCCACTCTGACTTTTAAGTAATTGACCGATACGAAAACGAGGACTAATAACCTGTTGTGCTTGAGGAAAAAACTGGCGATAGATGACAGCAGTCTGACTATCTATGTCAGTTAACTTGGTATTAAGCGAGTAAATTTTAAGGCCTGTTAAAGTTAATAAACTAATTAACCATAAGAGGGTCATGGTAGCAGCAGCATAATACCATTTTTTTACTTTACTAGTGGTAGGATTATGGCTGAAAGGTCCTTGACAAAGATTAAGCAAATGACGAGTTTGCAAACGTTTAGCAATCCATACTAAAGGATCCTCATTAATTAATAATGATTGCGGTATCGTTATTGCTGGATTTTCATCAAAAATATAAACAGTTAAATCTGACGGTGTTTGTTTTAGATAAACATTTACTAATTCTAAATTTAATAAACCGTTAAAAGCTAAATCATCATGAACTAATAAATTATTATTGATAAGGCAAGCTTCATTATTATCTAAAGCAAACCAGTCAAGAGTAAACGAGTCAAATTGAATATTATGATTATCAAGTAGCGAAATAATTTGAGTTAAATAGCTTTTTTTACATACAGCTACTAAGTAATGGTCTTGATAATAATGATGTTTATCGAAACTAAAGTGTAATTCTTCAACATTTTCGGCTAATTTTTCTTCTAAAGCATAGGGAATTGCTGCGCGAGCTTTTTTTTCTGGCAACCAGGCTAATTCGACTCGATGAAAACTAAAGTATTCTGCGGGAGCAACTGCAATCATTTTTATAGAAGTGGTTTTTAATTGTTGAAGTTCTTCAAAGCTACGTTGAGCCAGCGGTGCGTCAAGAATACCTTGTGCATTTAAACTTAAGCTTAAACAGCCTTCATCAGTTAAATATTTTATAAATAGAAAACAGGTAGACACACTCATCCTTGTTCGTTTTAACGGTACTGTATCAATAGAAGTATACCGATAAAATTTAAAATGACCAAAATAGCTTAAAAGACTTTAAATTACCTAAAAAGCTTTTTAAATTCTATTAAGATGAATTAAACGTAAGCTGTTTTTTTCATCGTTAAAGTTGCCCATTGATGTTGTAATTCTTGAGCAAGTAAATAAACAGCAAGGGCATATTGTGGGCTATTATTATAACGAGTAATAACATAAAAATTTGGATAAGTAAGCCAATATTCAGAACCTTGAGCTGTATCTAGGGCAATTAAACCAACTTTATTAGGTTGAATTTTAATTTTTGCTAAGGGCTGAACACCAGCTGCTAAAAGTTGTTTAGGAGCATAGACAGCATTTTTATTTGCTGTATTAATTTGCTTGACTTTGGGGCTTGTAACGCGTGCTGGTTGAGCCACTTCTTGATTTAAATTCCAACCGTGTTTGTGAAAGTAGTTAGCCACACTAGCGATGACAGCCTGATCGTCATTCATGAGATCTTTTCTAACATTTCCTGAAAAATCAGCTGCATAATAGCGATAACTACTAGGCATAAATTGAGGCTTACCCATGGCGCCAGCGTAAGAACCAAAATATTGAGTGGGTGGGACATTATGTTCACGACAAAGTAATAAATATTCAGCAAGCTCTTTAGTAAAAAAGGCAGAGCGTTTTGGATAATTGAAAGCTAGAGTTGCTAAGGCATCAAGTACTCGGTAATTTCCCTGATGTTTTCCATATAATGTTTCAACACCAATGATAGCAACGATAACGCTAGCAGGGACATGATATTGCTTTTCAGCTTGCATTAAAGCCTTTTGATTAGCTTTCCAAAATTCAATGCCACCTTCAATACGCTGCTGAGTTAAAAAGAGTTGTTTATAAATGTCCCAAGGCTTCTTTTCATAAGGTTTTTCCATTGACTCAATGATTTGTGGTTGAATTTGCACATCCTTTATGACTTGAACAACATATTGCTTGCTAAAGCCATGCTTTTTTACCATAAAATCAATAAATTTTTGCACATCCGGATGTTCAATAAGTGCTGAATCAGCATAGCTAAAGAAAGTAAATACAGTAAAAATTAATGCTAAGATTAAACGCATGACAATCCTTTTATTTAAAAAGGACATTTTATGCAAGAAATTTAGCGACAACAATGCTCCTTGTTGACTTTATTTAAAATTTGTAGCCTTTAAACTTAAATACAACTTAAAACAGTCTTTCTGCAAGGCAATTAATAAGCTAGAATAGAGCCATTTTAATAATAGGTTTTTCACTTGAGCGACTTAGCGCAAATTCGTAATTTTTCAATTATTGCTCATATTGATCATGGTAAATCCACTTTGGCAGATAGATTTATACAGATTTGTGGTGGACTCACTGATCGGGAAATGGCGGAGCAGGTCCTTGACTCGATGGATATTGAGCGCGAGCGTGGTATCACTATTAAAGCACAAAGCGTTTCCCTAAATTATAAAGCGCGAGATGGTAAGACATATTTACTAAATTTTATTGATACGCCTGGGCATGTTGATTTTAGTTATGAAGTATCTCGCTCACTTGCGGCGTGTGAGGGCGCTATTTTAGTGGTTGATGCTGCTCAAGGCGTAGAGGCACAAACAGTAGCTGTTTGTTACACAGCGATTGAGCAGAATTTAGAAGTTTTACCTGTGCTTAATAAAATTGACTTGCCGCAAGCAGAACCTGAGCGGGTTATTAATGAGATCGAAGATATTATTGGCCTTGAGGCACACCATGCCATTCATGTGAGCGCTAAAAGTGGTTTAGGGGTTGAAGATGTATTAGAAGCTTTAGTCGAATATATTCCTCCACCAAAAGGTGATACTGATGCACCGCTTCAAGCTTTAATTATTGATTCATGGTTTGACAGTTACCTTGGCGTAGTCTCCCTTGTTCGTATTGTTAATGGAACTTTACGCAGAGGAGATAAAATTCGGGTTATGTCTACCGGCCGAGCTTATGAAACAGATCAAATAGGCGTTTTTACACCTAAGCGGACGAAAAAGGATATCTTACAAGCTGGTGAAGTAGGTTATGTTGTTGCTGGTATTAAAGATATTCATGGAGCGCCGGTAGGAGATACGTTAACTCTTGAAAAATTTCAAGCCGAAGCTCCATTACCTGGTTTTAAACGTGTAAAGCCACAAGTTTATGCAGGGCTTTTTCCCATTAGTGCCGATGATTTTGAAGCATTTCGCGAAGCATTAGCTAAGTTAAGTTTGAATGATGCATCGTTATTTTATGAACCTGAATCATCAGAAGCATTAGGTTTTGGTTTTCGCTGTGGGTTTTTAGGCATGCTTCATATGGAGATTGTTCAGGAGCGTTTAGAGCGAGAGTACAATCTTGATTTAATTTCTACTGCGCCTACTGTAGTTTATAAAGTTATCACTACTAAGGGTGAAACCTTAATGATTGATAACCCTTCTCAATTACCGCCTACTCAACAAATTAAACAAATGTTTGAGCCAATTGTTCGAGCGAATATATTGGTGCCGAATGATTACCTAGGACAAATTATTACACTCTGTGTTGAAAGACGAGGAGTCCAAGTCAATATGACTTATAGTGGACGACAAGTATCTGTGACTTATGACTTACCGATGAGTGAAGTGGTATCAGATTTTTTTGACCGGTTAAAATCAGTCAGTAGGGGCTATGCTTCGCTGGATTATAATTTTTTGCGTTTTGATGAAGCTGATTTAGTAAAATTAGACGTCCTTATTAATAGTGAAAAGGTTGATGCGCTGGCTGTAATCGTGCATCGTAGTGCTGCTCAATCCCGAGGCAGAGCATTAACTGATAAAATGCGTGAATTAATACCAAGACAAATGTTTGATGTTGCTATTCAAGCGGCACTAGGAAGTCATATCATTGCTCGGCAAACTGTTAAAGCCCTACGTAAGAACGTAACTGCAAAATGCTATGGTGGTGATGTGTCTCGGAAGCGTAAGTTACTTGAAAAGCAAAAAGCAGGTAAAAAACGCATGAAGCAAGTTGGCCACGTTGAAATACCACAGGAAGCATTTATGGCTGTATTTCAAACAGATAGAAAAAAGTAATTACTTCAATAACAGTTGATGAACTTTTTTATTAAGTTTCCTAGGTTAATTTTTTATTAGGAAAATAAGTATGAATTTTGCTTTAATATTAGTTATTCTTTCCTTTGTGAGCGGTATTATTTATCTGCTAGATATTTTGTTTTGGGAAAAGAAAAGAGCGCCAAATCAAAAACCCAACAAAATTATTGAGTATGCCCGCTCATTTTTTCCAGTTTTTTTTATTGTTTTATTATTGCGTTCATTTTTAATTGAGCCTTTTAGAATACCGTCTGGTTCTTTAGAGCCTACTTTACTAGTAGGTGATTTTTTAGCTGTAAACAAATTTGCTTATGGACTTCGTCTTCCTGTAGTAGAGAAAAAAGTGATTCCTATTGCTAACCCTAAGCGAGGAGAAATTGCTGTATTTCGTTGGCCACCTGATCCAACTTATGATTATATAAAGCGCGTTATTGGAGTTCCAGGTGACAAAGTTGCTTATCATAACAAAGTGCTAACTATTAATGGTCAAGAGATGAAGCAGACTTTTGTTGAGCGGACAATAGACGAAAGTTCAGGTAAGGCTGTGGTGAAGTATCGTGAAAATCTGAATGGCGTTGAACATGATATTTATGTTCGCCCTGATATCGCTGCTTACGATTTTGAAATAGAGGTCCCTAAAGGTCAGTATTTTATGATGGGTGATAATCGTGATGATAGCGCAGATAGTCGTTATTGGGGATTTGTATCGGATGAATATTTACGTGGTAAAGCATTTTTAGTCTGGATGAGTTGGAACGGTAAAACAGATAGTATTAGATGGTCGAAACTAGGACATTTAATTCGATAAGGATGGATAATGAATAAACAAAAAGGAATTACTTTAATTGGTTTTCTACTTACTGCAGCGATAATTGTGATTGTTGGTATTTTAGTGATGCGTGTGGTACCGGTTTATATTCAAAATTACGAAGTGAAAAGTTCTATTAAATCGCTTGGTAATATAAAAGGTGATGAGACATTAGATGCTGGTTCTTTAAAACAAAAGTTAATGAATCAACTCTATATCAATGGAATAAATGATATTCCTGCAGAGAATATAAGTGTTACACCGACTGATCAAGAAAATCTTTTTCTTGTCACCGTAAAATATGATGTTATTAGGCCAATTATTTCTAATGTAAACTTGTTATTTAAATTTAATGAGTCGCAAGAGGTTACTGTTGATTCCCATTGATTTATCTCGACTTTGTCGAAAAATAGACTATCAGTTTAAAAACATAGCTTACTTAAAGCAGGCTTTAACTCATTGTAGTGTTGGCACGGCGAATAATGAACGGCTTGAGTTTTTAGGTGATTCTATTTTAAGTTTTGTTATTGCGCATGCACTTTTTAGTCGCTTTGAGCAGGAAAGTGAAGGCCAATTAAGTCGCTTACGTGCTTTTTTAGTAAAAGGTGAAACACTTGCTGAAATTGCAGCAGAATTAAGTCTTGGCGATTACTTATATTTAGGTCAAGGCGAGCTCAAAAGTGGTGGTTTTCGTCGTGCATCTATTTTAGCTGATGCACTCGAAGCTGTATTTGCAGCCGTTTATTTAGATGGTGGCATGGAAGCTTGTCAAAACCTTATCCTCAAATTGTATGCTTCACGCTTAGAAAATAAAGAACTACAAACAAATTTAAAGGATGCCAAAACACAATTACAAGAATTTCTCCAAGCTAGGAAAAAACCTTTACCTGAATACAATTTACTGAAAATAGAAGGTGAAGAACATGAACAAGTTTTTTATATTTCGTGTACGGTAAACGGCATTGCTAAAACTACAATTGGATCTGGTTCAAACCGACGTAGGGCAGAACAGGAAGCAGCTAAAGAGCTTTTACAGTTCCTGAAGAAATAAGTAAATCTGTATTAGTACCTTTTATTTCAGTTTCTCTAAATTAATATTCTCAAATTAATCTGTCATTTTCGTATAGGCAGAGCTCTATATAAAAACTAACTTCAGTGCAAATTGATGTATAGATCCCCGCCTACGCGGGGATGACTGCCTCTACCGGTGCTCCTTGGTCAAACATTTAGATAAATCTCCGCCTATAGGATGACGAAATAATTAGCCTAGCTTGGTTGCGTGGCTACTGTATGTCTTTCCCGCGTAGGCGGGAACCCATGTGGCAATTAGCCACAATGGTAATTGAGAGTTAGCTCTCCGCCTATGGGATGACGAAATACTTAACCTAGCTTGATTGCGTGGCTACTGCATGTCTTTCCCGCGTAGGCGGGAACCCATGTGGCAATTAGCCACAATGGTAATTGAGAGTTAGCTCTTCGCCTATGGGATGACAAATAATTTTATAGAGAAAAACATAAATTTATATCATACAATTAAGGGAACGCTTAAATAGAAATCCTATTAAAATACTTTATTTGCACGGGTAATTGCAGTCAGTTGCTGCAAGCTAAGATTAAGTTCGTAATTGGTATAATATAGGAACCTTTTACAAAAAGATTAAGTTTAACCACCTATTTCCTCTAAAAGGGAGGCTGCAGTTAACCACTCTTCCTCTGCTATTTGCAGAAGTTTCTTAACCTTTTGTTGCTCTTTTAAAAGAGATTGCAATTTTTCTGAATGGTTGCTTGCATAAAGGGTTTCATCAGCTAAATCATTTTGAAGGCAATTTAAACGTTGTTGGCAGTTATAAGTTTCTTGCTCGAGTTTCTTTAATTTATTTTGTAAACTCTTACGTTCTTTATAATTATTATTTACATTATTTTCCTGAGCAACTTGCTTTTTGCTATTAGTTTTATCAGATAGCCAAATATAATAATCATCTAAGTCACCTTTAAAGGGGTGTACTTGTTTATTGTAAACTAGATAATACTCATCAACGGCGCTACGTAGAAGATGTCGGTCATGAGAAATTAAGATTAAAGCGCCTTCATAACTTTGTAAGGCAATTTCTATTGCGGAGCGCATACTTAAATCAAGATGGTTAGTGGGCTCATCAAGTAGTAAAAGATTAGGCTTTTGCCAAACCAACTTAGCTAAAGCTAATCGCGCTTTCTCTCCGCCTGAAAAGTAATGAATAGCATTAACAGCCATATCGCCTATAAAATTAAATCCGCCTAAAAAATCGCGAATACTTTGTTCAGTAGCAGTAGGAGAAAGTGCCTGAATGGTTTCAAGGGGACTTAATTTGGGATTTAACTCTTCTAATTGATGCTGAGCATAATAGCCAATATTTAAGTGAGCAGAGGATAAAATCTCACCTTTAAGAGGTAAAAGATTACCTGTAAGAGTTTTAATTAATGTTGATTTTCCCTCGCCATTTGGCCCTAATAAGCCCATACGTGCGCCAGAATTAATAATTAAATTGATTTGCTCTAAAATGGGTGTATCTGCTGCATAGCCGGCGGCGACTTGCTCACAACGAATAAGCGAAGAAGTAGCTTTTGGGCAAGGAAAAAATTCAAAGGAGAAGGGAGAATCAACCTGTGCTTGGGCGATTACTTCCATTTTTTCGATCATCTTAAGACGACTTTGTGCTTGTTTTGCTTTGGTCGCTTTAGCTCGAAAACGATTAACGAAAGACATCAAATGATTGATTTTTTCTTGCTGCTTTGTATAAGTTGCCTGTTGCAAAGCTAACTTTTGGGCCCGCGCCTGTTCAAATCTACTGTAATCACCTGAATAAAGAAATGTATTTTGCTGTTCGATATGAAGAATATGCGTTACAAACGCATCTAGGAATTCACGATCGTGTGAAATAACAATAATGCTACTAGGGCTTTGTCTAAGCCATCTTTCCAGCCAGAAAATAGCTTCCATATCCAAATGGTTAGTTGGCTCATCAAGTAAAATCAAATCAGCAGGATTCATCAGACAGCGGGCAAGACTTAAACGCATACGCCAACCGCCAGAGAAGCTATTGACGGGTTGTTGCTGCTCTCTAAACTCAAAGCCAAGGCCATCCATAATTGCTGCAGCTTTGGCAGGTTTGCTATAACCGCCTGTTTGGCTTAGCTGTTCATGGCAAGCTATTATTTGTGCATCGTTTCTTGCATCTTCTGCTTCTTTTAAGCGTTGTTGTAAAAGAAAATAATCTTCATCTCCGGCAAGAACGAAATCTAGGGCGGTTTCTTCGCTATCAGGTAATTGTTGAGAAAGGTAGCTGATACGTAATTGAGGGTTAAGCTGACACTCCCCTTCATCTGCGGTAAGTTGCCCTAAAATTAAGCTGAAAAGACTTGATTTACCACAGCCATTATTACCAACTAACCCAATTTTTTGCTTCTCGTGCAAGGCTAACGAAGCTTTGGTGAGTAAAACTTTATTACCTTGAGAGAGGGTAACTTGGCGTAAAGACAACATAGAATTAATACTTAATAATAATTAAAATATTATAGCAATACTCTTAACAGATTTATAGTCAGTAATACTAGGGATTAAAGTAGATAAAGGATGCTAAACTGACGTGTTAAGGCTATAATATAGTCAATATGATTAACAGGTTGTTTGATGAAGAGGCAAGATTTTTATTTTGATTTACCTGAGGAACTCATTGCTCAATTCCCTTTAGAAAATCGTCGTGACTCTCGTTTATTATTTTATAATAAAGAAGAGCAAATTTATAATCACCATCAATTTGACCATCTTCCTAAACTCTTAAAACCTGGTGATCTTTTAGTAATGAATAATACTAAGGTTATTCCTGCTCGTTTCTTTGGTGTAAAGGAAACTGGCGGACGGGTTGAATTTTTAATAGAACGTATTCAAGATTATCATCATTTTTTAACCCATATTAAAGCGAGCAAAGCACCCCGCCCCGGCATGACTATTTTTCTAGACTCAAATTGGCAGGTGCAAGTCATTGAAAAAGTTGATGATCTCTACCTCTGTCAGGTTGAAGGTAACATTGATACTATGTTAGAAGAAATTGGCAATATTCCTTTACCGCCTTATATAACGCGGCCTAATGAACTTAAGGATAAAGAGCGATATCAAACCATTTATGCTAAACATAAAGGATCTGTCGCAGCCCCTACAGCAGGTCTTCATTTTGATGAAGAGATTTTAACTGAATTAAAAGACCATGGAATAAAGATAGGTTACTGCACACTCCATGTGGGAGCTGGGACGTTTAGGCCTGTGCGCTGTGATAATATTACTGATCATAAGATGCATAACGAGCAGTATATAATTAGCGAAACCTTATGCGAGCTTGTTAAGCAAACCAAGTCACAAGGCAAACGAGTGATTGCTGTTGGTTCAACTTCATTACGAAGCCTTGAAAGTGCAGCTCAAAAAGGTCATTTAGAGGCAGGTCAGGGAGAAACTAATATTTTTATTTATCCAGGTTATAAGTTTAAAATTTGTGATGGTTTAATCACCAATTTTCATCTGCCTGAATCAACTTTGTTAATGTTGGTCGCAGCCTTTATTGGTTATGATCAAACGATGGCTTTGTACAAAGAAGCCATTGCTAGAAAGTATCGCTTTTTTAGTTATGGCGATGCCTGTTTACTATTGTAAATGGATTATAAAGATGCAAGAAAACGCTTTAAGTCAGTATATTCCACTTTTATCAAGTCACGCTGGTAGTTGTCTTACTTTTGCAAATTGGCAGAATGCTGGCGTCAGAACAATTGCGTATCAAATAGATGAATTGTTGGTAAAGCCTGGCTTACCTGTTTTGCAGAAACTAACGCAGTTACGAAATTATATTTCTTGGCCGGGGCAGCTTGTTTTAAATGCTTTACTAAAGCCTTCGCGTACAGAAGGAATATATGAAATTCGTTCTACTTATGATGGTCAACTTGTACAAATTTCTGTATCCGAGTTATCTAAGTTAATTAAAGCACTTAAACCAAATAAGGTCCTTCTTCCATTGGGAAGCGCACAATATTTTGAACAGTTTTGGCAGCCGCTCTTAGCTGAAATCGAGCTTTACCTAAATTTTGAAGAAGCCAAAGATGATATATCTACAACGGGTTATTATTGTAGCTTTAAAGAGCAACCCTTTAATTATCAGTATAATAATTTGCCAAACGCCAATAATAAGCTTTATCTTATCGGTGACTTTCAATTACACGAAATGCAACTTCTTTTGCAAAACAATTATAATTTTCAGTCAAATCAGCCTGCGGAAGATGGCATGCGCGGGGTGTTTTATAATGAAGAGGAAAAAATTAATATCCTTGAGCAAGAATTTCAACAAGATTATCTGACGCTTAAACAAAACTGCCAATGCCAAACTTGTAGCACGCAATTAACACGCGCTTATTTACATCATTTACTGCAGCATACACCTCTATTAGCACAGCGTTATTTAATCCAGCATAATGTTTATTATTGTCAAAATTATCTTATTAATCAAAATTAAAGAATTGAATTGTGTCGATGCTCATTTACGTCAGCGTAAAATCCCGATATGATGTCACGCAATTTTGTTCTGCCTTATATTTTAAGGTAACGATAAAATAGACCTTTTGCCTAATTTGCTCTTTGAGACCTTATGATGTTGTAAGGGCTTTGTAGTACTAAGTTTAGTATTTTTATTTTAGGTCATATTAATGTAAAAGGAATAAATTAGGCAAAAGGTCTAATGGCACATTTGAGGAGACCAATATGAGTTTTTTTATCACGAATGCAATGGCTGCAGCTACACCAGCACCTGCGAGCCAAGCTGATGGGGCATTTCCTTTAGTAATGCTAGTTGCTATTTTTGTTTTATTCTATTTTATGATAATAAGGCCAAATAATAAGAGGGCTAAGGAACATCGAGAGCTAATAAGTAACTTAAAAAAAGGAGATGAAATTGTTACTTCAGGGGGTATATTGGCAAAAGTAGCTAATATAGATGAACAATTTATTAGAATTAGCATTGCTGAGGGTGTAGATATTAACGTTCAACGTAATGCTGTTGTGGCAGTTTTACCTAAAGGTACTATTAAAGCCCTTTAAGCTGGTAGGGACTAGACTTATGATGCATAACAAATATCCGTTTTGGAAAAATATAGCGTTAGTTATTGTTGCTGTAATTGGTCTTATTTATGCTGTTCCAAACTTATATAGTGAGGATCCGGCTATCCAAATATCTTCGCAAACAACAATAGATATTGAGCAACTTAAACAGCAGGTAGCCAATCTTCTTGCTGAGGCTAAAATAAACTACAATTCGATAACTGCTAGTAATGAAAGCGTAGAATTAAGATTCGCCTCAACTGATACCCAATTATTAGCTCAAGATGTCCTTAAAAAAGGCTTAGGTCAAGGTTACACAATTGCTTTGAATTTAGCGCCTGCTACGCCTAGTTGGTTTAGTAAAATCAATGCTGAACCTATGAAGCAGGGCCTTGATTTACGTGGTGGTGTTCATTTTCTCTTAGAAGTTGATGTTGATAGTTTGATCAATCGTCGCTATGAAGGATTAATGAAAAATATTGGTCAAGATTTGCGAGAAAAGGGAATACGTTATGCAGGTATTCGTTATTTTCCAGATAAAGGTATCAATATTATATTTCGTACCCCTGAAGCGATTGACGATGCTGCTCTTGAGATTAAAAACAACTTACCAGGTATCGCAGTTAATAAATTAAAAGAAACAAACACACTAGTTGTTTCCTTAGCACCAACTGAGCTTAATAGTATAAGACAAAGTACCATCGAACAAACAATGAGTATTTTGCGAAATCGAGTTAATGAGTTAGGCGTTGGTGAAGCTGTTGTTCAGCAACAAGGCGCTACCCGAATAGCTGTTGACCTGCCTGGAATCCAGGATGCGGCCAGGGCAAAACAAATTTTAGGTGGTACAGCAACGTTAGAATTTCATCTTGTTGATCAAGAAAATGATCCGCAGGTTGCTAAACAAACGGGTGCGGTTCCGGTTAATAGTAAACTTTATATGATGGATGGCCATCCAATTTTATTAAAAAAACAAGTTGTATTAAGTGGCGATTCAATTACCAGTGCTGTTTCTAGCTTTGACCAACAAACTGCTTCACCAGCAGTACAGGTTCAACTTGGCGGTGGCGGCGAAAGTTTATTTACCAAAATAACACGTGAGAACATTGGTAAACGGATGGCAATTGTTTTCGTAGAAACGAAAACAGCTTTACAAACAATAAACGGCGTTGCAAAACGTGCTTCTCATCGTGAAGAACGCGTTATTAGTGCACCTGTTATCCAAAATGCGTTAGGAAATAACTTTCAGATCACCGGCTTAACAGATTCAAAAGAAGCCAGCAATTTAGCCTTATTACTTCGTGCAGGCGCCTTACCGGCAGTCATTTATCCTGTTGAGGAACGTACGGTTGGTCCTTCACTGGGTAAAGAAAATATACGCCGTGGAATTGTATCTTTAGAAGTTGGCATGGGTTTAATTTTAATACTTATGTTAGTTTACTATCGGTTTTTTGGTTTAGTGGCGAATATTGGCTTATTTTTAAACCTTGTTTTGTTAAGTGCGTTATTATCATTAATTGGTACTACCCTCACCTTACCTGGTATCGCGGCTTTTGTTTTAACAGTAGGTATGGCAGTTGATGCGAACGTTTTAATTTATGAACGTATACGTGAAGAACTACGTAATGGCATGTCACCGCAAGCAGCGATTTATGCAGGTTATGATCGGGCTTTCTCAACCATTATCGATGCTAATGTTACAACTCTAATTGTTGGTGTTGTGTTATTTGCGATAGGGACCGGACCAGTACGTGGTTTTGCAGTTATATTGTCATTAGGCTTATTAACTTCAATGCTAACAAGCATTACTTATACACGTGCGATAGTAAATTGGTACTATGGCGGACGGAATGTAAAAAAATTATCTATAGGTATTTAAGGCGAGAAATAGATGGAATTTTTTAATCCAAATTCAAAAATAGATTTTATGGGGGCAAGAAAGTGGACAGCTATATTTTCTGCCCTAATTTTCATTATTTCGATTAGTGCTTTGGTAGTTAATGGCTTAAAGTGGGGCCTTGACTTTACCGGTGGTACGCAAATCGAAGTGTCTTTTCCTGAGTCAGCTAATCTTACATTGATTCGTGATAATCTTTATCAAGCTGGTTTTAAAGAAGCACAGGTAATTAGCTATGGTACTTCAAAAGATGTCTTAATTAGTATTGCTCCACGAATGAATCAAGAGCAAAGCATCTTAGTTGATAAAGTTATGGGTGCTTTACCGCCAGGCGCTATTAAGCAACGAGTTGATTTTGTAGGCCCGCAGGTAGGTGAGGAATTGGCAACGAAAGGTGCCTTAGCTATTATCGTGTCTTTGTTAGGAACAATGATCTATATTGCCATGCGTTTTGAATACCGCCTTGCAGTAAGTTCTGCTGTTGCTTTAATCCATGATCCAGTGTTGATATTAGGCATATTCGCTATGTTTCACGTTGAATTTGATTTAAAAGCGCTAGCAGGTCTTTTAGCTGTAATAGGTTATTCTCTTAATGATACGATTGTCGTGTTTGATAGAGTAAGAGAAAATTTTGTCAAAATTCGTCGTGCTGAACCATTAGAAATCATGAATATTTCAATTAATCAAACGTTATCAAGAACTATCATGACTTCATTGCTTACATTATTTGTTGTTGTTGCTCTCTTTATCTATGGTGGTGAGACAATTCGTAGCTTCTCGCTTGCGTTAATAATAGGTATTGTTGTAGGAACATATTCTTCCATTTATGTAGCTGGCGCTTTAGCAGTTGGTATGGGACTTGATAGAAAAGATTTTCTTCCTAGTCAGCGTCGTGAAGTTGATGACCGGCCTTAACTATTAAATTTCGACATAAAAGGTTAAATTCTTTTATGTCGTCAAGAAAGCGTATCAGTTATTTAAGCTTCAATAGTTAAGTATTCAATGGTAAAAATAATTTTTTTGTCATGAAGTGCAGGCTATATACTTATTGAGTCCTAGAACTTTATAGTATATATCGTAAACCTATACAAACTAGGTATAATTCAACCTTTTATATTTAAAGAGCATATGAAGCTGTTGCGTGGTTTAGACTCAGTAACTGCCTTTAAAGCAGGAGCTGTAGCGACAATAGGAAATTTTGACGGTGTGCATTTAGGGCACCAAGCCCTTTTGGCAAAGCTTAAAGCTGAAGCTCTAAAACTTAAGCTGCCTTCTATCGTTTTAATATTTGAGCCTCAACCTGGTGAGTTTTTTTGTAAGGAAAAAGCGCCAGCACGCCTTACTAATTTAAGAGAAAAAATAGAAATCCTACAAAAAGTACAAATTGATTATCTTTATTGCCTCAGATTTAATCAAAAATTAGCAAATATGTTAGCGACTGATTTTGCACAAACTTATTTTTTTTCTCTACTACACGCTAAATATCTTTTGGTTGGTGAAGATTTTCGTTTTGGCCGGGGTAGGCAAGGAGACATTAATTTACTAACTAGTATGGCTAAAAACTCTGATTGTGTGATCGATATATTCTCCAATTATGTTTTAGATGGTCAGCGTATAAGTTCAACAAAAATTAGGAATTTACTTTCGCAAAACCAGTTAACAGAGGCACAAGACATGCTGGGTAGGCCATATAGTTTTTGTGGCAGGGTTATTGAAGGACAGAAACGAGGGCGTGAGTGGGGTATTCCTACAGCAAACCTAAATTTAAAACGTTTAACTTTACCTTTCACTGGCGTTTTTTGTGTTCAAGTCCAACATGAAAACGGTCAAATAATAAATGGTATTGCTAATTTAGGATGTAGACCAACAGTCGATGGTAAACGGAATGTATTAGAAGTACATTTATTTAATTTTAATGGTAATTTATATGGCAAAATGCTAAAAGTTATTTTTTTACATAAATTACGTGACGAAGTTAAGTTTTCTTCTATTGAAGACTTAGTTCAACAAATACACTATGATGTTAAAGAGGCAAAGTGTTATTTTAATGATTTAGTTGTTTAAATATTATAATATTATTTAATTTATATCGAGTAGTTATAGAATGGCAGAGTATAAAGATACCCTTAATTTACCTCATACAGCTTTCCCCATGAAGGCTAACCTTGCGCAGCGTGAACCTCAGTTTTTGAAGACATGGGATTCAATTAATATTTATAAAAAAATTAGACAAATACGAGCTAACGGCGAGCATTTTATCCTTCATGACGGCCCACCTTATGCTAATGGTCATCTGCACTGCGGACATGCTTTAAATAAAATTTTAAAGGATATTATTGTTAAATCAAAAACCTTAAGTGGTTTTGATGCACCTTTTGTGCCCGGCTGGGATTGCCATGGTTTACCCATCGAATTGAATGTAGAGAAAAAAATAGGAAAGGCTGGCGTAAAAGTAGACGCTAAAGAATTTCGAATTAAATGCCGCCAATATGCCGAAAGCCAGATTAATATACAGAGAGAAGAATTTAAACGTTTAGGTGTTTTCGGTGATTGGCATGAACCCTATGCAACTTACAATTACAATTATGAAGCGAATATTATTCGAGCATTAGGTAAAATTATTGAAAATGGTCATTTACAGCAGGGTTTTAAACCAGTTCATTGGTGTATTGATTGTGGTTCTGCTCTTGCTGAAGCTGAAGTAGATTATGAAGATAAAACATCATTCTCCATTGATGTTGCATTTTATGCAAATGATCCAAATGAATTTATTAGTCTATTTGGAAAAACACTCTCAATTAAACCTGTTATAGTTCCTATTTGGACTACAACGCCTTGGACTTTGCCAGCAAATGAAGCTGTAACGTTAAATCCTAAGTTAAATTATAGTTTAGTTGATAACGGTGAACATTATTTTTTAATTGTAGAAGAGTTAGTTGAACAAGTAATGAGTCGCTATGGATTTTTAAATTATCAATCTTATGGCAAGCTACAGGGTAAAAGTTTTACTCATCTAAAGTTACAACATCCTTTTTATGAACGACTCGTACCTATTATCACAGGCGAACATGTTACTACTGAATCAGGTACAGGTTGTGTCCATACTGCGCCTGCCCATGGCGTTGACGACTATACAGTAGGGCAAGCCTTTAATTTACCTTTAGTAAATCCTGTAATGGGTAATGGCTGTTACACAGGAGATGTTCAGTACTTTGGCGGCCTGTCCGTATTAAAAGCAAATGAACCGATAATTGAACTTCTTAGCGAAAGAAATAGTCTTCTCCATAAGACACAGATCATTCATAGTTATCCTCATTGCTGGCGCCATAAAACTCCGATGATTTTTTTAGCCACGCCGCAATGGTTTATCTCTATGGATCAAAATGGCTTAAGACAACATATTTTAAAGGAAATAGAACAAGTTAATTGGGTTCCTGAGTGGGGCAAACCACGTATTACCAATATGGTCGAGAACAGACCTGATTGGTGTATATCTCGGCAAAGAGCCTGGGGAACGCCTATTCCTTTATTTGTTCATAAAGCAACCCGGCAGCTACATCCCAATACTTTAGAATTACTAGAAAAAGTCGCTAAACGGGTAGAAAAAGAGGGTATCGAAGCTTGGTTTGCTTTAAACTCTGAGGAGCTTTTAGGCCAAGATGCTAATGATTATGATAAATTAAATGATACCTTAGATGTATGGTTTGATTCGGGTATTTCTCATTACAGTGTTTTGCTGCAAAATCAAGCATTAGGCTTACCAGCTGATGTTTATTTTGAAGGTTCAGATCAACACCGTGGTTGGTTTAATTCATCATTAACGACAGCAGTTGCAATGTATGGCCATGCACCTTATAAAACTGTCTTAACACATGGTTATACGGTTGATTCGGAAGGTAAAAAACTTTCTAAATCAAAAGGTAATTATGTTTCTTTAGATAAATTAATTAACCAATACGGTGCGGATGTATTACGATTATGGGTATCCTCAACCGATTATCGCAATGAAGTAAGTATTTCTGAAGAAATTATCAAACGTACTAGCGACGCTTATAGACGGATTCGTAATACAGCAAGGTTCTTATTAGCTAATTTAGTTGATTTTGAACCAGAAAATCACCTTATAGCGCCGGAACAATTAGTAGCCCTTGATAGTTGGGCTATTAAGCGAACCCAAATATTACAAGAAGAGATTTTAACTGCTTACAGGCAATACAATTTTCATATTATTTACCAAAAAATTCATAATTTCTGCGCTGTAGATATGGGTAGCTTTTATTTAGATGTGATTAAAGACAGGCAATATACTACCCCTAAAAACAGTTTGGCACGTCGTTCTTGCCAAACAGCTATGTATCATATTGTACAAGCTTTAACGCGTTGGCTTGCTCCTATTCTTTCTTTTACAGCAGAAGAGATATGGCAATGTATTCCTGGTCAAACGATAGGATCAGTTTTCTTAGAAACTTGGTACACAGCCTGGCCTGAAATTAACAATGTCGATATGATCTTATGGCAACGTTTGCAAAATGTTCGCAATGAAGTTAATAAAGCGTTAGAAGCTCAACGTCAACAAGGTATTATTGGTTCAGCCTTAGCAGCTGAAGTAACACTTTATGCAAGCCCAGATTTAGCAGAGCAATTAACTCAACTAGGTGAAGAGTTACGCTTTTTATTAATTACTTCTTCAGCGCTTGTTAAACCCTTAAATGATAAGCCAGCTGAAATTAACATCAATACGGAATTAGATTTAGCCATTGCTGTTAAAGCAAGTGAAATGGAAAAATGTGCACGTTGTTGGCATCGATCAGATGACATTGGTTTAAATCCGGAGTATCCTGATTTATGCAACCGCTGTATAAACAATATAACTGGAAAGGATGAGGTTAGATACTTCGCATGAAAAAATGGCCCTGGTTACTTTTAAGTCTATTAGTTATTTGTATTGATCAACTTTCTAAGTTCTGGGCTGCAACCCAACTTCTGCCTTATCAACCTGAACCTTTATTGCCAATGGTTAATTTCACCTTGGCATATAATACAGGCGCTGCATTTAGCTTTTTAAGCAATGCAGGTGGATGGCAACGTTGGTTATTTGCCATATTTAGCTTAGTAATGAGCGCTGTGTTATTAATATGGCTTTTACGAACGCCTAAGCACTTAAAACTACAATTAACAGGTATAAGCCTAGTTTTAGGTGGCGCCATAGGAAATTTATACGATCGAGCCATTGTAGGTTATGTCGTTGATTTTATTCAAGTCTATTATAAAAATTTTTATTGGCCTGTATTTAATATAGCAGATAGCGCCATTTGTATAGGCGCTTTTCTATTATTACTCGATTTAAGCAAAAATAGCTGTCGACAGCGTGTTTAATTGTGTAGCCTCTGGATTTAAAATACTGACTGCATCTACTGAAGGTAAAGATAAATAATGCTCAGCCTCATCCCACTCAACTTCTATTGGAAATAAACGTAACATAGGTAAGCATCTATTTAATAGCACGCAAAAAGATAGCGTTGAGGGATATGGACGTACTTGATAATAACCTAAAGCCATAACTTGCATTGCTTCAGAGATTGTAGCAACCCCTGGTAAATAATTAATTGAGTAAATTGAAGCAGTTTGAGCAATGGCTGGTAAAAATCCAGGGCTGGAAACAAAATGAACACCTGCTTGATAGCAATTCTCTAATTGTTGCGTATTAATAATATTAGCTGCACCGATACGTAATTTTGGGAATTGTTGCAGGATAGATTTTAGTAAAGTTTCATCATGGGTATTGATTTCAACAGCGGAGAAACCAGCTTGGGCAACTTGTTGAAGTCTATTAAAAAGTAATGCATCAACATCTAGCGTCACAATAATTGTTTGTGTGTTAAATAATTTATCAGTCATTATACTCTTCATGATCAAACGGCAATGCACTTATGGTAGAAGAGTTAGCGCTTCTTAGCAAGTATCTGAAGCAATTAGATTATCTTGATTATCATAAATAATTTTTCTTATTCATTCTTCTTTAAGGAATGAAAAAATTAAATTCACCTAGCGAAGATATAGCGCTACCCACTAAAGTTTATATTATATTGCAAGTTTGTTCGGGCCAGACCTGTACTTAGTTATACGCCTTCGCCTCACTCTCTTGCGTTTTGTCTAAAGCCTATAGCTTACATCTTTGGTGCCATTGTGGGTGTATAAATTTGCTGTCTTTGATAATCTTGTTTTCTTGTTGTTTCGATATCGTTAGTTACGGCGCGGCCAAGGATAGATTGTAGTGGTACATGTGAATCACTAGGTCTTGAAGATTGCATGCGCTGTGCTTTCTTTAAATCGTGATTAGGTCTACGTAACTCAGCTTCAATACTTGCCTTTGTCGCCTGTAAATGGGAAATTTGATTCTTTAACTGACTAATTTCTTGGTTAAGCGTATTTTGCCTTCCCCGAGTGCTGGTTGCGTTGATTGCTCGTTCTTGATGAAATTTATTTTCTGCTTCCTTGTTTTCTTTAACAAGACCAGGAATGACTACTAACTCGGGTTTACGTTTAATAAATTCTGCAGCAGCTTTTTCTTTCCAATTTTCGTTTTTATAATCCGTATGTTTATCAACTAGAAGGAACGTATTATTCTCCTTAATAAACTCTTGATCAGGCCTTAAAATGTAAGTAGCTTTGTCAAATGACCTTGTTTCATTACCATCTACATCGTAAAGTTTTTTCTTGCCTTCATATACGTCAAGCATATCTTTTAGCATGGCGCGTTGCATATGCAATTTATTATGCTCATGCATTAGGTCCATGGCCTTTTTTTCATCAGCAGGGTCTTTACTAGCAAGTAATGTATCAATCTTTAACGTTTGTTCCTGTAATTGACCGTCAATTTGATTTATACGGCTTGCAATATTAGCTTTAATCGCTTCGGTATTGCCAGGATCAGCTGTATCTTGTAATTCAAATTGATTAACTTCATCTAGGCCAGTTTCAAATGCGGCATAGCGCTTATCAATGGTGTCTTTATACTCGTCAATCTTTGCAAGTTCTTTGTTAATTAAAGCTATCTCTTCCTCTTTGCTCTTTAGCTCTTTTTGAGTTTTTTCTATAATTTTTTCAGCTAATTCTAAGGTTTCTTTTAATTCAATAGGATCTTCAGTGTTAAGAAGTTTTTGTACATCTTCTTCATGCTTAAGCAGTTTTTCAATTTGTTCTTGAGCATACTCACAAATTCTCTTATAATGCTCACTTTTTCTATTAGCCAGTTTATGAAGCAAATAAGCTAATATATGGTGGCGGCGTTCTTGTTGTTCCCTCATTTCTTGCTGTATGTTTTCTTCTTCATCAATTTCCTTAATGCACTCCGCTATAATTTCCTCCCGTAAGGTTTCGCCAGCCTTAGATTCCAAAAATTTCATGACATCTTTGGCATCTTTCAAACCACGCTGCGCTAAATCTCCTAATTCTTCTAAAAGTTTATTTGCTTCTCCTGAGAGGGTATTTTCATTTGAAGAGGATTCACGACTTGCTCGTTCCTGTAGGGTTTTTACAAGAAAATCGTATAAAATAGCATTATTTGGCCCTGTGGGTTCTTCTAATTCTATACTTGAAGTTAATCCTGCTTTATCTGTAAAAGCATGGAGAGAATCTGCAAGAAGCCGCGTTAATTGCTTTAATTTAGTCGACATAGCTAAACCTATTCATGTTCTAATATAATTATACCGAAGTAATTGTTTCGTTGGAAGCCTTATTGGTTATTTATAAAACAAATTTTAAGTTAACTTACCAACATCTAGAGGCAGGCCCTGTTGGTGCACCTCCGGGGCCAGCAGTAATACCTTTCACACCTAAGCTATTTAAAGTTAAGGTTTGGCAACGACTATCATTAGTTGCCTGCTGATTATTCGGTACAGCTTGTAGAGTGTAACTAGAAGGTGTTTGCGCTGTAATTGATAAAGTATACCATTGATCAGGAGATAAATTAGTTCCTCTTACATCAGTTGCATTACCGGTACCTATTGTTGCTGTTTGATAAGTATTTTGCTGAGTGTAGTATCGCTCCATGCGACTTGCTAAATCAAGTAAAGCAGCTTGCCCATCAGCACGCCTGCTGCGAGTAACATAATCACGATAACTAGGATAAGCAATCGCTGCTAATATAGCTGCAATAACAACCACAATCATTAATTCAATTAAGGTAAACCCTCTATTTAGACTTTTAACCCTTATCATGTTTAATTCCTTGCCTTAGAGCTCTTGCATAGGCTGTATCTTTGGATAAGAATTACCTAAATCCTTTGATAAATCAACGATACTTTCGTTAAAATTAGATAAAATACTTCAATATATGTTGCTAACTCTTCACCTTTTATCTCTTTACTCTTCACGACCCCTTATGATTTTAAATAGTTGTTATCTAAATTAATATTTAAAGCTAAATAGAGAATTTTGTTTCATTTAAAGACGTGATCTGATTATGCTGCTGCCCCTGTTTTACAAATAAAGCAGGATGATGTACTTCCTTTGCTGATGATGGTAAAGGATCTGATAAAATGGGCTCAGATGGAGAAATAGTGTTTAACAATACATTAAGAAAACGTTGGCTATTATTCGAGGCTGTATACTCAAGCTGGTCAATACGAATGGGACTTTCAAGAAAATAATCACTATCCTTATAGGCTTGAAAAAGCTTTTTATCGTCCTCAGCAAAGACCCGGTAATATAAATACTGCCGACAAATTTGAACCTTGCTTAAAAATAACTGCTTAACCCAGCCAAACTGTTGCTCAATCCAATTACTACTCTGGGTAATTGTCTTGGCGGATAAGCGAAATACAGGCCCTATTGTGTCATCCCAAATAGAAGCCATAGCTAGAATAATTAATCCTAAAGGATAAGCTACAAAGCGGCTTAAAGGATTCAAAATAGTTAAGGAGAGGCGAGTAAGGATAAAAAAAGCATCAATACAAGGTAGAAAAATAAAATTTTTACAGGTTTGAAAAAGCGGTAGGGTGATTAACCAAAAACTATTCATTAAGAAATTTAAAAAAGGATTTTTACTATAAGTACCGAGAGGATTAGTATAGCCATAAAGCGGCATCAGTCTTAATCCCGCTAAAAAATTCTGGTTTCCTGGCCGTTTAGCAAAAGCAATAAAGGCCTCTCCAATAGATTTTAATTCACCCAGTATTCCGAAAGAGCGACTAAAAAAATTAGTTAAACCCCGAAATGGAACGTGAATTAACATTGTTCCTATTTCTAAGAAAAAAACAGTAGATAAAGAGAGTAATAAATCAAGTATTGCAACGCCCATTTGTTTTAAAAACAATATAGATAATTGGGCACTTTTTTTAATACCAGTTAAAAAGCCAGGATAACCATAATAATGCGCTTCAATAAGTGGACTTAATATTATTTTGCCTAGCGTTGCAATGCCTTTAAAAAACCATTTAATGCTACCTAATAACCAATCGTCGCCTGGATGCATAACAGTATCATAAATAGCGGCGCCACCTTTAGCGCCTAAAGCTAAATAATTAATTTCTGGATGCGGCCCCATTTCTTTTTGTAAAGCAGGAATGGCTTTACATAACCCATAACCTAATCCTAAAGCCAGAGCTAGGATGATAGCAATTTCAGCAGGATTATCACGTAACGCTGTAACTGCTTGAATAAAAAAATCATCTAGATTCCCAGAAACCATTATGCCTTGCCAGTAAATAACTGCTGCAGAAATAGCCTCAGAAATTGTCCCATGGCTCATCCATTTTCCAAGCTTTTGGGTAGGCTCAATACCTGCAATTAAACCCTTTAGATGCAGTTTAAGTAATATGGTTTTTAAAGCTTCAGGTGCAATAATCGCACCGCCGCCATAAAGATAAGCAAGCATAGCTAATGAGCCGATAAGCGGATTTTCTTCGCTTTTACTAACAAAAAACATTGCAAAGTGACGTGCTATATTAAGAACTTTATGTAGTGGGTTAGTATAAAAAGTTAAATGAGGAGCATGCTCTTCTCTGACAATAATATAATTATTATTGCTAATGTGTTCTTTAATAAATTCTTCTAATGATTGCCCATTTTTTAATAGCCCATGTCCAATCATAATATCTACAATCGATTTTAAAAAAGCCGGTTTTTCTATGACACTTTGCTCTTTCTTAGCAGGATGTTCACTATGAATGTGTTTAACAAAGTCATTATGCAAATCTTTAAAGAACAGAGTTAGGTTATTAAAAATATATTTGAAAAACCTAGGAATACTGGAAAGAAAAGCTTTAAATTGTAAATTTATTTTTTCTGGCAAAAAAAGATGTTTCTTTGATAAGTGACTTAACGTCACTAAATCTTCACCGCTAGGCATAGGGTAAAACAACTCATTTTCTTTAAAATAACGCAACGCAATCATATTATTTCTAATTCGAATAATAACCTGGTTTTCGTGAGGTAAATGAACCCAATGACCATTAGCTTTTGTAGTTAAGATTTTATAAGCTTGCTCTTTTGAGTTAGTAACATAACCTGGTTGATTTAAGTGAGTAAGACTATTAATTAACCTTTCCAAGGTCGAGTGGCCTGCTTGGTTCAACCCCTTAAAACGATAATATGGCTTAATCGTGGTCAAGGTTAAGCCATCACTACGTGTCCAAACTTGTTTTTCATGAATAGGTTGAGCTTTCGATAGATGATTCGCTAATTGTCTAGCTTCTTTATAAAGCTTACTAAAAAAGGCCCCTAGCCGTTCAAATCGATTAGCAGGAATATTATAAAGGGAGGAGGGCAATATAAATCCATAAAGCTCTGAAATTACCCGTAAGGTATTATTAAGCTCTTGCTCATCTTGCTTAATATGAATTTCACTATCCCAAACAAAACAAGGCTTCTTATCTGCCCTAAAGTTGTTTGCTACTTCTGTAAAATCTAATTGATCTATTCTTGAAACGGGAAAGACACGATTAAACTGATAGTGCTGTGCTGTTTGCTTAGCTTTGTATAGAACACTGCCTAAGTAACCTTCAGAGACGATAGGACTGTTAGCGAGCAACCTGTTTTGATTACGGCACTGCTCAATAAGCGATATTACTTGCGTGCGAAGTTTTTCTTGTCCTATCCAATCATGAGTTGACAGATTTCGCTCTTCTTCAAGTAATTCTGTAAGTGAAAGGAGACATTGTTTAGCAAACTGATATTTTTTTTCTTGATGTAGATGACGCGGTTTTGTATAGCTGTTTGAGCGGCCTAAATAGCTATTTAATTGCCTCATACATTCAGCAACTAAAGAAGCTTGCCGACTACCAGGAAGGTGTTTTAATTTTTGTGGGTCATGGGTAAACAGTAAAATTTGAGGAATTGATTTATTATGATTAGCAATAATGCGCAGGTAATCGCCATTAGGAAGGCGGTAATCCATATTATAATACCCAAAGATCACTGTACCTGCCTGAGCGCCGTTAACAGAGCCAATAAATGTTGCTCCTACGCCATGGTTTAACGGACGCACTTGTAAATCTATTTCCATAAAATTGGGGTTTAATGTTTCTTTTAAATTAGGCATTTGAGGTTTGGTTTGCATCCAGCTATTAAAGATAAATTATTAGACTTCTTCGGAAACTGACATTGAGGGCTAATCACTTGAAAAAGGCCTTCAAAGCCTGCCCCCATGTAGATGGGGATGCTCATGTACTTCATACATACTTAATGGCAGCAACACTTAGGAGTATCTCTGTCATTCCTGCGTAGGCGGGAATGACAAAATCCTTAAGTTGACTTTATTACATGTACAATGGGCTTTTCAGCCTTTTTTCGACAGACCATTTTGCCTCACTAGTAATTTCCGAAGAAGTCTATTCCTGTACCAGTTAAAGAATGGCAAGCAAATTATTTTATTGTATAGGAGAATTAAATTAAATATTTAAGCTGTAAAAATGAATAGAGAGAGCTTGCTATTTACATGAAAGGTTGTGGAGATCTAATTTACTTTCTTGCAGATTAGACTAAAATCACTTAACATGATTTGTCTTTTACCTAGCCATTAAATTCATTTAATAGCTTCAGGTTACAGTTAAAATTTATATGGATTTAGCTTTAAAGCATGAAGCCACAGGGAAAAAATAGCAGACTCAACAAAATATTGACTGATTTTAAGTGGGTTAACCTTCAACTTAAATCTACCCAAACGAAATATCAATTAGCAAAACATGCATTTGGTACTGCTGCAATCAATTTATCTCATAATCAAAATTTATTACTTGAACTTGATTCACCTAATTTACCTGACAGGCTCAATATATCTATGTCATTTTTTGAATTAATTAACTTATTCCTTTTATTTTCAATTTTATTTCTCTTAGCTAAAGTAGCTGTCATTATCATTAAGGAGCATGGGGATTAATGAAGAAGTTAGTCTTATTAGTGTTAATTTTTTTACCCTTGATAGCGTTTGCTGAGGAAGTTAAAAAAGCTCAAGAACCTATCCTTTCTTCAATGGAACAAGTCAGAAATACCTCGATTGAGCAGGCCAAAGTTACTACGAATCAGCCTTTATCAGCTACAGGATTTTCAGCTTCCTCTAATAGCGCAGATGATGGAGGTGATGTTGCAGATGATGAGGAAACAAATATCTATTTAAAATCGACGACGCACATGGGTGATGTTATCAATCAGCGTTTACCAGTTTTTGGCCGCAACTTATTTGGTAGGCAATGCGAGCAATTACACCAAGCACGTTTTTTTAATCCGCGGTATCGGCTTACAGTTGGCGATGAAGTCAATGTGCAAATTTGGGGAGCATACCAAGTATCACAAAAAGTGATTGTTGATAGTCAAGGGAATATTTTTATTCCTGAAGTAGGCCCGGTAAAAGTTGAGGGCATTGAAAATCAAAAATTAAATGATGTTATTCAACAGCATGTAAAAAAGAGCTTTAAAAAAGGGGTAAATCTCTATGCTGATTTAGTTACAGCGCAACCCGTGCAAGTCTATGTTGCAGGTTTTGTAAATTCTCCGGGATTATATGACGGACTATCTTCAGACTCTGTTATCTATTTTCTTTGCTCAGCTGGAGGTATTAATTTAGATGAAGGCAGCTTTAGGGATATTGCAGTAATTCGTAATGGCAAGCCTCTGCGTCATGTTGATTTATATGATTTTCTCTTTAAGGGTAATGTTAATCCCTTTCAACTACACCAAGGCGATACAATTTTAGTTAGAGCCCAAAAGTATAGTGTTTCGGTGGCAGGTGATGTCAAAAGTCCTTATCAATACGAATTATTAGAGAAAGAGATGCCATTGTCTTCATTAATGGCTTTAGCTAACGTTGAGCCTACTGCAACTTATGTACGTATTCAGCGCAATCAAGGCATGAAGCCTACGTTTATTTATGAGCAAATACATCAATCCAAACCTGTTAAAATTAAAGCAGGGGATAGAATTACTTTTGTTGCAGATAAAGAAGTGCGGCAAACATTAATTACTGTAAAAGGACAAGTTAAAGGGCCTCATCAATATGTCGTGACGCAGGGTACCACATTAGCTCAATTTGTAAAAACACTACCAATTGCATCAAATGCTAATTTAGATAATTTACAATTGTTTCGAGACTCAGTAGCAAAACAGCAGAAAGAGGCACTTCATGCTAGTCTTTCACGTTTACAACGACAAACAATGACTGGCGAAACATTAACAGGTGATGATGCTAAATTGCAGGAAGCGCGCTCTGAATTAATTACTAAATTTGTGCAAGAGGCAAAACAGGTAGAGACCAAAGGGCAGGTCGTTGTCGGTGATCAAAATCATTGGGATAAAATTATCTTACAAAATAATGATGTGATTAATATTCCTATTAAATCCTCTGTAATCACTGTCAGTGGTGATGTTGTCAATTCCATCTCACTTACGGTTAATCCTAAATATAGGCTCATTGATTATATTAATGCCGCTGGTGGTTTTCAAAAAACAGCTAATCAAGCAGAATTTTTATTAGTTAGACAAAGTGGTCAAGTGCAATTAGTTAAACATAATTGGCATTCAGGTCAAGTTGATTTAAAAGGCGGTGATCAGCTGATTGTTTTACCTAAGCAAACTGAAAGTGGGATTAAGATGACAGGTATGATGACTTCTATTCTTTATCAGTTAGCTTTAGCAGCCAAAGTAGCAATAGCTATTTAGTAAATGTGAAAACTAAATAAGATTTTTAGACTTATCAAGCAAAGGCTATGTTAATTAAAAAAGCAAATAAAAAACTATTGAAAGGAATTAATGGCTTACCCATTATAAAATATTATGCGCGATTAATAAGGTTTTTGCATCGACAAATAAAAATATACCTAATTAGTCAGTCAAGTTTAATTCATAAAAAACCTAATGAAACTTATATTGAATTGTGCCAGAGTCAGCCAAGTTATTTATATTTACCATGGATAGAAGCTTTAACGAATAGGCTGGTTACTTATCTGAATAATTCAGCGACTAATTTTCAATTAATTCCTTTGTCTATTTTCTCTAATACCAAAACAATTAAAAGTCGTAATAAAATTAATTTTTTTACACAACATTGCCAACATCAATTAAATGACATCTTATTAAATTGGCTAAACCCGATTGCAGGTCATGTAAAAGGGATTATTTTTACTTTCGACTATGGATTGTTACAGCGTCAAATTATAAAGGTGTGTAAACAATTAAAAATTCAAACCATTCTTATTCCGCATGAATCGGTATTTTTTAATCGTGACAAATATTATTTTCATCCCATAACTAATATTAATACACCTTTATGCGATTATGTTTTGTGTTGGGGCCAATTACAAAAAGATATTTTTACTAGTCGTGGTTATCCTGAAAATCGAATAGAGATTGTTGGTGCACCAAAACTTGATCGATATTATGATTATCAACCAAAATTCTCACATAATGAATTTTGTCAGCGAGCAAAATTAAATAAGGACAAACCTATTATTTTATTTGCTGCTCAAAGTTTAGATTTTCAAGTCAATCATCAAATGGCAATCCAAGCGCAGCATAATATCATTATGCAACTGATCGATTATTGCCAACAAAAAAATTATGAATTTATTTTACGCTGCCCCCCTACAGGCTACCTTATCGGTAATAAGCGAATTTTGAACCAAATGCAAGAAGCTAATTTTTTTATTGACTCACCAAACCCAGCTTACTGTTTTGATCCTGAAGAAGCGATCTATCATGCAGATGTGATCGTATCCATTAATAGTACGATGTTATTTGAAGCATTATTAATGGGTAAGCGATCCTTGTCAGTTAAGTATTTTGATTTTAAGGAGGATTGGCAGCGAGCAGGTATAAAATGTGTTTTTAGTGAACAAGAGCTGAAAACAGTTTTAAATAGTTGGTTGCAAGATAAACATTTTGACAGGCCTATGCCTACTAAATGGGCAATTCAATCATTTTCATTAAATGGCTTTGATGGCCAGGCGACAACACGCATTAATCAGCAACTTGAAAAAATTGTTAAACAACCCTTGAAATTAATACCACCTCCTCTTACTCGAATTCTGTCCAATGAAGGGCCGCCAATTGATTTTGTTTATTTTTCTAACGAAGATAGTCAATTCGATTACATTGCTCCATTATTAAATGCTAAAACCATTATTTCGCCTAAAAGACAGAAGTTTATTTTTTGGGCTGAGCTAGAATGCTTGTTTAAAGAAAAGCGACTATCCTTGACAAGCGAAGCAATAAAACATTTACCAAAAATTTATCTTGAGCGGGGAATTATTCATTTTGGCGATAAATGGACTTCTATTATTATCGATGATAAAGAATTCTATGATGGAAAAAATATAAATAATTGCTTAAACAATTTATTAAATAGTGAAATTGAATTAACCGAGCAACAAGCTAATGAGGCAAAACATTGTATAAACAGAATAGTTTCTAGTCATTTTTTTGTCACTCATAAAAACTCAAATAAATCAAAAGTTATAGCATCTAAAAGTCGACCTAAGTTTTTGTTAATTGATGAATATAAAGAGGCTGAAAATAAAATTAAAGAAGCTTCTTTTAAAAAGCTCATTGACCAAGTGCTTTTAGAGTGCAACCAAGGCGATATTTTAATTTATTCACCTGGTAAAATACCTGGGAAAAAGACTTATTTAAATCCAACTAGTTTAAAGCCCTATTTAGAACAATATAAGAATATCCATTTTGTGCCTAATGATTATGATCTTTATTCCCTTCTAAACGAGGTAGAAAGGATCTATGTAGTCAATTCAATAATTGGTTTTTTTGCATTAATGGCTAAGAAAAAAGTATACTGTTATGGCCTCCCATTTTATTCAAGTTGGGGGTTGACTGTGGATGATATTCAAATTCCTAAACAAAGAAAACGCTCTTTAAATGAGCTTTTTTATTTTGCTTGCATTCATTTAAGCCGGTATTACAGTCCTTTGTTAGGGCGTAAATGTAGTTTAAATGAATATATCGATTATATTTTATGCTCAAATACAGAAGATTTTATGACCTTTCTTTAGGCGTTTAATTAAAAATAACTATTATAGCGCCACCCCCTAAGCCTTATATTTCGTTGTAAGCTCATTCAGCGCAGTACAATACGCCTATGTACACTCTTGCGCCTTGGCTAAAACTTAGTGGGTGACGCTATAATATTTAAACGTTTCCTGCTAGTTGCGCTATTTTTTTAAAATTGATTAGACTTAACCAAGTACTCAATACATGCTAAAATGTTTTAAAAATAAACATGGTTGGAAGTAAATGACAAGTTATTGTGGCTATATTGCTTTAGTAGGTAGACCGAATGTTGGTAAGTCAACGCTACTTAATCATATTTTACAGTGCAAAGTTAGCATTACTTCTCGTAAGCCTCAAACAACTAGGCATTCTATTTTAGGTATTCACACAGTTGATGAGTATCAATTTGTGTATGTCGACACACCAGGCATTCATCAAAGTCAAAAAAAAGCCATTAACCGCCTCATGAATAAAACGGCAAGCAGTGCATTGCGTGATGTTGATGTGGCTGTATTTATAGTGGATGGGACGCATTGGACAGAGGAAGATGAAAAGGTCTTAAAATTAATTGCCCAAGCAGAGGTCCCTTGTATATTAGCTATTAATAAAATAGATAAAATTGCGGATAAAAGTCAGCTATTACCTTGGATAGAGAAAATAAGTCACTATCATTCGTTTGCTGCTATCATTCCCTTATCTGCAAAAACAGGTGCTCAGGTTGAAGAATTACAAAAGTGCCTTAAAGATTTTCTGCCAAAAGGACCGCATTTGTTTGCTGACGATCAGTTTACAGATCGTTCTACTCGTTTTTTATGTGCAGAATTGATTCGCGAAAAGGTATTTCGCCTTTGCGGACAAGAAATTCCTTACTCAACCACCGTTGAAATTGAATCTTTTAAAGAAGAAGAAAAATTAGTGCGTATTCATGCTTTAATTATGTTGGATAAAGCTAATCACAAGCCTATTATTATTGGTGAAAAAGGTCAAAAACTTAAAGAAATTGCTACAGCGGCACGATTGGATATTGAAAAATTATTAGGTAAAAAAGTATTTCTGCAATGCTGGTGTAAAATAAAGTCTGGTTGGTCTGATAATGAGCGTTTCTTAAAACAATTAGGTTATGACTAATATTTCTCTTAACGCCTGGTTACTTCATAAGCAACCTTTAGGTGATACAAGTCTTAAGGCTACTTTTTATTCTTGTGAGCAAGGAATAATTTCTTGTGTTTATAAAGGTGGGCGCCTACCCAATAAACAGACTCTCCTCCAACCTTTTATACCTTTATGGTTATCAGTTAACCAGCAACCACGATCGCGATGGAATTATATCAATCAGTTAGAGAATACCGCCGCGCCTTTAATATTGAAAGGGATCGCCTTGTTTGCGGGACTTTATGTTAATGAACTTGTTTTTTATTTATTAGATAACGCTGAGTCCCAACCAACTTTTTATGAGAATTATGAATATACATTGCAAGTTCTAGCAACGAGTCATGAGCGATTAGAAATTGAAGCAACATTACGACGTTTTGAATATCGTTTATTAGAAGTTTGCGGTTATGCCTTTTCTTATGAACATGAAGCTTATTCATTTGAATTAATTGATGTAAAAAAACAATATACTTTTGTTGCAGGGCAAGGTTTTATTTTGGCTAAGGAAGGGCTGTTAGGAAGTGATATAATAGCGCTTGGTAATGGGCAGTTAAATCATCCCCAGCAGTTGAAAATGGCAAAATATATTATGCGTCAAGCCATTAATCATGCTTTAGACGGTCGTAGATTAATCTCAAGAAGCTTATTTAAGGTAGGCGTAAAGTAGTTGATAGGATTAATATTCAAAAATTTTAATTCAGATCTCCATTAAATAAATAAGAGTAGAATGGTAGCCCCTGGCTTGAATTAAAATCTAAGACAGAGCTAGGCACTTCTATATATGTAGCACCCTTTACCCGGCCAACGTCCTGCGGCTTGCCCGCAGGATCCAGTGATGTGGCTGATTCCTAGATTCCGCGAACAAGTCGCGGAACGTTAGCATAGAGTAAAGCTAGCCTTTCTACCTATTAATTTCACAGAAAAACATAGCTTATTTAAGCCAATTAGTTTCATAATATAGTTTGTTGTTTTTTTAGTAGTGAGTGAAGTATGAAAGAAGTTTTATTAGGCGTTAATATTGATCATATTGCAACAGTTAGGCAAGCACGCGGTACACGCTATCCTGATCCTGTGCAAGCAGCTATTGAGGCAGAAGAGGCAGGCGCTGATGGTATTACATTGCATATGCGTGAAGATCTACGACATATTCAAGCGCGTGATGTACAATTAATTAAACAAGTACTGCAAACTAGAATGAATTTAGAATTAGCAGTGACTGATGCTATGCTAGATTTTGCTGAAGAAATTTTGCCTGAGCATTCTTGTTTCGTGCCTGAGAAGCGTGCTGAACTTACTACGGAAGGTGGCTTAGACGTTAGAGGTAATTTTGATTTAGTAGCTCGAGCTGTGAAACGTTTGCAACGCTTTGGTAGTGAGGTATCTTTATTTATTGATCCAGATACCAAACAAATTGATGCAGCTGCTGAAACAGGTGCGCCTGTTATTGAAATTCATACGGGTGCTTATGCAGATGCTACGACACCTGCACTGCAGCAAGAAGAATTAGCTAGAATTAAAGAGGCTGCTAAATATGCAGCAGAACTCGGTTTAATTGTTAATGCAGGACATGGTTTAAATTATCAAAATGTTAAACCTATTGCTGCAATTGCCGAATTACATGAATTAAATATTGGCCATGCCATTATTGCACGAGCGCTTTTTACTGGTTTAAAGGATGCAGTAAGGCATATGCGCCAGCTAATGGTGGAAGCTAGAAATTATGTCAATGAATGACGCGATTATTATTCGCTTAACAGGGGATTCAGGTGACGGTGTCCAACTTTTAGGTGAGCAGTTAACTATAACTGCTGCCTTAACTGGACGTGATGTGCGAACTTTGCCTGATTTTCCTGCCGAAATTAGAGCACCAGCCGGCACGGTTTCTGGTGTTTCTGGTTTTCAGCTTGCAATGGCAGAGGAAGCCATTTTTACTGCTGGTGAAGAACTTGATGTTTTAGTTGCTTTAAATCCTGCCGCTTTAAAAAATTCAATTTCTTATTTGTCTCAAGGTGGACTATTAATTATTAATGAAGATAGTTTCCAAGAAAAAGATTGGCAAAAAGCAGGGCTTGCAAATAGTTTTTTAGAAGATAAAAAATCCCTTTATCAAGTCATTAGTTTGCCTTTAATCAGTTATACGCTACAAGCGTTAAAAGAGTTTGATATAAGTCATGCTCAAGCTAAAAAAGCGAAGAACTTTTATATTCTAGGTTTAGTTTTATGGTTATTTGATTTGCCAACAGCAAGTTGTCTTTCTTTTATTAAGAAAAAATTTAAAACGAATCTCTTAATGGCTCAAGCAAATGAATTAACTTTGCTTGCCGGTTATAATTATGCAATGACGCTCGAATTAAGTCGCCAGCATTTTATGCTTGGCCAGGTAAGTCGAGAAAAAGGTGAATATAGACAAATCACTGGTGTTGAGGCCATTAGCCTTGCGGTAGCAACCCTTGCTGTAAAAACGAAAACACCTTTATTAGTAGCAGGGTATCCAATTACACCTTCCTCAGCTATTTTGCATGAATGCGCTAAATTAGTTGATTATGGTGTGCAATTATTGCAAGCAGAAGATGAAATCGCAGCTATGGGTGCTTGTCTCGGCGCTGCATTTGGTGGTTGTTTGGCAATGACATGTACATCAGGTCCGGGCCTTGACTTAAAAAGTGAAAGCTTAGGGCTTGCTGTTGTTACTGAACTTCCGGTAGTGCTTATTGATGTACAAAGAGCAGGTGCTTCTACAGGTTTGCCTACGAAGATGGGACAAAGTGATTTAAGGCAAGCTTTGTATGGGCGTCATGGTGAAGCCCCACTTCCAGTAATTGCGGCTCGTTCACCTGCCGATTGTTTTAATACGGTCCTTGAAGCATTTAAAATAGCTGTGTCTTACATGACGCCCGTTATCGTATTATTAGATGCTTATTTAGCTAATGCAGCTGAGCCTTGGAAAATACCTGATGTAGGAGCTATAGAGGTTCCTAATATACAATTTAATCGGTTTGTTAAACCTTATCAGCGAGATGAGTATTTTGCGCGCAGTTGGAATATACCGGGCAGCCCGGGATATATTCATCAAATAGGTGGGCTTGAAAAAGAAGGTGAGGAAGGTAAAGTAAGTTATGACCCGGATAATCACCAAAAAATGATTAATTTGCGAGCACAAAAAATAGTAGGTATTGCTCGAGAATATACAGCATTAAATATAGAAGGTGATGAACAAGCTAACACTTTATTAATTGGGTGGGGCAGTACATATGGGAGCCTAAAGTCCACTGTTAAGCAGGCAGAGGAGGAAGGGTTATCTTTAGCATTATTACATCTGCGTTATTTAAATCCTTTACCTAACGAATTAGGTAATCTACTTGCTCGTTATAAAAAAGTTTTTGTTGTTGAATTAAATTCAGGGCAATTATGCCAAATTATTCGTGCGGAATATTTAATTGATGCACATTCAATTAGTCAGTCTAATGGTCAGCCCTTTACTGTAAGTACATTGCTGAAAGCCATTAAAATGGAACTTAATTATGAACAACAATTACAAACGTGAGGATTTTGCAAATAAAGCTGAAGTACGCTGGTGTCCTGGCTGTGGTGATTATGCCATTTTAGCAGCATTGCAAAAATTACTACCTGAATTAGATTTACCGCCAGAACGACATGTCTTCATTTCAGGCATTGGTTGTGCAGGTCGTCTACCTTATTATATGAACGCATATGGTTTTCATACTATTCATGGCCGTGCCCCCGCTGTAGCAACTGGTTTAAAAGCCATGCGTGAGGATTTAACGGTGTGGATTATTACCGGCGATGGTGATGCTCTTAGTATTGGTGGAAATCACTTAATTCATTGCTTAAGAAGAAATGTTAACGTCAACATTTTATTGTTTAATAATCAAGTTTATGGGCTAACTAAAGGTCAGTTTTCGCCAACGTCTCAAAAAGGACAAATTACAAAAACGTCACCGTCTGGTGTTAGTAATGAACCAGTAAATCCTATTTTATTAGCGCTAGCGGCGGGTGCAAGCTTCGTAGCTCGAGCTGTTGATAAAGATCCAAATCATTTGATTTCTATTTTAAAGCAGGCTTATGCTCATCCAGGATGTTCTTTTGTAGAAATCTATCAAGATTGCAATATCTTTAATCATGGCGCATTTGACAGCTTTGCAGTGAAAACTAATCGTGCTGAGAAAACCGTTCTACTTTCTGAAGGCAAGCCTTTAGTATTCGGTGCTAATGAGCAATGGGCACTTATTCCCAGTGAGAATGAAATGCATATTGTTGATTATAAAGCTCATGAAATGGAAGATATCTACACTCACCAAACTCACAGTTTTATTAATGCCATTCGCCTAGCTCAACTGAATTACCCAGACTTTCCTGTTCCTTTAGGTGTTTACTATCAAAAGCCACGTGATGTATTTAATTTAGCTCGTCCAATTTTAAAAAAGGAAGCAGATTTAGAAAAATTATTTAAAGAAAAGGCAAATTGGTTACAGGCTTAATGAAATAAAAATTTGGGGAAGGTTTACTCTGGCGGAGAGACAGGGATTCGAACCCTGGGAAGGTTGCCCTTCAACGGTTTTCAAGACCGCCGCAATCGACCACTCTGCCATCTCTCCACCGCGAATACTATAACAACCACCACACCTTTGCAAATAGTTTTTTAAAATAATTAGTTACTTTTACTATTTAGTTAAATCTTCATTTAAGTTTTAATGATAAGGTTTTGTAATTGTTAGAGGATGAGTATAATAGACCTCTTTCCAAACGCTACTGCAGCGAGTTTGGAAAGAGGTCTAATGGCTTTTCTCTAAATTAGAATGCATTAACTGTTTACAGGTATTTTTATGAAACGTATTTTAGCATTGACTCTTACTCTGATAATTCTGTTACTAACTTCATGTGTATCATGGTGGGGAAATGAAGTCGATGATAATGGGCCTTATAAAGGGATGACTGCCAAGCAAATTTTTGATCAATCACAAGAAGCAATGGCAAAAAAAGAATACAGTGCTGCAGTCAAACGTCTTGAGGCATTAGAAACCATGTATCCTTTCAGTGAATATGCTGAGAAAGCCCAATTAGATTTAATCCATGCTTATTATCAGAAAGAAGATTATCCGTCGGCCGCAGCCACTGCCGAACGCTTTATTCATCTTTATCCACGCGCTAAAAATGTAGATTATGCTTATTACATGAAGGCAATGGCTAACTTTCAGCAAAATCGAGGTACTTTTGCTAATATTTTACCTCTAGATGAATCATGGCGTGAACCCGGAACCCAAGCGCAAGCTTATGCAGATTTTGCTGTGTTAGTTCAGCGTTTTCCAGAAAGTAAATATAAAAATAATGCATTGCAACGCATGATTTATTTAAGAAACATGTTCGCTCAACGTGAATTAAATACAGCAAATTATTATTTTGAACGTAACCGATATGTTGCTGCCGCAGAACGAGCGGGTTATTTAATTAAAAACTATCCGCAAGCGCCCAGTGTTCAGCCAGCATTAATTATTCTTTATCGAGCTAATAAAGCCTTAGGATTGCATAAAGCAGCGGAAGATGCATTACAGGTCTATCAGGCAACCTATCATTCATTACCAGCTGGGATACCTAATTAATGATTATTAATTGTGAAAAATATTAATAAGGGATTATTATTTTATTTCTTTCTTTATTGGATGACATTGCCCGTGTTAGCAATGTCATTCGAAGATGCGCAATTATTACGTAAGGATTACTTGCTTTATCAAGCATGGTCTGTTAGTCGTAATTATTATTTTGGTACAACTATTAAGCAAAACAAAGTATATGCGCTCGCATGGCAGCATATTTATACTTCTCTATTACCTAAAACTTATCCCCAAAAAGAAAACTTATTAGATTTCTATCGCAATGGGTTAAACGCTAAAGAGCTACAAAACGCTTCAGAAATCGCTGACAATCTCATAAAGAAATATAATCTGAATTCACCATTATCAGAAATTGAATTAGCACAAACGTATGTGCTAAGAGAAGAAAATAATCATTGGTCTAGTTTAGAGTTAATTCTCCCAAGTAAGGAAGATAGTTATCAATTTAAACAGTGGGTAATATGGTTAGCTCGTAATTATGACCAAAGTATAGCTGAACAAATAGATCAATATGCCTATGATTTACTTAGTACTCATCAGCTGCCAATAGTTTATGGTCAACTTAATATTAAAGGGCCCGAATTACCGCAGATGGTTGCAACTGATGTAAAAATTTTTCCTCATGGTTTTTTTGTCGGCCATCCTAATAAGCAAGAGCTTAATTTTAATTTAGCAGGGTATAAAACAGCTCGAATTAAACTCAATAATAAGTTAATACAACCTATACCAATCGTGAATTTAGAACAATTATCTCATAATAAGCAAACAGGAATAATTGGTAGAGTATCACCTTGGTTTGGTTTACCAGAGGGCAATATTATATTAATCGCTGAAACTGCATTAGCAAATCATCAAGATGAACCATGGTTACAACCACATATCCCATTAACAATAACTGAAAATGGTGAGTTTTATGCTACTGGTTTAGTAGCTGGCCGCTATTTGCTTTATATCAATACCGTTGCTCTTAGTACAAAAATTAAAGTAACTCTTAAAGAAGGTGAAACACGAGGTTTATCTTTAATTAAATTAGAGAAAACTAGGTAACATTGAAGTGTTGTTAGAGAGGATTTAATTTTAAATTAAACCCTCTAAAGCAGAGGGTTTATCTAACTAATATCAATCATAGTTGCCATAGAAGTTAGGCTCTGTACCCTCTAATTGGTTTTCCACTATAGAAGATGGATTAGATGCAAAAAAGCCTCGATTTACTAGGGAAGTATTATAATTTACTGACTGAGCTTGTCTTCTCTCCAAAAATTGCTTCTCAAACGGCAAGCTTCTGCTGTCGATAGATGCCTGGTTTTGCTCAGCAGGCGGCATAGGTTCAGAATCAGCAGGGCTCATAAGTGTTGTTTGTGAATAGTTCACAAAGTTAGGTCTTAAATGATGTGTTGGCTGGTTTTGTATAGGCGGCCTAGCCTCAGAGTCAGCAGGACTTATAAGTGTCGTTTGTGAATAGTTCGATAAGCTAGGGGCTAAGAAATGAGGCGGTAAACTCTCTGCTGATGATAATATACAAGGATCTATTTCCTCTAAAGGTAACTTATCGAACATCTCAGAGTTATCCTTTGATGTAGTAGCATGAGATTCTGGTGTAACAGTATGTGGAGGATTAGAAGCTGCTATCTCCCAGGAAACATAACTATCCCAATACTGATAATCGGGTGCTGAAGCTAAGAATGTTAAGTTTGATTTTTGTCGTTTGCGTAGTTGTTCTCCTATCTCAACTTCTTGGGGTGATTCATTATCATGCGCTCCACTCGTGTCTCTAAGGGTTTCAATTAAGTCTAAATTATTTTTATCCCAAGAATTTGCAATTGATAATTCTTCTTGCATTAATTTATTAACTTTTTCACTGCGAGGAGAAGAATTATTTCCACTTACCAAATTTGGTGCACTTAAAATATTTAACGGTCTTATGACTTCCGAATAAAAGTCATTATTTAATTTCTTTTTATCAGAGTCGCTTTTTGAATATATAATCCCTCTAGGTTTGGCTAGTTTAGTTGATGGCCTGATACCAAGCTTTTCAAGCTGACTTTGGGTAAACACCTGTACTTCATCTTCTTTCCCAGCTTCATTCTTAATTTTTACATAATGATCAGTGGGGGATACTTTAAAGTGAGTATCAGTAATTTTTTTGTCTTTAATCAGCTGACCATCTGCAAAAAATAGACGGTTGTTGTGATATTCTTTCCTCGTATAAATTCTTATATAACGATCATTTTCAAGAATAAAACGTAATTTCCGTGTTTTATTTTCTGGGTTCATTCTTTCTATATAAGATTGATTGATTATCATTAGAGGAACACGATCACCATTTAAATAGTAAAACTCCTGTGATTGAGTAAACGGATTTTGTTGCTCAGCAGAAAATTGGTTGTCAATAGTGGATCTAGGCATATTAATCACTTTTGTGGTATGAAAATGATTATATTGTAACATAAATGATCAATATGGTGCAATATTGATCAAAATTAAATGTGACAAATCTCAAGAATTTAGAGTGATATATCTAATACTGAAGTTTAATAAAATTTATAAAGGCTTTTTAAATTAAATGTAGAGATTATTAAATATTATTAGTTCATATTTAATATTTAACTTTGCCAAAATTTAAAAGAATTTTTACAAGAAAATATTTCAATAACCTTTTTTTCTCTCACAATAGTATAAGCAAAATTAACTTTCATCTCTTTTTTAAGTTCAGCTTGAATTATCTCTGGCGCAAATTCTGTGTGATAGTAATAGAATTCAAGCGCTTCTGGTAGAATAAATGACAATTCTGGATGAGAGAGGTTATAAAGTATAAAGTTCGGGAGTTCAAAAAATGGATTACCTTTAAATTTATTTGTTAAAAAGGACTTAAATTAATCACTAAATTTATCTTAACCCTCTATGAATTTTAGATTTACCTTCATTCCATAAAACGGTTTGTGTTATTTTTTTAATTTTCCATTTTTTACATGGAAATTTAATTAAAACGAAATTGTAAATAACATGAGAATTAAACTGTTTGCCATCTTTATCTTTTCTATAGATCAAGACATTTAGCCTACAGCAAGCCTCATTTTTTGGCAATTAATCTCTAAATTGAAAAACAGATGCTGGGTTGGAAGATGAGATAATGCTGCTTTCCTAGAATTAACATAGTCTTCTTTAGAATAAGTTTTAATCTCACCTCGTAAATCTTGATAATTGCATTCAATATTGTCAGCTAAAGTTTCTTCCAACCTTTGCCAGTCCTTTAAATCGAAACTATTTGCAAATTTGAAAAGTAAATTGAATATGGCGAGCATTAATTTTCCTTATAAGTCTAGTAAAGCCTATTTATTAAATAGTTTTATGTAAATTAAAATGATTAAATTAATTATAAAGTAGAAAAATATAAGGAGTTAATTTATAAGATGGTTCTATCTTTTAAAGATAAGGTTTAATTTAATATGTTACTTAGTATTGAAACAGCGCGCACAATTTTACGTTTAATTAAAGCAGAGGATTTAGAGAAGCTCGCTGAATTAAATTTAGATCCAGAAGTGAGAAAATTTTTTCCTAACGGAATTCAAACGAAAGAACAAACTGCGAAGAGGATTAACGAATTTATATCTTATTATAAAAATTATCGCCTTCCTTGCTTTGTTATTTTAGATAAAAAATCTGGCGAGTTTTTAGGTCGCTGTGGCTTTGGCCCCATAGCAACAGGAGAAATAGAAGTAGGCTATTTAATTGTGAGAAAATTTTGGAGTAAGGGTTATGCTTCTGAGGTGTTAAATGCGCTGCTTGATTGGAGTAAAGATAATATAAATGCTGATTACATTATTGCATTCGCTCCTCTAGAGCATAAAGCGTCACATAGGGTCATGGAAAAATGTAATATGAAATATTATAAAACAGGAATAGGGCATGGCGTAGCCTGTAAATTTTATAGAATTAAAAATGATTAGGACCTATAGCTTTAATTATTTATTCTGCTAAAGGCATTAAAGCTTCAAGTACTTAAATAAAGCCACCTAAGATTTTTTAAATTGATGCTGCCAAAATTGGTATAGACCATTAATATCTGCTGAGCATAATAATTTCATTGCTTTTGCTAATATATCTTCAGGCCAATCCCACCATTGTATATTTAATAATAATTTTATTTGGTCATCTGAAAACCGTTTGCGGATCGGCTTAGCAGGATTACCAGCAACAATGGTGTAAGGCTCAACATTTTTAGTCACCAATGCACGTGCGCCAATAACCGCACCATGTCCAATCTTTATGCCTGGCATAATCATTGCCTCTGCACCAATCCAAACGTCGTGCCCAATTTCAGTATCACCTGCGCTTTGAAAGCCATCTATTGCATCTTTGGTATAATCATCGCCAGTGTAATAAAAGGGAAAAGAACTTACCCACTCCATCCTATGGCCTTGATTGCCGGCCATAACAAAAGAAACCCCAGTGCCTATTGAGCAGAAACTACCAATAATTAATTTATCGACATCCTCGCGATCAGGTAATAGATAACGCGCGCAATCATCAAAAGAATGACCATGATAATAACCGGAATAATAACTATGGCGACCAACTATAATATTAGGGTTGGTGACCTGGTCTGATAAAGGTATGCCTTTAAACGGATTTTCAAAATAATTGTATCGATTCATAGGACTTACTATTAATTATTGCAAAACTCATTAAACATAACTTTGATTAAGTTGGCAACAATAAGTTGAATCCTTAGATAAATAACCCCTCGTATTAATTTTATGTGCTTAGCGAGCTTGTATTTGGTAGTATTAAGCTATTTATTCGTTATTTTTACTTATGCAAAAAAGCTACCTATGGACTTCTTTACAAGCACGCTTGCAATTAATTCAAACTATTCCGGGCGCAAACTTTAACTGGTTTTTTTTGCCGGGGGGCCCAGGTATGGGATCTGAATCATTAGCTTCTCTTACGACATTATTAAAACTACCAGGTAGTATGTGGTACCTTGACTTACCTGGTGATGGCTCTAATTTAACCGCTAATGATACTAAGGCGTTTGCTAATTGGTCAGAGGCTTTAGTGGAAGCAGTAAGTGCTTTAGAAAATGTTATTTTAGTTGCTCATTCAACAGGTGGGATGTATGCATTAGCCACGCCTGAACTTGAAAATAAACTAACAGGTTTAGTATTAATGAGCTCTGCACCTGATTCATCTTGGCAGCAACATTTTATGAAGTATGTTCAGAGTAATCCTATAGCTCAAGCTGAAAAACTTAATGAAGCTTATGCAAAAAAACCTAATAATGACACTTTAAAGAAACTTACTATCCTCTCTGCTCCTTATCTTTTTACAGAAAAAGGATTACCTGAAGATTTATCTTTTCTAGAAAATTTACCTTATAATTTTAGAACGTGTGAATGGTCGGCTCTTCATTTTGACTCAGTTTATAAAGCGAAATGGGTTCCTAAAAAATTGCCTACGTTAATATTTGCAGGCGAAAAAGATTATGTAACGCCCTTGCACTTATTCACCCAATCAAACGATTTTCAAAGAGAAAATATTACAATTAGAGCTATTGAACATGCGGCTCATTTTCCATGGATTGAGAATCCAGAACAAGTAGTAGAGGTTTTTAATGATTATGCACAGCAGCTATTAAATAGGTGAGTTAATTATTCAAAATCAGTCTAGCACTAATAGGAATACCTGGATACCGCGGACCAGTCGCGGTACGTAGGTCTAGGTGGGATATTGTGGATTATGACATACTGCCTACGTACCAAGGTTAGTTGGTTGTAGGCGTTAAATCAGGTTGTGGTATTAAGCCTAAGCCTAGGTTACGTCCTAGATCATGCACATATTCTCTTCGCCTACGTACCGCGACTGGTTCGCGGTATCCAGGAGATCTTGATTACTCGTAGCAAGTATAAGTCCAGCAGAGAAGATATTTAGCTAAGTTCTGCTGCAAGTTCATTTTCTTTAACTAAAGCTTCATTAGGTTTATTCTCTAATCCCTTCATGAGATCATCTACTAGATGTCGTAATTCTCCACAAAGTAACGTTAATTCGGCGTCTTGCTTTAAGTAATCTTCTTCAAGCTGATTAATATCATTAAATTCATCAATCAGGTAATCTAAGCTTTTTAAACGCTTGAAAGTTAAGTCATGCGTTAAAGTAAACTGAATGCGTTCATTCCAGATTAAAGAGACTTCAGCTGCAGCTAAGCCTTGTCCTAATAAAGTAACTATTTCTTCTGCAGGTAGTTCATAACCTCTACAAGTAATTCGCTTTTTTTCGTCATCCATGGCAAATAATAAGCAATCAGAAGCAAGTTGAAAAGGTGCTGGTAAAGTAGAGGGATTAGTTATCCATTCAGCAAACCGAAGCGCTAAATTATCGGGATGGGATAGGGGCTCAAGTTGAACTTTGGGTAGTGTTTTGCGAAGAAGTGACGTGAGTTGAGATGCTTGATTTTCACTTGCCGTATTAATAATTAAGCGGTTAGTTTGCGTATCTAAAATAGCTAATAAACGTTTTTGAATACAAAATGATTTAGGCAGTAGTTCAAATTCCACTTCTTCAGTTAGTTGTGCTTTTTCTGAGCGTTTAATTTTTCGCCCATGCTGAGTCTCTAATTGTAAAATACGCTCTGCAACAACTTGGTTAATCACGCTGCGTGGCAAAATACGTTCTGTTTTACCTAAACAAAGGAGAAGAGCGCCGGCTACTTCACAAATAAGCTCATCGGCAGAAACAGGCAGCCAGCCATAAATAAAGCGGGCGTGCGGTGGGCAAGGTTTTAGTTTTTCTTCCGCTAATAAAGGTGCAAAATCTAATTTTTCATCCGCAAGCTCATAATGATAAATAAGCGCATTGTTAAACCACATGTAATCTATCCTATTAACAAAAATGGCATGCTAGCATGATTAATTTTGATAAGCTATCGACTATGACTGTCTTTAATAGACTTCCTCGGAAACTGCCATTGAGGGCCAATCTCATCTAAAAAAAGATCTTCAAAGCCTGTCCTCATGTAGATGGGGATGCTCATGTACTTCATGACACGGTACTTTTTCAGCACTTTTTTCGACTGACCTTGTCTCCACACTAACAGTTTCCGAAGAAGTCTAATATGATTAATAAATAAGCATATTTATTAAATATAAATATTTAAAGCAACGACTACGGATTTAAAATCAGTAGCATCTTTTCCGGTTATTGAAAACCAATAACCCCCAATGATACCAACATTGGCATTAAAATTATATTCAATAGCTGGAGCAAGTGATATTTCTTCCATGTATTCATGTCCAATTTTCGGTGTCTTACCCTTATCTGTTAATCCTCGAAAACCACGAAAACGCGTTCGGTCTCGACTAGCATAATATCCTTCCATGACAGCCACCAAATTTTGTGTAAGATTTAATTCCCATGCTAAATCAAGGCTAATCATATTGCCTGGATTAATCTTGCCATTCGTATTAGCTGTTCCACCATAGGCTGTAAGACCTCTTATATTTACATCAAGAGGAATAAGATAGCCAGCACTAAAGCGTGTACGCAGGTAGTTTACTTCAGTTAATTGTAACAAGTGCTGAAAATTTAAGTTAAATCCGGTTTGATAACTACCAAGTCCTGTTGCATCTACACCATTATTCAGTGGATTTAAATCTTTAAATTTTCCACTTGGGAAAATTTCTTGTAGAGTAACTCTTAAATCAGGCCACCATTTAGCTTTACCTTGCTCAAGAGCTTGATAACCTAATATCGCGCTAACGTCACTGATATGTTGATAACTTCTACCTTGCTGTTCGTTATAAGCATAAGGCAAGGTGTACTGGATATCCATTTTATCTGTCATACCATGCGTAATAACAGGATTTCCTACGATGCTTTCACTATGAGGAAGATGAGATAGGCGCCAGTGTCGATTATATACGCCCTCATTATCAGTAAAAAAAGCATATGGTTCGAGGTTAGTGTGTCCTCTAGGAATTGTATGTCCTGCTGGCGCAAGAAGAGGGCCTGTATACCATGGACCTGCAACTGCATCGCCACAAATTAAGCTAACTACTAAAAAGGGTAAGAATCTGGCTGCAAACCGGTGCATAATTATCCTTATTAAACTAATTACTAAACTAGTATGTTTTAATCCATTGTTCTTTAGAAAGATGAGAATTGAGTAATCGCTATATATATTTCAATTTTCAAAACTATAGTGTAGATTAGCCGACTTTTGATATTTGTGAAATACCCATGAGACCTGTCGTTTATCTTAATCCTGAAAAACAACATACTATGCGCCGCGGCCATCCTTGGATTTTTCCCAAGGCAATTTGTAAAACGCAAGGTAAACTTAAAACAGGTGAGTTAGTTGATGTCGCTGATTTAAACACTAAGGAACGATTAAGTTTAGGTGTTTATAATGAACATTCTTTATATCGTGTCCGGATATTAGCCCAAAGTTGGGAAGTGTCTCCTGACTTTACATTGATTAAATTGTTAGAACAGCGATTTAAACAAGCTTTAGCAGTAAGAAGAGCACTTAATTTACCTAATGAATTAACTAATGCGTTTCGTCTTTTTAATAGCGAAGCAGATGGTTTATCTGGTTTAACAATTGATCATTTTAATCACGTTTGTGTTGTTTCAAGCTCTGCTTATTGGGTCGAATTGCATAAAAATGATATTACTGCTGCTCTTAGAGGTATTGTAAGTTGTGAAAGAGTAATTTGGCTTTCCCAACAAAAACCCTTAAAGCAAGATGGTTGGGAAATTAGTGAAGAAACATCTAGGGAAGAGCTTTCTATGGATGTTTTAGAAGCAGGCATAATCTATCAAGTGAATTTTGCTAATGCGCAAAAAACAGGTCTTTTTCTCGATCAACGTGAGAACCATGAGCGTATTGCTAATCTTGCACGTGATAAAAGCGTTCTAGATTTATATACTTATACCGGTGGTTTTGCACTCCATGCAGCGCGTGCTGGGGCAAAAAATGTTTTAGCCATTGATAGCTCAGCGCCGGCTATTTTGCAAGCAAAACAAAATGCTATAAAAAACAACCTTACCAATGTTGAGTTCATTGAAGGTGATGCGCGTGATTATTTAAGTCAAGCCCAAAATTATGATTTAGTTATTCTTGATCCTCCTAAATTAGTCCCTTCTAAACAGCATCTGCAACGGGCAAAAAATTATTACCGTTTTCTGCACAGAGAATTATTTAACGTGATGCAATCAGGATCTTTATTAATGACCTGTAATTGTTCTTCAGCACTCTCAACTGCAGAATTTGTTAATCTTATTCAAATGCAAGCGTTAGCCGTTCAAAAACAGGTGCGTATTTTAGGCACATTTGGGCCAGCCAGTTGTCATCCAACACTCCCTTCTTTTCCCGAGGGGAATTATTTAACGGCTGTCTTGGTAGCTATTGTCTAGCCTTGGATTTTTCAGGCATACAAAACCTTAATATTAGTTAAACACTTTTTCAATCTTGTTTAAAACAAAAATAAATTATACTTAATTAAACCTTAGGTTTCGTCTCTACGTTTAAATTATCGTTTTTATTTAATTTTTTTAAAATTATAGTTCATTTTAATTTTTTATCTAGAAAAAAACATTTATTTATCAACGGTGAGCCCGGAAATTAACCTCGGCTGTTATTAAATATATTTTTTGTAAAACTGTTGATCAAAAAATGCTGCATCTGTATAATGCAAAGTCATAAGGGTTATCTATTTGCTAGAATGACTAAAAGTTAAATTGAGGTGTAACTAAAATGGAAACTAAAGTTGAAAAGAAAGACATGAAATTCATAGCATTTGCAAATGCTGGGAATGACACTACAAATGCCTTACAAGAAAAATTAGGTATTACACATAAATATACTATTGGCCATAAGCACCCTCAAGAAAAATATATACCTTTACAGATAGTTGAAAGCAATAGAATTAGTATAGAGGATGATAATACGAGTTTCGTTATTTTAGGACATACTAGTGACAATCCTAGTGAAACACATGGAAACACAACGTTAGGTGGATATGACGCTGAAGGATTTGCTAGTAGAATGGATGAAATGATAGCGGAGACAGACAGATCAAAAGTTAAACATTTTTATCTTGTTGCTTGTGAAGTTGGTATGTCACGAGACGGGAATACTCCTGCTTTAGCCCAAAAAATTGCATTTGCATTAGAAAATAAAGGTTTCCGTGAAGCAAAAGTTCATGCAATTACAAATAATAGTGATAACCCTGGTGAATCAATGGTTGTTACAATTACATCTAAAGCTGGAACTAGTAAATTAGAAGGCCATCAAAATGGACATGTAACAGCCACCTCATTTCACGAGAAAAATGAGAAAATAAGGCTTGCTGATACTGGTAATATTATAGAAGAGCTACAAAGGCCACAACATACTTTTGATCCGATAAATGGTCAGGTATCTAAGAAGATCGAGAAGCAAGAAAAATTCATTGAATTACTTCAATGGGAAGTTAAGCAGTATAATGATACAAAGCATATAGACGCTTTTACTAACCTATTAAAGATCATAAAAAATACACCAAGCAAAGATTGGAATGCGGAAGTTATTACTCAATTAGCTAAGTATCGTAATAAGACTAAAGGATCATGGACGAGATCTGCAGATTCTTCAACTTTTTATACACGAGTTGTCAGTTTATATGTTGATGTGACTAAACTTGAAGTTAAACAGGTGCAACAACAGATCGCAGAGCGAGCTAAACAAATAAAGTCTAAGAAAGGACAAACTACTAGTGCTCAAGTTGTTGCGACGAAAACTCACCATGGAGAGAAACAGTCAAAGTCCTTTTCATTTATGAAAAAGAAAAAGGAAGAGAGTAAGAAAGAAGAAAAGCATGACCATAAAAACTCTAAAAAAGACGATGAGGATACCAGTAAAAACAAAAAAGTTGGGGGACACACGGTATCAACAATAGGAGAGATGGCTTCATCTAAAACTTCTCAAGTACGCCATAGACATAATGCGGTTAAAGAAGGCGAGGGCACGGGACGAGTTGAAGAGAAGATGCCGCTATTAGGAAATCAAGGAAATAGAGGATCATCTGAGGATTCTGAAAAACAAAGGTCAAGCTCTGCTTCTACAGATAGATTAGTGGCTAATTCAAAGGTTAAAGAGCTCCAAGAAAAATTAAATAATATTGCCAAAACATATGATGATAAAAGAAATACTCATTTTGGTAAATCCATAGGTTTCTTTCCGAAACGTTCTAAGCGACATGAGCAAATTGAGACATTAAAAAAGTTAGCTCTTGAAAATGATTATGATAAAATTACACAAGGTATACAAGAAGTAATTGAAGCTATTAAAGGTGAATTCCTCATGGCGAAAAGTTCACTCAAAGAAGTTTTAGAAGAAATTCTAAACCCGCAAGCGGCCACGCTTAGTAAGCCTTAATCATCATTTTAGGTCTAACTTTCGGATACTTTAATATTAAAATAAGTCCCTAATAGGGGCTTATTTATTTTCTGTTAATTTCGTATGGCGCTGCCGCAAACAATCGATTAGCTGATAAAAATCTACCTCACAACTTACCAAAAGTACTAACAAATGATAAATTAAATCAGCACTTTCATTAATTAATTCTTCTTTATCCTTTTTCATAGCAGCAATTACCACTTCAGTTGCTTCTTCACCTACTTTTTGAGCGCAGCGTGCAAGTCCTGATTGTAATAGTTGAGCAGTATAGCTTGACTGATTTAAATGATTGGCGCGGTTTTTGATAATGTTATTTAATTCGCTTAAAAAACTAATTTTTGTATTAATCGAAGGTTGGAAACAGGTTTTAAAGCCTAAATGGCAAGCGGGGCCTTGCGGTAACACTTGGATTAATAGGCTATCTCCGTCGCAATCTGTGCTTATTGCCTGTACCGTCATGGTATTACCGGAATTTGCACCCTTACGCCATAATTCATTACGGCTACGACTAAAAAAAGTTAGCTCTTGTGTTTGTTGGGTAATTTTTAATGCTTCTTCATTCATATAACCTAGCATGAGTACATCACCACTTTCGGCATGTTGAACAATTGCTGGTATTAAACCGGCCATTTTTTCCCAGGCAAGCTTCGTTGGGTCAATTTTAATCATTGCCTTACCTCAATTTGGTTTTTTGCTAGATAAGCCTTTAAAGAAGGAATAGCTAATATTTGATCATGAAATACGCTAGCTGCTAATGCACCTTCAACTTGGGCTTCTTTAAAAACGCAGCTAAAATCTTCTTCTTTGCCCGCGCCTCCTGAAGCAATAAGTGGTACATCTGTAACAGCACGAATTTGTTGTAATTGTGCAATATCGTAACCACGGCGAACACCATCAGATTGCATGCAATTAAGCACAATCTCGCCCGCGCCTCTGTCTTGTACTTCTTTAGCCCAATCGAGGGTTTTACGAGCAGCATTACGTATTGTTTCTTTACTGCCTGTATATTGAAAAACATAAAAATCATCATCAATCCATTGGCTATCGATACCAACAACCACACATTGACTACCAAATGTTTGACTTAGTTCGTTAATGAGCTTTGGATTTTCTAATGCTGGACTATTAATAGAAATCTTATCAGCGCCAGCATTTAAAATAGACTTTGCTTGGTTAACAGTACGAATACCACCTGCAACTGTAAAAGGAATATTAATCGTTGCGGCGACTCGATTAATCCATTCTGGGCAAACGGGGCGATCTTTAGAACTTGCCGTGATGTCATAAAAAACTAATTCATCTGCTCCTTCATCTGAATAGCGTTTGGCTAAAGTAAGAATATCGCCAATGATACGATGATTATCAAATTTAACGCCTTTAACAACAACATTATCACGTACATCAAGGCAGGGAATAATTCGTCTAGCTAACATACAATACTCTCAAAAGATGAAATAGAATTAGCCTCATAAAGCATACGACCTAAAATGGCAGCGCTTACACCGAGGTTCGCTAACGTATTTAAATCCTTTTCATCACGTATGCCGCCAGAAGCCTGCCAATGCAAGTTAGGAAAACGCAGCATGGCTTGTTGATAAAGGTCAAAATTAGGACCTTTTAACATGCCATCGCGGCTTATATCAGTGCATAGAATAGTTTTGATGTGCCATTGTTGGTAATGGGCAACGATTTCCCATAAATTGGCTTCAGTTAAGGTTTGCCAGCCATGAATAGCGGGTTTTGGTATTTCATTCTCAATATGCACATCGATAGCAAGAATAATACTATCAGCGCCCGCTAAATCTATAATTGACCGGGTTAACTCTAAATCAGTAACAGCAATGCTTCCCAAAACTAATTGGTTAATGCCTGCTTCAAGGCAGTTTTTGGCTGTATCTAAATCACGAATACCACCGCCTACTTGCAAGGTGCAACCAGCTTTTTGTAGGGATTTAATTAAAGGAAGTTGCTGTATCTTACCCGTTTTAGCGCCATCTAAATCGACAATATGGAGGTGATTCGCGCCGCGCTTAACATAATTATTTGCTAGTGTTAATGGATTATAAGAATAAATGGTTGTTTGATTAAACTTACCTTGTCGTAAGCGAACACATTGACCTTGCTGTAAATCAATCGCAGGAATAAGTTTCATTTAAAACTCCAACAGTTGCAGCATTAGATTGAATGGTTAAAAAATTTCGTAATAAACGTAGTCCTATACTTGATGATTTTTCTGGATGAAACTGCATGCCATAAAAGTTATTCCGCTTAATAATGGCTGCAAATTTTATACTATAGTCACAAAAAGCAAGTGCATGGTTTTTTTCTTCTAAAGCAAAACTGTGTACAAAATAAACGTAGTCTTTGTTCGTTAAACCATCTTGCAAGGGAGAGGGGCATGCCCAGTTTAAAGTATTCCAACCCATATGCGGTACAGGATAGCCCTTTTGTCTGGGCAGACATTTAGCTATACCAGGAATTAATCCAAGGCAATCGACACGGCCTTCTTCACTATACTCAAGTAACAACTGCATGCCTAAACAAATACCTAAAACAGGTTGCTTTAAGGCTTTAATAACAGGAATAAGTCGGTAATCATGTAACGCTTGCATGCCTGCATGAGCAGCACCCACACCTGGAATGATGACATGGCTTGCATTATTAATTACGTCCAAGTCATGGGTAAGTTGATAATCATACCCTAATTGTTTTAAAGCATTGGCAAGTGAGGTTAAGTTATTACCGCTGACATCAATAATAGCAATCATAAAACCCCCTTGGTAGAGGGTAGACTGGTATCAGTCTGCTGTATGGCTTGCCTTAATGCACGACCAAATCCTTTAAAGCAGGCTTCAATCATATGATGATGATTTTCACCTTTAACTGAGATGTGTAAACTGGCACCAAGGCTATCTGCTAAAGAATTAAAAAAATGCGGAATCATCTCTGTTGCTAACCCGCCTACAAACTCCCTAGTAAATTTACCTTCAAATTGACAGGAGCGTCGACCACTTAGATCAATAGCGACACTCGCTAGTGCCTCATCCATAGGGAGAGTAAAGCCATAACGACCAATACCCCATTTATCACCTAGTGCAGTTTTTAATGCTTCTCCAAGCGCAATACCTGTATCTTCAACTAAGTGATGTTCATCGACTTCGGTGTCACCATGAGCTTGTAAATTCAAACTAAACCCAGCATGTTTAGCAATCTGCTCTAACATATGACTAAAAAAGCCAATAGGCGTTTCAACATTACTTGACTTATTTGAATCGAAAATAACTTCAATAGAAATATCTGTTTCATTAGTTTTACGCTTAATAACTGCTTGACGTTTAGTATTTAAAATAGCCGCAGTAATGTCCTGCCATCCATGTTCTTTTGATACAGGTAGAAACTTGATATTTAAATTATCCGCAAATTGTTTATCCGTAGCACGATCGCCTATCATCCAAGAATATTCCCGATTAAAATTTTTGGATTGCAGAAAATCTTTTAATAAACCAATCTTAGGTTTACGACATTCACATTGATCAATTTCTCGATGCGGGCAGATGAAAATCTCATCAAAGTCGATACCCTGTGATGAAAAGATGTGCAAAATAAAATCATGACAAATTTGAAATTTTTCTTGCGGAAAGCTTGAAGTACCTAAGCCGTCCTGATTACTTATCATAATCAAACGATAGCCGGCTTTTTTTAAAGCAAGCAAGGATGGAATAACATTTGGACATAGTCGAATTTTGTCTAATGAATCAACTTGAAAATCATAAGGCTCCTCTATTAAGGTACCATCTCTGTCAATAAATAATATTTTTTGCATAGTACAACTCATCTCATATATTGTATTTAAGCTCTAGCAACTAAGTAGCGATTAAAACATCCTCACTAAATTCTTGTAATAATGTCATTAAAATCTGATTAGTCGCCTTGTCACTGATACTAATTCGTAAAAACTGCTCAAGAGGCGTATCTAAAAAATCACGTACAGCAAGATTGTGTTTTTTAAACCAGTTTGTTAATGCTTTTGCATGTTCAGTTTTAACAAGAATGAAATTAGCTTCACTAGGAAAAATAGTTTCAATAATTGGTAACTGCTGTAAAAAACCATAAACACGCTCGCGTTCACTAAGAATTTGGTGCACGCTGTCGGTCAGCCACTCTGGTTGTTGCAATGCCTGTTCAGCTAAGGCCATGACAGGGCTTGCTAAGAGGTAAGGTGCCATGATTTTTTGTAATGCTTTAATCACCCACGGGTTGGCAATTACACATCCTAAACGAAGTCCTGCTAAACCAAACGCTTTAGATAATGTACGAAGGACAACAAGATTTTCATGTTGTGAAAGTAACGTTGTAGCGCTCGAGCAGGCCGCAAATTCAATATAGGCCTCATCAATGACAACCATGGCTTTATTGCTGAAACGTTGGCAAATAGCTGCTATGTTTTCGAGAGTGATTAAGTTACCGGTAGGGTTATTCGGTTGGCAAAGAAAAATAAGTTTACAATTGGGTTGCCAAGCTGTGAAAAGTTCATCGATTGATAAGTCAAATTGTTTTTCAGGATTAAGAGGGCAGTTAATGACTTCAGCATGTTGAAGTTGGGCATAAAACATATACATAGGAAAAGTAGGTGGGCACTGAAGAATGCTATCATTTCCCGGGCTTAAAAAAAGACGCATAAGAAAATCTATCCCATCATCACTGCCTCGTGCTAGGGCAATCGATTGACTATCGACTTGATAATGAATTGCTAATTGTTCTTGCAGCGCTATTTGATCATTAACATTAGGGTAATGATTTAAAGCGAGTGTTTGTAATTTAACCGGCGACCATGGTGACTCATTCGCATGTAAGCGATAAGAAGGGTTATCTTGCGAGGGTTTATACTCTTTTAAGTCTCTTAGTTCAGGGCGTATTAAATCCATTAATGACATATTAATTCTCCAAATTTTTTAGGCGAATGCTAACAGCATTGGCATGGGCATCAAGGCCTTCTAATTGAGCTAAAGTGATTGCAGCCTGACCTAGCGCCTTAATACCTATTTGATCGATTTCTTGGACGGTAATCGATTTGACAAAATCAAGCGTGCTAAGTCCGCTATGATTGCGTGCATACCCATTAGTTGGTAAAACATGATTACTACCTGTCACATAATCACCTAAGGTTTCAGCAGCCCACGGGCCAATAAAAATAGTTCCAGCGGCATTGATTTGTGAAACCCAGTTTAATGCATCTTCCCGGTTAATAATTAAATGTTCCGGTGCATAATGATTAATTAATGTAGGTTGCTCGTTTGCTGGACATATAATGATTGAACTTTGTTCTAAAGATTGTTGAATAATCTCTTGTCTTGATAGAAAGTTGAATTGATTGGTTAGTGCTTTTTGAACAGCAAAAGCTAGGGATTTATCTTCACATAATAATATGACTTGTGAATCCTTACCATGTTCAGCTTGTGCTAATAAATCAGCAGCAACATAGTCAGGATTAGCTTGGCTATCTGCTGTGATTAAAACTTCAGAGGGGCCAGCTGGCATATCAATAGCAGCGCCATTCGGATCGAGGGCAACTTGTGCTTTTGCTTCAGTAACAAAACTATTGCCAGGCCCAAAAATCTTATCAACTTTAGTAATAGATTCGGTACCATAAGCCATGGCAGCAATAGCTTGCGCGCCACCAATAGGGTAGATGGTATCAATCCCACATAATTGTGCAGCGACTAAAAGGTGAGGGTTTATTTCTCCTTCTTTATTAGCAGGCGTGCATAAAACTTTTATGGGACAACCTGCAATTTTGGCAGGAATTGCTTGCATCAGTAAAGAAGAAATCAAAGGGGTATTATTTCCACCTGGGATATATAGTCCAACTCGCTGAATTGGTCGATAAATACGTTTGATTTTTACGCCTGGTGTCGTCGTAATACTTAAAGGCTCCGGTATTAAACTTTGGTGATATAGCGTAATAGTTTCTATGGCGGTTTTTATTGATTTTAACGCCTCTTTGCTTACAGAAGCTTGGTTAATTTTTTCTTGGGCAATTTGCAATGTTGTTAGTTTGCATTGATCAAATTGGTAGGCGAATTCAAAAAGTGCTTTGTCGCCGTGTTCTTGGACAGATGTGATAATTGCCTTAACTTGATCTTTAATATTGTTTATTTTTTTAGGCCTTGTTAAGAGATTAGTCTGCTCTGGTAAAGATAAGTTCTGCCAATCGATAATTTTTAACATCAATTACTCCAGCATTTTTTCAATTGGCAAGACTAAAATTGAACTTGCACCTAATGATTGAATTGTTTCTAAGGTGTTCCAAAATATTCCTTCACTAGAGACTACATGAACCGCTACTTTATCAGGGTAATCTGATAAGGGCAGAACAGTAGGTGATTCAGCACCAGGTAGGGCTTGACAAATTCGCGTAAGCGCAAGCTTTGGCGCATGAAAGACAATATATTTACGTTCGCAAGCCTGTAAAACTGCTTGAATTCGCCTTTTTAACATAGCAAATAAAGTATTAAATTCATCAGAAAATGATTGCGAAGATTGGATAAAAACAGCCTGACTTTCTAAAACCGTATCCATTTCAATAAGTTTATTATCTTCTAATGTTTGACCACTTGATACAATATCACAAACAGCGTCGGCCATGCCCATGCGTGGCGCTACTTCTACTGAACCCGATAAGGTTAAAATATCGGCGCAAATTTTTCTTTCTTCTAAATACTGTTTCAGTAAATTAGGATAGCTCGTTGCAATTCGTTTTCCATCTAAACTGCCAGGATTTTGATAGTTAAATTGTTCAGGTACAGCAATTGCTAGACGGCAACGACAATTACCTAGAGGAAGAATAACTTGGTAATTTGAATTACAAGTATTTACTGCTGCTTCCAGTAGAACGTTTTCTCCTACAATACCGGCATCACAGAGGCCATCAAATATTAACGTTGGAATATCATCATCTCGTACAAAAAGAAGATCGATAGGAAAATTGTCAACATGACAAAGTAATGCATTCTCTCGAAGTCGAAAGCGAAGGCCGCAACGCTTGAGTAAATTTAAAGATTCTTGAGCTAATCGCCCTTTTTTTTGTAGGGCTAAGCGTAAACGTTTAGTCATGCTGATTTAATCTCTCTGCAATTAAGGAGTAGCCGCCACTTCCCATCATTAAACTGCGGGCAACGCGGGTGATAGTCGTTACGCTGACCCCTGTTTGATCATGAATAGAACGATAAGAAAGGCCTTGGCGTAATAAAGGTACAACTTGAAAGCGATCAGCCATCGCTTCAAGTTCAGCAGGCGTACATAAATCATTGAAAAATGCACTTGCTTCTTCTTCATTGTTTAAAAGGGCAATAGCTTCCATTAATAATTGCTGAGCTTGTCGCTTAGATCCATGATTTATTTTCATATTAATGTTATATTGCATTAAAACATTAATACAATGTATCAAAAAAAATACACTACGTCAATACGCTTTAAAGAATTAAAAAATATGGTATAAACATATTTAAAGTTTTTTCTATTAAATTTCAGACACGGCACAAGAGAGGGAGGCAAAGGATTGTACATAGAAGTATAAGACTGAGCTGAGCGGGCTTGTAACGTAGGATAAAGCTTAGTGGGAAACGCTATATTTAAGGAGAAAACACGTGTTGCTTAGAAAAGATGATTCCTGTTTACTTTTAATTGATGTACAAGAAAAACTAATCCCTCTTATTGAAAATAACGAATCTGTAGTTGAACGCTGTCAGTGGTTATTGCGCCTAGCCAATGATCTTGCGGTGCCATGTCTTGTAAGTGAACAATATCCACGTGGTTTAGGACCAACTTTAGGTTCGCTTAAAACACTTACCTCTCAAAATACCATCATCGAAAAAGTGCATTTTGCTTGTTCCGGCGAACCAACCTTTAAGCAACATTTAAATGAGATAAATAAAAAACAATTAATACTGATTGGCATAGAAGCACACGTTTGTGTTTTACAAACAGCGCTTGCTTTAGTTGCTGAAGATTATGAAGTATTCATTGTGGTTGATGCTGTTGGTAGTCGCAAAGCGTTAGATAAAAAATATGCTCTTAAACGCATGCAGCAACTCGGTATAACCCTTTTAACGTCTGAAATGGTATTTTTTGAGTGGGTAGAGCAGGCTGGAACGCCACTCTTTAAAACTTTAAGTTCCACTTATTTAAAATAATTAAATGAATTAAGAGAGCAAATTAATGAATTTAGATAATCAAATTGCTGTGATAACAGGTGGTGCTTCCGGGATGGGAAAAGCTTGCGCCTTAAAGCTTGCGGATAGAGGTACGCAAGTCGTTATTTGGGATAAAGATATCAGTTCCTTTGTTGATTACCCAAATATTGTAGCTATTGAGTGTGATGTTAGCCTCGATAATAGCGTAACTGAGGCAATGAATAAAACCAAAGAGAAAGTGGGCATTCCAAGAATATGTATCAATTGCGCGGGTATTGCGCCTGCCAAACGTTTGGTAGGGAAAGAAGGAGCAATGCCTCTAAATGCTTTTAAAAAGGTCATTGATATTAACCTGATTGGCACATTTAATGTTATGCGTATGGTAGCTGAAGCAATGATAGAGCTTAATATAGATGAAGATAGCCAAGAACGCGGCATTATTATTAATACCGCTTCTATAGCAGCATTTGAAGGACAAATTGGCCAGTTAGCTTATAGTGCTTCTAAAGGCGGCATTGTTGCCATGACATTACCCGCAGCCAGGGAACTAGCTCAGCATGCTATTAGAGTTAACACTATCGCGCCTGGTCTAATTGCAACCCCCTTATTACTCAATATGCCTAAAGAAGTACAAGATAGCCTAGCAGCAACAGTTACCTTTCCAAAGCGCCTGGGCAAACCTGAAGAATTTGCTGATTTAGTGATTCATATTATAGAAAATCAACTCATTAATGGAGAGACAATTCGTCTAGATGGTGCCTTAAGGATGCAAGCTAAATAAGTATCTACTCTAATTCTATTCCTAACTGCTATAATCTTTCTATACTTATAATTAGGCCAAATTATATTTGAGCTTCCTCTTAAATAGAGGAGGCTCTTATGTATATTATGTTATTTTTAATCTATTTTATTCATTTATACGGATATTTATGGATAGAGAAGAGCTGCAGGAAAATTTAAAAAACATACACTTAAGCAAGTCTGCTCTTAATATTCTGTTTATTATGGCGCTCTTATTGCTGATTATCATTAGCTATTATTCTAATCAGCAAATTAAAAATTTAATTGAATCAAATAAATGGGTCACTCACACTTATGAAGTAATCCAAGAAATTGATTCAGTCCTCTATAAAGTTGTCAATCTTGAATCTAATCAACGTGGTTACCTTTTAACTGGTAATGAACGCTTCTTAGTGGATATGGATAGTACGAGAGAAGAACTACATAATAGTTTAAACTCCTTAAAAGAATTGATTAAAGATAATCCAGAACAAAATCAGCGTTTGAATCAATTTATTGCTGTTATTAATACTCGTATTGCCATAATAAAAAGAATTATCAATTTAAAAGTTACAAATAAATTCAATACCGTTGAAGGCAGTAATGTATTTTTAGAGGGCCAAGATACTTCTTTGCGGGTAAAAAGTATAGGGCAAGAAATTAAAGCAGTGGAGATAGTACTCTTAAGAGAAAGACATTTAGATGCCGTAAAAAATATTGATATAGCTAGCATGATCCTAGTTGCTGGCAATTTACTAAGTATAATTTCTTTAATCTTGGCGTTATTTCTAATCAATAGAGAGTTAGCATTTAGGAAAAGGGTAGAGTTACAAAATAAAAATACACAGGCACGGCTACGGAAAATCATTGAGAGTGCGAGTGATATGATTGCAGCGCTTGATAAAGACTGCCGTTTTTTAATTTTTAATGAAGAATATCAACGTGAATTTAAGCTTATTTTTAATAAGATAATTACTGTTGGTATGGCCTTGGAAGACGCTTTTTCTGAGTCAATAGCAGCACAAGAAGAGGTAGCGCGCATTTGGAAAGAGTCACTTCATGAAGATGATACCCTTAAAACGCTTAAAGTGAGTGTAGATGGTGAAGAACGTATTTATGAAGTTTCAGCTAATCTTATTTACAATGAAAAAAATGAATTTAATAGCGCCGTGCAAAGTGTTCGCGATATTACTAAAAGAGTTCAAGAGCATACCGAGTTGCAAGAATCTTATAAAAAACTCGAACAGGGCATGCAAGCCTTAGAGGATAAGAATAGACAAATTACACTTTTAGTTGAGATGAGTGATATCATGCTTGCCGCTAATTCGCAAGAAGAGCTAAGTGAAGTGATGTCTAGGTATTCAGCTAGACTTTTGGATTTTGCTAGTGGCTATTTGTATGTGATGCATCCTTCTAAAAATTATTTGGAAATAATATCGCGCTGGGGAGAACCAAGCGCTCAAGATACGACCTTTGTCCCAGAGCAATGTTGGGCAATACGTTTAGGACGTAAACATCATGTTAGCAGTTGTAATCAAAGCGAATTAATTTGTAGCCACATAAAAATAGATAATCCAGAAAAAAATGCTTTTTTATGTGTGCCATTAATGGCACAAAATGATATTTATGGACTGTTATATTTAGAACTGCTACGCAATGGTACTGAGGTTTTAGACGAAAATCACCGACTTCTTATTAATGCTTTTGCTGAATTAGCGGCTTTAGCATTAGCGAATGTGCGTTTAAGAGAGAACTTACGTTATCAATCCATTCGCGATCCATTAACAGGGCTTTATAATCGTCGCTACTTAGAAGATTTTCTTTTTAAACACGTTCATCAAGCTGAGAGAGCAAAATCAGCATTCTCTGTTCTTATGCTTGATTTAGATCATTTTAAAAAAATTAATGATACCTATGGGCATGATGCAGGCGATGCTGTCTTAAAAGAATTTGGCCGTATATTACAAGGTATTATTCGAATTGGTGATATTGCAGCACGTTATGGTGGTGAAGAATTTGTAGTGGCTTTTTATAATATCGATCATAAAACAACGTTAACGCGCGCTGAAAGTATTAGGCAAGCTGTTTTAAGATTACAAGTCCGCTATGGTGCACAGCAAGTTGGGCCCATTACTGTATCGATTGGAGTCGCTATGTATCCTAATGATGGCAGAACGCCTACGGAGTTAGTAGAGGCTGCAGATAAAGCATTATATGCTGCTAAGCATAACGGTCGTAATCAAATTATCTCTTTTGCTGAGATCAATAAAGAGTCATAATTTTTCAGCTTTGAAACGTGATCGAAGGGTGTTTAATATAACTGAGACAGAACTTAAAGACATGGCTGCAGCTGCAAAAATAGGACTTAATAATAAACCTGTAAAAGGATAGAGTAGGCCAGCCGCAATAGAGACTCCAATGATATTGTAAATAAAGGCAAAAAATAGGTTTTGTCTAATATTATATATGGTGGTTTTCGATAAGTCGTATGCTTTTAAAATAGCCACTAAATCACTATATAAAAGAGTCATATCAGCACTTTCTATAGCAATATCGCTTCCGGTTCCCATTGCAATGCCGATATCAGCTTGTGGTAGAGTAATAGCATCATTGACACCATCAAACCATTGCTTAAATGAAAAGTAGGTGGGAATAGCCCGGGGGGCTAGTAACGCTATAATACTGTGACCCCAGGCAAGTAAAGTACCAATAGCAATTAAAGTAAACATATTTAAGTGCATAGATTTTACAGATGCCTAAGCTCTAACGAAAAATGGCCAGCCAGCCCATAATACAACGGGCGTAGCAAGTATTGCTTGCAACCAGAAAGATAAATATGGTGAAAAATAGTTGTTTAAAAAATGTTCGCCCATTGCTAGTAAAACAATGGGTATCGTTATAGCTAAAGCAAGAAAAAATCGCCTACGCATGTCAATATATTCAGTATTTTCTACTGCATGGCCTTAGAAATCATTTCAGGCTCTAAGCCATGCCACATATAGGGCAGTTTCCTGGACCTTTTTGACGAATGGTTAAGTGCATAGGGAAGATATAAATTATATTAGAGCTATCTTCGGTATGAGATGACACCTTGTTAGCTTGAGAACTATGATGACAACAATTATGGTCATTAGGGGACTTATCCATTACTTTACCTATAGCCTTTCAATTTTGTTTAAAGATTTTAGTATTTCTTCAAAAAAATTACCCTAAGTAGCAAAAATTTAAGTTGGCTGGATAGGATTATATTAGTTGGATTAATTATTAATACTATAGTTGCGCTCAAATTAAAAATAGTGCGAGTGACTATTTTTAATTTGATACGAATGAGAAAAAACTACGCTATCTATGCACCTTAAAAATCAGCAATTAGCTTTAGGGCTATTTGCTCACTATTAATCTGATAACGTCCAGACGCAATTTCATGCTTAAGGTGCGCAATGCGATTTTGATTAATAGTACTGGCTTGTTGAATTATCTCTTTTAAAAAAGAAAACTGACTTAAAAAGATAGTCCAATCATGGTTACTGTAAGGCAAGAATTGATTTTTCGACAACTTAGAATTGTTTCCATTATTTACAGATTTTACCATAACCATGTCCTCAATCTCATTCACCATTTTTAATCGGCTCCTTATGATAAAATCTTTAGAAATTTCAATTCTTATTTAATCTATAACATAAGTTTTAAATGATGTCACCAGTTGAAATTAAGAATAATAAACATTTTTTTATTCTTAAGAAAATAGCTGTTCACCATAAATTCAGGTAAGCTCTTTTTTTTACTAAAAAGTGTTTGAGATATTGTCTATGAAAAAATGTTTAAAACTAATCTTCCTAAATATCCTATTCATTAAAACTTCATTAGCGGTAACACATCAACCCGAAGTTTTTCTTACTAAAATACGTGGTCAGCAAGATGAAGGCCAACAAATTGTTCAACACTTTTGCGCAAATTGTCATGCAGAAAAACCACTCATTGAACTAGGTGCGCCAAAAATAGGCGTTTTAATGGATTGGGAAATACGAATGAAGCAGGGTTTTACTAAAGTTTTTGCACATACAGCCGAAGGACTTGGTGCTATGCCTGCTCGTGGAGGCTGTTTTGAATGTACAGACAAGCAATTACAACTTGCTATCTTAGCAATGTTGCCTCTTTCTTTGCAAAAAGAGCTCAATAACAGCCTAAAAGAAAATAAATAACTCAATAAGTTAAAAATTTCATTTAAAAAGCTAAACCTATTACAAATTCTCCCGATAAAGAGTAAAAAGGGAGGATACACCAATGAAAAAATATTTCATTTTGGGGCCGTTGTGTGTATTAACAGCCGCTTGTACGTCAATGGATAGATCAGTTGCTATTGTGGACGATGGTGGTTTTACACATTATACAATGCATCATAGTTTTGATTCAAAAGGTAGCAATTATTTTCCAGAAAAAAGACAAGCAACAGGAAAAAGAGTATTTATCTTTGATCCAAAAGCAACGGCTTGGGCTGCGTATGATGAAGCTGGAAACCGGGTTAAAACAGGTAGTGCTTCAGGTGGAAAAGATTTTTGTGAGGACACCGGTAGAGGTTGCCGTACTATTACTGGAAGGTTTAGTGTTTATTCAAAAAAAGGGCCTGACTGTAAATCAAGCCTTTATCCTATAGAAACAGGCGGTGGTGCTTTAATGCCTTATTGTATGCATTTTTCCGGCAGTTATTCTATCCATGGGGCTTATGAAGTACCTAATTATAATGCGAGCCATGGATGTATTCGCGTACTTCCCAGTGCTGCTCAATGGCTAAATCAAAACTTTTTAAATGTTGGGTCAACAGTTATTGTTAATTCTTATTAATTTTTTTATTAAGCAGTAAAAATATAAAAGGTTTATTAACTTTAGTGAGGGGAGAACCACCACTTAAAATAAAATAATAAAAATGAATGTTAGCAGTTTTCCCCAATATTTTAGAAAGTAGAGTCAGTTAAGACGTCATTTTAAATAGTCTTTTAATAATGCATTGACCTCAGTAGGATTTACTTTTCCTTTCGTTTGCTTCATCACTTGCCCAACAAAAAAAGCTAAAAGTTTTTCTTTACCTGCTCGATATTCTTGTGCTTGAAGAGGATATTTTGCTACCAATTCTTTAATTAAAGAAATAAGAGTATCTCCCGCAGTTATCTGTAAGTAACCCTCTTGCTTTATAATCTGCTCAATATTTTTTTCTCCTGATAAAAGTTTGCTAAAAATTTGTTTAGCAATAGCATGCGAAATAGTTTTTGTGTCCACTAATTTTAGTAAATCAGCTAAGGTTTGTGCAGAAACAGGAGGATTTTCATACGTTGCATTTATTTCATTTAACGCTGCTGTATAGGTTGTTTTTAACCAATTAACGATTAATTTATTATCAACTTTTCCTTGGTCACGTACAGAAGAGAAAAATTTAAAAATGGTAGGATCTGATAATAAAAATCCTAGATCATCTGTAGAGAAAATACCTTCAGCAATTAATGATTTTTTTATTTCTTCTGGCAGAGGTAATAAATGATTTTGTATTTCTTCAATATTGCTTGTGTTGATTACTATAGGAAGTAAATCTGGATCAGGAAAATAACGATAATCAAGCTCATTTTCCTTACTGCGTAAAACTTGGGTAGTTTCTGTAATAGGACAAAATGAGCGGGTCACTTGTTGAACAGCTTGTCCGGATTCTAATAGCTCTCGTTGCCTGAGTTGCTCAAACGCAATGGCTTTTTCAATAAAGCGAAAGGAATTTAAATTTTTTAATTCAGTCCTTGTCCCTAACTTACTTGAACCAGTTGGCTTTAAGGAAATATTAACATCGCAACGAAATGAGCCTTCTTGCATATTGCCATCACAAATATCGAGGAAGCGAACTAATTGATGTAATGTTTTTAAGTAACAAATAGCTTCATCAGCTGAACTAATACAAGGAGCAGTTACAATTTCAAGCAATGGTATACCAGCTCGATTTAAGTCAATACCTGTATGATTTGGTTGCATTTCATGCATGAGTTTACCGGCATCTTCTTCTAAATGAGCTCTAACAATATCAATTTTTTTATAATAATTAGAATTAAGCTCGATAGTTAAATGACCATTACTAAGAAGAGGTTGTTGAAATTGGCTAATTTGATAACCCTTAGGCAAATCTGGGTAAAAATAATTTTTACGTTCAAAATAAGATAAAGGATTTATTTTAGCATTAATGGCAAGGCCAAATTGAATGGCCATACGTACAGCTTGTTTATTTAGAACAGGTAATATCCCAGGTAGCCCTGCATCGATAAATGAAGCTTGTGAATTAGGCGGGCTACCAAATTTAGTAGGGCTTCCAGAAAATAATTTTGATTTTGTTTTAAGTTGTATATGTACTTCAAGGCCAATGACCGTATCCCATGCCATCATTTTATATCTCACTTGGTTTAGATAAATGCCAATTAGTCATCTGTTGATATTGATAAGCTACATTAAGTAATAGGGATTCCTTAAAATGGTTTCCTATTAACTGCATTCCAATAGGTAATTTATTATTAAAACCTGCTGGAATAGATATAGCAGGCAAACCAGCTAAGTTAGCAGCAACGGTAAAAACATCAGCTAAATAGTTTTGTATAGGATCAGTCACTTCGCCTAATTGAAAAGCGCAAGTAGGGGTAGTAGGCCCTAAAATCAAATCTACTTGTGACAATGAAGTTAATAACTCTTGTTGAATAAGCTGTCTTATCTTAAGTGCTTGTAAATAGTAAGCATCAAAATAACCAGAAGAAAGCACATAAGTACCTGTTAAAATTCGTCGCTTCACTTCAGCACCAAAACCTTCGCTGCGTGAATACGTAATTAATTCCTGTAGTGTCGTAGCCCGCTTGCTTTGATGTCCAAAACGAATACCATCATAGCGTGATAAATTAGAAGAAGCCTCAGCACAAGCGATAACATAATAACAAGCAACCCAAAGCGGCTGTAACGATAATTGTAGAGGAACGATAATTGCACCTTGCTGCTCAAACAACATTACCGCTTTCTCAATTGCTTCTCGAATAGAACGATCAATCCCTTTTTGCAAGAAACTAGTAGGCAATCCAATTTTTAAGCCTTTTATAGACTGGTTCAATTTGGTTAAATAATTAACCTTCGGCTTATTAATAGAAGTTGAATCTTTGCTATCAAAACCAGTCATAATTTCGAGAATTAACGCTAAATCTTCAGCTGAGCGTGCCATTGGGCCTGCTTGGTCTAAACTGGAAGCAAATGCAACCATACCAAACCTAGATGCTAAGCCATACGTTGGTTTGATACCGGAAATACCACAAAAAGCGGCAGGCTGCCTAATTGAGCCACCTGTATCTGAACCTGTCGCAAAAGGAATTAAACCAGCTGCTACAGCTGCGGCGGAGCCACCGGAAGACCCGCCTGGGACACGTTTGACATCCCATGGATTTTTAACAGGGCCGAAGTAACTGTTTTCATTACTAGAACCCATAGCAAATTCATCCATATTCGTTTTACCAAGCGTAATGGCTCCTTCATCTGCTATCCGATTAACAATGGTTGCTTGATACGGGGCTTGAAAATTAGCAAGCATTTTGGAGCCACACGTTGTTGGTAAGCGAGTAGTACAAAAAATATCTTTATGAGCAATCGGAATGCCTGTAAGTTTTTTGGCTTCATTGGTACCAAGTAATTGATCAGCTTTCTTGGCTTGATTTAAAGCATATTCTTCATCTAAAGAAATAAAAGTATTTAAATTTTTATGAGCTTGAATTCGTTTAATATAGTAGTTCGTTAATTCAGTACTTGAAAATTCTCTATTCTTTAAAGCTGCTATAATGGCAGACAGCGAATCTAACATATTATTGCCCTGCATCAATAAATTTAGGCACTAAATAGCACTCTTTATCAAAATTAGGTGCAATACTTGCTAATTCCTTGCTACAATTTTCCTCTGTGATTTCATCTTCACGTAAGGATTGATTTAAGTTTAAAGGGTGAAAGAGAGGGGTTACTTCCTTGGTGTTGATACTCTGTAGCTGTTGCACAAAATCAATAATGGCATTGACTTCTAAAGCAAGTTTTTCTATTTCTTGGGTTTCTGCTTCAAGATAAGCTAAGCGAGCAACGTTATTTAAATCATCAACATCAACAGTCATGAGGTCTCCTGGTAAAAGCAGAAAGTATACCTTAAAATTTAGAGGTATCCTTTCTAATTAAGTTAATCTATATATAGATTAAAGCTCTAACGCTTATTTTAAGAGGTATATTATAGTGTTAGTACAAAATAAAACGCTAGGTGGTGTGCATGTCGAATACGAACAGCAGCCATTAACATATGATAATGCCATAGAGCCGTTGTTAGAAAAATTAGATTCGCAGCGTGGTGCGTTATTTGCTTCAAGTTTTGAATATCCGGGGCGCTATACCTGTTGGGATATCGGTTTTGTTAATCCGCCCTTAGCGCTTATATTAAGTGGGCAAGAAATTTATTTTCAAGCGTTAAATCAACGTGGTGAAGAATTATTAGTAATTATTCATACTCACCTCCAATCTTCAGATTCGATTGTAATTGAATCTTATTCAAAATCAACTTGTTATCTAAAAGTTAAGCACCAAAATAGGATTTTTAGTGAAGAAGAACGTAGTCTACAACCTTCAGTATTTACCTTAATTCGTGAATTAATAGCATTTTTTAAATTACCAGACGAACCTTATTTAGGCTTATATGGTGCATTCGGCTATGACTTAATTTTTCAATTTGAGGCATTGGAAAAGCAAAAGGAAAGGGAGCTTAATCAGCGTGATATGGTTCTTTATTTACCTGATGAGATTTACGTTGTTAACCATCGTAAGGAAGAAGCTTTTGTTCGCCGTTACGATTTTCAATTTCAAGGGCGTTCAACTCAATCTTTGACTCGTGATGGGCAATACAAATTGTATGAACCTAAATTCAAGCCTACCATAGTGGGCGATCATAAACCGGGTGAATATGCACAAACTGTTGAAATAGCTAAACAACGGTTTGCTTGTGGTGATCTTTTTGAAGTCGTTCCAAGCCAGATCTTTTATGCACCCTGTCATGATAGACCGTCTGCCGTTTTTAGTCGCATACGCGCTAATAACCCTTCACCTTATGGTTTTCTTATTAATTTAGGTGATGATGAATACCTTGTGGGTGCTTCACCAGAGATGTATGTAAGGGTAACAGGACGTCGCATAGAAACTTGCCCAATTTCAGGTACGATAAGACGAGGGGCAGATGCTATTGAAGATGCTAAAAATATCCAAGAGCTTTTAGAATCAGAAAAGGAATGTTCTGAATTAACTATGTGTACAGATGTTGATCGCAATGATAAGTCAAGGATTTGTGAAGCCGGAAGCGTTAAGGTCTTAGGTCGGCGACAAATTGAGATGTACTCCCGCTTAATTCATACTGTTGATCATGTTGAAGGGATCTTGCGTGAAAAATTTGATGCAGTCGATGCTTTTTTAACTCACATGTGGGTTGTGACAGTCACGGGCGCACCTAAATTGTGGGCAATGAATTTTATTGAAAAGCATGAAAAGTCACCGCGTCGCTGGTATGCTGGTGCTGTAGGCTGGTTTGGTTTTGATGGTAATTTAAATACTGGTTTAACTTTAAGAACATTACGAATTAAAGAAGGGATAGCTGAAATTCGAGTTGGCGCTACCCTTTTATACGATTCTATTCCGGAAGCTGAAGAGGAAGAAACTCGCCTTAAAGCTTCTGCTTTTCTGGATTTATTGCGTAACAAGCAGAAAAAAGAAATAGATACTGTTAATGACAAGCCTGGTATAGGTAAAAAAGTATTACTCATTGATCATCAGGATTCATTTGTTCATACTTTAGGAAATTATTTAAGACAAACTGGCGCGGAAGTTCAAACTATTCGTAGTAATTACGCTATTTCTTATTTAAAAGAAAATGATTATGATTTGGTTGTTCTTTCGCCCGGCCCTGGAAAGCCCGCTGATTTTAATCTAATGGATACTATTGCAGCGGTTATTGAGTTAAATAAACCTTTATTTGGGGTATGCTTAGGGCTACAAGGTATTGTTGAATATTTTGGTGGAGAGCTTGATATTTTACCTTATCCTGTGCATGGTAAGCCTTCCGAAATCATTGTAACAGAGCAAAAAGGTTTACTATCAGGGTTAAATCCTTCTTTTACGGCAGGGCGTTATCATTCTCTCTACGCGCGTAAAGAAAATTTGCCCAAAGAATTAAACGTAATTGCATATAGTGAAGATGGTATAATTATGGGCGTATCTCATAAAAATCTGCCTATTTATGCAGTGCAGTTTCATCCAGAAACAATTTTGTCATTATCGAAACAAGCTGGGATGCGAATAATTAATAATTTAATGAAGATGATAAAAAATGAATAATAGAATCTTGCCTGCTTATGCTATTTCAATTCTTTTAGGAATTTTAGTTGGTATTATAGGCGCTCTATTTCAAATAGTAATTGCTCATACCAATAATTCTATTATTAATATCATTCATTTTGCTGAACGCCTACATTTATCACCTCAATTAGTGTCAGCATTTATATCAATGGTACTCGTATTATTCGCGTTATTTTTAGTTAAACGTTTTGCGCCAGAAGCATCGGGTAGCGGTATTCAGGAAATAGAAGGGGCATTGGTGCATGAAAGGCCCATTTATTGGCGGCGATTAATACCTGTAAAATTTATTGGTGGCGTTATGGCAATTAGTTCTAAATTACTAGTAGGACGTGAAGGTCCAACGATTCAAATGGGCGGTAATTTAGGTGATATGTTAGGTGAGGTACTCCATGTTCCACAAGACAGAAGGGATACTTTAGTTGCTGCAGGCTCGGCGGCAGGCTTAGCAACAGCATTTAATGCGCCATTGGCAGGGGTATTGTTTGTTATTGAGGAAATGCGGAATCAATTCAATTTTAGTTTTACAAATTTTAAAATGGTAGCGATTTGTTGTATTGCTGCAACTATTACATTGCGTTTAATCCTTGGCTCTGCACCTGCAATTCCTATGAGTGTGTTTGCAACACCGAGTTTATCTTCCTTAGTTTTATTTTTTATATTGGGAATTGTAATTGGGTTAGTTGGTTTTTTATTTAATATTGTTTTAATGTCTAGCTTAAGTTTGATCGATCAATTATCAACTTCTTTTCATTATATTTTTACAGCGATATTTGGTGCAGTGGTTGGCTTGTTAGCCTATTATTATGCACCTCTGGTTGGTGGTGGCTATGAAATTATTGAAAAATCCCTACATTTGTTTCCTAGCCTTTATGTTTTAATTGGTTTAATTATCTGGCGTTTTATAGGTACGATGTTTTCTTATGCAACAGGTGTTCCGGGTGGGGTTTTTGCGCCTCTATTGGCATTAGGCACTATAATAGGTTTAGCTTGTTTTCAAATTTTAGATCATTTAATGTTGGCAACAAGTGTTCATCCAGGCATGTTTGCGGTAGCAGGGATGGGGGCACTTTTTTCTGCTGCCGTAAGAGCGCCTATAACGGGTATTGTTCTAATTGTAGAAATGACACAGAATTACTCTTTAATTTTGCCTTTGATGGTTACCTGCCTTACATCAACAACAATTGTCCAATTAGCCAATAACCCACCCATTTATACTCAACTTTTAGAAAGAACATTAAAGAAACAACGAAAGGCGGCAACTAATTCTGGCGAAATTCCACCGAAGCTCGAATAAAAGCTAATTGGTTATAAAATAATATATGAATTTGTCAAGTAATTGGAATTATTAAAATAGAAGGGATTTATGACACTAAAATTTATTATCAGAAACGTAACTAATTTAGAAATAGAATTTTTTGGTGATGATAACGAGCTTAATCAAATAAAAGATATTTTATCTAGCACTTGTCTAATCAAAGAAGGACGAACTATTGATTGGGAAGGTGATCGAAAAGATTATCCTTCTTTTGCCATAGGTCTTTGTGATTTATACCTTAAAATTCAAGATAAAAGTGTTTCTCAAGTCATTTTAAAATTTATAGATGATAATAAAATAAATATCTCATTTCTTAGCCGTTATTTACTGCAATATTGGGATTATGAAGTATCAATGATTACGCATGGGAAAAGTAAGCATAAAGTATTTAATCCTAATACGCCTTATCATCTTTCCTCACCTATTTTATTAGATGCAATATTGAGTGAATGTGAAAAGAAAAATTACATACCTGGGTTTGAGCGGTTATTTCAGTTTTTAGAGCAGTCTAAGCAAATGGAAAGTAATTATCTAAATCCATATTTACACTTTTGTAAACCTTTTAAATTTAATGTAAAAGAAGTAAATAAATTTATTAGTAAAAAGGAAAATAATTTATTTATTGCAAAGGAAAGTAGAGTACAGGGAAAATATCAACTATTAATGTTTGATAAAAAGCTTGTAAAAGTTGATACAGAGTATATGCCTCAAGAACAAAATAATCGTTTAATATAACAATGCGTTATTAAGTTAGTTCTAATTAATATCTATTTACTTAAGTTATAGCTCTTATGGTCTGATAGTAAGCAAACAGGCTAAAGATAACTAAGATAAAATCCGATTTTTAATATTTCCTTAAGTAGAATCAAGTAAAATTATAATCGTCAATTAACTGTTTATTTGTATGGTATTTTCTTTATGTATAGTAAAAAAGAAACCCAAGCAGCGATTAAAATACAATCATTCTTTAGAAAAGGTTTAGCCAAGAAAGCCTACAATATTAAGCAAATCCCTAAGCAAGATTTAGAGGATTATAAAGTTATGATCAAAGGCAATGATCCTATTATAGATAAATTACCCCAACATGAGGCGAATGAAGATGTTGCCTTAATTGCAGTTTCTGGTATGCGTTCTTTAGAGATAGCTTGTCAATTGAGTAAAGGTAAGCCGAAATTAATTATTATTGATAATAGCAGACAGGTTGTGGAATTTTGGCGTAAAGCGCGAGCAGTAATGAGCCAATCTTATAATGAAACGGATTTTCTTAATGAGCTAAAAGATTATGTCGTCGGTACACGTTGTAATAGACCTCGTTTTACGGATAATGAATTTGAATACCTAGAAAAAATATTTCATACCTTTGAATTTACCCGGATCAAACAAATTATTAGTAATGTAACAGTGCTTGGACAGTCTTGGGCTGATGAGCAGGTCATGTTTAAAGTTAAAAATATTTTAGATTATCACGGCATAAGAAATATTTACGCTTATCCTTCAAATCTTATTGCCTATTTAGATGGAGATAGAGAAGGAGATAAAATTTTGCAAAATATTGCCTTGGTTAATCCTATTATGGCTATTCATACTGATTTTGTTAAAGACAAGCCAAACGCTTATTTCCTTATCACAGATCATACACCATATAAGGTTAAGCAAGTCTTACTTTCTAGTAAAAATAATAATACATTTCAGCCATCCGTTTAGCTTAAAGTGACGATATTTCATAATATAATTTATTTAAATTCAGTCGCCTAGGTCCATTGGGCGTGTTTAACGCATCAGAATTAGCCTTTTAATTGCGTCTTTTAATGAGATGGATATTTTTGAGTCATAGCATATTGTCGATAGAATAGAAAGTTACATAGTTTGCAATTACTTAGTCTATTTATAGAGCCCCTTAATAGTTTATTAATAATAATTTGATATATTTAATTAACAAATCGTAAATCTTTTGATCTAACAGAATTATGTGAAGCAAAAAATGTAAATTATTGAGCATTATAAGAGGTTAATCATGCCAAACGTTATTAAAATAATCTATGGGGTAAATCCAAAAACACAAACATTAATAATAAAGGGTGTACATAATCAATTTGAAATGAACCAAAGCAAAATACGGTTTGCTCTTGGTGGAAAGAATAGTCATTATTCTGAATTTACAATTGAATTAGATAGCGCAATGGATATGGGCACAAGGAAAGAAATAGTTTATAGAGAATTAAAAGACAAATTTCAGGAAATATCTAAGGAAATAGCAGATGATCAAAATTATCCAGAAATAAAGGAAATTCAATATCAAGGCGATGTTAACTTAGGATTTGATGGCTCACATTTCCCTGAATGTCTCTTAGATAGTACTATCCACGAAGTTTTTAAGCAAAACAAATTTTATAATAGAACTCAAATCAATGTAACTCTTGAAAGTGCTACAGATGCAGTAGTTTTAGATGCTAAAGATGAAATTCAAAAATATGCAAAACATCATGAGGTGACTTATCCAGGATCGCCTGTAATGCTTAAATCAAAAGGACGGGGACTTAGTTTTACAACGGATGAGATAGTAAAGAATTTAGCTGAAAGTGACGGCTCTGCAACAAAGGATTCAGTTGAAAGTGACAGCTCTGAAACAAAGAACTTAAATGAAGGTCCTCAAAAAACATCAACAAATCGATATGCCTTTTCGGCGCCTAGTGCTTCTACCGGTATTGATGCACTTGCGGAAGATATGAGTAAAGCATCTATGGCAGATGGCGCATCGCCAAATTAACTATGGTCAATTGCTCTGATGAGAAGGTTTTAACTTTAGATTAAATATAGTTAATTTGTTAAATCCTGTTTTAATAGGTTTTCAATCCCTAAATCCTTTTTATAAGATTGATCCTATTTTCGACTTTGTCTCATTATTGACTGTCTGGAAAGAGGTTTAATGATGTATCATGGTTTTTATCAATTTTTATAAGTGTCGAAAGAAAGTCGATCAAGAGGTGCTTTAGATTGAAAAAACTGAAAAGGAATCTTATCTAGATTGTTGCTAAAAAAAATTCAATATTCTTAAAAAATACTTCGGGGGCATCTAGCTCCATAGAATGATCTGCGTTTTTCAAAATAATAAGCTTACTATTAGGAATTTTATTTGCCATAACAATAGAATGTTTTTTATTGGTAATCCAATCTTCTTCGCCTACTAAAATAAGAGTAGGGCAGGCTACTTCTGATAAACGATCTTCATAATTAAAAGTACGTAAAAAACCACGAAAACCTTGATTCAGAGGTTCATGTGCGAAAGGGTAATCAGCATGAGAAGATTGGGCTGGAAGATTATGTCTTTTCTTCCATGAGTATACTGTATCCATTTTATCAAAGTAATCATTAACCTCTTCATTACTGGTGAAAGTACCTGACCATAATTTTTCACAAATTAATTGCTGCTCTTTAGAGCCAAAAGTTTTAATATACGCCTCTGCATCATCAAGATTTTTATAGCTTGGAGAGCCTGCTGCTAAGATAAGTTTTGCAATATATTGAGAATTTTCCAATGCGTAACCTAGCGCACACATCGCACCATACGACTTACCTAAAAGAATAATTTGTTCCAAATTAAGTTGTTTGCGAATCTCTTCTAAATCTTTTATATAATTATCCATACTATAAGTTGTGGGTATATCCTTATCACTCAATCCACATCCTCGTGGGTCAAAAAAAACGACATTACCTATACTATTTAAACATTCATAAGCTTTATAATGAGAATGGTTAGCGCCAGGGCCACCAGGTAACATAAAAATGTAAGGCTTAGAATTAAAACTATCTTTATTTTCAGCAACGATACGTACATAGAGCTTCGCTTCTGGAGCGTTTTCTCGGATTGGCATTAAAAGATACAATTCTTTAATCCACACACCTTATTCCTTGCTTATAATAAGATTACCTAATTACCAGGGATGAAACTTCAAATTTAATCATTATAAATTCAACTGATAATTATAATTATGTCTCATTCTTAAATTAATAACTATGCAAGTTAATAATAAAAAGAAGCTTCATAGAGTGGCTCATGGATTCATGAGGTTTTATTTTATTTAACATAGCCATTTTTAAAGTACTTATTTTCTGTTACTTAAGATTATTAATATGGTAAGTTAGATTGAAAATCTCACTCAATTTTTTACCTTGCTGGTAATTCAAGTGCATAAAGCTCTTTCTTTTTAATTTCTGTGGCAATGGGGAGCAGTTCAGAAAATTCATTTCCACTTATTGCAATTAATCCGCCATCAACACCAAAAATAATATCCTCTGGAACAATAGGAATATTGTCAAAAATAATAGGTCAATTCAGTTTGCCTAGCTCATTTTTTGTACTAGCTGCTGGATAAATCCCTTTAGCGTAAAATGGAATAGAGAGATTACGAATTGCATTGATATCTTGGCAATAACCATTTATTAAAATACTGGCAATGCTTTTTTTTGTGCTGCTGTCGAAAATATTTCTCCAGTTAAAGCCCGCTTAGTTTCTAATGTAATAACCAACACATCTCCACTAGCTAGTTCTATAGCTTGCATGACGGGTATTAGATCGCCATCCGATATTACGGTAAATACTCTTCCGGCCTATGCAAAAGAACCAGAAAACCTATGAATATTATTATCAAAAATACGAATAAAGGAGAACGCATCACAAAAGTGCGTAGTACTTAAGGAAGCTAATTTATCAGTTAATTCAGATGAATTCATCTTTACCTATCTAAAAATAAGTCATAAGGGTAGCTAAATTTATGCTGTTAGATTAGAGAAGTAAATAGATAGAATTCATGAGGTTGGTTGCACACTTTTTGCTACAGTAATATGAAAAGTTATTTTATAACCCTTAAAATTAAGATAATCAGGCAATTTATATTGTCGTCGTAATTGTAATAAGCTAGTTGATTCGATTAACAAAACATAATAAATTTTATGTTCAAATTGAGCGCTAACAAAATTTTGTATATTAAAATGATAGCGATTTCCTAATTCATTAATAATTGAAGACTCATATTCTTCTGGATATATTATACTTATATGCGCACCTATTCCGCCTGAATTAAAGTAATTAGGTTCTGTAATAAAAGGGATATCTAATAAAGGATAAAGCCGATAAATATAATCATTATCAATATTTAAATAAACCAGCTTATTAGTAGACATAGCAAGTGTACCTTGTAAAGGTAACTCAGCTGCGATCTCCATAAGCTTAGGAATTTTAAGCGGCGTAATAAGGGGCATTTTCATTTTATATAAAATATAAAATTAATGAGTTAAAGAATATTAAACAAAAACAGATTTAAAAGGTAACTGTAATTACAAAATGTTTCTGTTAGCAAGAAAGAAAGGCTAAGTAAATTACACTATTTATATAAATTGGACTTTTTGCTTATAATTTATTTTTTAAAATAGCTGTTTTCTTAAATCACTTATCAAGCATCTCGCAAAAGCCCTCTAGTACGGTATATACTTTTCATTCGTCTTAGCAACAGCATGACTGATGGCAAAATATAAACCTTCAAAAAAATTAATAGTTCTTTTTGTTGTTCCACAGATCTTATTAACTTTAATATTTTTTATCTGGCCAGCCGTTAATGCCTTGATACAAGCTTTTCTGTTTAGTGATGCTTTTGGTATTAACAGCCGCTTTGCAGGCTTTAGTAATTTCCTCGATTTGGCAGCAGATCCTGCTTTTTTACAAGCAATTACTGTAACACTTATACTCGCTTTTGCTATTACTTTTGTTACATTAACCCTCGGATTGTGGTTAGCTACGCTTATTCACAAACGACAAAAGAGCCAAAAATTTTATAAATCTCTTTTTATTTGGCCCTATGCAGTAGCACCAGCAATAGCGGCTATTTTATGGCGATTCCTTTGTCAGCCTACTATGGGCTGGCTTACTACCGTTTTACAATATTTTAATTATGATTTTAATTACTTAATTTATCCAAAGCAGGCTTTATTCGTTGTTATTCTCACTGCTAGCTGGCAGCAACTTAGTTACAATTTTTTATTCTTATTTGCAGCTTTACAAGCTATCCCTAGTTCTTTAATTGATGCAGCTACTCTTGATGGTGCAACAAGCTGGCGTCGATTTTGGCAAATTATTTTTCCTTTATTATCACCTACAACCTTCTTTTTATTAGTGATGAATTTTATTTATGCTTTTTTCGATACCTTTGGAATAATTGATGTATTAACAAAAGGGGGGCCTGAAAATAGTACAAGGACATTAATATATAAAGTTTACCAAGATGGATTTGTTGGTATGGATCCTGGTAGTTCAGCAGCGCAGTCAATTTTATTAATGCTAATTGTTATTAGCCTAACCTATATCCAATTCCGTTATTTGGAAAAAAGGGTTCACTACGCATGAAACTAATAAATAAATTCTTTAATCATCTGTTATTGATAAGTTTTGTTGTTTTATTATTTATACCTGTTTATTTAGCTATCGTTGCAGCAAGTCATTCAGGTAGTGCAATGATGCAGGCGCCGATACCAATCTGGCCAGGGCCATTACTTTGGCAAAATCTAAAAACAGTGCTCACTCAGGGAATGGCCACGACTGGGGGGCAACCTGTATGGCACCTTTTGATAAATAGTCTAGTAATGGCATTATTAATTGCGGTAGGAAAAATTATTTTAGCCCTTTGCAGTGCTTACGCTTTAATTTATTTCCATATGCCAGGAAAAAAGCTTTTATTTATGCTTGTTTTTTCAACAATGATGCTCCCGGTTGAAGTAAGAATCGTGCCTACATTTCAAGTTGTAGCCTCATTTCAATGGCTAAATACTTTTAGTGGTTTAACCTTTCCATTAATGGTATCAGCAACAGCTACTTTTCTTTTTCGGCAATTCTTTAAAACCATCCCAAGCGAATTAGTTGATGCAGCTAAATTAGATGGCGCAGGCCCCTGGCGTTTTTTTCGAGATATTCTTTTACCTATTTCTCGACCCCAAATAGCTGCATTATTTATTATTCTCTTTATTTATGGCTGGAACCAATATTTATGGCCCTTAGTCATGACTACAGAGACAAATATGGCAACAATTGTTATGGGAATTCGTTATCTTGCTGGGGTCGCTGACCAAATTCCTCAATGGCATTATATTATGTGTGTTGCTTTATTGGCGATGTTACCACCATGTATTGTTGTAATCATCATGCAACGTTGGTTTGAAAAGGGGTTAATGCACTAATGGCTACGGTAGATCTTATAGATGTTTACAAGCGGTATGGACAACAAACCATCCTTAATAAAATCAATCTAACAATTGATAAGGGAGAATTTGTAGCTGTTATTGGGCCTTCAGGATGTGGAAAGTCAACGTTATTGAGATTAGTAGCAGGCCTTGACCAAGTAACCGAAGGCCGTATTTTAATTAATAATGAATGTGTTAATTCAATACCACCGCATAGACGAGATATGGCGATGGTATTTCAGAATTATGCACTGTATCCGCATATGACGGTTTATGACAATATGGCTTACGGATTAAAACTACGTGGCATGAAAAAAGAGGCCATTCGAAAACGTGTTAGTGAGGTGGCTGACTTATTGCAATTATCAAGTTTTCTTCAGCGTAAACCGCATGCATTATCAGGTGGGCAACGACAACGAGTTGCTATGGGACGAGCGATAGTACGGTCACCCGCTGTGTTTTTATTTGATGAGCCGTTATCTAATTTAGATACAAAATTACGCGCTGAGATGCGTCATGAAATAAAAAAATTACATCAAGAACTTAATACAACTTGTCTTTATGTGACCCATGATCAAATTGAAGCTATGACGATGGCGGCTCGCGTACTGGTACTAAATAATGGGAAAATTGAACAATTTGGCTCACCACAATTATTATATCAGCAACCTGCCTCTGTTTTTGTGGCAGAATTTGTAGGACTGTACCCTGTTAACTTTTTACCGGGTACGGTAAATCTTAAGCAACGAAAAATACAGACTAATCTCGGCATAGATCTTCCCTGGCCAAATGATAACCTGACAAGAACAGATCAGGAAAGAGTGCTCATCGGGATTCGACCTGAACATTTACATATTTCTTCAGAGTCTAAAGATGATACAATAGAAGTAAAAGTATCTTTTATTGATAATATGGGATCTGATAAATTAATTCATGCTCAAAGTATAATAAATGAGCAGCGTTTCACAATTAAAACTTCTGCCGAAACTATAATTACTGAAGAGATAATTAGAATTAAGCCGATTGTTCGTAAGGCAAATTTGTTCCAGCAACACACTGGATTACGTATAGGAGGGTGGCATGACTGATGCACAAACGCCATTACGTGACATTGATAAGCCGCATTACGATTATTTTCAAGCATTATATTTGTCATTTTTTAGTAATCGTTTGTATATCGATGTTGGAAGACGCTGGAAAGGTTTTGCGATAATTTACCTATTATTACTATTTGTGATTACCAGTTTGCCTGTCGCGGTACGTATAATTTTAAATTTTAATAATTATTTTGAGCAGCAAATTATATTACCTATAAAAAATTTACCGCCATTTTATATTCAAAATGGTGAGGTAACTCTTGATAAACCTATGCCTTATTTAGTTAAAAACAAGGAAAATAAGGTTATAGCTGCTGTTGATACCTCGGGAACTATTAAGCAAATAGACAGTAAGTATCCTGACTTAGCCATCTTAATTGTGAAAGATGGTTTATTCTATCGGATACCTGAATCGCAAGGGCTTAATAATGTCGATATAAAGATTAATAAAATACCGTTTGATAAAAATATGAACCAGTACTTTGACGGAGCACAATGGCTAAATTCTTCGGGGGTTCATAAACTTAAATTATTTTCGCAAATAATTATTTATCCAACTATTGTAGCTTCTTTATTTTTTATGTATTTAGTAATTTTGTTAGTACTTGCTTTACTAGGACAAGTGATAGCATTAGCAATTTTTAGATATTCTATTACGTATAGGCAAGCAGTACGATTATTAAATGTTGCAGCAACACCTCATATTGTTTCTTTTATGATTCTTCTTGCCCTTAACTGGCTGTTTAGCGGTTTTGGTTTAGCTTTAGTTGCTATTTTAGCTTTTTATTTTTGCTACGCGGTTCTTTCTTTAAAACGAGATAGTACAAAGCTGGTGAATGTGTGAAAGACACCATTTTTTTTGCACATGGAAATGGCTTCCCCTCGGCTTGTTATCGCCAGCTACTACTTGCGTTAGAAGAAAATTATGATTGTTGTTACATTGAAAAAATTGGCCATAATTCTAAATTTCCTGTGACAGAAAACTGGGATTATTTAGTTGATGAACTTGTGGATACTATTCAACTTCAATGTTCTCCGCCAGTTATTGGAGTAGGGCATTCTTTAGGTGGTGTACTAACGTTATTAGCTGCTATAAAAATGCCTGGTTTGTTTAAAGCGGTTATTATGATTGATTCACCGCTCTTAAGCCGTTTTAAATCAACCATCGTTGGTCTTGCTAAGTTACTAGGTCTCATTGATAAAATAACACCAGCCTTTCGAGCTAAAAAGCGGCAATTCGCCTGGGAAAATAAAGAAGAGTTAATAAGTTATTTAAGAAGCCGCCCCTTATTTAAAACATTTAGTGATGCTTGTTTACAAGATTATATTGACTTTGGCTTTAGAAAAACTGAAAAAGGGTATAGGTTACGTTTTAAGCGGTTTATTGAGTACCTTATTTTTCGCACTGTTCCTCATGATTTACCGCGTTATGAAGGATTATTAACAGTTCCTACAGCATTAATTTATGGTGATAAAAGTAATGTAATTGATAGGTTAGATCTGCGCTATATGAAAAAAAAATATAATGTACAATGTTATGAAATGGCTGGTACTCATATGTTACCTATGGAATGTCCAGAAGCCGTTGCTAAGCAGATTTTTATTATACTTAGGGATTTTAATTTGATAAATCTAACTTAAAAAGATAAATTAGACTTCGTAGGTAGCAATATTTGTATATACTATTACCATATTCTTTAAAAGTAATGATTACTAAATTTTATTTAAAAGGAGAGAAATTGTGCTGCCTAGTCTACTATTTATTGCTATTGCAGGAATGATAATTTTCTTGCTTAGTAAGCAAGCCTCCATGATCGTTTGGACTATTAGTTATACAGTGGTAGGTTTATTAATCTGGAAGTTTAGTTCTCCTAGTTCGTTACTTACCGTTAGCTTATTAATTCCATTTTTTATCTTATTATTTTTCTCTATCCCTTTTTTAAGAGCTCGATTAGTTTCTCGCTATTTATTTAAAACAATTAGTAAATCAATGCCAACGATGTCTGCAACGGAGCGCGAAGCACTAGAGGCTGGTACAGTTAGTTGGGAAGCTGATATTTTTAGCGGTGCTCCTAATTTTGATAAATTAAGAAATTTACCTACGGTTCGACTGACTGTAGAAGAGCAAGCTTTCGTTGATGGCCCGGTAAATGAATTGTGTCGCATGCTTGATGAATGGGATATTACCCATAATCGCACAGATTTACCGCCTGAAGTATGGGAATTTATCAAGGAAAAAGGATTTTTAGGAATGATTATTCCTAAAGAGTATGGTGGACTTGAATTTTCAGCCACAGCGCAGGCTTTTATTTTAGCAAGAATTTATGGACGCTCTATTAGTGCTGCCACGACTATTTCTGTTCCTAATTCCTTAGGGCCAGGTGAATTATTATTAAAGTATGGTACTGAGGAACAAAAGCAGTATTATTTACCACGTTTGGCTAAAGGACTTGAAATTCCTTGTTTCGCTCTTACAGGCCCTAATGCCGGCTCTGATGCGGCTTCAATTCCAGATACCGGCATAGTATGTCGACAAAAAGTGGATGGTAAAGAGGTTTTGGGACTTCGTTTAAATTGGAATAAACGTTATATCACCTTATGCCCAGTTGCTACTGTTATTGGACTTGCCTTCAGAATGTTTGATCCAGATAATTTATTAGGCAAAGGCTATGATGTTGGTATCAGTTGCGCTTTGATTCCAGCAACTACACCGGGCGTTGTGAAAGGAAGAAGACATTTTCCATTAAATACAGCTTTTTTAAATGGTCCAACTCAGGGGAAAGATGTCTTTATTCCCATTGATTACTTAATTGGCGGGGCTGCTATGGCAGGCCTTGGTTGGCGTATGTTAATGGAATGTTTAAGTGCAGGAAGAGCTATTTCCTTACCATCAAGTGCTAGAGGAGGATCGCAAGCTGCAGCACTAGCAGCTGGCGCTTACTCGCGAGTTCGTAAGCAATTTAATCAAGCAATAGGTAATTTTGAAGGTATTGAAGAACCTTTGGCGCGAATTGCTGGTAATACTTATTTAATTGACGCCGGAGTCAGTTTTGCCGCAGCAGCAATAGATCATGGTGAAAAGCCTTCAGTAGCTGGCGCAATTTTAAAATACCATACAACCGAAAGAGGACGTCAAGTCGCTATCGATGTTATGGATATTCATGGCGGAAAGGGGATTTGTTTGGGACCTAATAATTACATAGGGCGCGGTTTTCAAAATTCACCTATTGCCATTACAGTTGAAGGCGCAAATATATTAACTCGCAGTTTAATTATTTTTGGACAAGGCGCAATTCGTTGTCATCCTTATATCTATAAAGAGCTCGAAAGTATCCGTCAACAAAATATTACAGCGTTTGATAAAGCATTTTGGGGACATGCTGGATTTATCGCTGCAAATTTTGTTAAGTCCATTGTTTTTATTTTTACGGATGGTTATTTAACCTATGCTCCGCGAAGTCGAGCTAAGCGCTATTATCAATTGATTCACCGTTACAGTACAAACCTTGCTTTTACAGCTGATTTTTGTATGGCTATTTTAGGAGGTGCTCTTAAACGTAAAGAAAAAATTTCGGCTCGCTTAGGCGATGTATTAAGTCATTTATACTTAGCATCGGCTGTTTTAAAACGCTTTCATGAAGATGGCGAACCTTTAGCAGAATTACCGTTTGTAGAATGGTGTTGTCAGCAATTATTCTATGAATGTGAAGTTGCATTGCATGGCGTAATTACTAATTTTCCTAGCGCTTGGGCACGTATCTTTTTGAAACTAGTTTTACAACCTTTTGGGAATTTAAGACAAAAATCCTCTGATGCATTAGAACATAAATTAGCACAAATCATGATGGAGCCGAGTGAAGCACGCTCAAGGTTAGTGAAATCAGTCTTTTCAGAAGCAATACCAAACTGTCCAATAGGACGCTTAGAAGAAGCCTTTAAAAAAATATATAGTGTTGAAACAATTGAAAAGAAAATCTCACGAGCTGTTCGTGAAGGTCAGTTACATTCACTAACCTTACTTGAGCAGATAGCAGAAGCTGAGAAGGTTGGCATTTTAAATGCTAATGAAGCAGCTCAATTACAAGAAGCAGAATTAGCACGACAAGAAGTTATTGCTGTAGATGATTTTAATGACGAAGATTTGCGCCGCGTAGGAGTTAATCCACGCGTGGTAAAGTCTCAAAAGAAAACTGTTAATTTCGATAAATCAAATAATCTTGAAGCTATACCTTAAGGTAATTATTAGTAGAGATATGGTAAGTTGCTTATATCTCTACTAATTTAAGCAAGGGTAGTTATCTAATTTATTAATATGATTAACTAACTTAAAAATTACAATCAGTTGGCATTATCAGTATATCGCGAATACAGATTTTCTGAGGCAGTTTAAAACAGAAGTAAATTATTTCAGCTAACTCCTTAGGTTCAATAAATGTAGGGTTGCCTAATAATGAGCAATACTCTTCAAAACTAATACCCATGTTTTCATGTATATTTGTTCTTATTAATCCTGGCGCTATATTCATGATACGAACATTATTTTTAGCCTCAGCCATCTGTAAACTTTCAGAAATACATCGCACAGCATGTTTACTTGCATGATAAACCACTGCTGTTGGATAGGGTTTACGATCGCCAGCTGAACTAATATTAATAATGCTGCCTGTTTTTCGCGAAGACATGTCTGGTAATACAATTTTAATACCGTTAATAACACCTTTTACTAATACGTCTAATTCATAATGACAGGTTTCAATTGGTAAACTGCTAAAATCACCTACTTTAAGATGGCCGGCATTATTAATCAGACATTCCGTTTTACCATAAATTTTTTCAACTTCTCTAATGGCTTTCTCCAGAACTGCATAATCGGTTATATCCACGCTAGCGTAGTGAACATGTTTATTTTCTAATAATTCATCAATAGGAGTGATATGACGGCTTATTAATAAACAGGGATAGCTTTCCTCGGCAAATTTAATCGCTAATGCTTTACCTATCCCTTTGCTTGCACCTGTAATCACAACAAGTTGTTTTTCTTTCATATCCGTAAAATTAAGAGAAGTATATATATGTAATTATAGTAGTTTATATTAAACCTCTTTCTAAACTGCCATTGCTAGCCATACTCGGTCAAAGGAAGGCCTTCAAAATACTCCTGTACTTTCTGACAAGGTACTTTTTCAGTCCTTTTTGACAGACCTTGTCTCTTTGTTGTTGGTTCAGAAAGAGATCTATTATCTTTTTACCAAAATATGACTAGTTGAAACAATTAAAAAATTTAAATATTTGCCAATTAAATTTATTTAAAAATAGATAATTACCACACAAATTTAATAGAATTCTAATTTGTAATTTGCTAGTAAAGTTAGTTCTGAAAGGGAGATATTTAATTAAATATGATTATAGTAAGACATTTAGAATTAATTTAATGCCAGTTGAATAAGTTAAAGAAAGAGAAAAAATCAATAATGCTGTCATGTACTCTAACCTAAGCTTCTTCAAGGGCCTCATCTGGCATAGTAACATTTAGCTCTAATACAGCATTATCTCCCATACGCTCCAAGTTAACACTCACTTTATCACGAGTAATAGGTATATATTTAGCAATGACAGTGAGTATTTCTTCTTGCAGTTTAGGTAAATAATCGGGCGTACTTCGTTGAGTACGCTCATGAGAAATAATAATTTGTAGCCTCTCTTTTGCAACAGAGGCTGTGCTAGTTCTTTTTTTTAAATAGCTGAATATGCTCATGCTGGAACATCCTCCTTGTTTTTACTAAATAGCCGGCGTAGTAATCCTTTACGCTCTGGACTGATAAAACGCATAGGCCTGCTTTCACCTAAAAAGCGAGCTATAGCATCTTTATAAGCAAGGCCTGCATCACTAACTTCATCAAGAATAACAGGTGTGCCTGTATTAGAGGCTTTTAGTACGGCTTTAGATTCAGGTACAACGCCAATAAGAGGAATAGCAAGGATTTCTTTTACATCTTCTACAGATAGCATTTCTCCTTTTTCAACTCTTATAGGATCATAGCGAGTTAAAAGTAAATGCTCTTGAACAGGACTATCATTTTCAATGGCACGTTTAGTTTTACTTGCTAATATGCCAAGAATTCTATCAGAATCTCTCACAGAAGATACTTCCGGATTTGTAACAACAATGGCATGATCTGCATAATACATTGCCATAAGTGCGCCAGTTTCAATGCCAGCAGGTGAGTCACAAACGATATAATCAAATTCAGCAGAAAGATCTTCAAGAACCTTACCTACACCTTCTAAAGTCAATGCATCTTTATCACGTGTTTGTGAAGCAGGCAAAATGCAAAGTTGAGGAATACGCTTATCTTTAATTAAAGCTTGGTTAAGGCTTGCCTCTCCATTAATAACATTTACAAAATCAAACACTACACGGCGCTCACATCCCATAATAATGTCTAAATTTCTAAGTCCTATATCAAAATCTACAACAACTGTTTTATGGCCCTGTAGAGCTAGGCCTGAAGAAATTGCTGCAGAAGTTGTAGTTTTCCCTACCCCGCCTTTACCTGAGGTGACAACTATAATCTTAGCCAAAACGATGCCCCTGTAAGTAATTAACAAATAATTTGAAATCAGTTTACACGTTATTGATTGTTCAGTTCAAGCTCAATAGTGCATTAAGAAAAAATAATAATTATTTCTTTAAAATTTAATTAGCAAAGGGATGATAAATAATTCATTGTGAGTTAACATCAGGCATTATACAAATCATTAAAATAATTGTATTAAAAAATTATAAGTATCTGATTTTATAAAACTTATTATTTTTCTTAAATAACGCTTTTAAATTAGCTTAATTTTATTAAAAATCAAATCTTATATATAAAGGAATTTATGTTTTATCGTCGTATGTTAAAGTCTAAAATTCATCGGGCATATGTTACTCACGCTGATTTAGATTATGAGGGAAGTATTACCATTTCTCCTCAATTATTAGCGGCAGCTAATATACTACCTTTTGAAGCAGTACAAGTTTGGAATGTCACAGCAGGAACACGTTTTGAAACATATACAATTGAAGGGGAATCTGAAACATCTGCCATTTGCGTAAATGGTGCTGCTGCGCATTTAGTAACACCTGGGGATATTATTATTATTGCTTCTTTTATTCAATTAGCAGAAGAAAATTGTAAAAAACATCAACCTACGGTCGTCTTTGTCACAGATAAAAATAGGCTTTTAGAGATTAGACCTGAGGTTCCTGCTTTATTAAACTTAGGTTAAATTTTAGAGGAAGTTTTATGTTTAAAAAGGGTTTGATTTTTACCTTGTTATTACCAAGTGCTTTTGTCTCAGCTGCAAACTGTGAAACTAAGCGTGAAATCTTTATTGAAAATAAAGCAACTAAAGTTTGGAAAACAATCATTTGCCCTAACCAACGATTACCTTTCCATACCCATGAATTTGCCAGAGTTGTTATACCAAAAGATAGTGGACAAATGGAGGTTATTTATCAGACAGGTAAGCGAGAAGTAATTACTTTTAGTAAAAATAAACCGGTTTTTTTAAGTGTCAAGCAAGGCAAATATCCCCATCAGGATGTAAATATAGAGAAAAAACCTCTCGAAGTAACAGTGATTGAATTACGTAAATAGAAGGTCTAATTTAGACCTTCTATTTAATAGGAATTACCAGTTAGAACTACAACAAGAAGTTGTGGTATAAGAAACGGCACTATAATCAGGGCAACATCCACCCATACCGAATCCACAACCAGTTAAAGTTAAAGAAGAAGAAACAACAACAAAGGCAAGTAGTAATTTTTTCATAATGGCATCCTTGCTAAAGTTTCAAGTAAATTATAAATCATACCTACCAATTTGTACAAATCAAATGCAAATTAGCAAAAAATTGGGTTATTATTTTTCTTTTCCCATTGATAATGCCATTTGCTTTTATGAAGTATAGTTTATGAAAACTAAAATAATTGAATAAGTAACATTTCTAAGGGTAATGTTTACTTTATTTTGATTATAATTTTTGAATTAGTGCTAGTTGTAATAGCACGATTGTTAAGTAATTGCATAGTTTAACCGTCATACTTCCAAATTGGCTAATTCTTATTATTTGTATTATAATTGATCAATTTAAATAATATTCTGACTAAAAGTTTATGCCTAAATTTCAAAATATGAAAAACGAACTAAAAAATTTAAATATTGCAATATTTAAAAGTACCTATAAAGATGTAGTAGAGGATATGGTCCAAGAAGAGCAATGGACTTAGGAAGAAAAAGAAGCTATGCGGTTGCTTGCAGAAGGGCAGTTTTCTCCCGCAAATCATCGAAGCATGACCTTAAATGAAGAATCTAATAAGAAAATAGCTGACTTATATTTTATGGTATTGTTAAACACGCTTATACGGAGCAAAGTCCAATTACCCTTTGAATTACCTGAAAAAGAAATTACAGCTTGGGATAAAGATTACCCTCTAAATGAATTTGTTAGTAATTTAGAAAAGCATAAGTCTGAATTAAAGAAAAGTGTTATGGGTAAAGAAATTATTAAGACGGCTGCAGAATATGCTACCCTCTACGAAAGTACATCAGGTAAAAATTTAGGCCAAAAAGAACAAAAGTTAACCAATGCTAAGAGTCAAGAAAGTTCAACTGAAGACAAGTTATTCGATTCCCTATCTTTTTTATGGGGTGTAGTAAATGGATTAACATATAGCCGTAGCCAACCTATTGGTCCCTATATTCCAATTGGTGATGCAGCTAATTTAGGGTATGGGCTTGGAATGTTTGCCAAAACTATTTTTGAGCTTGGTAGTAGCTTAAGTTCAAGTTTATCGCATCATTGATAAATGATTACTTATTTTTTAAGTAAAATCGCACATTGATAATTGAGCCGCTATTATACCTATTATATGTTTAAATTTTTAATTGAATTGCAACTAAGTACGTTAATAAGTTGCATCAAAATAAACTTCATATAGATATTATAAAATACATTTTTTTCTAATTTAATGCTTATAATTTAGTATACTAAGCATTTTTCATTGGTAACATGATCAAAATTTTGCTAAACTATGCGGTTAATTAACTGCTGGAGCACGGTATGTCGCTTTCCATTTTGCAACAGGCATTGACTTTCGATGATGTATTATTAGTTCCTGCCCATTCGCAGGTGCTTCCAAAGGAAGTGTTGTTAAAAACACAACTAACCCGTGAAATCCAACTAAATATTCCCTTAATTTCTGCCGCTATGGATACCGTTACGGAAGCAAGATTAGCTATTGCAATGGCGCAAGAAGGCGGTATAGGCATTATTCATAAAAATATGAGTATTGCCGCACAAGCTGAAGAAGTTCGTAAGGTGAAAAAATTTGAAAGTGGGATGGTAAAAGATCCTGTCTATGTTTCACCTAATTTAACAGTTAAAGAATTATTAGAAGTGATGGCTAAGCATAGCTTCTCAGGTGTTCCTGTGGTTGAAGGTGATCTGCTTGTGGGGATCGTTACCAGCCGTGATATCCGCTTTGAAACGAACCTATCTTTACCCGTATCAGCTGTAATGACTCCTAAAGAACGATTAGTTACTGTAAAAGAAGGGGCCAGTCGAGAAGAAATTCGTAGTCTTCTACATAAACATCGTTTAGAAAAGCTATTAGTTGTTAATGAAGCATTTAATCTACGCGGCTTAATCACCGTAAAAGATATCCAAAAAGCAAAAGAAAACCCCTTTGCTTGTAAAGATGGCGCTGAACAACTACGCGTAGGGGCCGCAGTTGGCGTTGGAGAGGGCGCTGACCAGCGTGTGGCTGCCTTAGTTGATGCTGGCGTAGATGTCTTAACGGTTGATACCGCTCATGGACATTCACAAGGCGTAATAGATAGAGTCGCCTGGATTAAAAAGAATTTTCCCAAGGTTCAAGTAATTGGCGGAAATATTGCCACAGCTGCTGCCGCACGGGCACTTATGGAAGCAGGCGTAGATGCCGTTAAAGTAGGTATTGGCCCAGGTTCCATTTGTACAACACGCATTGTTACAGGTGTAGGCGTGCCACAAATAACAGCGATCACAAATGTTGCAGAGGGATTAAAGGGAAGTGATATTCCTATCATTGCCGATGGTGGCATTCGCTTTTCTGGCGACATGTGTAAAGCCTTAGCTGCAGGCGCACATACAGTTATGCTTGGTAATCTATTTGCCGGTACGGAAGAGTCTCCTGGCGAGCTTGAGTTTTATCAAGGCCGAACGTATAAAAGTTATCGTGGGATGGGTTCAATTGGTGCGATGGCGCAGGCGCAAGGTTCAAGTGATCGTTATTTTCAAGATTTAACCCAAGGTAGTGATAAACTTGTTCCTGAAGGCATTGAAGGCCGTGTAGCCTATAAAGGGCCTGTACAAGGTATTATTCATCAAATGATTGGTGGCTTACGTTCTTGTATGGGATATACTGGCTGTGAATCTATTAAAGTGCTGCATGAAAAGGCACAATTTGTTCAAGTCACCAATGCTGGTATGCGTGAATCGCATGTACACGATGTAAATATTATTAAACAAGCTCCTAATTACCAGGTTGATAATTAGTTATGACAGTAAGTAAAAAGCGACCCCTGCTAATCCTTGATTTTGGTTCTCAATACACCCAATTAATTGCTAGACGCGTTCGAGAAATGGGGGTCTATTGTGAAATTCATTCCTTTAGCATTGATAAAGAGGTTTTCGAAGCGTTATCACCTTGCGGTATTATCTTATCAGGTGGACCTGCTACCGCTAGTGCTGAGTCAACGCCCAAAGCACAAAGTTGGGTTTTTCAAGCAAATATTCCTATTTTAGGGATATGTTATGGCATGCAGTTAATGGCTGTTCAACTAGGTGGTGAGGTGCAATCATCACCAATTCGAGAATTTGGTTACGCAGAACTTCGTTTACATGGTCATTCTAAGTTATTAACTAATATAGAAGACCGAACAACCATAGATGGCGAAGCTTTACTTGATGTTTGGATGAGTCATGGCGATAAAGTAACTTCCTTACCATCAGGCTTTAAAATTATTTGTGAAACACGCAATGCACCTATTGCTGGCATGGCCTGTGAAGAGCAAGGCTTATATGGTTTACAATTTCATCCTGAAGTTACTCACACTACCCAAGGCTTGCGTATTCTTGAGCGTTTTGTCGTAGAAATTTGTGGTGCTACTAATGATTGGACTCCAACTAATATTATCGAAGAATCAATTCTTGAGATACGTAAAAAAGTTGGTAAGGATCATGTCCTTTTAGGTTTATCAGGCGGTGTTGATTCGTCAGTGGTTGCGGCACTACTACATAAAGCAATTGGTGAGCAATTAATCTGTGTTTTTGTAAATACAGGCTTATTACGACTTGATGAGCCAGAACAAGTACTGTCAATGTTTGGCCGTCATCTTGGTATTCGGATTATTGCAGTTGACGCCGAAGAGCAATTTTTAAAAGCGCTAGAAGGGATAACTTGTCCGGAGCGAAAACGAAAAATTATTGGCCATACTTTCATTGAAGTGTTTGATAGTGAAGCACAAAAGATTCCTGAAGTTAAGTGGCTGGCTCAGGGTACAATTTATCCTGATGTAATAGAATCAGCAGCCACTCATACTAAGGAGGCGTCTGTTGTTATTAAATCTCATCACAATGTAGGCGGCCTACCTGAGACATTAAATTTAAAATTGCTTGAGCCTATTCGTGAGTTATTTAAAGATGAGGTCAGAAAGATTGGCTTGGAGCTTGGTCTCCCTTACGATATGGTTTATAGGCATCCTTTTCCCGGGCCCGGGCTAGGTGTACGTATTCTTGGTGAAGTTAAGAAAGAATATGCTGATATCTTGCGTCGAGCAGATGCTATTTTCTTAGAAGAATTATATAAAGCAGATCTCTATCATAAAGTTAGTCAAGCTTTTGCTGTCTTCTTACCTATTAAAAGCGTTGGAGTAATGGGTGATGGAAGGCGTTATGATTTCGTAATTTGTTTACGCGCCGTTGAAACAATTGATTTTATGACAGCACATTGGGCTCATTTACCTTGGGATTTTCTAGGACAGGTTTCTAATCGAATTATTAATGAGGTTCCTGGCGTTTCTCGGGTTACTTATGATATTTCTGGTAAACCGCCAGCAACAATTGAATGGGAATAAATCATGACGATAACTATTGGATGCGCGAAGCATACTTGCAAGCGCTTAAAGCGTATGAATTACAAGAAGTTCCAGTGGGGGCTATTGTCGTTGTAGGTAATCAATTAATAGCTCATGGCCATAATCGCCCGATTACTGATAATGATCCGTGTGCACACGCTGAAATTTGTGCCTTACGTGCAGCGGCTAGAAGTTTAGGTAACTATCGTCTTACAGAGGCGACACTTTATGTTACTTTAGAGCCTTGTGTGATGTGTACAGGTGCTATGGTGCAGGCACGGATTAAGCGCTTAGTTTTTGCTGTCCGTGATTTTAAAGCAGGTGCTGCAGGATCTGTTTATAATCTATTACAAGGCTATCCTCTTAATCATCAAGTTCAAATTGATGAGGGTATTTTAGAGAAAGAATGTTCAGTATTACTTAGCGATTTTTTTAAGCTGCGTCGCTAAATCAAGAAAAATAGGTAGCCTGGGTGCAGGCCTTTAGGCCGAAACCCGGGTTCCACTTCGGTACGCCCAGGCTACTTTATAAACATCAAACTGTCGCCAACGTTCTGCGATTTATTTGCGGAATCTAGTATTCAAGCCACATCACTGAATCCTGCAAACAAGCCGCAGGAGGTAGGCATGGGTAATTAGCTTAAGTTAATTAAAATTCACTTGTGAGTTCTTTTATCAACATTTTACGTAATAACTCTTGTTCATGCGTAGTAAGTAAGTCATCTGTTTTTGTTGAAATAAAGAAGGTATCTTCAGCCTTTTCACCTGCGGTGACAATTTTAGCGTTATGCAGATGAATATTAAGTTTAGTAAAGGCACGGCCAACGTGTGCGAGCAAGCCTGGCCTATCTGCTGTAATAAGGAATAGTCGAGTATAAGGATGCTCATCATTAAAGGTAATATCTGGCTTAAGCTTAAAGTGAGCTAAGGTTCGCGATAATCGATGCTTTGCAATTCTAGGTATTTCTTGAATATCACCTAATCGCTTCGTTAATTCCTGCTCAATTAACTTAATTTTTCCAGTGGTAAAAGAAACTTGATGCTGTTCATTTAAAATGATGTAAGTATCTAAATCAAAGTGATTATCGCACGTTAGAATGACTGCTTCTTGAATTGTTGCTTGATAGTTACTTAATATAGTGGTGGCAATAGTAAATCTATCATCGCGATGTGGCATATAAATAAAAACTTCCATCCCGCCCTGACTGTAATGAGGTAAGATTGAAACTACAGGATAACTTTGACAAGTTAAAATAGCTTTAGTATGAATTGCAATCATCTCTGGTGATTCATGGAGAAAATATCTACTTTTAAATGATGACCATAACTTTTCAACCTCTTCTTTATCTAATTCCTGTTGCAATAAATTAAGCGCTTGCTGCTTACGTATACTAATAAGTTCATCTTCATTTAACCAGGTTTCTTGCTGTTGAAAGGCTGTAGCTGCTGCTCGATACAATTCTTTTAATAAGGAATCTTTCCAAGTATTCCATAAGCTTTGATTTGTTGCGCAAATATCGGCGACTGTCAGTAAGTATAGATAGTCAAGGTAGCTTGGTTTGGGAAACATAAAACAAAAATGGTGGATAGTTTTAGGGTCATAAATATCTTGGCGTTGTGCAGTATGAGACATAAATAAATGGTGTTTAACAAGCCAGAGAAGTAAGTTTGTATCCTCTTGATTTAATTGATGTTGATATGCAAATGATTGGGCCTCTTCAGCGCCTAATTCAGAGTGATCGCCTCCACGCCCTTTTGCAATATCATGAAATAACGCTGCTAAATATAAAATTTCTCGTTTAGGTATTTTCGCCATAAGTTCTACAGCGAGAGGAAACTGCTTCGTAAAACTTTTATCTAGAAAGCGAACTAAATTGCGAATAACAAATAAAGTATGCTGATCGACTGTATATACATGGAATAAATCATATTGCATCTGACCTGTAATTGCAGCAAAACAATCAAGATAATGACTTAAGACCCCATATTTATTCATGTAATTTAAGGCTTCAAATGTATTGATTGAATCTTTAAAAATAGATAAAAAAGTTTGCCTTGCAGTCGTGGATGAACGAAAACTAGTACTGATTAAGTAGAGATGTTGTCTGATTAATCGAATAGTACTAGCACGAACTCCCTGAATATCCGAGCATTTAGCAATCCATAAAAATAATTTTAATAAACAAATAGGATCATTAGCGAAAACTTTAGTATGCCTTACTTCAATAAACTGATTAGAAAGTTGGAAATTAGCATCTAAGGGCTTAAGTTGCTGTTTTTCTTTATGAACAATAGTTTCTGAAAACCATTGTAAGAGCATTTCATTAATTTCTCGGCTACGTTTAATTATTTGAAAATAGGTTTTCATAAACTGCTCGATTGCTAAAGAATGCGGCTTGTCTTGATAGCCAAAGAACGCTGCTAGCTTAACTTGATAGTCAAAAAGCAATCGTTCTTCTGCTTTTCCTGCCAGTGAATGGAGAGCAAAACGAACTTGCCAGAGAAAATGCTGACATTTAACTAATTCTTCATATTCTTTATCGGTAATAAAATTATGATTAATACCATCAGCTAATTTTTTAATTTTGAAATGCCGTTTACTAATACTAAGTAAAATTTGAATATCGCGTAAACCACCTGGCCCATATTTAACATTAGGTTCTAAATTATAAGCTGTTTCACCATATTTACAGTAACGCTGTTGCTGTTCAGCTTGTTTAGCAAAAAAGTACTGATCACTTGGCCACATATGTAGTGGGTGCGTTTGATAAATTAATTCTTCCATTAATTTACTATGCCCACTTAAGAGGCGCATATCTAAGATACTGGAGATAACGCTAACATCTTGACTAGCTAAATCAGCACAGGCTTTAACGGTCGTAATTTGATGACTAATACCAAAACCATGATCCCAACAGTTTTGAATAAAGGCTTGCGCACGCTGTAGTTGTTCATCATCCACAGTGTCTGCATACAATAATAAAATGTCTATATCAGAATGAAGCTGAAGTTCCTGCCGTCCATAGCTTCCTAAAGCAATAAGACAAAAGCAATCTTTTTTATGAAGATTATTTTTCCGAAAAAGATTAAGCAATTCTTTATCAATAAAATTAACCAATTTTTGCGCTATAGCAGTAATACTCTTTTGCGCATTAAATTGCTGGGTTAAATCCTCCTTAAATTGTTTTAAGGTATATTTGAATGGATAATTATTTCTCTTCATCACGCAAAGTTAAAATTTCAACGCCATTAGGTGTGACTAAAAGCGTATGTTCCCATTGCGCTGATAAACTATGATCACGCGTTACAACTGTCCATTTATCAGGCAATAAACGAGTATGATGTTTACCAATATTTACCATAGGTTCAATAGTAAACGTCATGCCTTCTTGCAGAATTTCACCTGTACCAGGTGTGCCATAATGCAGTACTTGTGGTTCTTCATGAAAAATCGCACCAATGCCATGTCCACAATAATCGCGTACCACTGAGCAGCGGTTTTTCTCAGCATGTTGCTGAATAGCGTGGCCTATATCGCCAAGCCTTATGCCAGGTTTTACCATTTCTATGCCAATGAAAAGACATTCATGGGCAATTTTTACGACATGTTTTCCCTTTATTGTAGGCTCGCCTATAAAAAACATTTTACTGGTATCACCATGATAGCCATCTTTAATCACGGTCACATCGATATTTAAAATATCGCCATTTTTCAATAGCCTCTTACCTGGAATACCATGACAAACGACATGGTTGATTGATGTGCAAATTGATTTTGGAAAACCATTATAATTGAGAGGGGCAGGTATTGCTTTTTGCTCATTGACTATATAGTCATGACAGATAGTATTTAACTCATCTGTAGTTACCCCTTCTTTTACATAAGGGCCAATCATTGTTAAAACGTCGCCTGCTAGGCGCCCAGCAACACGCATTTTTTCAATTTCTTCTGAGGTTTTAATAGTGACTGCCATGATTTAAATCCACATATTAAATAGTCTAATTTTGCTAATTTTAAATAAATTAAGGTTCGTTTAACGACATAATTAACTTTTATTTTATGTCAGACTCATTTTAATTTAGCGCTTTTAAACAGCTAACCGGCGTTAAAAAGCTCTTTATGTTTAGCTGAATATATAATTTTATCTTACTTTAATGTAAAGAGCAGTAAATCATTCTAATTTCTTTAATTATAAATGAATTTGTAATGATTATTTCAGAATAGACCTCTAATTTAAATTAACATGCCACACTGATTTAGTATGGCATGAAATTTAAATAAAGAAATTAATGACAGGAATGTGATTGTCGCTCTTCTTTCATCATTTGTTGAAATTTTTGTTGCTGTTGAGCGTTAAGAACCATATACATTTGGTGTTTGGCTTCTACTTTAGTTCTTATCATTTTACCAAGAATAGCTGTTTTTTGGCTGATTAAAGAATCTAATTTAGAATTATCCAGTGTGCTTGCGGTAATTAAATCATGGATTTGGCTACGAATAGATCGTAATTGATCCTTGCTAGATTGAAGGCTTGCTTTTGCTTTTTCTCTAATTGCTTTGATTTGATCTTTTTGCGCATCAGTTAATTGTAAGGCTTGAGCCATTTCCATCATGCTCTTTTTGTGACAATTACAGGCTTTTGCGTCATTATTGTCATCATCGTTTGCTGAGCTATAGCTAGAAGTAGTTGATGTGTCAGTAGTTGTAGAAGTTGATGTTGGTGTTGTAGTAGTTGAAGTAGGAGTAGTTGAAGTATCTGTTGCCGAGGTACCAGTGGTTGTCCCGGTCGTTGATGTAGTAGAGGAATCTGCTGCAAACATTGGTTGTGCTGTAAAAGCAGCAAAGGCAATAATAGGTAATAATTTCTTCGTAAACATAATCTCTCCTTAATTAATTGTTTTTAATTGCAATTAATTATATACCTGGTTTTTTAATTCTGCACAAATAAATAAAATTAACAGACCAAATTTGATGCCAAAGTTGCTGGCAAAGCTTAAATATGATATAAATAGCGCGCTTTTTAACGACACACACGTTTCGGCACATAAGATAGGGTCCTATAAACTAAATATGGGTTTCTTATGGGAAGCGTGGAGGCCTAACCCTGGAGAATAGAATGAATGTAAGTATGCGTGAACTGCTTGAAGCAGGTGCTCATTTTGGACATAGAACGCGTTTTTGGAACCCTAAAATGGCGCCATATATTTTTGGCTCAAGAAATAAAATTCACATTATTAATTTAGAAAAAACCCTACCTATGTTAAATGATGTAACTAACTATGTTGGTCGTTTAGCAGCAAATAAAGCTAAAATTTTATTTGTTGGAACTAAAAGAGCTGCGCAAGAAAGCATTCGTAACCATGCAACCCGTTGTGGCATGCCTTACATTGATCATCGCTGGTTAGGTGGGATGTTGACTAACTTTAAAACAGTTCGCCAGTCTATTTTTAGATTAAAAGAATTAAAAGAAATGCAAGAAAAAGGTGCTTTTGCTGGAATGATTAAAAAAGAAGCACTGATGCTAACTCGTGAGCTTGAAAAATTAGAGCGAGGTTTAGGCGGTATTGAAAATATGAATGGCTTGCCTGATGCCTTATTCGTTATTGACGTTGGCTTTGAGCATATTGCTGTAGAAGAAGCACGTCGCTTAAAAATTCCTGTTATTGGTATTGTTGATACGAATAATAACCCTGATAACATTGATTACGTTATTCCTGGAAATGATGATTCTATGCGAGCGGTTGACATTTATGTACGCTGTATTGCTGACGCAATCCTAGATGCTAAAAATGGTAATACTACGGGCGGAGCTGATGCAAATGCTGAATTCGTTGAAGTCAACGAAAAAGAAGCTGATGAAAAGGCAAGTGAAGAATAAATTGAATAGTTGAGGTCCGTACTTAATTTTTTAGATTAAATCTAATTAGTTTAAGTGAGGCAAATAAGTTAATTCACAATTAAACGTGAGATATCGAATGAAGGGAAATACGTCGTTAAGGCGTATTCCCTTTTTGTTATGTGGAGGATTAAATGTCAATTAGTGCATCAGAAGTAATGAAATTAAGGGAAAGAACAGGCGCACCAATGATGGAGTGCAAAAAGTTCTTAGTTATGACTAATGGTGATATTGAACAAGCTATTTCTGAAATGCGTAAAGCAGGCCAAGCAAAGGCAGATAAGAAAGCAGATAGAATCGCAGCAGAAGGTGTAATTGTTACGGCGCTTTCTTCTGATAACAAGGTGGCTGTTATTATTGAAATTAATACAGAAACTGATTTCGTCGCTCGTGAAGAAAATTTCATTAAGTTTGCTGAAAGAGTACCTGCTACTGCATTAAATAATGATGCAATTAAAGATGTTAATGATTTGTCTAATGCTACTTTAGCAAATACAGATAATACTGTTGAGCAAGAAAGACAACAGCTTGTTGCTAAAATCGGTGAAAATATCAAAATTCGTCGCTTAGAAAAAATACAATGCGAAGATGGCGTAGTTGGCTCGTATTTACATGGTACTCGTATCGGTGTTTTAGTTGCGGTAAGAAATGGTGATGAAACACTGGCTAAAGATATAGCTATGCATATTGCTGCTAGTCGGCCGATGGTAGTTAGCCGTGATCAAGTTTCTGCTGAAGTCATTGAAAATGAGCGCGAGATTTTTACAGCGCAAGCACGTGAAAGTGGTAAGCCACAAGAAATTATTGATAAGATGATTGAAGGACGTATTAATAAATTTGTTGACGAAGTTAGTTTGTTAGGTCAACCCTTTGTTAAAAATCCAGATATTAAAGTCGGTCAGTTATTAAAGGAAAAGAATGCTGAAGTTGTTTCCTTTATTCGCTATGAAGTCGGTGAAGGAATTGCTAAAAAAGAAGATAATTTTGTTGAAGAAGTTATGGCACAGGTTCGTGATTAATGAGTGAAAATCAACCTTTAAAATATAAGCGTATTTTATTGAAATATAGCGGCGAGGCCCTTATGGGCAATTCGCAGTTTGGTATCGATCCGTTAGTTTTAGACCGAATTGCCAATGAAGTAGCTGAGTTAATCGCTTTAAATGTAGAAGTTGCTTTAGTTGTTGGCGGCGGTAATTTATTTCGTGGTAAAGCATTATCCGAAGCAGGGCTAGGCCGTGTTACCGGCGACCATATGGGAATGCTTGCAACGGTTATGAATGCTCTAGCCATGCGTGATGCAATGGAGAGGATTGATCTCCCAGCTCGTATTATGTCAGCTATTCCAATGCTTGGCGTTGTCGATTCGTATCATCGTCGTAAAGCAATAACGCATTTAAGAAATAAACATGTCGTTATTTTTGCAGCTGGCACTGGAAATCCTTTCTTTACGACCGATACGGCAGCGTGCCTCCGCGCTATTGAAGTAGGTGCAGATGTGGTGCTAAAAGCAACGAAGGTTGACGGCATTTATTCTGATGATCCTATTAAAAATCCAGCAGCTAAACGCTATGAGTTTTTAACTTATAAGCAAATTCTTAGTGATAGTTTAAAAGTTATGGATTCTACTGCCATTTGTTTGTGTGAAGAGCATAATATGCCTTTACAAGTCTTTGATATGAATGCGGCTCAAGCACTACGAAAAATAGTGCTTGGTGAGCATGTAGGTACTATAGTTGGAGCAAATCATGATTAATGAAATTAAGCAGGATGCTGAAAAGCGAATGAAGAAAAGCGTTGAAACTTTAAGACATGATTTAACAAAAATTAGAACAGGTCGTGCTAATGCAAGTTTATTAGATCATGTTCAAGTTGATTATTATGGTAATCCTACGCCGTTAAATCAGGTTGCGAATGTTACAGCAAGTGACTCGCGAACACTTTTAGTAACGCCTTGGGAAAAATCAATGGTTGCTGCTATTGAAAAGGCAATACTAAATGCTGATTTAGGTCTAAATCCCGCGACGGCAGGAAGCGCTATTCGAGTACCTATGCCGCCTTTAACTGAAGAGCGTCGTAAAGAGATGACTCGTATTGTGCGTGCGGAAGGTGAGCAAGGGCGCGTTGCAATTCGTAATATTCGCCGCGATGCTAACAATCAACTTAAAGAATTAGTGAAGGACAAAGCTATTTCTGAAGATGACGAACGTAAAGCAGCCGAAGTTATCCAAAAAATAACCGATAAATACATCGCTGAAGTTGACACTGCATTAAGTGAAAAAGAAAAAGATTTGATGGAAATTTAATATTTAATAGAGTGTGTTGATAATAAGTTTTTGACTATGTGCCTCGACTTGTCCGAGGCATTTAAAAAATTGTGCAATTAATAGTAAATTTTATTGCAGCGAAGGGCATTGTTATTAACTGACTCTAAGCTATTTAGGTTAGCGTTGAAAAGACAGATATTATCTTGAATTTACGTTGGCCTTACTTGCCTTTTATCTCTGTGTCTTTGGTTTTCATATTCTGAAATCAGGTTACTTAATTCAGTATTGCCATGCATTTCAGCTAATTCTTGTGGTGTTTTATTTTCTCCATTTTTCTCCGTAAGTAGGTCATCAGATGTTTCAAGAAGAAGTTTAACTGCCTTAGGATAACCTTCCTTGATAGCCATGTGAATTGGTTGCGAACCAAAAAGATCAGTAGCTCTAATATCACAACCTTGTTCAATTAAAAATTTCATCATTTTAGTATGACCATATAGTGCAGCGAGATGAAGGAGAGTGCGATTACTAGTATCTAATTCTTCTAATAAAGTCTTATCACTCTCAACAAATAGTTTAACCGCTTTTAAATTACCAATTACTATGGCTAAATGAATAGGTAAGTGACCAGAACGATCCGGCGCTTTAGGGGATGCTCCAGCATTGATTAAAAACGGTATAATTTTAGTATTTCCATATGTAACAGCGATATGTAGAGGTTGATGACTATCAGTAAAATATCTTTCATCTAGTTTACTTCCGTTATCTAATAACTGCTGAATTACGTGTTCATCTTGGTGACACACAATAGCCCAGAATAAAATTGTTATAGAGTCATTACTTTGCTTTTTGGTATTAATAGTATTATTTTCAGAATAAAATGTCACAGCCAGTTGATAAAAATAGTTTAAAACTAATGGGTTTTTTTCTTGACAAGCTATTTGAATAAGAGTGTAACCATCTTTATTTTTTAGAGAAAGCATATTTAACGATACTAACTTTCGGCTTAATCTTTCAACATCCCCATTTTTTACATATAAAAACATATTATCTAAAAAGAGGTCAGCGCATATTTTTTGAACTACCTTTTTAATCTCTGGTTTCAAAAATTTATATTCAACAAATAGAGTATTTAAATACTCATCATCATGCTTATAGATTGTGCTTATAAATGGTTCAATACAGGATAATTCGTTTTCGTCGTTAATATATATTAAGTAATTTATAAAAGCGCTCTCTATATCGGTAGATGTAAATGTACCATCATAACCGTTATTTGCTAGTACTTCTTCGAGCATTGCGTTATTAAGGTTACTAGTTGATACATTGTTAGCTAATTGAGCACGTCTCTGAAGATAATGTTTTACAAGTAAAGTCACTAAATTTGGTTGGTGAAATTTCGTAGCATCTTTTAGGAGATTAATCTCGAAGTCGTGTCTAAACAAAAATATCGGACTAAGTTTTAGTAATGCTTCGACCACCTCTGTTTGACCGCTCCTAATAGCTACATCAATGACCTGTTCTTTATTGCTGGTTATGAATGTGGCACAAATAGGGTCACGTTGAATAAACCTAACAACAGTTTCTTTTTGACCACAGAGTGCAGCCCGATGTATAGGCGTTAACCTCAAAAATTCTGATTGAGTTATTTCATCTTCATCTTCATCTTCATCTTCATCTATTTGCTCGGGTTTAATGCTATCGTCCAGATAACCCTTAGCGCGATGAACTAAATAATCAGATAAATTTTTTGCCTTATGATAATCAACAAAAATTGAGTCACCGGTATTACGTATGAAAGGACCTGAGATATTTGTAAATAATTGAACAATTTCGTCGTATCCAAGACTAGCTGCAATATGAAGAGGACGATAACCTAAACTCATGTATCGCTCGCTTAATGAACTACCCATCTGCAATAAACCAACAAGTGCTTGGGGCGTCTGGCGACAGGCGATAGCCCAATAAAAAATGGTTCTCCCTTGTTCATCTGCTCTTGACGTATAAGCAGCTTCTTCAGCGGCAGAAATTAAATTAGCAAGCGCTTCGCTTTGAGAATCCTGATCCATTTTATTTTCTAATTCTTTGCGAAATTTATCGATGAGTGGATAAAGCTCATTAAAATTTAAAGCGTTAAGACCATGAAAATATATCAAATTAATAAAATTAATGGCATCTACAATGGCTTTTTGATTATTCATAACCTGTTTAATAACAGCCACAGTAGCGGCGACAATCATATTTATTTCAATACAAAGACGAGCACTCTGTTTTAGAGTGTCGGCATCAGCACTAATCATATGGTGTTCGGCTATAGCAAGATTAGATGTATTAATATCTAAATCTTGTAAAGCAGAAGGGGGTTGATTCATATAAACAATCAGACAATTATGAACACCAAAGTGGATTGGAAAACTTAGCGGGCCAGTTTTTAAAGGCAAACCAGCAAGGATGGCAAGACTAATTAGTTTACTATTTGCTACCTCCTTAACATTTTTTTTATAATTTAGCTCTATAGCTTGAAAAAATTGGTCTAGTATTTTTTGATTACCATTTGCTTGAGCATGTTCTAAAGGTGTTTTTTTTGTTACGTTTCCTTCTATATCAAGTAGATGTACAATGCTGTCCTGATTCTTCTCTATAAATTTTTTTAAATTCACGTCATCTTGAGTTTTGATTAAAAAAACTAAGCGTCTGACTACAGGTTGGGGATAATCTGTTTTATAACGCTCCATAAAAGTATCATACCAAGTCTTATCTGCTATTTTTTCAGGTGTATTAGGGAAATGACGATGACACATATCTTGCCAAAAATAATTAGCATTTTTAACTGAGTTATACAAACGACCACTACTTTGGGCTAAGGTTGTTATGTCGGCTGGGTTAGAATAAGAAAAAATTTTCCATAAAACTTTATTAGGTATTGAGTCTAATAATGAAGGTGAATTTTCTGATGAAGGAGTGCTTGCCTGACCCTCATTATCTTTAAAAAAATGCATACTATTTACCTGTAGCAAATTCTGTGCTATATGGTAAAAATAATAGCATTAGTTCTAAAATATATCTAATTTGATCGAGGGTATTTAAAATTAGACCTTTTGCATAACCTGTTTATTTTGGGTGAGTGCAAGGCGCAAGGGTTTAGAGGAGCGGAGTTTACATGGAGTAAATGAGCACCGGAGAAAACCTTGCAACATATATGAACCATTCCTTATTGCAAGCTAATTTAGAAAGAAGTCATAGGTTATTTAAGTTGCAATCATATATTCAGCGTCGAAGCAGAGCTTGCGCTCTGATGTAAAATCCGCACTCTCTGTCCTCATTACAGCCGTGGCATCGAAATACCGTGTTGCAAACCAGGTTTTCAAAGAGTTGGTCTAACCTATCAACCATCATCAAAATTAACTAAAGCAAACTGGTGATATTTATCATTATATTAATTTTAGCTGCTAACTATTGAGTATTAAGCAGCTGCCTTTTGTTGATTGCTATTAAATTCATGACCTGTTTTTAATAGCGACCAAATAATTCGTGCATTTTTATTAGCTAAAGCTACAGCCGCTTTATTAAGACTAAGCGTCTCTTTCTTGCGAGTTAACCATTCGCCATATTGACTGTCGCTATTCTTGCAGCGGCTCAGTGCTGATCTTGCACCATGAATTAATAAAGTAAGTACCTATCTCCGCGCTTACTAATGCCTAATAATATCTGCTTATTGCTGCTTGATAACTGTCGCGGCACTAATCCTAACCAAGCAGGCAAGTGGCGCCCATTTTTAAACTCATTGGCATTCGGGACTGCGGCAACAAGGGCCGTTGCTGTTAATTCACCAATACCGGGTATAGACACAAGACGTCTACACGAGTCGTTTTCTTTGCAAATCAGTTTTACTTTGTTGTCTATTTTTTTTGAGCCTTTCTTCTAGCTCAACCAACTCATCATAGAGCTCTTGCATCAACGCGCCTGACGAGGCTGTTAACTCATTTTTTGTATCATCAATAATTGCGCGTAAGTGGCTTTTAACTTTGTAACGCACCTTGCGGTATTGCTAGGCCATATTCTAAATTTAATCTCCGAATCTCATGGATTAATGCAGTCCTAGTCTTAACTAAGCGACTGCGTACTCGATGTAATGATTGAATATCTTGTTGCTCGATTTGTTTAATCGGCACAAAGTGCATGGAGGGACGACTGGCTGCCTCAACTATCGCTTGGGCATCAAAAGCATCATTCTTATTCGTTTTCACAAAAGGCTTTACAAATTGTGGGCTAATTAATTTGACACCATGGCCATAACGCTGAAATAAACGAGCTCAATAATTAGCGCCGCCGCAAGATTCCATAACAATACTACACAGTGGTAAATTAGCTATATAAGCAGATAATTTTTTCTCGTGCTATCCTTTGTTTTAATATCCGCTTGCCTGAACTATCAACACCATGTAGTTGAAAAATATTCTTGGCTATATCTACCCCTAATACGCTAATATTCATGCTTGAACCTCCCACTTAGTTTAAAATTTTCCAATTTTTATACTAAGCTGGTAACACATGTTTGCCAACTCAGTAGGTGGGATGGTTCATTACATTACAGCAATCGCGTAAAATAAACGGGTTATACAAGAGGTCTATTTATTTTTAAAAATCAATAAATTAATCAGAACTAGTCTTTTTTCATAGAATGCCCGAGTTTAGGAGGTAAAATCTTTCCATCTTTTAAATATATTTAATTACAAATAAACTTTTCAGTTCTATATAACATTTTTTAAATCTCGATATTGGGTCAGTGCATGCTGTCTAGAAATTTGTAAATCAACCATAGGAAGCGGATAATCTTTGCCAAGTTCGAAAAGTGAGTCATGTTCTTGCCAAGGTTTGTGTATTTTCTTTTTGGGTATACAGGCTAACTCAGGAATCCAATTTTTGACATAATCACCGTTTGGATCAAATTTTTCTCCTTGCGTAATAGGATTAAAAATTCGAAAGGGTGGGCACGCTTCAAAGCCACTGCCAGCAATCCATTGCCAATTAAAAGAATTAATTGCAAGGTCGGCATCAACTAAGGTATCTAAAAACCATTTGGCGCCTAAACGCCAGTCAATAAGAAGATTCTTTACTAAAAATGAAGCCGTTATCATGCGCAGCCTATTATGCATAAAACCAGTCTGCCATAGTTGGCGCATTCCAGCATCAACCATAGGAAAACCCGTTCTTCCTTGGCACCATTGCGTGAAATCCTTATTTGAGACACGCCAACTAAGATGATTAAATTGCGGTTTAAGGTTTTGAATCGAAATTTGTGGTAAATGATAGAGTTGGTGATAACAAAAATCTCGCCACCCTAGCTCAGTTAAAAACTGTTCAATAGAACTGGCGTGATAAGATTTATTTTCTATAACGCTGTTTACGGCCTGCCAAATTTGTCTAAGGCTAATTTCACCAAAATGAAGATGCGGTGAAAGACTTGAGTTAGCGTTTTTTGCAGGATAGTCTCTATTAATTCGATAATTGCTTAAATTATTTTCAATAAAAAAGGATAATTTTTGTAAAGCACTATTTTCACCAGGCTGCCAAACAGTGTTAAATTTATCGGCCCAATTAGGTTTTGTAGGAATAAGTTCCCAATTATTCAAATCTTCTGTATGGACCTTAGGGCAGTGCGGCCACTTTTTTATAATAGATAACGAATCAAATTGGTTTATTTTAGGAAAACAATGCCGCCAAAAAGGTGGAAAAACTTTAAAATAATTGCCTTTTTGATTTTGTATTTCCCAAGGCTCTAAAAAGACATTTCCTTTAAAACTTTTAACACTAACTTTATTTTTATTTAAAGCTACTTCTATTTTTTTATCTTGCTCAATTTCATCAGGTTGATAGCGCCGGTTCCAATAGACAGTATCAACTTGATAAGTTGTAATAAGCTCTTGTAACTTAGATAAGACTGCGCCACTTACTAAGAATAAATCAAGACCATGGCTTTGTAGATTTTTTTTAAGTGCTAATAATGAATGATGTAGCCACCATTTTTGCGCGCTGCCTAAATGTTTTAAATTATTTTCGGCAATATAAAGCGGAATAACAATATCATGCTCATGACAAGCTGCTGTGAGAGCAGGATTGTCTTGGCAACGTAGATCTTGCCTAAACCAAATGATTGCTGTAGACATAAGTCCTTTAAATTATAAAAAAGGAATTATATTATAATTAAAATCAATCATATACCCCCATTTAGTATCCCAGAAAATTTTTTTAATTTCCTTATTAGACTTAAATGTTTCAAGTAACCAATTAAAATTATCTGAGGCCGTAGCAATAAAAATAATATTAACGCAGTTTTTAACGGGTAACGTAATAATGTTGTTACCAAATTGCTGTTTTAACATAGTAAAAATAAATTGATATTCGTAAGCATTAGCTACATTAATTACCAATACGCCTTGAGTGGAAAGAATACGCTGACAGTTTAGAAAAAAATCTTTATTTTTACACGAAGTCGGAAAATCATTAGCATCAGCAATGTCGATAAGGAGATGATTAAAAGTTTGTTGGTAATGTTTAGCAAAGTGGCTAGCTTCTTCTTGAACAATTGTTAAATTAGGCAGCTTATTGACCATAAAATAGCGCTTGGCAATTTCAATAACTTCAGAATTCATTTCTACTGCTGTTAGGGCGTAGGCTTGTAATGAAGGTGACAAAGCATGGGCAACGCCCGCACCACCTAAGCCAAACATGCAACAATTTCCTGGATGTTGACGAGCAACAAAGGTTAATGCTTTAACATAATTTAAAGCAGGCTTATAAGGCATAAATTTATTTAGCAAACTTTGAAATGCACTGCTATTAAATTTAAGCCATCGAAAAAAATAGTTATCATAGACACGAATGTGATCTGAGCGATAAATGCAGCGTCCTGCTAAAGTTTTCCATAACATTATGTAGACATCTCTTGCTGAAATGGGTAGATTGATCCTAGATTAAGTAATTGTGTTAATTCATCTAAAGCACTATAGATTTCATTTACTAAATTAAAATCCCTTAAATCCTTTGCTTGTAATTCAGTGCGATAATGCCGATAAATCCAACTTTCTAATAGAGTGAATAATTCCTCACTTAAGAGCACGCCTTGATGCATTGCTTGTAATTCACTATCGTTTAATGGAATGCGTAAACGCAAGCAAGCAGGCCCACCGCCATTGCGCATACTTTGTTTTAAATCCAAATAATAAACATGATTAATGGGATTATTGGTATCTACAATTAATTCATCAATAAAATTTCGAACAGATAAATTCATTTCACATTCTGATGGCGCAATAAGAGCCATAGTGCCATCGGGGAGGGAAATGAGTTGCGAGTTAAATAAATAGGTAGAGACAGCTTCATTAATACTTACTTTATCTTTTTTAACTTCAATAATATGCAGCGGAAAGTCGGCTTTTAATTTTAATTCATTAAGTATTTCTTTTTGATCTAAGAAGGCCTGTTCATGAATTAAAAAAACATTTTCATTAGCGACAGCGATAACATCATTATGAAAGACACCTTGATCAACTGCATCTGGATTTTGGCGCGCAAATATTAAACGATTAGGATCAAGTAGGTGTGCACGAGCGATTGCTTCACAGGCTTCTAATGTTTGTCTCGCTGGGTAACGCCTGGGCTGATTAACTATATCTGCTGCCTGCATTGCTTTTTTAGCATAGACAAAGATGTTAATACCTGCATGATTATATGTTTTACATAACCGATTATGATTAGCAGCGCCCTCATCAGAGGTAATTGTACTTCTAGGTAAAATATCATGATGATAAAAGAAACGGTCATCATTAAATATGCGTTGTAAAAGTTTCCTAGAAAAGCTCGCTTCTTGGTGCCTATGTAAATTACTAATTAAGTTTGCTGCTGTAAAATGAACGCGTTTATCTTCACTATCAAGGCTAGCCGAAACTGTGGCAGCATTAGCAGACCACATACTTGAGGCAGAATAACAAGCCCCTAGTAATTCAGGAGCAGCTTTAAAGGCATTATCGATTTTTTGTTGTGGCGTGCCTGCAAAGCCTAAATGAGTTAGTAAAGCAAAATTAGGCCGTTCATGCGGTGGTAATAGAGCCTGCTTAAGGCCCATCTTATGTAACATGCGCATTTTTTTTAAACCTTGAAGTGCTGCTGCTTGCGGATTAGCAACACTTAAGGCATTACTAATTGATGCAATATTTCCGGCAGCAAGACCTGCATAGTTATGATTAGGGCCGACTAAACCATCGATATTTAATTCATATACCGCCATTATTTTTATCCTAATTCAATACCAGGTAGTAATTGTGCAGGCTTCGTTAACTCAGGTTGCTCTAAGCTGGCAATAGGATATGCACAATAATCAGCTGCAAAATAAGCGCTAGGGCGGTGATTACCACTTAAACCAACGCCGCCAAAAGGTAAACTACTGCTTGCACCAGTTGTTGAGCGATTCCAGTTAATCAATCCAGCACGAACAGTTTTGTAAAATAGCTCAAACTGATCTTTGCTATCACTAATTAGGGCTGCAGCCAAACCATACCGAGTTTGATTAGCTAATTCTAACGCTTCTTCAAAATGTTGATAGCGATAAACTTGAACGAGAGGCGCAAATATTTCTTCATCAGGCGGATTTGTTACAGTTGTCATGTCAATTAATCCAGGCAAGAGAAGGCCAGAATTCTCTTGAAGTAAATTCATTTTTAGCAATGATTTTCCACCTAAGCTAATTAAATTATCCTGCGATTTTAAATGGTTTAAAGCATGTTTGTAGCTTATCACGGGCCCCATAAAAGGTTCAGGGTTTGTAGTAAAACTGCCTACTTTTATTTTTTTAAAATTTGTCATTAGCTTATTTAAGAACTCATCACCATAGTCGTTGTCCTGAATAAAAACACGGCGAGCGCAGCTACAGCGTTGGCCTGCTGTAATGACTGTAGATAAAATAGTTTGATAAATCGCTGCATTAATATCACTTACTTCATCAATAATTAAAGGGTTATTGCCACCCATCTCTAACGCTAAAATAACATCTGGTCTATCACTGAAATGACGATGGATAGCTTTGCCAGTATTGTAACTCCCGGTGAAATAGACACCCTGAATATCTGTTTGTAATAATTCTTTTCCAGTGTTAGCACCACCTTGTATACAATTAATAACGCCTGCGGGGATGTTAGTTTTATGCCAACACTGCATAATTAATTCGGCAACGCCTGGAGCTAATTCGCTTGGCTTATATACAACGGTATTGCCTGCCAAAAGGGCTGGAACAATATGTCCATTACTCAAATGTGCGGGAAAATTAAATGCACCAAAAACCGCAACCACGCCATGCGGTTTGTAGCGTAAACAGGCATTTGCTTCAGGTGTAGGGTTACAATGATTAGTTGTTCTTTCTTTATAAGCTTGAATAGAGAGATTAATTTTAGCAATAACAGAATTAACTTCTGTTGCTGATTCCCATAAAGGTTTACCTGTTTCTAAAGCAATGAAGTGAGTTAATTCTTGACGAATAGCTTCTACTTCTTTGGCAAATACTTGTAAATAGGCAATACGATTATCTAAATTTAGTAAAGCCCATCTACTCAGTGCTTGCTTTGCAGCATCAACGGCTTGATTTACTTCGTCTTGGGTTGCCTGTCTGCCTTGCCAGACATCTGTGCTATCAAATGGGTTTTGAGAAGTTAAAATTTCCCCTGATCCGGTTACCCAAGTGCCATTTATATAATGGTGGCCAAGTTGATTGACAAAAAACGTCATTGTGAATTCTCCGGTCGAGGTTGATAGGATGATTTACTGGCCAATTGATCTGTCTCATAGGTATCAAAATTTTTATTAAAAGGATCCAGTCTTTCAAATTTTAAAGGCGCTAAGCGAATAGCATCATTTTTTTTAACCTGCAGTAATTCCGCCGTATTTTTACTAATAATGCACTCGCCACTTTGATTATTAAAAACAGCATGACTTATAGTCGCTCGGAAATCGAGAGAAGTATTAGATAATAAAAAACGAGGGCCACTAACTTCGTCACTAAGGTTTTTTATAACTAAAATTCGGCTAGCTGCAATTGTATTGATGTCATGAGAAGGCGCTTCAATGGTAGGGCCCCCATCAAAAATATCAATGTAATTGTTATAGCGAAATCCTTCATCAGATAAAATTTTCATTGCCGGCCGGGTAGTAGGGTGTGGTTGCCCAATAACCTCTTGTGCTTCCGGCGCTAATAGTTTCACATAGATTGGATTCCTTGGCATAAGATCAGCAATAAATTGTTTATTGGTTAAAATTGTTAATCTATCTGCTTCAGCAAAAGACATATGGAAAAAATGCTTACCTACATTATCCCAAAATGGTGAATTTCCTTCATCATCACATATGCCGCGCATTTCAGCAATTAAGGTAGAAGAAAAGCGGTAAGGATATTGTGCTATAAATAAAAATCGTGCTTTAGATAATAATAAGCCATTACCATTTAGACGATAAGAAGGCTCTAAGAAAAGAGTACATAATTCACTTCGTTGTTGATTATCGTTTACTAGACTTAATACTTCATAGTCACTGCGGATATTTAACGAATGACATATCCGAGTACGTAAAGATAATTTATAAGAATAAAAGGGCGTTTCAAAACCCGTAAACGCTTCAATAGCTGCTGTGCCTACAAGTTTAGTTGTATTTGGATCTTCTAATACAAATAAATAATACTCATTTTGAGGTTGACTAATTTTTTTCTTAAATGAAGCACCAGATAAGCGAATACGCTTAGCAAGTAAGTCCTTGTTTTTAGGTAATGTAGTTAGTCCAAATCCACTATGAAGAGCTAGATCATGAACTTCATCAATATCGGTTAGACGAGAACGGCGAAATAACATCATTGCTTGAGCTCCTCTAATCCTCCTTGCGCTAAATCTCTTAAAAGTAGCGTACTTAGTTGAGCGCGCTCAACTAGGCTGTCAATTAATACAAATTCCATTTGACTGTGTATATTGCCGCCTCGCACACCTAAGGTATCAATAACAGGTAAGCCTTGTGCCGCTAAATTATTACCATCACAACAACCGCCGCTGTCTTGCCAATTGATAACTAGATTAAGTTCTTGTCCAATAGCTTTAATACGCTCATAAAGAAGCTTAGTCCCTGGGTTTACCTGCTTAACAGGTCGGGTAAATTTACCTTGTATGCTTAAATTATAATCAGGTCGTTTTAAACTCTGTATGATTTTATTAAGTTCAGCCATCACCCATGCTTCATCATTAGTATCATTAATTCGTATATCTAATTTTGCAACGGCTCGGTCTGGAACAATATTAAGCGCAGTTCCACCTGCTATCTTACCTACATTAATGGTCACACCTTCATGTTTACCATTTAATGCGTGAACTGCTGTAATTGCTTCTGCCAAATAACAAATAGCATTCCTGCCTTCATAAAAAGCACGACCTGCATGCGCAGCTTTACCTGTAGCAACTAGCGTTATTTTACCACTGCCTTTTCGATTCTTGGCTAATGTTCCTTGTGTATCCATAGCAGGTTCATATAGAAGGCCTGCTTGATAATTCTCAGCTATTTCACTAAATAAAGAGCCAGAAGCAGGCGAGCCTAATTCCTCATCGGCATTAATAAGTACATCCCAACCTAGAGAGGATGCTTCTTGGGTTTGTTCAAATACTTTAAGGGCATGAAGTATGACTATTAATCCGCCTTTCATATCTGCAACACCAGGCCCATTTAAGTGATTATTACTAATATAGGTCAATTTTTGAAAGGCGTGATGCTCAGAGAAGACGGTATCCATGTGACCTGCTAAAAGAATGCGACGTTTTAACTGAGGTCTTTTACGAATGAATAGTGCGTTACCGCAGGTAAATTCATCCACATTACCTGCCATATCAATAATAGAAACTGGTGGAAATTGAATCGTTTCTATTGTATCTGCTATGGGTTCAAATGTACTGGATAAATTTTGATGCATTATTTGCAAACCTGCTTGATTATCACTGCCAGAGTTAATTTCACAGACTTGATGTAATTGCTGGACCATAAGGTCCTGATTTTGTTGTAATGAAATGAGCAAATCCTTTATGTTGGAGTCCATAATTTATCTAATGGCTAAATAGGCAACATTAGCTGAAATTCATTTTATCTGCAACTAAAGCGAATAACGTGACTTCTTAATTAGGTTTGCTATATAAAATTCGCGTTATTAAATAGATTATTTTTAGCTAGCGCAGTCATTTATTTCTGTATGTTAATTAATTAACTATTGATAACAGTAAATAAATTACTTAGTAAAAGGAGAAATTTCTTGTTTATTACTAGAGCCGCCTTCTCCCTCTTGTTCGACTTCTTCTTTCGGAATTAGACGAAGGCTTGCATCAAATTCCTTCATATTTAGCTGTTTAGCTAAGGTAACATGATCTTTCATTGTATCTACAAGCGCTTCACGTTTACTGGTATGATACGCAGCATTAAATGTTGCTGCACCTTGCTTTAGGGTGTTTGTATGTTTGCTAAATGTAAAAATAAATAAAATAACACCAATAGCAGCTTTCATCATACCAGCAAGAACTTGCAATTTAGGATGAGTAATTCTCAACTCATCTGCTAATTTATTATATTGAATAAGGCTTTTGTTATCCGATTTAAGTGTTATTGTAGGCGTTAAAGAGATGGCTTCTAACAAGAGTCTTTTGCCACTTACTTTTTTATCATAATGAAATTTAATTGTTTCAACTATTTTTAAAGATTGGTCAATCTTAAAAGATAGTTCGGGGCAATTTTTTTTCTCTTGCTCCAGTTCTTCTGTAACCTCTGCGATTCGTCTTTCTAAAAGTTTAGTTACTCTTCCATGAGGGCAATTGAAATCACGCCACTGTGTAAGCCATTCTAATTGTGATTGTAGTTCAGGATGTTTTTTTAATTTTTCTTTTTCTTCTTTTAGTTTGTCTTTATATTGTTGACTATTGACATAGTGATCTATTGCGTTCCAAATAATATTTAAATGGTGATTCATACCACGTCCTTTTACCGAGGTTGCCGCGGCATGCAAAGCTTGCTCAAATTCTTCACGGCTTAAAGGATGACCAGCCTCAATAGATTTCATTAGGTTAAAATAAGCAGAGGAAGCACCACCTCGATCAATAGCATCTTTACACGAAAAGTTAATACTAAGTGGTTTAAGCGTATCGATAATATAATTTGTCAGTTCAAATTTAACAAAGTGAAACCAAACGGCTTGGCGCTCAGCTTGGCTTAACTTTCTATCGGCAGGAATAAGGTTTCCATCGTTATCGACTATACCCATTGCTTTAAAACTATTTGTTAATAAGTCTTGTAATACCTTTCTTTCATACTCATTACTAGGGTAGCCACCAAAATTAAAAAGTAACCCTCTTATCTTAGGACTTATATAAAAATCTTTAATTTTAGGCTCTAACGTATCGATGCCTCTTGCAATAGAAAGAAATGTGTCGAATACAGTTTGATATTTTAATTCCTCTTTTGTTTTAAGATAATCACCTCGAGTCATAAGTCCTTTATCTGCAGGAAGGGTGATAACTGCAAGGTTAGCATGTCCCTTTTCTAAACTTTCAAGTTGTGCAGTTAACGCTTTTTCCTTGTTACCTTCACCTAAAAAATCAAAAGCCAACTTATCTCTGTCAAAAATTTCCCTATCTCTAGCTAAATTATTGAAATAAATATGAGTAATTGGGGATTTTTCAGTCGAAACTGATTGAGACGGCTGTTTTCCGAGTTGATTTTTTAACCAGTATTCAAATAGAGGGCTAACGCGTGTTTGTCCCTTATATCGTTGTGCTTGAGTACCTATACGTAGCTCTCGAACTTCAATACCCTTTTTTTTCTTATAAGGATAGGAGCGTAAGCTTGGTATATTGGTATAGTATTGCGGTGTAAATGTATTACCTACCACAGCTGAAAGTCTCGCATGCCAGGTCTCATTATCAGCAGGAGAAGCTGTTTTAGCATTAATTCTTTTTAAAAAAAATGGCTCACTTAATGCGTCGGCAATAGTATGCTCAATTCCTTTGCTAGATTTACTTGGCCGGTGCCCATGAGGAATATGTCTAATTGCAGCATAGGTTTGCTCGAGAAGATGACTATCATTGTTATAGAGAGTATCAATAAAGTTATCTAATGTTAGCTTATTATCCCTTGCCTGTTTCAATAATATTTGATGCTTCTTATTTATTTCTTTATGGCTTAAAGGAAAGGTGTTTTGATTTGCAGAAATATTTGTTTCTTGCGTTTCAATTTGTCTTTCAAGTTGAGCTGAAATATAGTCAATATTTTGATCAAGAAATGTTATTAATTGAGTATATAGTTTGGCATAGGGATAATCGTTCTGATAGATTTGATGTTCCTTAATCTTTTCTAACTCATTTTGAAGCGGTTCAAAGTCCTTGCCTAGAAAATCTAGTGCCACCCCCTTTAGCTCTCTTAAGTAACTGTAACAGTTTTTATTATGAATTTTTTCACTTGTAATGGCTGTCTTAGATTGTACTTTTTTAAATGTTGTAGCTGATTTATTTAAATGTTGAAAGCTTGCGTTTTCATCTAACATGCTTTCAATAGCAGAAGCGATTATTTTTTTAGCATCGAACGTTAAATGATCGAAGGTCTTTAACTGACTTTCAATTGGTCGTTCCATATTCTCGCTATTTAAGTCACTCCAAAGAGAATAAATAAGTTTAGCTGTTTCATTTATAAAACTCGTTTCTTGTGTTTTTCTTTCTGACTTAATAGGTTTGGATTTTTTAGGCAAAGCATAAGTGATATCTACTTTTATAGGCTGGTGGCGTTCTACTAAAACATGCTCCCAGTTAAAATCTTTAAGTTGATATTCATTAGGATTGATTTCTTTAAGAGCCTTTAACAATTCGAGAATTATTTGAATCCGTTCCTCTAAACTTAAGTCTTTACTCTCTTTAATAATTTTTGTTAACTTTTCGCCATGAATTTGGCGAACGACTGTATAACTAATTTCTCTACCTGGATCCTGAATAGGTTCAATAGCAGCAAACGAGATTTCTGAGTAATAAGGATGAAGACTTCGTAAATTTTGAAAAGTATCGCCAAATGGTTTTTCCAAATTAATAGAAGAAGTTGGCATTGCAATCACTACTTCATCATGAAGATTGGGAATATAATATAATTTATTATTGTCTTCAGTAAGAATAAAGCTTCCTAACATAGGATAGGCAACGGTTTGAGAATTTGAAATAGAAACACCCTCCGTACCAAAAATATCATAGCGGCGAAGGCCATTTTTTTCATTTTTACGCATTATTATCTGAAAACCAAACTGTACTGTTAAGTTATTACCTTCGCCATATGAATATGAAGTATTTGCCTGCCAGAATTTATTTTCTAACTTGGCCTGCCAATTAAAAAATTGAATTAGTTTATCAACTTCGCTTGGTGATAAATCGATTTGATTTAAATTAATAAATTTAGGGTTAATCATGGAAGTAAGTTTTAAAGAGCGTCTACTTTATTATAGGAAATAATTATTAAAATATGATTAAGTCTTATTATCGTTTTTGAAGGTTAATAATTTGTTTAAACTCTAAGACTAGTAAATAAATTTACAATAGTTTTAAATTAAAAAGAAAATTTTAAAATAGCTGTACAACCTATCTTCTATTATCCAAGGCCTTTTATTCCGGGTTGGTTTCCTTCAATTAATTCAGACGATGAAGATGAACAAACTTTTTTACTGTTAACTACAGGAAAGAATTGGGCATCAGCTAGGTTTCTTTTCGGAAATTGAGGTTGATAATCACTACTAACTATCTTAGGAGGTGTTTGTATTTTAAATGTATTAGTCAATCTAGGACTTGCCACTACCGCTGCACTACCATGACTACTATATAACTTACCTTCAGTCGCCCTCCCATCTGTACTTTTTGTCCTAAAGACAATAAACTTCTCGTTTTCATTTAATTTTCCGCCATTTTTTTCAAATTCATTTATGGCTTTTCCTACTACGTCGGGTAAAGATGATTCCAAAACAATTTCTGCAGGAATATCACTAAATACTTTACCTACGGCACTTCGAAGTATCTCAGTCGCTATCTGATCTTTATGTATAAAACATAGATTAACATCAGCTGCTAGCAATATTTGCGAAATATTTGTGCCCTTAAAAGACTCTTTAATCTCCTGAAATTTTATAATAATGGCTTCTTCGATATCGTTAGGTTTAGGTATTCCAATGTTAGCAGCTGTTTTTTTAGGACTTCTTCTAGGTACTTCATAATTAAGGGATACTTTACCGTATCTACTTAATGCTGTAATTGGTTCATGATAACATATAATAATTAACTCTGATTTTTTATTTAAGTTATAGTAAATATGAGCAGTAGGCATATTTATATTCCCATTGTTTAAATTTAAATCTAATAGACAGATTTTAACTCAAAATAATTAAGTAAATATTAAGTTGATGTACATAATTTGATATTTACATCTAAGTATTAGTAAAACATAAGAAATTTTCTTTTTGCATATATGCTAAACTTGAAAATAGATACCGTTTAAGGAGAAAACAATGCTTCCTAGTCCCTTACATAGCTTTATTATTGAAGAAGTTCTAGGGTTATACATGTTAATTATGGCCATAATTATGATTGCGCGGGCAGATTATTATCGTAAATTAGTGCGAGAGCTGCCTGCCGACAGAAATTTTATATTTGTAACCGCCATGTTTACCTTGATTTTTGGCCTAATTATGATTGTCACTCATAATATTTGGCATTGGCGCTTCGAAGTCGTAGCAACAATTATTGCATGGTTAATTGTAATTAAAGCTATTCTCTGGTTAGCGCTACCAGAATATATGGTAGCTCTTAGTAAGAGGATATATAAGAACAATATGTTTTATGTAATGGCAGTGATTTCAGGTATCATTGGCATTATTTTATTAGTCCATGCTTATCATGCATTTGGTGGTGATTGGGCATTTAATTTATGGTGATGCATTGCTAAAAGCTGGTAGGCTTAAACAATAGGAATTGATTGCTGCAATTAAAGGATACTCAGTTAAAGGAAAGCCAAAACGCTTAGCGTTAAAAACTTGGGGTATCAAGCAAATATCCGCTAAGCTTACTTCGCTACCATAACACACTTGCCCCTTATGGGGCATTTCTTGTAAGCGGCGCTCAAATGCATCAAAGCACTCTTTAAGCCAATGATGATACCAACTTTTTATAGCCGTATCTTCGGCATTAAATTGTTGTCGTAAGCGATTAAGTACTCTTAAATTGTTTAAAGGATGCAAATCACAGGCAATCATCAATGCAAGGCTTCGAACATGGGCACGCCCTAATGGTGTTGGGGGTAGCAAAGGTGGCGTTGGATTAATATCATCTAGGTATTCAATGATAGCTAACGATTGACTAATAATATGGCCATTTTCATCTAGTGTAGGCACTAAACCTTGGGGGTTTAGTCTCAAGTAATTAGGATTATGATGTTCACCACCGTTATTCACCAGATGTACAGATAACGTTTCATAACTAATATTTTTTAAATTTAAAGCTATACGCACTCTGTAACTTGCTGTCGAGCGATAATAATCATAAAGTTTCACTTTAGAGGCCTTTATACTGAGTTAGAGTTTGTTCAATTACACCAAATAACGAATTTCCTTGCTCATCTAGCATTTCAATTCGTATCTTGTCACCGAAGCGCATGAAAGGTGTGCTTGCTTTACCATGTTCTAATATTTCAAGCATTCTTTTCTCAGCGATACAGGATGAACCCTTACTACGATCAACATTTGAAACAGTTCCTGAGCCAATAATAGTACCAGCTGCTAGTTTGCGGGTTTTAGCTGCATGAGCAATTAAATCAGCAAAAGAGAAAGTCATATCTACACCTGCATTTGGCTGACCAAACAATTGTCCATTTAAAAAACTCAATAAGGGAAGATGAACCCGGCTATCTTGCCAATGTTGCCCTAATTCATCAGGCGTTAAAGCAATAGGTGAGAAACTACTTGATGGTTTAGATTGAAAAAAGCCAAATCCTTTGCTTAACTCATTAGGTATCAAATTCCGTAACGAAACATCATTAACCAACATAATAAGTTTAATATGAGCTGCAGCGGCGTCCCGTGTAATGCCCATAGGGACATCATCCGTGATAACAGCTAGTTCGGCTTCAAAGTCAATGCCATATTCTTCATCCGCCATTAAAATGTTTTCGGTGGGCGCTAGGAAGCTATCTGAGCCACCTTGGTATAGTAAGGGGTCAGTCCAAAAATTGGCAGGCATTTCAGCACCGCGGGCTTTACGGACTAATTCAACATGATTAACATAAGCACTGCCATCTGCCCATTGATAAGCTCTAGGTAAAGGGGAAGCTAGCTCTTCTGGTACATATGGAAAAGCGCTGCTCATATGACCGGCATTAAGTGCTTCGTAGATCTCTTGTAGTGGATCTCTAACATTAACCCAGTTATCAAGCGCATATTGTAGTGTTTGCGCAATATGAGGAACACGCACAGCTAATGTTAACTCTTTATTAACAACGCATAGCTCGCCATCGCGGCTATGCAGTGATTTTAAGGTTGCTAATTTCATATAAAAGCCTTACATCATTGAGTCGGTTGTAATGTACCGCGTTTTATTTGGTCTCGTTCTATTGCCTCAAAGAGCGCTTTAAAGTTCCCTTCACCAAAACCTTGGTTTCCTTGCCTTTGAATAATTTCAAAAAAAACAGGACCAAATACATTTTCAGTAAAGATTTGTAGTAAAAGACCTTGCTTAGGATCAATTTCGCCATCAATTAGAATTCGTTCTTGTTGTAACTGGGCTATGGGTTCTTGATGCCAAGGAACGCGTGCTTCAACCATTTCATAATAGGTGTCAGGCACATCTAGAAACTTAACACCTCTTTTTCTTAATGTGTTAACACTGTTGTAAATATTCTCTGTGTTTAAGGCAATATGTTGAATACCTTCACCACGATAATCATTTAGAAATTCTTCTATCTGTGATTTATCATCTTTAGATTCATTTAATGGGATTTTAATTTTGCCGCAAGGACTTGCCAACGCTCGACTTACTAAACCTGTCATCTGTCCTTCAATATTAAAAAAGCGAATTTCTTTAAAATTAAAAATAGATTCATAAAAATGGGCCCATTTATCCATATTACCGCGAAAAACATTGTGAGTTAAATGATCAATGGCTGTTAATCCACAATCTTCTGTACTGTGATTGTCTACTGATAAGCTTTCCCATTGTTGCGAAAAGGGTTGATGGGTATTATCAACAAAATAAATAACGCTGCCGCCAATAGCTTGAATTGCTAGAAGATTATGATCAGCATGTTGACAATCTTGAAAAGGGGTTGCTCCCTGTGCAATCACATATTCATAAGCTTTGTTAACATTTTCAACTTGGAATCCCATCGCGCACGCACCGGCGCCATGATTTCTTGCATGTTCTTCTGCTTGACTGTCGGCAGAGTTGTTAACAATAAATTTAATATTTCCTTGTTGATAAAGAGTAATATCTTGGTATTTATGCTTAGCTACCGCATGAAAACCCATCTGGGTAAATTGCTGGTGTAGAGATGAAGCATTAGGCGCGGAAAATTCAAGAAAAGCAAAGCCATCAAGTCCGCATGGGTTTCCATCAATAGTCATAGTAACTCCTTTAAAAAACAAACTTTAAATTGGTCGAATTAAAAATAGTCCATCAGCAATTGCTAATAGACTGATATCAACTCGCTTATCATTTTTTATTAATTCATTTAAGCGTCTAATTTCTCTGGTTTGACCACTCGTGTCATTAGGATCAATGACTTTGCCTTCCCAAAAAACATTGTCTATTGCGATTAGGCCGCGAGGATTTACTAGCTGTAAAGCTAATTCATAATATTGAGTATAATTGGTTTTATCAGCATCAATAAATATAAAATCAAATTGTTGGCGATAACCTTCATCAATTAACTCATTTAAAGTTTGAATTGCAGGCGCTAAACGAAGCTTAATTTTCATATCTTGATTAGCCTCACGCCAAAAATCATGCACTCTACTTGTCCATTCAGAGTTAATATCACAGGTTATAAGTTCCCCATCTTCGGGTAAGACTAAAGCCATAGCAAGAGCACTGTAACCTGTAAATGTTCCTAGCTCTAAGACTTTACGTGCAGAAATCATTTTTAATAGAAACTGCATAAATTGTGCTTGCTCAGGCGCAATTTGCATATTAGCTAGCGTCATTGTAGAAGTATACTCTCGAAGAGATTTTAAAACTGGATGCTCACGAAGTGAGGTATCAAGCATATAATCATAGAGCTCTGGCGTAAGATTTAAATGTTTTATAGTCATAAGTTGCCTAAATTTATTTATTTTTATTTTTTATAATGACAACACAAAAATTAACTAGTGTAATTAATATAATTCTAACCATTAAGCATAGTAATAAAGATATCTGACTTGCAAGAGTCTAATCAATCTCACAGGCTTTAGGCTAATTTCCCTTTTGCTAACATATCAGCAATTTCACTTGTCGATTTGTTTTCCTGTTCTGAACGTTTGAATATTTCCAATAAAGAATCAGGAATACGTTCAATTTGTTGCTCAACTTCATTTTCATGTACATGTAAGTATTTACTGGCAGCAAAAATTAATCCACCTGCATTAATGACATAATCTGGCGCATAACAGATTCCTTTTTCATGTAATAACTGACCGTGATAAGTATGAGCTAATTGGTTATTTGCAGCGCCTGCGATGATTGGCGCTTGGAATTGCTGAATAGTTATATCATTAATAACTGCGCCTAGTGCACAAGGGGAATAGACATCACAAGGAATTTTATGGATTAAGTCTGTAGTCGTGAAATTAGCGCCAAATTCTACTACCGCTCGCTCAGCATTAGTTTTATTTATATCAGCAACGGTCAGTTTAGCACCGGCTTGATGTAAATATTGGGCTAAAGCATAGCCTACATGGCCTAGGCCTTGAATAGCTATATGTAAGCCGGTTAAATTATCTTTACCTAGTTTAAAGGCGACAGCAGTTTCAATGCCTCTAAAAATTCCTTTCGCTGTAAAAGGGGATGGATCGCCATTATATTGTGATAAGCTAGCTACATAAGGAGTATGTTGTGCAATTATATCCATATCACTAAGTTGGGTACCACTATCTAAAGCAGTAATGTAGCGTCCACCTAGTTCATCAATAAATTTACCGAAAGCATGAAAATAAGCTTCTCTATCAAAAGGTTCTGCTGGTTTAATAATAACTGACTTACCGCCACCTAAGGGTAAATCTACGGAGGCAGCTTTAAAGCTCATGCCACGTGCCAGTCGCATAGCATCATTGATAGCACTAAAAGTATCAGGATACTCAATAAAACGACAGCCGCCTAAGGCTGGGCCCAATTTGGTACTATGAATAGCAATTATTGCTTTCATCCCGGTTACAGGGTCTACTTTAAAATGTAAATCACCAAAACCGTGCGCTAAAGCATAATCTAAAAAATCATCCTGCTTAAGTAGATCTATATCATTTTTTACCAATGTTTCCATCGACATCATTAGCGTGGCTCCAGTAAATTTATGTGCCCATTTTATAGATCGATTCGCCTATTAAATCAATGTATTCCAATCTAAGCTAGCGATATTATCTAAAAAATAAGTCATTAAAAATTTAATTAAAAGAAAAGTTCTCTGTTTAATATACTAAACTTGATTAATTAGATTATAAGACATAAGACGACAATTGTTTATGTCTATGTTAGCATTAAACTAAAATAAGCATAGCTCAAATTCTTTGGAGATCCAGATGAACTACCTATCTAAAATAGCTGTGTTATTTTTATTGCCTGCTTTTTGCTTTGCAAATAATTACCAATCGAATTTATTATTAGACAAAATTTCTTTTCAGGTTTCTGCAAGACAATGGGTTAGTACACAAACTGCTTTATTAACCGTTGATATTAATGCAACATTAACTAATGCTGATTTAGTAAAAGCACGTACCGATATCATGGTTAATTTAAATAAAATTGCAGCTGGTGATTGGCATATAACTCAGTTTAATCGTTCTCAAGATAGCTCAGGATTAGAAAAGTTATTCGTTAAAGCGCAAGCACGGATTTCTCAATCTAGTTTAACTAATGTGTATCAAAATGCTAAAGCTGTTACTCAACCAGGAAATACCTATTCAATTAACACCATTGACTTTAAACCTAGTTTTGAAGAAATACAAAAAGTAAAAGCGCAGGTTCGACGACGTTTATATTATCTTGTTAAAGCAGAATTGATGCGCTTAAATAATACTTATAAAACCCAACATTACTCTGTAAATAATATCTATATTATTGAAGGCGATTCCTTACCGCTACCTCAACAGCCTAGAGCTTACCAAGCTAAAGAAATGATAAATACGATGGCGCTTGGTACAGCAGCTCCTGCGTCAGATATCGCAGTAAGCAATGAAATTTTAATGAGTGCTGTAGTAGAAGTTGCTTCTAACCGGAGTACGGAGTAAATAAATTGCACATAAAACATGCTGTTATTGGTCATCGTGGCGCATCTGCTTATGCGCCAGAAAATACATTTGCAGCTTTTAAGCAAGCCTTAGCTCTTGGATGTAATTGTATTGAATTTGATGTGATGTTAAGTGCTGATGGTAAACCATTTGTATTTCATGATGAACTTCTAGACCGCACTACAAATGGCACGGGCGGTGTAGGTTTAGTTAACGCTACCTATTTAGAATCTTTAGATGCAGGAATTTGGTTTTCTAAATCTTTTGCAGGAGAGAAAATTCCTCATTTTAGCGATATTTTATTGTGGCTCGTAGAAAATGAAGTTAATGCAAATATTGAAATTAAACCCTACCCAGGTACAAGTGAGCAAACAGCAGAAATTGTGTTAGATTATTTAAGTCGTATATGGCCAAAAAATAAAAAGTTACCTTTAATTTCTAGCTTTGATTTAACCGTGCTAACTCACTGTCATAGTCAAGCTCCTCATATTCCTTTAGGTTTGCTTTTGGATGTGTGGGAAGATTTTTGGTTAGAAAAGGCGCAAGCTTTAAATTGCTTTTCTGTTCATATCAATGAGCTTGCTTTAAATGCTTATCGAACGCAGGAAATTAAGAAGCATGGCTATCACCTATATGTCTATACAGTGAACAATAGAGATAGAGCCAAGGAGCTTTTAAGTTGGGGCGTAGATGCCATTTTTAGCGATTATCCTGATTTATTATCATGAGACACTTTAGCTTATTTTTAATACTAACGTTCTTAGGCCAAACTTGGGCTGCAAAAGTTGATATTGTTTTATGGCATTCTCTAGCAGGCAACTTAGGTTTTGTTCTACAACAGGTAGTAGATGATTTTAATAAAACTCAAAAAGAATATGTTATTAAACCTGTATACAAGGGTGAATACAATGACGCAATTACCAGCTTTGCTGCGGCATTTAAAGCAAAACAACCGCCAGCATTAATTCAGATTTTTGAAGTAGGTACTGGTACTATGCTTGCACCAGCAGGTATTATTAAACCGCTTCATGAACTTATGGCGGAACAAAATCAGCGATTACCAACAGAAAATTTTCTTCCAGCTCTTGTTTCTTTCTATAGTTATAAAGGTAAGTTGCAAGCGTTACCGTTTAATACATCTATCCCTGTTATATTTTATAATGCTGATGTTTTAGCATCGGTAGGTATAAATGATAAGAATTTTCCGGCTACATGGGATGAATTAGAAAACTTAGCCGTTCTTCTAAAAAAGAAAGGTTATCAATGTACTTATACTTCAGCTTATCCTGCATGGATACTTATTGAGGCTTTTTCTGCATTGCATGGCCTACCTTTATTTGACTTAGGAGAAAAAAAAGCAGTTTACAATAATACAGCTATTATTCATCACCTAGAACGCTTAAGACGATGGCAAAAAAAACATTATTTTGAATATGGCGGTCGAGCAAGTGACGCTACATCACTCTTTACAAGTGAAAAATGTGTTATGTACAGTCAATCCTCTGGTAGTTATAAAAGTATATCAAAACTGGTTAATTTCCGCGTTGGCGTTGCTGCTCTTCCACTTGATACTTCAGTGAGTCAGTTAAGATATAACAGTGTTAACGGTGGTGCTGCACTCTGGGCTGTTGCAGGTCAATCAGCTAAGGTATACGAAGGAATAGCTCAGTTTTATACTTATTTACTTAAATCCCAAGTGCAACAACGATGGTATGAGAGTACAGGTTATATTCCTATTGGTATAAGTGGTAACTATGCTTTTATTATGAATAATAATGTGCAACCTGTTTTATCCTTAGCACAAAAAGAATTAGCAAATACTATTCATCAAAAACCGCTTAATTTAGCAGCTATCCCTCAAAACCAAATTAGAAATATTAATGATGAAGCCTTAGAAGCAATTTTTGCTGGCATTAAAATGCCTAAGGTCGCTATAAATGATGCTGTTACGCGTGCCAATTTTGCTTTAGTACGTTTCCTACGGAATACAAAGCCTTAGATTATAAAATTAGTTAACTTTCTTTGCTCCATAGAATATTTATTTCGGTGTTAGGTTAAGTCTTTCTAAGATCAAACGATAAGATAATTAATAGAGTTAGTTCTTAGTTCTAAATTTGACTATCTTAAATAAGAAAGGCACACGAGGTGCTCACATGAATCGAAAGTTAGCTGACACTGAACTTATTCTTTCTAATAATAAAATTTATCATCTTGATATTGGTGCAGACGATGTGGCTGATACTGTTTTAACGGTTGGTGATCCAGAGCGTGTTGAGAGGGTAGCTAGATATTTTGATGTTATCGAGTTTAAACATCAGCATCGCGAATTTGTAACTCAAACGGGTTATTTTAATAATAAGCGACTTACTGTCCTTTCTACCGGTATTGGTACTCAAAATATTGATATTGTTTTAAATGAGTTAGATGCATTAATTAATATCGATTTTAAAAGTAAAATGGTAAATGATAAACTTCGTTCTTTAAATATTATTCGACTTGGGACTACAGGCGCCTTACAAGAAGATATAGCTTTAGACAGTTTTATTGTTGCCAGCCATGCGATTGATTTAACCGGTATCTTACTTTACTACAATCCTATTCAAAATAAAGAAGAAGAGGAACTTACTCGTCGTTTTACTTCTTATATGAAAGGAAAATTACCAGAAACAACCTTTTTAGCTTATGCAAGCGATGAAAAGTTAATGCAATCATTATTAACGACCTCTAGTTGCACAAAAGGAATTAGCGTGACATGTCATGGTTTTTATACGCCACAAGGGCGGCCCTTACGTGCAGGAGCAATGGATTTTAACTTTACTGAATACTTAGCAAGTTTTCCATTTAAGATACCACTAACAAATCTTGAAATGGAAACTGCGGCATTATATGGATTGTCTAAAATGTTAGGTCATCATTGCTGCTCTATTAATGTGGCTATTGCCAATCGGATAACTAAACAATTTACTTCTTCTGTGCATCTTGCAGAAAAAAAATTAATCGAGTTTGCCTTAGAAACCATCGCTGCAATGCCATTAATGACATAGTATTTTAGATTTATAATTAATTAAAAAATACCATAAACTGAGCTTTAATCGTGTTAAATAATACAGCATTTTTATTTTAGCTCTAAAATTAAAAATAAAAATATTTTTAATTGTACAAAAGCCACTAAATTTCTAATTCTAATAACATTATCCCATATAAAAGAGGTGTTTAATTATAGATTTTTTTATCTTTATTATATTATGGAATTAATTTAAAATATTAATCAATATTTGATCACTTGGTGTTATAATTGTCCTATAATATATATTAATTTTCTCTGGATGAGAGGCTTATGTTAGATGTTAGTCAAAGGCACCTTATTGAAAATGTTAATTTGTGGCTTAAGAGAAAAAAGCTAGGTTATCAGATTGGAAATACAGAGGATACTTGCTTGCGTATGTCAACTCTATGGTTAATGCATGCAGGAATGGGATTTTTAAAGCAATTATATCAAATGTATGAGGCAATTTCTGCATGGAACGGTAATGAAAATAATATTCAATTAGACCGAGCCTTTCAGTTTTTTATATCATTGTATGATATGACACAACGTCCAGGTAACTTAGCGTATCACATTCAACCTGACAAACTTAGCCATCATAAAAAAATTAATATTAGCCTTCCTAATGTAAAAATAAGTGGTTCTATATCTATGATTTGGCTCCCAGAAGAATTGGCTGATTTTTTAGAGCAGGATTCTAAGGATGGAGAGATATGGCTAATTAACATTTCTAATCATGCTTTCGGTGCTATTAAATTAACGGATGGATATTACCTTTATGATCCAAGCTTACCTACGTGGCCAATTGCCCCACAAAATATTGATAATCTAATCGGAGAATTAGTATTTCGCATAGAATGCGACGTAAGCAGTATTCCTTTATCGGTACATAAGGTTTACCTTGAAGATCAAGCAAAGCCAGATATGAAACTTGATATTGAGTCCTTTTTTAAAGAAGGTTTTGATACCATCGCGAGCCGGGTTAGTAACAAAGGAAGAACTGCTGCTATGTTAGCAGCACAAAATAATGACCTTTTCACTTTACAGTCTTTGAACCTGACTAAAGAAAATGTGGATCAAATAGATTCTCAAGGAATCAATGCCTTATTTTGTGCTGCCCAAAATGGTCATGAAGACTGTGTTAGCTATTTAAGTAAAATAGGCGCTGACGTGAATTTTTTAGGCCCTGATAAACAAACTGCTCTATATATTGCAGCTCAATACAATCATTTTGATGTTTGTGTAAGGTTATTAGAATTAGGCGCTGATGTTAATCTAGCAACAGAAATTAATTCTAGTCCTTTGCATCTTGCTACTGAACATGGAAACGGCCACCTTATTGCTCACTTTCTTAAAGCGGGAGCTGATCCAAATGTACAAAGCGAAGATGGAATATCTCCCTTATATATTGCTGCGAAGAATGGAAATGTCGAATGTATTAAAATTTTGTTAGAAAATTCAGAAATTGATGTGAACATTAGTTTAGAAGATGATGGCGTGACTCCGCTACATATAGCTTGTGAAAATGGGCATTTAGAAATAGTTAAACTATTACTAGAACATCCTAAAATCAAAATCAGTATGGAAAATGAAAATGGAGAAACAGCGTTACATAGCGCATGTGCAAGTAATTTTCCAGAAATAATAGAAGAATTAATAGCTAAAGGCGCTGCTATAGAGCATCCCAATAAAGATAACTTAACACCGCTAGCAATTGCCTGCGAGGAACAAAACTTCGAAGCTGCCAATCTTTTGATAAAAAAGGGTGCAGATCTTTCATTAGTTAGAGCAGAAGGTGTTGATACTAAATGGCTTGAAGATAAACTAGTTGAGCAAGGTGAAAAAACTCCTTCTACTAGAACATATGGCGCCTTTTTCTCCAAAAAACGTCCAGCAGATTTTGCAGATTCTTCGCTTGAAATGACCAATAAGCACTTAAAACATGAAAGTGGTGAAGACGATAGTATTGTAAATAGGTAATAACTCTTAAAGTAGATTTTACCTGCTATAAAGCTGTAATTAAAAATTAAATATTTTATTCCTGAAATTGGACTATTAGGCGTTTTAGATGGGTCTAATTACAGTAATAGCTGTTTTAGTAACACTGCTTAACTAACTTAGATCCTTAATCTCCTTATAAAATAAGTACTTAGTGATCAAAATTGGAATAATATGATTATCTAATATACAATTATTTTAGGCAAGGAAAGGAGAGGGAACATGAAAATAAACATAAAAGGACTTATGCTGTTGCCTTTGTTAGGTAGCCTAACCGCTTGTGGTTTTGTCACCACAGGTGTCAGTGATTATACAACGATCTATAATCCAACGACTAGGGGCTGCTGTAATGCAGTAGTAGTCGATCAACCTTGTTGTAAGAGAGTAGTTGTAAAACCTGTTGTTAAGACAGTCGTAGTAAAGCCTATTGTTAAGCGTTCTTGTTGTACTAAAGTTGTAAGGCCGGTTGTAACCACGCCATGTTGCTCTTCTGCTGTAGCTACTCCTGTTTATGATGCGGCAACAATTGTTGATACAGAACCTGTTGATATCACAACCGTCAATTATGATTATTATTAATATAAAATTAAAGATAATGCCTTATAAGGCATTATCTTAGCTGTAGGTAAGCTTATTAAAACAAACTTAATTGTTGATAAGGACTATCTACTTTAGGTGCTTTTTTATTAAGCTTGTTTGTTGGATTTTTAGACTTGATTGATGAAATAGGAGAATTAAGTTTTCCAGTTATTTCAATATTATTCTTAACAGTATACTTACTTAAAAAAGGAAGAAGGGTAAGCAGTAATAGATTATTCGTCACCATAGAAACAAGCTTATAGCGTTGTTGCAGATAGTTTTTTATAAGACTGCATAATTGCTCTAAAGCGTGGTTATAGGAACTAAAAGCGATTAATCTTTTTTGGCCATTTTTAAGTCGCAGACCAGAAGAAATAACGATAGTCCAATCACCTAATAGATCTTTTTCTAAGCAAAGATTGTAATATCTCTTTGCTTTTTCAAAGCGCAGCTGGCACCAACTGTGATCGTAATGCAAAGTAATTTGATAGAGCCAAAAAATATCATTCAACTGAGGCCTCACAATAAAAAAATCTTTGCTTTCTTGCCATAGCGATTATGTTAGCATGATTTAGGAAAGGCATTAATTAACAGATTTAAACTTAATTAAAGAATTAACAGCATTAAAGGCTGAAATATAACCACACAGACAAGGATCTTTGCTATCAAGATTAGTTTGTAGCTCCTCTAAGCTTAAGCCTGTTATAATACCATTACCAACAATCATGCCCTGAAGAGCAAATTGAGTAAAGCAAGTACTGACATGATTCATAATATAATGGTAATGATCTAAATGTTTTTTAAGAATTAATCCTAAAGCGATATAACCGTCAAAAGGGTTTTTATTATGATAATGATTAATAACGAAGGGAATTTCATAGCTACCAGCATTAATACTTTCTATTTGGTATTCATGGGAAGTCTCTTTAACAATTTCTAGACAGTTTTGTAATTGCTTAACTGATAATTCTGGATGGATATTAGATGATACAATCAATATTTTAGCCATGAAACAATTGCCTAACTAAATAAATCCAGCTTACTTTAACACGCATTTTAAAAAAGTAAATCAGAAAACGGTCATTTTTATCTCTCTCATTTACTGTTTAAATATTGGACAAAATAAAAAATAAAAATTGTTTTAATTTAAACTCCAGCTTATTTATAGAAATAAAAACTTAAAAAATGCTTTTTTTAAACATTTTTAACATAAGATCTAAAAGCATGTATTTGTGCGCTATAGTATAAATAAACATATCACTGAGAACATGATGGTAAATATTATTAATCTTAATAAAAAAAGAAAGGCTAAAGTTCGTTTAGAAAAAGAAAAAAAAGCTGCTGAAAATCGCATTAAATTTGGAAGAACAAAGAAGGAAAAGCGAATAGAGAAGCAAGATATTAAACGTGATGAGCGTTATTTAGATAATCGTAAGTTGGAAGAAAAGGAGAAAAAATAAAAGCTAACTCTTGTAATATAGTTAGTTTCTTTTTATCAGGCGCTGGCTTAGATTTAATTGAGTTCGTAAAAATACCACTATCAATAAATTTCAAGTAAAAAGGATAGATGAGTGAGAGTAGCTTGGCTAGAAGTATTTAGTGATGTTGTCTTAGCAATCATAATTACTATTATGGTGTTAGAAATTAAATTTCCGCATGATGATTTCTCAAGTCTTATACCTCTTGTCCCAGTGTTCTTAAGCTATCTACTAAGTTTTATTTATATTGGTATTTATTGGAATCATCATCATCATCATTTATTTACTGCTGTCGAAAGTATTTCAGGTAAAGTTCTTTGGGCTAATCTAAATTTATTATTCTGGCTTTCACTATTTCCTTTTACTACAGGATGGATGGAAGAAAATCAATTTACAGCTACTCCAACTGCAATTTATGGCGTAGTACTTGCAGCTATTTCTTATTATATTTTGGTGCATGTACTTATTAAGCATGAAGGAAAACAGTCTTTTATAGGGAAAGCAATTGGCAAGGATTTTAAAGGAAAAATTTCAATTTTTTTATATGCCTTCGCAATTCTTATGGCCTATATCTTAACATGGGCTGCTCAATTAATTTATGTCATTGTGGCAATCATTTGGTTTATTCCTGATAAGCGAATTGAAAACTTAATAAAATAGTGAGTTAACGTGATTTAGGGAGCGGGTACCATTCGTTACCTGCAAAATAAGGAACTATTAAAGTATAGGCAAAACATAAAGTTAAATAAGAGGGAACTATGAAATCATTAGATCTATATGAACCATGGCCAACATTGCCATATAAAGATTTTGCAACCACGTCTTATTTATTGCATATGGGCATGCAGGCTATTGGAAAATTAAAGTTAACAACGCCCTTTGAACCCCAATGGGCAAATGTTGCATTTGGTTTAACCAGTCGTGGTTTAACTACGGGCCCAATTCCTTATAAAACAGGAATATTTACAATTGATCTTGATTTTATTGCGCATAAAGTTATTTGTGCAACCAGTTGGCAATATATGGACGAGTTCCAATTACGATCCATGTCTGTGGCCGAATTTACCAAAACGTTATTTGGGTTGTTATCTAAGGCCGGTATAAATGTAGAAATAAATTTTATGCCACAGGAAATTCCCAATCCTATTTCCTTTAATAAAGATACAAAACAACAGATTTATAATAGCGAACAGGCTAATGCTTGGTGGCGAATTCTAGTAAGTTCGTACCGGGTGATGCAACGCTATCATGGGCGTTTTAATGGAAAGACGCCACCTATTGGTTTTATGTGGGGTACTTTTGATTTGCGAGATGCGCGTTATCAAGGCGTTGTCGTTCCTACTGAGGGTGTTAATTCAGGCTATATTCGTCGGAATGCCATGAATGAGTCGCAGGTTGAATCTGGATGGTGGAGCGGCAATGCCAACTACCCGCGGCCTGCATATTATTCTTTTATTTATCCGGAACCAAATGGAATTGAGCAATGTCAAATTAAGCCAGCCTCAGCACGATGGGATAATACTATGAAGCTGTTCATCCTGGATTATGATGATGTACAAAAATCTAAGACGCCTGAAGATGATTTATTAATATTTCTAGAGTCAAGCTATAAGGCAGGTACAAAACTTGCGGGTTGGGATGAAAAACTTGTTGGTTTAGGACATCCTGTTTAATGATTTGATTCATAACCTTGTAGCACAAGGCTATGAATCAATTTATGTAGCTGAATGTTAGTAAAGGCTTAGTTGTCCGTTAAGCTAATATTATATTCTTTAGCAATATCTAATAAGTCATCCGCATGCTCTTCTTCTACCGCTAAAATCTCTTCTATCATTTTTCTAGTTGTTGAATCATTATCACCCAGAAAAAGAATCATTTCACGATAGATATCAATAGCTATACGTTCTGCAATTAAATTTTCTCTAACCATCTCAGCAACTGTATTACAATCTACATAATCAGCATGGGAGTAAGCAGAAAATGTTGCCGGATTAAAATTGGGTTGTCCACCCAATTGCACAATTCTTTCAGCAATTTGATCAGCGTGTTGCTGTTCTTGGTTAGAATGTTCTAAAAACTCTTCTGCAGCAATTGTTGCTCCAAGCTCAGTAGCTTTGAAATAATGCTGCTTATAACGTAGAGTGCAAATCATCTCAGTTGCCAGCGCACTATTTAACATATCGTACATCGTGTCTAAGTCAATTTTATAATTTTCAGTAACGGCCCCTTTTTGTAAGTTATTTCGTGCTTGTTTCCGTATTGCTTCAATATCTACTAAAAATTTACTGTTCATGCTTATCCTAAATATATAATTGACATGTATAACATATAGCTTAAAAAGCTTGTATTACAATTTTAATAAAATATTCTAAATTATATGCTATTAGAGTGCTTTAATCAGCTTTGAGGTGAAAAAAATATTTAAAGATGGTGTCTTTTTCTATTTATGAAGGATAAATTTAAAGATTTATCTTGATTGAAATAATCGAATTTACTTTAAAATTGTCTTTTAAAGGTGTTAGTATAGCTATTTAACTTTTAGGGTATTTAATTTTATGTCAGATAAAACTCGTGGGACAGTAAAGTGGTTTAAGGAAGATAAAGGTTTTGGTTTTATTGAAAGTAATGGCAAAGATTATTTTGTTCACTTTAGTGCTATTCTAAGTAGTGGTTTTAAAACGCTTTCGGAAGGTGCTGAAGTTTTATTTAAGCCTGCACAAGGTCAGAAAGGCCCACAAGCTGAGCAAGTTGAAGTTATTTAATTAGAATTATTCAAGCTTCTAATATTGAATTAACTTAATTTATAAAGATATTACTCATATTATGTTTGTATGAGTAATATCTAGTTTCGAATTTTATTTCTAATAAAGTTACATGTTAGGTGATTAAACCTTGCGTTTGTTTTTTATTTTTAAAAAATTTTACAAAAAAGGTTTTAGTTAGTTTAGGATTAATTTTATTCACGCGAGTAAACTCTTCTATAAAGCCACATTTTTTATAAAATTCTGGTGCCTGAAACTTGCTAGTACATAAATTAATATTATTAAAACCCTTATCTATAAATTGGTTTTCAAGCGCTTCAATTAAGGCTCGACCATAACCTTTACCTCGATAGGCACTGTCTACCCAAATATCATCAATGTAAATTTCTGCAAAGGCGGTGAATGCTTTAATGACTCCGCAAGGAACTTTATTTTTATGATATAAAACAATTGCAAAAGGTTTATAGTTAACGTCAATACCATGTTTAAACTCATAAGCTATCAAATCTTTTAGCATATGCTGCTCAAGATCTTCATCAAGTTGATCGACAAATTCAATTTTATAATCGTTATAGCCCGTACTTTCTTTAATCTGGGTATGAGTAGCTGTATTAAAGCGGAAAATATAGCGTTTAGGTTCATGGAGATCATAGTCAATTTTTTCAATCGTTTCTTGATATTGATCATGCGTATAACGGCTAATACACTTGCGCCAAAAAACAAGTGCTCGTTTATTTTCTGGTATAACAGAAACTTCCCAGTGTCCTTGATGTTTCTGCCAAAGTTGAGAAGTTACAAGGCGACCTAAACCTTTGTTTTGAAATTTTGCTAATATAAAAAACTCACCTATATTCCAAGTGGTGTCAGTAAAAAAGCCTTCTTGATTTAATAGTACAAATCCCGCCAACTCATTTTTGACTTTAATTAAATAGGCGCAGCGATTTGCCTTTATAAAGTAATTTTTAAGATCAAAGCTTTCATAAAGGCCATCTACAGGGCATGCCCAGTCCTCTGAAATAAAACCACACTCTCGGGAGAGATCATACACATAAAAGCGAGCCATATTTTGAATAGTTGGGTAGGCATCTAATGTTGCTGGTATGAGTTTAGGTAAAAGCTTTTTGTTGATTTTTTTCATATTGGATTTTCTTTAAAATAAAAGAGAGTCATAATGTTGCGCTTCTAGCCCTACATACCGTTAACGCCCTCACGCCTACGTACCGCGACTTGTTCGCGGAATCCAGAGGATCTTATCGACTGAATACTGGGCTAGGGAATATAGCAACTTGTTTTTTTGCATTGTTCACTTTAATTAAGTAAATTAAGTTATTTTTTTGTAGAATTTAATATCTTAATGATTTTTATGAATATTTAAGGTTAAATTTTACCCGTTCCTTGAAATAATATGACTTCTGATGCTAAGCAAACTATCTGTTTTGAAAAATTATGGAACATACTACAAAACTTTGATTTATCAAATGAAAAAAATGTCCAATTAGCACTTACCCTAGTAGGAGAATTGAGTCAAGCAGATTTTGAGAGACCAAATAGCATCGGGACACATTTGTTTGATTTAACTATTTTTGCGGATAATTTTGAGATTGCAAATGCAATAATCGCTAAGTATGCTCAATTAACTAATAATATTCAGCTTAAACCTTTAACGATTGATTTTAATAATAATGATACCTTTCTTCAGCTTTATCATTTAAATAGCTTACCTCCTATTATGTGTCGGTTTTCAGTCCCTGCTTATATCACTTTGATAGATCTGCAAAAAGAAAAATATATACAATCTATAAAGGAAGAAATTAAAAATCTTAAAATAATAGGCGCTGTAAAATTTTTAGAGTTATTTACGGATATCGAGCTAAAAGGTGAGGTATTAAAACAAAGCTTTGTAGACCGAGTGCATTCAGTGGATTTAAATGAAATAAGAGTATTCGCAAACTTAAATAAAGCTATAAAACAAACCATAAATCAAGCTAAAAAAATTGATTATCAACAGCTAGATAGCTATACAGAAAAGATAGCAATTGCAGCTATAAATGTAGCAGATGATTTAGAAAGATTAGCAGACGAATTTTTAGAGGAACAACGCGATGGGCCTCATAAGCCCTTGAGTGTTTTTATAAATCAAATAATGTCTTACTTAAAGTTAAGTGATGCTTGGGTCTCCAAATGTTGTGAAATTGAAGAAATATTAATGCGGCTTGTTGATAAAATAGAAAATATAGAGATTAACAAGGTTAAGGGCAATGACGCTGAGAACCAAGTTACCTGTATAAAAGCGCAGGAAATGTCTAGTTTAGGTTTTTTTAGTAACCGTGCCCAACGTACAGAACAAGTAGAAAAGTTTTATTGTTATTCAATCTCCTTAAATCACACTTAATAATTAACCTTGATTTTACTAATTTTTGTGAAAATTATTAAATTTTTTGTATAAACATCAATCTTAATATGTTGGTAATAATCTAATAGTATAATATATATATAAAGCAATAATTTATATGAAAATATTATGCCATCTCAAACCAATTATGAGAGATTAGCGACTTTATTAAGACTGCCTAAGCTATCAAGAAATGATATAAAAGTTGCACTGACGCTAGTGAGTCAGTTAGGTCAAGTAGATCTTGAAAGAAAAGATAAACATGAAAAATATTTGTTTGATTTAGCTGTCGAGGCACAGAATGCAGTTATTGCAAGTGCAATAATCTCAAGATATGCTGAATTAACTAAAGCTGAATTAGTCGCAAGAGAGGCTGAATTAATCGAAATAGAGGGTGCATCACTAGCAGAAAGAGAGCAAAATTTACAATCTTTAACTGATTTTGATAAAAGAGTTCGGCAAGGCGCTTTACTTAAACGAGACCAAATTAATTTTGACCAAAGGAAAGCTAGTTTTGCGAAAGCGCATCCTAATTTTAACTATGAAAAGCACATGAAGAAATTCGCTTCCAAATTTAAGCCCCTAGAAGAGACATACGATAGTTTATTAGAGAGACAACGGCAATTAAAGAGCTTACAGTACTTAGCTCCGTTATCTATTGATTTTGATAACAATGATCCTCTTATGCAACGATATAATGATACTAGTTATGATAATTTACCCCCTATAATGAGCAGGGATTTTTTTAAAATTTATTTTAATGACCTAATTGATCGACAAAAATCAGATTACATAGTATCTATTCAGAAAGAAATTAATAATCTAAGAATAATGGGTGCTTTGAAGCTTATTGAAGTAACGAAAAACTTGCAATTAAAAAATAGACTATTAACTGCAATCTCTGCTTATCAACGTAATCCTTCAGATATAACATTAAATAAATTAAATGGAGCTATAAATGAGGTCATAAGGCAGAAACGATTTCATGTAGACGCTGAAAAAGAAGCACTTACGGTTTTAAGTATAGTAAGGGGAATGGAAGAGACCATAGACGAATTTTGGCATGGTAAAAGAAATGTGCAGCATCCAAAATTATCAAATTTTATAAAAGAAACACAATCAATTATTACGACGCAAGCTCAATCTATTCAAAGCCGCGGAATTAGAGAAGTATTAGCAAAGATTGGCAATATATTAGTAAGTATATTTACTAGCAGTAAACCCTTTGATGAAAGAAATGACGCTGAAAAACAAATTGATAAGGTTCATGAGCGAGTGCAATCTGGTCTTACATTTTTTAGTAACCAAGTGACACAAGAACAAGCAAAGAAGCCTACTCCTGAGTTTATAAAAGTTTCTGCAATAACAAAACACATGTAGTTATTTCTCTTTATAATGGGTTATTTAAAAAGGACTTTAGAAGGCAAATTATTAATTAATATTCATGTCAGTCTGCTTACTGTAAAAACTAGATTGTTTTATATGCACAAATTTTAGAGTGATACTATAACAATCTTTATTTGGTTGAGCTAAGAATAATTTTCCAAACAAAATTAATACTTTTGAACCACCGCAGCTAATGTCGCAAACGCTTTTTTAATTTGAGTCTGTTTATGTTTAGTAGAAATAAAAAATCGCAAGCGGGCTAAATTATCTGGCACCGCCGGATAAATAATAGGCTTTACATTGATTCCTTGTTTCATACATTGTTTTGAAATAGAAATACACTTTTTTGAGTCGCCAATGATAATCGGTAAGATAGGTGTATAATTATTTAGGCCTATGTCAAAACCATAATGTAGCGCTGTTTCTCTTGCTAACGTGCTTAATTCTTGTAAATGAGCAACTCGCTGTGGTTCTTTTCTTAAAACTTCAAGCGCTGTTAAAGCTGCTGCAGTGCTAGCAGGTGATATTCCCACGGAAAAAATAAAACCAGGACAGGTAAATTTTAAATACTCAATGAGCTCTTTTTTTCCAGCAATATAGCCACCAATACTTGCCAGCGATTTACTTAAAGTACCCATCCAAATTTCGATGTCATTAGGATTAATATTAAAATGTTCACTAATGCCTTTGCCACGTTTGCCTAATACGCCTAAGGAATGTGCTTCATCTACCATAAGCCAGGCACCATGCGAATTTTTAATATTAATAAAATGAGTAAGATTAGGAATATCGCCATCCATGCTATAGATGCCTTCTAAAATAATTAAGACGCGCTTATAATGATGTCGGTTTTCTCTTAAAATATTATCAGCTGTTTGCCAATCATTATGCGGGAAAGCCATACGAGTCGCTTGTGAATAAACAGCGCCTAAGATTAAGCTATTGTGAGCTAATTCATCATGCAAAATTAAGTCATCTGGCCCATATAAATGGGCAATTGTACTAACATTTGTGGCATGTCCTGTATTAAACACAATAGCATCATCAACACCTATAAAATTTGCTAATTCTTGTTCTAATTGTTGATGAATAACTTTTTCCCCCGATACTAATCGACTAGCGGATACAGACGTACCATATTTTTTTGTAGCATCAATAGCTGCTTTTAAAACAGTAGGGTGGTTATTTAAGCCTAAATAATTGTAAGAGGTAAAATTAATATATTTTTTCCCTTGTATAACACATGTATCACTTGCGATGCCTTCCTGCTTATCAAAAAATATATTATTACCTAAAGCTTGTTGCATTTTTTTTAATTGTTGATAAGGCGGGAATTGTTTAAAGTCTGTATAGATTGAGTAGTCGATTTTTTTATCATCTGGTTGGGACGTTGCTAAAACAATGGTAGCAATTTCTAAATTAGGATTGATATTTTGATCGGTTATATGTATGTATATTGATTGAGAAAGTTCGGTAATATTTTCTTGATTTAAAATAAAACTATCATCTATTGTTATTAAAAAGGTATCCTCAATTTCTGCAAAAAGTGATTGTAAATGTAAAGAATCAAAGCCAAAACTAATTAAGGGTTGTTCTCTATCTATCCCATGGGGATTTTGTTTTAAACAATTGGCTATCTTAAACGTTAGCCATTGCTCAATATCATTTTGGTAAACTTGTTCTCTACTCATTGTATGACCTCAGCTTCTAAACACCACTTATAAAGTAATTTCAATTGATTATTTTCTAAGAGTTGTTTGGTATAACTTCGTCTAAGTTTGCCACTTGTTGTTTTAGGAAGTGTTTTAGGTGGAAGAAGAGCTATCGAATATGGGTCTAAACTATGATGCAAATTAACAATAGCTCTAATTTTTTGAATAATAGTTAAGTATTCATTTAAATTAGTAGGTTCTTTTAATTCTGCCACAATTGCTAATTTTTCTTGCCCATCAGATACAAGCGAAAAAGCAGCAGTGCAACCCAAACGAATTAAAGGATGAGTAGCATGTACAACCAATTCAATATCATGTGGATAATGGTTCTTGCCATTGATAATAATTAAATCTTTAATTCGACCTGTAATATATAAGTTACCATAATATAAAAAACCAAGATCGCCTGTTCTTAAATAGGTTTGGTTAGAGTTATCATCAGGTAGCGTTGCATGATAAGCTTCTTTAGTTTCATGTTCTTTTTGCCAATAACCTAAAGTTACGCTATCACCCTTTAGCCAAATCTCACCAATTTGACCTTCTGCACATTGTTGCAAGTTCTCGGAGACGATAATAGTTGGCACTTTAGGTTTACCACAACTTACTAATACGGTGGAATTATTTGGTTTATCATTAAGAACAACGTTATGTCGTTGTAAGCTATTTTTTTTCACAGGTAAATAAGTAAGAAGATCATCTTTATCTTTGCCGCTAACATACACAGTTGCTTCAGCAAGCCCATAAAGTGGATAATAGGCCTGTTTCCTAAAACAATATTCTTTAAATTTGAGGTAAAAATTATCTAAGGTATGATAATTAATGGGTTCTGCGCCATTATAAGCGACACGCCAAGAAGATAAGCTAAAATTAGGTGCAAATTGTTTGGGATCAATTTTTTTTTCACATAAGTCAAAAGCAAAATTTGGCCCACCACTTACTGTTGCTTTAAAATCTGAAATAGCATTTAACCATAAGTGCGGATGACGTAAAAAGGTAATAGGGGACATCATGAGGATGGGAATTTGCGCATAGACAGGAAAAAGAAGATTACCAATTAATCCCATATCATGATAAGGTGGCAACCAAGAAACCATGCGATCACTTTCTTGTTTCCCAATAGTTTGCAGCACTAAATCTAAATTAGCTAGTATATTACGATGAGCGACCATTACGCCTTTCGGCATTGCCGTTGATCCTGAGGTGTATTGTAAATAGGCAACATCATTAGGTTTAATAGTTATTGATTTGTATTTCTCAGTCCAATTTTTATTAGCTTTGCTAATGTCTAGCCAGCGAAATTTTTCAAAGTCCCATTCACATAACTCACTTGTTTTATTGGAAAATTTGTAAGCTAAATTCTTTAATAATTTATTGGCAGCAAGGGTTTTAAATAGGCTTAACTTCTTTATATTAGAAATGATTTCTTGGTTTGATAAGATAAGTTTTGGCGTAGCATTATTTATAATAGCCTGTAATTTTTCAACAGTATTTTTGTCGAAAGGAGGGTAAGCAGGTACAGCAAGTACTCCGGCAAAAAGACAAGCCCAAAAGGTGGTAATATAATCTATTCCCGGCGCAAAAATCATTAAAACTCGATCACCGGGCTGGGTATTGGCTTGTATTAAAGCAGCAATAGATAGAATTTTATGTCTCATCCCATCATATGAATAGCAGACACTGTCTTTTGTATGGCCTGTTGCTGAATAGAAATATAGGGGATTGTGGGGGGAGTTTTGCCAGCGAGCATTGAATAAATCAATTACATTATTAAAATCAAGTTTTTGGCACATACCCGTAACCTTATAAATCAGGTTCCTTAGGCATTTTTTTTATTTATTTTCACACTAAGTCTTTAGCAACTGATTTAACTTAAAAATTAATTATCAATCAATAACATCACATTCGGTTAGGTTAATATTTTTATCAAAACAGTTATTTTCTTTAGCACACCCAAATTTTGTTATTGCCACTTAAGCGGAAATCCTTTCGCTTTGTCATTCCCGCCTATGCAGGAATGACAAACAGAAACAAACAGAAAAGAAATTATCTTGCTTAATGCGTTGTCAAATAATTTAAGTGTAGCAATTAAAATTTATTTCGGAGTGAAATTTCAAAGAAAAATCATGTTTTGACGGATTTATATAAACTGAAAATGATTCAATAGACGCTTAAACTCGCTGATATTAAATCTCTTCAATTATTAAAATTATTATTAATTTTAGGATCTTATCAGCGAGCTTTAATTAGGTAATGCTTTTAAAAAAAAATTATATTAATTTTAATTATAAATTATCGTTTTGCGATCATTTCCCACTGATCAACAATAGTCCCATCTGACTTAATGGCAAATATCTTGCGACTTCGCCCCTGAATTTCCATTAACATAAAATGACGAGTGCTATCTGTTTTTACAAACTCTGGACGATGACCATTTTGCACTTTTCGAGGCGCAACTCCCCAGGCGCCATCACCGACATAAACGACGCCTTTAGAATGGCTTACTTCACCTTGATATAAGGGATAAGTTCGCTTATAAGCGTGATCATGGTGTTCAAAAGCAATATCTAAACCATATTTTTCGAATAGGGTTCCCCAAGATTTTCGAATCTCTTTCGCTTTTGAACGGTTAAAAGAGCGTACAGAAGGATAAGCGCCTTGGTGATAAAGAGCAAAAAGATGAGGACGTGATTGATTTTCAGCAAGAACTGCGTTCAACCACTTACTTTGTGATCCGGTAATATCACTGACATTATCAGCGTCTAACATAACCATTAACATCTCTTTGCCAAATTTGAGAGCATAATAAGTTTTATCTTTGGGATTGGTTGTAGGGAAAAAGTTATAATAAACAAGTTTATTAACGGGTTGCCCTTCGCCACCTTCTACCTCATGGTTGCCAATAGCAGGGACAATAGGGATTAAGCGTGCGTTAGGGCCCCGCATTGTTTTCCACCAAATATTAAACCATTTAATCCAATATTTAAACTCAGATTTTAGATTGCCTGCATAAGATAAATCACCGCCAAGAAAAGCACACAAAGGATCATAACTTGCAGCACGAGTATTCATAGCAGCAAAATTTTCATCACGATTATCATCACCATACGTGTCACCGCCTAGGACAAAGCGAACGGGTTTATCAAAGGTTTCTGACATAGTTTTAAAAGTATAGATTTGATTATTATCCGTTTTTAATGAAAATTCATAAGTTGCACCGGGTTTTAATCCATTTAAACTTACACGGTGCACTTGATAGCTTTTATCAACAGGTAAAACATTATGATTACCATTAACAGGAATCCAGGCTGCCGTTGCAGAAGGGCGGTATTGTAAAGCATCATTGTTGTCATTAGTTTTAGTAATCCAATTGATTGTCATCGTTGTATGAGGATCAGATTGCCAGGTTAAATAAACAGCATTTGGTTCTGCAGCAAAGAGAAAGCAGGGAAAAGCACTTAATAAAATGAGTACCCTACACTTTTGTAATATTCCTTTCATTGTGAGTTATCCTTAATTCTTAGAATTAAATCTATATATTTATAATTTAAAGCTTATGAAGGCTGGCCTTAATTTATATTAATTTTTTTAAATATAAAAGATTGACTATGAAACATGATGAATTTTAAGTTTGAAAATCTAGCCTAAAAGAATGAAAGGATTGTTTAGTTAAATTAAGTGAAAAAATAAATGAATATAAGGTTAAGGATAAAGAATTAACAATCAGAACTAAATTAATAAAAAGCTAGGATCTTAATGTGAAGGAGTTTGCAACTTAATATTTAAGCCTGTAAAAGCCTTTCGTATAAATACAGTGCATCCCTAACTTCAGTGCCTATTTAAGAGTTCTCGTCAGTTGGCCAAAGTCTAAAATTTATTATATTTATTTTAACTTTTTTAGACAGGTGATATTCATTTTTTATACCAGAGCTAACTTCAAAAGTATCTGCAGATAAGTTAAATTGAGGTTCTGTTTGAAGTTCTGGCTCATCTTCTTCCTCTTCTTCGACTAGATCTCCTCTAGTTCGTCTCTCTCAATCTCTTTTACAGCTGAACTAAATTCATTTTTGCTTAACTTTCAGGTTTAACTATTTCCTCCACATAAGTAAAACTTTTTTAATAGTACTAGTTGTCGCTATTTTTGTTTTTTGGGAATGCTGGCGTTCCTTCTAATAAATCCATTATAAAATTAGTAGAACGGCGTATCCATCGATGAATCTAAGGTAACAATAGTATAATCTAATTTCATGTTGGTTTAAATTAAACCAACATGAATAAAATATTATGAGTGGATTCAGCTAGTTATTTCGATTATGATAAAATCTTTCATCAATATTTATTGCTATTTCCTACCTATATTTTGCTGTTATAGGAAAGCTACCAAATAGAGCTTATGGTGGTTTAAAGTAAAGGGATAATTTACTTAATTCTTAAGCAGCGCCTTTTCTTGCTTAATGTTTAAAAATTTTATCGATCGGTTGAAGTTAATATTGTACTACTATTAATTGTATAAAATGTAAACATGTTGGCTGCTAACAAAGGTTAGGAACTATGGGAAAATATGATCCAAGTGAGAAAGATAGTATACAAAGGAGAAAATATAATACAAGGTACATGTCTAAGGCTAACAAGGATGACAAGGGAGAAAAGGATATTAAAAAAAGAAAACAGGCTAGTTCGGCTTCTCCTGATTTGCCAGAAGAGAATAAGCCCATAGCTAATCAAGATGAAACAAAATCTAAAAAGCTGAAAACAGGAGAAAAATTTGAAAATCAGAGGGATAGGCAAAAAACAACTCAAACTAAACGTCGGGAGACTGGTGCTATTGGACTTCAAGAAGAGTCAAAGTCAACTACGAATATTCAATCTGATGAAAAAGCAATTGTAAAAAAATTAACTAAGCAGAATAGGGGTCCCATAAAAGTAAAAAAAGGTCATTCCCCAACATTTTTTTCAGGGAGAAACGACTCTCCAGTGGCTAATCCATATGCTGAAAATAAACAACAAACAGCGGCTGCAGCCTTCTCTAATCCAGAAATCCATAAACAAAATTTAAAAGAAGAGGTTGATGAGTCCAGCATGGAAAATCAGAAACTTTTTAGTATTGGACAAATCCCTAGTGAAGCTGATTTTGTTACATATCGTGGTATGCCAGCAGCGTCAGAAAGCGCTAAGAAAAAACAAGATCAATATAAGCGATTAGATCAAGTCATTGAAATAGTTAAAAAACATAATCTCACTTTAAAACCTACAAATAATGCAATGTTAGAAAATTGGCAGGCTTTATTTAAAAGTATTGCAGTACATAATCCTAATGCAAAAATGTTATTTGATGAGATTGATCCAAATGATCCAATAAAGAAAGCATTGTTAGCTACCCACAATGTAGAATATATTAAATCTATAATAGATAAATGTGTTCATTCTGATCAAGATTTAGATGAAGAAGTAGATACTGATATTCACATTAATAATCAAACGTTTGAAGTATTAATTAAAGATATTGCCACAACAATAGAGGGCTTCAACCAAAATAATAATATGATTTTTAGTATAGGTTTGCCCACTCATCATGCCTATCGTGAAAAAGCAGCTGGCTTTTGTATTTTTAATAAAGTTGCTGTACTTATTCATTATTTTGGACATACTAATAATGTTATTTGTGGCTTAGACGTTAATGAAGACGATGGTTTGCACAATACTTTAAGCACCAGTAATTTTCCTAAATCACGTACTATCCTTCATCTCGATAGCTATGATCCTCGCGTTTATCCTTATTCTGCTGCTGGTAATGTAAAGTATGATAAAGTCATAAATGAACAGTATGTCTATCTGCCAATTCACCTAGATGATCCATCTTATGCAAGAGAAGAAGCTCGTGAGTTACATCCTGTTATAGTGGAGGTATTAAATCAAATTGAGCAGGCTTGCCAGAATAACCCCCATGATACTGCCATCTATTTAGTGCTTGGTTGGGATTCACACAGTAAAGAGAAAGCAGGGTGTTCTAGAGATATTTATTATGGAATAAATAAGACAACTAAAGAATTTGCTTACAGAGATCTTAAAGCGCTAGAGGCTAATGAACAAAGATTTAATGATCGAGATTTCGAATATTTTTATAAGCAACTAAAAGAAATTATTAGTAAGCATAAAATTCCTTTTGTTTATATTAGTCTAGAGGGCGGTTACACACAAGCAGTCAATAAAAAACAGACAGAGATACTTATTAAAACGCTACTTACGCCTGAAATAAAGCCTCAAGCACAATTGAAAGAGGATACGGTTAATAATTATAGTTTTGGTTAGTTGAACCAATTAATGTTAGACAAAATTTATTAGTTATTTACTTAAAAAACTGCAAATAATTTGTAAAATTCAGCCCTATCGAAATAATTTTTAATTTTGTTTGTTCTAAAATACACCTTGGTTAAATTCAACTTATTTGTATGATGTATGAAACGCCAAAATTAGAAAGTAAAAGCTCTGCTCTTACTACGCTAAATAAAGCTATCGAGCTAAATTTAGTCCCACGAACTGAAGCAGGTGCAATTGATTTAACAAAAGCTGAAAAAATCGCTGAAGGTGGAACTCACATATTGTATCGCTTTCCAAATGGCCCTTTTGTTATTAAATTAATGAAACAGAATCCAAATCCAGAAGAACTAACTAAGTTAGAAAAGAAATATGCTGTCTTATATGCATGTTTTGATAAAGAAGGTAAGGAGCGTTGTATTCGAGAACAACATGCGACATTTTTAGTACAACTGCCAGGGAAAAAAGCTCAAATTTCAGCGTTATCCTTTGTTCCCTACGAAAAGTGCTTTAAATCAAAAATAAAGTTTGATTTTAAAATAGAACCAACAGAGCTAGATCCATATTTAATAGAACAAAATCAAGACTTTTTCGAAAAGATAAGTGAATGTCTTATCCAGCGAACAGATAAAATTGATTTTAATTTAAATGATTACGGACTGTTTGATGGGCGTATTGGAGCAATTGTGCAACGCTTGGATAATGATTTTAAGCTCAGAAAAGTGATGGCTGAGTTTTTAAATCATTATCGAGATTTTTATCAAAAAACCAATATCATTTTAGATGCCATGGGGTATGAGAATATTCTCTTCTTTAAAGATGAGCAAAACAACTGGCAGTTTAAAATTGGTAGTGTTATTAAACATGATACTGGCCAATACACGAATGAGTTATTTGCTAATTTACAGGCTGGGAAGCCTGTAGATTTAACCAATTTTTTTAACTTCACACATGCCTATTTTTCACCAGCAAACATTCGAGCCCTAAATATTTGCGCAGAGAAATTAGGTTTAGCACCTGTTATTAATGATGTAAGTATTAATACACGAGAATTAGTTAGCTTGTCTCAGCAATTGTCAATGCCAGAACGTATGCTTGCCTATGCTAAACATGGTTATTTTTCCAAAGTTGACAGCATGCTTAAAGACAATAAAAATAAATTAAGTTTCAATCTCATGGATTATTGGGCCTATTCATTAATAGCAGATGAATATATCAAGCATGGTCAGTCACCAAAAGCGCTTAAAAATTACCTTGATATTGTTAGTAGATTACCGGTTTTTTTGCCTGAAAACGAAGATGATAAACAACGTATTAATACGGCAAAAGAAATGATCATTGATAGAAAAAAAATACATGATAAAAAAATGCAATTACATGAGGAAATTATAAATATTTTTCCAAAATTTAGTATTTGGTCATTAAAAGTAAATGACCAAAATGATCGCCAACAGGAAGAAAAAATAACGAATTTATCTAATCCTTTTGAATAAATAGTTATTAATTTTTTATAAGATTATTAATTTCCTACCCTTACAAATTTTCGGTAAATTTATAAGGGTAGCTTTTGATTATTTTGAGTGCTCCTTTAAAATTAAATAAGCAGCTTTTTCTGCGATCATGATAGTAGGCGCGTTTGTATTGCCGCTGGTTATTACAGGCATAATAGAGGCATCTGCAACGCGCACCCCCTTTATGCCACGTACTTTAAGGGAGGCGTCTACTACTGCCATAGGATCTTGACCCATCTTACATGTCCCTGCAGGGTGATAACCTAAAGAAGAGTGGCGACGGATATAATCTATCAGTTGGGTATCGTGAACATTTGTTCCTGGAAAACGCTCAGCGACAAGATAGGGTTTAAACGCTGTCGTATTGATAATTTTACGCGCAATACGGCAACCTGCAAGCAAGGTTTCTACATCTTGCTCCTCAGCTAAACTTTGATAATTAATGAGAGGAGGAGAGGCAGGATCAGCGCTAGATAGCGAAATTGATCCGCGGGTTAAAGGACGACAAATATTAGGCGTAAGCACAATGGCTGGTTGCTTTGTTAAAGATAATTTGCCATCATCAAATTCATAAGAAAAGGGCGTAAAATGAATTTGGATATCAGGTTGCTGAATACCTATCGCTGTTTTGATAAAACAAATAGCATGGGCAATAGGTGTTGCTATAGCACCACCTCCTTTTATAAGCCATTGCGCTAAGTGTTTTGCTGCACGCCAAATATGGAGATCAGTATTATAAGTCGATGTATTTACAAATGCGCTAATCCAAGTATTTGGATGTTCTTGTAAATTTTTTCCAACCCCAGGTAATACGTGAATACAAGAAGAATGAAGTTCTTTAGGCGAGCCAATCCCCGATTGTAATAAAATTTTAGGAGATTGAATGCTTCCAGCACAAAGTATTATTTCTTTAGTTGCAAAAAAATCTTCTAAACCATGACTTAATTGGGTGCTTACACGATAAGCTCGCTGATTTAGTAAATGAATTTTATGCACGAACGCTTTTGTTAAAACTACTAAATTTTTACGATGTCTAGCTGGTTTAAGATAAGCAGCAGCAGTGCCATGTCGTATTCGTTTAGTTTGATTAGTCTGGCAAATTCCAACCCCTTCTTGCTCGCGGCTATTATAATCTGCATTAAAAGGGATTTTTAACTCTTGGGCTGCTGCAATAAACACCTTAGTTAAAGGATGAGGTTTGATAACTTCTCGAACCTTTACAGGGCCACAATTACCACGATAATTTGAATCACCGTGAGCAAACGATTCCATCTTTTTAAAAAACGGCAAAACTTCTTCATAAGACCAACCTGGATTACCCAGAGAATGCCAATGATCATAATCTAATTTATGTCCACGGACATAAACCATACCGTTAATTGAACTACTACCACCCAAGCATTTGCCAGCAGGCCAGCGCATTTGTCGATGTGCAGAAGAGGGATCAGGCTTGGCTAGAAATTGCCAGTCCCAATTAGGATTGCCCACTACTTTAGCTTGGCCAACAGGAAGTTGAGAGAAAATATGGCTCGAATTTTGTCCTGCTTCAAGTAAAAGTACAGAATGATTAGGGTTTTCTGATAAACGATTGGCTAAAACGCAACCTGCTGTTCCACCACCAATAATAATATAATCAAATGTTTTCATGATTCTACTCCCTCTTGAGGAAGGGTATAATTAAGCTCCCATTTTGACCGGGCTCTTCCATCTGGTGACAAAGTATAAATTCCAATAACATGCGTAATTAATTGATTATTTTTTTGCATTATTCGATAACGTAATATTACTTTTGCTTGCGCGATAATAAGGTCATCAAAAGGCATAATTAATTCGATGTCATCAGTGTTTTGAATAATCTGTTGAAAATGCTGAGACAGCTCTTGGCTTGAGTTAACTACGTTTTGTCCATTAACTGTCATATTAAAATTAGGATCAAAAAAATAATCTATAGCATCATTGGAAATGGCAATTTCTTTATCAGCTATAGTATTAAACCAAGAGTACAATTCATAAAAAAAATTTACAGTATTCATATTTACGCTCAAAAAATAGATAAGAACTTCAGCTAGGGTGAAGATGAAAAAAATTAATGTATTTGAGCGTGGCTAAACAGCTAAAAGGAAACGTTTGAAAGGTCTATGTGCATTTAACGCATAAGAAATACCGGCAACGATCGCTGCAAGTTGCATGAACAAATTATGTAATAAAATAGTATGCATTGCTATTTACCGGTTTGAAATTGACTATATATTACTTTTTTTACTTAAAGTAGTCAATAATCTTTCAAATATTGCATTGAGAACGTTTTTTATTAGCTTTACTCACTCAAAGGATACGCAGTACTCTCTAAGTTTTCTCTTAATGTTCGATAAAATTTATCCATGCGTAAGGCAATAGGTAAATAATGTTCAAACGGTTTTAGATAGGCTGGTAAAGTAACTGAGCTTTTTTCCTGGTAATATTTTTGCAACAGAATAGAAAAATCCTTATCTGAATTTATTTCTAGTTTTAAAAGATATTCAATTAACCAATAAACTAAGAAAAATGCCTTATACATTTGATCATAATTTTGGTGTCGCTTAAAAAATACTTTTTCTGATTCGGAAAGTTTAAAGTGATCACTTATGGCTAAACCAAAGTCAGATAAATAGACTTGCTGGCCATCAGTTAGGATGTTCTTGAAATGAGCATCAAAATGCTGCATACCTTGTTTATTAATAAAGGTGAGAATATCAGTAAGAGAATTATCAATTTCTTGGAGTAGTGTTGTTGATAATAGGGCGTCCTTTTTTATTGATAACAGCCAATCATGCAGTGTAAAAGGAATGTATTCTAAAAAAAGAAGAAGTACCTGTTGGCCCTTATGCCTGGCTAGGTGTCGATAGCAAATAGTAGGTTCTTTATGCCAAACAGAGACTTCTTTTTCCACTTTATCTAATATAGTTGAAGTGATTGTATGCGAGGGAATATTAATGGTGCGCCATTGATAAAGTAATGGAAAATGGTTACATTGGCCAGACAGCACCCAGTTACTAGCTATTTGTTGAGCGCTTAATTCTCGCCAAGCACCAAAGCCAAGCGAACCAATGCCATATTGGTAGTAAAGAGGTAATTGAAAAAAGTTGGTGGTAGAGAAGTAGTTTTCAGGTAAACATTCCAGCTCTGATAAATATATCGCTTTAATAAAAACGGTTTGCTCACTAACTTGCATTAGGGTATTTACGCTCAAGCTTGATAAGTGCGAGTCAATTTTTAAAAACCTTTCTAGAAGTTCATCCTCATTTAATTTATCTAATTCTTGTCTAATTAAATGATAATTATTGATACGTTTATGCCAATTCTTTTGTTGATAAGGATTATTAAATTTCATGGATTAAAACTCAGTATATAAGCTATGGTTTATTCAATTAAAGTATTCTCTTGTTAGGCAATATTGCCAGCCCCAATGATTTAAAAAGGCATCTTTATCTAACTTATCTTGATGCTTAGTGGCATTCTTTTTTAAGAGAATTTGCTCTAGGTAATAACGGATATCTTCAAAAAATCGTTGCAGTTGATAAAATTTACATAGGTCTAAATCAATTGTTTGGTTATTTAATTTAGCGTAGAACTTAAGTAAATCACTCTCTTGGTAATGCCAAAGATCTCGTTCGATAGGCGCAATCTTAATACCATCCCAATCAACTAACCATGCCTCATTTTTAGCTTGTAAAATATTATAGTGGTGTGGATCACCATGGGTAATGGTTAGCGATATATCTCTTTGTTGAAATTGAGCTTGCCATATTTTAAGCTGGCTTAGTTTTTCCTTTAGTATATCTTTGTAATTATCTAATCGCGATAATAAAGTAGGCGCATGAGTATTATCTTTAACAAAAATCTTTTGTTTAAGCCAATTTTCTAAACCAAGGGCATAGGAAATATTAAAATCTTCCTGCTTTAAATTAGGAAATTCGCTAGTCGGGATTTGGTGAAGTTTAGCAAGTAAAGCGGCGAGGTTTTCAGCTAATAATTGATTTGGGCAGTAGGAAGGATGAGAACCTTTAATATAATTAAAAAGTATTAAAATAAGTTCAGGGGTATTTAAACAAAATGTACCTAATCCAGTTTTAATGATATGGGGGATATAGTTAAGCTCAAACTCATATCTAAATCGATAGAGTGCAGTTGAAGTATAATTAAGAGATTCAAGGTTAGGATGAATAGGTACTAATGTTTGATTTTTCGGGTAAATTTTTAAAAAAAATTTTTTATTATTTACAGTTTGAACGACGAAGCTGTAAAAAGATCCGGTATTAATAAAGTGAATTTGGGTCGCTTGAAGGGCGTATCCTTGCTGAAGAAGATTAATTAGTTGTTGGTCAGAATATTTTAATTCTTTACGTCGCATACCAATCTCCTAAAATCTAATCAAATGTACATAGTGAACTTCTATTACTTCATAAATAGTGTCTATCGAGGCATATGTTTCAAGAGAGATATTAACAGAAAACTAGTTCACTACTTTTAGGCAAGGAGAGTTAATTAAGTCATAGGTATAGTAGATATTATTTTAAAGTTAACTGCAATCCTATAAGTGACTTTAGGTCACCTATAGGAAGTATGGAAGAATTAATTAATAATCACATTGTACGTTACACAATTTTTTGCCCCATTTATTCTTATAGCACGATTTTACGCATGGGTGACCATGTTTCCAAAAATAGATGTCTGGATACCAAAATACATTTTTCCAACCTGAATACCAGTAATGTCCGGGATTCCAATGATGTTTATGGTGTTTGTGATGTTTGTGATGTCCGCCTCCATAGCCATCTCCGCCATATCCACTGCCTTTACCACCCCATTTTCCATCCCCTTTACCACCCCAGTCGCCTTTTCCACCACTACCACCATGCCCACCCCATCCGCCATTATCAGCTAAGATCAGCTGGCTTGCTGGTAAGTTGACATTAGGAGAAGCAAGTACTAAGGGCGAGGCTGCTAAGGCTATGGAAATACTGAGAAATTTAAGCTTTGTGAAAGTTGCCATATACACTCCTTGTAAATGAGAAATTTCTAGAAAGACAGTATAAGTATATACAATTTGAAAAAATTGTACAAAATATGGATAGATAGTATATTTTTCAACAAAATAACTGTGTTAGTTGCCATCTCAAGGAAGTTTTAAGTTGGTAATATAATAAGTTATTGTTCTAAAAATACTTTCCTTTATGGCAATAAAGGTTGCAGATTTAATTAGAAAGGAAAAGGAGGTAAATGTTCTTTGTTTTTAAGCCAAAAGGAATGATGCCATTCTTCATAAATGGAAACCGGCATATTACTTCGTTGGTATTCTTCAAAAGATAAGTCACAAAGAAACCATTTAAGGAATTCGGCACATGTTTTAGGGCTAATTAATTGTCCCGTTTGATACACCTTATCAAATATATTATGTAAATGAAACGAAGTTGTTTCCCTTAAAATTTTCTGGATTTTAGTATCTACTTCCCCAGGAATAACACAAGCTACGCCTACCTCTTTTTCTTCTAATTCTTTTCTTACTATGGCAGTAATTTCATCCAGGCCAGCTTTACTAGCACAATAAGTGGAGCTTTCCTTAAGCTTTAAGGTTGCAGCCCTTGAGGTAACAAAAAGAATGCGTGATTTGTTAGGCATTTGGGCAGCAAGCAGCGCTGTTAATTTCATGGGTGCTAACAAATTAACCTGAAAAACTTCATCAATACTTTCACAGTTATATTGAGTTAGGGGACGCGGAGGGCTTTTCATGCCTGCATTTTGGACTAAAAGATGAAGAGATAATCTAGAATCACTAATGACTTTCGCAACCTGCTCAATATCACTATTTTTAGTAAAATCTGCTTGTATAGGAATAAAATGTGGAAACAGCGCTTTTGTATCCTCCAAACTACTCTTATCTCGCCCGGTTCCAAATACAACCCACCCCTCACTTAAAAGTCTTTTAGTCAATTCTAGGCCAATGCCATGACTTGCTCCTGTAATTAATGCTACTTTATTACCATGATTCATCCTGAAACCTCTTAGAATTTAATTCAGTTTTGGCATGCAATGATAAACAAAATTACAACTAGTGAATAGGTAGGATATGAGTGTGCACTGATACTATTAAAACCTAGATTTTTTTTACTTATCCAGTAAACTTTAAAATTTTATTTCTTAGAGCTAAAAATGTTTGCTGTTATCTATCGAGCTTTTATCAAACCTGGCTATGAGACTCAATATCAAGAAGCTTGGCGTCAGGTTGCCTCTTATTTTGTCCAATGTCGTGGTGCATTGGGTTCTTGTCTACATAAAACCCCGGAAGGCATGTGGCTTGCTTATTCTCGTTGGCCTGATAAAGTAACTCGAGATGCTTCATGGCCTGGGGAAGATGCACCATCAGAAATTTTGCCTAGTGAGATTAAAAATGCTATTGTGACAATACAAAATTGTATCGATCAAACACAAAAGTTTCCTGAAATTGCTATGGAAGTTGTTGATGATTTATTAACTACAAGTCAATTGAAAGCATAACCTCTTCATTGAAAGATGCTTTATTATGAATTAAGCGAATATCTAGGCTAATTTTTTGCTACTAATAAAACACCTAACATTAGCACAGGCTCATTCCCTTCATTAATCCAATAATGATTGGTTGAGCGTTGCAATACAGCATCAAAAGGCTTAAGTCTAACTTCACCATCATCTAACAATAAGGTGACCTCTCCCTTTAATACAACAACATAATCAATTGTATTAGTAGTATGCATCATAGGATGACGCTTAGTATTAACTCGGCAATGAGACCCCTGAACGGCAGCAAAAGCTTCCTCTGCTTGCTTTTCAGCCTTTTCTTGCGAGCAATTTTTATCTATCGGTGGAATTTCAAAAAAACGGAAAATTGTTCCATTTTCGGAAGGTCAAGGGTTGTAGGTTGATTTAATAAACTATTTTTAGCTTGACTTAATGGCGGCATTTCTTCTGTTGCCCAGAAATCATATATCCCTAAGGGACTTTTTGATACGTTGTGATCTTTTTCTATAAAGGAAGTACCATCCAGTTTTCTGCCGGTAACAACGCAACGAAAAGATGTTTTCAACAGAAGGCCTTTGAAGAAGTAAAATATGATTTAATTTTAGATTCTAATCTAATAGACAACACAACATCTTATAAAAATTATAGCAAAACTAGCCTAGTATCCTTCTACTATACCTCTTAAATTAGAAAAAACTATATTTATTTTAATAACTTAATAAATCTATAATCATATTAATCATATCTGATTTCTTTTTACAATTTAATTTATCTTTAAGCATACTTAAGTAATATTCAATCGTTCTTGGTGATAAGTTGAGAATAGGGCCAATCTCACGTGCTGATTTGCCTCTAAGTATATAAAATAAGCATTCAGCTTCCCGTTGCTTTATATGCTGCTTAAATTTTTTAGTAAATAGGGATCTTATTTTTTCAATTGTATAAGGATAATGGCCACTTTTATCATCTAAAAAAATTAAACTAGTATTATTCTGAGATATTCGATTGTCAGATAGTAAACCTGTTGTAATTAACGTTTGGACTGATTGAGCCAGTCCATCTAGTGGTAAAGAACAGCCAAAAATACCTATAATTTTTTCATTGTCATTAAAAAGCGGGTATTTGATAGCTAAGTCATAAAACTCAAAATTATCTAATCTTAAAAAATGTTCATTTTTAATTATGATAGATTTATTAGCAAGAACATCATTGTTATGTTGAATAGAGAATTCAGCAGATTCCTTCTTGGAAACGGCACGGGCTGTTTTACCAATAGCATCTTTATTTAGGTGAGTTTAGTAATTTTTACTAAACCTAAGCCCGCTTACTAGCTGTATACTTAAAATACAGGAAATAAGTAAACAGTTTTAATTAATATGAAAGATATTCAACTAGTGACTTATCAAGAGCACCTAAAAGATCAGGTTATAAAGCTTATTAGTAACATACAGCAGCAAGAATTTAATATTCCTTTATCTATTCAAGATCAGCCAGATTTATTAGATATTTTTAATTACTATCAAGTCGGTAAGGGTAATTTTTGGTGCGTAATAATAGACAATTAAGTTATAGGGGCGATTGGCTTAATAGATATAGGAAATGGGCAGGGTGTATTGCGTAAGATGTTTGTAGCTAAAAACTATAGAGGGAAAGAACGAGGGATAGCTCAATTATTATTAAATAAAGTTTTAATCTGGTGTGCAGATAAGCAAATTGATGAAGTATATTTGGGTACTGTTTCAGTATGGCAGTAGATACTAAATTTTATGTGTACCGCGGAGGAAAAAATTATGCAAGCAATCAATCTTAAAGAGAAATTTGAATTATTTACTGATTATTGGTCACCCAAAATTGTAGGTGAAATCAATGACGCTCATTTAAAGTTAGCAAAATTTAAAGGAGAATTTGTTTGGCATGTGCATGAAAATGAAGATGAATTATTCTTAGTGATAGAAGGCCAATTATTAATTCAGCTTAGAGATAGGGATATTTATTTGAATAAAGGTGAATTTGTTATTATTCCTAAAGGTACTGAACACAGACCTGTTGCTAAAGAAGAGGTCCATGTCGTGTTACTTGAGCCCAAAACAACAATTAATACGGGTAATATTCAAGATGAAAAATTAACTAAAAAAGCATTAGAGCAAATCTGATAATTAGTATGTCTTTAAAGTAGTTTCCCAAGCACCTTTAGAAACACACTTAACTTCATCACTGCCTGGCCAGGGTGGCATAGTAATACAAATAAAAATAAGAGCATCTTCATCACTGCGATATTGAAAATCTGTACCTAAAGGAATATCAATACTAATTCCAGCTGATAAGGAGGTAATCGTTTCTTGATCATCTTCTTTACGCCAAATAGCACCTTTTCCTGAAATAATATGCCAAATTTCAGAAACTGTTTTATGGCGAACCGCTTTCGAGATGGTTCCTGCCCGTAAAGTACAATGTGCCATGCCGCCTAGATGATTATTCATAAGTAACCGTACTTCTGCGCCGGCCGGTGAAATGTGTTGATAGTCTTGTGGTATATCTTGTGTTTTCATTTATAACCTCAATGATGTTTTTTTTCATAATACAAATTTGTAAAAAGGGGTTGAAAACCTATTCGTTTATATACATTTAGGCCTGATGTTGCCGCCTCTAAGAAGCATGTTTTTATCCCCAGACGAGATGCTTGGTACAAAGCTGCATGAATAAGTTCAGTCGCATAACCCTTTTTTTGATAAGCTGGCATCGTTGCGATATCATCTAGTCGAGCACTATTGTCATAAATAGATAAAGTAAGTGAACAGACGGGCGTCTTTTTAATAAAACCTGTGAAATGATAAATATTGTTCTTTGTTTGGGTAGCAATCCGATGCTGGTTAGTATAAACATCCATAATGTTAGGCGTAGATTCAAATCCATGCAGTATGGGAATACTCCAGACTTCTAGCTCATGTTTCATTTCTCTAACTTCTAGTAATGATGGTACAAAATTAGACGGTTTTAAAACGCTCTGCATCGCTACACCTTTGTCTACAAGCAACAATTTTTGCGCATCTATTAGAGATAGAATATCTTTGTTGCATAAATAATCAGGCAAAATTAATGACCAGGGCAAATTTTTTTGAGAATAAAAGGATATACAGTTTAAAAGATCTTTTTTAAAACAAGCATTAACTGGGTTTACAATAGCTGGGTTTAAGTTAGGTGCTTTCACACCCGTGGCAAAAGCGTCTAAACAACTTAAATGCATTTTCTCAAAACTAAGTAGCGCAAAAAAATGATGTTCAAGTTTATGAAAGGTAGTAAAGTTATTCATTTTTACAGCCAAAAAGCCTTAATTTGCATGATACTACATGAGGTGTAAGGCGTATCATAATACAATGGTAGCCTTTGTTTATAAAGTATAACCTTCTCTATATTATCTAAATTAAGCTTATAGCATGTAGCCTTATATACAAAATTTGATTAGGCTAGGTTACATCAAAAATTACTTTAAACAAATATCTAGATGTCCAATTCTAATATTTAGAGCGGTATTCAGATCAGTATATATGTAAGGAATGACTATGAGAAAAATATTAACGATATTAATTCTTATGCCTCTCGTCGTTTTTTCTTATACTAATGAACAAGAGATGGTGACAAAATCACTTAAAAATCTGGTTATAAATACGATAAAGTCATGTAATGAATTCGCAAACACTAACCCATCAAATTTAAGTAAATCAGTTGAAGTTTCTTTAGAAGAACTCAATAAGCAATTTCTAATTAACCATCATAAAGCTGCACAAGCCTGTAGCAAAAAAATCACACAAGTTATCGTTAACTTATCTGGCAAACTTTCTTTATGGGTTAAACAGGGTAATCAATTTGTTCTAAAAAAAGAAGTCACCATTCCTTCGCCGCAAGGGTTTTATAGTAGGGTAAAGCAAATTTCCCATATCCCTTTGCTTATTTTAGAGCACGTCAAACAATTGAATGAAGGTCTAATTGAAATAAAAGAATTTAAAAAAGCAATGAAAGACATAAATAATAAGTTGTCTGTTATTTTAGAAAATTTAACAAATATTTTTAATCCTGAAACTATAGAAACTCAGAGAAAAATTTTAACTGAAACAAGAAATTTTGTTTTGGTGGTTATCGATGATAATAATATTCATCAAATATCACAAAAAACTGAAAACTATTTTAGTAAAATAAAATATTTATTAGATAAAAATATTCATTTTGGTGGAGAGGCCATTATAAAAGAGCTAGATCATCAAATAGATAAATGGAGTTTAAAAAACAATCTTCAGCTACTGCATACACGTGTTCTTGTTGTAGGACCACAAGGTCCTAGAGATGGTGAACCCATGATTCAATACTTTGAAAGTTTGTTTAATAAATATTTATCAAATTCAACTGCTAAGGTTTTAAATGCTAAAAGAGTTTATTATGTTGAGACCTTACCTAAGTTAATGAACAAAATAAACATTGAAGAAGATTTAATTAAAGACTTTTTACTAGGTGAAGAATTTAATAAATTAATGGGAAATCAAGTTTTATCCAATTCTAACGCTTTATTTAAAAACATACTTGGGAAGCCTGCCCATAAAAGTATAGAGCAGATAGCTAATTCTATTTGACATCAAAATTTTCTGCAGGCTTATTATTATGTCAGGATATTGCAAGAAAAAATCATGAAATAAAAGAAATAAAGGTATCTATGCCGCAAGATGTCTTAAAACAATTTCAGGTAAATTGATTTTCAATCCGGAAGCCTCGGCTTGGAGTAGTAAAGCACTGGAAGCACATTAAATTAAATCAAAGCTATCGCTAATCTTGTAAACGAGCGATAGCTAAATTTCATTAAAGGTGAAAAATTTTATCTTTTGATAGGACTAATACAGAGTTGAATCAATTTACTGAAAAAATAAAACGAGGTTATGACAAGATTGCTAATATTTGGTATGAAAAGAGGGATTGGTATATTGAGAAAAAAGCCATAACTGACATTATAGCTATGCTTAAACGAGGCGTTAAAATTTTAGATGTAGGATGTGGTTCTGGCAAACCAATTGCAAAGTATCTTAAAGATAAAGGGTTTGATGTTTATGGTATTGATATCTCACCTAAACAACTTGAATATGCTAAGCAAATTATTGCTAAAGATAAGCTTTTTAATACTGATATTTTAAATTTCTCAACGAGTATTAAGTTTGAAGCCATCATTTGTTGGTTTACCTTATTTCATATTCATATAAGTCTTCATGAAGAGGTGTTAAGAAAATTACATCGTTTGCTTAAACCGCAAGGGTTATTATTAATTACTTTTGCTGACACAAGCTTTCAACCAGAGACCCCTTTTAATCGGATTGATGATTATACAATTGAGTCAGAAATGTTTGGTGAATATTTTTATCATAGTGGTCTACCTGCCGAAATCAATAGCCAACTTGTAGAAAACAATGGGTTTAGCATTCTGTCTGATAAAATAGATCAGCCTGGAAATCAGGTGATTTTAGCTAAAAGATTAACTTGATATAAATACAAAGATCCCTTCTGAAATTAAGCATAAACAGGCGCATGAAGTGTTTGATAGAATTATTTCTTATAAACAGAATTTGATTAAGCAGTTTGGCAAAACTCATAATACAACTTTTTTAGATTATGGTTGTGGAAAAGGGGATTTTGTTAAGTTATTGCTTGCTAAGGGTAATGAGCGGCCAAAAACAATTTTTGCTGTTGATTCTAGTAAGGCAATGATTCAGGGAATTAAGAAAACATTTGCAAAAGAAATAGAACTAGGTCTTTTAGTACCAAAACAATATTCAAAGCTAACTTCGCTAAAACCTAATAAATTCGATAAAATCATCTGTAATAACGTGCTTGAATGCATTGATAAGAAACTCGATTTCATTAATGAGTTTAAAAACTTACTAAATAAAAATGGCGTGTGTATCCTTTCTCATTATGATTTTGACTCAGCTATTTATAATAGCCAGTATAAAGATTTAACACGTAATCTTATTCATACTTATGCTGACACACAACAAAGCTGGCAAGCATACTGCGATGGGCAAATGGGTAGAAAGCTGCCAGGTTTAATCGCTGCTAGTTTTTTTAGTAAGACAAGTAAATGTGAAACATGGCGTATTGTTGAGTATGATTTTCAACCAGGAAATTATGGTTTTTTAATGGCGCAATTAATTATTGACATGAATAAGTCGAGTTCTGATAAAGAGTTATTACAAAATTGGTTAAAGGATTTAGAGTTAAAGAGTAGGAATAAAAGCTATTATTTTGCGATTGATCTAAATATAGCCAAACTTGTTTTGTAAGTACGTAGTTTTGTCAGGCGCTCACTTTCCTTAATTTGTATTAACTCAACTGTTATGCCCGCGCAGGCGAGCATCTACGCAATATATGGCACTGTATAAACTATTTTAAAATTTGTTTTTACTATCTAAGATGAAAACTCACCTGCGAATATGATTTAATAATTTAGATTTGGGCGTATTAACTGATACTATATTTTCTGTGCAATGGTCATGATACGCTCTGATTTATTTTCAATAAAAGGTGAGCCATCAACGTCACATTGATTTAAGATGTTAAAGCCACATTGCTGCAATAGGTCTTGTAATTGTTTAGCTGTATAAATCTGCAATGTTTGGGAGGTTTTAGACATTTTAGGCTGGCTAGAACCATATTGCTCAATTGCGGTAGTAAATGACGCAAGGACGCCATCTTCATCAACAGTACTATATTGTATTTCGCGTACTTTTTTTTCTTTATCAGCTTTAAGCCAATCAATGGTAAGCTTCATAATATTATTATCAGTTAAAAGGTAGCGTAAATTAAAAATATCAAACAGATATAAGCCATTAGGTTTTAGGTTGTTATAAATATTTTGTATAGCAATTTGAAAATCATCTTTTGTTAAATGACCTATAGCGTTAAAAATAGTAATCACAGCATCAAATTGACCAACCTTTATAGAGCGCATATCTCCTTTAATAAATTGAATATTGACATTTTCCTGTTTAGATTTGTTTTGCGCTATTTTCAACATATTTGCGTTAATATCCGTACCGACTATTTGAAAGCCTCGTCTTGCTAACCAAAAGACTTGCGAGCCCGTGCCACATGTTAAATCAAGGACGGTTTTTACCTGATGCTGTTTAAGAATATCTTCAATAGTTTGGTTAATTATCTTAGAGTTTTCTTCATTAAAGGCATCGTAATTGGTAGCTTCGGTATTGTAGTGCGAAGGTTTTGCGCTAGTATGTGATTTATATTTCATTTAAGTAAAGATCAAAGCTTTTTAAATTTTAATTAAAGATATTGCTACAACTAGACATAACTTTCAACAATTCTAGCCATTAATAGTGTTTTCTAAAGAAACTTCAGGCTTTGAAGCATCTACTATTATATTTCTTTTAAAAAGTCTATATCGATTGCTTGTATCATTTTGAGATAAAGCAATTTTATCTAGAATAATTTTTACTATTTCTGGAGACCCATTTATACGAGCAACTTCATGAGGTAAAATGGATACATATCGTCCGGATTAAGTGCTTTTTCTGTAATAAATGCTTTGGCTCTGGCCCAATATTCTGGTCCTGTATCTTCCACTATCTTAAGTAGTGATTTAACAGTTGTTTGAAAACCAAATTGACAAGCATTAGTAGCTAGCAAATATTCAACAACCTCAGCTTGTCCCTTTTCTGCTGCAAAAAAGATTGGTGTCACTCCAACTTCCGTAAGTTTGTTTACTTTTGCCTTTGCTTCTACTAGTGCTTGCACTATGTCTAAGCGCCCCTCTTTTTTGACCTTTTTTGTAGCTATGGGGCTAAGGATAATTCATTTGCTATCATTTCGTCTAATACTATAGATTTTTTGCCCCGGCTTCCTTTTTAATTTCTCTAAATTTAAGCCATGGTTATCAGTATTATTTCTGAACTTATCTAAGGCTTCTCGGTATAATTCCAATTCATTACCTAGTTTTTTTAGGCTTGCGCGGACTAAGATTTGTTTGGGCAGGACTTTTAAACCATCAAGATGATTAATAAAAAAATAAACTGCATTACATTGACCAATCGAGAGCAGGCTATTTAGTGTTATTAATCATAAGTTGGTCTTATCATTGATTTTAAAAATCTTTATTGGTGTCATTTTTAGATATCTTTTTATACATATTGGGTCAAGGCTCCCAGGAATGATAGTGAAGATAAGGTTGACTTTCGTGCAAGAAAGGTTAGCAGATTTTTTATTTTTAGTTTAATTCGCTTTAGGGTATGGAATAATTCCCTTTCCTCTTTATTAATTTTTGCGTTGTTTATGAAACATATAATATAAACTTGGTAAAACTAATAAGGTTAGAAAAGTGGAAGAGATAATGCCTCCAATGACAACGGTAGCAAGAGGTTTTTGTACTTCAGCGCCTGTACCTGTGGCTAGGGCCATTGGCACAAAGCCTAATGATGCTACTAGCGCTGTCATGAGCACGGGCCTAAGTCGTGCCAATGAGCCCTGAAAAACAGCTTCTTTTAAAGTCATTTTTTTTTGGTTATAAAGCGTATTAATAAAGGTAATCATAACAAGGCCATTTAATACGGCGATCCCTGATAAAGCAATAAAACCAACGCCGGCTGAAATTGATAAGGGAATATCACGAAGCCATAAAGCAAAAACGCCTCCTGTCAAAGCTAGAGGAATCCCTGTAAAAACTAAAAAGGCATTTTTAACATCTCCAAAACTCATAAAAAGCAAGAAAAAGATACCGAATAAGGTAATAGGAATAACAAGTTGTAATCGTTGCGATGCAGACTGCAGCTGTTCAAACTGTCCACCCCAGGTAATCCAATAGCCACTGGGCACCTTCACTGTTTTATCAATACGCTGTTTTGCATCCTGGATAAATGAATTTAAATCACGGTTTCTGACATTCGCAGTGACAACCACTAGGCGCTTTCCATTTTCACGGCTAATTTGATTAGGGCCATCGCTGCGAACTAGCGAAGCAACTTCACTTAAGGGAATAAAATGCTGGTGTTCATCTTTAGAAAGAGGTAAGGGAACAAAAACTCGGCGTAATACATTAGGATCAGTACGTAAGGATTCTGGTAGCCGGACTACTAAATCAAAGCGTCTATCTCCTTCAAAAAGTTCGCCCCCTTTCTTACCACCTGTTGCAATGACAATAGCATCTTGAACAGTACTAATTTGTAATCCATATCGTGCCAGCGCATCACGATTAATTCTAACAGTGAGAAGTGGCAAACCACTGACCTGTTCCACTTTGACATCTGATGCCCCGAGCACCTTTTTTAATTCAAGGCTGATAGCGTCTGCTGTTGTTAGTAAGGTATCTTTATTATCGCCAAATATTTTTACTGCAACATCACTACGAACACCAGATATTAACTCATTAAAACGCATTTCAATGGGCTGAGTAAATTCATAATTATTCCCAGGAATTTCTTTTACTGCTTTTTCAATTTCTTGCACGATTGCTTGTTTTGTTTTTCTAGGGTTAGGCCACTCGGTGCGTGGTTTTAATATGATAAACGTATCAGCCACATTAGGTGGCATAGGATCGTTAGCAATTTCTGCAGTCCCCAGTTTTGAAAAAATAAGTTTGACCTCAGGAAACTGTCTAATTCGTTGCTCTACTAAATATTGCATATTTATCGCTTGGGTTAAACTAGTTCCTGGAATTCGCAAGGCATGCATCGTAATATCGCCTTCATCAAGGCTTGGAATAAATTCGCCACCTAAACGAAAAGCAATAAAAAGACTTACTGCAATTAATAAAACTGCCGCGCTAATAACGAAATATCGAGCATAAAAACACCACTTTAAAACCCTGGCATATCCTAGCCCTAAGTAATGTACAAGGATATTTTCTTTTTCTCTAATTGATCCCCTTAATAAGATAGTAATTGCCGCTGGCACGAAAGTTAATGCAAATAGCATAGATGCTAATAACGCCATAATGACTGTTTTAGCCATAGGTATGAACATTTTCCCTTCAACCCCAGTTAAAGTTAAAATGGGTAAATACACGATGGTGATAATGAACACCCCAAAAATACTTGGTCTCATTACTTCAGTCGTTGCTGAGGCAACTACACCTAAACGTTCGTTGAGATTTAAAATTCGGTTCAGTGCATGCTGTTTTTGGCCTAATCGTTTCATACAGTTTTCAACAATAATGACTGCACTATCTACTATTAGACCAAAATCAAGTGCCCCTAAGCTCATTAAATTAGCACTGATTTGATTGGTTACCATACCACTAATAGTTAGCAACATTGATAGAGGAATGACTAGCGCTGTAATAAGTGCTGCCCGAATGTTGCCTAAAAATAAAAATAAAATGATGCAGACTAATAATGCGCCTTCAAGCAAATTATTCTTTACTGTATTGATCGTAGCATTCACTAACCAGGTCCGATTGTAAACGGTTACAGCCTCAACGCCTTTTGGTAGGGTTCTGTTGATTTCTTCCATTTTAGCTGCTACTCGCTTTGATACCGTACGGCTATTTTCTCCCATCAGCATAAAAACAGTGCCTAAAACCACTTCGCTACCGTTTTCAGTTGCAGCCCCCGTACGTAATTCTTTTCCTAAAGCTACTTCAGCCACATCACGGATACGTACTGGTGTCCCTTCATAACTAGCAATAACAATACTTTCAATGTCAGCTATATTTTTAACTTGACCTGGTACTCGAATTAAATTCTGCTCACCATTGCTTTCAATGTAACCTGCACCGACATTGGCATTGTTGCGCACTAATGCTTCGACTACATTATTTAAACTTAAGCGATGACGTACCAATTTCATTGGATCAGGCGTTATATGGAATTGCTTTTCGTAACCACCCACGGTATTGACTTCCGCTACGCCTTCGACGTTACGTAATTGCGGTTTAATAATCCAATCTTGGATCGTGCGCAGCTCAGTAGGATTAGCACGAAGATTGACAGGTACATCGGGTTTATTGACAACAGTGTACATAAAAATTTCACCAAGACCTGTTGAAATAGGACCTAAAGTTGTTTCTGTTTCTGGTGGCAATTTGTCTTGAACTTCTTGCAAGCGCTCATTAATAAGTTGTCTTGCAAAGTAAATATTAGTTCCATCTTTAAATACAACTGTCACTTGCGATAAGCCATAGCGCGATAAAGAGCGTGTATAGTCCAAATTAGGTAAGCCGCTCATGGCTAACTCAATAGGAAAGGTGATACGTTGCTCTACCTCAAAGGGAGAATAACCTGATGCCTGGGTATTAATTTGAACTTGCACATTGGTGATATCAGGTACAGCATCAATGGGTAAACGATGAAAATTATACACACCAAAAATTGCAATGATGGTTGTAAATAAAAGGATAAGCCAGCGATATGTTAAAGAAAAATGGATAACTCTTCCGAGCATGCTTAATCCTTAGTGGTCATGGCTTGCGCCTTCTTTACCTAGTTCAGCCTTAATAAAAAAACTGTTTTTGCTGACATACTGCTGACCAGCATCAAGACCTGATATCACTTCAGCCCATTGCTCATCTTTCTCACCTAATATAACAGGGGTTGCCTCAAAATAATTGCCTTGTTTAAGAAAGACCACCTCTTTATTATTTATAAGCTGTAAGGCAGAGAGTAAAATAGCAATGGGCACTCTTTTTACTTTAATAGTAATTATTCCATTGATATACATCCCAGGTAACCAAAGTCGCTTTTCATTAGCAAGAACAGCACGCGCTAAAATGGTTTGACTATCTTCAATTCCTAATGGGGAGATATATGAAATAGTACTAGTAGACATAGGTTTACCATCATCGCCAGTGACTGTAACTACCATACCTTGTTTCACAAGCGGTGCATCTTTACGGTACAAAGTAAAATCAGCCCACACTGTAGTTAGATTAGCTACTTCATAGATAGGTTTTGTATTTTGTGCAAGTTCTCCTTTTGTTGCCTGCTTTCGCACAATTGTTCCTGTGATGGGCGAGGTAATGGTATATTTTTCTAGACTTTCACTACTTTCTATAATAGCTAATACTTCTCCTTGCTTAACTTCATCTCCTAAATTTTTAGTCATGGATTGAATAATTCCTGAATAACGAGCATAAATAGGCGCAAGGGTATTCCGATTAGGTGTAATTTTTCCTACCACTTTCAATGACTTTTTAATAATTTGGCTTTGAGCAACAGCTATTTGCATATTAGCGGCTTGCAGCATAGCTGGTACAATTTTAACTCGCCCCTCATAACTTGAATAATGCCAATTGAACAGCTTTTTATCCAATGTTAATTTAATATCTACATCAAAAGAATGTGGTTCTTCAATCACTTGATTGCTTTGGAGAAAATCTTCTATAGGAATAAAGTTAATCATCTCTTTTTTATGAGTAAATCGCATTAATTGCAGGGTAAGATGGGCTTGGTTAGGATTAACTATCTTTTCCTTTTCATAAAGGTAGGCTCGAAAATGAGGCGGCATATTTCTTTCAAAAATAAATAATTCCAAAGTTATATTATCGGCTTTAAATAAACGGCCTCCATGCGGTCCCTTTTCTATAACAGAAGTAAGATTGTTTTCATTATTAGCATAGGTGCTGATAGGTTTGAAAGAAAGCAAAATGAAACTCAATAAAAAAATAAGTAATTGAAAATAAAAAAGGTAAGTTTTTAGAGATTTCATTTACTTTCCTTAAGGCAATTTAACCCTAGAAGTCCAGTAAGCTTAATTAATGCTTTATGATTTTCAGCATGCGCTTGTTGATAATGTCGTTCCTCTTCATATAATGTATTTAGAGCAGTAAATAATTCAATATAGGTGTAACGCCCCACCTTATAACGCTTTTGCGCTAAATTTATAGTCTTACGGGCCAAGGGTAATAGCGCATCTGTTACAAGCTTTGCTTCATAATGACTTTGTTTGGCTTGTAAATATGCAGCGTAAAGAGCTTGCTGCACATCTTGCTGTTTTCTTTGAAAATCATGCGCTGCTTTCGTATATTCTGCCTCAGCTGTCATAATTTTTCCTTGATTACGATTATAGACAGGTACTTCGGCAAAAACAGACATAACCATAGCGTTACTATCATCATCAGAAAAATGCCGGCCGCCTAATTGAATATTCAAATCAGGCCAAACCGACTTTTTAACAGCAGTAATAGCTAATCGTTTTGCTTGTAATTGCAATCGCTGTTGTTGTAGCTCTGGGTTTTGTGGTAATCGTTTAATTAATTTGGGCCAGTTTAAAAAAACACCTGGTAGCCCCTTATCAATTAAGAGGTTATCTATTTTTAATTTATTATTACCTAATAAGCGAGCAAGCTTTGCTCGTTGCAACAAAACATCACGTGCAGCTTTATTTTCCTGAATACGAGCTTCACCTAAGCGTAATTGTGCTAGTCGCAGGTCGAGCTCTGAACTAGCACCCGCTTTAACGCGTCGTTCAATAGCTGCAACAATGTTTTGATTGAGTTGAATAAGTTTTTTTGTTACTTGATGCCATTGACCTGCATAGAGTGAATCAACATAAGCAACACCAACAGATATATACAATGCTGTTTTTTGCACATTAATTTGGGCAAGAGAAGCAAGATAATCAGCATAGGTAGCTCGCTTTAAATAAGCAAGACGATTTCCTAATGGAATAGGTTGCGTCACAGAAAAAGTTGTTTCAGCTGCTTCATAACTCGAATATCGACCTGAACCACCGAAATTTTCCCCAGTTAAAGTTAATTGGGGATTAGGGTAGAGACCGCTTTGAATAAAATAGCCACGCATAGCTTCGGCTTTATCTATTTCAGCTTGCAATTCAGGATTATTACAGTAGGCAATTTCTAAGGCCTGTTTGAAAGTCAATAAGTCAGTTGCAGCCAATACATTGTAAGAAGGGAAGTAAATTAAACTAATTATGACAATACTTAAAAAATAATGCATTCCCTTCCTTTCCTAATCCATGGCTAATTTATTAGTTTTAATTTAACTATCAATCAATAAGTCCTTTCATAACTTGTATTTTTACTTTATTAGCACATTGTAAACATTGTTGCGGTGCTCCTACGTTTACACTAAAGCAAAATTCATAGGTTATGTAAAAACTCTAATATAAGCAAACCTATAAAGACAATCTTTAAATTGATTTTATTAATCAATATTGAATTTATAATTAAACATAAATTAAAAATTATAGACCAAGCTGTTTTATAATTAATATTTGATTCCAATTTTTTCTCCTTAGCGGACATCCTTTAATGAGCTTTTTTGCAGAGATTTAGAAAAGAAAATAATGATCAGCTGAACCAATTTTTTATCAAAATGTTTAACATTCATAATTTGACTATTTTCTTTTAGACGAAATATACTAAATAAGTAGTACTTATGGATTTGTATTGTAATGTGTCTTGCCTTAGTAGCTATTAATGAACATCCTAAATATCCTCTTATCATTCTATCTAATAGAGATGAATTCTACGCTCGCCCCACTTTACCGGCTAATTTTTGGCAGAATAATTTAAATGTTTTTGCTGGAAAAGATTTAAAGGAAGGTGGCACGTGGTTAGGTGTTACTAGATCGGGCTATTTCGCATTACTTACCAATTATAGAGATCCAAAATTATATAAATCATCATTAGAGTCTCGAGGTAGGCTAGTCAGTAATTATCTTTTTACCTGTGAAACAACATCTCCGCTTCAATATTTGCAAAGAGTTCAATCTTTTGCAAATAAGTACAACAAATTTAATTTAATTATCGGAAGTATTAATCAAATTCTATATTATTCTAATGTTCAAAATTCAATTCAGGAGCTGTCTTCTGGCATTTATAGCCTTAGCAACCACTTGCTGAATACGCCTTGGCCTAAAACGGAGAAAGCAAAGGCGTTATTGAAAAAACATATTACTGAATTAGATAAATATACAAATAACGAAGAAAAAATTGATGTTCTCTATACAATACTATCAGAGGAAAGCTTAGCCCCGGATAATCAGCTTCCTGTAACAGGAATTGCACGTGATTTAGAAAAATCATTAAGTTCTGTATTCGTACATGTACCACAAGCTGAATATGGTACTGTGAATTCTACAATAATATTGTTTCAACAGGATTCTTCGATATTGTTTTCAGAGAAAATATTTCAACAGGGTAATTTTATTTCATCCAAGCTCACTTTATTCTAAATTATTTGGCAGAAGCTAGATGTATCAGCTACTTTTTCCTCCTGTTTAGGTTTTGGCGGAAGTGCAATTTCTGTTAATGTATATAATATTTCAAATAATTTAGTCTCTTTTCCTGTAAAGCCAACATCATCTGATTCAGCTCTTAATTTCTTACATGAAAAATCGCCTGGTATAATCCCGACAATATTATAATTTAGTTCATCTTTTAAACTTACTAATTCAGAATAACAATTGTCTGTTGCATTAATGACTATAAGTGGAGGAGATATCGGTGAGTAAAGTTTTGCTTCAACTATGTCAGGATAGGATTGGGTTACCTCTTCTAATATAATTTTCAACTCAGCATATAATGCCTCTTGTTTATCATTTTTTAAATCAATTAACCTTAGTAATTTATTTCTTATATACTCAAAATTTTCTGCCAAAATAATTTTACGCTTTTGAACATTATCAATTAGAAGCACTTCATCTTCTTGGGAATAAAAAAACGAATAAGGATGTTTATTAGAAAATTGGAATTGTTTTCCAGGTGTTTCAATAATAATATCAAACGTTTTTTTATCATTAATAATCCTATTTAAAATATTTGAACCATAATAGAAATTCTGTAATCCTTCGCAGCACATTCTTATCTGAACTAGTGAGCTAGCTTTTATAAAAAAACATAAAGTTTTTTTAATGAATTTGGCACCATAATAATGAGCGGTAAAAAGAGATCGCCTAATATCATTCATATGTAATGTATATTCATGAAACTCAATTTGGCGTTTATTTATTAACGATTGTACATGGCTAGTTACATGCATTGAGTTTTCTGCATTAAGCTTAGTTGCATCAATAAAATAAACGGAAAAAGGAAAATTATAGTCAATGTATTTTAGGTTAATACAACTGCTTAATTGTTTTTGCAAATCTACTAAAGTCAGTTCATTGTGAACTAAACGTGCAAGCAAGTTATTTCCAGGCAACTGAAATAAAGGTTTATATTTTTTAACTAATTCTTAAGCTGAAAGCCCTAAATATTGTTGTAAATCTTTATTAATAAATTGCTTTTTCCATAGGCAATCAGCTTCAGCTTCTTTTTTAATTTGTTTAGATACAGCGGCTAGTCGACCCAGCTGTTGACGGCTAAAAAAGGAAAACATATAAAGTCTTACTTCTGTAGGCAAGTTGCTAATCATAGTTTTTTATATAACCATCTTAGTGTAATTAAATTGAGCTTTCTAATGTTATAAGGAGCATTTTCACCGCACAAGAATGGATTGATTAATTTGCGAAATGGAAGTAATTCCTGTTAAGGTCATTGCAATTTGCATTTCAGCAGCAAAAATATCCAATAAATTTTCTACGCCTTCTTGTCCCTTGGCTGCTAAAGCATAAATAAATGATCTTCCCAATAAAACAGCTTTTGCCCCTAGGGCTAGCATACGAACTACATCAAGCCCTGATCGGATGCCTGAATCTACTAAAATAGTTAGATCGTCTCCAATTGCGTCTATAATAGGGGGCAGTGCCTTAGTCGTGGATAAAACGCCATCCAGTTGACGTCCACCATGATTTGAAACAATAATTCCATCGGCGCCTAATTTTAGCGCCTCTCGGGCATCGTCAACATCTAGTATCCCTTTTATAAGCATGGTGCCTTTCCAAAAATTTCGTATCCATTCCAAATCAGCCCAACTAATAGAGGGATCAAAATTTTTATTTAGCCAGCCTATATAATCCTCTAAACCAATGGTTTGTTTCAGATAAGATGAAATATTTCCTAAATTATGAGGTCGGCCCAACATGCCAACTTGCAAAGCCCATTCCGGCTTAAATAGCACTTGTAACATTCGTCTAGACTTTCTAAATGGGCCAGATAATCCGGAATGGGCATCGCGATATCTTGCACCTGGCATAGGCATATCCACAGTAAACACCAAATTGTGGATGCCTAAAGCCTGCGCTCTTTCAAGAACATATTTCATAAAGCCGCGATCTTTAAGTACATAAAGCTGGAACCAAATAGGTTTTGGGCTTTGCAGAGAAACTTCTTCCAAGGAGCAAACTGACACAGTGGATAGGACAAATGGAATCCCTTTTTTTGCAGCAGCTTTCGCAGCCATAACTTCTCCGCGACGGGCATACATGCCAGTTAGACCTACAGGGGCTAAGATAATAGGTATATTCAGTTTTTCTTCGAAAAGTTCCACTTCTAGCTTTAATTTATCGATCTTTTTAAGAACGCGCTGCTTTAATAGAATGCTCTGAAGATCGGCCATATTTGCTCGAAGCGTTTGCTCTGTATAGGCGCCACCATCAATATAATCAAATAAAAAGCGTGGTAATTTACGCTTTGCAGCGATTCGGTAATCTAAAGCAGAAGATATGATCATTCCTGAATTCCAAAAGAATTATTCCATTATATTTTAATCTTACTAAAGATCAGACGATTCGAATACTAGGAAGCTTACTTACTTGGCGTCCTTACAATAAATAGCTTTTAATCAAATTATGCTTACATTAAAGACAATATTTACGCTAGCTAATAAAAATTTAGTGAGTAAGCGACATATTAATCGATGAATTAAAAAGTATTTCATCATTGGTAAGTAGAAAATATAAACGAGCAAGCAATGAATTATAAGAGACCTGGGTGGTCAATTTTAGAGCTCGAAATTTTTTAGATTTAAAAGGTTCATTACAAAACTATTAAGTAGGTAATTTTATGGGATGAATAATTCTTAATAAATTTAATTTATTAGCTATAAAAAAAGCTGCAGAAGCTGATAATAAGCTTTACTATTTGACTATAACATGTGTGTATTCGAATAAAAGTCTCAAAAACGTTCTTTGCAATAAATAGTGAAATAGATTGCGATTCATACAATAAACTCCTTTTCATGTTTTCTTTAAATAATAAACATGTAAAGAATGACACACCAAACCTAGTAGAATTAAACTAAGGCCTGAGAGCCAAACCGCTAAAGGAACCCAAAAAGCTAAAAATAAACATGCAATTAAACCCATGATTGCTATAGCTTGAGGATACCTCTGCTCTTCTTTAGGCAGATATAATGCTGCTAAGTTAGTAATAAAATAATAGATCAATACAGTAAAGGCACTGAATGACCATGTTAAATCAACACTTTCTAATAGACTGAAGCCAGCTATCAAGATACCAACACTGGTTATAGCAACCGTCGGTGTATGGTTTTTTCTAGAAACAAAGGCAAAGATTCTTGGTAAATCACCACGGCGACCCATTGCTAATACTACTCTAGATAAACCTAAAACTAAGTTAAGCAAAGCACTCAGCATGGCAGTACAAGCACCTAATGCGATTATTGTAGTTAATCCTGGGATTTTCATGGCTCTGGCTGCCGTCTCAAGTGGCGTTGCTTGATATTTGGTTGTTAGCCCTAATTGACTGGTTCCGACAGAGCCAATAGCAACTAAAGCTACTAAAATATAAAGTGAGGCACTGATAATTAAAGTTAAAATAATTGCTTTAGGGATAGTGTATTTAGGCTCTATTACTTCCTCGCCTAAGGTTGCAATACGTCCATAACCTGTATAGGCAACAAACATTAACGCAGTTGCATAGAAAAAATTGCCTAAGCCACCTGTGATTTGAGGAAAAAAGGGCATAAAGTGACGTCCCATATTTTGGAACAAATTAGGCAAGCCAGCTAGAATAAAGATTAGCAATGAAGTAAGGGTAATAGAGACAATAAGTAAGTTGGTTCTGTTAGAGCGCTTTATGCTACTTAATGCAATTAAAGTCAAAGCAATGACTACGAAACTAGCTAAAAAATTATTTGGTCCTTTTTGTAAGTTTATTAGGTGAAAAAAGTAGCCAGTAAATCCTAAAGCAGCAGTTGCTGCTGAAGCAATTTTTGCACATAAAAACATCCAACCCGCAGTAAATCCTAAAAAAGGATGAAGATATCGATAACCATATTCATAAGTACCACCACTAACAGGATGATTGGCAGCAAGCTGTGCGCTTGATAATGCATTACATGTAGCAACCAGCGCAGCAATCATAATCGCTAAAATAACAGAAGGACCAGTAACACCGGTAGCTATACCAATACTTACAAAGACACCTGTGCCTAAGATAGAGCCTAATCCCATCATGATGGCGCTTGGCAGTTCAAGAACCCGCTCTAATTCTAGATGTTTCTTATTATTCATAAGTTATTCTTGTTTTCTATTCCTTTAAATCAATATTATTACATAATTTGCATAAGTTATTTTTGTTGAGCAGAATAGGTTCTTCATTATGGTTATCTAAAAGAAAGCCAATAAGTCTAAACGTTTAGAGGTTTAATAAAGATCAAGGCATGTTTAAATATGGCGCTAAATCTCCTCGTATTTTATCGAATCTCCAATTCCCCTGGAACGTAGTCTTCTTGTCTTAAATTGAACCTTTTAATAATCCTACTATATTGGGATTATTGAAAAATTAAATTAATATTTTTTAAATTAAGTCTACTTTAATAGGATTATATGGCTAAAAAAATTAAAAAATTTAAGATGCCTAATTTTCAACAGCCGTTAACGGCGGAGTTGTTAGAAGAAGTTATAAAAGCACGTCGAACACAAAGTGAATTGCGGTTAGAAGATGCAGCTGCTTTATGTGGCGTGGCTAAAGAAACTTTTATGAAAGTTGAACATGGGCTAATCGAGCTGTCAATTAACAAGTGTATTACAAATTTGTTCTGGTTTAGAAATAAATATCTACATAAAGCCGTGAGTGGATAATAGCGAGGATGAAAATGATTGGAGATAAGCAGCTTTTAGATGTTTATCTAGGAAAAATTCAAATAGCTAATATCAAAACCATCGAGGATCAACTATATTGGAGTTATAGTGAAAATTGGCAAAAGACAGGATTCCCTATTTCACCACATATGAACTATCCTGGTTTTCAAGCGAGAATAGCCATCCAGTTTGGGGTGATGAGTGATAAATTTTATGTAGATATTGACGTAGGCGATGTCGTATAACCAGTATCTTTAGCTTGGCCATCATTTATCTATAAAGAAAAACCATTATTTGAAGATCTTATTTTTCTTAAGGTGTAATGCGCAATAAAAATACATTAAATTTAAAAAATAATCAGTAGACTTGCCTATCCTCTAGATCATAATTATGTTATTTAGCTGCATAATTACAAAGTACTTGCTACACTAAATTTTAAAATATTTAAAAATATTTCTATGACATTACTGCGAAAGATATGTAGCATTATATGTCTTTTACTCATTTCAGCTGTAGTTGTCAGTCAGCTTGTAAAAAACTTTGGGCAAGCTAAGAAGAATGCCCGAGTACTTTTTGCATTTCATCGGGAAACACTCTACTGCCATTGCCGTTTTGACGCGCGCCTGCAAGTTGATTTAAACAGTTGTAATATGCAATCAGCTGCTAAGTTTAAGAGGGCACACCGAGTTGAGTGGGAACATATGATGCCTGCCGAGAATTTTGGTAATCAGTTTGCTTGCTGGCGTGAACTACTTTGTCAGAAGCAAAATGGTAAACTATATAGAGGTCGCGCTTGCTGCGAGCGTATTGATCCTAAGTTTAGACAAGCCGAAGCTGAGCTTTATAATCTATGGCCTGCAGTAGGCTTAGTTAATCAAGCTCGCTCAAATTATCGTTATAGTATGTTAGATACTCATACTACTTTTTATGGATGTCCTATTACAATTGATTCGTCTACTAGGCGCGTAGAGCCAGCGGACTATGCTAAAGGAATTGTAGCAAGAGCAAATTTATTCATGTCTTATAAATATAAGATTCGATTAAGTGAAGCACAACGTACATTATTTTTAAGTTGGGATGAACAATTCCCACCTAATGATATAGAAATACAATGGGCTCAAGCAGTTGCAAAAATAGAAGGCTATGAGAATCCTTATATTTTCAACAGGGAAGATGATTATTTGAATTTGATTAATGAAGTCCCAACGTTTATTAAATCACATGAGAATTTGTTTAACCTAATACCGGTTCTATTTAAGTAATATTTTTCCATTCTATTTTAGTGGTACTCTTTGCTGTTACAAATTTGCTACGTAACCAGCTCATCGATAAAAATACTTGAGGTATAATTTGTTGATATATAAGAAAAATGGCGCGCCCGGAAGGATACGAACCTCCGACCTCCTGGTTCGTAGCCTGAGCAGTCGAATAAAATTCGCTTATAAATCAATGAATTGCAATGTAACGATAGGAGTAACTACTGTCAGAAACTGCCTGACTTTAGTGGATTTCAGTAGTGGTTTGTTACAATTTTGCTACACTATAATGACTTGTTTGTAACACAGCCATCATAAGCTTATTTTTTGATATATTCCTTATTTACAACTAGCTGCTTTTAGAAATTGTTTAATAATTTGATTATTAGTATTACCAACAATTTCACCATAAATAATACATGAATAGTCATTTGCTTGTACTAACATCCATTTATATAGTCGATCGATATCTTCTCCTGATTTATTTAATAATTCACCGTTCTCTAAGTGAATGTTAGCAGTATATCTATTCATAATTGATAAAATTTCGCCCAATAATATGTAGTTTAGTAGATATAGTTAAGTATATAGCTCTGGTGTCTAAAAGTTGTCAGGTGCTTTTAATATATTGTTCTTAAAAAGTATTTAAATTGAAATTTATACAATAAATAAAGGCTTTTTCGACTAAACCAATCTTGCAAATATTAATTGATAAGCTTCGATTATTTTCGAATTATTTGCAAAACTTTCTGTATATCTTTTTCATTTTGTAAGTTATCAAAGTCACCTCTTAAAATTTTTAGTGAATATTTCTCCGAATCAATCTCCTTCTGAGTTCAAACTTTTAATGCTCTTAATATAGGTAGAGAGGGCACCATCCTTGAAGGGCGTGTAAAGTTAGAAATGGGATCACTAAACCTGGGAGGATAAGCCAATAGGTATTTACAAATGCAACTAATAAAACACCAATAAAATCCAAGATAGAAGCATTTAACTCTAGTACTCTTTCGACATTATATTCTTTTTCAATTTTATCAATCCCTTGGCTTAGTTCATCTGAACTTGCAGTAGAGAAAGATTGTAGTGTTAATATCATTTGATTATCAATTGCTCGGTTGGCAGAAGATGAAGTGTTTGCTCTCACTTTGTTTTTGAAAATGACAGTTTTGTTACAGCGCTGGATACTATGCATAACAAAAGACTTCGCCGCCTGCCTGTTCTTGATGAAGACAAATTACTGGTGGGGATTATAACGATGGATGATATTTTAGATACTTTGGTAGAAATGCTAACTTACATTGCATCTATTATCAAAATACAACAGAAAAAGAAAGAAAAAAGGCGATAATAATCTACAAATAACGGATCTATTAATTTTTAAGACCTTAGGGAATATTTAGTAGTCTATAATAATTAACTGGGTCCAACTTTTAAGTTGATTAATGCTGAAATAAGGGACTTATATTCTATCTAAGGAGAGTAATATGCGTGGACTTAGCAAGGGAAATAAAAGTAGTGCTTCTATCACTACTGAGCACCGAATAAATCCTTTTTTAGGTTTACATCAGGCCGTTGATGAAGCAATGAAAGATTTTTACCATCTCTTTGAATCGCCGGATTTTGAGCGGCTTGAAAATCGAAACCTTTTTCCTGCCATGGACATTGTAGAAGCTAGTGACCATTACACTATTGAAATTGAAATGCCTGGGATGGGTGAAGAAGATATTAATGTCTCTATTAATAACAATCAATTGATTATTAAAGGTGAAAAATCAACTTCTAAAAAGCATAAAGATAAAAATTATTTAAGTCGAGAAATTAAATATGGTAGTTATGAGCGTGTGATTGATTTACCGCTAGCGGCTGATGCGGAAAAAGCGAGCGCTACTTTCAAAAAAGGTATGCTTTGGATAAAAATTCCTAAAAAAGCTGGCAGTAAAAATAATGCCCGTAAAATTAAAATTGAAAAAGCACAATAAAGAGTAAGGCTACTTTCTTAAGCAGAAAGTAGCTTATAAATAATTTTTAATTAGATGTTGTTAATAACTAAAATGTCTAATGTTTTGAGATAGCTTCTAACGTTTCGCCACTTGTCTCTTCATCACATTTTAAAGAGATATCGCCTAAAGAAATGACGCCTGTTAACCTTTTATCTTTATTTAAGACTATTAATCGGCGAATTTGCTGGTCCTGCATTAACTCACAGGCATCATTGATATCATCATCCTCATAGCAATAGCAAACACCTTTATGCATAATGTCTCTAATTGGTGAATTTAAGTTCTTACCTTGAGCAATAGCAGAAATCACTATATCTCGATCAGTTATTGTTCCTACAATTTTATCGGCATCTTTATCACCAATAGGTAGAAATCCCGTGTCCAGATCTTGCATTTTTTTTGCTGCTTCTTCTATTGTTGAATTTGCAAATAAATATTGAGGGTTAGAAGTCATAATATCCTTAACTTGCATATATTCCTCCTTAAATAATATAAAATAATAAATTTTTGCTTTATCTTTAGTTTAAGTTTTGATAATAAAAAACTCAATTAGTTTTTTTATTATCAATTTATGATGGAGGGATTTTTTATTTAAGAATATTTTATTTAATCAAATGGTTATTTTACTAAAAATAGGGGAAAACTATATTGTATTTTCGGGTAAATCAATTTTAACCTTGTGCCCAAAAGCTAATCTTAAGGAGTTAATTATTGCAAGTATGTCGATAACTTCTTGAATAATTGCGCCTGCAACTGGGCTAATAAAGCCTCCTGCTGCAAACCCCATACCAATAATACTCAAGACCATACCACCAATAGCACTTTGAGCGGCAATGGTCCTAGTATTTAAGCTTAAATGTATTAATTCATCTACTTTACGTAATGAACTTTCCATAATAACGGCACCCGCAGCTTCTGCCGTAATATTGCTGTTTTGCCCAAAAGCAATGCCTACAGTAGCGGCTGTTAAAGCCGGTGCATCATTAATGCCATCTCCCATAAAGACTGTAGGGGCCTTTGCTATTTCAGAACGCACAATAGCTAATTTGTCTTCAGGGCTTTTCGATGCATAAACTTCATTAAAGTGTAGCAGTTTAGCCAGATAATTGACTTCTGATTCACGATCTCCTGAGACTAGCATTAATTTTGTAAACTGGTGTGATGGATTTAAGTGATTAATAAATGATTTACTTTCAGCGCGTGGCGCGTCATGAAAATGTAGGGAGCCTGCATAATGATTATTTAACAAAATAATACACTCTAAACCCGGCGATGTTTCAGGAAGTAAGGATTCATATTTTGGTTGTGTTTCCAATAGTTTTTTTCGACTTGTAATTTGGATTTTATAGTTATTTACTGTGCCACTTAGTCCTTGGCCGGGTTTCTCAGAGACATTGGAGGGTTCTAATAATTTTATATTCTGCGCATTTGCTGCATTGATAACAGCACTGGCCAGTGGATGTTTAGAATAGCGTTCTAAGCTTGCAACATATTGTAATAATTCTGCATTTGTATAGTTTTTAGTAGTTAAAATTTTTGTTAACGTTGGTTTTCCATAGGTTAATGTCCCTGTCTTATCAAAAATAGCTGTTTTACACGTTGGTAATTGTTCTAGAACGGTGGGATCTTTAATAATAATCGATTGTTTTGCCGCTCTTGATATAGCACTAATAATGGTAATTGGAATAGCAATGAGTAAAGGACAGGGTGTTGCTATAACAAGTACAGCTAAGAAGCGCGTAGCGTCATGGGTAAAATACCAGGCAAGGGATGCAAAGAGGAATGCAATAGGCGCAAAAATGGCACCAATTCGATCGCCTAAACGACGTATAGATGGTCGCTTTTGTTCTGCTTCTTCTAAGACTTTAACAATAGTAGCATAGCGAGAGTCGGATGTAAGTTTAATAGCTCCTATGGTTAAAACAGTTTCTCCATTGATAGCGCCCGATAAAACATTAGCGCCAGCCGCTTTTGAGATTTGATATGGTTCCCCGGTAAGATACGATTCATCCATCATGCCATGTCCTTCAATAACAACACCATCAACAGGACAAATTTCATGTGGATAGATAATGAGTGTATCGCCAATATTAATTTCAGCTAATGCAACATCACTAATCTGGTTATTTATTTTTCTATGAGCTATCGAAGGCATACGGTTAGCAAGTGCTAATAAAACGGAAGAGGCTTTACGACGAGCATACTTTTCTAGGGTTTGACCACTGGCAAGCATAAGTATAATAATAACACCCGCTAAATACTCTTGTAAGATAAAGCTCGTAATAAGAGCAATAGCAGCCAGCGTGTCAGCACCTAAATTACCTTTCAGTAGTTTGAATAGTATTTGCAGAACTAGAGGTATTCCACCTATTACAAGTGTAAATAATAACGGTAGATTAGATGTAGAAATATTTAATATTTCTAATAAGAGATAAAACGTAATGGAAATTAAGGATATCAGTGCAATAAGGGGTTGCCATTTAAGCTTTAAAAGATTAATAACTGCAGTTATGTGCTCAGTATTCATGCGTTTATAGTGATAACAGCTGAGCCTGTAAACCGACCATAGCGAAGGTCATCTAAAGCTTGATTAACTTCTCTAAGAGGATAAGTGTGGATTTCTGTTTTAATGGGAATAGTTGGTGCTAGGGCTAAAAATTCTTCACCGTCTCGTCTGGTTAGATTAGCAATAGAGCATAGCGTACGTTCACCCCACAATAAATCATAAGAAAAACTGGGTATATCGCTCATGTGAATACCTGCGCACACCACTATGCCGCCTCTAATGGTATTTTTTAGGGCTAAGGGAACTAATGCCCCAATGGGTGCAAAAATGATTGCTGCTTCTAGTTGATGAGGTGGTAATTTATCGGAATCTCCAGCCCAAGTTGCGCCGAGTTGATAAGCAAATTTTTGCGCAGCTTTATCGCCTGGCGAGGTAAAGGCATAAACACGCCGCCCTTGTTTGCAGGCAACTTGGGTAAGAATGTGGGCAGCTGAGCCAAAGCCATATAGTCCTATGTGCTCGGCACTCATTGTCTTTAACAAGGCTCGATAGCCAATAAGGCCTGCACAAAACAAAGGGGCTGCTTGATAATCTGAATAACCACCAGGTATTGGAAAACAAAAACGATTATTTGCGACACAATACTCGGCAAATCCACCATCTATTTGATAACCCGTAAAACGAGCTTGCTCGCAGAGGTTTTCTCTATTTGTTAGACAAAACTGGCAAGCGCCACAGCTACTTCCTAACCAGGGAACGCCAATACGTTGCCCTAGTTTAAATGACTTAACTTCAGTTCCTATTTTTTCAACAACACCGACAATTTGATGGCCGGGTACTAGAGGTAGTTTTGGCTCAAGTAATTCGCCATCTACAACATGTAAATCAGTTCTACATATGCCACAGGCATTTATTTTAATGAGTATTTCTTCTGGTTTAGGCTCAGGCTTTGGAATTTCTGTGTAAATTAATTTTTGGCCGATTTTTTCCATTAACATAGCATGCATGTTCACTTAGTATCCTTACTTGCTAGTTCGAAACCTTAGTTAGAGTATAACTAATCATTAGGTATGCTCTATATTTAGTATATGTAGTGTTTAATTAAATATTAAATTTATGAGCAGAAATATTTTTAAATAAGGAAATTGAAATAACATGCTAGCTATTATTTCTCATAAGGATTGCTTAAAACACAATGTAGAGATTATTGAGCATCCTGAATGCCCAAATCGCTTACAAGTGGTATTTGATGCACTACATGCGGCAAAGCTGGATAATCTGTTATCTTTTGAAGAAGCGCCATTAGCCGCTGTTGATCAACTGTGTCGAGTTCATGATAATGAATATGTGAATAGTCTTTTAGCACTGACACCCAAGAATAATATGATTAGCCCAGACGGAGATACAATTCTTGGTCCAAACACGATGTCTGCAGCCCTTTATGCCGCGGGCGCCGTTATTAAAGCAGTTGATTTAGTTATGCAACAGCAGGCAATGAGTGCATTTTGTAATGTTCGCCCGCCTGGCCACCATGCGGAATCTAAGCGCTCAATGGGCTTTTGTTTTTTTAATAATGTTGCTGTGGGTGTAGCCCATGCACTTACAATTCATCAATTGAAACGAGTAGCTATTATTGATTTTGATGCTCATCGTGGTAATGGAACAGAAGCTATTTTTCGAAATAATAAGAAAGTACTTATTTGCTCCATCTATGAGGAATTATTATATCCTTTTGATAAGCTCGAGCAAGCCGATAATATTGTTTATATTCCTTTAGCTCCCGGTGCAACAGGTAGAGAATTTCGCGCAGAAATCACCCAAAATGGTTTAGAAAAAATTGCAGCTTTTAAACCTCAAATGATATTTTTCTCAGCCGGTTTTGATGGTCATGTGTTTGATAGTATGTCAAATCTGAATTTAACAGAATTTGATTATTTGTGGATAACGCAACAGATAAAACAGATTGCTGACAAATATAGTCAAAATCGAATGGTTTCAGTATTAGAGGGTGGGTATGACTTAGGTACTTTAGGGCAATGTGTAGTCGCTCATATTAAAGGGATGATTGGCGGTTTAAAGTAATTTAGAGGCAATCTTTGATAAAGAATCCTCTTTGTTTTCCTCAATAGTGAATCCTAAACGCGTAACTAATAAAATCATGTTCGTATTATTCGCTAAAATATTACCCTTCATGATAGTTAAATTACTTTTTTTAGCTATCTTAATTAAACTTATCATTAAATGGCGTCCTAAGCCTTTATTTTGCCAGGTATCTGCAACAACTAAGGCGAATTCACATGATTTAAAGTCGGGATTCGTTATATATCTCGCGATTCCTATAATGACTTCAATGTTGTTATCTTCAATCGTTGCAACTAATGCCATTTCTCTGTCGTAATCAATTTGAGTAAAGCGGACTAACATTTTAAGTGACAATTCTTGAATGTGACCCATAAAGCGAAAGTATTTAGATTGAGAGGATAAGCTATGCATAAAGTCTTGCTCTAATTTTGCATCTTCTGGCCGAATAGGGCGAATAGTTATCTTCGTCCCATCATGCAGTGTCCAATGTGAAATCATATGGCTAGGGTAAGGACAAATGGCCATATGATAATAGGGTATTTTTGCTGACTGTTCGTTATGGCTAATAAGTATTCTCGCATCAACCACAGTAGCTTCTTTGTCATTAATAATAAGTGGATTAATATCCATTTCCTGAATGTTAGGCAATTCACAAATCATTTCTGAGACTTTTAGAAGCGTGTCAATTAATGCTTCTTGATTAGCGGCTAATTTGTTTCGAAAGGGCCCAAGTAATTTTGGTAAACGAGTTTTGGAAATTAACTGCTTTATAATGGCGACACTAAGGGGCGGTAATGTAACAGCTTGGTCACGGATAATTTCAACTAAAGAGCCACCCATGCCTAACGAAATAGCAGGGCCAAAAACTTTATCTTGGATGACGCCAATTATCAGTTCGCGATCATTATCAGTTTGTAACATCGGCTCAATAGTCACACCAAAAATAGTTGCTGTCGGTTTATATTCTTTAGCGTCTGCTATCATTTGATTAAATACGGTTTTAACTGATTTTATATCAGTAATTCCTAGCTTTACTCCTTTAGCATCTTGTTTATGTGTAATATCAGGAGAATTAATTTTCATCACAATTGGAAACGGAATAGCTTTAGCTGCATTTAAAGCCGCTTCTGCAGAATTAGCAGTTAGGGTAGTAACTGTGTTAATACCAAACGCTTTTAAAATGGTTTTTGACTCTATTGTAGTTAATGAGAACCGCTGCTCATCTATGGCCCGCTTAATGATTAATTTTGCTAAGTCAATATCAGGTTTAGAGTAAAAACTACGACAAGTAGGTAAGTGTTGTAATAAAGTTTGATTATGTTGATATTCGGCTAGATAAGAGAAAGCCTCAACTGCTTCTTCCGGTGTGTTAAAATATGGAATTTGATGTTTTACGAAGAGATTTTTTGAAGTTTCTATATGATGCCCACCCATCCAACACACTAATATTGGTTTTTTAATTTTTCGGTTATCTAAAATAATTTGCTTTGCTACTTCAAGTGGCTCTGTCATCGCAACAGGTGTTAAAATCACCAATAAGCCATCAACGTTTTCATCTTTAGTGCAAATTTGAATCGCATCGTGATACCTCAGAGGTGTTGCATCACCAAGAATATCAATGGGATTTTGATGAGACCACGCTTTAGGCAGTACTTCATTGAGTTCTGATAAGTTAGTTTTATTAAGCTCAGGCAAACCAATATTTAGTTCTGCTGCTCTATCTGCTGCTAAAACGCCTGCACCACCACCGTTTGTAATAATGGCTAATTGGTTGCCTTGAGCGCGCTTAGGGCAAGAAAAAACCTGTGCTGCAGAGAATAGTTGCTCAAGTGATAATACTCGCACAGTGCCGGCACGTTGAAGGGCTGCATCAAAAACTTCGTCACTACCAACTAAGGCGCCAGTATGTGAATAGGCTGCTCTTACGCCCTGTGTATGTCTTCCACCTTTAACGACAATAACAGGTTTTATACGAGAAGCTGCTCTAAGCCCACTCATAAATTGCCTGGCATCATGAATACCTTCAATATAAAGTAAAATAGTTTCTGTGTGTCTATCCCAAGCTAGAAAGTCTAAAATTTCACCAAAATCTAAATCGACAGCATTGCCTAATGAAATAACCGTAGAAAAGCCAATATTTTTATCATGAGCCCAGTCTAAAATGGCTGCAATAATGGCGCCTGATTGAGAAATAAAGGCAATTTTACCTAGCGCCGCATTATTATTATCGAATGTGGCATTGAGCTTAAGAGAAGGACGTATTAATCCGAGACAATTTGGCCCAATTAGACGAATACTGTATTTTTGAGCTATTTTCTTTAAATCTTGCTCAAATTGTTGACCCGCTTTGCCAGTTTCACTGAAACCAGCAGAAATAATGATTACAACTTTAACTCCTTTTTTTCCGCATTGCCTGAGAATTTTAGGCACAGTTAGAGCAGGGGTGGTAATAATAGCGAGATCAATAAGCTGCGGTAGGTCGCCAACTGAGGGGTAGGCCTTTAGTCCTTGAATTTGGGTATGTTTTAAGTTTATAGGAAAGACTTGACCTACATAACCACCTTTGATTATATTTTCCAATACCAACTTACCAACAGATTTAGGGCGCTCGCTTGCTCCAACTACAGCAATGGCTTTGGGATTGAAAAGTTCGTCTAAGTAATGTTTTTCCATAAAATTTATACCGAACTACATGCTAATGATCATCTTAATGGCGCCCGTTTTACTCGCTTGAGCAAACGTTTCATAAGCCTCTATGATATCGTCAAATTGAAAGTGATGACTAATTAACTTACTTGGATTTAATTTTTCCGATATCAGCATTTTAAGTAAAGTGGGTGTTGTACTTGTATCGACAAGCCTTGTCGTAATAGCAATATTTTTTGACCATAATTGTTCTAAGTGGAGTGGGGCTTCAATACCGTGAACACCAATATTGGCAATAATGCCGCCAGGCGCGACAATGTCTTCACACATGACAAAGGTTTCGGGAATTCCTACTGCTTCAATTGCCGTGTCTACGCCTATTTGATTTGTTAGTTTCATGACTTCGTTGATAACATCGCAGTTATCACTATTTAGACTATGTATTGCACCTAACTTTTTAGCGATTTCTAACCGGTGCTCATCTTTGTCAATCATGATAATATCTGAAGGTGAATAAAGTTGGGCGGTAAGCATTACTGCTAATCCGATGGGGCCTGCGCCAACAATAGCGACTGTGGAACCTGGTTGAATTTTGCCATTTAACACGCCGCACTCAAACCCTGTTGGCAAAATATCACTTAATAGTACTAGCGCATCATTATTTAAATCAGGAATTTTATATAAACTAGTATCTGCATAAGGTATACGTACGTATTCAGCTTGCGTACCATCAATTACGTTACCGAGAACCCAGCCCCCGGTTAAGCAATGAGAATACATGCCGCGACGACAATAGTCACATTTACTACAAGACGAAATACAAGAAATAAGCACTTGATCGCCAGGAGAGAGTGTCGTTACATTACTACCAACCGTATCTACAATGCCAATCCCTTCATGCCCTAGAATTCGGCCAGGCGCACAGGTAGGAACATCGCCTTTAAGGATATGTAAATCAGTACCACAAATAGTTGTCTTCTTAACTTTAATAATAGCATCGCTCGAGTCTTGAATTTTTGGTGTTGGACGTTCTTCAACGGCCTTTTTTCCTTTGCCTTGATAGATCAGAGCTTTCATATATTTATCCTTAAATATAAATCCTAAATTCAGTATAGTGGACTATAATAAAAACACTGAACTTAAAGACTTCTTATTAGTAAGAAATCATAAGCAGTAAATTATTCAATATGAGTTTTATTGATAAGTATTTGGAAGCTGGACAGGTTTTGTACTAGCATCATAAGGCAGTTAATCATAATTCCATTGAGGCACAAGCAGGAAAGCAGGATTTAATTGTGTTTAGCACGGACAATCAATAAGAAAAGTGAGGGAAAGATGAGGAATCTACTTGGTGCCATTTTACTATTTACAGTTCATACTATCGTTCAGGCAGATAATCTACTAGGTAAAACTACCTATGAAATAGCTTGTCAAAATTGTCACGCTCCCCAGTTAGCAAGAGGTTTAAAAGCGCCAGCCGCTTTTGATAAAAAAGCATGGCGTGCTCGATTTAAAAATGCTGAGCTTCAAGCAAAAAATAACCCTACTCAATTTAAAAATGCGATGACATATTTATTATATAGTGTAACTATTGGGAAGGGATTAATGCATCACGGTGGCTTATGCAGAGAAGCAGACACTGCTAACAAAAATTGCTCAGATGAAGCACTAATTCAAGCAATTCATTATATGAGTCAACGTTAAGCTTCACATAAAAGCATTTATTAGCTTAATTCTATTCTGTCTTAGACCATCAGAATTTAGGTTGTTGCTTTAAGGAGATATCTACCAAAGCTTATTTGCTCTTTAAGAGATTCTAGTTGCCCTTACCTAGGATCTCGTACAAGCAAGACTGGGACAGTAGCAATCCGAATAATATTTTCAGCCACACTACCTAAAAAGAAACGATTAAATCCACGTCTACCATGTGTGCCAATAACAAGTAAATCAGCAGGCCATTTTTGCGCCTCTTTCATTATTAACTCAGCAATTCTTACTTGAATTTTTTTCAGTTCAACGATTGTCTTTTCAACTTTTATTGAAGATTGGCTGATAATTAGCTTTTCAATATCATCTAATATTTTCTGTCCTTCTTCTCTATACGCTGAAACAAGAGCGCCGTAATCAATAGTACTTCCCTGATAAATAAAAGTTTCATCAACAATATAGACTAGACGTACGGTAACATCTTTATTTTGAGCAATTTTAATGATTTCTTTTACAGCAACCTGTCCTATTTCACTACCATCAACAGCTAACATAATCTTCTTATATGTCATATCAGCCTCTCTTGGTTATTATTGAATAAAACTTAAACAAACTTAATTATAGCTTACTTATTATTAGCAATATCAAGATATATAATTAGTATTAAGTTAAATATAATGTTTAATGAATAAATCTTCCCCACACAGGTGGGGGTGTTTCTATTCAATGATAGAGAGTTTAGTTACTGTTGCGAAAAGATTTAGACGAATAGGCCGAAAGTTGTAAGAGGTATTGATTGATTTTAATTGCGCAGACTATATCATTCAGGCCTAAAAAAAGTTCTATATTGCATTTGCTGTAAAGGATTTTTATAAAAAGAAGAACAATGAGTTTAGATGTAGCAGGATTTGACAAAGAGGTAGGCGGAGGGGAGGTTGTTATTAAAGCCGCCGATGATCATCGCCTAATACGATTAGCGCGTAGCTTACCTTGGAGGTCGTTACTTGAGTTAGTATCACCGGATTTAGAGCGTACTGAGCAAGGTCGCTGTTGGATGGGTAGACCACTTCGAATACGTATCCACTTAGGGATTTATCTGTTTTACAGCACCTGTTTGATTTAACCCATAGAGCAACCGAAAGCAGTTTGAGTTTGGGCGCGCTTGTCAGTTAGGGTGTATTGGCGGTAACTTCTTGTTTGCCGCGCCTTGTGTCAACCTTCATATGCCTGATGCGCAATCCTTACCGCTGGTGCTTTATACCTTTGAGGGTTTATTTGGGCAAAACCCCTTGGCTTCCGTAGCAACCGATAAAGGTTATTATGCTTACAATAATGAGCAGTTATTAATCCAAATGAACGTAGCTGATATTTATTTGCCTCGTCCAAGGCGAGAACTTAATGCCCCTAAAGAAACGTCCTCGTTTGCAACGCGACTTGCGCTTCATAATCGGCGAGCAGGCATTGAAGCCTTAATTAGTCATGCTAAAAGTGGCGGTCAATTAGGCCGAAGTCAAATGAAATCGGATAATACCACCTTGATTGCCGGTTATGCTGCCGTTTTAGGTTTCAATCTTAGGCAACTGACACGCTATTTAACAGGCGAAGTGCGTCCAAAAACAGTAAAAATGATTGAAAATATAACAAAAAGCTGTATTTTAGATAATAAACTAACCGATCCTCTCGCTGCTTAGCGGCAAGATAGCGCAGCTTGTTTATTGTATTGAAAATGGTGTTAAAATTAGCCCTTATTGGTGGTTATTTAATCTATCTATTTCGCGACAGCGACGGCTTATCCACAAAAATAGTGGATAAGCTGTCGGTGTCGCGAAATGTTTCGTTTAAATAAACATCAATAAGAACTATTTTTAACAATAGTTTAAATACTGCAAACAAGCTGCTCTTCCTTTCTGCTAAGCAGCTAACGGGTTTGTTATTTTGTTGTCTAACATACTGCTTTTTGTTTCATTTTCAAGCAACTTTACATTTTTTGGACGCACCTCACCTGCCAGATAGCGGGTCAGTTGCCTGAGATTGAAACCTAAAACGGAAGCATAGCCAGCACTTAAGGTTGTATTATCGGACTTCATACGACTGCGGCCTAATTGACCGCCACATTTTGCATGACTAATCAGTGCCTCAATACCAGCTCGCCGATTGTGTAAGGCAAGTCGTGTTGCAAAGGACGAGCTTTCTTTGGGCGCGTTAAGTTCTCGCCTTGGACGAGGCAAGTAGATATCAGTCACGTTCATCTGAATTAATAACTGCTCATTATCGTAAGCATAATAGCCTTTATCGGTTGCTATCGAATCCAGGGTGTTTTGCCCAAATAGACATGCGTGGGTATAAAGCACGAGCGGCAAGGATTGAGCATCAGGCATATGAAGGCTAACACACGGACTAACAAACAAAAAGTTGCCGCCAATGCGTCCGAGTTGATAAGCTCGCCCAAATTCAAGCGTCTTATTAAGTTTGCCTTTATTAAAGCAGGTGACCTCATAAGCATGAAGCGATAAGATGCTCGTATTAGAATGGCCCTCAAACAGATGACCATGTAAGCGCTCCAAGAGTAACGCGCCACGCCACCGTAGTTGCTCGACGGCCCGCCTAAGCCTTACATCTTTTTCAGTTAGGACAGCTCCTAACTCATACAGATGATTTAAAATAGGGAGCACTGACGCATACGTATCTTGCCATAAACGTTTAAGCACGACTGACACAACCTCTATACTTGCGCCCCGGCGCTTTAGATTAAAATAATAAAGCGCTAACTGCTTTAAATAAGACAACTTTACTTGGTAAAGCGCAGCACCGCCATGGCAAAGCTGATTCATGGCTTTGCCCACCCGACTGGCTAATATCGCCACTTTGATTAGCAAATTAGTAATCGCCGGATAGGCAATATTGGCCTCTTGGACCGTTGAATCAATATCCAACTCACCAGGATTGGCATACCCCAGGCGCACCGCTTGTTGACTGATGATATTGGCAATGGCTCGTTGGGTTTCAGGACTAAGTCTTGACCGAAACGCTTCTATCTTCGTGTGATCGGGTACATGCCAGTGTTTTAAGTGTCCATAGCCACAAAATAAGCGAAACGCCGCATTGTCACGCACCTGGTGCTCAGTCGCTCTATCCGTTAAATTAAACAGCTGCTGCAACAGATAAATCCCTAGATGAACGCGGACTCGAAGAGGTCTACCCATCCACCAGCGTCCCCGCTCAGTTCTTTCTAAATCCGGCAGCACTAATTCAAGCAACGACTCCCAAGGTAAATGTCGTCCTAACCGTACAAGCCGATGATCATCAGCGACCTTAATAACAACCTCGCCTCCGCTTACTTCTTTATCAAACCCAGCTA
>NZ_CAAAHX010000003.1 GCF_900639865.1 Legionella gresilensis
TTATAGTTCATGGCTAACACTAAATCCAGACAGGATACTACATTCTGGTTTTTGCAACAGGGCCTATTTTTTTTATCATAATTACAATAAATGGATCTAAATCGGCGCATTTTGTCATTAAAATAGACTTATGGCAATATTTTAATCAACTTGATATGCTAGACTAATCCTTAATTAAGGCAAGGTCTGATGGATTTTTAAAACTCATAGGGACTACGCAAAATCAGCGATTATCCTTATAGACTTGTTTTTGCAACAGTGCCCTAGACAGTACTATAGAAACCAAAATAAAAAGACTTTTATTAATTATTTATTTTAAACTTACACTTAAGAGCTTAACAGATATGGCTTTTAAATTTCACTTGACCAATTATGTGTAATTATTATACAATTAGTAATATTTTAGTATAATTAAAAGTTTAAAATGATGAAAAATAGTCTCACACCATCAATTGGAAAATTATTTTATTTAAATGGTGATCCAGTTAGTGAATCATTATTAAATACCTACTATGAAATTAAAGATCCACAAAACGAAGCTAGTTCAATGCGCTTTATTAAAGTTAGCGGCAGAGAGATTCGTGTTTATAGGAAATTAGAATACAATAATAATCGATTATATGACGTAAGAAGAATTCACGGCGAACTTCAAGGCGTACCTATTGAAAGACGAGATATTACAGATACTCATACAATAGAAGATCGTAAGCACTATGTAATAATAAACGAGGAAAAAAAACAAGTATTTACAGCTAATCAACTTAAAAAACAAGGTACTATTAGACTTGTATCACTAACAAAACGCTCAGCACCTTATGTTAGGGCATGGGCTTCAACAAAATCTAATAATTCAGCTGATATAAATTATGTACAAAAAAAATTTGATAACCCGGATGATATACATTATATACAAGAAGAAATTGATGAATTTATTAAAACAAACCCTCCTCCCAATAAGAGAGCTGACAATAGCCATGTTATTGCAAAAAGCTCAGAATCAGAATTAGAACAACAAACTGACACCCCATTATCGTTTGGCGAATTAACTACTGAAACAACTTTACTTAGTGATTCTAATTCTACTCATGCATTTGAAAATTTAAACGTAGCTGATTATCTTGATGAACTTATGGATATCTTAGAGGAAATAGAAAAACACAAGGATTTGACAAATCAAGTTAGTTTAGCAGAAAGCCCTTCAATTGAAGAAAAAACTCAAGTTTTTTTTAAAACTGCACCTTATTTGAATAATTCACATGGAGTAAATTTTTCTATTCCGACAAATATAGCGCAAAATAATAATGTATTAACGTATAATGCTGCTATGCCAATATTAGAATCATTAACTCCTAATTATTATGACTTACATAGCTATAGAGATATAGCTTTTTACAATATGATTCCTAGCCCAGGCCCTGTCTTGATAAATTATAGGCATGAGTTAAATGCGTTTCCTATCACTCATTCAGAGAAGTGGATTCAACCTGCTATTATAAACAACATTGACTTACAACAGCGAGATTCGGTCATACCAGCCGTAAATAGCTTATTAGAGCATCCAAGCAGCAACAATATAGCACTCAACAGATTTTTTTCACATAAACCAAGTCCTGAAGACCCTAAAGTAGAGGCTAACGTAAATGAGAAATCAATTTAATCTCCTCTAATAAAATACTGAAATTCTTGAACCTCAAAAAACGACCTTTTTTGAGACTCTTTATCCCTTCCCCTCCTCTCTCTCGAAAAACCTTATCCAGAACCACTTCTAAGCATCGCTATTTTTCTCAAAAACCGTATAATAAATCAAAGTATTAAATACTCATTAAAAACAACAATAATTGAGAACAAGTAATGGATTAAAACCATCAATAAAAACGCCTTTTAATACTCGATCCAAAAGCTTATCTACTTCGTACATACAGGCTTACTTTTATATCAACATGTAACACGTAAGTTTTGTATTAAGATAACGAATAGTATAAAAATTCTTAAATCTTTACCTATACAGAATGATATTAGCGTTTTATTGAAATTAGCTATTCCGTTAATTCACACGACAGTTGTGCAATCTGGGGTTAATTTTCTAAGGAATATTTCTCTTGCTTATTTAAGAAAATAAGCAAAATAATTCCTAGAACTTTTAGTATTTAGTCTCAATACTACTAATACATATTAAAGTGTAGATTTAGAAGACAATTCTAAGTAACTACTGCTTAGGGCTTTGTCTTCTCTTTGTAGCGCTTCTAAATTATCTTTTGTTGGATTTTCTAACATTATTTTGGCTAAGGAACTAAAAAAAGATAACCTATTTTCCATATCTTCGTTTCGTTCAAACTTTCTTTTTTGTGGTGATACTGGTGATTTATCTAGTGTTTTTTCAGATTTTGTTGATTGTGTCATGCCAGATACTCCAGTATAAAAATGGCCAATTTAGTTAATATATATTAATGCCACTTTAAAAAAAAGTCGCCTGAAGTATTTTTCAACACCAAATTATTGTAAAAAATTTAATATATTTATAAATTTTTTAATCCGATTAATCTTAAATACGCCAATTAGCTTAATTTTTTCTTAATATTCTTCAATTAAGCTAGGTATTTTTAATAGCCTTACATCAAACATACAATAAGGTAGTGGAGTTTTATTATGTTATCTGTAATAAAAAATATAACTAAAGTAACACCAATAATGTCTGTAGGCGGTGTTTTCTCGGCACCAAGGTCAAGTCTTTATATTAAATCAACCAAAACTGCCTCTAATGGCTTTAATTTCGTACCTATGCAAAGCTTTACAACCCATAATGGGCAGAATGATGACAACTCACTTCTTCCTAACATAAAGCAATGGCAAAAGGTAAAACAAAAGTATCAACAAGAATTTTCTGCATTTTTTAAATTAGAATTAAGGCAAGCAAAACAAGAAAAATCACATAAAATTCCGCAAGAGCGTAAAGTGCTCCCTACTCCTGGCTTGTTTAAAAGACAAAGCAAGAAAATTTCGGGTGTAAAAAAAACTGATAGAAAAAATCATGGTATGACGCCTAATGAAGCGGCAAATAAAATTTTAGATTTGTCTTTGTCTCAAACAAGAAAGTATTTAGGTAATTGTGCTAAATTCGTTGAATACCCTATTAAAATTTATGTGCGTGCTCGATTAGAGCAAATTTTTACCTTTCTTGCCGAAAATGGTCGTGTTAATGAGCATATAGTTAACAATTTTTCGTATTACGCACTGCAATTATTTTGTTTATTGTCTCTAATCTACCTATGGGAAAAAGAGCGCGATCAAAAAGTTAAAATCAAAAATCTTGAAAACGAAATTGAAGAATTAAAAGAACGATATGGTGAAGATGTACTAGCACATCAAGGTATTCGCGAAAAAATTATAAAAAAGAGTGAAAAACTCTTAAATTATCAGCAAGAAGCAAAAAAATATGAAACTATACTTGCAAAAGTTAAAGAAGCGCAAACGGTACCACAAAAAGACCAATCAAGTTTAGCTTATGTCAAAGAAAACGTAAATGCCTGGATGACAACTCCCGATGATCGACAAGACAAACAAGTTCTTAATTATTTAACCCAACAAAATGATGATACCGCGAAGCTGACCTTAAGAGCATTGGATAAAGCCGGTAGAGTTAGATCTCTGCTGATTAAATCTGAAGATAAATTAGAGTATTTAGAGAAAAAAATTGATAAAGCAGAAAAAGAAATAGAAAATCTTATAACTTCTGCCAGCATGTATGCTGAACATATAAAATGTATCGGTACAAAACATGATGAAAAATTGATAAAGCTTAAAAATACTATAGGCTTCTCATTTTTTAGTCAATATAAAGAAACAATAGATAATCAACATTTATCTCATGAAGAACCCTTCTCTTCAATCAAAATTGGATCTGATAATTGAGTATAATAATAATCAGGGAGGTGAACTATTAGTCACCTCCCTTCCTTATCAAGGTACTGCAATTTAGCGCGCGCGTTGAAATTTATTGTAGCTTTCATGCCTCACTTACTTCTTTTAAAAAGCAATAGCTCATTTAAAGGTAGCCCTAAGATACCAGGAATAATAAAATAAAAGTTAATTACAAGTTAGAGAGATAACATTATTTTTGCAGTTCTATTTGTACTAATTGAAGCTCTTGTTTTGCATGCTGCAATTCTTTTTTAATACATTCTAATTCCTGTTTTTTATTTGCCAAGTCAGATTGAATATTATTCATATCTGTTAAAAATTGTTTTCGTGTTTCATTATAAAAATAATGGGGTTCATGGTCGGTAAAAATTTCTTGCGAAAGATATATTTCTTGGTAAGTAATATCTAAAATTAATTCAGCAGGATTATTAATTGGTAAATCAATAATAATTTGAGGATCATTGCCAAAGCAGATTGATTGTTGCTCAGATAAATAATTAAATCCTATTAGATTAGTAATTTTACAATCGTAAATAACACCATGTGAATCAACAACTTTTACTATCGAATTTTGTAAGATCCCCGGCCTTGAAGACGGATCAATACGTAGCTGGTTCATTTTAACATTGGGTAATTTTATGGTGTGCTTCCCATGACCTGAAATAGATAAGCGTTCCTCTTGGTTGAAATTTTTGCCAGTATCATAAAACACCTCAATTGTTAATGGTTCTTTCAAATCATCTATTTGATATTCATTTAAAGAGGAATTTTCATCAACTATTTCATAGATATACTGATAAACATGACCATTTGGCTTTCTGCTTAAGCTATTAACAACACCTTGATTGAATTCTAGGTAAGAGCGTTGAAATTCAGTGTATGACGGTCTTTTAAATATGGCATCTATATCAATAGCTTTATAACCGCTTGTCTTAATCATATTATCGATACTCGATTTTGTAAAAAATCTAATATGAGTGTCATCTAACAACCCTGTGGGACGGTATTCAAACTTGTCATTTATTAAATTCATGATGATTGCATTATTAGCAATATTGGGAATTGAGACTAAAATCCGCCCATCATTTTTTAGAAAAGGTTTTACTTCTGAAAGCACTTGCCAAGGATTATAAAGATGCTCTAAAACGTCAGCAAAAATAATATAATCAAATTTTAACTCATTAAATTCAACGCGCCATTGATATTCTTCAATATTCCCAACGAAAATTTTTTCACAAAATTGTTTAGCATCAGCAGCTGCTTGTGTATTTAATTCGACTGCAAAGACTCTGCAATTTAATTGTTCTTTCATATATTGAGTCATAATGCCATGCGCTGGGCCAAACTCTAGCACCATGCTTTCTGGTTTAATTTTCTTCAAAATCTTGATGTGAACAAGATCTAAAGGAATATTATATTTGCTCATAATTATACTCTACCTCATCTTGATACAACGAAACGATGCAAGCATCAATTAAGTCTTTAGAAATTATTTTAATCGTCGTAGCCACATGTATCCAATGTTGTTGATTATGATTTAATTGAGTACCAGTTGATAAAGCAACCGTTACAGTGTATTCACCAGGAAAGATTTTAGGTACTTCAAAGTTAATAATTGTCAGATATTTCGTTTGTTTTGCCATAAAATCTAGAGGATTTTTATACATATAGGAATTAAAAGTTAAAATTTCTGTATTTAAACGGTCTTTTAATAACACACCAATACCAACATCATACAAGTCTTCAAAGGCAATCATTTCGCAAACAAACTTTGCTTTTTCACCTTGCCGTAAGACATTGGTTAAATTACCAGTATTATCGAGAAATCCTATTTTTAAAATTCGAGCTTTATCTTCCCCAAAACTTTCTAAACCTTCGGTGGGAATAAGTTGTTCTAAAAGTTGTTTTTTCCCCAATAAATGCGGTTGCTCAATTAAATTATCTATCTGACAAGGTGCTTCAGGTAATAATCCATATACGGAATAAGACATGTAGGAGTTTGTTACTGTTTCAGTGTTACCCTCCATATATTTTTCACCGTCTTTTAACCAGATGGCCTTCGTACAAAACTTGTTGATAGCCTGAATGTCATGACTAACAAATAAAACAGTGACGCCCTTTTCTAAAATGGATATCATTTGTCGAATACATTTATTTTGAAAAGCAGCATCGCCCACGCTAAGAGCCTCGTCAACAATTAAAATATCAGGTTCAACGTGAATAGATACAGCAAAAGCTAAACGGGCGAACATACCAGATGAATAGTTTTTTACTGGTTGATGAGCAAAATCACCTATTTCGGCAAAGTTAAGGATTTTTTCTACCATTGAGTCAATCTGTTGTCGGTTAAAACCCATTAAGTTGCCTTGAAAATAAATATTTTCTATGCCTGTGTAGTTAGGATTAAACCCCGCACCAAGTTCAAGAAGCGCAGCGATACGACCATTAACCTTTACATGTCCAGATGTAGGCGTTAAGACACCTGTTATAATCTTAAGTAACGTCGACTTGCCAGCGCCATTTTTACCCAAGATACCAACACACTCGCCCTTCTTAATTTCAAAATTTATATTATTTAAGGCATAAAATTCGCGATGATATCTCTTTTTAAGAGGGTGTAACGCTTCTTTCATGCGATCTAAGGGAGCATTATATAATTTATAAGCCTTAGATAAATTTTCAACTTTAATCGCTATATCATTAACCATCTCTATCTCTTATAAAACATCAGCAAAATGTGGTCGTAATTTATTAAAGGCTATATTTCCTAAATAAGCGCTTACTAAAACGAAGAGCCAAAAATAAATCATTTGATCATAGTTATGCCAAAATGGTAAGTGATTAATTATCGTTGTACGATAGCCTTCTATGATATAGGCAAATGGGTTGAGTTTAATAAAATACCAATAATTATCACCTAGCATCTCTTTATTCCACATAATAGGCGTTGCCCAAAATAAAACCTGCATAACAACTGTCAGAATTTGACCAACATCAGACCAAAACGGCATAATTGCTGAAATAAGAAGTCCAAGGCTTAAGCTTATAGCTATAATGCATGCCATGTAATAAATCAGTTGTAACCACCAAAAATTGGGATAAAAGCCATAAGCAATACATACACAGATTAGAAAAGATAAAAAAATTAGATTTACTAACAATGCAGAACCGACCTTTACAATAGGCAGTAATTTAACTTCAAACAATATTTTTTTTACAAAAAAAGATTGCGATACGATTGCATTGCTTGAACTGATAATAGCTTCATTAAGTAAAAACCAAGGTACCAATCCTGCTAATAACCACAATAAAAAAGGAGCATTAGATACAGCGCTAATTCGAAAACCATGTGTAAACACAAACCAATAAACAGCTACCATAACTAAGGGCTGAATAAAAGCCCAAATTATACCTAAATGATGTCCTAAATAGCGATCTTTAAAATCTGATTTAATCAGATTGATTAACATCCTGCGATTTTTAAATATAAGAACTGCCAGATTCATATTACCTTTACCAATTAATAAAGTTAAATATCATAAAGAATAGTAGCTTGCATGGAAAGAGAAGTTTTGGAGACTATTTACTTAAAATAATACTGCTTAACCCATCACATGTATACTTAAAACTTTAAACTTCATAACATTTAAAAAACTATTAATCAGCAAAGGGAGTCTAAAAACAATAAAATAGCTTTTTGGATATGGAGACGATTTTCACTTTGTCTAAAAATTATAGATTGCGGGCTATCCGGTAGCGTTGTAGACACTTCCTTGCCCCGCTCCATAGGCATACAGTGCATAAAGACAGCTCCAGGTTTAGCCTGACTCATTAATGCTTCATTAACTTGAAAATTATCAAAAGCACTTTGAGATTTTTGCCCTTCAAAGCCCATGCTGACCCACACATCAGTGTAAATAGCATGTACATTTTGCACAGCCAAGGTAGGTGTTGTAAAACAATGAATTTGGCCAGGGAATAATTTTTTACTTTCCGACAAAATTGTTGCATCAGGGTCATGTCCTTTAGGGCAACAATAATGAAGAGTTATTCCAACACGTGGAGCCATAATAAGTAAGCTATGCAAAATGTTATTGCCATCTCCAATGTAAGTTAATGTTAATTCATTAAGCTTACCAAAATGTTCTTTTAAAGTTAGTAAGTCAGCCAGTATTTGACAAGGATGATATAAAGCCGTTAATCCATTAATGATAGGGATAGTTGCATATTGCGCCATCTCTTGCAGTTGCTCGTCTGCATGCGTTCTTACCATGACAAAATCGCAGTAACCATTTAATACACGTATAAAATCTTTAGGTTCTTCTGTTTTTCGCGTGTTACTAATACTTTCAACAGCTATTCCTCCTAATGTTTCTATGGCTAAATTAAAACTTAAGCGCGTCCTAAAAGAAGGTTTTTCAAAAATCATGGCTAATGCTTTCTTTTCTAGTGCATTTTGATAATTGCTTGGGTTTCTTTTAATGTTCTCTGCTAAGCACAATATATTTTCTATATCAGCCGCGGATAACTCTTTACCCGTTAAAAGGTGCTTCACATTAGCAGCGTGTGTTGCAGACCTTTTAGAATAAATATTATTAGCTAAATTAAGAAATGCCATTGCTGCTCTCCTCTAGAATCTCTTGTAACGAGCAATTTTTTTCAATAGCTTTAGCAACCAAAGCGCCTACTTGATGATGCGCATCTCTAAAAGGTATACCTTTTTTCACTAATGTCTCTAGAAGTGCAGTTGCATCTAAATAACCATGCTCCGTTTGGTTTTTCATCTTAGAAGTATTAAAGGTTAAGCTTTCTAAAAAAGGGGCCAGAATATTCAAACAAGATGTTAAAGTTATAACAGTATCAAATAAGCCTTCTTTATCTTCTTGCATATCTTTATTGTAAGCTAAAGGTTGTGCTTTCATCACTGTTAAAATACCCATTAAATGCCCGAAAACACGGCCAGTTTTACCACGTATTAATTCTAAAATATCTGGATTTTTCTTATTAGGCATCAGCGAAGAGCCAGTAGCAAACGCATCATCTAAGATAATAAAATTAAACTCAGTGGTTGCCCAAAGAATAAAATCTTCACACATCCTCGATAAATGCACCATAGTAATGGCAGCAGCGCTACAAAACTCCATGATAAAATCTCTATCACTCACTGCATCCAACGTATTTTCAATCACGCCTTTAAAACCTAATTCTTGCGCAACCCACTGCCTATCTAAGGGCAAACTACTGCCTGCTAAAGCACCCGCACCTAAGGGAGAAAAGTTCATGCGTTCTTTTAAATCAATGAAGCGGCCAATATCACGTTCAAACATGTTTTTATAAGCAGCCATATACCAGCCTAAAAAAACCGGTTGCGCTTGCTGAAGATGGGTATAGCCAGGCATTTTATCCTTAGCGTGTTTATCACGTAACTCGCTTAAAACGGTAGTAACTTGTTGCAGCAAATTAATAACTTTTTCGGCAGCTTCGCGAGTATAGAGGCGTAAGTCGAGAGCTACTTGATCATTGCGGCTGCGACCGGTATGTAATTTTTTACCAATATCTCCAATTTTTTTAATTAATAGATGCTCGATAAACATATGTATATCTTCAAATTGAACATCTAATTCATGTTGACCTGCACTAAGCTCTTGTAAGATCTCATCAAGCGCATAGCAAATCGTATCAGCGTCACTTTGCGGGATAATCTTTTGTTTGCCTAGCATTTTCGCATGTGCTTGGCTGCCTAAAATATCATAAGTATAAAGCACATGATCAAACGCTAAGGATGCATTAAATTGAACGGTTAGCGGATGTAGGGTTTTTTTAAATCGACCGCCCCAAGTTTTATTACTCATTTTTTCCTCCATGTACCATACCAAAGACTTTTGCAGATAAAGAAAATAAGTTAATAAAACCTGCTGCGTCTTGTTGATTATAAACTTCGTCTTCTTCGAATGTGGCAAAGGCAGCATGATGGAGACTGTAGGGGGAGGTCATACCACAAGGTATAATGTTGCCTTTAAACAGTTTAAGGGTAACGGTGCCGGTCATATATTGTTGAGTCACCGTAACAAACGCATCCAGTGCTTCGCGCGTCTGTGAAAACCAACGCCCTTCATAAACTAAATTAGCATAGGTGCCTTGTAATGATTGCTTAAGATGTAAAGTTGCTTTATCAAGGCATAAGCTTTCTAGCATTTTATGGGCTTTATAAAGCACTGCCGCCGCGGGTGCTTCATATACACCACGAATTTTCATCCCAACGAGCCGGTTTTCTATAATGTCGGCAACGCCAATACCATGGTTGCCACCTATTTCATTAAGTAACTTTAAAAGTTGAACAGGCGATAATTGTTGATTATTAATAGCCACGGGCACACCGTTATTAAACTCAATACTAAGTTGCTCTGGCTGATCAGGCGTTTGCTCAAGAGGCTTTGTCATCAATAATACATCATCAGGGCAACTTTGCGCTGGATCTTCTAATACGCCGCCTTCATGAGAAATATACCAAATGTTATGATCACGCGAATAAGGTGCTTTGGGGGTCAGACTTAATTCAATGCCATGTGCTTGTGCATATTCAATGGCTTGCTGCCTTGACTTTATTTCCCATGTTCGCCAAGGTGCAATTACTTTTAATTGTGGTGCTAAGGCGTTAATCGTATATTCAAAGCGTACTTGATCATTGCCTTTTCCTGTTGCACCATGGGCAATTGCTTGGGCGTTTTCTTTTAGGGCAACTTCCACAAGCTTTTGAGCAATTAAGGGCCTTGAAATGGTTCCTAAAATATATTGATCTTCGTATAAAGCCCCTGCTTTCATTAAAGGCCATAAGTAATCTGTAACAAACGTTTCTTGTACATCTAAAACTAATGCTTTAGCCGCGCCACTTTTTAGAGCCTTTTTTTGAATAGCTGCTAAATCTTCTTGTTGTCCCAAATCGCAAATTACGGCAATAATTTCGGCATTTTTATAATTATTTTTTAACCATGGGATCATAACAGAAGTGTCTAAGCCACCAGAATAAGCCAAAACAATTTTGTTAATCGTTGCATTCATCATTTTCTCCTCAGTTACCTGCTTAAACTGGACAATTAATTCATTTTATTTTTGTTTTTTTAAACATAATGTGCCAGGGTTTTGTTGATGTAAAATTGCGTTAGTTAAAATATGTTGCTGCATGCCATTGGCAATCATGACTTGATCTAAGTTATGCTGCAGCGCCTTTAAAATAGCATTGACTTTTACGAGCATACCATTGCTAACAATGCCGTTGTTTACCAATTCTTGCAAATTATTTTCTGAAAGGGTTGCTAATAACTGGCCATCATTATTATAAATACCGTCTTGATCGGTTAAGTAAATTAACTGATCAACAGCTAAGGTGCTAGCTAGATGACAGGCTGCCATATCACCATTTATATTGACAGCATTACCTGTAGCATCAATGCCGATAGTGGCAATCACAGGGGTAATTTGGTTTGTCAGTAAGTGATAAATATCGTGGGGATTAACTTGCTTTACCTCACCAACAAAACCATATTTATTATCTAAATAATCGCATTGCAGCATGTGATTTTCAGCGCCTGATAAGCCAGCTGCTTTTATGCCAAATTTATTGAGTATCCTGACTAACATCTGATTGACTTGCCCACATAAAACCATCTCTATAATTTTCATGGCCGAGCTTGATGTCACCCTTAGTCCTTCAATAAATTTAGACTCAATACCATAAACTTTCAGTGCTTCATTAATCGCTTTACTACCACCATGCACTAAAACAATTTGATAACCATTTGCAAGGATTGTTTTAATATCGCTAACTAGGGCAAGAGCTGACTCAAGATTATGGAGAATAGAGCCACCTATTTTAACTAAAATAAGTTTGCTGGCTACAGTACGAATATAGGAATGTTTTAACGAATTCATGAAACGTACTCCGCATTAATTTTGACGTATTTATCTGTTAAATCACATCCCCAAGCGGTTGCTTTGTTCTGACCCTGAAAGAATTTAATCTCAATAACAACTTGATCTTTCGCTAGTAATTCTTTAAACGCAATTAAGTTAACATTCGTATTTATTTTATCCTGTGCAAATAAAGTGATCCCTTGTATGGCAATTTCACATTGATTAAGCATGTTTTCCGTAATCGCTTCATTACCAATGCGAGCAATAATTCGCCCCCAGTTAGGCGATTGACCATACATTGCAGTTTTAATTAAGGGGCTAGTGATAATTGCTTTAGCGACAGCTTTGGCCTGACTTTCTGTAGCAGCACCACTGACTTTCGCTTCAATTAATTTTGAGGCTCCTTCGCCATCACGGGCAATACTTTTTGCCAGAATAATGGCTACTTCTAATAGTGCTTGATAAAAAATCGTTTTATCTTGAGTAGTATCAGGGGAAACATGGCTATTACCATTCGCCATTAAAAATACACAATCATTGGTCGATGTTTCACCATCAACACTAATCATATTAAAACTTTGATCACAGACTTGCTTTAACCAACATTGTGCTTCGGAAACATCAAGTTTAGCATCCGTTAATAAATAGCCTAACATGGTAGCCATATTAGGATGAATCATGCCAGAGCCCTTGCAAATGCCAGTAATGCGTATCGTACCTTGCGAAAGTGCCACGTCTTTATAAACTGTTTTAGGCACTAAATCAGTGGTTAAAATTGCAGTGGCAAAATTCTCAGCAATATCGGTGGTTTTTTGAACTAAAGCTGGTATAGCTTGGGTAATTTTTTCAATAGATAAAGGTTTACCAATGACCCCTGTAGATGCTGTCAGTATTTGTTTGGGACTACAACTTAAATTATTAGCCAGGGTTTGCGCCATGCTAAGATTATGAACAACACCATCATCACCCGTAGCAGCATTCGCCTCACCACTATTGGTAATAATGGCTTTAATATTATTAGCAGGTAAATGTTGCTCACAATACTTTACAGGGGCTGCTTTACAATGATTTTGGGTAAAAACACCGACTGCCACAGCAGGCGTGTTAGAAATGATTACGCCTAAGTCAGGTCGATACAGGCGAACACCACAATTTATTCCTCCTGCTTTAAAACCGGTTGGTAATTTAGTTCTAAAAATGCCAGAACCAAGGATCATAGGCCCCCCTGTAATGATAAAAGCCCTGTATGAAGGGGTAAATTAAATAAAGCGTTTAAATTTTCTATTGCTTGACTGGCTGCACCTTTTAATAAGTTATCAAGTGATGCAAATAAGGTAATTTGGCCATCCTGCACGAAAAAACCAATATGACAGTTTGGCGTACCAATAACCTGATTGAGAGATAAAATAAACAGGTTATCTATTGTTTCTTGCCCTACCGCCTGATAATGAACGAAAGGATAATCGTGGTATGCATCTTGATAAGCTTGACTAATTAACCGAATTATATCGGTATCGGTTAAGCCCACTGGGGCTTGACCGTAGATATTCATTGTAATACCTCTAGCTATAGGTAGAAGTGATGTCGTTAATCGAATAGTGACGTCTTTTCCACCGATAGCCTTAAGCGCATTTTTAATTTCAGGTATGTGTTGATGGTTTCCTATTTTATAAGGCAGAAAATTATTTGCCATTTCACAAAACATTAAATGAGGGTTGGTTTGTTTTCCACTACCTGACACGCCTGATTTAGCATCAATAATGAGTGTGCTTTGATTAAGAATATTTGCTTTCAGTAAAGGGAGTAAGCTTATTAAAGCACAAGTGGCATAACAACCTGGATTAGCAATTAATCGATGGCTTGCCTGTGATGTTACCCAGGGCGTTAAACCATAACAGGCTTTTTCAATTAAAGAAGGTGCCCTATGTTTTAACCCATACCAGGTTGAAAACTGTTGTTCTGATAAGCGAAAGCCGCCACTTAAATCAATAATACAAATCTCGCTGTTAATTAAGCTGTTAATTAATAGGTCTGCAATTTCAATAGACACTGCAGCAGGTGTGGCTAAAAATAAGACATCAATTTTCCCAGGATGCTGCTTGATGAATTCATAACTATAAACTGGAATATTTTGTCGCTTTAACACTGGTAATTGCTGATATAGCTCAACTTGTGTTTGCCGACTAAACGCAGCAACTAAGTTTAAATAGGGATGAATTTTCACTAACTGCATTAAAACTTGACCGCTATACCCTTGTATACCAGCAATAGCAACATTAATTATAGAACTCATGAATAAAAATCCAAAAAATAACAAAAATATTGATTAAATATTCAGTATTATTGAATATTAACTGACTAAAAAATTTTTTACAAGCATAATTTAACAATTTATGCATTTTTATGGCATAATAATGAATAAAGATTCATTATTTGTGAATTAAAAAAAGGATTAATACCATGGCAAATTTAGTTTCTCGTAAAGAGGATCAAGAGCAAAATTTAGTTGATGATCTGCGGCAATTGCTTTTGGAAGGCAATGTGACTACTCAAGAAGATATTTGTGCGGCATTGCAAGCAAAGGGTCATTATGTGAATCAGTCGAAAGTCTCGCGGTTGATTCACAAACTTAATGCGATTAAATCAAAAAATGAATTAGGCCAAATCGTTTATCGACTGGCAAGAGAACCTGCGCCCCCTACTACCTCTAGTCAATTATCAAATTTAATTATCGATGTTGTTGCTAATGAAACGATTATAATTGTTAACACCAGTCCTGGTGCTGCGCAGTTAGTCGCTCGGATTTTAGATTATCATCGTGATAAAATTCAAATTTTGGGCACCATTGCTGGTGATGATTCTATTTTTATTGCGCCTAAATCAATAAAAGCAATTAATAATTCCTACAAGGAAATAAAAAAGCTTTTATTAATTTGATGCCACTCTAGCAAAGAGGTATTAAACCGTTTAAAGGGAAACCATGAGTATTATTGAAGGTCAATAACTTCACCTTCTGTATTAGAGCTAGTAGGAATCGTACTAACTTCTTCTTGTTTGCTCTTACCAAAAAATCCAAACCCTGGTGTTGCTGAAGAGTTTATAGACGATAATTCTCTTGCGTGTGCTTGGTTAAGAGAGGCAGGTGTTGCTGAGGAGCCTATAGACGATAATTCTCTTGCACATTCTCGGCTAGCAAAGGCAGCAGAAGAGGATTGATTACCGCTAATTTTTTCCTGATTTAATTTCTCCATGCCACCTATAATTTTACTATCAGTAGATAACGATTGTGATCGTACTTGTAGAATTTCTCCATCTAAATCTTCTAATTTAGAAGACTCTAGGCTTAGCTCTTCTCTGGTTAGTTTATTCTCCTCTTTCTCTTCTTCTTTACCATTGCCACCTTGTTTAGAAACTTCACCGTTTATATCTATATATGATTCAGGCGTATCAAGCCTTAATCCTTTTGCTGTAGTATGTTCAGTGCTTACAAGTATACATGCTCGGGGTATATACGTTACTAATGTAGGCTTACTTTCGCCTGCATAACCATAACTTGATTTAGTGCCTTTTAAATTAAACTGAAGATATGTTAATTTTTCTCCTACCATAGTTTTCATATCATCTATAGTTAAATCTGTTTTTCCAGTAGGTAGATCTAGCTTACATTCACCAGTATAAACATAGTCCTTTTTATGAACAATAATTTTTAGCTCATTTTCCAAATATTTCGCTACCTTTTGAGCAAACATTCTAACGCCTGGGTGATTACTATCTCCATAATCCATAATACCCAATATGAATATAATTTGCACAGGTTTTTTATTCTCATCCTCTCCTGTAAGTACGACATAAGCATAAGCAAATTCATTAGGACCGGAATAAGGTGTTTTTTGTTTTAATAAAAAAGAATTACCGTCGCGCGATGACTTAAAGATCCCTGCGTATTCCATAATACCATTCTTATTTAATACTATGAAACTAATCCTATTTATGCCTTCCTTATCTAAAAAACGCGGATTTTTATGACTTTTTTGTCTTTTATTGATATCGATATTATTGTTGTTATTGTTATTATCCTCTAATAAACCACCCTCTTTTTCCGGATCATTTTTTGCTCTTTTTTTACTATTTCTAGGAGAGGCTTGTGAATTTGTCGATCCTGAATTTTCACTATTTTCTGAAAAGCTTTTTTCACTTGTAGAATCAGCGAGCATAGCTGCAGCTATAGAATTCTCTACTTTAGATGTATTGGTTGTTGATGATAAATTTTCTCTTTCTATTGGTTCTTGCATGATAATAAATACCAATTAATTTTAAACTTTATTAAGGTTAATGTAGCATATAAATATTAAGGCAAAGTTAACATTTTTTATTGTTTAAAATATTTTTTAATAGTGCATTTATTTTTAATTATTTATCTAGAATTTATAATTGATTTTTACCAATTTATTCAACAATTTATGAAATTAATTTAATTTTTTTAGAGCATAAAAAACTTGCTTATTTGTTTAATTTAGACCTTAATTTTAATCGAAAAAGAAAGTATTAAATTAGCAATTATACCATTGGTGATCAAATATTATACATTTAGAATTTACTTAATACGGCCTTAAGGATATGTGTTTATAATGGAACAAAGCCAATCGGAGATTATCATGACAAGCAAGAAACCCACTAACCCCAATGAGTATGAATTAATAGATTATTTGGATATACCTATGTTAAGAACTGAGCCAGTCCAAAACAAAAAACCAGTTATATTCTCACAAGCGGAACTTAATGTTTTACTTAATTGTGTAAGCGATATAGAGCAAAAAGTTTTAACTAAAAAAGTTATTAATACTAAAAAACATTAATCTAAACATTTCATCTTTTAATCTAGAAAGCTTAAGCTGATTACCAATCACTTAAGCTTTCACCATTCGCCTTCCTTAAACCAATTAATTCCACGCAAAAATAATATTAGAATTTAAATTAAAATTTCCACAACATGAGCTAGCCAGCGATTATTAGCAATATTGATAATGGTATTGGTTCGACCGTATAATTTCTTATCTTTTTCACAATTTGTTAAGGCTAACAAGGCTTCATCACATTGCATGGCAAAATAAGTACGCCCTTGTGTAGTTATCTTAATGTCATAGTTTAATAACAATTGACCAAAAGGGATGTTAGTATGCAAAACCTGGTTTTTTATTTGTTCAGGTAAGGCTGCAAAATTCATAGTAATAAACGCTAATTCAATTACTTTTGTTACCTTGCTATTTAAAATATTTGATTTCTTATTTTTATTAATAAGCATCACTATAGTGCGCGAGTAAGTTTGCTCATATATATTTTTATTAGCCATTAACGTTTGAATAATAGGTTTTTGTTGATAATATTTTTTAAGAGCAGGTGTTAACAAAGGTTGGCTTAATAAATAGCGGTATGGCTGAGGGAGGCTCTCTTGATTAAGTTTTTGCACCGTCTTATGAGTATTAAAAAAAGAAATTACCTGATAATCGGACGTGTGCTCAATAGGTACAGATAACGACATAGCATAAGAGACAGTCGAAAGATTAAGAAGAAAAAAAATAACTTTTTTAAACATAAACTCCCTAGCCTAATTAACTTAAGTACTGGTAGAAAAGCAGCAACTTTAACATACTTACCTGTATTTAGGAGGTAACCTATAAGATTCTAATCAACTATCCTTTTTTATTAACTCAGTTAATGTTTTAATAGGATTTAATTTCTTTTATAAAGCTTTAACCTATGATTTTATATGGTGATCCGGCTTCAGTTTTTGTACATAAGCCTTTTGCCTTATTAGTGGAAAAGCAAATTCAGTTTATTAATGATCCCATCACTTTATATGATTATGTAAATGTAGCTTTTTTAACAGCCAGTCCATTAAAGAAAATACCAGCGCTTCAAGATGGTGAGTTTATGCTTGCCGATTCCTCAGCTATTTGTGCTTATTTAGAACGAAAACACCCCTTACCAGGCTTTTATCCTAAAGATTCGCAAGCCTATGCACAAGCATTATGGCTTGAAGAATATGCTGATACCGTTTTATTTACCGCTTTAGCTCCTATTTATTATCAAAGGGTGCTTTGCTCCTTTATATGGTAAGCAAACTGATTTAAATGCCATTGAAACAGCTCTAAACAAGCAATTGCCACCTGTGGCAACTTTTCTAAATAATCAATTGGTAAATAAAATTTATTTGGTAAATAATAGTTTTACCATTGCCGATGTAAGTGTGGTAAGTATGTTTCTAAATATGGATACTGTTGGTTTTCCTCTCAATCAAACAACTTGGCCGCATTTAAGCGCCTATCTTAAACATCATTTTCAACGCGCAAGTTTCAAAGCTTGCCAACAGGCGGTTACTCAGGCTTTAACAAAGGCACAAAAAATTCAATATATCTCCTGACTAAGGAACTGAAATTAATTATTAAAAAAGTATAAATTTATATTTTAAATCATTAATATAGAACACGGGAACAAAAGCGATTTCCCAAACAGCAATAGTAATGCCAGTTGAATGCTTAAAAATAAAATTTTATTTGTTCTTTTTATTTTTCTTCTTATTTTATTTAGTTTTATTTACTTAGCAAATAAACAAATTAAACATTTAAAGCGTGATCCGCAAATTTTATTTAATCAATATTATGCTTTGCGTAAAACTAACAAAGAAGCTGCCAAGGAGGCATTAAAAATTATTTTAAAGCAAGACCCAGAAAATAGACGCGCTTTAAAAGAACTCAGTCAGCTCTATTTAGAAGAGCAAAAACTACAAGCTAGCTTACCATTAATGAAACACTTAAATGAATTAGAGCCGCATAATCTGCAATACCCCTTGCAATTAGGGAAAATTTATTACGAACTTGGTGAATGGCAACATGCTTTTCAATATCTAGAGCCGTTAGTAAAGCAAAATCAAGATCACCTGATAAAATTTCAAGCATCGCGAGTGCTAGAAAAAATGACTTCTTTTATTCCGAATTATAATACGTATGCTATTACAACAGCCAAGCCTGGCAGTCAAATTAATAATACCGGCAAACCACTTATCAATACCATTTTTTTAAACTGGTTTTATAAATTAAAACGGGAAAACATCCGGGCTGCCGAAGAAATTCTTACAGTATTACTCCTTTTAGAGCCTCGCAATCCCCTTTTAAATCAAGAAATGGGGTATTTAAAATTGCAATTAAATGATACTAAAGGGGCAATTTCCTTCTTTTTAGTAACTTACCAAGAGTTATCTTCTGAGCAAATTGCTCTTCAAATTGCATATCTTTATTATCGCTTAGGCAATAAAGATCAAGCTAGATATTACTTTTTAATCGCCGCGCAAGCTAGAGATACAAAAATTCGCACTACGGCTTTAAAAGCATTAAGCTTTTTGCAAAGCCCAGCAAAGATGGAAAATAACAATCCATTTAAGATGGCAGAAGCTAAGAACCCTGCATATCAGCCACAAAATAAATTTACTCCACCACCAGGGACCCCAAACCAGGCCCTTTTACTATTAGATGAATTTTATAGTTTAAAAAAGCGTGATAAAAATCTTGCATGGCTTGCCATTCAAAAGATTGCCCAGAAATATCCTAATAATACGCTAGCATTAAAAGAAGCTGGATTTTTAGCGATTGAACTTAAACAATCTAATTATGCTATTTTATATTTCACCCGTGTTTATAACTTAACGCATGAGCCAGAAATTGCGATGCAATTAGGCTATTTATATGATCAAACACCTAATAAATATCAAGCTTATCACTATTTCAAATTGGCTACCTTAAGTAGCAATAAAGAATTAGAACTTAAAGCGCAAAATGCATTGACTAATTTAGCAGGTTTACAAACTAAAGTTCTACCACCGCCTTATTTTGGCGAGCTGTTTTTCACTCCCTTTACCCAAAGCCGCTTTGGCTTAACCGTTCGCCCTATTATCGCTCGCTATGGGTTAGAGTTTAATAATGATTTGCATTCAAGGGTATACTTTAACTTTAGGCGAACGGATGATAATAAATCCAACACCGCTGGTGATTTGCCACAAATTTATGAGGATAATGTGCGTATTACCGGCATAGGTGGTTCCATCAACCCTTTAAAGAATTTCCCTTTGGTGGCTTGGGTAGAAGCAGGACAAGCATATGATTTGGTTTATCGCGACCGGAATAGATGGCGTGGCGATTTAAGAGGCGGATTGATGTATTATAATGAATTTGGTACTAAGCCCGCTTACTATGATACCTTTCGTATTAGTCCTGATTATTATAGTACGCTTTATGGTGATATTACCTACTTTTCAAGATATGATAATAACGTCATTGGTACATTTATTACCCGCCAAGGCATTCGTATTCTGCAATATCATGCAAGCATTATTAATGTATATATGCTAGGACGCGTTTTTCAAGATACCAGGCGTGAATTTTTTAATAATATCGTGGAATATGGACCTGGCATAGGCTTGATTCCATCTAATCGATTTCGCATCGAAATACGCTTTGATTATATTAATGGTACTTATTTACCTGCGGGTGGCTCTGTAAATCCGTACGGAAAGCACTATACTAATAAAATGTTGCAACTTTTATACTACGTGCGAGTGTAATGGAAGACACCTATTTAATCATTCTTTTTTTAGTCATGTGGTATTTTCTTATTTTCTTTGCCTGTCTGTTTCTAATTTCTGGCATTGATGACTTATTTTTTGATATTTATTATTGGTCACGCTATTTCATTCGTAAATGGAAAACGAGAAAATACAAGCCGTTAACTTATGAAGATTTAGTTAATCAACCAGAAAAATATGTCGCAGTTTTAGTAGCCTGCTGGCATGAAGCTAATGTTATTGCAACCATGTTAATGAATAACTGCTATGCCATTGATTATACCAATTATTATTTATTTGTCGGGGTCTACCCGAATGATCCAGAAACTGTTGCTGAAGTGCAACGAGTCCAAAGCTATATTAAAAATGTACAATGTGTTATTGGTCCAGAGCCTGGGCCTACAACTAAAGCTGCCAACTTAAATGGCATTTATAATCATATAAAAGAATTTGAAAAAACCTTAGGCATTGAATTTGATATTTTTGTTTTTCACGATTCAGAAGATGTTATACATCCTTTATCTTTTAAGCTTTATAATTATTTAATTCCTCGCAAAGATATGATCCAGATTCCTATGTTTCCGCTGGAAGTTAATTATTGGAATTTTACTCATTGGGTCTATGCCGATGAGTTTGCAGAAATTCATACTAAAGACTTAATCGTACGTGAAGCAATACATGGTCATGTTCCTTCGGCGGGCGTAGGCACTGCCTTTTCAAAACAAGCACTTTTGGCAATTGAAGATCCTATAACTAAAGGACCCTTTTCTATTGATTCACTTACCGAGGATTATCGCACTTCATTAACCCTGCGCATTAAGGGACTTAAGCAAATTTTTCTTGTCCAGTCCATCGAGCGTCTTAAATGGGAGCAAAAGGGTTTCTTTAATAAGTATTATGTTTTAAAGCGGAAAAAAGAATATATTGCAACACGTGCCTTATTTCCAACCGAATATCAAAAAGCGGTTCGGCAAAAAGCACGCTGGATAATAGGTATTGTGTTTCAGGAATGGGTTCATACGAAATGGCCTAAGGTTTGGCGTGTTCGTTTTACGCTTGCCCATGATCGCAAAGCATTTATTACCCATTTTATTAACGGACTTGGATATGTGGTGTTTCTGTTTTGGATAGTTTATAGCCTCTTAACATTTAATAATCCGGTATATCCTTCTTTGCAAGAGCAATTAAACCTTTATCCTTGGGTTTGGGTCTTAGTTATTATTAGTACCTTACTTATGCTCGAGCGAATGCTACAGCGTTTTATCGGCCTTTATCGTGTCTATAGTCTTATACCTGCTTGGTTATCCATTCCCCGGGCTTTTTATGGTAATATTTTAAATTTGCATGCTATACTGCGTGCTTATAAACTGTACTTTCTCGCTACAGCACCTAAAAAATCAGCTAAATCTACTGCCAGACAGCCGGTTTGGGATAAGACAGACCATGTTTTTCCAGGTAGCCACATTCTTACTCCGTATCGCCGTCGGCTGGGAGACATTCTAGTAGAGGAAAAAATTATTTCCTTTGCGCAACTCAAACAAGCTATACTTGAGCAACAAAAATCTGGCGAAAGATTAGGCAAAGTGCTGGCTAGGCTGAATTTTGTTGATGAAAAAAAACTTCTTAAAATTATTGCTAATCAATATAATTTAGAACTCGTGTCTAAAGAAAAAATTATTACTGCACCTAAAACATTCTCAAGCAAATTAAGCAAATGGCTAGAAGGTAAAGGGAGTTACTTAGTTGATTATAATGAAACAGCAGAGCAAGTAACCATTGGCATTACTGATCCTACAAATGAGTTGCTTATTGAGAGCATAATAGAAAAATTTAACCCTTTAAAAACTCAATTTGTATTAATTGATTTAAGTGACTAGTTTACAATAATACCCCCTGTAAATAATTCACTATCTTCTCACCTGCATGCCCATCCCCATAGGGTGAAATCCCTTTAGCGAGAGAAGCATATAGTTTTTTATCTTCAAGGAGATTCTCAACTGTGTTTATAATGTTCTCTTTTTCAGTACCAACCAATAATCCAACGCCTTCCGTAATAATGGCAGGTCTTTCGGTGGGATGTCTTAATACTAAAATAGGCTTGCTTAAGGCAGGCGCTTCTTCTTGAATACCGCCAGAATCTGTCAGGATTAAAATGCATTGTTGCATTAAATGTACAAAGTCTACATAACATAGAGGAGAAATTAAATGCACTTTGGGATTATTAGCTAACATATTATTAATTACGGCTTGTACTTGTGGATTTGGATGCACAGGAAAAATAAAGTTCAAATCATACTTTTTAGCTAAAGTAATAATTGCTGCACAAATATTTTCTAAATGCTGGCCAAAGTTCTCACGTCGATGCGCAGTCACTATAACAATATTGTTAAGGTGTTTAAAACGACCATTATGGGCCGTATTTTTTAATGTCCAATGCAGGGTATCAATAACAGGGTTACCCGTCACGATAACGTTTGCCGGCGAAATATTCTCGCGAATCAAATTATCTTTCTCCTCTTGGGTGGGTGCAAAATGCCAAGTGGCCAGCGGGGCTGTTAAAACACGATTAATCTCTTCCGGATAAGGTTCGCGAGAATTATACGTTCTTAACCCGGCTTCAATATGACCAAAAAAAATATTATGATAAAAAGCAGTCAGTGCTGAAACAAAAACAGTCGTTGTATCACCCGCAGCTAACAAGACATCAAATTTTTGTTTTAAAATAAGTGACTCAAGCTTACTACAAAGCTTACTTGTTAAAGTGCCTAACGATTGATTAGCAGTCATGATATCTAAATCAATGTCAGGTCTAATTTGAAAAGAGGTTAAAATATTATCTAAAAGACAACGATGTTGTGCTGTATTAATAATAGTAACTTTTGCCCATGAGCAAGCTTGTAATCGCTTAATAATAGGAAACATTTTGATAATTTCAGGACGCGTGCCAATAATGCAACCAATTTGAATGCATTTTTCCATAAAATAATCCTTTAAGTAAGTTGCCTAACTTAAGCTACACAAATCGCTTATTTTATTATTAGTATAGTTACATTGAGCATTTATGAGATTTGCATTGCATTTTTTTACAAGAAAACCCACAATAGAAAGCTAAGATAATAGCAACTGAATCTTAATCCATGAGCTTAAAATTACTGTCTTTAAATGAAGTTAAACAATGTATTTCGATGCCAGAGGCCATTCATGCTCTTGAAGATGCCTTTATGCAACTCGCTCGTCAACAAGTTAAATTGCCTTTAAGAATGGGTATTAATATTGAAGAAGAGGATGCATTAACTCTAGCAATGCCAGCTTATTTAGCGCACAACAAAGCATTAGGACTTAAAGTTGTTTCTATTTTTCCCAAAAATTTAACTAAGCATAAACCCTCAATTACCGGCTTTATTATGTTGCTTGATGCTATAACAGGTGAGCCCAAGGTCTTAATGGATGGCAGTTATTTAACGGCCTTACGTACAGGCGCAGTCTCTGGTTTAGCAACTAAGTATTTTGCTAAACCTGATGCCTCACACTTAGCTATTATCGGCTCAGGTGCCCAAGCTTATACGCAATTAGAAGCAATCGCTGCTGTATGCCCGATTAAACAGGTATCTGTTTGGTCACGTTCTATAAGTAATGCTGAACATTTTGCCGAGCAAATTGCTAGTGATTATAAAGTACAAGTACATTCTAACGTAGCAGATACTGTTAGTGACGCTGATGTAATTTGTACTGTTACCAGCAGTACAGAGCCACTCATTGATTTATCAATGTTAAAACCCAATGTCCATATTAATGCAATTGGTTCGCATACACCTTTGATGCAAGAAATCAATACAGATGTCTTACAAGAAGCGACTGTCATTGTTGATCAGGTGGAAGCAGCTTTAAAGGAAGCAGGTGAAATCATTGCAGCTGTTAACCAACATCAATTAAAACAAGAAGACCTCATTGAAATAGGTCAATGGTTAATAAATAAAAATAAAAATTATCAAGACTCACTAACTGTGTTTAAATCTGTTGGTCTTGCTATCCAAGATTTAAGCGTTGCCGAAGTCGTTTACCAAAATGCATTAAAACAAGGCTTAGGACTTAGTTTTTCATTAAGTTAAATATTTAATCTCAGGCTTATGCCAGTGAGCTAGGTAATCATGTTTACCAGAGGATCTTGATAATTAGCTAAAAGACCGCCATCGATAACCAAGTCGGTCCCGGTAATATACGTAGCTTCATCACTAGCTAAAAAACACGCAGCATAAGCAATATCCAGTGGCTTACCAATACGCCCGATGGGCACTAATGATTGCCACTTTTTTAAATAGTCTGGATCTTCTTTTAAGGATTTACTAAAGATCGGGGTCTCAATAATACCAGGTGAAATGCTATTAACTCGAATACGGCGCACTGCTAAGTCACGAGCGAAATTCTTAGCTAATTTAATAATGGCTGCCTTCGTAGAGGAATAAATGCTGTGATTATGTAACGTTATATAAGCAGCAACAGAAGCAATTAATATGATTGCTGCACCATCATTTAAATATGGGAGGGCATAATTAACAGTGAAATAAACACCTTTATAATTAATATTCACTATATAATCAAAATCTGCTTCCTTCATGTCAGCGACAGAAACACGCTCCCCTACGCCTGAATTTGCAACCAAAATATCAATTTTACCAAAATGTTGTTCAGTTTCTTGGAATAAACGCTTTAAATCTTGCCCTTTTGTTACATCGCCACTTACAGTAAGGATTTGTGGATGCGTTTGTTTTAAATCAGATAAACTTTGTTTATCACGGGCAAAAGCTACCACGTTTGCACCTTCTGCTAAAAAATGTTCAACAATCCCGCGGCCAATGCCTTTATTACCGCCCGTGACAACGGCTACCTTATTATGTAATCTCATTAGTAATCCTCTTTGTTAAATAAAGTTGAGTAATAAAGCAGTTACACTAAAAAAGAAATACCAGCGCCAAAATAATGTTCAATATTATATAAATAGCCTCTCAATCTTTGGCCCGCACTTATGTCAATCACAACATTGGGATGCACTAAATAAAGCAGCCCAACATCAGCATTAAATCCACTATTTTCATTAGCGCCTGTTTTAGTTTGGCCATAAATTTCACCATAAAGTGACCATTTCTCAGTGACTGAATAGGATAAAACAGCATCGGGATTAAAACTATTATAATGGTGCCCGCCCGCATTTATAGGATCAGCTTCAATACTTCCTCCTACTACAAAAGTAAAAGTGAATTTATCATTAATGGCGTAATTAATAATGGCACTTACAAAGCCACCCAGTGCTTGAGTGCCAAAATCTTTACTTCCACCTGGAAATTCAAAGGCCCCTTCAGCAGTTAGCATCCATTTATCGTTATAACCCACTTGATGTTTAAGACCTAGTGTTGAGTTCGAAAAGCCGGAATTTTTGGGTGAAAATTGATAATTATAAATAGGCAAAACAAAAAAAACTTCACTTTGCAAAGGTAGGCCAATACGTAATTCAGATTGCGGAAAATCATGTGAATAGCCTGTGCCTGGAGCTATTTTTTGATAATCATAACCTGATTCCAAATCAAAATGTTTAAAGGGTACTACACACGCACTATCTGCATTGTTAGGTCTATCGATTATATTAATAAAAGCATTTTTGCCTATACAAGGATTTGAATCAGCATAACCTATATTATAAATACTGAAGAAAGTTATACCTAAACAGAGAGTACTTACTTGCTTTAACATTATTGCAATGGGTCCATTACTTTTTTTTAACCATAACAAATCTAGAATTATAAATAAATGTGTTAAAATTTTTTCAAGATAGATATTTGATTTAATTTAAATAGATGTTAATAACAAAAGAACTGGCTCATAGTATTGAAAATTGCATCAAGCAAAGCCACATTAATCTCACTTATCACGTGCCTGGAAGCGCTCTTTTAGAGGTAGGCTCTGGTGCTGCTTGTTTTACGGGTAAAACTTCTTTCTTTTCGCAGGTCGTTGGTTGGGGCTTTCAATGTAAAGACCAGCAGTTTTTAACGCAGATTGAAGCCATAGAAAATTTTTATCACACACTTGGGCATTTATCCATTGATATTGAATTAAGCCCCTTAGTAGGCAATGATATTATACAAAAACTAAGCGAATGCGGTTATTTTGTCACTGAAGTCAATAACATTTCCCTACTTAACCTTGCCAGCGAAAAAATTACCTCGTTTTCCCTTAGTTCGGATTATCAAATTAGACAAGTAAGCGAATGCGAATTACACACCTGGGCTCACTGTGTTGCTTTAGGATTTGGCTGTAAAGAGGCTTGGCAGCAGTTTTATCATTATGCTCGTACTGCCAATGTGGCTGTTTTTGGGGCCTATTTTCAAGACCAATTAGTGGCAGGCGGTATAATTGCCATTCATCAATCCATTTGTGATTTAGGCCTGACAAGTACACTACCGGCGCATCGGGGCCAAGGGTTACAAAAGGCCCTTTTAGCTTATCGACTTGCCTTCGCCCAAAATATGGGTGCTAAAATCGCCTCTGTTACCACCGAGCCTGGCTCTATTTCTGATTTAAATAGCCAAAAGATGGGTTTTTTAATTGCTTATACTCGCTTAAAACTCACTCGTTTAATTTCCGAATAAGTTTTCTCAATTTTTAAGCGTATCTATTTACTTTTTCAATGATTACCTGCCAATCAGGGCCAGTTCCTAACTGATATTTTTTCGCAAAATTACCTTGATTAATACCTATGGCAATATCCATTAAGCTATTTAAATACAGTAATTCTTGTTTATCTTTCATGGCGCTAAAGGTATTTTCAAAAGCAAGTTCACTTTCATACTTTTTCTGCTGTTGATGCCAGATGGTTACTTTATATGTTTGGCCCGGGGCTAAACCAAATTGCTTTGCTAATTGTTGATTTATATCAGTCCACACATTGCCATATTGTGGGTCAAATACCATGATTTTACCTTTCAATTTATCGTTAATAAGCGTTGCTTCTTGATTAGGTAAAGTCACTAAAGGTTGTGTAAAAAGCGGCCCAACTTCAGCAAAGGTAATCTTGCCAGAAGCCAAGCGGGCGCCCGTATAACCATAAACATCACGCCCATGGAAAGTATGCGAGGTTTCAGAGCCTTGTAAACGATTAACCGACTCATCAATTAATCGCACAGATTGAATACCAATTTTATGCGCGACTAAAGTAAGCAAGCCGTTGTCAGGGCCCACAAAATATTGGCCATTATTTAACTTAGCAACAATCGAATGTCGTTTACTACCCACGCCAGGATCAACAACGACGACAAAAACAGTTTTACTTGGCCAGTAAGGTGCTGCTTGATATAAACGATAAGCACCTTCCCAAATATTATAAGGTGGAATTTCATGGGTCATATCTGAAATAATTAAATGTTGATCTACTGAATAGGCAACCCCCTTTATGGCGCTGACTGCGCTATCTTTTAACCCAAAATCAGTTTCTAACACTAAAATTCCAGATGAAGAGGCAGCCACCACAGTGAAATGAAAGAATAATGCGAGATTTAAAAATAATGATTTTTTGAATTGCATAAGTATGCTCTATAAAAAAATTAAAATAAGATAGTATGAATTTAATTGTTATCTGGCAACCACTTAGCCTTCTTTGCACGCTAAGAAAGATAAGCTATAATTCTTTTCCAATTTTCATCATCCCTGTTTAAGTGGGATGTTTAAATTTAAAGTGACCATGGCCATTTCTTTAGCAAATAAAACTGCCTTAATTACAGGCGCCTCCAGTGGAATTGGCGAAGCTTGCGCCAAAATATTAGCTGCACAAAAGGCTAATTTAATTTTAACGGCACGACGGTTAGACCGCTTAGAATCGTTAGCCACGTCATTGCAAAAGGATTATTCTATTCATGTCCTACCTATTGAATTAGACATTCGTAATAAAGATAAAGTTGAAAATTTTTATCAATCATTATCTACACAATCGCACCCCATTGACATTCTGATTAATAATGCTGGTTTAGCATTAGCAACTGATCCCATTTACAAAGGCGATTCTAGTCAATGGGATACCATGATTGACACCAATCTTAAAGGTTTACTTTATATTAGCCGCCATGTGTTACCCGATATGGTCAAAAGAAATCAAGGCCATATTGTCAATATTGGCTCTATTGCCGGTCAAGATGTTTATACAAATGGCAATGTTTATGCAGCTACAAAGCATGCTGTTAGGGCTATTACCAAATCAATGCGTCTTGATTTAGCAGGAACGAGCGTGCGTGTAACTGAAATTGCGCCAGGAGCCGTAGAAACTGAATTTAGTATCGTTCGTTGGAATGATGAAAAACGCGCAAAAGAATTTTATCAAGATTTTAATCCTTTAATTGCAGATGATATTGCTGATGCCGTGCTTTATGCACTTACCCGCCCCTTACATGTAGATATTACTGAAATGACTATTTTACCGACAGCACAAGCAGGTTGTAGTGTTATCAGCAGAACAGGAAGAATAGGAAGCGGTGAACATAAGTAATAAATTTGATTGATCCTATAACGCTATCTTTCTTTTTTTGGAAGGCAACTAGAGCCTATTCGCTCAGGTAAATAGATTTGCGCTTAATGCAGCCCTTCAACCAGAATTACAGCCAAAATATATTTACTATAATATAAAGTAACGCCATCCCGATGATAGGAACAATAACAAATCCTAAAAAAATAATAAACTGAATCCTATTTTCTGAAGACTTACGGTAATTTTTAATAAGTCTGTTAATGATAGACATACTAACATCTGCCTCCCTTGCTAAACACCCACATAATTGCGCCATATGGAATTAAATACAATATTTTAGTTGTACAAAACCACCACTTAAGTTCTTTGTTTCTATATGTTTTAATGGCACATCTTTTGGTAAATAACCAAACAAGGTGCGTCCTGAACCAATTAGAACAGGCGTTAGGGTTATTGTAAGTTCATTAATTAAACTTTCAGTTAAAAAACGTTGAATAGTATTACCACCATCAATATACAAATGTTTAAATCCTCGGCTTGCTAAACGTTTCACTAAAGCAGTTGGACGCTCAGAAGAGTTAGAAACTGTATGCTGTAGATTATTAGGGATGATAATTGGTTTACTACTTAAAACAATGACAGGCAAATTGCCATAAGGCCATTCATCAAAGGTCAATACTTTTGCAAAGGACTTCCTACCCATCACTAAAGCGTCAACTGTCTGAATAAAAGAGTGGTATCCGCCATCTTCATTGCTTGAAGCTTGCGTATTAGCCTTCATGAGCCAATCAATAGCGCCATCTTGTCGAGCAATAAACCCATCTACACTAATAGCGATAAAGACAGAGCATTTAATTGGCATCATTTATTTAAATATACTTTTCACTAAATTAATTGCTGAAAAAAACGTTTAAATCTTGGTTTATAATAATTTTCTTTATCCCACGATAAAAGCACACGCTCGGCTCTGCCTACGATTTGCTTACGCGGTACAAAACCAAAATAACGTGAATCAGCACTGTAATCCCGATTATCACCTAACATCAAAAATTGACCTTCTGGTACTTTTATAGGACCAAATGTTCGTAAAGCATGCTTAGAAGGCAATGCCATAACAGTATGTTCTTTTTTAGCCAAATATTCCGTAGCAATAATAGCTTGTTGTTGTTCATCGGCTGGCAAAGTGTATGGCAAGGATTGGTTATGCAATTGATAGTGCGTGAGTTTACCATTAATAATGAGATAGTTGTTTTTCATTGCAATGGTGTCCCCGGGCGTTCCTATAACCCGTTTTATTAACCGCTGACCATCTTGTGGTTTATAAAAAACAACGATATCACCGCGCTTAGGTTCAGACCAAGTCGCAAGATGGGTTGTTGTAAAGGGAATTTTTAAATCATAGGCTAATTTATTTACCAAGATTAAATCACCAATATACACAGTAGGTTCCATAGAACCTGAAGGGATTCGGTTCCAATCAGCAATAGCGGAACGACCAGCAAAAAGAAAAAAAGCGAGTAGTAAAAAATGGACACTTTCTTTAATAAAATGTGACGTCAGATATTTTTTCTTCATATTGTTCCCTAAGAATTTTGGCTTACAAGAATAACATTTTCCCCTCAAAGAAAGCAAAAATCTCTAACCACTTAGCGATTATAGCATTACTTATCAAATTTAATGCTCATTAAATATATAGATTGATAATTATAAATCTTGATGTAAAATTTGTCGGCAATTTTTGAGTTTAGTTAGTTAAATAAGAGGTTTAAATGAAATTTAAGTTAAAGGGGTTAAAAGATGCAGATTCAACCAGTTTAAGTAAATTTTTTAATAGTATTCCTAATGATACTACTGAATTAAAATTAAACGGCAGTAAACTTTATAATAAAAAGATTGATGATTTAATTGCAGCTTTTAAGTTAATCCCTTCTTCAGTTGCTAGTCTAGATTTGAGCGAAAATATGCTTCGCAAAATGCACACTGATAAATTACTAAGGTTAATTACAGCTATTCCCCAAAGCATTACAACAATAAATTTGCGAAAAAATAATCTTTGGCATAAAAGTGTCGATGACTTAGCAAGTGTTTTTGCTGCGTTTTCTCCTAATGTTAAAAAATTAATATTAGGAGAAAACCAATTCAGGGATAAAAAAACGTTAGATTTAAGTATTGCTTTTAAAGCACTTCCTGAAAGCGTAATTGAACTTAATTTATGTAAAAGTCATTTAAATTGCTTGTCTATAAAAAACTTAAACCAGATGAAAAACTCTTTACCCTATATACAAACAGTCATACTAAGTCAGGGAGAAATAGAGAGAATGACAACTAAACAACGTATAGCATTAGCTTCCTCTTTCCCTAATCTTAAAAAGATAATTTTCCTAGATAACTATAACAGACGCATAGCTCCTAGTCTTGAAGCTAGTTTAGCACGCACCTTAGGTTTAACTACATCGCCCCCCTCTCTACTGCAACAAGTATCATTTTTTGTTGCTTCAAACAAAAATAATAGTAAATTAAACGAATCTAAGATTGTTTTGGATAATGATACTAAAGATTATGTAGCTTCTGCTTTTTCTTACTAGCCACTTAAAAGAGTTTCCTTATTGATACTAAATATCAGGTGACTCTTTTACTTCGAAATTATCTTAAAATTTAAAGAATTTTATAATTAACGTTATACTGAGCTTAACCTACATTGAAGAACAACAAATATTTAGTATTAAAAATGAAAAAGCTTAATCGGGATTTCTATGCCAATGACGCATTAACAGTAGCACAACAACTTCTAGGCAAATATTTAGTGCATGTTATCAATGGGCAGCAAAAAATAGGAAAAATCGTTGAAGTTGAAGCGTATATCGGGCCGCATGACTTAGCATCACACGCCTCTAAAGGCATTACAACGCGTACTAAAATTATGTACGGGCCGCCAGGTTATGCTTATGTTTATTTAATTTATGGCATGTATCATTGTATGAATGTGGTAACTGGCCCGGATGGTTATGGATCTGCTGTATTAATTCGTGCACTTGAACCCATTATAAATATTAATGAACGCACGCAAGGCCCAGGCTTACTTTGCCAAGCCATGCAGATTAATAAATTATTAAATGGGCATGACTTGTTAAGTGATAATTTTTACTTGGCAAGCGATGACGAATCATCATTTACCATCATTAGTAGGCCTCGTATTGGCGTTGCTTATGCTAAAGAATGGGCAGACAAACCTTTTCGCTTCTATATTCAAGACAATAAATTTATATCTAAAAAGTAGAGCTAATTACACGCACTTGTTAATAAGGTAGCCGTTAATGGCGCAGGAGCATCATAATTATCAGGGTGAATTACTTTAAGCAGTTGATTGTTACTTTGATAGGGATCAAATTGATAGACATAAAAGAAATTATTCTTTGCTGCTAAATTTTTACCAAAATTAATTGCATCATCCGGATCGGAATCAATTCGAACTGTATAATCACCACAGGTGTTCTCAGGTACCATCGTATTCGAATCAGCAATAATAATATGTATAGTGGGGGCTTTTAAGCCTTGATCTTTTATTAAATGTTTTAATACCCCTATTGAATGTTCCAAGCATATTTCAATACCGATGGTTATCTCGCTTTGTGCATCTAATGTGAAAAGAAATTCTTGCTCCTTAAAAGTATAGGCCCATGGGCTTATTTTATTTTTAGGGACTTCTTCACAAGGTGCAATTTTAGAGCGACGGTAAACCTTTGCACCTTGTTTAAAAAAATAGCATGTATTTTTAATATTATAAAATTTAGCTTGTAAACTTGCTTGATTAAATTGTGCTTTATAATTTACAAACAGATTACTATTGATATTTTTATATTCTATCTCTTTAATAAATTGATACTTATCATAAGCCGCTTTAATCGCTCTTATTTTTTCTTGGTTCGCGTTAACCATGACTAGTTTTTGCGAAATAAGGCTGCCTGCAATAATTAAAAGATCTCTATTATCGGTCACTATAGACAATAATTCTTTGAAATCATGGATATTATCTTGACTGACTGCAAGCTGATTGCTTACCCCATACTCCCGCCAAGCAACGATGATATAAGCGTCAGGATGTAATTGTTTCGCTTTATTATAAGCACGTATAGTAGATAATCCTAACGCCAGCAATTGATCATGAAAACTTTTTTTTTCAAATTCTGTATTATGAGTTAAATTAATCGCAATAAGAACAATCTTCTTCATATACTACATCACTTCGCAGTTGGGTAAATTAAAAACCTATCGATTTAAAACTAGCAAGCCAATTGATAATTAAGAATTTTTTAGGAAAAATTAGAAATAAATAAATTGGCCAACTATGTCCATTTAAGAACAAACAGAGCAAAATGAATTTATTTAATACCGTAGTATTCTACGGTATTAGAATTTAGGCGCCCGTTTTACCTATTTGGTTAATTTGTTTCTGCAATTGTTGCATTTGCTGCTGAAAATTACTTTGAATTTGTTTAATTTGATTTTGGGTTTGGGTATTTAATTGTTGTATTTGCGTTTGAAATGCAGCATGAATATCTTTAAATTGCTGTTGTATTTGGTTATTTAAAGTCGTAATTTGCTGCTGATTTTGATTTTGTAACTGCTTTATTTGATTCTGAATTTGAGTATTTAATTGCATAATTTGTGCATTTGCGGTCTGGGGAGTCGTAGGAGGGCTAGTTGCCGCATGCGCAATAGACAGGGTTGATACAAAAATTAAACCATAAATTCTGCTTGCTCGTAACGTCATGATCTCTTCCTTGTTAGTAAATAGGTAACCGCAATTACTTTAAAACTAATTCAATTTGTAATGCAAGTCCTAAAAAACGTATACCAGTTTGTTTTATTGGAAATTTTTAATTATTTATCTATAGTAGAGGTGTATGTATTTTTCTTCAGGGACGAGGATCATATGCAAGTTTTTAATATAAGTGACACATTTCCTACGTTAGTCACGTTAAGAAAAAACTTAACATTTAATGAGTTATTAACGGCTTTACCCTCATTTATGCCGACCTTGGAAGAATTACTATTAAAACGGGGCGCTATCCTTTTTCGAGGCTTTCCATTAATCGAGCCTAAAAAATTTGTAAAATTAATTAAAGAAATGAATTTAGGTAAGTTTGCTAATTATATAGGTGGTGATAGTCCAAGAAGTAAAATTATGGATGGTATTTATACCTCTACTGAGGCACCTGCTAATATTTTTATTCCACTCCATCAGGAGCTTTCCTATCTGCCAACCTATCCTAAACATATTTACTTTTTTTGTGAAACTGAGCCCGTTAATGGTGGTGAGACCATTATTGGTGATGCGAGAGAAATTTATAGACAACTTAATCCTGAACTCGTTGCGCGCTTCAATGAAAAGAAGATTACCTATGTAGCTCACTATTATTATCAAAGTAAAATAATGGATTTTATTAATCAAATAGCGCGTTCGCACAAATCGTGGTCTGAGGTGTTTGAAACAACCAGTTTTATTGACGTAGAAAAATTTTGTCAAAAGCACAATATCCAAATACGTTGGCTAAAAAATAACTGGCTAGAAATGAAGCAATCAATGCCTCCTCTTATGCAACACCCAATTACCCAAGAAACAGTTTGGTTTAATCAAGCGCATTTATACGACTTTAATCCAAAATTATTAGGACTGTGGGGATTTTTAGCAACCAAGCTTTTTTATTTTCGTCGCTTAACGCGCTTACATGAAGTTGCCTTTGCAAATGGAGAAAAAATACCTCGTAAAGACATTTACCATATCATGGATACTTTAAAAAATTGTACTATCGCCATTCCCTGGAAAAAAGGAGATATGATGGTACTGGATAATATTCTAACAATGCACGGTCGAGCAACTTTTAAAGGGCCACGACGTATCTTAACCTCATTAACTGCCACCTAAACTTAAGTGATTAAGTTCAGGCATTTCTTCTTCAAGCGTGGTATTTGGATTATCTAAAAAGCTGACAAATTCTCCTATATTTTTAGCTTGCTTATCTTTTAGAAAACGACCATCTTCAATAACCTCTGTAGCTGCAATCACAGCCATTGCCGTACCTAAGATTGCTAAACCAAGACCTAGAGCGAATAATCCCCAAGGTCCTGTGGATAAAAACATAGCACCCGCTGTTATCCCAGCAAGGCTTGCTATCGCCTCATTCATAAATATAAAACCAGCCACGCTGGCGACAAAACCAGAAACCGTAAAAATAGAATTAAAAAATAAATTTGTAGCAACTATTGTCTTGTTATATTTTTTATTGTCATTTAATAATTGCTGTAAAAGATGATATTGACCTTTTAAAGTAGCAATATTGTCATCGTTGGGATCTTCAATGCATCGAGTGGCAGCTAGTAAAAGATATGTTAATACGCTATGGCTTTTTTTATCTAAAATATTTCTTAACCCTTCAAGTCCTTGTAAAAATTTTCGTCCTTTGATAACCATATAATTATCAAAAAATTTATTCCTTAATGCTTTATTATTAACTACCAGGGGCTCATTGAGTCGAGTTTCTAATTGATCTAAAAAGGCTTTACGTTGTAAATTCCAAGCCACAATATTTAATCCATTGCTTTAAAATAAGCGGCTAATATATAGTAGATTTTTGCTAATGTATATTTTTCTTTTAGGTAATAATGGTATATTTATGGCCCATTACTTCTATTTTCTACATTACTATTATCAGTTAATGAATCTTCTCTTGCGAACTTAGTTGGCCGAGCTAAAGCGTCTTTAATTTCAATGCCCTTTCCGGGTTTAAAAAAAGGGTAGGTCGATTGTAACAATGAGATTAATCTTAGAGGTGAGTTCTCACTTTTAAGCTTAGATGGGGAAGATTTAGGTTTATCTATTTGCAATAATTCTTTAGAACAATCAGCAGGCCCTATACCTAGCTGTCCTTGGTCGTTATGGCCCAGAGCATATAACTTTTGCGACGAATCAACATAAATTGTATGGAATTCATGCGCATCAAAATTAATTATTCCTGCAGCTATTTTTTTAAAAAAATTAAAATAAGCGATATCTGTATCTTCTAGCTGTCTTGCTGAATTAATGCCAGCAACCATCAAGTCTTGGTTACTCAGCAAAATAAAGCTCGCTAAATCAGTAGCTTTAATTTTAATAGCCCGTTTAATTGGCAATAGAGTCCAATTTTTACTATCAGAAATGGTATAGCCTAAACCCAGTAACCCATGTCTATTAGACCCTATACCGTAAACACTACCTTCTGCAGTTAATAGCAAGGCGTGCTCTTTACCAGCTGCTATGTCAATAATATTGAGGTCTGCTGGTATTGGTAACCATTCTGGTAACAGCTTTAAGCTGCCATTAATAGTATAAGGCTTTAAATTAGCGTTACCCAACTGATAAATCCCATTATTATCAGTATACGCTGTCGTAAAATCACAGGCTATGATAGCTTTAACGTCAATTGGCGTAGACGCGCACTCTAATTGGATTTTTTTTAAAGCATCCTTCTTAAAAGATAATTGCTGCTCTGCATTATTGCCCATTATCCAAATTCTTTTCTTTTTACTAAGCATAATTGCATGTGTAAATCCTACACTTAAATGAGCAATGGGCTCTATTCCTATTATTTCCGTGGGCGCTAACCTTTTTTCTTCACCTAATAAACCTAATTGGCCATAATTATTGGCGCCCATAGCAAACATACGGCCACTTTCTAATAAAATAAGACTAAAATTATACCCGCAAGCAATTTGCTTTACTTTCATTTCATCGGCTAAATAACTATTAACAAGGTGCATTAAATACTTATTGAAACGCTTAAATTGAATAACTTCAGTTAAGGGTAAATTAGCAAAAATTTGAAATAAAATTTCTATGGGTAGCTTTTCAAAAATACTAAGCTGATTTTCTGAAACAGGCATATAATTTAGACAAATAAAAATGCAAAATTATAAATTAGTTACCTACAAAATACATCTTATTACTATTTAATATTGATTGGCTAATAAACTCATGTTCTTCATTTTTATTTAAGCAATGAACTATCGCGTTAATGGCAGTTATACTAATATCTGGGCCTACTGTATCTTTTATATTATTTTCATCCATATAATTTTGCCACATCTCTTTAATAAAAGGTTTATTAAATACCTCTACTAAGGCATCATCGATGAAACTAATTTGCTTCCATACATACTTATCCTTATCCCTAATTTTTTCAATTAACTTTGCATAAAAAGCTGAAACAGCCAGATTAAGTACTTTTTCAGGCTTAATTTTTTTATCTTCAACAGCCTTAATAAGATCTTTGATGAGATCTTTTTTAACGACATTAACTGCATGCTTATTAAGTGTATTTAAAAAATCTATTACAGCTTGCTGCTTAGGCGTTAATTGTTTTTTTGTGGGCGGCGATAAGCTTTTAGTGAAGAAATTCCCAGATATAACCGTAGTTTTAATTTCTTGCTGGACTGGTTGGACTGATGAAGCACGTGTTGATTGGGATGTCTGAGATGAGATAGTTAATGCGTTACTATCATAGCAGCACACCAGCTTTGTTAACATGCTTGGAAAGGGATAATTTTCTTTAGTATAAATACCATAAGTGGATTGATGCCCCATAACGACAGCCCAAGCATCAATGATCAAACAATTATTTAAGTCTTCTAAGTTATCCGAATGATGACCTACCAAAAGAAAAGTATGAGCACCTAAACCATTATCATGACTAACCATTTTTATATCTAAGGGGGGCAATCGCTTTGCTTCAATGAGTTTTAAAAGATGATCAGCAACTAATTGTGCAAAGCTATGACAATCACCCATTTTCATTTTCATAACATGTTTTGCAGTTTCTTCAATATTCCTAGGTGTATAACTAGGAAGAGCGCCTGTGCCTATAGTTTGTGGGCCAGTGTAGTTCCTTTTTGCTTTAGCAATTACTTGTTCCTCCCAACCCTCATTAATACACTCGGGAAACCTTATCGCATCTGTAGAACCATACTCTGACAGATTTAATTGATACATATAACTAGTTAAAAAGGTGGAAATAAAACTATTAGCAGGTATTTTACGATTTATAGTAGGCAAGCTATTAAATTTCGGATCATTAATTACAAATTGAAGAATTTGTAAATCATAAGCTGAACTATTTCTATGATTGTTAATATATTCTTGTGGATTTGCCAAGAAGGCATTTAACTCAAAGTCATTTTTTATAATTTCTAGAAATTTTTTTACATGTGCAATAAACTCTTCTGAAGGAATCGAGACTTGTTCAGCAAAAAAAGTAGCAATACATTTAATTTTTTCTGTTTTATCTTGGCAATTGCTAAGGTTTTTTAGAATACGCTCTACTTCTTGTGGGTCTGATGTATAATGCTCACATAGCGATTTAAATGCGCTCTCAATCTCATCATCGCTAGTGACAAGGATCCTGCCCCTAATCATATTTCCTGTATCAGTAATTAGCTGCTTTCTTTCTTGAGCTTCTAAAGCACTCATATATTTTTTTATCTCATTAATCTGTCGCTTAGATGAGCTTTCAAAAATTTTGCGCATATTAAACAATTTGTCTTAGACTTAGGCATATAATACAAAAATAAAATTAAGAGAAAATTAACTAGCCATCGCAATTGCATAAAATAAAGTCTTTTAAGGTAGAATATAGATAAACATACCTAGCAAGAAGCCGATTTAACTTTTTTGCCTGAAAATAGCGCTAATCTGAATTTTTCAGTGCTAGGCTTTGTAGAAAAGCTATTGATTATTCATGAATTTTATTTTGTTTAAAATCCAAACTATTATCTGAAATATAAATTCTATAATAATGGTATGGATAGTATTTGCTAAAGAGATAAAATCAATGATACCTACCATATGACGATTTGGTCTAATGGAAAGTTGAAAGCAACAAAACATAGAGTCATTAACACAAGCAATAAACAACGCTTTTCTGTACCATTGTTTTATAATTGCAGTTTGGACACTCAGGTTTCTCCGCTACCCAAATGTGTCTCGCCAAAAAATCCTGCACATTTTGAGCCAGTTCATTATGGTGACTTTATAAAGAAAATATTGCTTGCAAATTATACTTTTCAAATGGAAGACAAACCAAAAGATTAAAACTATTTATTATTTATGCTAACAATAACCGTGGCCTATAAAGCTACATCCATTGCCGTATCTACAAAAGGCATTTGAGGATCAGAAAAAGCTTTATTTAATAGAAAAGCTAACCTATATCCTGCTAAAGCTAATTGTTTTTCAATTATCGATGCATTTCTAGCCAAGTAACCTGGATCAGGCTCTCCTGCAAAATCAATATCATATATATTTTTTGCTATTTCATAGCCTTCTTTATGCCACTTTTCCGGATCAAACATAAAATCTTTACGATTAAAATTATTGAGTGGTTGATTGTTCATAATAATGGTAGTGATTAGTTCTGCATCAATCAGATCTTTCGAATTATAGGGGAATCCATAACCTACAAATAAAGTCATACCACTATCCCAAAGTTTATGAAGATTATTTAAAATATCTCCATTTTTTTCTTTAAAAGAGATTAGGTATTTATTCCCACCAGCATCACCCTGAGGAAATTGTTTAGAATATAAACTTGAATTATGAAGTGGTTGATGTATATCGCCGACAAAATGGATTAGCATTGCTAACGATCTAGCCTTAATACTTGGATTACCATCGGGATGGCTTAAATTCTCAGTCAATTGTTCAATTGCCCATACTACATTTTGTTTATATTTTTTTTCAGGCAGTGTTCCATCTATGCTGATAGGCTCATCTTTAAAATGCCAATTAAACATGGTAAATAGAAAGTTTGGCTTAGAAAATAAATGGTCTGGCCAAACAGCTATTTTCATTATGCTTCTATTAGGATATTTAGCATCATAATTATACTGATAGTAAGGATTATTTTCTTGTTCCATAATAGGTAACAATTTTTTAATATCTTCTTTTGCTTTTATACTTAAATGTTGATAAGCAATGTTTGCTACTAACATATGCCCCATTTCCCACCAAGCAAAGATCCTGAAAGGAATGGTTAAACCAATAAATAATAGAACAATCCTTTGCATTATAAAAAACTCCTTTTATGAATGTAGCAACCCAACATATCATATACTTTCTATAAGAGGATGAGTTTGGATTCCATTTAGAAGCAATAAAGAGAGACCTTAGGCCTTGATAGAAAAAAAAGCCTACAATAGTTAGATTAATTCGCTCCTTCATACAGTTAGGTGCTAGCTTGCAGGTTGTTATAAATCAGACATTAAAGCTTTGCTGAAAGAGTACAAAATCAAGGCTTCTTTAAAAGGATGATATAATAAGTACATAGGAAAATAAAACATTTTAGTTGAGGGATACTTATGAATCACCTGAAAAACAAAGACAATCAGCAATCAAAGAAAAATGATTTAAACTCCAAAAAATCAGAGGAAGAGATTATAGACGAAACTCTAATAGAAACTTTTCCAGCAAGCGATTCACCTTCATGGTATGGTGGAAAAGATATAAAAAGCCGGCATAATCAAGATTTCATTCCTTAAACTTTAGCAATATAAGCCAATTTTAAATTAAAATCATTAATAATAAATTAGGTATTCTCATACAAATTTCATAAATATGAAAGTGCAAAATCATTGATTAATTTTATGCCTTAAAGTATTATTTTTGCCTTCCATAATAGACTATAAAATTTAAATATTAATTAAATAGGTTAATGATGTTTAATGCAAGAACAACAAGTGAAAATAAAAAAAATGAAAAAAATAGTTCAAGAGCGCTAATAAATGCTCTAAAGCAAGCTATCAAAGAATACTGTGCCACCCGTTTTTTAACCCAATCAATTAATTACAATAACTCTGGATTACGACAGGTTGTAGCGAAACAAAATATTGATAGACTTGAAGAATTAGAAAAGAAATATGGCGACAGTGAAATACCTAGAGAAGAAATTATGACTTGTTTAATTTCTACAGGACCTTCCTTTTCAAAACTAGTTTATCATTGCTTCGATCAATTTCCGGAAACTGAGGATAAAAATACAAATTTAATGGATTATTGATAAAATGTTAATTATATCTAATTTTTTCTATTAATTTATAATTAATAAACTCTACTTTATTATCTATCCTTAGAATAAGCCCTCTATTTAACTGATAAATGAAATATGCCGGTTGCCATGTTTTATTTGTATATATAGATATTGGGTTTTTCTCATAAAAATTGGCATCCAGTCCTTCTGTAAATCCCTGAATATAATAAATTACAGAAAATGTAATTAAGAAAAGCACATGAATAATGATACTGCCAAATTTATCTGCCAAATTTTTATTCCGTGAAACATATACCCATAAAAATACAATTAGGCCAAACAAAGCATAGTAAAGAAACATTAATAATAAAGAACGACTAGCAGTAAAGTAATATGCTACAAAGCCAATACCTACTATAAAGAAAGATAGAGTAAAAAACCAAAATTCTTTACGGAAATTAAAATGTAGTTTTTTTTCTTGACGCCTTGCAAAAATGACTTCAAAAAAGAAATAGCCCATTATAACGGGCATAAAATCGCCAACTATATCTGGTGTAAATTTAATTACCGCACCTATTATATCTGCAAAGGAAATAGGTAATATTTCAAGTGAAATACCTGTCGCGTTGATAAAGCCCGCCATGTAAAGAATAGAGGTTAAAAAAATTAAACCAAATACTAAGGCTAATACGCTACCTAAAGGTTGCAGTAAAAACTTGTCCATATTCATTTCAAGCATTAAGTTTTTTAGCTTATGGCCCAATTTTAATCGCTCCTTAATTTAGGAATATGAGATTCTTCGTATTTCCCTATATAGAGCTAAATTTATAGTTTTACTATGAAAAAGACAAATAGCTTAATAACACTAGACTTGTCATTATCTTTGGATTATCTTTCCGCCCCAATAATAGTCGCACTCAATATAAAATGCCTTCTGCCAAGCTTAAAGAAAGGTATATTAATATCATTATAAATCAGTTAATTGAAAATGTTGCGCCAGTATGATTTTGCGGCGCTTGTTAAGCAATTACAATAAACAGGTTTCTTTTTTTACAGAACACGTCTTACGCCATTCTACTACAGCTATTTATATCTGATTTACTTTTTTTAGACGTTGTCTTTATATAGTTTGTTTTTGAATTTGTTATAGATAACATAAAAATATTGGTAATGTGCTAAATTTAATATATAAATTTTTATAACTTCCGCCAGGTGTTGGCAACCTTCTTTTTTAATCTGTCTTATTAATGGAGCTTTTTGCCATTAGGAACATTAGGTTCTGTTGTGGCTAAACATATTGCACCTTGTTCATCAGCAAAACCCACTAATAAAAATTGTGAGGTGAAACCTGCGATATTTTTTTCACCGAGATTTACACAGCCGATTACTTTTCGACCTATGAGGCTTTCAGGTGTATAGTGAATAGTAATTTGTGCAGATGTTTGTAAAATTCCTAAGGTTGGTCCAAAATCAACCCATACTTTATAGGCAGGCTTTTTAGCTCGTGGAAATAAGTCTGCTTTAACAATCGTTCCAGCACGTAAATCAACGTTTTCAAAATCCTTAAAAGATATAGTCATAATGCCCTACCCTCATAAATTTAAAGCATAATAGTGTAAATTCTGTTAGGATTTTATGGCATAAAATTATTTTTTTACATGAATACTTATCTTTTTGTTAAAACCTTACATATTATTAGCTCAACTGTGCTATTTGGCACAGGGATGGGCATCGCATTTTTTATGTTTCGCTCAAAATTTACCAATAATTTATATGAAAAGTATTATGCAATACGCAATACTGTTTTAGCAGATTTTATTTTTACAACCCCTGCTGTCATTATACAGCCATTAACAGGTATTTGGCTAATTTGGTTACTAGGCTATCCCTGGAATGCTCCTTGGCTTTTAATGAGCTATCTCTTATATGTTTTAATTGGTTTTTTTTGGTTACCCGTGGTTGGGATTCAAATTAAACTTCGTAACATACTTGCCTACTGTATAAAAACAAATAATGACCTACCCTCTCAGTATTACAAGCTTTTTGACATTTGGTTTTTCTTGGGCTTTCCGGCTTTTTTCATGTTAATTTGCATTTTTTATTTGATGGTAGCAAAAGTTATTATTTGATTTATAAATAATTTTTTAAATAATTTATTTTTTTTTCATAAAAATAACAGTTACTTAATAAATCTTAATATTAAGTTAAGATATTGTTGATAAGATAAATTAACTTTAACGCATTTAAATAGTTAAATTATGTTGTCTAAGTCAGAATCTTCTCCCTCTGTTACTACTCCTTCACGTAGTAAAAATGCTTGTTTAAATAGCAACACTTTGGCTTGGAAGCTACAGAATAAAAATCCCTTCGCTTATTTGATTTTAAATAAAGAAGGCATTGTTATAGCCGCAAGCGAACTTGACAACCCTAATCAGAAGGTTGATTTTTTACGCAAATCATCCGATACCGATGAAAAAGGAAGGTTTTATGTTTATATAGTTTTTCGAGGAAAAATGACATCTCATGAAGATCTAGTTCCAATTCAGTTAATATTTATGAAAAGAAGGTATTTTGGCACTGACGATAGTTTGCACCCTAAAGTTTACGAGGTTGCTATAGACACTTTTAAGATTGAAGATATATGCAATCTTTATAATATTAAATTAAATATAGATATAAAAGATGGCAAACCATATTATTATTTTAGTGGCGAATTTAAAATAAGCATAGAAATTAGCTCGCTTGCTTCATTACTCAATACAAAATTAAAGGACTTTATTTTCGATACACGTGGTACTAAAACTGATGATTTTAGAAGTGAAACAAGTCCTCAGGTAGATTGCTATATCCCTAGAGCTTGTATGAGATTCAATCCACAATATGATAAATTTTTAGAAAAAAAAATGATCTTTCCTGAATCACAAGATAATGAAAATGAAGGAGTGCCTCAAGCCCCTGAAGTTTTTGCAGGTGGCGAAATAGAAAATACTGCTTTAGCAGAGCCTGTTGCTTCTGCAACAACTGAAGATTTAGGGGCATTTCCAAAAGGGGCTGGCTCAAAGCGATCATTTTCAGATATAAATTTTCCTGAAGATAATCGTGCTGCTCAACATAGAGAACCTAGTCAAACTCTGGCAACAATACCTGCTTCGGAAACTCAAAGCCGTGCAGTAGCTCTTGAATCAAAAAAGGATACTGATTTAACATTGTTTGCGAAAATTTTAGGCTCAAAACGCTTATTTTCAGATGCTTCCATTCTTGATTCCATTCCTCAGACTCCAGTCGCAGACGCACCGGAAGGAGATTATGAACGTAACGAGGAAAAACAGGAAAAAGTAGAACCTTCTTTAAAAAGAGTGGCCCAAGTTTTAATAAATCCAGGTGGATTATTTTCTAACTCTAAAACATCTGTGAAACGAAAATATAGTCCTGAGGAAGATGAGCAAGTAACGGCACCAGAACAAAATTAGTTTTAATGAGTTGGTCATAAATAATTTAATTGTTAATAATTTATTTTATATTTAAGTTATATTTTAACCAAAATTGGTAATGTGCTAAATTTACTATTGATTTTTCATTTTATCTGGGAGTTAATAATTCTATTTTCGTATTTGGCCATCGCCATAAACAAGCCATTTATAGCTTGTAAGCGCTTCCAAACCCATTGGTCCTCGAGCATGAATTTTCTGAGTACTAATGCCTATTTCTGCTCCCAAACCAAACTGTCCGCCATCCGTGAAAGCTGTCGAAGTATTTACATAAACAACAGCAGCATCAATATCAGTTAAAAATTGTTGTTGCGCTTTTTGATCCTCAGTGATTATTGCTTCGCTGTGATGAGAAGTGTATTTTTGAATATGGGTAATAGCATCTTGGAGTGAACTTACCGTTTTAATAGACAGTTTATAATCTAAATATTCCTGGCCAAAGTTTTCTTCTTTAGCTTGAAATAAAAGATGTTCTGGATAAACGGTATTTAAAGTCTGATAACTCTGATCATCAGCATAAATCTCTACTTGTTTCTCAGCCAATAGTTTTAGTAAAAAAGGCAAATCATTTAGCCGTTCTTGATGAACAAGGAGGGTATCTAAGGCATTACAAACACTTACTCTGCGCGTTTTGGCATTATCAATAATAGCCTGCCCTTTTTTTAAATCACCGCTTTTATCAAAATAGGTATGCACTATACCTGCTCCGGTTTCGATTACTGGCACTTGAGCATGCTGTCTTACAAAATTAATTAATTCTTGGCTGCCTCTTGGAATACATAAATCTATATAGTTACTCGCTTTTAGCAAATCGCTAGTTAATTCACGCTCAGGCGGGAAAAGATAAACAATATTAGAATTTAAATTATATTCGTTTAAAACAATTTTAATTAAGGTAATTAAATACTGATTAGAATAAAATGACTCTTTTCCGCCTTTTAATATACAAGCATTTCCTGTTTTAAAACATAAGCTAAAAACATCTAGAGTAACATTAGGTCGGGACTCATAAATTACAGCAATTACACCAATAGGTACGGTTATTTTTTTAATAAGTAGACCATTAGGCCTTTTATTTTCTGCAATTAATTTTCCTAATGGACTTGCTAATTTAGCAACCGCTTCGATATCACATGCGATAGATTGAATTCTTTCCTCATTTAACAATAACCGATCATATTTAGGATCAGTTTTATCCATGCGTAAGAGATCTTTCTCATTTTCATTTATCAATTCCTGACTTGAATCCCTAACGAGTACCGCTAATCTATTTAGAACGTCTACCCTTATAGAAGAATCTAAATTTGCAAGCTCGTAGAAAGCTGTTTTAACCGCATCTAATTGACTAGTAATTTCAGGATTCATAATAATTTATTTCACTATAAAATATGTAAGTAGTCGTAATGAATAATAGCAGGTTTATTTTTCTCACCTAGATATTCTTTTAAGCGATTATCATCATAGCGGGCAAGGCCCATACCAACTCTTTCATTTCTTAAATTTAAGATATCAACTAAATCACCTTTTTTCCACTCACCTGAAAAGCTTACGATACCTACAGGTAGAATACTGATGATTTTTTTATTCTCTTTAAGTAAAGAGAGCAAGTTATCATTAATAGTAATAGAAGGTAGTTGCTTCTTATTATGCAATGCAATCCACCTTTTTATATTAGATGTTTTCTTCTTAGCTAAGATAGTCGTTCCTAGCGATTCTTTATTAATTATCCGGTTAATAACTAAGTCACTATTTATATTAGCAATCGTTGTTGTAATTCCTAAACTTGCCATTTTACGAGCAGTATTTAATTTTGATAACATTCCCCCTCTTCCTAAAGAAGATTTAGATGTTGAAACAGCAGGCCATCCTTGATTAGGATCAATAAAGTTAATTAACTTTGAATCAGGATGCTTAGGATCCCCAGTAAAGACGCCATCAACATTAGTTAAAATTATCAAATAATCAGCATTAACTTGAGCGGCAATAAGACCAGCCAATTCATCATTATCGGTAAACATTAATTCTTCAATTGCTACGGAATCATTTTCATTAATAATAGGAATAATATTTTGATGTTTAGATAACTCAAATAATAAGCGGGCAATATTTAAGTAATGTTGGCGGGTTTGAAAATCTTGTTTTGTTAATAGGAGCTGAGAAACTAAAATATTTTCGTTCTTGAATAAAGAAGAATAAATATTAATTAATTCAGGCTGGCCAATTGAAGCAAGAAGCTGTTTTTCACCTACGGTATTATTATACTGTTTTTGCAAAAAATTATTGGAAATTTTTCGGCCGGATCCAACGGCTCCTGAGCTAACTAAAATAACGTGATGTTTGGCCTTTAATAATTGCGTAACTTGATTGACAACCTTTAGTAACACGGGCTCTATAGGGCTTCCATCACTATTTAATATACTTTGCGTTCCAATTTTAATAACGATTTTCATAAGTTTATCAATATAATAATTATTAAATTATAAGTTATAGTCACTCCTTCTTACTTCCTAAGTTCCTTGATTTTTATTAAATTTAGCAGCGCTATAAAGATGGATTAGTTTCTCTGTATTTAAAAATCAGTGATGATAACATTTTAGACAAGAACAGTAGAGTATATCAAATAAATCAAGTCAGTTTCTATTTTCATACTTTATGAAAGTAATTTTACCACTCCTTTCTAAAAACCCATACTTTACACATTTAATATCGTCGGTATTAAGATCTTCTCTTATTGCGCCTTCTAAATCACTATGAGTTATATTATAACGAGCTAAATTACCCTCACATACTTTACCATTTTTAATTAATAAATGTGGCTTCCCTTTAAACACACTTTCTATTTGCGGAAAACAAAATGTCAATTTCGCCAGTAATTTGTGTAATATTACTAATGTAATTGTCGCTACTAAAGTAGATACTAATGTAGCAGGTCCATTAACACCTCGGCCTATCAAACTTCCTAAAGTAATAATTAATAAGGTATCCATCGCCGTATTTAAATTATAGCGATGGTTACCAAAACGAAATAAAATAACAGAAAAAAGGAACAACAGGATTGTCCTTAGAAAAATATAAATTAAATCATGACTTTCATTAAGAGCAGATAAATAATCAAATATCATCAGGTTAAATCCCTAACTTAGTTTTAGAAATAATGGTATGGTGTCACCCACTAAGTTTTAGACAAGACAATATAAAGCTTAGTGGATGATGCTATACCTTTAATTTACTAATATTTAATTGTTAAATATATATTGAAACTATTTATAAAAACGCTATGCCCTCTTCTTGCAATGATTTTTTAACTGAGTCACGCTGACTAAGCTCTTTGGCAAAATGCTCTAAGTAAGGCCACTCACTTAAATTTAATTGAAATTTTTTTGCCCAAAGTAACATAACAAAAAGGTAAGCGTCAGCGATAGTAAATTGACTACCCATCAGATAGGGCTGCTGCATATGCTGATTTATAAATGATAATTTTGATTTTATGATAGGAATAAATATTTCGTTTTTTACTTGTTCTGATAATTTAGGATTAAATAAAGCGCCAAAACTTTTATGTACTTCTGTTGTGATATAATTAACCCACTCTAAAACTCGATAGCGCTTGATATCACCTATGCCTGGTAGTATTGCGATTGCCTTGGCTTCATCGGCGAGATATTGAAGAAGTACAGCATTCTCCGTAAGAATTTCACCATTATCTAGTTCTAACGCAGGGACTGCGCCTTTAGAATTAATTGTTAAATAATTTTTACCTGCTTCTGTTTCTTTTGTTTTTAAATCAACAGATTCATATTGTACTTTAAGGCCAAGCTCATTAATAATAATACGCTCAACCAATGAACAAGCACCTTGAGTATAATAAAGCTTCATCCCATCTCCTTATTTTAGGAATAAAAATTTAATCGTTACTTGGTTGTTCTTTTTTTATATCATTTTCATTTGCAACAGCTAATAGAATTTTTTCTTCTAATTCTTTAGCTTTGAAAATATTAGTATTAATGCCATTACTAATAATTGAAAAAATATATTCCTTTCCATTAGGCGCAGCTAAGTAACCTGATAACGACGATACATCATGCATTGAACCTGTTTTTGCAGCAACTTTTCCAGCAAGTGATGTTTTTTTCATCCGATCTCTTAATGTCCCTGAACGACCCATTTTAGGTAAAATAGCTAAAAATTGTGGCCCAAATTTTTCATCATGATACAAATCATTAAGTAAAACAACGAGTTGCTCAGGAGTGATAAGGTTATATCGCGTTCCTATTCCATCCGCTAATTCTACCTGTTTCATATCTAAATGCGTGTTTTCTGTAAGAATGGTTTTTATACTATACGCGCCTTGTTTATAAGTACCCTCGCCCGTTAAGGTAACAGCTAATAATTTAGTAATGCTATCTGCATAAAGATTATCAGATTCTTCTAGCATATGTTCTAATAATTTAGCCAAATCTTCAGATTCAACTTGGGCAATAATTTGTACGCTAGATGGCGCTTTACCAGAAATAATTTTCCCTTTTAATTCAATTCCATTTTTTGTAAGAGTTTGCTTAATAATATCGCTAGCAAATAATTCTGGATCAGGAATAGAGAAAAGCATACGCCTCGGTTGCTCTGCTTGGGCAATGCAACCATAAAGACGAATTGAGTTATCTTTTAAACGTTGAATATTTAGTGAGCAATGTTCTTTTTCTTCGGCTTTACTAACTGTTGTTACATCATTAATAATTATTAAAGGATTAAAAATCGCTTTGGTAGTAATTTCGGGCGCTTGATTAAGTTTAGATGAATTTACATCGTAAGCAACTGCATTTTCATTAATCATAATCGCGCTACCAGGCGCTGCATAATACCAACCTAAGTCATCATAAGATGTTCCAGGGGCATAAAACGGCGGTTTAAAAGATGAGGCATCAATAATAAAATTACCCTCTATCTTATTAATACCAAGTTTAGGTAATTGTAAAAGCAAATCTTGTAATTTCTCTGCAGTTAATGAGGGGGAGCCACTAAAAATAATAAAAATATCTTTATTAGCTTTTCCTAACTGAGTTTTATAGCGATAATTTGGGCCTAGTTTATATAATGCAGCTGCTGCTGATAATAATTTTATATTACTAGCTGGATAAAACATTTTATTGGCATTACGCTGATAAACAATTTCACCCGTTTTTAAATCTTTAATATAAGCACCAACGGTGGCCAGAGGGAGGGTTTTATCAATTAAGTTATCTATTTCGTTAGACAGGGAGGTTTGAGCATATAGTAGATTGGAAAAAAGTAATCCGATGCAGATTTTATAAATTTTTATTAGCCGCATAATATTTAAAGAGAGAAACCATTTATTTATTCTGATTGTTTACCCTCGAATCATCAAGTCATAATAGATATTTTTTAATAATTACAAGAAAACACATAAAAATACTGTTTCTATTTTAAGCTGACATTATGGATAGTGACTATCTTTCATGTGCAAGTGGATACTTTTATTAAAGTAACCTAAATGCCAATTGATAGATAGCTCCCCGCCTACGCGGGGATGACAAAAAATACGTTGGATGTCAAAGAATACGTTGGATGTCAAAGAATACCTAGAGTTGACATAAAATCATTTTGGTAATAGTTAACTTTTTAAACTTATCTACGCAACAATATGAGTTAGACTCGACAAGTTTTATTAAATTTAAATATTTACTGCGACTTTGGCAGCAACAGCCAATTGATAAAGCATGGATGACATCATACCAGTTAGCTTAACGCCGCTTTCTGTTTGTTTTGGTAAAATAATAAGTTGATCACCACCTTGTAGCCCAGCTTTTCCAGATTGCCAAGAATTTTTTATTAGGTGTACTTGACCATTTTGCCTGATTAAAAGAAATTTAGATTGATTAGCAGTTTTTTGGAAACCGCCTGCAGCTTTAATATAGTCGATGAGTCGATAGTTAGGGTTGACTGAGAGTGAAATAGAATTGACTACATCACCACTTATGGTAACAACAGAAGAGTTGATAGGAATATTAATAACATCATTATTTTGTAACAAGATATTATCCCATTGGTCCTTGGAACCTAGAACAACTTGGCCTTTTGTTTCTACTTGTTTAGCTTCTTGAACAAATTTGTTAATCAGTTCAGAACGCGCTGCTTGAAGTTTTGCGTCATCACCCGTTAAAGTTTCGCTTGTCATTGTCTGACGTTGTAAGCGTGTGAGATTCGCACTTAGAGCTTCCTTTTGTTGCTTAGCTACTGACTCACGAAATAATTGAATGTTATCGATATTTGCATTAGGAGCAAGAGGCAATGTTTTTAAGAATTGGCCTAAAGTAGTGCCTTGGTCGACCACATACTGATGTGGTCCTTTGACCTGCCCTTTTACTGTAATTAAGGTCTGCTCAACTTCTTTATCCGCGATAAAGGTAATTCTATCACCTGCTTTAATGATTACTGGTTTAGAAGCATGAATTTGTTCATACAAAAATGTTGGTTCCATCCCTTGGTTACGTTGAATACGCACATACGTAGCAGTGGGTTCAACATTAGCTAAACGCATCAAAGTAGAAAGCGGTGCTTCTTGTTTTACAAGTTCAAATTGATAAGGGCTTTTAACATCGCCTGCTACTGAGACTATATATTTTTGTGCTCGCACTAAAATAGTATCGCCTTGATGTAATTGAAAAGAATTAACATTGCCTTTTAAAAGAAAATCATACAAATCAACTTGTCTAAGGGGTTGACCATCACGTATGACTGCAATATCCCGAAAGCTACCTTCACTTAAGTTAATTCCACCAGCGGCGCATAAAAAATAAATAACTGAATCAGATGACAGACCATCATAAAGGCCTGGTGAATTAACAAAACCTGCGACATATACCTGCACTGGTTGAGCCGTGACTAAATCTGCATAAAGGTTAACACCTTTTTTAAAACTCTTTTTTATATTTTTTTGAATGACATCATTTAATTTTTGGTTTTCAATCCCTTCGACTTTCACTGGACCCACTTCAGGAATAAAAATATTACCCTGACTATCCACTGTTAATTTCTGTGATAATTGATAAGCACCCCATAATTGGATATTTACTTCATCACCAACAGTGATCCGATATTCAGGATTAAAAAATCGCGCTTGATGTAGCCGCTCACATTGTTGACCAAATAGGTTACGTCCAAATACAGGAAGCTTCTGGTTTAATACAGCGCCCATGTGCTTAGTACTTTTTAAATGAATATTTGCTTCTTCATCATCGAGAGGATCATTGTTTTTATCGCCTATATTATTTGAGTTTATAACATTTGATGATAAGGTGGCTGTGTTTTTAGCTTGATCGATAGAAGTTTTTTGTAATTGTTCCATTGAGGAAGATATTGTGTCTTGAGAGCGACTGGTAGAATTTTGTTCTACTGCAAAGACTGACAAGGGTAGAAACAATATTGCAAATACTAACTTCTTCAATCCCTATGCTCCTTAACAATGATGACAGCCATCTTTGTTAAAACAAAAATGATTAAAAGAAAAAATAATAAATTGACTAGATCATAAAAAGGCAATGGTTTACTTGGTTCATCCGGTAAATTAGGCTTCTCAATTTCAATTAATAAATTTTGATTTTTAGCAAGGTTAATGGCAGCTGCATCAAAAGCTTGTTGTGCTGCTTGATACTCTGCTTGTGCAAATTTAAGTTGTAGTTGAACCCACTCAAAATCAGTCATGATTTTATTTAACTTACCATTTTTCTCTTTATTACCTAATAGTAAGTTTGTTTGTTGCTCAATTTGCTCTTTTAATGCTTTAATTTCTTCAGTTAAAGTAACTACTTTATTTGAATTGGGTTGCATGAAAGAAGAATACGTAATCAATTCAGTTTGTTTTTCAACCAATGTTCCTTTAAGTTTTGCCATCACGGCTGAAACAACCTGCGCAGTTTCTTTAGGATCAAACAAACCATTTTGATTTTGCCACTCCATGACATCCTTCCCTGCTTGGAATAACTTATCCTTAGCAAGCCCTAGTTTCATTTTCGCAAAAGCATATTGTTTTTTAGCTAATGTGTTTGAAACTTTATTAACAAATTGCTTCGTATCGCGAATAATTTCAGTCACAATTTTTTTAGCTGCTTCTGGCGTAAAAGCAGCAGCAGTAATAATAATTTCATACGTTTCGGGTTCAACTACTGCAGTAACCTTATTACGATAATATTTTAAGAATTCACTTTGCGTGGCTTTTTTATCTAATCGTGAAAGAAAATCATTTTTTTTAGATTGATAATGATCACGTATTCCAAATCTTTGTTCAATATGCGATAAAATTTCACGTGAAATAATATATTCGCGTGTTAAATAAATTTCAGAAGAAGCTGCACTCCCTCCGCCCCACATACCCATAACACTATTAACAGAATCATGCTGATCATCACGCTCAACTAAAATCTTAGCGCTGCTTTCGTAAACTGGTGTTTGAATAAGAAGAATATAAAAGGCAGCAATCAGCCAAGGAAATAAAACTAAAAAAGAAAACAGCTTTCGATTTCTAACAAATATTGAAACCTGTTCACTTATAGGGTGCGATTTAAAAGCCAAGAAGGTTTTATGTTGCTGTAAGGACTTTATTTCAAGAGGTATTAAGTCGGTCCCACGCTTAATAATTCGTCGAAATTTTTTCAAAGATTAATCCATAATTAATAAATATTCCAATAAAATATTGCTTGTAAAACTAATTCTTATTTATCAAAGCACATACTAAAAGATTTCAGCATCCTCTGCAAGAATTGAAACACATTTGGGAGCCAAGTTTCAGTAAAATATATTCATATTAATCTTACAATATATTATCTCAACTACTTATAAAAATTACTTTACATTTAATTTTTGTCCGCTATAGTATTGACTGTTCTTATCAAGGATGATTGTTAAATTTAGGGAGGAAAGTTGAATATTTTTACCAAGCACCCTAATGAAGTTGGTGAATCTTATTTTCAGCATATGTTTTTTGCTCTTAAATTTTCTTTTAACATGTTATTAGGCTCAATAGCCTGTTTTTGCCATGCTTTATTTCCTTTTACGTTTAAAAAGACTGGAAGTAAAATGATTTCAAAAATGGTTAATAACTTGGAGCAGGGAAATCGGAAAGATATATTTAACACACATTTGCAAAAACAAATAGAAAGTTAGTAATTTTAAATTTATAAAATTCTTCTTTATATGCTAAGTTTGATATATAAGAAAGCTATTGTTATTTTTGTAAAAAACACAATACTTATTCTCATTCTTAGTTAGCCCAAACAAAACTTTTTCAATTCTGTACTTTTCTTCAATATTAGTAAAACTTACTATATTAATTTTTTGGCCTCTGCTCAGATTATTGTTAAAATAAATATCCCAGTCTTCAGAATCATTGTAAAAAGGATTAACCTTAATTTGACTATGAAAAATTTTACTTGTTATTTCAAGTAACTTATTTCGATTATTATAGGGAGTCAAAAAATCATTTTTTAATTGATAATGTAAAATACCTAAATTACCAGTATGAATCACATGTAAATCAAATTTTTTCATGTCTAAATACCGATTAGGTAAACAATGAAGGCAGTTTTTTATAGAAACATCAAATAATATCCAACCTACAGTACAAGTACTAAGAATATTTAAATATTTTTCTCTGGTTGTTTTCTGATAAAATTTAACATTATTCTTATGACCTATCCTCTTCTTAATCGCATTTATTTCATGCTTGTTCTGGCCAATAAATTTAATTGTCCATTTATCAGGAACATAAGGGATAACGCTAGCAATAAAATTTAAACCTGTAGGGGCTGAAATTGATCCTGGAATAGCTATAGAAAAAGGCTCTTTAATAGTATTAGGAATTAAATAATCTCTATCAAAATTGGTAATAAAATCTACAGTCCTACCGTAATGTTTCTCAAGGATCTGTTTCATTGAGTGACTTGTAGTAATTACTTTATAACAACGCTTACCTATCCATCGATCAGTATAACGATAAAAATAGCGAATTAAAAAATTATAACTTCTTATCCTTGTACATGTTCTGTGTTTAGGATCGGGCAATTCTACTGTATCTAATATTATCCTATTTAATCGAAACCCTGATGCTAACAAAGTAGGAAAATGAGAAAAATTTGAATGTGATAACCAGAAATGTGCTGATTTTCTATTCTTTATTAGAAAATAAATAAATTTTATTTGTAAAATAAAAAATTTTAAAGAGAAAAATTTTAAAGTCATAATCAAGCTATATCAAATACTTCAACCTTTATATTCCCCATTTGTTTTAAGAGTTCTATCGATGGACCTTCATTAATGCCGTACAATTTAACATCAAAACCTCCCTCTTTCAAAGCCAAGCACTGCCTAGCAATACGAGTATTGCTAGATAACCTTTGCCTTGCTAAAAAGGCAACCTTAGGAGAATTAATATGTTCAACAAGTTGTCTAATTTTAGTTGCAAAAACTTCAAAATCATTTTGCTCGGACACGTGATTTTTCAAAGCTTCAGCTCTAATCTTAAACTCACTACATCTCTCCCCATTACCCTCAATTTTAAATTGTTGAATAATATTTCTTATGCCAGTCGCTATAGTGTCTGGAGTAATCGTTTTAAGATACTCTCCCGTATTGTATTTAATAATATAATCTTTAACATCTATGATATCACTGCTTATTACAGGTAACCCAACTGCTACGAAATCTAAGTAGCGATTTGGCAAAACTAATTTTGTCTGCAAGGTATCTGTCTTAAATAGGACTAAACCTATATCACATGCAGCAAGGGTTTCTAAATAATCTCTACCATATATCGGCGCATGAAAATGGACACGATTAACTAAGTTTAGTTTTTTAACATGAGCTAACATTTTTTGCTGAAAAATTTTATTAGTTGCCTCACCTAAAAACAGCAAGTGCACATTACTAGGCAACCTTTTAAAAGCTGAAATAGTTGGTAAAGCACAAGTTATAACTGATGAAGAACCAGCAAAGACAACCACAATATCACTGGAAGATAAATTTAACGTTAAATTAAGCGATTTTCTTTTATTTGATGTATGAATTCTTACATTTTTAACTATTTCGATATCATCACGCTGATATCGATTTTCCATAAAAATTTTAAAGCTCGAGTTAAGAGTAAAAATTAATTTACTTTTTTGAATAAATTTTTTTTCCCAATTAATAAACTTTTTGTTAATAGGTTGAGGAAGATTTCGTAAAGCAAGATTTCCCCTCTCTTTAAGGTCAGGTATTTCTGTTACATCCATAACGAGTTGAGCACTTGGGTTTTTCTTATATAATTCAATGCCAGCCTTGGAAGCTAAAGTATCGTGTAAGAGAATTATGTCAGGATTATAATCCTTTATTTTTTTAATTTTTCTAGCAAATTTTCTTGTTATTAAAAGCTGCTTTTTGGCATTGACAAAAGTTTTAGGAATAAATTTTTTATAATATTGAATTATATTTTTGAAATGTTTAAAAAGAAAACTACCAAAGAAAGAAGAAAAATCTTTTATCAAAAAAGTAAGGCAACTTAAAAAAGATAAGAAAAGAAACTTGTTCTGATTATTCAAACAAATAAAGTTAGTGTTAGCTAATTCTTCTTTTAATTCCTGTCGAGGCGGCTCTATACAATAGACATCAATGCTAGCGCCTTGCTCTTCTAATGTCTTACAAAAAGTAATTAATCTTTTATTATTAACAATTCCTATATTACAAATAAATGCTATCTTTTTATATTTTAGATCAACCATTTTATTTATAATCTTTAAATATTTTTCTTGTTCTTTATCTTTGATTAATAACTCTTTTAATTTTAAAATATTTGTTTTGATTGACTTTTTTTCATACTCAGTTAAAGCAATATAATTTTTTATTGCTTTTGCAATTTGAAATGAATTTAAATAATCCAGTCCAATTCCAATCGCAGCTGTGCTATTTAATTTATAAAATTCTTTTATATTTGTTGATATCATTGGTATTTCAGTTGTAATCATATCTAATAAACGGGAGGGAAGTATGTAGTTGTGATTTTTTATATGAAAAGAAAGTGGAGCCAAACCTAAATGCCCAGAACTTAAGTACTCAAAATATTCATTTCCATAATATGGTCCCTTAAAGAAGACCCGTCTTGATAAGTTTTCTTTCTTAACAAGTGCTTGTATTTTTTTCTTATATTCAGGCGTGTTAAAGCGGCCAATAAAAATTAGCTTAATATAGCCAGGTAATTTTTTAAGAGCATGTATTGAATCTTCAACCCCATAATTAGGCGCAGCTGTTGCCGGAAAAATGAGGATAAAAGCATCATTGGAAAATTTTAAATCTTCCTGAATTCGATTACGATTACTTTTTTTCTGCCAAATCGAATTAGCATTTTTGATTTCACTTGCATCGCATCCTAAAAATGATTTAGTAAATTCTGATAATGAGGTACAAGTGGTAATGTAACTATCTACTTTTCCTACTAGACTTTTTATTTTTCGATTTAACAGATTCTTAAAGAAAGAATGGAGTTTCGCTGTAGCAGGACGTCCATTTAAATCAGGTAATTCATTGATATCGACTATTAATGGTTTTTGAATTTGGTTTTTAAATGAAACTGCTGCATCTAAAGAAAATACATCCATAGCTTGGATAAAATCATATTCTTTTGTAGCCAAATTTTTCTTAACAAAATATTTCATTAAAAAAAATCTTTTTACGGGCCCGGGATAAAATTTTGACATTAATTTTGATGAAAAAAACATGAGCAGTCCCTTTACAAATTATTAATTAAATAACCTATTTCATCATTAGTTCTTCGTCACATACTACATCTATATCCTGTTCCTCTTTAGCTGATTGACTAGATTGAAATCGAGATCCATTGTTTTCCTGGATGTCTTGCATATTAATATAATGTTTTGTAAATATATTCATTACATGCTGAACACCATGTGGCCTGACAGTTCTCAAATCATCATAATAATAAGCACCTTTATTAAAATTTCCTGTAATAATTTCATATGAAGGAAAATAATCTATATGCTTATTTTCCTTTTCAACTTCATGAGCAGCGACTCTTAATGTAGACTTAGAATAGGTATTTGCTACAAGGACATGTTTATTTTCCATAGTTGCTATCAATGGCACAGGCGAAACAGTTAAAATAATTTTAGCTTGAGGATTTACGGCAAGTAACTTTCGATTAAAATTTAGTAAGTTTGTTATAACATCATAAATAGATTCATTATAAAATTTATATTTGTATTTATTAAAATTTCCTACTCCACATCCTGGACATACAGGATAAACAATATCATTTTCCCTATCAATCCAACTTTCTGTTAGACCTAAAGTGAATATAAAGATATCCAGATTTTCAAACATCTCTTTGACCTTCGATAGATGATAGATTCGGTCATTTATTAATTCATCTAAAGAAGCAAACCCATTTGGATTAACAAATGGTCTAAGTGGATCATAAAACTGATTTCCCTCTTTCCAATATTTATCAAACTGAATGTTACCAAATGCCCTATCAAAAGTTTGCACTAACTGTTTAGAAGTATAAATATTTCCGTATCTACAACTAAAAACACCATAATTATATTGCTGAGCTATCTCATCTGAGATAATTCTAGGTGCTGATTCAGGAACATAATAATTAAAACCTAGCAACTTTATATGTCTAGATAAATGCTGAGCAAAACAGCTCCCTGCAGTAGCAACCTTAGTTTTTTTATGAAATTTAAATTTAGGCTTTATAACGGGGTCAACCTGATTCGCTTTAGGTCCTGCTATACTGTTTTTCCAGTAAGAATGGTTGGGGCGAGTTTTATATGGACAACTTAAATGCTTAGATCCACTCACTCTATACTCCTTGAGCTATATATTTAGCAAAATCTAATGCATAATGGACATTTGCATGAACACCATCATAGTTATATTTTGGTCTTAAAAATCCCTGCTTATCCATCACACCCTTAGGATTGGATATGTACTGATAATTTAATTCTTTAGCTTTTTCTTCGATGATTTGCTCAGAAAGATTGTAAAGAAATTGTCTTAGATAATCTGATGCAAAGCAAAATTTTGGCTCAAGCCCCTTTTCTTTAGCTAATGGCTCTAAAAAGCTAACTTTTTCAAATAAATAATTATAATCTCTATGTAATGGGGGCGAAGCTAAAAGAGTTATGTCATTAAATCCTTGTTCTTTCAATAAATCTAGACCTTTAAAAAAGCTAATCTGCCATTTTCTTAATTCATCTTTCAACATATCTTTTAAAAGAGGAACAGTTTGATAATCTTGTTTTTTTTCCCTAACAATAAAGTATTCAAAATATCGCCTACGAATAGAATTACCATTAACCAACAATCTGTGAGGTAAACCTGTACCTAATAAAATACATAGTTTTACCTGATCGTATTTCAGTATCGTTTTGTCAAATGTAGCTTTTGGATAAAGACCATCTTTTGATAGCGCAATTGTTAGAACGGGATTTATAATAAGCTGGTTCTTACTATTTTGAAATACGAATTCATCAACAATCTTGCCAGCTGCTATGGGTCTTATGTGAAAAGTCACTCCTTTAATGCTCTTCTCAATCAGTTCTTTTCCTCGAAGGAAAGTATTGGCATGACTATCCCCAAAAATGTAAACTGCCTTAGACATCTTAATCCTCGCTACATTGAAATGAATAAATTTAAGCTAAAACACATTTTTGATCTGATAAAAATGTCTTCTTATACTTAATAAACCATTCTATTGTTGCTCTAATTCCTTGAGGTAAATCAAAAAAAGGTTTCCATCCAAGAACGTTATAAGCTTTTTTTACATCTGCATAGGAACAAACAATATCTGATAACCTGGGTTTAGTTAATTGCATATCTACTGTAAATCCAAACTCCTCCAGAATAGGGAGCATAATTTTCATTAAATCATTAACAGATACCCCTTTTCCTGTTGCAATTTGAAAGATATCTCCACTTAATTTTTCCTTTTGAGAAGCAATTAATATTGCTCTTGCAAGATCAGGAGCATAAAGATAATCACGTACTGCTGAACCATCTCCATGAATTTCTATTTTCCTACCATTAATTACTTGATTAATACTGTTGGCAACCAAACTAATTTTATGTTGTGAAAAAGGGCCATACAAATTACCAAATCTCAAAATAACCGTCTCTAGTCCATAGCAGTTTGCATAAGCGCGACAATACCCTTCACAAGCTAATTTACTTGCGCCGTATGGCGAAATGGGGTTAGGAAGCTTTTCTTCATGAATAGGTGGACTTGTATCTCCCAAAGGAGCACCAGAAGATGCATAAATTATCCGCTTTACATTATTTTTCCTCGCAGCTTCAAGAATATTGAGTGTACCTATAATATTAGAAGTACAATCGTTAAGCGGATCTTTTAATGCTGGAACTACACCCGTTGAACCAGCTAAATGAATAATAACATCTGCTTCCTCTGTAGCTAGTTGTATTTCACGAGTGTCTCGAACATCTATGGGAGTAAATATAATTTTATCTCCTGAATGTCTCCAGCTGCCGCCCGTCTCAATATAATCACCCACTAACAAAAGATTTTCTCTTGAGCAAACTGACTCATTATCAATGATCTTTATACTGCCAGGATGGACTCCATTTTTAAACAACTCTTGAATTAAATTTAGCCCAACAAACCCACATCCACCTGTGATAATATATTTCATAAAGATTCCAATTTAATTAGTCAGTCCAATCAATTAAAATTTGTATATAATCTTCCTGTCTTTGAGCTATCATTTGATATGCCTCAGCGATATTATGGGCCTTAAATTGATGAGTAATGAGGCTATCGATAATGACTTTATTCGTGAGAACTAGATTACAGGCTAGCTGCATAGTCTTAGATCTATCCCATCGGTTAAATTCTAAATTATAAATAGAATGACCTACTCCTCTGACACCTTTCAGGGTTAATTCTTTTGCAAATAGGAGTTCTCCATCAACTTCTAGTGGTTTGTTATAAAAACCTGCAGCAATGACTTCACCTTGAGAGTGAATTAGACGAATTGCTGCATTAATTCCTAAATTTAAACCTGTAGTATCGAAAGCGCAATAGATATTTTCTTTACATTTATCAATCTCTTTATAATCAATGCTTTCTTGCGCACCTAACTTTAGGGCTAAATCCTTTTTCTCATGAGAGCGAGATACTGTAGTGACTCTGCAACTCATTGCATTAGTCAAAACTTGTGTTAAAACGAATCCTAAAATACCCATTCCTATTACAGCACATTGATCACCTATCATTAAATTTGAGCGATGAATAGCATGAAGAGCGGTGCCTGTTAAAGAAATAGCAAGAGCATTTGTTAAATTAAAATCAGAAGGAATTTTAAAAAATATATCATTTTCACCTAAGAGAGCATGAGTAGCATGAGGTTTCATAGCAAATACTTTGTCTCCTAAACTAAAGTCATTTACCTCTGTACCAACCGCTATCACCTCACCAATTAATTCATACCCAGGATAGTAAGGGTAATTTTTTCTTCCACTTTGCAAAGCGGAAGCTTCTCCCTTATACCACATCCCCTCCGTACCGGCACTTATTCCACTAATCAGGGTTTTTAATAAAATCTCATTTGCGCCAACTACCTTTACTGGTTTAGAGATAAAATCTACGGCATAACTTTTGCTAAAACATACCTGCTGGTTCTGATGCATTGATAAATCCATTATTACTTACCTTTTCTTGAGGATAATTTTGCTTTGGAATTACTTTTAAGATTTCATCCCTTAGATAATTATGGATTTTTGAAACCTTACAGCTTTCTACCAAAGAAAAATTATTACTCATAAAACCTTCATTTATTATTAAATTAATAAAGTGATGCATCTGCGCTTCATAAAGATCATCATCCCGACAAATTAGCTTTGTTTTACCTTGATTATATGACCCTGCAGATTTAATAAGGTTTAACTCATGAGGATAATTAGGCTGAATAGATGCTTTTAAACTACCATTACTTCCCTGTAGCTCAACACTTTGATTAAAGTCTGATGACAAAAAGTCTGCCATTAAAAGGATATGTTGACCCTGCTTAGTACGTAATTTGGCTAAAACAAAATCTTCTGTATCAGAAAGTAAAGCTTGATTTTCTATCATACGAACAGGTAAACATATCTCTGCATCTAGCAATTGAATCTCATTAATATCATCGAAATACCATAAAGCTAAATCAATCATATGCACAGCCATTTCATTTAAGGCCCCACCATTTGTACTACGTAAATGTTTCCAATGGGCATGATTTCCCTTACTTCCAATTCGAAACAGCGCTGAATGCACTTCTCCTATAATATTATTTTTAACAATTTCTCTTACCTCTTGCAAAATAGGAGAAAAACGATAAATATAACCGACCATTCCTACTACTCTATGCTGAATAGCAAGATCTCTTATCATTTCATCATCAGCAAGAGAAATTGTTAATGGTTTTTCACAAAAGAAATGCTTCTTAGAAAATATAGCTTTTATTGCTAAATCTTTATGAAACTCTACTGGAGTACAAATATCTACTGCCTTTACAGTATTATCAGTAAAGATATCATTGAGATTATCAGTATACTGACAGTTAAATTTAGCAGCTAGTTCCTGAGATCGTTCAATAATGGGATCGTATAAAACGAATTCATCAATTTGATTTTGTATAAATCCATTTAAATGTTTCAGTGCTTGTTTACCACATCCAATTATAGCGATTTTCATTTTTATCCTATTTAAACACTACCACTTAATACCTTTAAAAATAATGTCTTTGCGAATATTGTTTTTATAGCGGTTTACAACTTCAAAAATACTTTGCATAGAATCTTCAGTAAGATAATGAGGTTTTACACCGATATTTTGTAATCCTTGATAAGCAGGATTGTAATAATGCTCTTCTTTTTCTTTACGTGGATTTTCTATATTTTTAATTTGAACGTTAAAACCAAGGTTATCTCCGACTTTCTTAGTTAACTCAGCCAACTCATTTGCTGTAAACGTTTCCATAATTTGATTAAATATACGTAACTCACCTGTTTGTACAGGCGTTTTTTCAGACGCATGGACACATTGTAGTGTGTCATTAATATTTAAATAACCGCGTGTTTGGCCACCTTTGCCATAAACAGTTAACGGGTAACCTACGACAGCTTGGGTAATAAAACGATTAATAATCGTGCCAAAAATTTCGTCATAATTAAAAATGGTTTTCAAACGCTCGTCTATTTGTGATTCTGGTGTATCTATGCCATAGACAGGACCTTGCATTAAATCAGTACATTTAAGATCCCACATACGTACAGCAAACCAAATCAAGTCTGTATCCATAACCTTCGTAGTATGATAAATCGAGCTTGCTTGGCGTGGAAATAAAAACTTATCTTTACGTCCTTTATGCTCTATTTCAAGCCAACCTTCTTCAATATCAATATTAGGCGTACCATACTCGCCCATGGTACCTAGTTTTATTAAATGGGTATCTGGCGAAAAATCTCTTAGAGCAAACAAAATATTATTAGTCACTAATAGATTATTCTGAATAGTATTATTTGCGTATTTATAGTTAATTAAAGAGTATGGCGCTGACGGTTGTTCGGCATAATGAACTACTGTATCAGGAATTCCTGTAAATTGCTGATTTGTAGCCCATTGATAAGTCACATGGCCATTAAATAAATTACGCATTATTTCAGGGTCAGCAAGATCGCCAATGACAACTTTTATTTCTTTGCCTGTTAATTCATGCCAAATTTTTGCGCGCTCGATAAGAGATGGAACTGAATAAAGCATACCTACATCAAGCTCAACACAAGCGTTACGTCTTAAGTAATTATCGACAACTGTTACCTCGTAACCACGATTTGAAAAATACATACAAGTAGGCCAACCTAGATAACCATCTCCACCTAAAATTAAAACATGAGGCACTTTACTTCTCCTTAAGACTTATACAATTAACGCAGCATAATTTTTATTGACCTCAGATTCGGCTACAGGCACAACTCGCTTAGTAATATTATTCGGTACAGCGCCTTGGTATTTATAACAATCAAGAAGGAAGTGTGAGAGTAAGTAATCTTTTATCTCTTCTACTGTCATAAACTTTTCACTTGAACTAATGTAAGGCTTGGTGACATTTTTACTAACTAAGGTTTCATAATTGCTATAATCTATTTCTTCATACAAGGGAAGCATGGCAGGTTTTACCATAAACATATGTTTAAGTTCATAAGCCCTTTCAGTTTCATCTTGAGTCATTAATTCTTCATAGAGCTTTTCACCAGGTTTTGTTCCTATATATTCAATTTCAATATCATCTGGATTGCGATCAAATTTAGGAGCCACAAGCTCTATCATGGCTGTCGCTAAATCGATGATACGCATCACTGGCATCTTTGTAATAAAAACCTCACCACCTTTAGCTAGTAGTGAAGCTTCAATAACTAACTTAACAGCTTCATCTGCAGTCATGAAAAACCGCGTCATACGGCTATCTGTAATAGTAATATTTTGACCTTCTTTGATTTGAGAATAGAAAATAGGTAAAACAGAACCTCGGGAACCAATAACATTACCAAAACGCGTGCTACTAAAAACAATATTACTAGAACCTTTGATATTACTTGCAGAAGTAATGAGCCGCTCACCTAAAAGCTTAGTTGTACCCATTACATTAGTAGAATTAACAGCTTTATCACTACTGGTATAAATTACTCGACTAACAGTTGAAGATTCAATGGCAGCACTAATGACATTAAGTGTGCCTTCAGCATTAGTTCGTACGGCTTCAAAGGGACTTTGCTCGCTGATAATAACGTGCTTCATTGCTGCTGTATGGAGGATAATATCTGCATTACGAGCGAGATACTTAAGTCTATCTAAATCTCTAATATCAGCAAAAAAACCATTATAGCGAGATTCTTTCCGATGTTTTTCATTCAAATAGAATAATTCAGATTCATTATTATCGAGCGCTTTTACTTCTTTGACATTCAATTGCAATAATTTTGAAGTTAAGACACAGCCAATTGTTCCTGCAGCACCGGTAATGAGAACCCTCTTTCCTTTATATACTTGTTCCATGTACTTCCTTTAATAAAGCAACTCCAAATTCGCGTAAAAACAGTAACATAAATTACTCATTAAAGCTAGAAAGTAAGCTTTAAAAAATTTAATAACCATATTAAGCTAATGTCCTATACAAACTAGCTATTTCTTCGATAGTATTGACTTTAGTTGCTGAGCTGCCACTCAAAAAAACACCCTGAGTACAAAATTCTCGTATTAAACCAATACTATGGGAAACCATAATAATACCTTTAGATTCAGCTTTCTGATTGAAGATTTGTTTACATTTTTTTCTAAAAGTCACATCTCCTACAGCTAAGGCTTCATCAACGATGTAAAAATCAAAATCAAAAGCCATAGATAAACCAAAGGCTAAGCGTGACCGCATTCCAGAACTGTAAGTTTGCATAGGCATATCAAAATAATGACCAATTTCAGCAAAATCTTGGACGAAATTTATTTTATGTTTTGTTTCATCCCTATCTGTCATAAAAAGCCGACAGACAAATTTTACATTCTCCCGTCCGGTTAAATTACCAATAAATCCTCCTGCTACCCCTACAGGCCAAGATAAGCTACTAGTAATATTCACAACTCCACTACTGGGCTTTTCTATACCACATAAAATACGCAACAAGGTTGACTTACCTGCGCCGTTTGGTCCCATTAGTGCAATTCTTTCACCAGGTTCTATGCATAAAGATAAATTATTAAATACAGTATGCTTTTTTCCTTGTACTTTGTAATGTTTGCTAATATTTATTGCTTCGATCATCGCTGCTCAATTTCAATCATTATTTTTTGGTATAAAGCGAGGTAAAGTGCTAACCCAATCGCCAGTGTAATTAATGAGAATTTAAATAAATATGCGCTAGAAGCATAGGAAGTAAAAGAGAAAGGTGCACTAAAATTTTCTCGGGCTAACTCAATAAACTGAAAAACAGGATTATACAAGGCTATATTTCTTATAGGCTTAGGTAGCATATCTGCACTAAAAAAAACCCCTGAAAAAATGTAAGACATACGGTTAAAAATCATAACGACGGTAACCATAAAATTGAAGAAAAAACAAGCGATAGCTATTATTAAGGAGATTCCTAAAATAAACCCTACAAAAGTAGCTGTATTAAATAGTAAAGATGAAAAATTATAAAGCGTCCATTTTAAATTGAACCAACTAAATCCGGTCAGCAAAATTAGGAAAACAAACACTGAAATTACAAATTCACTAATAATTTTAGCTAAAATCGGATCTAAAGGTTTAATTTGTCGAAACAAATAAAAACCTTTGTTCCCTTTAATACTTCCCCGACTACTATTTATAGTATTTCGAAATAAAAGAAACGGAATAATACCTAATAAAATAAATAAAGGTATAGGAATTTGAGTGTGAATATTTCGATTGAGCATCAGACGAATTAATAACCATATAGCAATATGTGTTATAGGTTCTAATATTACCCATATAATGCCAAGTGAGCGCTCTGTATTTACTGTTTTAATAAACTTCTTTTGAATATCACGAATAACTAGAGCAAAAACTGAAGCATGCATTACTTGCCATGAATAACGCATTGAATGACTAGTCATAGCTAAGTTCTCAAATAACTTAAAAGGCTGTAACGCTAGCAACGGCAATAGCTGCTAGCATTAAAATACATCAGCAGCTAAATTTATTGGCAAACAAGAATGTTAGCTTCATCGTCATCGTCATCATGACCAACAAAAGCGATAATACCACCAATAACTGCTGCAACTAAAACACCAGCTGCTATCCAACCTGGAGACCAAGACCATCTAGGAGCTACTGGTCCAGCAGCAAAGGCAACAGAATTAGCCAGAGCAATGAACAATCCTAATGTAAACTTATTTATAATTTTAGATAATATTGTTTTCATCCCTTCATCCTTGTTTATGAAAAAATTCATAGCTTTATCAAAGCATTCGCCACGTTTGAATAATAACAGTACTTATTTTCAATATCAATCAAATTCTTATTATAAATGGCTGCCTTGTTTTTAATGTAACCATTTGATTTAATAAATTTATTTTGTTGTTTTTAATTTTTACTTCATGGCAAATATTGCCTCAGTAAATTGTCGACGCAGGTAAAAACCACGTGGTAAAGTGAGAATTTTACTACCTTCACTATTGAAACCATAACAAAGCGATCGGGCATTTGCAGCTTTAGGACGAACTTGCAAATACTGACCTAACGTTGCATCAATTTCTTCTAAACGACCTATGCCTATCATAGTTGTTAATTCAAGCCAATCTTCTTTTAAAATAGCTTCCTCTGCAGCTGTCGGAGACCAAAGATAAGCATGGCCAATGCGACGCTCTTCAAAAGGAATTTCGCGGGCGCCTTCAACTGGAATCCAAAGAATACGTTTCAGCTTTTTGTAACACTCTGAACTAAGCCAGTTTTGCTGATGAACCGTTAAAAGCGGGATAGTTGTAATAAAAGTAGACTCAGCAGGTTTACCCAGTGCATTAAAAGGTATTGTTTTTAATTCCACGCCTAGATGCATAAAATCAGGTAAGGCTTTAGTGCCTGCCGTAGCACCTAAAATAATTTCAATTGCGAGGCCCGCCCAACCTTTTCGTCTTGATTGGTCTTTAGGAATAGTAGTTTGAATTAAGTTTGCAAGTTGAGCAAAACTGATGCCTTCAATTTGAAGGCATCGAGCAAGTAATTCTTTTTCATTAATCGGTGGTACTTTTAATAAGTGCCCGCTCATATTTTTTTTCTTTTAATTCTTGTTCTTCTAATTCTTTTAATTGCACACTAATTGGTGGTATGGGTGGCTTAATACCAGCCTTTCTAAATTGCTCCATAATAGCAAACAACACATTAGAGCGTACTTCAAAACGCGTATGCGTTTGTACATTAATAAAGTAACGTACTTCAAATTCAATTAAAGCTTCATCAATTTTTTTCAAAAAAACTTGGGCTGGTGGTTCGCTAACAATTTCATGACTCGTTGCTAATACATCTAAAATTAACTGTTGTACAACACTAGGATCGTCAGCACGACTTACTTTGATAGGAACAACCGTCCTAATAATGCTATCTTGATGTGTCCAGTTGGTAAAGGGTTTATTAAACGTTTCAGCATTAGGAATTAATACCTCCATATTATCCCAAGAAGAAACGCGCATTGAGCGTATACCGATGTGTGACACTCGTCCTTCGTAATTTCCCAAAGTAATTAAATCCCCTTCTCTTACCGGACGTTCAATAAGCAACATAATACCACCGACAATATTGCTTGCAAAATCACGCAGTCCAAAGCCCATACCTACAGCAAGACCACCAATAACCATAGACATGCCACTAAAATCAAAGCCTAATACTCGTAGCGTAATAATACTACCTATTAAAATAACCGCATATTGAGTAAAGACAGCCAAACTATTGCGAATACCAGCATCACGCGTGCTCCGATATAACCATCGATAGCAAAATTCCCGCGTCCATTTAGCAACCCAATAAAAAACAGCAAGCACAATAAAAAACTCAACAAGACTTACTGATGTGATATGAATACCAGAGATATTGACTAACGGATATTCACTAATACGCTGTAATTTTGCCAGCATCATGGAGTCAGATAGCCAACCAAATAACTGACAAAACACAACGAGCGAACAGATTAACAGAAGCACTCTTAAAACTTTATCAACCGGTTTTAAAATAACCTCTATCCACAACCAGCCGTTTGTGGAATTAGAAATCATCCATTCCGATATAAGTTCCAAAGCATCAAATAATAAACCACGAATTACAATGTAACTGGTAATAATAAAGAGCACTTGAACTTGATACCTACTCATAGTCCAAGCCAGATTGATATAACCTATTAAACCTATAATTGCGGTAACAAGTAAGGTAAGTGGCGTTAACACCATTAATATCATTACCGCATTGCGTACATAGCGTTTTTTAGTTTTTAAAACGGGGTAAAGAAGATGAGAAATCACCTCTTTACTTTTCAAAACTAAAAGAGAAACCGCGACCAAAAACAACATGAAAAGACGGTTAAAAATATCTTGCAAAATTAGTGGGAGGGGCAACTGGTAACTAAATACCATAAAAGCAGTAGTCCAGCCACCTGCTAATAACAACCATTTAACGCGATAGTATAATTTGACATCTTTACCAGATGAATCACTAATACGTTCCAGTAATATTAGACGGGCAACTAACAAAACAGTTCGAAAAGATAACCAAACTAAAATAAGATTAAATAAAAGCTGATAATTACTAAAGGGAACTTTATTAAGATAGAGCACAACAAATAAAAAACCACTTAAAGCCAAATAAGGCATGTTGCGACTAACTAACGTCAAAATTCCATCATATAAATGACCAGAAAGCCTAGATCGCTCTTTATCTTGAGTTAAACGTTTTAATAAATGATGCAAAAAGTAAAATCCAGCTGCTGCAACCATTAATGTAATCCAAATAAGGACAGCAGGAAAGGTATCTTGCCATAGGTAATTGTCACGTGTTTTAAAGGTTAATGATTTTATATAATTATAAAATTGCATGGGTATACGTGATAATTCATGCATAATAGTTGGCCAACTATCAATACGATATTCTGATAAGCTTTGCCTTACTGATAATTGTTTTTTTAATTCCTGCTGATGATTTTCTAAATCTTCTTGCAAGGTTTGTTCTTGAATTGTTATATCAGCAATACGCTTATTAATAATTTTAATTAAGGTGGTAAACTGCTGCTTAATATTAGATTCAGTAAGATGACGCTGCTCAGCATCTAACATGTTCACCATCTTTTTTAAAGCTTGCTCCATATCTGACAGCTGTGAGATAGTATTTTTATAAACATCAGTGACAGTTTGCAACGTACGAATATCAGGCGTTTTTAATAACTCATAATCAGCCTTGCTTAATTTCCTCTGCAAATTAAGACTTGCTATTTTGTGTTGAGTAAGATTAATGACTTGGTTGTTTAATAATAATCTTGCTTCAAGCAAATAAGTAGTTTTACTATTGTTTTCAGCTTTAATTTTTTGCTGCAGCGCTAAGCTATTTTCATATAATTTATCAAGGGATTGATTTAATTTATCTTCTTGGGCGTGTAAGTCATTTAAATGTTGTCGCATTTCTGCTTTTGACTTCCAAAGATCAAGCTTTTGTCTTTGTTCTAATAATAAATCCTGATAACGAGTTGCTAAATTTAAGTTTTCATTAATGAGTTCTATTGTTTTTTTATTTACTTCATTTAGCGCGTTAATTCTCTCAATTTTAGCTTGCGAATTAATTTGAGGAGAATCAGACACAGGGAATTGCTGAAGCTGTTTAAGACGCAAACCAAAATCTGCTTGAAGTTTCTTTTGAGTTATTAAAAAACTCTCAAGGCTTGTAATTTTTGCTTTATTTAAAGCAATTAAAGCTTCATTTTGTTGAATCCGTTTTGAATAATCTTCTTCATTTGTAGGTGAGTTAAATAATTTAGCTTCACTAATAACTAAACTTAAATTCGTTTTTTCTTGCGTTAAATATTCAATGAGTTTGCTGGAATTAGTAGTGGATGACCGTGCAGAAGCAATTGCAGTACTCATTAATAAGATTACTGCAATCCATAACCAACTCCTTAGTATTGCATAATATCCTTTTGGTATTTTATTTGGATATTGATAAGTTAGGTGCAAGACGAATTCCCAATTCAGTAAGTTGAGCTTGGCCTATAGGTGTAGGCGCATTAGTTAAAAGGCATGAAGCCGATTGAGTTTTAGGAAATGCAATTACATCTCGTATAGAGGAAGAATTTGTTAGCAACATTGCTAACCTGTCAATTCCTAAAGCTATACCGCCATGTGGAGGGCAACCAAATTGTAATGCATCAAGTAAAAAACCAAATTTATCTTTAGCTTCTTGTTCTGTAATACCTATTAAATCAAAAACAGTTTGTTGTAATTCTGGCTGATGTATTCTAATAGAGCCACCACCAATTTCATAGCCATTAATGACAATATCATAAGCTTTGGCCAACGTTTTAGTTGGGGCATTCACTAAAGCTTCCTTATCGAGCTCTCTAGGCGATGTAAAAGGATGATGCATAGGTTGTAAAGCTTGTGTGTTAGGATCAACTTCAAACATTGGCCAATCAACTATCCAAAGTAATTGCCAGCCTGCTTCAACTAATCCACAATCATGACCTACCTTTATCCTTAATGCACCCATTGACTCATTAACGATAGAGGATTTATCAGCACCAAAAAATAAAACATCACCCGTTTGCGCATCTAATCTATCTAAAATCGAATTAACTATATCTTCGGATAAAAATTTTAGAATTGGTGACTGTAATCCAGCCATACCCTGTGCTCTATCATTAACTTTAATATAAGCCAGGCCTTTAGCCCCATAAATTCCTACAAAAGTTGCATAATCATCTAATTCTTTGCGACTTAATTTAATGCCATTTGGTAATCTTAGTGCGACTACGCGGCCATCTGTACTATTTGCTGCACTGGCAAACACTTTAAACTCAGAATCTTTCACTAAATCGGCGATATCAGTAAGCTCTAATGGAATACGTAAATCTGGTTTATCGCTGCCAAAACGACGCATAGCTTCTGCATAACTCATTTTAGGTAAAGGCAGTGGCAAATCAATTTGTAAAATGTCTTTAAACACTTTCACTAGCATTTCTTCAATGACATGTTGTACTGCATGTTCATCAATAAATGACATTTCAAGATCAAGCTGAGTAAACTCAGGTTGCCTATCTGCTCTTAAATCCTCATCGCGAAAACAACGTACAATTTGATAGTATTTATCAAATCCTGACATCATTAGTAACTGTTTAAATAATTGGGGCGACTGCGGTAAAGCATAAAACGAACCTGGGTGAACGCGTGATGGCACTAGATAATCTCTAGCACCTTCAGGAGTAGCCTTTGTTAACATAGGCGTTTCGATATCTAAAAAACCTTGGGTATTTAAATATTCACGAATACATTTAATTAAATTATGTCTTAAAATTAAATTCTTCTGCATATCTGGGCGACGCAGGTCTAAATAACGGTATCGGTAACGTAAATCTTCGCTTATTGATTGATATTCATCAGGTAAAAATGGCGGTATCTGAGATTGATTAAGAATCTCAAGCTCAAAACCTAAAATTTCAATTTGGCCAGTAGCCATCTTAGGATTAATCATGCCTGCAGGGCGAGCTCGTACTTTACCCTTTACATAAATTACAAATTCATGACGTAATTTTTCTGCTATTTTAAATATTTCTGCTAACTCTGGCTCATATACGACCTGCACCAATCCAGTGCGATCCCGAATATCTAAGAAAATAACGCCACCATGATCACGACGATTATGAACCCAACCACAAATACTTACAGTTTGGTCTATCATTGTTTCATTAATTTTTGCACAATAATGTGATCGCATGGGACACCTATTTTAATAAGTATAAGTAACGGGTGCTTTACTATCTGGCGATGGCATAACACCTAAAGAAATAATAAATGTTAATGCCTCATCAATTGTCATTGCTAACTCAATAACGTCGCGTTTTGGCACTAAAATTAGAAAACCTGAAGTAGGATTAGGTGTTGTAGGTATAAATAAACTTACCATTTCATCACCCGTATGAGAAATAATCTCAGCATTAGCCATACCCGTTTGAAAAGCTAAAGACCATATTCCCTTGCGAGGATATTGAACTAACATAACTTTTCGAAAAGCTTGGCTGTTCGTTGCAAAAACAGCCTGAATAATTTGCTTTGATGTATTATAAATCGTGCGCACCAAAGGAATACGCGCAAGTAAAGCTTCTCCCCAACCCATTATTCGTTGGCCAAGAATATTAGTTGCAACAATACCCGTTATAATTAACAACAATAGCGAAAGCACAACGCCCAAACCTGGTACACGCATGCCAATCAGTTGCTCTGGTTGATAAGCACTAGGTAGAAGCGCAATTGTCGAATCTAAGATATCAATAATAAATCTTAAAACAACAAAGGTAACTAGAATAGGCAGCCAAATTATTAACCCGGCAAATAGAAAGCTGCGAAATGATTTAGATTTCAATCTTTTTCACCTTTTGAAGTTGAATCTGTTTTTACTTCAGGTTTTTTATCACCAGTTGTACTTTTATCTTTATTAGCCTGAGCCGGTTGCGTACCTTTATTTTTAAAATCTGTGACGTACCAACCATTTCCCTTTAATTGAAAACCAGCAGCTGAAACAAGTCGAACGGCTGTATCCTGAAAACACTGCGGGCATTGAGTTGCAGGTGCATCGTGTATTTTTTGTATCAAATCGAATTTGTGATGGCAATTTGAACACTCATACTCATAAATTGGCATCCAAGACTCCCCATGAAAACCGTTTAATAATAGAAAAATGTAAAATTACAACGCAATCTACCTTTTATAGAATACGCTTAACTAAAAATTTCAGTGAAATTAGCAAAACCAGCGATTTTTAGTAAAAAACAGCAAAAAATTATACTAAATTATAACTAACTCACCGAATATAAACAATGCATAACTCTTATAAACTCTCGTTTTAAAAACTATTTACGACTTATAAGATTAGCGATTAATTAAACAAAATATGGTCTGCGAATTTTATTTCTTTATCGTTTGGTAAATTATATGGAACACGCCCAATGAAGGGCATATGCATTTTAGATTTTAATGTATTAATATTTTCTTCAAGAAAAAGCATTTCTTTATCTAGACAATTTGCAATCCAACCAAGGCAAAAAATTTGATTAGCTTTAAGTACTGCATCCGTTAATAGAGCATGATTGAGACAACCTAAACGCATACCGACAACCAAAATAACTGGTATGGCGGTTAATTTTAAAAAATCGAGCCAAGTTTCATAATTATTAATTGGAACTAGTAACCCCCCCGCTCCTTCAATGAGCAAATAATCAAAATTGTTAAATTCTTCTTGCTGACTAAACTGGTCAATTTCGTTAATATCAAACTCATTATTAGCAAAAAGTGCTGCGAGATGGGGAGAAATGGGTGGCTCATAAAGCCAGCGATTGATGCAAAGCGAAGGCTCATTATTATAGGCTTGCAACCTCATTACGTCCTGACTTATTAAATGTCCATTTATTCTTTCACAACCACTGGCTACAGGTTTTAAAGCTTGTGCTTTAAACTTTTGATTGTAAAAATTTAATAATTTACATACTACATACGTTTTACCACAATCAGTGTCGGTACCTGTAATAAAAATGCGTTTCATAATAAGAAATTCTCTAGCTCAAAAATAAAATCTTCTGGGTGGGTAATAAAAGGCATGTGTGCTGCTTTATGAAATAAAATATAATTAAAATAGGGATGTAATTCCTGCATTTGTAATGCTAATTGGCGCGGAACAATAGCATCCAAACGACCAAACATATAACAAGTTTTGATTCTTAATTGAGTTAAATCGGCTCGTAAATCCCAATTGGCAAGTATAAATAAACCATTTGTAAGCGCTTCCTGTGACGAAGAAAATTCACTTAAATCAAATTTAAGGTTTTTCAGCGGAAAATTTCTTAATTGTAAAGTAATAAATTCCATTGTAGTTCTTTTCGGATCACGACTTAAATTAATAAAGAAACGCTCTAACGTTAGCCGTTCTATTCCAGGCCATTTTATCTCTTTAATAAAAAAAGGTGAGGATGTAACGTTAACTAAATGAGTCAGGCGGAGGGGTACTTCTATAGCAAGCTTGGTAGCAAAGAGGCCACCTAAAGACCAACCTAAAATGGCAAATCGTTCTGGTAGATAATTTAAAAGCTTTGATTTAAATTCTTCCCAATGCATCAAATTACTTTCTCCAAAACCAGGTAAATCAACTAGATAACAAGTAAAATTTTTACTGAGTTTTGGTAACAGTGAATGCCAAATTCTTTGATCAAAACCCCAGCCATGCAATAAAACCAACGCCTGGCTACCTTGACCAATTTTATTAATGTTTAAGATGCTCAATTTGATACAACCTGTTAAATAATTTATCTATATCACTTTTTTCGTGGTGCGAATTTAAAACTATTCGCAGTCCTGTTGTAAGTCGACAAACAGTAGGCTGACGTATTGCTTGACAAATTATGCCTTGCTTTTTTAATTGTAAAGAATAATAGAGTGCTCGACGCGGGCAACCTAATTGTAATTGCTGAATAGGTGTGTCTGATTGGCGCCACTGTAGAGGAGAATCCTTTACACATTGATTAAAATAAGCAATCAACTCCGTTAATTTTTTACGTTCATAATCAAGGGACATCAAGATAGGTAAACTTTCTAGTACGCCATAACTTAAGGCAGGACTTATTGCTGTTGAATAAATATTAGAGCGTGCATACTGAAACAACGTTTCTATCCATTCGCCTTGCCCAACTACAATAGCGCCCTGCCCACCCAAAGACTTACTAAAAGTAATTAAGCGTAAAGGAACTTGGTGTTGATTCAATTGGTAATAAGTTACAGCACCTAGGCCACATTGGCCTATTACACCAAATGAATGCGCTTCATCAACGATGACTGGTACTTTCTTTGTTGCGCAAATGTTGGCAATAGTTTTTAAATTTGCTTGCTGACCACTCATACTAAATATACCTTCTGTCATAAAGACAGAACTAGCAATTGTATTATGTATTTTTCCCTTTAAATCATCATAATTATTATGTAAAACCCGCTTATGATTTATCGCTGTTAATTTAATACCGTCATAAACGGATGCATGAACTGCTTTATCAATTAATAACTGGCATTTTATTTGGGCAAGTAACCGAACAATACCTAAATTAGCAGCATACCCAGAGCTAAATAACAAGCCACTATCCGCTTTTAAATAGTGGGCAAATGTATTTTCAAGCTCCCGATGAATATTGTGGTAACCGCAAACAGACATTGCAGCTCCACTACCAACAGGATATAAGTTAATTCCTTTTTTATAGGCTTGTTTAATATATCTATTATCTCTTAATGATAAATAATCGTTAGAGCTAAAATTAAGTATATCTTTTTTTGAGGTATCTAAGACTAATCGCTTCCTGTATAAACCTTGCTGTTGCAAAGAAAGTTTATGTTGCTTTAACAATTGATTAATCATGCTAGCTGTGCTTGTAACCCCAATTTATTAAATAGTTGTTGGTCTTTATCAACTTCGGGGTTTTCTTGAGTTAATAATTTTTCACCTGCCCAAACTGAGTTTGCACCGACAAAATAACAGAGAGCTTGCTGTTCATCACTCATTTTGGCCCGCCCAGCACTAAGCCTTATCATACTTTTAGGCATAAGAAGACGTGCCGTGGCAATCGTGCGAATCAGTTCAATGCTATCTATAGGCTTTGTTTTAGCTAAAGGCGTTCCCTCTACAGGAATTAAACTATTAATCGGTACGCTTTCTGGAGGTGAAGGTAAATTAACGAGCGTCATTAAGAACTCAATTCTATCATCCCTTGTTTCACCTAAACCTAATATACCACCACAACATACTTTCATACCTGACTTACGTACTTCTTCAAGAGTTTGCAGTCTATCGTTAAAGGTTCGCGTTGTTACAATCTTGTTATAATAGGATGGTGAAGTATCAATGTTATGATTATAAAAATCTAAGCCCGCTTCTTTTAAGGCGATTGATTGCTCTGTACTGAGCATACCTAAAGTCATACAGGTTTCAAGGCCAAGTTCTTTTACTTGTTTAATTGCCTCTACTAACGTAGGCATTGCTTTTGCTGGTGGGCTTCGCCAAGCTGCACCCATACAAAATCGTGTCGCACCTGCAGCCTTTGCTTGTATTGCTTTTGCAATAATTTCATCAAGAGAAAGTAATTTTTCTTTTTGAATAGGTGTTTTATAATGTCCACTTTGAGAACAATACCCACAATCTTCTGGACAAGCCCCTGTTTTAATATTTAATAAAGCAGCAAGCTGTAGCTGATTAGGTTTATGATGCTCGCGATGACACATATGTGCTGCATAAATTAAATCGTTAAAAGGTTGAGTATATATTTTTTCAATTTCTTCCTTTGTCCATTTCATCATTCTTTTATTCACAAATTTTTTTTTGTTATTTTTTTGTAACATGATAAATTGTCGTTTTTTATTGTCAACTTAAAATTAAATTATGGTTAACACAACAAAAATAATTAATAACGATTTAAATCATATTTGGCATCCCTGCATGCAGATGAAAGATTTTGAACAAAGTGCCCCTGTTGTAGTTTATAGTGCACAAGGCAGTTATTTAGAAACAAATCAAGGCAGGCTGATTGATGGTATTTCTAGTTGGTGGTGTAAATCACTAGGGCATGGTCACCCTGCGGTAATTAATGCTATTCAAAAACAACTTGGTACTTTTGAACATGTTATTGCCGCGAATACCACGCATGAAGCCCTAGCTGAGTTTGGAGAGAAATTGGCAGCGATTACGGGCAATCAACATTTATTCTTTGCCAGTGATGGCTCTTGTGCTGTAGAAATTGCACTTAAGTTAGCATTACACGCTCAAAAAATCCTTGGTAAGCCACAACGTCAAGGTTTTATCTCTTTAAAAAATAGTTATCATGGTGAAACAATAGGCGCTTTAAGTGTAAGCGATTTAGGAATCTATAAAGAGCCTTATAATAACCTTGGCTTGTCTTGTTATTTCCTTAAAGAAATTCCCTATGTTAGTGGTGTGGAAGATCCACTTTGGCATAATGCATCCAGTCAATGGCAATCGGCTCTTACTTATTTAGAACAAATTAAATATGAAACCTGCGCAATAATTGTCGAGCCTATTTTACAAGGGGCTGGCGGTATGCAGTGCTATAGTGCAGATTTTTTAAAAAGACTTATGAGCTGGGCACAAAGCCAAGGTATTTATGTTATTGCTGATGAAATTATGACAGGCATAGGTCGTACAGGTAATTGGTTAGCAAGTGAATATACTGGAATGAAACCTGATTTAATATGTCTTTCGAAGGGCTTAACCTCAGGCAGTATTCCGCTAAGCTGTGTGTCAATTGACCATGCTATTTATGAATTATTTTATGCTGATTATGAATCGGGAAAATCATTTTTGCACTCACATACGCATAGTGGTAATGCGTTAGCTGTAAGTGCTGCCCTAGCAACCATTAAAACGATCGAGGAGGAAGGCCTTAATCAAAAAGCAACTTTGTTAGGGCAGAAAATGCTTAAACTATTTCAAGAAATTAGCGATAAAACAGGAAAATTAAGTGACATAAGGTCGATTGGGGCTATGGTTGCTGGCGATCTAGAAGACCAACCAAATGAGCGCGTGGGGTTTAAATTTTATCAGCAGGCATTAAAACACGGTGCTTTCTTAAGGCCCCTTGGAAAAACACTCTACTGGCTTCCTCCTCTAAATACAGATGAAAAAACGATTATGCATTTAGCAGAGATCACTCTAAACTCTATTTATAAGATTTATAATACGATCTAAGGTATGCTTAATCCAACACCTAAGGACAGTTTACAGCAAAAATTTAAATTAGCTTGGGCTATTCTAACCTTGCTTTTAGTTTTATTTATTGGTTTTTATCAGTGGGAACACCTAGAATATGAACAAAACAGCCGTCTGCAACTTCAAGCAAGCAACCTAAGCTATAAAATAGATAATTTTCTTGATTCAATTTTTAAATCTATTGATTTACTACCTCTTGATGAATCCCAAGCACAGGAGTGCCAAACTTTTCTTATGCCACAGCTACAAAGTATTGTTTTCAATAACCCGCTTATCGATGGAATAGTTGTTTATAATAGTAAATCTAAATCTTTTTGTACAACCTTTGATCCAAAGGCATCTCTCCCTAATCCCTATATCCAACAGCCCGTCTTATTAGGCCCAATGAAAACTCAGCAAGTTAATAAAGATTTTTTTTTATTACAGCAACCTTATAAGAATTTTTATATAGGTATTTATTTATTAAAATCCTCACTCGAACTTATTATTCATATTGATGATGCAAATTTTAAATCAGTTTATTTATATGATACCCGTGAAAATCAAGTGATCTTAGGCAGCAGTACGCTCATTGATGCTAAAGACAATCAATCATTTAATAATTTAGATAATAAGAAAAAGAATGAGTTATTAAGCATACCCCTTGATTCTGTAAAAAATATTAATTTAATTATTAATACTAGTGAAGCTAATTTTAAAAACAAATTATTAATTCGATTGTTATTAACAACCTTGCCAATTTTATTTCTATCTTGGATATTACATCGTTACTTTCAACAAACGATGACAAAGCATTTTTCCATCATTACTGCCTTAAATGATGCCTTAAGACAGCAAGAGTTTTATCCATCATATCAACCAATATTTTGCACCAAAAACAAGCAATATTGCGGCGCTGAAGTTTTAATTCGTTGGCTGAATAATAATGAACTTATTATGCCAGATCATTTTATTAAAGAAGCAGAATTTTCTGGCCTTATAGTGCCTATTACGCTGCAATTAATTGAAAAATCCTTTACTGAATGCGCGACTCTCTTAGCAAAAAATCCACATTTTCATTTAGGTTTTAATTTATGTCCTGCACATTTTAAAAGTGAAACATTTTTTAATGATTTTGAAATCCTGCGCAACTACTACAATATTCCCCCTCAACAAATCATGTTAGAACTTACAGAGCGTGAGCTATTTAATGAGCATGAAATAAAAGCCATTAATCAAATGAAAGAATTACGAAGTAAAGGTTATTCACTCGCAGTTGACGATTTTGGCACAGGACATGCAAGTATTAATTATCTCCAGCATTTTCCATTTAATTATTTAAAAATAGATAAAATTTTTATTCAATCAATTGGAACGGGGGCTATCACTGAAACTTTAAACGATGCCATTATTAATCTGGCTAATACTTTAAAATTAAAAATTATTGCTGAAGGCGTGGAGACTGAACAGCAATTTAATTATCTAACTTTAAAAAAGGTTGAATTTTTACAAGGATGGTTTATAGCTAAGGCAATAAATATTAAGCAATTACAAGAGTTGCTAATTAACGAAAGTTCGATATAAAAGAGATGAAGGCTCTTTTATATCGCTAAACGAACGTTATCCCATAAAATGCGAAGCATTTGTACGGGATCCAAATTAAATATAACTAAATTGGACATAAAATATGTTTTATGTCCAATTTAAGTTAATTAATACAGGGAAACAGCATGAGTAAAAAAAATTTTTATTTTATGGTTGGCCTTTCTATTTATTCACAGATTTCTTTGGCACAATGGCACTGTACTGCCGAAGATGGCGCAAATCGTCAATGGCTGGCTATTAGCAGTTATCAAAGAGCCGCTATCAATAAGGCTATGGATGTATGTAAAAATGAGAGCCAATATCCTGAAACATGTAAAATTTCAAAAAGCAATTGTGAGTTGTATGTAAATGGCGTTTCAACAACGCCTGCCTGGCAATGTACAGCCCTAGATCAAATGGCGCAAGTCTGGCGAAGTAATTCCTATTCAAATCGAGATGATGCCGCAATTGCCGCAAGAGAATATTGTCAACAACGTAGTGGCTTTCCTGATACTTGTTATGTCAATCTATTAACTTGTAAAAACGTTAATTTACGGAAATAAGATAATGTTTTGTATAGGCTTAACAGGTAATATCGGTAGCGGCAAATCGACAGCAATTTCCTTTTTTAAATCATTAGGCGCAACAGTTATCATTGCCGACCAAATAGCTCGTCAAATTACAACACCTGGACAACCTGCTTTGTTAAAAATTAAAGAACATTTTGGTTTAAATGTTATTACGCCTGAAGGTCAACTTAATAGATCTCATTTAAGAGAAATTATCTTTAACAATAAAGAAGAACGATTGTGGCTTGAGAATTTATTACATCCTTTAATTCGCCAAGCTATTGAAGACAAAGTTAAAAATAGCCAAGGTCCATACTGTGTTATTGAAATTCCTTTATTAACGAATCGCAAAGACTATCCTTATTTAGATCGAATTTTAGTTATTTTCGCCTCTCCCACAATGCAAGTTTCGCGCGTTGTTAATCGCGATTCATGCTCAAAAGAGCAAGTTTTTGCCATGCTTGCAACACAGCCTCATGAATCCTTAAGGCTGCAACTTGCAGATGATATCCTGCTTAATGATTCCAGCATCGAGCGTTTAGAGGCAAATATTAGAAAATTGCATAGAAAGTATTTACAATTGGCACATGAAAAGTCATCATAAAACTTAATATCTCACTTGTAATTATTATTTAATAATAGTGCTTAAAAGAATAACATCTTATGTCATCTGATATTATAATTTTTCAATTAGCTACTCATTATTTACCAAAAATTGCTCTACGCCTGGAAACTCTTTATCAAACAATTAATCAAGCTTGTGAAGAAACCCACCCTGTTATTCACCATTATGCATTAAAAAATATCATTGAAATTATTCAACTTATAGAAAAACCTGAGCTTAAGAGCCGTTTTTTAAAGGAGTTAATGCGCATAGAACATCTCCTCAATAAATCAAATTTAGCACCCTCTCATGATTTGAATAAACGATTACACGCACAAATTTATACTTTAAATCATGTAGCAGGACGCTTTGGTGAGAAGATCCATATTGATCCCTTTTTACACTCTATAAGAATTGCTCAACCTCATGTTGACGCGGAAGTTTTTTCACCACAATTATTATTATGGTTAGAATCAAATTCGGCTCTTAGACAACGTGATCTTTTATTATGGCAATCTTATTTGCATACTCTTTATTCCGTTGTAAATTTATATTTACAGTTATTACGCGATACGGCTCAATTCAAACAAATTCAAACTAATAACGGCTTTTATCAATGTCCATTACCAGCCAAAACGTCTTGTCATTTAATTTTACTGCGTATGAATAAATCAATTGGCATAGTGCCTCAAATGCAGCTTGGCTATCATGGTTTAAGCGTCAGGCTTTGCGAAGCAGCTACTATGCGTGAGGTAAAAGACACAAATGCTCAATTGGATTTAGCCATTTGTCAACTTTGACTTTATTTTTAAATTAACTATTAGTTGTGTAATAGATGTAGGCAATGGCGACAACTTAAGGTTTTTGTCATTTCTTCGAAGGCATTGTTGCTCGGTTAATGAATGCCTTTCCCGCGCAAGGAGGAATCCATCTACAAATTAACTTCAGTACTAATTTGATGAATAGATCCCCGCCTACGCGGGGATGACATAGGATTACCCCTGATTATAATTAACTCTAAAACTTATCCACACAACAATGTCACGCGGGAAGGATAGGGTTGTTCTTAAGTTGCCGCCATTAAGTAATAATCTATAACATTCTTTTTAAGTAAAATTATTAACTTTATTCAATCTCTATTTGGTACAATTCCTACTTTCATATAAAATTAGAGCTCTTGCTAACCTTAATAGCTACACATAATTTGGACTTTCTATGACTTCGGTAAAACAAACTCCTGCTCACCAAGCTGCTAAAACTATTAAAGAACGCTGTCCTACTTTTAAACCTACAATTGGCGTGGTTTTAGGTTCAGGCTTAGGAAGCTTTGCTGAACAATTAGAAAATGCCGTGACAATTAGCTATGATGACCTGCCGGGGTTTCCTAGGTTAACTGTTTATGGCCATAAAAGTAATTTAATATTAGGTTATTTAGGCAGCGTAGGCGTTGTATGTTTACAAGGCAGAGCGCATAGTTATGAAGGATTTGAGTACGAGATAGTTAGAACCTATGTAAGAACGTTGCGTTTATTAGGTTGCGATTATTTTTTAGCAACGAATGCTTCCGGTTCCTTACGTGAAGATGTAGGTCCAGGTGAATTAATGCTAATTACTGATCATATTAATATGCAACCTGGCAACCCGTTAGTTGGCCCGAATGATGATGAGTTTGGCCCCCGCTTCTTTCCTTTAGATAATGCTTATGATTTAAGTATGCGTGAGCGTTTATTAAATACCGCTCACCAAGAAGACATTACTCTACACCAAGGCGTTTATTTATCTGTTTTAGGTCCTAATTATGAAACGGCAGCTGAAATCAGGGCATTTAGAATTTTAGGAGCAGATGCTGTTGGGATGTCGACAGTACCTGAGGTTTTAGTAGCTAATCATTGTGGTATGAAAGTAGCTGTGATTGCGACTATTACAAATTATGCTACTGGTTTAACATTTTGTAGTCATAGTCATGAAGCAGTCGTATTAATGGCAACAAAAGCTGCTGAAAAACTGAATCATCTAGTTAAACAGTTTATTTTAAAGCTTGCTTAAATCTTACTATAAAAAATGCTTACCCCAATGGATAAGCATGAACTTACTAAATGGCTAAATACCTTCCTTTAGTTAAGTACTATTTCACTTTTTTCTTCTATATCAGTACCATTTTGAATAGCAGTGCGGTTACTAAACATTCTTTTAGGGTATTTTTTTTCTTCTATATCAGTGCCATTTTTAATATCTGTATGATTATCGAGCATAGTTTTAGGGAAATTTTTATCTTCTACATCAGTGCCATTTTGAATACCTGTATAGTTACTGAGCATTTCTTTAGGATAACTTTCCGTTAAACTGCTTTCAACTGTCATTATATCAGTTTGCATGCTTAGATTAACAACCTTTTTAATTTCTTGTTCATAAATATCCCAGGTAAATTGGCCAGGCTGATGTTGAATTGCTTGAATTGGCTTTTCTGCAGAATAAGCCTTATTCTTATCATACTCAACATCATAACTAACATCTTCTTCTGAATAACCAACTTTTTGTGTACCTTCAATCATTTTTTTTAAATCATTTTCACTATCATCAAGGATAAATACCTTATGGCCCCCCTTCTTTAAACACATTGCTACTTCATAATCTTTAGTATAGCTATCCAGTATTCTTATTTTACCAATTTCTTGTTCCGTGAAGCCATGATATTTGAATACGTTGACGATGTAATCCCATCGATTTCTTGTAACGATATTAATTTCAACATTATCTAACTTAAGCATTTCCCGAAAAAATTCAACAGCTGTTGCAGTCATTAATAAATCTGCATCAGGCATATTATAATTGATATCCTTACTATACTTACCAAATTTAACTTCAAATGCTTTTTGTACATCTTCTTGGCTTTTCATAGGATCATTTTTGTAATCATACTTATTAGGGTCAGAATTTAACAATTTCCTATAGAAGTCACTAAAAACAGCACCATTAATACCACCACCCGCTCTGCCTGTCACCGTACCATCAAAATCTGCAAAAATTATTACTTTAGGCATAAATCCACCAATTTGCTTAATTTTTAAACTATTATAAATGATTTAGATTAAATAAATATTAAGAACAACGACTAATTTTTATTACTCTCCCTAATTACAGCTACCTTTAATAACCTACAAACAAGTGTGAGAATTTTTACTGAACTTGACAAAGAAATAATGACGATAAATGCTTTTTATTAAAATGGAGCTACTTAAATGACTTAGCAATTAAACCCCAAAACAATACCTAACCACATTAAAAGGCCATACCAACCATTCCAAGAAAATGCACGTAAGCACCTTTGTGTATTACGATTTAATATTAACCACTGCTGGTAAAGTAAAATACAAGCACCTAAGGCCCAGATAAAAAAGAAAGCATTAGATAAATTAAGATAATTTGCTAACAAAATCCAAATAAAATGTAAAAAGAACTGTAATAATCCTATGATTAAACGATCAGAATTAGCAAATAAAATAGCGGTCGATTTTACGCCAATTTTTAAATCATCTTGCCGATCAACCATCGCATATTGGGTATCATAAGCTACTATCCAAGTATAGTTAATTAGCAGTAGATAAAATATACTTTTATCAAAAGGTGTATTAGAAGCAATAAATGCTATAGGAATCCCTAACGAAAATGCGATACCTAAAATGAGTTGTGGTCCCTCAATAAACCGCTTACAAAATGGATATACAAATGTTATAAAAAGCGCAAATAAAGCGTAATAAAAGCAATTAAAAGGTAAATTTAATAAAATAATTAATGATGCAGTCAGAAATAAGAACAATAAAAGAAACGCTTCTATAAGCGATACCTTCCCTGATGTAAGTGGCCTATCTTTCGTGCGCTCTACATGCAAATCGATATGGCGATCGGCTATATCATTAATAATACATCCCGCTGCCCGCATAAACACTGTACCTAAAAAAAATAAAATAATTAAAGATACAGGCGGTTTTCCTTGATTAGCAACCCATAATGCCCAAGCAGTAGGTGCCCAAAGCAGAAAAGTACCTACTGGTTTATGAAAACGTGCTAATCGATAATAGTTAGACCAATTCATTAGTTACCTTTAAGAGGTCTGGTAATAATATTTCAATTAAGTAAAATTGCGCTTGATTATTTATGGCAAACACAGCAAACCTGGCCCATAGCACGTCATTATCATAAATCAGAGGTTTTACCCAATAATATTCTATTGTTTCAGGTTTAATAGCATAAAATTTATGATAAAAACGAGATATTGATTTACTACTAAAAATAAGCTGTCCTAAATTTTCATGATTTAAACGGGCAAAAAAGTCTTCATAAGATTGATAAGTTGAAGCTGGAATAATTGTTCGCCCGTACCAACATTTTTTATTTTTCGCAGAAATTGTAATTTCTCGATGTATAACTGACTCACCCTCTTTAAGACCTAGAACATATTTATCCCACCAATTAACATAACACCAATGTTGTTTAAGTACTGTTAACTTAGGAGCTTCTCCTGTTAGGTTTTGTAAACGCTTAGTTAATGATTGCTCATAAGTAAGCCATGGAAGCAGAGATGAAGGGGGTATATCTTTGGACGCTATATCTTTGAAAATAAAGGACATGTTATTTTAAGTAAAATATAGTGAATACTAGTATAAGCTTTTTTACTTTCCAATGTTAGTTTTTATAACTAAATTTGCCTAAATATTAGTATTTTTAATTAATTTGAATTTTAACTATATTATTTTCTGCAGGTTGCAAGTACTTGAAAGTTATTTGCATCAATTTAAACTAACTACATAATCCTCTTGAAAGGCTTAAACGGCCACTCGCTGAAATATTGATTATACGTACATTATCGCCACGACATCCAGGCGCATTGACAGTCATCGCAAAAGCGCCGCTTGTAAGAAACCCACTACTATCAAAACTAACCAAAGCATTATTGGCAGTTATAGATAAATTCGTAGGTAAAGCTTCATGAATACGAATTATATCAGCTTGAGAATCAATACTATTATTGTTATTTGCATCAATAAAAATTAGCCAACCTTGAGTCCATTGTGCGGCATTACCACAGGCAGTTAGCGAAGAATTCGCTGCACAAACTACAACTCGGACACCCCGTCGGATTGATTCCATGCGCGCTAAATGTGCGGCTGCTGACATTTCATTTACAACAGATACTACTTTATTATTTTGGATGGTTGAATAATAACTAGGAACAGCTAACGCCAAAAAAATACCTGCCAGTACCATCGCTATTAAAAATTCGGTGAGAGTAAAACCAGCTATTTTTCTCACATTCCTTGCTCCTATTCTTCATCCTAATGATGAGTATAGATGATTTTATTCTAATAGAGATTATTTATAGCTGTTCACCTTTATAAAATGAACCTTTAATTACTCGTCATGTATATAGCAAAATCTATTAACAATTATTTTTTTAGACAAATTACCCTGAGTTTTAAGCAAAAAATGCCCGTTACAACTGGCATTTTTTAAATTTGGCGAAAAAATTAAATATTTTGAAGATTGAAAACCTTGCCAATTAACTTGAATCATATGAGAAGGCCATTGCCATATTTGTATAATTTTATCTTTTCCTGGCCTATGATTTTTATTATCAATAAATAGCACCAATCCTTGTGACCAATTTTGATTATCTAATGGGGCAAGGGTTAATATCACATTGCGAACAAAAGTCATAGTTTGCCCATATTGAACAGCATTTTTTAATTTGTCACTAACGATTTTTAACTGATTTTGCTCATATAATTGTTGGTGGTTAGGAATTGAAAATAATAATAAAAGGCTAACAATACTTATTACAATTAATAATTCTAGTAGCGTAAAACCGACTTTAAACTTCATTACTGCTTAATAACTCCTGGACTCCAAGTAAATCCATATATGCTTTCTTTTTGTCGCTTGGCTTCCGTAGCAAATAAGCAGGATGATAAGTCACCATAAAAGGAATATTCTTATAAGAGTGGACTGTATTTCGCATGCGATTAAGTGCTTGAAGTTCATTTAATAAAAATTGACCTGCAAAACGTCCTAATGCTAATAATAATTTAGGTGCTACCAGTTCAATTTGTTGTATGAGATAACCGCTACATTGCGAGATTTCCTCAGGGCGAGGGTCACGATTTTCAGGAGGACGACATTTTATAACATTGGCAATATAGACATCATCCTCAGTAAGACCAATACTTTTTAACATTTGATTTAATAGCACGCCCGCCCTACCTACAAAAGGGAGCCCTTGCTTATCTTCGTTAAAACCAGGTGCTTCACCTATGATCATCAATTTTGCAGATGGGTTACCGCGAGAAAATACTGTCTGAGTACGACTTTGATATAAAGTTGGGCATTTCGTACAATGAGCAACGGTATTTGCTAAATCAATCAATTTATTTGAACAATTTTTAGGTTGACGTGAAGCCCAAACATCTATGCCCATTTGTTGCAAATAATATACATGATCCTTCTTTGCCATAAGTGCTTTACAACAACCAAATAATTAACGTGAGCTCGACATGAAAGAGACGCAGGCTCTTTTGTGTCGCTAAACGAACGTTATCCCGTAAAATGCAAATCATTGGTACGGGATCCAGATTCAATAAACTCGACATGAAAGAGACGAAGTCTCTTGTATGTCAAATTAACGTTAAGTATATACCTTAATGAATCAATTGCCTAACCATACTCGATGATTGTTCATCAATAGAAGATGGACTATTTGTAGCTGCGTCATTTAAGGGTTCATTTGCTGCTACGATAGTAGGTAGAGGGTTACTCTTTTCCGGTGTTTTAAGTGAGTTACAAAAGGATACCAACGTAGACCATTCAATTTTTTCAAAATCTTTCACTATATGCTGGAGTTGACTACTCATTGAGTGCCATGTTCCATAGAAACTAGGATCGTAAAGTTTATCTTCAGTGCCTAGCAGGGATTCGAAAATGCCTAACCTCCGACATAATGTTTCTATATCAATAATTGCTGCTTTAAAATCAGAAAGTAAATGAATAAAAATGTTAATTAAAAGATGAGTTTCACCCTGTAACTTCTGAAGATAGGTAAGACATTCTAAAGGTTCTAGGCTAGAAAACGAGTGTCTTGCCCATTTAAATAATTTTAAATCAAAAGCATTATTAATAAAATTACATGGCAACTTTAAGAAAATTGGATATATCGCTGTAAATAGGATTCTGTTTATACTTAGGTCTTTAATTTCCATGGACGTATCAATTTTTTCAGCGATAATATCTTCTTCATTTTTATCTTGATTATTATCCTGTTTAACAAAATAACGGTTTCTAAGTTGATTGATATCAGACTCTTTTGCCCCTTCTAATAAACATAGATTTGCAAAATATTCGAACCAATCTTTATGGCCCCGATAACAAGCATAATACATTGCCTCAAAAACGCTCGTAAAAGTCGAAAATAAATATTCTTCATTTACTGCTGGTGCGTTTAAATCATCTTGCCTATAACGTGTATTAATATAATTTTTTGCTGCCTCATAGCCACTTTTAAATAATTTCACTTGACCTTGGGCATCCAAGTTAAATTGAGTAGAGCCAATGTCCGCCGACGAAATCAACACTATCTGATTACCGTAATTTCTTAATTTAATACGCTCGCGCTCCCATGCACTTACTGGATCTTTTACGCCTGTTAAAAGCCCATATATCCAATTTAAAATAAAATTTTCTCGATAAACTTGTGTAAAAAAGTTATCGACAATACCTCTTTCTTGACCACTATCAAACTGAAAAGCAATTAGGCTTAAGCTGTTATTATAAGGTGACTCTAAGAAGGTAGAATAATCATCATAAAAAACTTCCATCGGTAAATTATTTAAAATGCCGCCATCATTATATTTTTCTCCCTCAAAAATAGTCGGCTTAAAGATGACTGGAAAACTAGCAGAAATCGCGCAAGCTTCACTAATTTCTACCGTAGGAGTTAAACTAGCTGAGAAATATCGTGTTTCACGTTTTTCAATATTAGTCGCTGTAACAATTAATTCTTCACCTAGACTGCAATCAGGATATGCTTTCTTTAAATTTTTAAGGGATTCAAAAGTTATTTTGCCATTTTTAAAAACTTGAGTTGTTAAAAACTCCTTACCTTCATTAGTTTGATCTAAATTATATTGTTTAATAATTTCATTCACTTTTTTTAAAATCATAAAATCAAGGGCAGCCTTTAAAGCTCGTTTATCAGAGATGCCATAGCGATCAATATCATAAAAAACGAAGTGTTCTTGACGAAAATTTTTAAAGAATTCGAAAATTTCTTTTGATGAAAATCCCAAATAACAAAGCGTTGCCATAATTGCGCCAGCAGAACTTCCAGCAAATTTTTTATATTTAATCTTTGCATCTTCAAATGCTTTATAAGCACCAATATGGCCAAAAAATCTTACTCCGCCACCGCAATAAACACCAGTATCTAAATCAGGCCGTTTTTCAATAATTAAAATTTCGCCTGTATCAGGCCGGCGGTAAACTTGGACTGTATCTTTTTTTGTTAAAAGTTGATGCTTAGTAAAATTTTTCCGCTCTTGTTGTGGCTGTGTTGCCTTTTTTTCAACCGGCGGATTATTAATAAAATGAGATTTTAGCCATCGCCAAAAGCGTATGAGCCAAGGTAACGTAGTGATAAGGGACTGAACTTTACGATATTCCAGCATAGCTTGAATTCGCTGTACTGATGAATGGACATGAGTTGAAAAAGGATGAGGATTTAATGTTATGTTAATATAATCATGCGCTTTTAAGTCAGTGTTTATTAATTGCTTAACTAGAGCATCATTCAAAAAGACTCGTTTAGTATTACGTAAAGGCTTATCTTGATTATCGTTATCAAGATGATACTTATTATCAGTTTCTTTAGTTGCATTTAAATTAAAGCCAATAAGTAAACCATTTTCTCCTTCGGTTATTTCAATACTATTTAATTGATGCGCTTGCCCCAATTTGGATGAGCCCAAATGCCACTTATATGCTTTTTTACGATAAAATAATAAATTGGTTACTCTTCCCCACCAATTAAGGCCAACTTCTGCTGTATAACCACGATAATCATTAGTCTTTGCACCTACTAAAAAAGTACGTTGTGCATTCGGTAAATGAGCTGATAAAAACCAGTTTAAAAATTCCTCACGCGAAGGCTTACTTAAATGGGTAAAGTCAAAAATAAGCCGTTCATCATCAAATAAATAATCACTTAGAGAAAATTGTTTGTCCGGGGAAAGTCCATTTATCCTAAACCATCCATAATAGACACAAAGCAAGTATTTTTTTAATAAAATACTATTAGGACTGCCTTGACCGTTTTGACTCAATAGCTCGCTTAGTACCTTTCCTTTCTTCATAGCTTGCTCCCAATAGACTTTTTAAAAACTTACTGTCTTTAAAAAGGTCAGATCCATCTTTTGTGGTTACGCAAAGCTTATAATATTCTTGCTTCCAGCTAAGATCGTCTGACTACTTTATAGGAAAATTCATTATTTAAAGATAGTTTGAGTCAGCAAAATATTCCTTAATAAAACTTTAGTCCTTTTAATAACTAACATAATTTTTGATAGAAATGAATAGCTAACGATCAACTAATTAATAGTTAAAACAGCTATATTTGCTTAAAAAACGTTTAATTGGGTTAGTAATCAAGCCACTTACTTGATTTTAAAGATGCTTGTTAATAGAAAAATTTGAGTTAGCCAGATGACTTAAAATAATAAAAATTCTAAAATTAGTAATGAGTTACTAAGATAACAAATGACTATGCTTTAAAGTAAATCAAATTATGGTTATTAAACTAACTACTAAAGGATTTAATACAGTAAAAATAAATCTTGAATTTGAATTGATAGCTTAGGGAGCTTTTTTTGGACTTTCAAATATTGCAGCTTTTATTACACTTTCATCATTTTTAAAGATTATATCACCATTTCGATTATATAAAAAATAACATTGATTCGCTAAGGGTTCAAAATTTTTTTGAAGAAAGTCCAAAATATTTTTTTTAAGTGTATCTATATCAGTATTTTTAACTTCTAAAACATGGAAAAAATCTTTTTCTGGATAAGCATTTTTCCTGTCGTCGTAGATAAAAAATTTTGGATTCATTGCTCCTAATTTTTTAACTAATTCATTACCTGCATTAATAGCTGCGGTTAAGTTATTAAAAACTAGAGTATTTGTAACTTCTTCAGAAGCTGCACTTGAGTTTTTGAGAAGTTGAGTTGGTGGTTTGAGGCTGGACAAAACATTCTTTAGTGCAAGTCTAACCTGGAAACCCTGAAGCAATAAAAAAATATTAGATGCATTCATTTCATAAAGAAGATTTTCATCTGATACGGCCGCAAGTAATAGAAATAATGATGAAGCCTGACGATTTTTCCCATAAATTTGCGATTCATAAAATTTAACCATTATCACTTCCCGTGTATTTTTTGCACACATTGAAAATTTCTAATGTTAGTATAGACGATTATCACAAATATAATATTTATGAAATATAATAATAAATCCATTTATCTAATATGGGATTTGCAAGGTAAACATCAAAACAGGTATTGGGATTCTTTAATTGGTCCTGGCAATTAAGCTAGAGAATCAATAATTTTATTGATAGCTAATTGAGGATTTTTAGCCCGCGTAATCGGACGACCTATCACTAGATAATCACTGCCTAAATCTAAAGCTTCCTTAGGTGACATAATCCTTACTTGATCATCTGCATTATCTGTTGACAATCGGATACCAGGTGTAACAGATAGGAAAGAAGCGCCACAAAGCGCTTTTACTAACTGTACTTCGTGGGCTGAGCATACAACTCCATCAAGATCCGCTTGCTTTGCTAGTTTAGTTAAATGGCTAATTTGCTCTTCAAGAGAAGAATTAATTCCAATGGTTGATAATTCTTCGCTAGCCATACTCGTTAACACAGTTACCCCAATCAAGAGAGGCTTATGAGGGCCAAAAGGGATAAGTGCCTCTCGAGCAGCTTGCATCATTTTAAATCCGCCAGAGGTATGCACATTGATCATCCATACGCCAAGTTCAGCAGCTGCTTTACAAGCATGCGCTACGGTATTAGGGATATCATGAAATTTTAAATCCAGAAAAACATTATATTTTTTATTTACTAAAGTACGTACAAAATCAGGACCAAACAAAGTGAACATTTCACTGCCAATTTTTAAAGCGCACTCTTTAGGATTAAGTTCATTAATCAAGTTTAAAGCGTCATTTTGTTTAGAGAAATCTAAGGCTACAATAATTCTAGGGTTCATTTAACTTGTCACTCGTAAATCATTAAGACAATATTTGATAGCTTTTGCTATGGTTTGTTGTTCATCAAGACTTAAATAAGGATGCATAGGTAAACTTATTACCCTTTTACTTACACGCTCTGCATTTGGAAAGTCACCCTCCTGATAGCCTAAATAATCTAACGCCGGTTGGCAATGTAATGCTATAGGATAATGAACGGCAGTTGGAATACCTAAATTCTGTAATTGCGCCTGAAATTCATCTCGATGAGGCACCTCAATTGTATATTGTGCAAATACACTTTTATTAGCTGGTTGAATGTACGGTGTCTTTAATAGGTTTGCCAATAAATCGTTATAACGTTTAGCCACAGTACTACGTAAATTAATTTCATGAGAAAACAATTTCATCTTCTCTATTAAGACTGCTGCCTGTAAAGTATCCATACGTCCATTAAACCCAATACGTTTATGTTGATAACGTATCTCTTGACCATGGTTACGAATTTCTCTTAATTTAGCTGCAATATTATCATCATTGGTAAAACAAGCACCTGAATCACCATAACCACCCAGAGGTTTTGATGGAAAGAAACTTGTACAGCCTATTAGTGATAAAGCGCACGAATAATGGCCAAAATGAGTCGCTCCAAAACTCTGCGCGCCATCTTCGATAACAGGAATTTGATATTTACTTGCAATTGCATTAATAGCCGTCATATCAGCACATTGACCATATAAACTTACAGGCATAATAGCCTTTGTCTTGGGAGTAATAGCTGCTTCTATTCTATTAGGATCAATATTATAAGTAAGTGGATCAATATCCACAAAAACAGGTTTTGCCTGACATAATGCTATAACTTCTGCAGTAGCAAAAAAACTAAAGGGGCTAGTAATAATTTCATCGTCTGGTTTTATATCTAATGCTAACAACGCCATTAATAAAGCATCTGTACCACTTGAATTGGCAATAGCATGCTTTACACCAATAAAATCAGCTAATTTTTTTTCTAAACTTACAATTTCTGGTCCCATAACATACTGACCATGATTGAGTACATTTTGAATACTATTTAAGATATCCTTTTCGATTAACTTATATTGTTTTTTTAAATCGATAAATTGCATAAAATTCTCTAAAATTTAATAAATTTACTAGACTGTTCTGTAATTAATAAGTCGTATTAGTAAGTAATCAGCCCTTACCCCCGGCGGCTGTATTTGGCGCATCTTGCATGAAAAACAATTCATCACCAAGATAGTAATAATACCCCCATGATTTATTGCAAACTTTAAATTTTAAAAGATTAATTTAACCAGGGCCTATTCATTTTATATTACTTAAAGCCTCTTTCATGCCACGGCTTGTTCATAGCCCCCCCTAATTTATTGGGTAAGGCACGCAAATACATCACATAGAGCTTATAAAACCGTCGTCAATAGCCTAAACAAATAAAGTTAAATTAAATTTTTTAAAATGGATTAATAATTACTAATTCAATAAAAACGCCTAATCACCTTCTAACCCATATACGGGCTTCATTTTACCCCACTGTTTACAGCTTGGGCAATGCCAATGCAAATGCTTACCACCAAAACCACACTGCTCACAACGATATTTAGGTTTATTTTCTAAAAATTTACTGGTTATATTATATAAAATTTGTAATTTAGTTTTCACTTTACCGTGAGCACTTTCCAAATGCCAATAAATAAGGCGATTTAAACCTTTAATGGAAGGATAAGTACTTAATTTTTCTGATACAAAATCAATTGCTGTATCAATATTTTTCTCTTTTTGTAATTGGTCAGCTATAACAAAAATAGTTGACGCCCGTGGGTTTGTTACCAAGGTCTGTTGTAAATACTCAATACACTCGTCCATAGCTTCTAATTGACGATAACAAAAAACCAATGGTTCAATAATTTCCGTTAGAAAATCCGGATCCTGAACAGGCACACGTTTTAAAGAGCGGAGGGCTTGTTTATAGCGTGCATTTTTTATATCTAATGATGCTTGTAACAAGCTAGCACGAACGGATCTTTTATCTATATGCAGAGCTTGACGAGTCGCATTTTGTGCTTTATCAAGCAAATTAGCTTTTAATGCCTGTTCAGCAATCTCACAATAATAATGAGCTGCCTGATGATGTAAGCTTTGGCCAGTAGAACTTTCTAATTTTTGAATTATCTCTAACGCTTTTTCCCACGCTTTCTCTTGTTGATAGATAGCTAATAGGCCATGTAGACTATGAACTTCTTGATTACCACCTAATTTAACAGCCTCTAAAAAAATTCGCTCTGCTCTATCAAATACACCTGCACTCATATAATCTTGACCTAACGCTCTCAGCGCTTCCTTTCGCTCAGTAAGGCTTAATTGAGGTCTTGCAATCAGATTTTGATGGATGCGGATTGCCCTATCAACCTCTCCACGGCGTCTAAATAAACTGCCTAAGGCTAGATGAGTTTCAACTGTTTCACTATCGACATCGAGCAATTGAATAAATATATCTACAGCTTTATCGGGCTGTTCATTTAAAAGATAATTTAAACCAACAACATATTCTCGTGATAGATAATTACTATTTTTGGATCCCTTATGTGAATAATTACGGCTAGCAACCCACCAGCCTGATAACGCTGCAGCAGGTAACAGTAAAGGCCATAAGTTGATCATTGAAAGATTCCCTATCAGAATCAATAAGCGCAAGTTATTGTAATGCTAACTGAACCATTTTTGCTAGTACTATCTAATTTTAGAGATAAATTAATGTCCTAAAAAGTAATAAATTAAGAAAGTAAGCCCTATTTTGGCGGAGCATAAATTTTTTTCAACATGATCTAATTAAACCGCTTAGTGAAAGATTTAAGCACTTACCCTAAAAATATTAGTGTTGTATAGGGTAAGCAACCTATTTAAATCCTTTTTGGAGCTTAATATATCTTATGCTAGGGTTGATCCTTCAGAGGCATAGTCCTTAAATTTTTAATTTCCGTTTCTGTAATTTTTAATTGGTTCCTAATTTTAAAACATTCTATTTTAAGGCGCCAATAACGACCTAAAAAAATTAAAAACCCTAGAATAAGTCCAATGCCTAACGTTACAGCAATTAATACAGAAACTGGTAATGTTAACGTAGTGACATATAAATTTATTGGCACCGAAGCTGCATTTAAAGCAGCAAAGCTCACCCCTAGTATTATTAAAAATAAATATAATATTATCATTACAAGACGCATTGATTAATCCTTATGAGGAACGTAAAAATTTATCTGCTTAATCTAAAGCAGATTTAAACTTTAATATTAGAACCTGTAAAAAACGACCTTTTATCATATCCTAGAGCATTGCCGCGTGGGATAAATTTCCAAAGCCAATTACACCACTTTACCCCCCTGTCATCCCGCGCAGGCGGGGATCCATTCATTAATTAGCAATAAGCTAAATTTCACCTGGATTCCCGCCTGCGTGGGAACGACGTTGGCTTTATATAGGAATAGGACATCTATTATTTACGTCGTAATGCCACAGCCTAGCAACTCGAAGCCAAGTTCTAAAATAAAAATCTTTTAGGCATTAAATTTTGTTAACTTTAACAAATTTCAAGTTATAGATAACTTTAATTCAATTTATTAATTTAGAGAAAATAGGATACAAATTATTAATAATCTTCAGAAAATCCTCTCATATCAAATTTAATTTCTTCTAATAATATTATTGGTTTTAGTTAAATTTAGAAATAAAAAAAGCGTAGTTACCTACGCTTTTTTACAGTTATAAGAAATAACCTTTAGTTATTCTGCTTCTCTATGAGCCATTTTTTCCTTAAGCAAATCTCCTAAGGTAGTTGAAGCTACTTCACTACGAGAGTATTTTTTAATTGCTTCTGCTTGCTCATGAGCATCTTTTGCTTTCACTGAGAGTGAAATCGTACGATTTTTCTTATCGATATTAACGATTTTAGCCTCTAACTCGTCTCCTTCTTTAAAGAGAGAATTCGCATCTTCGACTCGATCTTCTGATAACTCAGTAGCCCGAATAGTTCCTATAACTTCCCGACCTAAGTCGACAGTTACAGTTTTTGGCTCAACGCTAAGTACTTTACCTTTAACGATCGCACCTTTACTATGCTCTTCAACAAAAGTAGCAAAAGAATCACCTTCAAGTTGCTTCAGGCCTAAAGAAATACGCTCTCTTTCAGGGTCAATAGCAAGAATGATTGCTTCAAGCTCTTGTCCTTTCTTAAATTGCTTGACCGCTTCCTCGCCTGGAATAGTCCAAGATATATCAGATAAGTGAACAAGACCATCAATATCACCTTCCAGCCCAATAAAGATTCCAAAATCAGTAATTGAGCGAATTTTGCCGGATACTTTTTGACCTTTATTATGTGTCTGAGCAAATTGATGCCAAGGATTACCTACACATTGCTTCATACCTAGAGAAATACGACGACGTTCTTCATCAATTTCGAGAACCATAACGTCGACCATATCGCCCATTGATACTACTTTGCTTGGATGAACATTTTTATTAGTCCAATCCATTTCAGACATATGAACTAAGCCTTCTACGCCTTCTTCTATTTCTACAAAACAGCCGTAATCAGTAATATTGGTTACTTTGCCTTTCATTTTCTTACCGACAGGATAACGCTCAACAAGGTCAACCCATGGATCATTACCAAGCTGCTTCATACCTAAAGAAACGCGATTACGTTCACTATCAAAACTTAAGACTTTTACTTTAACGTCTTGGCCTACAGTAAGCACTTCACTTGGATGTTTAACGCGTTTCCAAGAAATATCAGTAATATGTAATAGACCGTCAATACCACCTAAATCAATGAATGCACCATAATCAGTAAGGTTTTTAACGATACCATTTAGTATTTGTCCATCATGTAAAGAATCTAATAATGCTTGTCTATCAGCACTACTCTCTTCCTCTACTACAGCTCGACGTGAAACAACAATGTTGTTACGCTTTAAATCCATTTTTATTACTTTAAATTCAAGCTCTTTTCCTTCCAAATAAGAAGGATCACGTACAGGTCTGACATCAACTAAAGAACCGGGTAGGAATGCCCTTATCGAGCCAATTTCAACTGTAAAACCACCTTTAACCTTACCTGAAATTAAACCAGTTACAGTATCATTGTTTTCATGCGATTTCGATAATTTACGCCATGCTTCTTGGCGCTTCGCTTTTTCACGCGATAATAACGTCTCACCAAACCCATCTTCAACAGAATCTAGAGCAACTTCGACTGTGTCCCCAACATGGATTTCTAATTTACCATTTTTATCTTGAAACTCTTCTACAGCAACAATACCTTCAGATTTCAAGCCAGCATTTAAAGTTACATAATCATCATCGATATCAATAACTTTTGCGGTAATTATAGCGCCAGGGTAAAATTGAGCACCAGCGATGCTTTGCTCGAACAACTCTTTGAAACTTTCAGACATGTTAATTAACTCTCTAGTAAAAAAAATAGCCATGTGATATCCGGATCACAAAGCCTCCCAATAATTATTTATATTTCTCTTATACTTAAGTAAATTCATTTAACATTAATATAAAAGAACTTCAAACTGAATCAAATTTTGAACATTATTCAGAATTTAATTGCTTGTTCACTAATTTTAAAACATTATTGAACACTTGTACAATAGTTAAGCCAGTTGTATCAATAAGAATTGCATCTGCAGCAGGTGTTAAAGGCGCGTGTTGACGGCTTATATCACGCTCATCTCGCATAGTTAATTCATTGATGACCTCGGCGAGGCTAACATCAATTCCACTTTCTTTCAACTGTAAATATCGTCTATTTGCTCGAATTTCAGGTGTTGCATGTAAATAAATCTTAAGAAATGCATCTGGGAAAACAACTGTGCCCATATCTCGACCATCGGTAACAAGCCCTGGCGACTGAGCAAACGCCCGTTGTCGAGCTAATAAAGCTGTTCTAATCTCTGGTATAACAGCAATTTTTGAAGCATCTTGACCGCATTGCTCACTACGTATTTCCTTATAAACATCTCGTTTATCTAAAATAACTGTACATTTTAAATGGGGATCTGTTTCGAATTTTACATTTAAATTATGAGCAAGCTCCACCATACTAGGAACATCATTAAAATTTATCCCTTTTTGTCTAACAGCATAAGCAAGTACTCTATAAATTGAGCCACTATCTAGCACATTCCAGTTTAAATGATCAGCTAACATATAGCATAAAGTCCCTTTGCCAGTGCCGCTTGGCCCATCAATAGTAATGACAGGAATGACTTTATCTAGCTTCATCATACTGTTCCTCAATAGCTAAATGAATCATATTGGCCGTTTTTACAAAACTTGGAAATGAGGTAGCTACATTAGCACAATTTTTTATTATTACCTTATCTTTGGCAACAGCACCAGCTATAGAAAAAGCCATCGCTATGCGATGATCATGATAACTATCTATTTTACCACCCTTGATAGTACCGCCATTAATAAATACGCCGTCACTAAAAGTTTGTATTTCTATACCTAGACGCTGTAAACCATCAGCCATCGCACTAATTCTATCACTTTCCTTATTACGCAACTCCTTAGCACCATGCAATCTGGTTTGTCCTTTCGCACAAGCAGCCGCTATAAAAATAATGGGAAATTCGTCAATAGCGAGAGGAACTAAGTTAGAAGGAATATCAATCCCCTCTAAAGGCGCATAACGTACATGTAAATCAGCTACTAATTCCTCACCATAAAGTCGTTTATTTTTCAAATCTATATGAGCGCCCATCTGTTGTAGAATTTGAATTACGCCGGTACGAGTAGGATTAATACCAATATTTCTTATTAAGATATCTGAATCGGGAATCAAAGTGGCTGCAACAATAAAAAATGCTGCAGAAGAAATATCACCTGGGATAATAATATCTGTGCTAATGCACTCACCATCTGAGTTAATTATTATTTTATTTTCACACTTGCGAATAGGGTATGAGAACGTTGTTAACATTCGCTCAGTATGATCGCGGGTGAAACCTGGTTCTATAATAGTTGTATCACCAGACGCATATAAACCCGCTAACAATAATGCTGACTTAACTTGGGCACTTGCCTCTGGCATCTCATAAGTAATACCTACTAATTCCTTGCCACCTTTAATAAAAAGCGGCGGCTTGCCTTCAGTCGTATTAATATTAGCGCCCATCTGATTAAGGGGCCGGCTAACTCTTTCCATGGGTCTTTTAAGTAAACTTGCATCACCCGTTAATGAGCTATCAAATGGCTGCGCCGCCAGTAATCCTGCTAAAAGTCGTATGCTTGTCCCAGAGTTTCCACAATCAATAGTATCCGTAGGCGGCTGTAAACCATATTTACCTACGCCATGAATAATAACTCGTTGAGAAATAGGACCTTCAATAGAAACACCCATTAAACAGAAAGCTTTCAGTGTAGCTAGACAATCTTCTCCATCCAAAAAGCCATTTATCGTTGTGGTACCATGAGCAATAGCGCCAAGCATAATCGCCCGATGTGAAATTGACTTATCGCCAGGAACAGTTATATCTCCCAGCAATTTCTCAACTGGACTACTAATAAAATCAACTACATTCATAAACTCTGCCCCTTGGCAAAATCACTCATAAATTCAATTAAACGCTCAACACCTTCTAAGGGCATAGAATTATACATACTTGCTCGTAGGCCGCCTACAGTTCGATGCCCTCTTAACGCTAATAGCCCTCTCTCTGCAGCTTGAACAAGAAATTTTTCTTCAAGTTCCTTGTGAGACAAAGTAAAACAAATATTTAAAATCGAACGCGCATCTTTAGCAATTTTGCACTGATAAAAAGGATTATTATCAATATAGTTATAAAATTTTGCCGCTTTTTCGCAATTTTGCTTATAAAGTGCTTCAACGCCACCTTGGTCTTCAATCCACTTAAACATTTTCAAAGCTAGATAACAATTAAATGTCGGAGGGGTTGCATAAACTGATTTATTTTCAACATGAACTCGAAAATCGAGCATCGTTGGCAGCTTTTTATGCTTAATCTTTTCTACTAAATCTTGCCTTATAATTACAACTGTTAATCCAGAGTTAGCAATATTTTTCTGCGCGCCAGCAAAAATTAAACCATAATCATCAATATTTATAGGCTCTGCTAATAGGCATGAAGTCATATCGGCAATCAAAGGGATATTATTATGCTTAGGCGGTATTGGAAATCGTATACCATTAATTGTTTCATTAGGCGTATAGTAAATGTATGAAGTATTTTCTTTAAATTGCCATACAGGTTTCTTTGGTATAGATGTAAACCCATTAGGCTCACTAGAAGCAATCACATAAGCTTGCTTAAGCTTCTTAGTTTCTTCATAGGCCATAGTTGACCATATTCCCGTAAGAAAAAACCCTGCTTGCTCTCCTTTCTTTAGTAAATTCATAGGAATCATACTAAATTGGGTGCGTGCAGCTCCGCCTAAAAATAGAACATAATAGTTATATGGAATATTTAAAAGCCGACGCAAGCGATGCTCGGCTTCTTCTATAAGTGTGAGGAATTCATTAGTACGGTGGCCTATTTCCATGATAGACATGCCTGAACCATGCCAATTTAATAACTCTTGTTGAGCTTCAAGCAATATTTCGGTGGGCAACATCGCAGGGCCTGCACCAAAATTATAACCTCTATTCATTAGTCATTTCTTCAGTATCAACTAGCTCATCTTGTGTTTCATCAAGCTCAACAATACGCTGCATTCCTACAACTTGCTCGCCTGAATGAAGATTCATTAATCGTACGCCTTGAGTATTCCTACCGATTACTGATAATTCGTCAATTCTAAAACGGACTAAGGTGCCTTTATCCGTAATTAGCATTGCCTCGTCGCCTTCCTCCACTTGCAAGGCACGAACTACTTTGCCATTTCTTTCATTAACTTGAATAGAAATAACTCCTTGACCGCCTCGGCCAGAAACGCGATACTCAGCAATATCTGTTCGCTTACCATAGCCATTTTCCGTAGCCGTTAAAATAGTACCTTCAGATTTTGCGACTACCATAGAAATTACCGACTGATCGTCATGCAAGCGAATTCCTCTTACCCCACGCGCTGTTCTACCCATAGGTCTAACTAATTGTTCATCAAACCGGATAACTTTACCAGCATCAGTAAATAACATAATATCTCTGTTGCCATCGGTAATATCAACACCAACTAAGCAATCATCTTCAACCAAATCAACTGCAATAATCCCATTAGAACGTGGCCTACTAAAAGCGTTAAGCGGTACTTTCTTAACAGTACCATGCTTCGTTGTCATAAACACAAAGTAACCTTCATCATAACTTCTAACAGGTAACATTGCATTAATTGCCTCACCTGGTGCCAATGGCAAGATATTAATAATGGGTTTACCACGAGAAATTCGACTAGCTAACGGTAATTGATAGGCTTTTAACCAATAAAGCTTGCCATGATTGGAGAAACATAACAAGGTATCATGAGTACTAGCAATAATAAGTTTCTCAATGAAATCCTCATCTTTAACATTCGTTGCCGACTTACCTTTACCACCTCGCCGTTGCGCTTGATAAGCGGATAAAGGTTGATATTTTACATATCCCTCATGCGATAAAGTTACAACGACATCTTCTTCCGTGATTAGGTCTTCAATTGTTAAATCTTCTTGAGAGGCAATAACTTCTGTACGTCGATTATCGCCAAATTGGGTTTTAATATCGACAAACTCATCATGAATTACCTGTAATAATCTTTCAGGTGAGGCAAGTATATCGAGTAAATCCTTAATATGTTCTAAAAGTTGTTCAAATTCTTTAATAATCTTATCTTGTTCTAAAGCGGTTAAACGATGTAATCTCAACTCTAAAATTGCTTGCGCCTGTTCAGGTGAAAGCCGATAAACATCATCTATTAGACCATAGTCTGCAGAAAGATTATCTGGACGACATGCATCACTACCTGCAGCTTGCAACATACTTTTTACCAAGCCTGCACTCCAGGTTTTAGCAAGTAAACGCTCCTTAGCGTCTTGAGGCGTTGGTGATTCCTTTATTAATTCTATCATTTCATCAATATTAGCTAGAGCAATACCTAATCCCTCTAATAAGTGTGCTCTTTCACGTGCTTTTTTAAGTTCAAAAATAGTCCGTCTAGTAACTACTTCGCGACGGTGTTTGATAAAATGCTCTAATACCTGCTTTAAATTCAAAGTCCGGGGCTGCCCATCTACCAAAGCAACCATGTTAATACCAAACACATTTTGCATTTGCGTATGGGCATAAAGATTGTTTAGGATAACTTCTGCTACTTCACCGCGTTTTAATTCAATAACAACGCGCATCCCTTGCTTGTCGGATTCATCTCTTAAACCCGAAATACCTTCTATTTTCTTTTCCCGAACTAACTCAGCAATTTTCTCTACTAATCGTGCTTTATTTACTTGATAAGGAAGCTCGGTAATAATAATTGCTTGCTTGCTGCTATGAGAATCCGTTTCGATTTCTGTACGAGCCCTAATAAAAATTCGACCACGGCCTGTTTGGTAAGCTTGCACAATTCCTGCCCTACCATTAATAATGGCGGCTGTAGGAAAATCAGGTGCTGGAATATAATCCATTAATTCTTCAATCGTTAAACTAGGCTCTTTAATTAAGGCGATACAAGCATTAATGACTTCTGATAAGTTATGCGGTGGAATGTTAGTAGCCATTCCAACAGCAATACCCGAAGAACCATTGACTAATAAATTAGGCACCCGTGTTGGTAATACAGAGGGTGCGAATTCTGTTTCATCATAATTAGGAACAAAATCAACTGTATTTTTTTCTAAGTCTGCTAATAAGGCATGGGCAAGCTTTGACATGCGTATCTCGGTATAACGCATTGCTGCAGCTCTATCTCCGTCTACTGAACCGAAATTTCCCTGACCATCTATCAATAGATAACGCATAGAAAAGGGTTGAGCCATACGTACAATAGTGTCGTATACTGCCGTATCGCCATGTGGATGATATTTACCAATAACGTCTCCCACAACCCGCGCTGACTTCTTATATGCCTTGTTCCAGTCATTACCTAGTTCATTCATCGCAAATAAGACACGCCTATGAACGGGCTTTAATCCATCACGTACATCAGGCAAAGCACGACCTACAATGACACTCATTGCATAGTCAAGGTAGGACTGCTTCAATTCATCTTCAATATTTACTGATATAATTTCTCTGGCAGAATAAACCATGGCGAAGAAAGATCCTTATGCAATTTTTAGAAAATAAGAGCCTGTAAGGATACCATACAGATAGCTTAAATTGAATCAGGCAAAAACAGCTATTAAGACTTTATAACAAGAAAGCTTTTTCTTTTTATCTAATTATATTATTGTATCTAAAAAATTGATTTTGCGCTTATTTAATTTAAACATCTGCCTCTTAAAAAAGTCAATATGTATTATAATTAAACATTTAGTATAAAAATAATTGTAGACTCGTACTGATCATTTTTATATAGTCTTTTCCATTTTTACGCAGCGAGGCTCTCAAGCCATTACTTAGGAGACGCTATGACCAAAAAGTATGCCGAACTTAGCCTAGAGGGCCATGAGCCGGTAAAATTACCTATTTATAGTCCTACACTTGGTAATGATGTTATTGATATTAATAATTTAAGCCAAGTTGGTTTATTTACTTTTGATCCAGGATTTGTTTCAACAGCTGCTTGTGAATCCAAAATAACGTTTATTGATGGCGAGAAAGGGATATTGCTATATCGGGGCTACCCTATCGAGCAATTAGCAGAGAAAAAGGACTTTTTAGATGTAAGCTATCTCCTTTTAAATGGAGAACTACCCAATGAAGAAGAGAAAAAGGACTTCGTAAGCCTTATTAATAACCATACAATGGTACATCAACAAATGTATCAGTTTTTAAATGGCTTTCGACGCGATGCGCATCCCATGGCAATTATGGTGGGCATTGTTGGTGCTCTATCTGCCTTTTATCATGATTCAATGGATCTAAATAACCAACAAGATAGATATATTTCAGCAATACGATTAATCTCTAAAATGCCAACACTGGCTGCTATGAGTTATAAATACTCGGTTGGCCAGCCCTATATGTATCCTTTAAATAAAATGTCTTATGCAGAAAACTTTTTACATATGATGTTTGGAGTCCCATCTGAGAATGTTACTCCTAATCCTATTATTGTTAATGCAATGGATACTATCTTTATTTTACATGCAGACCATGAACAAAATGCATCGACCTCAACGGTACGCCTTGCTGGTTCAACTGGGGCTAATCCATTTGCATGTATATCAGCAGGTATTGGCGCTTTATGGGGCCCCGCTCATGGTGGAGCTAATGAAGCATGTCTTAATATGTTAAATGAAATTGGGGATATCAAAAATATTAATCACTATATTAAACGTGCGAAAGATAAAGATGATCCATTTCGCTTAATGGGCTTTGGCCATCGAGTTTATAAAAGCTATGATCCTCGTGCCAAAGTAATGCGTAAAACATGTCATGCAGTATTGCAAGCAGTCGGCGCACTTGATTCACCTTTATTTAAACTAGCCATGGAACTTGAACGCATTGCTCTTGAAGATGAATATTTTATTGAGAAAAAACTCTATCCTAACGTTGATTTTTATTCAGGATTAACTTTAAGCGCTATCGGTATTCCAACTAACATGTTTACTGTTATCTTTGCTTTAGCAAGAACTGTGGGTTGGATGTCTCATTGGATGGAAATGGTTGCTAGCCGGTCTAAACTTGGCCGCCCACGTCAACTTTATACAGGTGAAAAAGAAAGAGACGTGCCCTAATACCTATTTTGTTTATGTAGCATCTAGACAGAAATATAGATGCTACATCATATCGCTAATATGCAGCAAACTGGTTTCTGGTTGAATACTTTTATTAGCATACATAGCCCTTCTCGTAGTAAAAAAAGTACATCCATAAGCTGTTACCTGTGAAAGACCATACCGTCTTTCTAAAAACGCTAAATTATCGTTGCCAGCCGCTAATAAGCGTTGTGATCGATTAAAATTTCCAATCGCTGCAATAGCTATCTTATTGTCATTTTCTCTAGCAATTCTTAAGGCATTTTTTCTATCACAGTTTTGTATTATTAAGTTAGCACCAGCTTGCAGTAACAGCGTAATTAACTCCATACTTTGTTTAGAGTATTTACAAGCTATCATAAGGGGCGTATTAACTTTATCATCAGCCCGGTTAATATCGATATGCGGATGTGTTATCAGCAATTTAACTAAGGGTAAATTTCCTAATTTACAGGCCAACCCTAGTGCTGTTTTGCCATCAGATTGACATGCTATATTAATATCTAAATCACGAATCTCCATTAAAATAGCTAAAATTTTACTTTGGTTGCAATCAACGGTTAACCTTAAAGCGTCTTTGACTTGCGTTTGAGTTAGCAAATTGCCTCTTTTATTTTGTAAACGAGCCATTTCTCTAATACTTAGATCATCGCCACTTTGAACACAAATTTCCATAAAACTAATATTCCGACAATTTTTATACCAAAAATGTTGATAAGTTACTGGATAACTATTATTTAATTGCTGTAAACGATGTCTTAAATTTAAATTATCAAATGCAATAAAATCGATATTAATAATAAGCGTACCTCGCTCTTCAAAACTGTTATTTAATTGACTACTTAATTGCCGCTCGTTAAGAAGAAGATAAGGATAGTCGGAGGATTGTTTATATAAGTAATTAGTATCTAGTAATAGCCAACCATATGGATGTCTTTTTAAACCTATAGAGTGCTGTTCATTACTAACTATCATAACTAAATTGTCATGAAGATGGATCAAAGAGCTTAAATACTTAAAATAATCATCTACATGGATTAAAGATGCCATAGCAACGGTTTTGGTAAAAAGTTTTTTAATCGCACCTCCACATGCTAAACCTTGTTGAGCAGTATCAAGAATATTATCAATATTCGTTTGAGTTATACGCCCGTTATAGATAGGTTCATAGCTATGTGGTGACTGTGCAATGCATACTGCTTCAATAAGCGCGTTTATTTCAAGTAGTTGTTCTTCTTGATAATTAACCTGCTGATTACGCTTAATTTTATTTGTAATTCTCCTAACCTTAGCAACTAAATTCTCTTTTTCTTTACGAATTAAATTAATTCTTTCATAAAATGTGCCTTCTCTTTGAGATACTGACTCTTGTGCCCAAGTAATGGTAAAACCAAAACAAATCCCTTCACCAGGCTTATAGTTAAAACGCTCCATTAATTGAAGCAAATCATTATGTTCTAAACCACTACTAATTTTAGCTTTGGTGTCATCTAAAGTGATGTACCCAGGAATGATATTAGTGATATTTAATCGCGTTAAATTTTTAAATTTAATTAAAATAGCTATTGCAAAGATTAAAAGCCAAACATAAAGCATATTATTTACCTATTTCGTTTATATCCATTTAAAAGAAATCTATAGCCTTGTTAGCAGACAGTTTTATTGAATTTTTTTAGTTAAAGTTCAAATATTTATATTCTTCTAAGAATAATTAGCACGAAACCAATTAAGCATTATTAATGTAGCTGCATCAACTAGCTGCAAGTCATTCATTAATTCATAAGCTTTTTCACGCCTAATAACATGAGTTACTATTTCTTCATCATCAACCCCATGTATGTTTCCTTGAGGAGGCGTTTCTACCTCGGCGTAGAAAAGGTAATTCATTTCCGTCATCAGGCCAGGGCTTTTATATGCTTTTGCGATTAATTGCAGTTTTTTAATTTCAATACCTGTTTCTTCCTTAATTTCACGACAAGCTGTTTGTTTTGGATCATCAGAAGAATTATCTATAGTTCCTGCCACACATTCCAAAGTAAAACAATGTTCTTTATCACTATTTAAAAAAACCCCTGGCCTAAATTGCTGGCAAAATATAAAGCTATCTTGACTTGGAATATAAAGAAGAACAGATACAGAATTTGACGCTTTAATCACTTCCCGATTAGTGACAAAAGTGACCTTTTGATTAGGCGATAGACTTGAAACTTCAAAATCATATTTGGCTACTTCTAGGTAACCTTTATGGAGATCTAGCTTTTTAATTATTTTCGCTTGTTGGGTCATAGTTATATTCATTATTTTTTAATTAGCTTAGCTGATTTTTTTTAAAAATTCATTCAATACTATTTAACAAGCTCTTAAAACTTAAAACTACACAATCACTTAAATTTATGAAATGATTAGTCGGCATAAATTATAACTAAAATATAGGGAAAACTATGAAGATAAAACAAAAAGGATTACTTGGCTTAATAGCTATTGCTTTATCAAGCGTCTGTTTCGCAACTGACCTGGCATCAAGGCAATATGAGTTTAAACCAAATGAAGCAAAGGTATTAACAAATCCCTTTATATGGCAATTGACTATGAAATGTAACTTATCTACTCAAGATAAGGAAAATACTTTAACTGCAGTGATGTTAAAATACACAGGTACCGTGAACAATCATGTTCTTAAAGAAGGTGAGAGTGTTTCACTTAGCGTTAAAAATAATAGCGAGTTAACCATTAGTGTTGCAGGTAGTGCAATGGTTGAAATTACCAACCAAGGTAATTCATCCGTTATGGCTAATTGTGAAATTCAATCTTAATTGTATTTTACATGACTCGGATGAGATTCTTTTAAAATCACAAGAGCAATAATAAAACTTATAAAGAAGCAACAAGGCATTACTATTAATGCTTTGTTGTAACTTGATAAACTATAAAAATTCATACTATTTTGCAGCAAATTATTGCTATTTTTTAGAAAAATACCTACTAAAGGTTGAAATACTGCGCCGCCAATAAGAACAGATAAATTATTAAAACCCGATGCTGTACCTACTAGCTCGGGCGGATTATTATCTTTTACTACAGCGAAGCTAACTGTTTGCCCGCCAGCACCAAGTCCAAGTACAAATAAAATTGGGTACATCCAGCCTATTGAAATACCAGGGATATATAACAATAAAATTGTTGCTAGCAAACCCAAACTTGCACTCATAACAAGCGACAATCGACGACTATAAACTCTGTCACTTAACCATCCTAGCAATGGACTACCAACACCTATACCTAACCAAATCATGCTGCAAAGCCCTGAAGCTTCAAGAACACTAATCTGAAATTTTTGTTGTAGATAAGGCACGCCCCATAATGCAGCGAAAACAGCAATGGGTGTCCATATTGCACACGAGTAAGCGCCAATAATCCAAGTGTAAGAACGAGTACAAACTTGTATAAGTCTGTACCATTCATCACGAATCTGACGTCGGGTTACAATTTGTGTTGGTTGATAAGGGTAATCTCGAATCACTAACCAGATCAATAAAGATAAAGCAAAACCTATTAATGCAAGAATAAAACTAGCCTGCCGCCAACCAACTGCTTGAATTAAAGCAGCTAAAGGCACCTCACCAAACATAGCACCAACTGAACTCATTAGTTGAGCAATCCCAGCCAGCAATGCAAATTGTTTTGCAGGAAACCAACGCGAAACCAATACTAAAACACCAATAAAGGAGAACGCTGAGCCAATACCTATTAAAAAACGTCCCATAGCTGCTGTAAAAAGACTATCTGTAGATGCAAAGAAAAACGAACCTAATGCACATAATGCTAAAGCAAAAGTCATTAATTTTCTTGGCCCATAGCGGTCAAATAAAAGGCCTGCAGGTAGCTGCATAGGTGCATACGCATAAAAGTAAAAAGCAGAAACAATACCAAATCCCGCTGCGCCAACATTAAATGTTTTCATCATGGAATCAGCCATAACGCTTGGCGCAACTTGTAATACAAATTCATACAAATAAAATGTGGCTGATAAAATAAAAATGGTATAAGCACTTAATTTAGAAGGCCGCTCTAATTGTGTTTTTACTGTTTGCAAAATAGGATCTGTGTTCAAATTAAAACACGCATTACACCCTAAGCTAATTTCCTTTGTCAATCCCTGCAGGATAAATTGCCCCTAAAATTGTAGGTCGAGTAGCCCCTGTAATACCTCTAAGATTTAGAGCAACATTATTTAATGCTTTATCAGCGAGCCAAGCAAACATAGAGGCTTCAATAAAATCTGGATTGATATTAATTTCTTGAGTTGGTAAAACATTAATTTGCGGCAATAAACGAGTAAGTTCTTGCAATAGCGTTTTATTATGAGCGCCGCCTCCACAAATGAATAAATGTGTTGGTTGAGGGGATAAAACTTTTATATTGTTTGTAATGCATATTGCCGTTAGATGTAATAAAGTAGCTTGTATATCAATCGCTTTAAAATTATAACCTCCGTAATTAGCTAACCAATCAAGAGAAAAGTATTCTTTACCTATGCTTTTTGGTGCTTGACGAGAAAAATATTGATCTTGTAATAAAAGGTTTAACAAAGACTCTACTAAACTACCTTTTGCTGCCCAATTACCATCCATATCATAATCAAGTCCCTGACACTTATAAATCCATGCGTCCATTAAACAATTTCCGGGCCCCACATCATACCCAATCACTTCCGATTCATTCTTAAGATAAGTTAAATTAGCTATACCACCAATATTTACTACAGCTAAAGGAGAATTAAAGTCTTTAAAAATAGCCTGATGATAAATTGGAGCAAAAGGAGCACCTTGTCCACCAATAACTAAATCCCGGGTTCTAAAATCAGCAACTACCGTAATACCAGTCATCTCAGCAATAGTATGCGGGCACCCTAATTGGACCGTGTATGGAATGGCAGCAGTAGTATCATGGCATAATGTCTGTCCATGACTACCAATAGCAATAATATTTTGGGCTGATTGTTTGCTTTGCTCTAATAATAATAAAACTGCTTTAGCAAATTCTTTTCCTAGCAACGTATGCAACTGGCTAAAGTAACCTAAATCATGTGGCTGAAGTGCCATAGATTCTTTAAGCATTTCTTTAATAACGCTACTATAAGGAAAGGTAGTACCATAGATAAATTCATTTTTATTTATATCAACAAGTGCAACATCAATCCCATCCATGCTAGTGCCTGACATAATTCCAATGTACAGCTTCATTCTCTAACTACCTCCATTTTTTCTGCATTATTTATGGGCGTTCATATCTTTCGGTTCTCCAATTCTAAAAATACCCTATAGCTTCCTCATTGTTAACTAAACCATATAATACATGAGTCTTAATTATCAGGCATGAAATTATTTTAAAACTTTCTTCATCAGTACATTCCGTTAGTTTTCTAAATTAGCCAATCTTGAAACCGTAAAGACTAACTCATTTTTAGTATATTTTATATACATTTAGTTTTATTAAATTACCAAATGAAATTAATAAAGTAAAAAAGCTTTTTATAAATCCAGTTCTTAATAGTTTCTTAAGGTAACGTAAGTAATATTAATTTATGAGTTGTACTCAGAGATAATTATGAAACAAGCTAATGAAATTAAATCGACTGCTAGTTTATCTACTCAACCTACTACCCAAAATATAGCAGCCCCGGAAGATTATTTTTTTGATGAAGAGCTAGGATTTAAAGGATATAGTGTCATTATCTTTAATGAAAACGGAATAGTCATTGGCGCAAACCGTAAAAATCACTTAAATAATACTAGTGATTTTGAAAAAGAGCAGTTTTTAGTACCTATTGGCAAAGACCTTATTTCTACTGATTGTTCAGAGCGCTATACACACGCCTATGTGGTAGTTAATGCTCAATGGGAATTCAAACCCAATGAGTTTGAAAAAGTGCAAATTCTTATCATGCGCGGCGTAAGAATAGATCACGGTAAAGTAGTCAGTGAACATGATTCGCTTTGGCGGACGGCAAGGGCTGCCTTAAAGTCGTTTTTTAAAAAACATCATATTGAATTAGCTAATGACCTCCTTTTTTCAGGAGAATGTAAAAGCGCCTTATTAGTTAAAGATATGAAAAATATTTTAGGCATGCTTTTAACCGGGTTTATCATTAATACCAAAGGGACAAAGACAAATTATTTTAAAACACCTATTTTTAAAGGTAGCAAAGTTGACCCTGAAGTAGATCTTCCTCCACCTGTGCTAACCAGTTATATCCCTGAAGAAAATATGAAGAGAAGTAACGAATTTGATCAACAATTACAACTTGATAGCCCTGAGGAACGACTTAAGTATCTAAAAACTTTTATAAAAACACTGCTAGATCATAGTTTTTTTTCTCCACCTGGACCAGGTGTCCTTAACCAGGCTATCTCAAATGAGTTTAAGATTAGGAATAATGAGGAAGAAGATGATAAAAAGGACGCCATTACTAGCCTATATTAAATAGCCTTCAAAAATCTGCAAATTACCCTGTTAATTTTTCAGCAGTTCAATTTAACTTAAATAAAAGTTTCTGGAAAATATTTTTTAAACATTGTTTTGGATTATCGGTTTTATCTTGAGTCCGCCAAGCAACATGACCGTCTGGCCTTATTAAAACTGCTCCTTGCTCATTTATTTGATAGACATCTAACCATTGCCCTTCAGGATCTTGTAAATCGCCAGATTCACCAATACAGTAACTTACAAGGGGTAAATGACTATAATGTGCGGCAGCCTGTTTCCATAAATCTGTTTTATCGGCGCTTAATAAAACAAATTTATCATTAAATAAATCAAGTGTAGATAAAAGCTGCTTTCCTTTCTTCAGCACATAATGGGGAGCCCTGCAGCCTGGAGAAGTAGATGGAACATAAGTATCAAGGTTTAGAATTGGCACTGAGCCACCTTCTGCAATAAGAGTACCTTCTTCGTAACAAAAACCTAAATCGAGGCCTATTTGATTTACGTGTTCATTTTGTTCTTCGATTGCCGTCATCATGGTTTCATAATCACTATTATAAAGAGCGGTAAAAATAGTATTGAAACGCTTAGCATTTTTAGCACTCCACTCAATATTTTTGACTGCAATCGGTGCGCGTTCGCTAAAATAAGTATCTAGAAGTTTGTCATCAGCATAACCATTAATAACAAAAGCTAGCTTCCAGGCAAGATTATGAGCATCCTGAATACCGGTATTCATACCTAAACCACCTGTTGGCGGTAACCTATGCGCAGCATCGCCAGCTAATAAAATTCGACCGTCACGGAATCGCTCCGCAACTAGGGCCGCCATTGTCCAGAAACCTGTATTAATGAGCTTGATATCAACATTTTTATCCTGGATAACATTTTTAATCAATTCCACACAAAACGCATCAGTAAAGCTTTCTTTCGTTAACTCAGGAATGACATCGTAACGTATACCAACTAACCATTTACGTAATCCATCTTTGGACAATAGTACAGTACCCATAATATCTTTACGCGTAAAGATATAGCCTATGCTAGGCCTATCTTGCACATACTTTGCCAAATCCATTTCGCAATAAATATTACAAAACTCACCTAGGTTATCTTGGCCTTGCATATTAATCGAAAGTAACTCACGAGTTAGGCTTGAGGCGCCATCTGCTGCCACTAAATAATCCGAATTTATCTTATATTGATTACCTGATAATTTATCTTTTACAGTGCTGATAACCTTAGTATTTGTTTGCTGAATATCAAGCATTTCCATATTAAAATAGCAAGTAATTTCAGAATAAGTTTGTGCTTTCTTCAAAAGCTCTTGTTCAACCCAATCTTGAGAGATAGACGCATTTGTCGTTGGACTACTTAAATTGGGTCTAGGCTTAGCGCTAATACGGGTTAATTCCTTGCCTTGTAAAGATTCTAGCCAGATAAAGCGGTGCGCCTCTCTTGGCAGTTGATGCTTTCGTAATGGCGTATCAATGCCCCATAATCTAAAAATCTCCATGGTCCTTGTATTAACACCACGAGCTTTTGGATGATCAGTTGTAGAAGCATGGCGTTCAATTAAAATGCTTTTAATACCTTGATTAGCTAAGCCGATAGCTGTACTCAAGCCTACAGGACCTGCACCGATAATCACTACCTGAGCTTCATTTTCCATACTTAACCTTTTGGTTTGTTCATTTTAGCTTAAAACAACGTTTAAAGTTCTCCGTTGTTTGGATAGCAACTTCTTCATAACTAATCTGCCTAAGTTCACTTATAGCTTGAGCGACATATTTGACTAAGGCAGGATGATTTTGTTTGCCTCGATAGGGCACAGGCGCCAAATAAGGCGAATCTGTTTCAATTAGCAATCGATCCAAAGGGATTTTTTGAGCTACTTCTTGCAAAGTAGTAGCATTCTTAAAAGTGACAATACCTGAAAATGAAATATAAAAATTCATATCAATAGCTTGCTTGGCGATATTTAAATCCTCAGCAAAACAATGCATAACACCACCAATTTCACTTGCATTTTCATCTGCCATAACCTGCAAAGTATCTTCTGCTGCCTGTCGAGTATGAATTATTAGTGGTTTTTGAGAAGTAATAGCTGCATGAATATGCTCGCGAAAACGGTCTCTTTGCTGTTTTTGGGCCTGAGCCTCATGGACACGATAGTAATCAAGTCCTGTTTCACCAATCGCAATACAGGCTGGGTGCTGATTAGCTAATTTTATGAGTAATTCTGCTTTAGGCTCTTGAGCTATAGGATTATTAGGATGCAACCCTACGGATATCTTAACTTGTTGATATTTATCTGCGATATTACAAAGTATAAGATAATCTGTTAAGTCGACACAAACACATAAAAGTGAATGAACATCATTGTTAGCAGCAGCAGCAAGGACATTATCTAATTGGTTATTAAAATCATTTAAATCGAGCAGATTTAAATGACAGTGCGAGTCAGTTAACATAATTACAGTGTGTCAGTGATTTGGGTCGATTTTAACATGGTAGTTAAATAGGTTTCTATTTTATTTTTTAAAACTCGGGCGTCTTCTCCTTGAAACTGAAAACCTAAACCTGCGGGCTTGTTACCCTGAGAACCTCTGGGTGTTATCCAGGCAACTTTTGCAGGAATAACATAAGGATCTGGCTCATCAATTAATTTAATAGATAATTTAACTTTACCACCCAAGGGCAGAGTTAGGTTAGTACGAATAAATAACCCACCACCCTTAATAAATGGCATATAAGCCATATAAAGTGCGGCTTCTGTAGGGAAATCTCCGTTTACAATAGGCACATCAATCATTGGCGCTCCTATCTTTACAGAAAGCTTAGCAGTAAATCCTCTATAGTAAGCAACTGATTTACATTTATACTATAGCTTAAATTTTTACTAAGTTGATTTAACTTATCAATTAATGCAAACAAATGCGTAACTTTTACACCTTGAATTAATTCATTCAATTTAAGTGTCAGCGCTGTTTGTGTGACATCTTTATAAAAATAATTATGAATCATTTGCGCTGTTAGTAAATAAAGCAATCGTGTCAACTCTACCAATTCATAAGCGGCCCATTTTTCAGCAATAATATTAATTGAAGCTCTTTCTCTTCTAATAGCTATTAAATCATCTATAAAATTTTCTTTTTGCTTAAACAATTCAGTTTGTGTATTTTCTGAGAGATATTTATCATTTTGTAAAAAATAATCATCTTCATGGTTCGAATCAGGAAAAAACCAGTGCTGACAACGACTAAAAATAGTTGCAGGAAGAGTGCTGATTGATTCTATCGTTAAAATGAAATAAATATTAGCGGGCGGTTCCTCTAAAATTTTTAATAAAGAATTTGCTGCTGCATGATTCATCCTTTCAGCATTTAAAATTAAAATTACTTTATTTTCAGAGACTTGCGGTGAAGTATATAAAGAATGATGTAAATCTCTAATTTGCTCGACCTTAATAGCAGTTCCTGTTTTTTCAGGTTTAATCTGATATAGATCGGGATGCGTTTCTTGATTAATTAACAAGCAAGACTTACAAGAGTCACAAGGCTGATGATTATCATTCTTGCACAAAAGAGTAGCCAACATTTGATTATAAAGCGTTGCTAACTTACTTATAGATGAACTTCGTAATAAAAGCGCATGAGCCAAACGCTTGCTACTATAAGCGTCTTTAAAATGCTGCCAAAATTTCAGGTGCTCAGCCTCAATGATAATAGGATTAAGAGTAGGCATTTTCATCCAAAAATGTTTTAAGCTGTAGGCAAAGAGATTGTTGCACTTGTTCAAGAGGCATACTGGCATCAATAATTACTGAATTTTCAGTCTGTTTCAATTTTTGGTGATAAGCTTGATAGACACGGTTAAAAAACACTAAAGACTCTTGCTCAATACGATCAATTTCCCCTCGTTTATGTATTCTTTGCAGGCCTTGTTCGGGTGCAATATCTAAAAAGAGCGTTAAGTCCGGCTTTAATCCTGCAAGGCAAAAACTAGATAGGTTATCTAAGATAGCTTGACTTATACCTCTCCCGCCTCCCTGATACGCATAGGTAGACAGCTCAAAACGATCCGCTATTATCCAATCGCCTTGAGCTATAGCTGGCCGAATAACATTTTGAATTAGTTGCACTCTTGCCGCGTATATCATTAGTAATTCACTAAGGCTATCCAGAGGTTCGTTAGGAACAGATTCTTTAATTAAAGACCTTAGTTTCTCACCTACGTAAGTTCCACCTGGTTCACGAGTTACTATTACCTTTTTTACTCTCTCTTCTAGATAGTGTTTAATTATTTCAATAGCAGTCGTTTTACCTGCTCCCTCCAGGCCTTCAACTACAATAAATCGCCCTAATATCATTGATTTTCCTTATTCATATAACGAGCAATAGCCTTTTTTTGCTCCTCATAAGTTGCCGAGAAAATATGAGAACCATCCCCCTTGGCTACAAAATAGAGATAATTTGAAATTTTAGGATGAGCTGCTGCCTCAATTGCATCCCGACCCACCATCGCAATAGGGGTAGGCGGTAGCCCTCGGTAAAGATAAGTATTATAAGGGGAATCAAATTCTAAATTATGATGCCCTAGTTTGCCAGAAAACGTAGGTCCTAAAGCATAAATGACGGTCGGATCCATTTGCAGAGGCATCCTCTTTTTTATCCGATTAACGACAATACCACTAATAATTCTTCGCTCCGAAGGTAAAGAAGTTTCTTTTTCAATGATAGAGGCAGCAATAAGTAACTCATAAGGCGTTTTATAAGGTAGCACTGAGCTTCGTTTTTCCCAATTAGAATTTAAAACAGCTAATAATTTTTTATTTGCGTTAACTAGAAGTGGTTTGGCATCACTACCCGCATTATAATAATAGGTATCAGCAAGCAATAATCCTTCAGCACTTGGATATTGATTTAGAATGACTGTCCAATCTTGTGGCTGATATTGCAAGTAAGGTGCTTGCAATAACTTTTGCTTAACTTGATAAATATTAGTTCCTTCGATAATACGAAATGCAGCGATTAAAACGTCGCCTTTTACAATTCGATCGACTAAATTTATTGCTGTTTCACCTGGTTGAATTTGATAAACGCCAGCCTTTAATTGATTAGCCAAGCCTTTATATTTAATATAATTTTCTATAATAAACTTTGAATCGATATAACCATTTTCATATAGTTTTTGCACTAATAGTTTTGCTGTTGAATTAGGTTTTACCTCTACGATAAGTGACCTACCTTCAGTTGCCATTGGTGTATTTAGACGTAAGATAAACCACCCTAACAGCGCACTCATTAACATTAAGATTATTAAAATTGTAATAAGAAATTTAATTAATTGCCTATGTTTCAATCTAGTATTACGATTATTAAGACGAGGATCATCAGCGTGCATTTATTACACCATAAGTAAATACTTGATATTTAAACTTTATTGACATATTGGCTTACCGATTAAAAAAATTAAGTATAAAATTTATATTTTGGTAGAAGAAGTCATAATTAAAAATATACATACTATCTAATTCGTAAGTGATTAGCACCTACCACCGAGAGACTGTATTTAGCGCACCTTGCATAAAAAATATTTAAGATTAGCTAACTAGTTACCATGATGATTATAGATTTATTAGATTATCTAACAAACCAAATAGAATTAAGGCTTAAATTAATACCAATATTTGACTTAAGTAGAAGCAAGTCGTTTAAATAGTAAGGTGCCATTAGTTCCTCCAAATCCTAAGGAATTACTCAAAACATAGTCAATTTTCATTGACTGAGGTTTATGAGGAACATAGTTTAAATCACATCCTTCATCGGGGTGCTCTAAATTAATAGTAGGTGGTGCAACTTGATCTCTAATTGCTAATATAGAGAAGATAGCTTCCACTGAACCAGCAGCACCAAGTAGATGCCCCGTCATAGATTTTGTTGAACTAATCGCTAATTTATAAGCATGATCACCAAATATTTTCTTTACAGCTTTAGTCTCATTTAAATCATTTAAATAAGTTGATGTACCATGTGCATTAATATAGTTGACTTCGCTAGGGGATATGTTGGCATCTTGAATAGCTGCTAACATGGCTCGAGACGCTCCATCTGCATCATCATCTGGAGCTGTAATATGAAAAGCATCACCAGACATACCAAATCCTACCAATTCAGCATAAATCTTTGCACCACGGGCTTTAGCATGTTCATATTCTTCTAAAACTAAAACACCAGCGCCCTCTCCCATGACAAAACCGTCTCTGTCTTTATCCCAAGGACGTGAGGCTTTTTCTGGCTCATCATTTCTTTTCGATAATGCTTTAACAGAAGAAAAACCAGCTAAACACAAGGGTGTGGTCGTCATCTCAGCGCCACCACAAACCATAATATCAGCATCACCATATGCAATCATTCTACCTGCAAGGCCTATATTATGTGTACCCGTTGTACAAGCGGTTACTACAGATATATTTGGACCTTTTAATTTATATTTGATTGAGATTTGGCCTGCGACCATATTAATAATGCCAGCAGGTATAAAAAAAGGAGAAACTCTGCGGGGCCCGCCTGACATCAATTTTTCTTGATTATTAGTAATCGTTTCTATACCACCAATACCTGCCCCAACAGCCACACCTGCACGCAAACTTAGGTCTTCATCAATAACAAGACCAGAGCTGGCTATAGCTTCATCGGCTGCAGCTAGCCCATATTGCGTAAACATATCCATTTTTCGAGCTTCTTTGAGAGGGACATAATTTTCAATGTTAAAGTTCTTTACTTTAGCCCAAATTTTGGTTGGGAAGTCAGTAGCATCAAACCCTTCTACAGGCGCAACACCACTCTTACCCGCCAAAATACCTTGCCAAGTATCTTCTACATTTAGGCCAAGTGGGGTTACCATCCCCATCCCAGTCACTACAACACGTCTCTTACTCAATGAATAGCTCCTTAATTATCAGGCTTCTTCTTTGTTCATATTTGATTCAATATAGTCAATCGCTTCTTGAATGGTTGTGATTTTTTCTGCTTTTTCATCTGGAATTTCAGTTTCAAATTCTTCTTCAAGAGCCATAACAAGTTCTACTGTGTCAAGAGAATCAGCACCTAAATCTTCAACAAATGAAGCATCATTTTTTAAATCATCTTCCTTAACACCTAATTGCTCACCAACAATTTTACGAACTCGCTCTTCAACTGTACTCATAACTTGTATTTCCTTTCTTAAGGTTAAAAAAATATATGGTGGGTAGTTTATTCAATTCTTTACAGAACGCAAGCTTAATTAATATAAGTTTATCAGATTACCCATTAAAATTTAATTAATCCATATATAGGCCACCATTAACATGAATAGTTTCGCCAGTAATATAATTTGCACTATCAGATGCCAAAAATGCAACAACTTCAGCGATATCATTTACTTGCCCAAAGCGCTTCATAGGGATGCGTTTAAGCATTTCTTCTTTTACCAAATCAGGTAAAGCATCAGTCATATCAGTCTCAATAAACCCAGGCGCTACAACATTTACAGTGACACCACGGCTTGCTAACTCTTGGGCCAAAGACTTTGAGAAACCTATGACTCCGGCTTTAGCAGCTGTATAATTGGCTTGGCCAGAGTTTCCACTAGAACCAACTACAGAGCCAACTGTAATAATTCGACCCCATCTTGCTCTAAACATAGATTTAACACAGGCTTTACTCATGCGAAAAATAGAATTCAAATTAGTTTCAATGACTCGATACCACTCATTATCATCCATACGTAATAATAAATTATCAGCAGTAATACCAGCGTTATTTATAAGTATAGATGGAACTTTTTTCTCATCAGAAAGCTGCGCCATAAGGCTTTCTACACTTTCAGCGCTGGTAACATCAAGAGTGACCCCTTCACCTGGTAAATTACTTTCATTAAAATGTTTACTAATAGCAAGCGCAGATTCTTGAGTAGTTGCACTACCTACTACATAGGCCCCTCTTTGCGCCAACGTTTGAGCAATAGCCTTTCCAATTCCTCGACTAGCGCCTGTTACTAAAGCTATTTTTCCTTCTAGGCTAATCATATAAACCCCTACTATACAAAATATATTTAAACTTAAAAAATTTAAGTTTAATAAATCATTTATCGCTAATTGACTTTGTAAGCTTCAATTTGCGATACAGCATAATCAATTGAATTTTTATCTTGAGTATTAAATGTAAGTAAGTCGCGATCAATGCGCTTAATTAAACCTGAGAGTACTTTACCTGGGCCGCATTCAATAAATTGATTCACCCCTTCTCTTTTCATAAGTTGAATTATTTCAACCCATCTTACAGGTTTAAATAACTGCTCTTTTAACAAAGAACGAATTTGTGCAGGTGTTTTATAAACACTTAAATCAACATTACTAATTACATTTATACTTGGCGATTTAAAAGATACTTCATTTAAGTATACTTCGAAAGCCTGAGCAGCATCTTTTAATAGTGAGCAATGACAAGGAACGCTTACAGCTAGTATTTTAGCCATTCTTGCTCCTTGACTATCTGCTTTAGTGATAGCTTCCTCTAGGGCCGCACGATGGCCTGCAATAACAACTTGCCCTATAGAGTTATAATTTGCTACAGAAACCTGTTCTTTGTCCGTACTAACGTCTGCACAAATTTTATCCACCTGCTCATCAGTCAAGCCAACTACAGCTGCCATAACGCCTTGGCCAAGGGGAACAGTTTCTTGCATTAGTTGACCACGCTTTGCCACTAGTTTTACAGCCTGCTCTAAGCTAAGAGCATCAGCGCAAACTAAAGCCGCATATTCGCCTAAACTATGGCCGGCCATCCATTTAGGTTGCTCTATCTTTAAATTAGATAATAAATTATAGATAGCTACATCTGCAGTTAGCATAGCAACCTGAGTAATTTCGGTTTGATTTAATTTTTCTTCAGGCCCTTGTTGAATAAGCTGCCAAACATCATAACCCACTTCTTGGGAAGCGATACTAAAGGTTTTTTGAATGATTGGGTAACTTTCAGCTAACTCTGTTAACATTCCTATAGATTGCGAACCTTGGCCAGGAAATATAAATGCTAGTTTTGACATATAAAGCCTCAATTTTAACCGTTATCCCTCACTAATATTTATTTTGCTCTAAGGGATTTAAGAATTAATTTACGTAAACCAATTTAATAGCGGACAACCATTGCACCCCAGGTCATTCCACCACCAAAAGATTCAAGTAATAATAAATCACCGCGTTTAATACGCTTTTCTTTAATCGCTAAGTCTAGCGCTAAAGGTATAGAAGCCGCTGAGGTATTTCCTTGGTTTTCAATGGTGACTATTACTTGTGACATGGATAAGTCTAGTTTTTTAGCAATTCCTTGAATAATACGGATATTAGCCTGATGAGGAATTAGCCAATTAATATCAGCTTTAGTTAAATTACTGGCCTCTAAAACTTCATCAACAATATCGCCCATCATATTAACTGCAATTTTAAATACCTCATTGCCTCGCATACCGATTAAGGCTTTTTTATCAAGAGAAGTGCGATTCGGATAGGTTAATAATGAACCTGCATCGTAAGAAGCATGTAAAACACTCGCTACTATGCCTGAATTTTCTGGCGTCCTTTCTTGAGCACTTAAGATAGCCGCGCCAGCACCATCTCCAAATAACACACAAGTGGAGCGATCCGTCCAATCAACAGCGCGAGACATGGCTTCGCTACCAATAACTAGCACATTTTTCGCTGACCCAGTTTGAATATATTGTTTAGCAATATCCATTGCATAGACAAAACCACTGCAAGCCGCACCAATATCAAGTGCAGGAATAAAAGATTTAATGCCTAATGCATTTTGTACATAACAAGCAGTACCTGGAAAAAAATTATCAGGCGTACAACTTGCAACAATAATTAAATTTATTTCATCAGCGTTAATGGTTGAAGCGCTAAGAGCTTCTTTGGCTGCTTGGGCTGCCATATAAGAAGTCGTTTCATAATCAGATGCAATATGTCGACTACTAATACCGGTACGGGAAATAATCCAGTCATGTGAAGTATTAAGTTTAGTTTCTAGATCATAATTAGTAAGTCTATTCTCAGGCAAATAACTACCTGTGCCATTAATAACTGCATGCATCATAATAGTAAACCTTGATTAATAAACTCATTTATCTGATCGCGTACTAAATCAACCACATTGTTTTTGACCTGGAGCATAGCTTCTTCAATAGCATGTTGAAAAGCGAGTTCTTTCGCACTACCGTGACTTTTGACCACGATCCCATTTAAACCTATTAAACTAGCGCCATTATAACGTGCGGGATCCATGCGCATTTTTAAACCCTTTAAAGCTGGCCAAGCCAGAATACTCATTAGTCGAGTCAAATAATTTTTTACGAAAGATTCTTTCAGGATGGCTAACATAAGTTTAGCAAGGCCTTCACTTGCTTTTAAGGCAACATTACCAACAAAACCATCGCAAACAACTAAATCTACTTCCCCTGAATAAAAGCCATCTCCTTCTACATAGCCTACATAGTTTAATAAACTACAGTTAGCTAACATATGAGCGGTACGCTTAATCTTATCATTTCCTTTGATTTCTTCTTCACCAATATTTAATAGGGCAATTTTAGGTTTCGATTTTTTATCAATTGCTTGAATAAGTGCTGAGCCCATCACGGCAAATTGAAAGAGGTGTTCCGCGCAGGAATCAACATTCGCGCCCAAATCGATTACTCGAGTTTTACTTTGTAAAGTAGGTAACTCGGCAATAATTGCTGGCCTATCTATACCAGGTAAAGTCTTTAAAACAAAGCGTGCAGTCGCCATTAAAGCACCCGTATTACCTGCACTGACACAAGCCTCTGCACGACCGTCTTTAACTAGGTTTATAGCTACCCGCATTGAGGAATCTTTTTTATTGCGCATGGCATGTGAGGGTAGTTCATCCATAGCTACCACTTCAGAAGCATGAATTACATCAAATTGCTCATTATTAAAATGACCTTGTTTCTTAAGTTGGGCTGTAATTTGAGATTGATCACCGACTAATAGTAATCTTAAATCAGGATTATTTTTCACAGCGCGAACACAAGCAGGGATCAAAACCTTTAGGCCATGATCCCCACCCATCGCATCGATTGCAATGGTAATAGTTTTCAATCGAGTTACTCTTTTTCGTCTTCGTAAACGTTATCGGTATCTAAAACTTTACGACCACGATAGTAACCATCAGCAGTTATATGATGTCTACGATGTGTTTCACCTGTTGTGCTATCAACACTTAAGGTAGGTGCTTTTAAAGCATCATGCGAACGTCTCATGTCTCTTCGAGAGCGACTTTTTTTGTTCTGTTGTACGGCCATTGCGTTACTCCTAGGCAATTTGTATTCATTGGTGCGAAATATTACATATTTTTTGACTGTAATCCAAGTATTACTTACTTTTTATCTTCCTTTGTTGATTGATATTTGATAAATTTGCTCACTTCTTTGTCACACTCATCAATGTTTAAATGATTTTCCGGGCTACAAAGGTGTAATTCATCAGTAACCAATTCTACCAGATCAATAAAAAAATTATTAGCTACAATACACTCATATTTATCCATTAATTTTTCAGCGCAAGCTTCTGAGTTACAAACGGCAAGCGTCGTTGTATTTTTATAATCATATAAAAAATTATTTAAGCAACGCTGGCATTCAATTTCTACAGGACCACTTACCTCCATTGATAAAAGAAAATAATTTTCTATTGGCTTAACTTCATAGGTACATATTAGGGAACAAGGGGTAGGAATCCTATTGGGTAATCTTTTCGTTACATACACTCCAACAGTTTGATTCTCAAGTTGTTTAGCTTGGGTCTTAAGATCAATTAGCATATTAAGTCTCAAATATTATATAATGACGCTTTTAATTTTATTTAACGTTCTCTTTTTTGGCAAAATGACAAATAGATAACAACTTAGAATATAGTATATATCTAACCTCATTGAGTTGAAACTTAAAATATAAATATAACCTTTAAGAATCGTCGTAATTTATGAAAGTAAAAGTAATAGTTGGTATGTCTGGTGGTGTTGATTCTTCCGTTGCTGCCTGGTTATTGAAGGAACAAGGATACCACGTTGAAGGTTTATTTATGAAGAACTGGGAGCAAGACGATCAAGATAATTATTGTCCTGCTGCCATTGATTTAGCTGATGCACAAGCCGTGGCTCATCAATTAGATATTCACCTTCATACCATTAATTTTTCTGCTGAATATTGGGATAGAGTTTTTGCGCACTTTTTACAGGAATATGAAGCCGGACGCACGCCTAATCCCGATGTCTTATGTAATAAAGAAATTAAATTTAAAGCTTTTTTAAATCATGCACTTACCCTAGGTGCAGATTTTATAGCCACTGGTCATTATGCCAAAATAGAAGATGGTAATTTATTTAAAGCTAAAGATAGAGATAAAGATCAAACCTATTTTTTAAATGCCGTTGATAAAGAAGCCCTAGCGAAAACCTTATTTCCAGTTGGTGATTATTTAAAATCAGAAATACGTGCTTTTGCCTCTAACCTTAACTTAGTGACCTCTCAAAAAAAAGACTCTACAGGTATTTGTTTTATCGGCGAGAAGCAGTTTAAATCATTCCTTAATGAATTTATTTTAGCTCAGCCAGGCAAAATAATGAGTAGTGATGGAACGATTCTGGGTCAGCATGATGGATTAATGTTTTATACAATTGGCCAGCGTCAAGGTCTAGGTATTGGTGGACGCTATGATAGTAGCGATGAGCCTTGGTATGTTGTTGAAAAGGATATTGAAGCCAATATATTAATTGTCGCTCAGGGTAATGATCACCCTATGCTTTATGCTCAAGGATTAATTTGCAGTAATATTCACTGGTTAGCACCTTATGAAGATAAGCTTCCCTTAACCTGCTACGCTAAAACACGTTACAGGCAACCTGACCAAGCTTGTGTTATATCACCGGCTATAGATAATGGGCACTGTGTGATGTTTTCAATACCTCAACGTGCAGTAACACCTGGACAATACATTGTATTTTATGAGCGGAATCAGTGTCTAGGCGGCGCCATTATAGAGAAAGTTATTCGTTAATTAAAAATCAAATAATTGATGAAAAAGCACAAAAATCTAGGTTAAGTGTTACAATATAATTAATTATTAATTTACTTTGGTTCTGTATATCGTTGTTAATTGACGAGGGTTAATTAATAACTAATAGCAGCTTTCCTAACCATTTTTTTCAGGAGTAGATAATGAGTAATGCTACTGCATCACCTATTGCACTAGAGCATCCCAAAACAGGCCTCCATTTCTCTGTTAATGCTGCGGACAAAGTCGCTTCTTTAATTGCTGAAGAAGATAACCCTAATTTAAATTTACGGGTTTATATTACAGGTGGTGGTTGCTCAGGATTTCAATATGGGTTTACTTTCGATGAGACGATTCAATCAGATGACACAGTGATCACCCAATCTTGCTCAGATGGGAAATCGTCTGTAAAATTATTAGTTGATTCAATGAGTTACCAATTCCTGCATGAAGCAGAAATAGATTACATAAAAGGTATTCAAGGCGAACAATTTGTCATTCGTAATCCCAATGCTAAAACCACATGTGGCTGTGGTTCTTCTTTTAGCATTGAAGATGAATAGTTAGTAATTTTTTTAATAGTCTAATAAGGATGTATAACAACTTTTGTGCCTATTTGAATGAAGTTGTTACTTAACCACTTAGCATCATGAGGCTTTACCCGTATACAGCCATGGCTAGCATTATAATTCGGCACATCATAAGAGCCATGAATAGCATAGTATTTTGAAAAAAACATACAGTATGGCATCGGTGATCCACCTTTACCTAGTGGATAGCGACTTGAGCGACATCCTGGCCCTTGTTTACTAATAACCCTATAAGTACCTGATGGAGTTTTACAGGCTCTTTTTACATCTTTACAATATCGACTACCTCCTGAGGCTTTACCACTGCGAATCACTTTACCGTTATGATTAACAGCAGACCAACTTAATTTTTTTGGGTTAAAGATGAATGTATTAGCAAAATTTGCTGATGAATAGGAAATGAGCGAAAAAGAAAAGAGATAGACCACAAAACGACTTATTCTTAACTCAGCTTCCATAATGAGTCCTATCTTTATTGAAGTTATCTTAAATATAGGATAATTTTTAATCTATTTGTAGTTTTATTGTACAAATTTTAAATTTCTACCAAATATATACAATAAACCCTTGAATTAATAAAGAAAAAAATTTATTAAAAACTAGCGCTAATCTACTCTGTGCTTGAATCAGTCGGTTTATTGATTAAAATAGGAAATGTTGTTAATTGACCGGTCAATTTTAAATGCTCTATCCACGCTAGGGACTCTCTGTAAATCATTTGCTGGTAAAGTAGATTTTTCATTATTCGAAAAGGAAAAAGCCCAAGCTGAGAAAAAGTTGTATTCTTAGCTACTGCTTTGTTAAAGGAATATTTTTCTGTTTAATATTCTTGAAATCTATTATTTTCAGTAGGTGAATTTCTAATTAGACGGAATTTCTTTATATATTGAATAAATTTTTGCGCATCTGAGTACTCCTTAGCACCCATATACTTGGTAGGTAAATTGTTAAAGTTAAATCTTTTTCGCTTTAACTCAGATCTTACTGCGTTGACATGCAAATATCCCTGTCAATGCAGTAAAACTACACCCTGGTATTCTTACATCTAACTGCCTTAATTCCTCCGAATTCAATAAATAATCAAATAAATCATTATTCAAAAAATGACGCTGCATTGCCTGTTTCATATTATTATCTACTTTTGCTAATCCCTTTCATCATTTACTAAAAAGCCAAAAAACGCATTAATTTGTTGTGGGGAAACTTTGAGTCTCTTAAACAGTGCTGTAATATTAGATTTTTTTCAACAGCTTCTAGAAGTGTATCAATGATTACTTTGATCATAGTCAATATGCAAATTAAAGCCAAATTAGATACATCAAGTATATAAAATAGCCATAATTGATGTATTTTTAGTATCCTTTGAATGCCACAATAATTTTTAGTTACAGAAGAGAACCGAAACAAAAACTCAAATTAATTTTTCTCGTCTTCCCAATGATTAATACCAGATTTCTTTATTAGAAACTCAATAAATTCTTGATGGGTAGCTATTTCTTGTTCAGTAGCATAAATAATGGGTGAAGAGCTTTTAAGCTTTGCTTCATTAACTGCCACATCAACAATCGCTGATTCGACGTGCTCAAAGTTATCTTCAAACAAACTAGTTTGACCACCAGTCATTGCTAAGTAGACCAGTGCTAAAATTTCAGCATCCAACAAAGCGCCGTGTAATTGACGATTAGAGTTATCTATTTCATAACGCTTACATAGCGCATCTAAACTATTTCGTTGGCCAGGGTGCTTTTCACGAGCCAATAAAAGTGTATCTAGCACTTTGCAATATTTATGCATTTGGTGAGGATGTTTAAGTAATGTCAACTCAGCATTTAAAAATGCAATATCAAAGGCCGCATTATGAATGATAAGCTCTGCATCTTTAATAAATGCTATTAATTCTTCTACAACATCACAAAATTTAGGTTTATCAGCAAGAAATTCAGTACTAATACCATGAATTCTAAAAGCCCCTTCATCTACTTCACGTTCAGGATTTAAATAGACATGATAATTATTGCCGGTTAATTTCCTATCAATTAATTCCACGCAACCTATTTCAATAATTCGATGTCCATTTTGGGGATCGATTCCAGTTGTTTCTGTATCTAAAACTATTTGCCGCATTAGATGTCCTAAGATAAAAATTGATTAATTAGGCAATGAATACCTATTTTAAATTGATAACAAAGATTTATTTAAATAATAGCCTATATTATTTATTTTACAGCCTCAAGGATGCCTTGATTTGCTAAAGCATCAGCTAATTCATTTTCATAATGACCATTATGACCTTTCACCCAATGCCAATTAATTTTATGCTTAGTTGCTAGCTCATCTAACTGTTGCCAAAGATCGGCATTTTTCACAGGCTCTCTTTTAGAATTTCGCCAACCATTTTTCTTCCAGCCCATAAGCCACGTAGTCATTCCTTGCCGTAAATATTGAGAATCCGTATACAACTCTACTGTGCAAGGTCGTTTTAATGCTTGTAAAGCTTTTATAGCAGCTGTTAACTCCATACGATTATTGGTGGTAAGCATTTCACCGCCATAAATTTTTTTCTCTTGACCATTAAATCTTAGTAAAGCGCCCCAGCCACCGGGGCCAGGATTACCTTTACATGCGCCATCAGTAAATATTTCAACTGTCATGATAATTAACATACACCTTTATAAATAGCCTAAGTAGTTAATCTGAACTATCTTTTGAAAAACGAATACCTGCCCAAAGCTTAAGAAAATAATACAATAATTTACCATAAGGTGGGTAAAAAAGGGTGATTGATGATAACCTACCCTGCTTAAAAATAGGTTTTAAATTGGAAAAGGTATCAAAACCTTCTTGACCATGATATCGTCCTATTCCACTTTGGCCAACACCACCGAATGGTAGATCATCAATAGCCGCTTGCATCACTGTATCATTTATAGCTAGAGCACCTGATAATGTTTTATATTGTAATTGATTAATTTCTAAATTGTTATTGCCAAAATAATAAATAGCTAGTGGATTGGACAAAGTTAAAATAAAATCAACAGCTTCTTTAAATTCATCATAAACGATGATCGGTAATAATGGTCCAAATATTTCTTCCTTCATAAGCTGCATTGTTGAATTGGCATTAAAAACTAAATAAAGAGGTAAAGAACGTTCATTTTCTTTTAAATCACCAAGGGGAACAATCTTGCCCCCTTTAACGCGAGCATCTTCTAATAAGCTTAAAAGCCTTTCGCGATGTTTATTAGAAATAATATTAGAATAATACCTATTATCCCTCATATTGAGATAATGCCTTTGTATAAATTCCTTAGCCAATCTTTCTATGTCGTTTTCCCATTTTCTTGCTATTAATAAAAAATCAGGCGCTAGGCAGGTCTGACCAGCGTTAAACAATTTACCCATAAAAATTCTATTTAGAAAACGAGCACTCGCTGAAGAAGAAATAATTGTTGGTGATTTTCCACCTAACTCTAAGGTTACGGGCGTTAAATTTTTACTGGCAGCGGCCATTATTTTCTTACCTATTGTTGTAGAGCCGGTAAACAATAAGTGAGCAAATGGCAAGCTAATAAATTTTTCTGCATAAGCAACATCACCATTATGCAGACTAACATAATCATTTAAGCCTGGTATAAGCTTAATAAGTTCTTGCAGTTTTTGCCCTACATGGGGTGTAAATTCTGACATTTTAATCATAATTTGATTGCCAGCAGCCAAAGCATAAGCCAGTGGCACCATAGATAGAAAAATAGGATAATTCCAAGGGGTGATAATACCCACAACACCAATTGGTTGCGCTATAATGTATGCCTTTCCAGTTCCAAAGTACCAATCTATTTTTCTTTTTCTTGGTTTTACCCATTTTTTTAAGTGTTTTAAACAATAATTAATGGCATTAATGGTAGGAAAAACTTCAAGAAGCAGCGTTTCATCACGTACACGATGCGTATAATCTTTATTAACAGCCTCTGCTAAGCCAAGCGCATGATGTTGTAGTAATTTTTTTAATAAGCGCAAATTATTTAATCTAGTTGCAAGGGGTAAATAAGGATGACTAGCAAATAAACGTTGATGATTTTCAAAACTAGATAGCAACTCATCTTGATCGGTCACGATTATCCTTTAATTATATTAGAAGAAATTTTCGGTCACATAATTTTTAAATTCGCCCTGTAAAACTTTTTCTTTAATAATGGCAATATCTGGCGAAAAATAGCGGTCCTGCTCAAATGCTGAGACATGCATACGCACTTTTTCATAAGCTTCCTTAAGAAGTGATGAGGTTTGTAAGGGTGTATGGAATTCTAAACCCTGACAGGCTGCTAATAATTCAATTGCTAAAATGGTTGCAGTATTAGAAATCATATTACTTAAACGCCTAGCTGCATTTGTGGCCATTGAGACATGATCTTCTTGGTTAGCAGAAGTTGGTAAACTATCGACTGAGTGAGGATGTGCTAAAGCCTTATTATCACTAGCACAAGCAGCTGCGGTAACATGAGCTATCATAAAACCTGAATTTAAACCACAATCCTTAACTAAAAAAGCAGGTAAGCCACTGAAATGATGATCGATTAAGAGCGCTATACGCCTTTCAGCATTTGCACCAATCTCAGCTATTGCTAGAGCTAAATTATCAGCAGCCATAGCAATGATTTCACCATGAAAATTTCCACCTGATAAAATATCACCTTCTGCTGCAAACACGAGAGGATTATCTGTTACTGCATTAGCTTCAATTTGCAAAGTCTCTGCTACAAACTTTATTTGATGTAAGACAGCACCCATTATTTGGGGCTGGCAACGAAGGGAATAGGGATCTTGGACGCGATTACATAATCGATGAGACTCTCTAATCTGGCTGCCAGACAACAATAATCGATAGAGACTAGCAACGAGACGTTGGGTTTCATGACCACGAATAAGATGTATACGATCATCAAAAGGACTATCACTACCTCTAGCAGCATCAACAGAAAGACTGCCAGCTATTAAAGCTGTTTTAAATAATAAGTCAGTATCAAACAGCGCTTTAAGGCATAGAGAAGTTGATACTTGCAAACCATTTAATAACGCTAAACCTTCTTTAGGACCTAAATCTAAAAAAGGTATACTTTCTCTTATTTTATCATCTTTTGATGATAAAATTTTGCCTTCAAAACGAACTTCCCCTTCACCTATTAAAGGCAAAGCCAAATGAGCTAAAGGTGCTAAATCCCCCGAGGCTCCCACTGAACCCATCGCAGGAATGCAAGGATAAATTTGCTGATTATAAAGGCTTAACAATGCTTCTATTAATTCTTTACGCACCCCAGAATAACCACAAGCCAACGCATTTATCTTTAATAATAAAATGAGTGCAACAATGTCGTCATTTAATAATTCACCACAACCGCATGCATGAGATAAAACAATATTGCGTTGTAATTGATATAATTTTTCTGAGGATATTCTTTGATAAGCAAGTGAGCCAAAGCCCGTGTTTATACCATAGACAGTTTTTTCATCAGCAATGATCTTTTTAACCGTTTGATTAGAGTCTTCAATAAGTTGCAAGCAGGCTGGACTAAGTGTAATTTTTGCCCTAGTGCTTAGCAAAGAATAAATATCTTGTAAATTTAATTGCCCCGGATTTAGCTCAAAAGACTCTGCCATCCTGAAAACTCCCTTTATAACATTGGTAACCATAATTGGTTTTCTTTGGCACATTGCTTAGCTATTTCATACCCTGCATCAGCATGTCGCATAACACCAGTAGCTGGATCATTATGAAGCACACGTTGCAGACGTCTTGCTGCTTCTAGAGTGCCATCAGCCACAATAACAACTCCTGCATGCTGAGAAAAACCCATACCTACTCCACCACCATGGTGAATACTAACCCAAGTAGCGCCACTTGCACAGTTTAATAACGCATTTAAAAATGGCCAATCAGATACAGCATCACTACCATCTCGCATCCCTTCTGTTTCTCGATTAGGACTGGCAACAGAGCCTGAATCTAGATGATCGCGACCTATAACAATCGGTGCTTTTACTTCTTTATTTTTTACCATCTCATTAAAAGCAAGCCCTATACGCGCTCTATCCTTAAGACCTAACCAACAAATTCTTGCCGGTAAGCCTTGAAAGGCAATTTTTTCCCGGGCCATATCTAACCAGCGATGCAAATGCTGATCATGAGGGATTAGCTCTTTTACTTTTTTATCCGTTGCATAAATATCATTAGGATCGCCAGAAAGTGCAACCCAACGAAAAGGGCCAATGCCTTCGCAAAATAAGGGCCTTATATAAACGGGGACAAAGCCCGGAATATTAAATGCATTTTTAACATTTTCTTCATAAGCCATCTGCCTAATATTATTACCATAATCAAATACAGCAATACCCTGCTCTTGAAAACCAAGCATGGCTTTTACTTGTATAGCCATAGATTGCTTTGCAGCACTAACAACTTCATCAGGTGAGGTTTTGCGCATAAATTCTGCTTTCTCTAATGTCCACCCTTTAGGTAAATAACCATTTAAGGGATCATGAGCACTAGTTTGATCAGTAATAAGCGAAGGTTTCACACCTCGCTGTAATAATTCTGGATATATTTCAGCAGCATTACCTAATAATCCTACTGATAAGGGCTCTTTTTTTTGACAAGAGTCAGAAATTAATTGTAAAGCTTCATCAAGATTATCTGTATAACAATCAAGATAACGCGTTTGTAAGCGTTTTTTAATACGGCTTAAGTCGCATTCAACAGCAAGCATACTAGCGCCGGCCATAACAGCTGCTAAAGGTTGCGCGCCTCCCATACCACCAAGTCCTGCCGTGAGTATCCAGTGCCCCCTTAGATCACCATTAAAATGTTTTTTAGCTGCAGCACTGAATGTTTCATAGGTGCCTTGCACAATGCCTTGGGAGCCAATATAAATCCAACTTCCTGCTGTCATTTGCCCATACATCATCAAGCCTTTATGCTCTAATTCATTAAAATGAGACCAGGTTGCCCAATGAGGTACGATATTAGAATTAGCGATTAAGACACGCGGTGCATCTTTATGAGTTGGAAACACGCCTACAGGTTTTCCAGATTGAATAAGGAGAGTTTGGTTTTCATCTAATTGCTTAAGTACTTCAACAATTTTATTAAATGACTCCCAATTACGTGCTGCACGTCCTAACCCCCCATAGACAATTAAAGACTCTGGCGCTTCAGCAACGTCTGGATCAAGATTATTACAAAGCATCCTTAAAGCAGCCTCTGTTAGCCAACTTTTAGCTTCTAGTGTTGCGCCGGTTTTAGCTTTTATCAGCCTATGACTTACATTTTCCATAATTGTAATTTATCCCTTATTATTCCTAATTGTGAATTATTGACTTATTTAGATAGGAAGATCAATTTAGAGAAGCTATTACGATGAGAATAATTATATTTAATGCACGATGGAAGTGATAAATATTATTGCAAAATTATAAAGCAAAAGTCCTGTTTTCTTTACCTTCGAAGGTTTCGGCTAACACATCTTTAATAGAAACTGTTGTAAAAGCACTTGTTGCAAACCATTGCGCATAATTTTCCATGTCTACCGTTAAAAAAGCTTTAAAGTCCCAAGCAATTCCTTCTGCAGAATTAAAAGCACCTAGCTCAATGTTTTTAGCTTGAGCGAGGGAACGAATTAACCACTCTACAATTGCTGAATTTCCTCGTCCTACTGGCTGTAACCGAGCAAGCGAGTAGGAAATTCGACCTGCATTAATTAAAAAATCCTCAACCTTTTGTTTAGAATTCCAATTTAAACAGGCTTCAAAATAAGGTTCTAATAATTGAAATTGCACTTTAAAGAAACTTGACTCACTTGCGTAATTTTCTGCAAACGGTGTTGGATTATGATCAATAATAATTGAGGTTCTTAAATCATCCTTACCATAATTATGAAAAGTAATAGTAAGTGCTGTATCATCCTCGATAAAAGGTCGACTTGAAGCTATACTCATAAGATGTATCTGCTTCAATTCTTCAGCGCTTCGTTTAATTCTTATGGTATAATTTTCAGCATTTTCCACTCCTACTGAAGTGGCTTTTTCTTCTTCGCCAGGGTTACTTTCATCTTCTGTGCTCTTTTCAGCTCCTACAGAATAATCAGCCGTAAGTGTTTTATTTAATTTGCTCACTTCGACTAGAGGATGTTTAGTATGAACTAAATCCAACAGCAAAGCATAAATTTTATTACACTGACTTGGTATATGTTTATTTAAGTTAAAATCGTCTGTAGAAGCAAAACCTGCTTTATTAAATAGACCAAATTGGTAACATAACGGCTTATGTTTTAAGGTCTTAGCTATTTCACGACGCTTATTTGCTAGAAAAGCATACGCACAACCTAATTTAGTAGATAATACTTCTTCAGGACAGCGAATATCGGCACGCAGATTAAGATTAGGATTAGGGAAAGTATCTAATAAATTAATCAATTCTTTCATAGTGTCACGACTTAATTCTAGCCATAAATTTTGATTAGTATTAGCGAAATCTTTTAAACGATCTACTGATGAAGCCATGCTTGAAGGGCTATTCTGAGAAGATTTTTGCGAAAATATACTGTGAAAGTTAAGAACATTATCTAACTGCAAACCTTGCGAAATATAACCTTCTTCATTTTTCTTCATAGAAGTAGACATTTTATTTATATGAGTTTACAAATTATACAATATTTAAAAAAAATACACCATTCCATGTCTGTGAACTTTTAATATTACTCTGATGAAAAAACTACTCGTGAAGAGGCAAGAGCAAGTAAAAAAACTTATTTTTTTCTACAGGAAGGATATAAAATAGACAATCAATTATGTTAATATGGCTATTTTCTTAGATTAAACGAAAGTGGAAAATACTATTAAACAACCACCAGCATTACGAGTTTTCTTTGCCACTGAAATGTGGGAGCGTTACGGCTTTTATGTTGTTCAGTCTCTCCTTGCTTTATATATGGCCTTACATTTTAAATGGCCAGACAAGCAGGTTTATGCCTTAGTAGGTTCGTTTACAGCCCTTACCTATCTTTCGCCCATTATTGGAGGTTGGATTGCTGATCAATTGCTTGGTCAAAAACGAACTATCCTTACCGGCGCTTTCTTTTTATTTATTAGTTATATTGCTTTAGCTTTTGTCACCTCTACGCAAGGCTTGATTACAGCTTTAGCAGGGGTAGCCGTCGGCACCGGATTACTTAAACCTAACATTTCTTCATTATTGGGTAACGCCTACGATACTGATGCACCACAGAAAGAGCGTGGGTTTACTATTTTTTATATGGGTATAACGTCAGGGATTATATTAGGCACCACATTACCTAGTTACTTAAATCTCTACTTTGGTTGGCCTGTTGCTTTTACAAGTGCCGCTTTCGGTATGATCATTGCAGCTTTAGTATTTACTATGGGTGCTAAACGCTATAATATTTGCGACTATCAACCTTATCAATACTCCTCTAATAAAATCATTAAAGCTGCTTTATTAATTGCTGTTCTTTGGTCTATCTCCTTTTTCATTTTATTTTATCCTCATTTTGCTGATTTAGCATTTGGCTTTGTTGTGTTATTGTCTCTAAGTTATCTCATTTTGACCTATATTCATGAACCCGCTAAGCAAGCCAATCAAACCATGGTTATAAGCCTGCTTTGTATTATCTCAGTTATGTTTTGGGCCTTTTATTTTCAAATGTTTTTATCCTTAACTTTATTTATTGCCCGGGTTGTTAAACCTACTTTATTAGGTATAAAGTTCCCCCCACCTTATTATGTAAGCATTCAAAGTTTTGGCATGTTATTTTTTGGCTATTTTATGTCTAAAAATAAAAAGAAGTTAACGCTTGAGCAAAGTGGCATAAGGACTGGTAATAAATTTTTACTGGCTATGTGTTTTACAACATTAGCTTATGTTTTTATTCTTTTAGTTTGCCATTTTTCTGAAAATTCTAATGTCTTATTATCGCCTTTACTTTTTATACCTACTTATTTATTAATTTCAATTGCAGAATTATTACTTTCACCAGTTGGACTTGCAGCAATAACGACATTGGCTAGCCGAGAAAAAGTAAGTACTATGATGGGCATTTTCTTTGTTTCCTTAGGAATTGGCGCCTATTTATCGGGTAAATTGGCTAACCTTACGGCCATTGCCCCAGAGTCAATGACTATTGTTGAACTAAAACAGCATTACAGCCATACTTTTACTCACATGTTTACGGTATTACTAAGTGCAACTGCGATTTGTATGGTACTCAATAAAATAATTAAGTTTTTACTGGTAAAGTATGCTAATTATTCTACTTCTTTTACCAAAACGCCTTCGAACACTTCGATGAGTAATGTTTAGCAATTAACTATAAATTTCTTATTACCAACTTTATTCTAAATATTTTATATAATTCATTGTGAGCAAATTTAATCTTAAATGCTTAATATTTCATTAATCTTCGCCTGCTAAACTAGCCGGCTTTAAAAATAGATTGGTAAAAAAATGTTAAGTTCAAAGCTACTAGATTTAATCAATAATATAAACCAACCTAATGAAATTTTAATTAAACTTCGCGAAGAAAATTTTATAGCGACTGAGCTTACTGATGAAGGTGATTCGGTATTGCATATATTAGCTAAGTCTAAGCATGCGGGAGACATGAATTTTCTAGATTATGTGCAAACACTAGTAAAAGCCGAAGCCCCACTAAATATTATTGATAAAGAAGGTAATAGTTTTCTGAATTATTATCTTCAGCATAATTCTTTTTATACAAGTAAAGTTTTGGATTTCTTATTTGATAATGAAGAATTTGATATTAATCAGCAATTACAAGGAGATTTAACACTTTTCGAATTAATCTCGAATTCAAATTTTTACCAGCAACAAGAATCAATCAAAAGATTGATAGAGCATAAAGATTTTAATCCTAATCAAAAAACTTCTCAACATAATTCAATATTACTGCATATGCTTTCAGAAAATTCGTATTCTTACCGAGAGTACATTCCTGTTATAGCTAAAAATGCAAAAACAAATCCCAATATCAAAAATAATAATGGCCAAACTGCGTTAGCACAATTTTTATCTAATGATAAATATAAAGATCAAGAATTAATTAATATATTAATTAACCATGAACAGTTTAACGTTCATATTTTAGATAATGAGGGCAATAACTATCTACAATTAGCAATTCTTCATTGTCAGCATTCAGCTGAAGACGTTGCTGAATTATTTATAAAGAAAGGGATTAATGTTTTATATAGAAATAAGGACGGTAAATCTGTAATTGATTTGATTAAAGAAAATAAGGCAGGTCGATCAGAATACGCTAATACAGCATTGCTTTTAAATATTTTAAAACTCCATCCACCTTTATTTTTTGAAAATAACTTAAATAATAAAACTATTTTAAGTGAATTATTAAGAAGTTCAGACTACAGCATTACATCCGAATTTAAAAATATTCTTGAACTATGTAAAAATCAAGAAGAACATAGCGAGCTTGTTAAAAAGATTATATCAGAATGCTTTGATGATTTTCGTCAAAATCGCTTATCAGAGTCAACAATCATAACTTTATCTAAAGCTCTGGTTGAAGCAAATATTGATTTGGATATTGAATTTTGTTTAGCTTCCGTCGCACTTAGTAATCCCTTTTTTGAACGTGATGATCTATATAGCACCCTTAAAAAAATCAAACCAAAACCTGATATAAATTTGATTCATACTCACATAAAGAAACTCACTAAAGAAAATAGTTCAGAACAATTACAGGCGATAAATTATATCACTGAATCAGCTTTTAGTCTGGACTGCTTTGATGATGATATGCTGGCCTGGGAAGAAAGATATTTGCAGTCTAAAAGTAGTTCGAGTTCTATTAGAGATTTCAAAATGTTTGGCCATTTATTTTCCTTAAGTGGTTCAATATCAGTCAATAATAGCCTTACTAGTCTTACCGGAAGTAATTACAATGATACCGCGCCCTTTCTAGCACATTTAATGAATGCATTTGTAAAAGATTGTGAGATAAAAGGAAAAAACACTGACTATCTTGGTGCTATAAAACAAGTAAGAAATATGACAATAAAAGCCATGCGCTTTTATTTTTTATCTAAGTCCTGGAGCGGTTATTACTCATTGATCAAGGCTTCTAAGAACAGCTTATTTTCCTCTATCATAGATGACAGTAAAAATATAGGGGCAGAAATAATTACTGGTTGGACTGAACATGCAATAGACCTTATCATCAAACAAGATGATTTTTATCGTAATAATGGAGGTGGTTGTAGTATGGATGCTACCACGGAGCATTATAAAATTTCTAAGATAGATAATTTAACTGATTCTGTCATCGATAAGCTTTATCACGAAAGTGATCGTGAATCAAATAAACCCTATATTCAACGAGAATTGCATGAGCTTTTAGGTTTAATATTTCACGAAGCCATTGCTGGAAAATTTCAAACAGTTGGCAATTGTAGCCTTGCAAGTATGCTAATCGCTTTGAAAGTAAAATATCGATTGTTTTTACCTGAAGAAATTGCAGATAAATTATATGCAGATACTATCTTATTTTTTGAACAATTCTATTTAGCAGAATTCATTTCATGCTATGCTAAACATCCTCTTCTTCCGCATTTATTAATGCGCTTAATTGTGCAAAAATTAGTTCCTGAAAAAAAAGACGAAGCTGTAAAAGACTTAATAAAAATCCATTTTACTTCTGAAGTAAGCCAAGAGATCATGCAAGCTGAATTCATGTTGTACCTGTGGAAACAAGGATTTAAAGGCGCTTCTTCAGAACAAGTCACTAAGCAAATACAGTCTCTTGGTATTACTTTAAATCCTAACCTAAATCCTCGTTTGATAATACTTGATCATTTTCTTAATGATAAAGTAACCGATGATGACTTAAACGAAATAAGTTCATGGTCATTAGAAAAACAAACATTTCAAGGCTATCCCTTATTACATTTTGCGGTAAAAAATAACAATTTAAAACTTACAGCATCACTTATTAAAATATTCCCGCAAACAGTTAATGTAACTAACTGGTATGATCAGGAAGCTTTGTGTTTAGTAAATTCGGTTGAAATGATTGATCTCTTAATTAAAGCAGGTGCAAGTACCTCTAAGATGGATTTTGATAACCCTTTAGACTATGCGATTAAAGCAAACAGGGCAGATCTGGTTGAAACCTTACTAAAACATAAGGCTAAAACAAGTGAGTACAGCGCCTATTATGCTGGCAGTAAAGATCCCAAAATTTTACATTTACTTATGGATTTTTATCCAGGAGTTGTAACTAAACCGACACATAACTACAGTACTGCTATTCACGCTGCAGCCAGAAGTGGTAATAACGAAAATATTACTAACTTGATCTATTATGGTGGTATAAGTCCAGACGCTTGTGATGTAAATGGCACTACACCTTCCGTGTTAGCATTACAAAATGGACATCCTGAAACGGTAATTTTATTGTCCCAATATCAAGGTACGTTATTTAAATCTCCTTATCGGGGCGATTCTTTAGCCAGTATGACCAAAGATGAAAAGTTGAGAGGGATGATTGAATGCAAGAAAAAAGAGAGAGTAGAAGATCTTGCTTATTTTGAAAAATTTAAGGCTAGTAATCCAGGTATCATTCAGGAAGATATAGATAATCTAATTGTGGCTATTCGTTTAAATGACGTGCATGCTATTCGTGGCTGCTTAATTGCATTCCCACATATTAAAGTAACCAATTGCAGTAATCTCTATTGTACAACACCTTTAACAGATGCAATACGAAACATCGCTGGAAAAAAGGGAAAAGAATATGAAGAGGCTTTTGAAATTGTTAAAATGCTTTTAAAAACGCCAAGCATTAATATTAATGCAACCATGGGGTCAACCGAGCCTATCTTATTTATGGCAACATCGATTGGTGATGTAGCCGTTCTTGATTTATTTTTAGCTGATCCTAAATTAGAGATCAATAAACAAGATAATGTTGGTTATACTGCACTCCATGATGCGGTAGAACGCGGCCACTTAGCCTGTGTTAAGCGTTTATTACAAGATAAGCGCATTGATACTACTATTGTTAATAATGCAAATGAAACTGTTTTAGATTTGCAAAGCTCTAAATACCAAACAACTAAATGCCAAGATGAAGTGGCTAGGTATCAGCAACGTATGATGAAAGACGAATATAGCAATGCATTTTCAGCTACGTTTTCTTAAGAAAAGCTATTAAGCTAATTATTGTAATAATTAGCTTAATATTCTAAATTTAGCGTAATTTAATGGCGCTCTATTATATTTGAATCTATATGACAAACTTATAAAAAGTTGCTATAGCAAACATAATTATAATGATGCCCATTATTAATTCGACCTGGTGGATTTTATTAATAAAAATAGTTTTAATTTTCTTATCACAAAAATAAGCTACGAAACTAAACCAGGCAAAAGTAGTTATACCAATACTTGCTAAGACAATAATCTGAAAAAATTTATTAAGACTCATAAATAAAGGCAAAATAGAGGTAAAGAAAAGCGTAATTTTGATATTGGTTAGATTCGTAATAAAGCCAGTGAAAAATGATTTTTTTAATTGAATAGGCGCAGGTTTATAATAAGCCCTCCTATCAGAAAAATAAAATTTAAGGATCAAACTAAAACCAATATAAAATAAATAGAGAAGCCCCAACGATATAAATAAAAAATAAAGCTTTGGGTAATTTTTATTAATAGCTGAGCCTAATAAAAAACTTATTAGGCCATTTAGTAACATGCCAGTAGCAATACCACTGGCACATAAAACCCCTGCTTTTCTTCCATTTGTAAGACTTGTATTCAAAGCTATGGCAAAATCTGGCCCAGGCAAAGCTACAAATCCCAAATGTAGTAACAAGATGCTGATAACTATGGAAAACATCACATTCCTTAAAATAAAGATTAGACTAAGCTATCTACAAAAGACTCATGTTTTCTATGTATGTTTATATTCTGATTACATAAATTTTGTTTAATATAAATAATCTCTTCCTTAACTTCTTGCTCTATTTTAGGATTTAATTCAAATTTCTTTTTATCTATGTATTGCGTTGCAGAAAGTATCTTATCTACAATATCAACACAGGCTATTACACCTTCTTTTTCCATACCCTGATATGCAATCGTATTGGTGCCAAACCTAATTCCGCTTGTAACAAAAACAGAATGTTGATCTTCTGGAATTCTATTTTTATTTACAATAACTCGACATTGTTCTAATGCCTTTTCAGCAACAAATCCAGTCATTGCTTTTGAAGAAAAAACATCTACGAGCACCATATGTGTATCTGTTCCTCCAGCCACAACTCGATATCCTTTTTCGGTTAATGCATTAGCCAAGTATTTTGCATTTTTTTGTACTCGTTTCATCATAGGCAGAAAAGTATCATTTGATAATATTTCTCCAAACATAACAGTCTTAGCAGTAACCGAAGCCAAGTTAGGTGCACCTTGAATACCTGGAAAAATACTATTTTGAACAAGGTTAGCTAGTGTTTTACCATTAACAATAGTATCAGCGTCTTTACCCATTAAAATTAAACCGCCCCGAGGACCATATAATTGCTTAGACGTACTAGTGACAACAAAATGCGCATCATCAATAGGGCTAGGTATGAGTTCAGCAGCAATTAAGCCGGCTATATGCGAAATATCGGCTAACAAATAACTTCCTACCTCATCAGCGATTTCGCGAAAAATCTTATAATCAATAAGTCTAGGATAAGCACTAGCACCACAAATAATAAGTTTTGGTTGATGCGTTTTTGCTAAAGCTCTTACTTCATCGTAATCAATTAAACCTTCTGAATTGACCCCATATGAGACTGCATTAAAGTATTTACCTGAAATAGAAGCTTTCGCGCCATGGGTTAAATGTCCCCCTGCATCAAGGTGCATTCCCAATATGGTGTCGTTAGCATTTAGTAAACTAAAAAGTAGCCCATTATTAGCAATGGCTGCACTTAAGGGTTGAACATTAGCATAGCGTGCTTTAAAAACTAGCTTTGCTCTTTCAATAGCTAAGTGCTCTATTTGATCAATCACTTCACATCCAGCATGAAAACGATTCCCGATATATCCTTCTAAAGTTAGATTAGTAATATCACTAGTACTGGCAGCAATAACGGACGGATAAGCGACACCGGATGAAGCAACTAAAATAAGTGAGTTATCCTGTCTTTGATGCTCTTCTTTTATAAGATTAAATAAGTGGGGATCTTGTTTCGCTAATGATTCAAAGCAGTCTTTAATATAAGGTAAGAATTTATTTTGCATGCCAACTCTCTATTTTTATTATAATTTTTCTCGCAGTCTATTAAATTAAAAATGCTTAAGTCAAGGAAATAGTGATCTAATTATAGGATGTATAAATTTAAAAATAACACTTTTTCAAAAAATTGAACAAATCTCAAACTAAGTAAAATTTAATATTTAAATTAAAAGATAATAGGTATAATTTCATAATAGATAGTTAAAGAACCGTCTTACACTAGGGATTAATATGCAGCTTATAGAATTATTTTTACCCGTTTACGATAATAAAAAGAAAAAATTCTCCGAGAAATTATTCAAACAAACTTATGATGAATTAATAAAAGAATTTGGCGGCTTAACTGCTTATACGCGTGCACCTATGCAAGGGTTTTGGCAAAAGGAGGATGACAAAATTGTAGTAGATGAGTTAATTATATTTGAAATTATGGATGATCATTTTTCTTTTGATTGGTGGCATAATTATCGCATCTCTTTGGAGAAGCGCTTTCAGCAAGAACAATTAATTATTCGTACTCATCCACTGACATTAATATAGGTAGATAATAAATATAGGTTGAGTTTAAACGCAACTTACAATAAATTTTCAGCAAATAGTGCAGCTTTTGAAATTAAAATAATGATTTTCTTTTTTAAAGCTAGCATAATTTACTGTCCCATAGTCACGAAATTTTTCTTTTTCCTGCAAATGAATTTTCAATGTTCCTTCTAATGGTATTACATCAAGTCTCTTTGCCTCAAAAAATTCAATATTTCTAGAGCGCTCATTTAAATCATATCTAGTAGAACGACAATTAGGATTAATAATTATATTTTCATTTTTTTTACTACAAAGGTTTACTTCCTTTAAATAAATAACTTTAAAAATAGCAGGCTGAAATGCTTCTTCACCGTTGTTTAAATGGCTTCCAGTTCTTAAAAACCTAGAATATTCATAGGCATTTTCTTTATTCTGAAAAAGCCGTAGGTTTTCAATATTTTTTCCACTAAAGGAGTCATATATCTCTGCAGGAGGGATATTTTTTCTATAGGTAAATTGTGGATACAAGTCTAAAATATAATGGCTAGGTGTATTATCAGAAAATTGGATAGGATTCCCTACTGTATAAAAAACATTAAATTTATATTTTTTAGCTAATTCATTAATTTTTTCAGTGGAATATTCTTTTAATTTTTTATTTGTGATAGCAATCGTACGTAGTTCTTTTTGATTAAAGAAGCTAAACAAATAACTTCGCACATCTCGCGGTAATTTAGTTAAAATATTTTCTTCTGTTGAACTATCATTATTATCAGTTACTTTCATTATATTTTACACCTATTAATATATGGGCATATCTCTCCTTAGAAAATTTCACCAATTTTACTTTAGATTTTCTTCCAATCAAACTTATATTAGCAAGTATTGAAATGACTTACTCATTTTCATTTTCTATTATGAAGAAATAGGCAGATATATCTATTCCTCTATAAGCACCACAACTTTTTGTAGAATACTTTTTACATGTATAAATTGAAAAAAGGATAAGCATTGTAGTAGATTTTAGCTATTAAAAAATGTCATTTATTGATAGCTTGTTGTTTACAATTTTTGACATGGTATTTTTATTTCAGCAATGTTGCCTTTAGGTCCAACCGCAAGAGCACTATCTTTCTTCCAAAAACTAAATGCATTTAAGTTAACGTTATTCAATGATCTTTCCCAAATTAAACATGAGTCACTCGTTTCTGCCTCTTTATCTATTTTACAATCATCGCTAATTGGGAATGGCTTACCAAAAAAACTTGATGCGTAACCAGCATGAGTTGAGCCAACTACCATAAAATTCCGCTTATCTGGTGTAAATGAAATAGCTGACCAATAATGCTGCGGAGAAATGGCCAAACTCGCCCAAGAAGCACCACCATCAATCGTCACAGCTAAGTTTGGGCCACCCATATCGGGATTATTAAAATCACCTCCGGCAATCATTCCATGATTTAAATCAGAAAATGCAATAGAAAAAATGCCTGAGGAATAGTTATCTTTTTTAATCGGTGTTTCTGCTACTGTCCAATTAAATCCATTATTAATACTTCTAAAAACACGAGCGTTATTGACACCTGTACCAAACCATACATTTGTGTCACCATAAACAGTCATGCAACTACCACTTGCAGCAAATGCTCCTTCCCCATCAGAAGCTGTTAATATTGCATCTGAAGGGATCGGCAACCAAGTCTCTCCATCTTTTATCGTATAAAGCTTAAATTTATTTTCTTGGGGATCGCAAAGAACCAAGCCATGATGTTGATTCCAAAAAGCCATACAATTAAAAAATTCTGATGAATGCTGGCCTTGCAATTGCAAAACCCAAGTTTGCCCACCATTTGTAGTTTTATAAATACAAGAATCTTTCCCATAACCAACGCTCATTACATAGGCTATATTTTCATCAAATGCTTTAATATCACGAAAATCTAATTTTTCAGCGCCAGGTATTCCCTTAACGCTCCAGGTTACACCGCCATCAATTGTGCGAATAATAGTGCCATTATTACCACTTAGCCAAGCAATATTTTCTGAGGGTGTACTAATGCCACGTAGATCATTTCCAGTCACATTTTTATGATAAATAATGTCAAGAGAACCACATATTTCATACTTATTTTGCATAATTAACAAAAAAATGAAAATAATTTAGACATTTGCATTTGAAATGTCAAATGTAAAATTTGTTTATTTTTACAATCTTAGCAAGGAAATTTAATCAATTTATATTGCTAGAGAGTAAGTTTTTTAAAGGCTTAATTTTTATAAAAAATTGATGCCTGATTTTCGGCGGTAAGCTGATAATAAAAAATTTATAATGTAAAACAATGAGACTAATTTATAAATATCTAACTTTATGAATAAATATCAAGAGTATTATCAAGCTTTAATAAATAAAGATACGAATTACGAAGGTATCTTTTTTGTTGGTGTTAAAACAACAGGCGTGTTTTGTCGGCCAACTTGCTCAGCTAGAAAACCGAAATTTGAGCATTGCGAATTTTTTAATAAAGCACAAGACGCTTTGTTAACAGGATATCGACCTTGCAAACGGTGTCAGCCGTTATCTTCTCCAAACCAGGTTTCTGATCTTATTCAATTTCTTGTCCAAGCTGTTGAGGATAATCCAGAAAAAAGATGGAAAGAAAGTGACTTCCAACAACTTTCTGTTGATGCCTCGACTGCCCGCCGTCAGTTTAAAAAAAGATTTGGCATGACTTTTGTTGCTTATGCTAGAGCGCGTAGATTGGGAATAGCGATGAAGCAAATACGCGAAGGTGATTCCGTAATTAATACTCAGTTGACCATAGGTTATGAGTCCGGAAGTGGATTAAGAGACGCTTTTTCCCGCCATCTAGGTATTGCACCGTCACACTCAGAGCATCAATTCATTTTATATGCATCATGGCTTGATACCAAACTTGGACCCATGATTGCAATTAGCTCTGACTCGGCACTCTACCTTTTAGAGTTTGTTGACCGTCGCGGTCTAGAACGAGAAATAGAATATTTGAAAGCTAAGACAAAAGCATGTATTTTACCAGGAAAAACATGTCCTATTACATCTATAGAAAAAGAATTAGCTGCATATTTTGATGGTAAATTGCAGTCTTTTAAAACGCCTGTATTTATTCTGGGAACCCCTTTTCAACAAAAAGTATGGGACGAATTAAAAAAGATTCCTGCTGGCGAAACACGAACGTACTTAGATATAGCCAAATCTATCGATAAACCCTCCGCTTTCAGAGCAGTAGCACAAGCCAACGGTGCAAATCAATTAGCTATTATTATCCCATGCCATCGTGTTATTAATGAAAATGGTCAATTAGGTGGCTATGGTGGTGGAATAGCACGTAAAGAATGGTTAATTAATCTAGAAAAAATGAATAAATAATATGCTTTAATACAGCAGTTAAGTTTTAAAGATTATATCAGCAGCGGCTACAGTTATTATAGTTAGCGACACTGGCTTAACTCTATGCCTACGTTTCGCGACTTGTTCGCGGAATCTATGTAGCCATATCACTAGATCCTGCAGCCAAGCCGCAGGACGTAGGCCGGGTAAAGGGTGCTCATATATAAAGTGCCGTATCTCTCTTTAATTTTTTTTAAGACAGGGGTTACTATTGCTAATGTGCAACTTTTATGAGGGTTTTATAAGCAAGTTAATCAAAACTTTAATTAATCGAATCGACCTTTATAATGTGGGTAATTAAGTGTTTTCTCCAAATACCCCACAGAGTTATCCCCAGATTTTGTGAATAACCTTAATTTAAAAAAACCATTTTAAACCTTAGCAAAGCATTGAAAAAAGTATAGAAATCAAGCTCTATCCCGCACTACTAAAAGCTTGCGAATTATGTTTAAGTTTAATATCTAAAAGTTTATAACAAGCGTCAATTACATAGCAGGAGCTAGTTTGCTGCTTAGTTTGTAGTAGCGAAAGTAGATAGCTTTGATTTTTTAAAATATCTTGATAGGAAGCAAAAATATCAATAACAAATTTTTTTAGTTCATCTAGGGAAGTATAATTATTATTAGCAATCATTTCTCTTATTTGCTCGAGGGCCGCAATTTTATCTTTACTGCCTTCCACTAAACCTAAGAATTTAGAAATTTGAAAAGCTGAAAACCATTTAATTTCATTGTTAATTAATTCAATTATTTTATTTTTTAAGTAATTATGGCGATGAGATGGGTTTAAGTAAGTCAACATATTGTTAAACAAAGCATTTACTTTTTTATCAGATATGTTTAGAGGTAATATACTCTTAAAGATATCAAATAAAGTCTGCTGTGGCACTCTTGAAAACTGATTACTTCTCTCATAAAAACCTATAATCAATTCTTCTAATTTAGGAGTCACCTCCTTGATTGCCCTATTAATTGTCAGTTCCTCTACAATTACTTGTTGTATTGCTGGCGCTATATTGTTAGGAAATTTAATAAACGTTAAAGAGACATTGCTATCTAGCATCTTAGCAATAGTTTGTAGACACTTTTTTTGCTGAGCGGGATCAGATAGATAAATTATATCTATCTCAAATATATTTGGTGTTTTACTTAATGTTAAGGCTAAATCGAGTTGTGCCGGATTATTACTAAACATTGCATAATGAGCAATAGTAAAACCCATACTATTTTTAACTTCAAGTAATTGAGAATAATAATTCTTTACCCGAATGAGTGCTTGAGGATTTCCAGAACGAGCTGCGTAATGAGCAATTGTACACCCAGTTTTATCTTTAACTTCGAGCAAATGAGGATAATAATTTCTAACCCAGGTCAAAACTTCAGGGTTTCCTGACCAAGCAGCATAATGCGCGATAGTACAGCCAATTTTATCCTTAATCTCAAGCAAATGAGGATAATAATTTCTAACCCAGGTCAAAACTTCAGGGTTTCCTGACCAAGCAGCATAATGAGCAATATTACAACTCCTTTTATCGCTAACTTCTAGTAATTGAGGATGATGACTTTTAATCCATTTAAGCGCTTGGGAATTTCCAGACCAAGCAAGATAATGTGCTGCTTTTGCGCCCCAATTATCGCTTAAAGAGGCAATAAGACTATTGTTTAATTTATTGATTAGGTTTATTTGGCCAGATAATAAATACAATTGCCATAATTCATTGATTTTTAAATTATTTTCTGACGGCAAACTACTTAATAGATGTAAACGCTGATATAAATTAGCGTAAATTTTTTCATCAAAATCATTAGCAAGCATTAGTTTAGGCGATATATCTAGAGAATTTAATAAGCTTTGGTAACAACTATCGTTACTCTCTACTATGTTCAGCATATGTAGTATAGCAAGTCAACAAATGCTCTGATTTTACACAAAATAGATTAAGAAAATATTAAGTGAGCTTTTTTATGACCATTAAAATCGTTAAAATTATGACAATCAATATGCAAAAATTGATTATTTTAGATTTTAATGATGCTAATATCATCAATATAAACTTAGCTTAAAATTAATAAAATGATATCCGTTACAGTTATTGGCTCAGGCGCCATTGGTAAATTTTATGGTGGATTATTTTCTTTGGCAGGATGCTATGTTTGTTATCTTGAGCAATCAGACTTCTCCATTGTGCATGAGCAGAAGTACTATGAAATCGAATTGCCAGATGGCTGTGTTAGACAAATAAAACCCCACCAGATTGAAAAAGATTATAAGCTACTTCCAACAGCCGATATTATCATTATTGCGCTAAAAACCACCGAAAATCATTTACTAAAAAAAATTATTCCGCCTATTTTAAAACCTAATAGTAAACTACTTATTTTACAAAACGGAATTAGTAATGAGGAGCATCTATCTACTTTTACTAACACACAACCAATTATATGTGGTGTGACAACTATTGGTGCTACCCGAATAAAACCTGGCTATATCAAAATAAATCATTTAGGTGAATTAAATTTAGCCCCTTTTAATAAACAAGATTTTTCTTCTTGTGAATATATAAAACGGCAATTGGCCACTGTTAATCTTTCTGAAGGGACATTTCCTCAAATACATCTTTTTGAAAATCACCGTATTATTCGTTGGAGCAAATTATTATGGAATACTCCTTTTAGTAGCTTATCTCTTTTACTCGATGTACCCGTTGATGTTATCGCTACTCAAAAGCAATACCAAGATATTGCTAGAGCAATAATGTATGAAGTTTGTTTAGTTGCAAAAAAAGATGGCGCTTTAATTGAAAATAAAATTGAAAAACTAATTGCGCTAACTGCCACTCTAAAAGGCTATTATCCAAGTATGTATTATGATTTTAAAATGGGTAGGCAAATAGAATCACAGTATATTATCTTTAATGTTTTAGATTACGCCCAATTACATCAAATAAATTTACCTTTATTATCGATAATTCATCAACAACTTAAGTCGTTAGAGAAAAAGAGAGAGTGGCTCAATAATGAGGAGAAAAATAAACTTATTTTTTTGCTCAAAAATTAGCAGACGATAAGTCCATAAGCGCTAATTAACGTCTTTAATAAAATTCCATTCATCCATCAGCAAGTAAAAATAAAGCTATAAAAGCCAAAACCATTCCTAATGCTTGTTTATAAGTAATTGACTGCCTTAAAAATATCATGCAGAGAATTAGGGTTACAACTGGATACATGGATGTTATAAGTACCACAGGTATTGCAGGACCCTTCCGTAATGCCATAATAAAAAAAATGCAAGCAATACCACTGGCCAAACCATTTAGCAAGCCATAAAAACTTCCTTTACTAGAGAGCTCCGGCTTGAAACTTAATAATACTAGCGAAATAATACCAGAAATGAGCACCCCTAAACTTGAATAAAAAGTAATAGATAAAGGATTGATAAAATCAGCTGCTCTAGAGCCCCAATACCCCCACGCTCCATATAATAAAAGAGCGATAAATGAAGGATAGTACCAAGAAGTAAAACTCATTTAGGTAAGCTTCTCTATTAAAATATTGCAAATACATGGCAATAAATTTAAAAGAATCATTTTATCAAAATTTAGTAAATCTAACAGCATAAACGAGATGGTTATCTTAGCTAATATGAATTTGATCTAAATAATCAAGTTTTTAACTAATTTATAATCGATTGACTTTAATCATGGGATTTGAATACCATACCGGTAACAAAAGCTAATCATGTCAGGCTTATTCATGGATTATCACTATTTTAAAGATATTATTAATAATATTTATGGCCGTTATATTGGCCATGATAAGCGTCCAACGTTTTTTGATATCGCACAAACTTTCCCTTCATTAAATGAAATAACCAAACATTTTATTGAAATAAAGCAAGAGTTTTATCAGGTTTTAAAAAATAGCGGTCAACTACCAAGGTATCACGATATTGACCCTGGTGAAGCCGAAATTTCAGATGCAACAAAAAAGAATTGGAATGTTTTTATGGTTTATCTTTTAGGCTATGAACTAGAAAAAGCGCAAACTTTATGTCCTAATCTTTGTCAATTATTAAAAGGAATTCCAAATTTAATTCAAGCTTTTTTTTCTATTTTAGAGCCCGGAAAATCTATTCCACTGCATAAAGGTCCTTATATGGGCTATCTGCGCTACCATTTAGGCCTTCACATTCCTAAAAATCATCCACCAGAAATTATTGTTAATAATCAATCTTATACATGGCAAGAAGGTAAGGCTGTTTTATTTGATGATTCATGGCCGCATGAGGTTAGAAATCAGAGTGACGATTATCGAGCCGTTTTAATTATTGATGTATTAAGGCCAATGCCCTTTCTTCCACATATGATTAATCAATTGGTAACCAATGTTTTTGGTAAATATTTTTATGGACGCAAGGTCATCAAAAGAGCATTGCAATATAACGAAGAAATAAAACCAATAGCACAATAGACTTTAATTGTAGATTGGACTAAACATAGCGCATGCCAACATTTCAGTCCTAAGGTACATAGTATTATCATTTGTTGGGCTGCCCTACGTTTAGCCCAACCTAGGTTAGCTTGTAAATGAGCATTCGCTTTTTTATATTGAACTTACATTAATTTAAGCCAGCTTGAATTGTCTTAAGTATGTCTGTTATCATGCAACGCTTTAAACTGATTTCACTATGTTAGAACAATCACCTGAACTTACAAAACTTCTTTCCATCTTAGACGATAATCAAGCAATCGATATTGTTACTATTAATGTGAGTGAGCAAACTGCGGTAACTGATTTTATGGTTATTAGTAGTGGTCGTTCTTCTCGACATGTCAAAGCTATTGCTATGAATGTGGTCGAAAAGATGAAACAAGCTAATATGCCAATACTAGGTTCTCATGGGTTAGAAAGTGGTGATTGGGCATTAATCGATTTCGGTGATTTTGTTTTGCATGTGATGCAGCCAGATACTAGAGCCTTCTATAATTTAGAAGGATTATGGCAAGACAACCAGCAGTAATTTAATATGTTTAAAATTACTATTATCTCATGTGGTAATAAAATGCCTGCTTGGGTTGAGCAAGGCTTTCATGAATATAGCAAACGATTAAAGGAATACGTAAAATTAAATTTAATTGAGATTCCTTTAATAAAACGAACTAAATCCAGTGATTTAAAACGTATTTTAGAAAAAGAGTCATTACTCATTGATGCTGTCATTCCTGATGCCGCCAGAATTATAGCACTTGAAATTGGTGGCGAAACATTTAGTAGTGAAAAGCTTGCTTCTAAATTTGAAGCACTACAACAAATTACAAGTCATATTTGCTTTATTATTGGGGGGCCAGAAGGCTTAACTCCGCGCACCTTAGCACGCAGCCAAGAAAAATGGTCGTTGTCACCTCTTACTTTACCACATCCTCTAGTTAGAATTGTTCTCTTAGAAGCCATTTATCGTGCATGGTCAATTATTTATAATCACCCTTATCACAAATGATATTTTGCGTTAAGATGTTCATTCATTTTTCATTGGCTTTTAAAAAATAACACTAAACAGATGCGCCTAAATCAACGTGTTAAAAATGAGCAAGCTGAATTTAATATTCATTGCTCTCGTTTAAATTTATTGATTGCAATTATCATTTGCTGTTCAGCCTTAATTGTTGCCAGACTTGGGTACCTACAATTAGCTCAATATAAACAATATAAGACTCTCTCTTTAAAAAACCAGATGAGTATTATTCCCATAGCACCGCCAAGAGGTATTATCCTAGATAGAGAAGGTGTAATTCTTGCTGAAAATGTCCCTGTTTATGTATTAGAAGTTATTCCAGAACATGTAAAGAACTTAAAAAAGACACTTGAAGATTTAAGAAAACTCCTTCCTTCAATAAGTGATGAGGATATTGACAATTTCAATCGTACTCGTCGGCAGAATCGCTCATTTGTTCCTATTCCCTTAAAACTTAAATTAAATCAAGAAGAAGTTGCCACTTTTGCTTCCCACCAACATCAATTTACTGGGATAAATATTAAGGCACGTTTAATGCGTTATTATCCGCTAGGTGAAATAACGGCACATCTTTTAGGCTATGTTGGTAGAATTAATGTGCAAGAATTGCGCGAAGTAAACCCAACTAATTATCGAGCAACAAATTTTATTGGCAAAGCAGGCATTGAAAAATTTTATGAAAAACTTTTACATGGTCAAGTCGGGTATCAATTAGTTGAAACCGATGTTAGCGGCCGAACAATTAGAGTGCTAGATAAACAAAATCCCGTCTCCGGTGAGAAGCTTTATTTAACCCTTGATTCGCGCCTGCAAAAGGTTGCTTATGAAGCTTTAAAAGACAAGCGAGGCGCTGTAGTTGCCATAAGTACTCGTAATGGTGATATTTTGACAATGGCAAGTTCACCAAGCTATGATCCTAATCTGTTTGTTAACGGCATCAATCTTAACGACTATCAAAAATTAGCTACTGCTAAAGATAGACCATTATATAATCGTGCTGTACGAGGATTATATCCACCGGCATCAACCGTAAAACCTTTTATCGCTTTAGCTGGATTAGAGAAAGGGGCCGTTGATACGAATTATCGTGTATTTGACCCAGGCTGGTTTAAATTACCTGGCGTTAGTCATGAATATCGTGACTGGAAAAAAACAGGCCATGGCATGATTAACCTCGCTAGAGCTATTACTGTTTCTTGTGATACTTATTTTTACCAACTAGGTCATAAAATAGGAATTCGAACGTTAGAAGATATGTTGCATAAATTTGGTTTTGGCCAGCTTAGTAATGTCGATTTAAATGAAGAGGCACCTGGCATTGTACCAAATGCTCACTGGAAACGGCGCAGTAAAGGGGTGCCTTGGTTTCCAGGTGATACATTGATTACCGCAATAGGCCAAGGCTTTATGCTTGCTTCACCACTGCAATTAGCCAATGCAACCGCTGCTTTAAGTCAAAAAGGCCGTCGTTATCGACCCCATTTATTACAAAAATCAATTCAAAGTGATCGAGATGAAGTGCATCCCTTTAAACCAGTTGAAGAATACCCGATAAAACTAAGGGATGAAAATTATTGGACAATTGTTGCTGAAGCAATGCGGGCAGTCATCAAAAGCGAAGAAGGAACTGGTTATCGTTTTGGACGAACAGCACCTTATTCTGTAGCTGGTAAAACAGGCACAGCGCAAGTATTTAGCGGTCGACAATATGAGAAAAAACGCTATGAAGACATTCCTGAATTCCTAAGAGATCATTCTTTATTTATTGCTTTTGCACCCATTGAAAAACCCGAAATTGCTATTGCAGTCTTAGTAGAAAATGATTTTGCTGCATCAAATGTTGCTCGCAAGGTTCTTGATGCCTACTTTCAGTTTAAACAGAATGAGGCCAGCGCATGAAAAATTATCACTCGCGCCCAGTTTATAGATTTACTGTTAAATCCTTCCATGTTGATTGGCCCTTATTGGGTTTGTTAATCACCCTAATGGCTTTTGGCATGCTTATTTTATATAGTGCATCCAATGAAAATACCAATATGATTATTCGTCAGGCTATACGTTTAGCTTTCGCTGTTAGTATCATGTTTGTATTTGCTGCAATTCCGCCTCATAAATATAAAATTTGGACCCCTTGGCTTTATGGGATAGGTCTTGCCTTACTCATTGCAGTTATGATCATGGGTAAAATTGGTAAAGGTGCACAGCGTTGGCTCGATTTAGGTTTATTTCGCTTTCAACCTTCAGAAATTATGAAATTAGCAGTTCCTTTAATGGCAGCCTGGTATCTAGATCGAAAACCAACACCTATTGATTTAAGAACAGCTGGAATTGTGAGTATCATTATTTTTATGCCAGCACTTCTAATTGCTAAACAACCTGATCTAGGCACGGCAATTATGGTTACCTCAGCTGGTTTAAGTGCTATTTTTTTAGCCGGTATCTCTGTACGTGTTATTTTAGCAGTAGGATTAATCGCTAGCCTTTTCGCTCCTCTTTTATGGCATGTTATGCATGACTATCAAAAGCAACGTATTATAACCTTACTGAATCCAGAACAAGATCCCTTAGGATCTGGCTATCATATCATTCAGTCTAAAATCGCTATTGGTTCAGGAGGTGCTTTTGGCAAAGGTTGGCTACAAGGTTCTCAATCACATTTAAATTTTTTACCAGAACATGCGACTGATTTTATCTTTGCGGTAAGCGGAGAAGAATTTGGCTTTGTAGGTAGCATTATTTTAATTATCCTTTTTATTCTCATCTCTTTACGCGGATTGCAGATTGCAAATCAAGCGCAAACTAGCTTTGCACGTTTACTAACAGCTAGCCTTTCTATGACATTTTTTCTCTCAGCTTTCGTCAATATTGGCATGGTTATGGGCATTTTACCTGTAGTTGGTATTCCTTTACCTCTAGTTAGCTATGGTGGCACTGCTATGGTTACTTTTTTAGCTAGCTTTGGCATTTTAATGTCTGTTAGTTCACATCGAATTTTATTTAATGCCTATCGTTAGGCAGAAACAGTCTCTGCTAGAGTTTCTAGGCTTTCAACTTGATTAGCTTGTAAAGCCAATAGTTTAGCAACGGGGCCATAACCCTTGCGATGAATCGCGCAAGGGCCTAGCCTTTGTAAAGCGTCTAAATGTTTAGCAGTAGAATAGCCTTTATGAATAGAGAACTCATACCCAGGATAAAGTTTCTCCATCTCTTCCATTTCACTATCTCTAGCCACTTTAGCAAGTATTGAGGCAGCACTAATCTCAGCAACAAGCAAATCGCCTTTTATAATAGCTTCGCAAGAAATGTCTATATTGGGCACATATAAACCGTCTATTTTAATATGATGCGGCCGTAAAGGTAAATTTTCAATCGCACGGCGCATGGCTAATAAGGTAGCATGATGAATGTTAAACCGTTCTATTTCAGCAACATCTGCTCTTCCATAGGCAAAAGCTAATGATTTAGCTTGAATTTCAAGTGCAAGTTGACTGCGTTTGATAGGTGTGAGTTTTTTAGAGTCGGTAAGACCTTCAATAGGCTCTTCTAATATGACAGCAGCAGTCACTACAGGGCCTGCTAAAGGGCCACGGCCTGCTTCATCTACACCTGCGATATACTTAATCATTTAATTCCTTACCCGCAGAACTATTTTAATTTTTATTTGCTGCATACTAAAACAGCTGAAATAACTTTTCAAATTGATTTATCAGTTGAGAAATGCGATCATGCGCTTACATAACTCAACTCCAATCTTCATGAACGTGTTAAAATGTGCTGTTATTGGTGTCGGCTATCTAGGCCGTTTTCACGCCCAAAAATATAAAACTTTACCTAACGTGGCCCTAGTTGCGGTTTGCGATATTAATCAAACTGTTTGCGACCAGGTAGCACAAGAATTTAATGTCGTCCCTTATTATGATTATAAAGAATTATTTGGAAAAGTGGACGCCATTAGTATTGCGACAACTACTAACCAGCATTTTGAAATTGCTAAAGAATGCTTAGCGCATGGCATTCATGTACTTATTGAAAAGCCAATTACCGAAACTGTTGAACAGGCCGATGAATTGATTACATTAGCTAAAAAACATGGAGTAAAGCTACAAGTTGGGCATCTAGAGCGTTTTAATTCAGCACGTTTAGCCTTAGAAGAGCACTTAGATAAACCTCTTTTTATTGAGTCACAACGCTTAGCGCCTTTTAATCCTCGCGGTACAGATGTTAATGTTATTTTAGATTTAATGATTCATGATATTGATATTATTCAAACGATTGTCCACAGCCCCATTGTAAAAATAGATGCACAAGGCACGCCTATTCTGTCTTCGTCTATTGATATTGCCAATGCACGCATTCGTTTTAAGAATAATTGTGTTGCAAATATTACAGCAAGTCGCATCAGTTTTAAAACGGAACGTAAAACACGTATCTTCCAGCCTAATTCTTATATTTCAATTGACTACCATAACAAACAATTTGCTGTTTTTTGTAAAGGACAAGGAGAAATGTTTCCAGGTATTCCTGAAATCACTCGTCACCAATCTGTTTTTGAAAAGGGTGATGCCCTTTTAGAAGAGATTAAAGCCTTTATCCAGTGTATTGAAACAGATAGCATACCTTTAGTTACAGGCCAAGAAGGACGTAATGCACTGGCAACAGCTCAAAAGATAACAGCTCTCATCAATACAGATTTAGTATCTCGGCTCGCTGATACCTATGCCTAAACATATCGCTATTATTGCGGGTGAAGAATCAGGTGATCATCATTCAGCGGACTTAGTTAAAGAATTACTATTTCATGACCCCTCATTACAATTTAGTGGTATGGGGGGCAAACACATGCAAGAAGCTGGAGTTAACATCGTTGCTAATTTAGCCCAGTTCGGTGTGATAGGCATCACGGCAGTTATTCGGCATGCTTTTGTTATTAAAAAAACCTTTAGTATTATCAAAAAACATTTAAAAGAGACTAAACCGGATTTAGTTATTCTTGTTGATTGTCCAGGATTTAATATTCCTCTTGCCAAATTTGCTAAACATAAATTGGGACTACGAATTATCTATTATATAAGCCCGCAAATATGGGCATGGAAAGCTAACCGTATTCATACGCTTAAAGCCTGTGTCGATCATATGGTTGTCATTTTTCCTTTTGAAAAAGAAATTTATCAAAACGCAGGCATTCCGGTGTCCTTTGTTGGCCATCCATTAGTAAAACGTATAAAGCCATCCAAAGAGATTGAAGAGATATATCAATGTCTTGAACTGCCAAAAAACAAAAGATTAATTGCTTTATTGCCAGGAAGTCGCCGTAGTGAGATTGAAAAACATCTACCTGTTTTGGTAAAAACTGCTGAAAACCTAGCTTTAACTCATCAAAACTTACACTTTGTTATTCCTATTGCTCAAACTCTTAATCCCCAATTAATTAAAGATTTCTTTAAAAATAGCTCTATAAAAATTAGTTTTATTAATGGGCAAGCCATTGATGTTCTCGCTTGTAGTCATTATGTGGTAGTTGCCTCGGGAACAGCTTCCCTAGAATGTGCACTTATGGAAAAACCAATGTGTATCATTTATAAAGGGTCTTTCTTAAGTTATTTAATTGCTGCTAAAGTAATTAAAGTTAAATATCTGGGGCTTTGTAATCTTTTGCAAAATAAAATGATTGTACCTGAGCTTTTGCAATACGATTGTAATACTACTGAACTTACAAAAACTTTAAATAATTTAATTTCTGATAATCTATTACAAAAAAAAATCACCACTCGTTTAGCTGCGCTAAAACAATCCTTATCTAGCGAACAAGCTGACTGCTCAATGGTTGATGTTGTTAAAAGGGAATTGTGTAAGGTTTAAATGTCATTAAATAAAAAATAATTAAAAAACTAATAAAAGCTGGCCAACCTAACATAAACCAATATTTAAAGTATTGGTAATATGCAGCTGGTAAAGGTGAATTTGTTTTTGCCGCATAGGAAGTAATATTGCGTATTTTAATTTGTAAGTAAACTACTATAAGCCAACAAATTAATGCCAAAATATAAAATACTAAACTGACTAATATCCATAAAGAACTTAAGGGAAAACCAGCAATATAAACCATAGCAAGCCCAGTTACTGGCTGGATAATTATTGTACTTCCTGTTGAAATCCAGTCAATAAGAACGACATATTCGTTAATAGCGCCCATGACAACAATATTTTTCTTTAAATGACCATATAACATAATACAAGCTGTACCGATACCTGTACCAAACAGTAAAGTTGAGCTTAAAATATGTATATATTTTAACCATAAATAGAGCATATCATTCCATTAAATAAAGTATAATAATACTGATTAATACAGGTACGTTTTTAACAATAGAACCAAAAGGCTCTAGCCATAAATATGGAATTTTTAATGTAATAATAATGGTATAGGCAGTCATTATCATTATTTGTATTAAACAATTTAGCTTAGTTTTGTAATTAAAAAGAAGACTAATACCGATGATACCATTAATAAGAGAAGCCAGATAAAGTAAAGTTGGTTGCCAATAACTATTTACGCCTACTTTTGCTAGAAGAAAATAAGAGCTTGCCTTTGGAAATAAAAAAGCACTAACAATTGCACTTGCAAGCCACATAAAGGCCAAACTTAGGCGCAACATAGGTTTAATAAAAAATAACTTTGCATACCAACGATCAGAATTGGTGCTAGGCGTCTGATAAGCGCCTTCTATAAAATCCTTAGGCTTAATACCGGCTATCTGAATAAACTTTTTAGACTCCTCAAGCGTAGTAGTATTACCCTGTTCAAGCATAGTAATTGCAGGTGTATTAATAGTTGAAAAAGGCAGATAATCACCAACTTTCGCCCCAATTTTAATTAATTTTAGAGGAATAGATAAACAATAGCCGCGACTAATTTGCAACCAATCCCTCAGCGTTAATAAAATTTCTTTCAATGTAACCGGCTTTGCAGATACGGCAGCTAAAATAACAGATTCTTTAATATTATCTGTAGTAAGATTGCTTACAGCTTTTGCTAAATCCTCTACATGAATCGGCTGAAATTGTTGTAAACCACTTCCGGCGACAGGTATCACTACAGGAAAAGCAGCTAAGGCTCGCATAAGCGCCATACCACCCTCAGAGGCAGGGCCATAAATAAATGACGGCCTTAAAATTAATGCTGTAATATTAAGCGTGAGTAAATAATCTTCAATAGCTTTTTTACTCTTAGCATAATCTGATTGATACCCCTCAACGCCTAGTGCAGAGAGATGAATAATCTGCTTAATATTACTTTTTGTAGCTGCTGTAAATAAAGCTTTAGGCGTATCATAATGAATGGCCCACATGATTTTTGAATCATAATGATAAAAAATGCCGACACAGTTAATTACCATATCAATATCTTTAAGGCGCGGTAGCCAAGTTTCAATAGCGGTATCTTGGACGAAATCACAAGCAACTATTTTAACGTGTGGAAATAATTTTTCTGCATAGCGAATATCTCTTACTGCTGCAACAACTTTGTGTCCTTGTTCAATCAGTTTTTTAGTAATCCATGCACCTGCGAAGCCAGATGCACCCGTAATTAAAATATTCATATTTACTCTTTAATATGCTGCCTATTAGCAAATCCTCTGCTATATCCTAAATAGCCACCAAGACAACTAGCACTCGCACCTAGACCAAACATAATAAATGTAATAAGCGCATTAAGAATAATAACTTTTTTATCTGCTTCAAGTGCAACGCTCATAGGTGCTTTTCCACTTAAAAATATTTCAGTTAACATAGGCGCATCATTAGTGATTTTAATAGCAACCAAGCTTGACGTGAAATTAGCATGAAAAACAGCAAACTGAATCATGTTAGTAATTAAAACGATTGTCATTATTAATAATAATGCCCAAGCTAAAAATCCTATAAAGCAACCCCAAATCCGTTTTAAGGTTGGATAAGATAGCCTTCCAGCCAGCCATCCCGCCGAAAACATTGCAATAATTCCGGCAATACAAAAACAGATAAATCCCCATAAAGAGAATTCAACTTTACCCGTTGAGCGTATTGTAAAACTCGCTATCCCTAGCGCAAGGGCAAACAAATTTAGAAGAAAATTAAGTCCCACGCCTACTATCGCTGCAGAAAAAATAGCAGACCAAGTAATATAAAAATTACTTTTAGGGTGTTTATTTATTATTGCTTCGGTCATAAATGCCTATCAAGTTTATGAAGCTGTAAATTGAAAAATGATTAAGCATATAAAAGCAATAATCGCAATTAACCCATGGCCTGCCACTAGAAATTTAGGCACAGGTTTAAGCATAATGTCACGCCAAACAATATAAAAGCCTCCAAGGGCAGCTAAAATAAACAAGATTAAACTAATTACTGGTGCAGAACGACTAGAAAAAAGATATAAAATAAGCAAGACAATACCGACTGCAGCTAAAGAACCATGAATCATGACGACTCCTTTAGGTGTAGCTTTGTCTTGAAAAATATAGGTAATTAAATATATTCCTAAAATTGCAGCTAAAATAAAAAATATAGTCGCAAAAATTAACACGGTAAACTCCTTATTTAATTAGAGCTTAACGCAAAAGATCTTATAAATCCTTGTGTCAAACTCGATTTCTTTGTTCTGGATCCTATATAAATGATTCGCATTTTACATAATAAAGTTCGTTTAACGATATAAAAAGCCTTTATAGCCCCTCTTCTGTCATTCTATGCAGCTCTGTCGTCCCCGCGCAGGCGGGGATCCATTCATTAATTAGCACGGAGCTAAATTCGACCTAGCTCCCCGCCTACGCGGGGATGACATATAGTTTATGTTGCACTCAAGTTACTTAGTTTCTTTTAAAGTTAAATCCATCATTGCAGGTCCCTCAATAACTTTGCCTTGTTTAGTAAAGCGGCTGCCGTGGCAAGGACAATCCCAAGTTTTTTCTGCCCTATTCCAATTAACGATACATTTCATATGAGTACATACTGCAGAAACCATATGCAATTCATTATTATCCCGACATACAGCGAATTTTTCTTGATTAATTTCAACAATTTTCCCTTCGCCTTCAGCTATCGATTCAAAATTAGTTTTTGCAAAAATTGGCAAATCCTTACTATATTGCTTAGCAACATTTATATTTTCTTTGGTAAGAAACCCTAAGGAAGCACCAATAGTGTGGCGATTAGATTGATACACGCCATTAAAAGGCATTGTTTTATCCAGTATTAAATCTGCAATAGCAAGCCCTGCAACAGTGCCGTAAGTTAAACCATCAGCAAAATAACCTGTAGCCATAAAAGTATGCTTAGCAGTTTTAGCTGCAAGCCCTATATAAGGCACATCATCTGCAGATTGATAATGTTGTGCTGACCACTTAAAGGCAATATCTTCAATAGATAGGCATGATTTTAACTCTGACTCTAACTCTTTATAATGCTTTTCTGTATAGTATTCTTGTCCTGTTTTATGATGACTACCCGAGAGCATCATTAACTCCGGCTCATCACTTTTATAAGCATGCGCTGAAAAGATATGTGATTTTTTACTTAAATCCCAAAAGTGACCTTCTGGACATTGATTATTTCTTAAATGAACAGCAACCACATAGCTTCGGTACGGCGCAGTAAAGAAATGTGCGTAGTTAATTCCGATCGGTGAATGCGTTGCCAGAAAAAGTTTTTTTGCTGTAACTTTTTTGCCATTTTTTGTATATAAAAAGCAAACATCCTTCTCTTCATAATGAGTTACAGGCGTATTTTCATAAATCATACAACCTTTCTCATGTAAGTAAGCCGCCATTGAAATAACGTATTGCAAAGGATTAAATCGTGCTTGGTTAGGTATGACTGCTGCTTTTTTAAAAGCCACAGCAAGTGGCATTTCTGATGTATAATCTATATCTATATCTAAACGTTTTAACAATTCAACTTCTTTTTCCATAGAGATACGTTCTTCACCTTGAAAATAGCAATACCAAGGTCGACGCGTAAAATGACAACTAATATTTTTTTCAACAACGTTTTTTTCTACGTAATCAATTGCCTTTAAGCGCGATTGAGCAACGACTCGTGCTGTATCTAAATTGAATTTCTTTTCAATACTTTGGTAGAAAGGCTGTACAGCAACGTACAAATTACCTGTTGAATACCCGGTTGTTAGCCCACCAACCTGATGCGCCTCAAGAATAGCTACTCGCTTACCAGCTGCAATTAACTCATTTGCTGCTGTAATAGCTGTAATACCACCACCGACAATAGCAACATCAACTTCAATATCATTATCTAATATGGGGTAATTTTTTTCTCGTTTACTAATTGTTTCCCAAAGCGATATCCCTTCGTTCATTACCTCTCCTTAGAGTTAATTACTAATGCTTTTTGTGTCCATTTATAGATTCAATGTAGCCATTTAAATAATTCTACTTAGTTTAATCTAAAAGACCAATATTCAAATACTTACAGTAGTGTAGACTATAATCAACTAAATTTAGATAAAAATTTTATTAAAAATCTAACCTGCTATACTGCTATACTGCTATCAAATTAGTCTGTTTTAAATAAGGCACTATGAAATTAAATTTTGATAATAGTTTTGCGCGCTTAACCGATTATTTTTTTACCAAACTTGCGCCTGTGCCTGTTAAAAAACCTAGCCTTGTTCACATTAGTTATAATACAGCAGAACTCTTAGGAATAAAGAAAAAAGATATAGAGAAAAAGGACTTTGCTGATTACTTTGCCGGTAATCGTCTGCTACAAGGCAGTGAGCCTCTCGCCTCTGTTTATTCGGGACATCAATTCGGTTATTACGTACCTCAACTAGGCGATGGACGCGCTTTACTTTTAGGCGAGGTAGTAAATCAACGAGGTGAGCATTGGGATATTCAACTAAAGGGCTCAGGCCAAACACCTTATTCACGCATGGGTGATGGTCGAGCAGTATTGCGCTCAACTATTCGTGAGTATTTGTGCTCTGGTGCAATGCATGCGTTAAACATTCCGACGACTCAGGCTTTATGTATTGTTGAAACAGATGAGCCTGTTTATCGGGAGATTCCTGAGCCTGGTGCTATTTTAACACGTGTTGCTGAATCGCTTATCCGTTTTGGCCACTTTGAGTACTTTTATTATACAAGCCAACATCAAGCCTTAAAAGAGTTAGCTAATTACGTTTTAGCTCGCCATTATCCAGATGCACCTGCTAATTCTGAAGGTTACTTACATTTATTTTCAGAGGCAGTTTTAAAAACTGCAAGGTTAATTGCTCAGTGGCAAGCAGTAGGATTTTGCCATGGTGTAATGAATACCGATAATATGTCAATTTTAGGCTTAACTATCGATTATGGCCCCTTTGGCTTTCTCAATGCCTTTAATAACAATCACATTTGTAATAGTTCTGATTATACGGGGCGATATGCCTATGGCCAGCAACCAGCTATTGGATTTTGGAATTTATTAGCTTTTGCTCAAGCACTCACTCCACTTGTTACCGTAAGTAATTTGCAAGATGCCATAGCCCAATTTGATACAGAATTTCAAACATATTACTCTCATTTATTACATGAGAAATTTGGTTTAGAGCAAAGGCAAAATACTGATAAGCAACTTATTGCTGATCTGTTTCATCTACTTGAGCAAAATCAAGTTGATCATACATTATTTTTTCGGCGCTTAAGCAGTTATGATTCTAAGAATGATATATTATCTTATCTTTTTAAGGATAAAGAAAAATTTAATGCTTGGCTTGAACGCTATAACAGTAGATTAACAATGGAAACCTTACCTCTTGTTCATCGGCATCAGAAAATGAAACAGATCAATCCTAAATTTATTCTGCGTAATCATTTAGCTCAACAAGCTATTACGGACGCTTACGAGAATAAAAATTATAATGAAATTGATAGATTATATACTATCTTACAAAAACCTTTTGATGAACAGCCTGAGTATGAATTGTATTCTTTGCCACCGCCTAAAGATTTAGCAGAGATTTCAGTAAGCTGCTCCTCTTAAGCTCGTTTAAAGACTTTAGAAAATAGAAATTTTATAATAAATTCAGTATCCTTTAAATTCTTATTAAAGAAGGATTTAATTATGTTAGTCACATTTACTAGTGAATCTTATGGCCGATTGACGTTTTTTGGCGATGTTGCAAGGCGACTAATTAAACTGATGGGCCATAGTGATAATATACCTGGTGCTATTAGGGCTGAAGATATTGAAGCATCTCTTCATAATTTACTTGAAGGCCTTGCGCAAATGAAAGATAAAGTAAAGTCAATGCAACTGGATAAAGATGAAGAGCCAGAAATCAGTTTAGCTACACGTGCGGCACCTCTTATTGATATGCTTAAATCAGCTCAGAAAAATCAATGCAATATAATTTGGCAATAGCCTAGACTATATAGTTAAAGTCAATATTGCTTTCTTTGCTATTATTTTTAAAATAAGCGGCATTTTGGTGCATAACATTACCATTGGGCTTAAATTCTATACGACACTCTACTTGCCACGGCGCCACACTAACTGCAGCACGATATCCGTATAGAATTTTAGTCCCTTTTTCTACTCGTGCAGCTTGTTTTGCTGTTAAATTCACTTTGTAACATGAAAGATTAAGGCATTTATCAATATAAGAGCGCTCGGCAGAAATAAGCTCTTCAGGTGAAGTATAAAAATGCTTAAAGATATTTTTTGTATCTGCTAAATCCCATTTTTCAGCTCTTAATACTTCGACAATAGGAAGATAGAAAAAATTATCTTTATTGTAGTGTTCCTCTACTTTCTCTTTTGTAAACAATCCAAATTTCATACTTCTTTTTATCCTTATGGCCGCTGTTAATATAACCTTAAGATTAAATGGGTATATTAGGCGCCCTAATCCACGTAGTATTTGTTGTAAGTTATGATACTTCATGAATTAAGCAAAAAATTATTAGATTTTATTGAAGCTGAAGCAAAGTCTGCCTCCAAGAAATTAATATTTCGTAATTTTGACAAATATAACTTTGTAAATTCGATTTATCAATCACTAAATTTAAATGAGTTTATGAGCATTGCCGATATCGAACATGCCATAAAACTAATAGAAGAATTACCCGTATTTTCTGAAGAATATACAACATTAAATCAACTTATTTCGACAAAATTAGGATATCAAGTTTTAAACAATGTAAATAATAATGCTGGTATTTCTATTAATTTACCAGATCTGCCCAAAGTAAAGTTAGGCATCACAAGCAATTTCACCAAAGCCTTAATTGAAACTCACCAATTACTAATATCTTACTATCAAGAAGCGCTAACTCACACTTTAGACAAGATACCTGTTAGAAAAATTAATTATGATGAAGTTATGCTAGCCGGATCACAAGCGTTTCGAGATTTAAATATAAGTACCCGAGAGTTAGTATCTTCAGATAACTCAACAATAATACCAGACGTTCGCAGGAAAGGTGTCACTTTTTATGGGGCTATAATTGTCCCTGCAAATTATGTTGATACCTATGATGCTATTATTTTGCAAACAATTAAAAATTTTACAGGTGACAACAGTAGCCACGGTAATGGTAGTGATAGGAGTATTAACAGTAATGACTTACCTCACCCTAACTCAAAAGCCAGTAAAATAATGTATTTTGGTGGCCAATTTTTAGAAGCTATTGTCTTAAATGAATTTTCCAACACAATTGAATTTATCGATGGTCGTCAAGGTAGGTTGGAGCGCGGTAAAGTAAAAGGTCATATTAACTGGGCAAAAAATTCAGCAATTAATGAGATTTATGCAACAGTTAATATTAAAATTTATACCTTCAGCTTTGCAGATAACGATCCTAATAAACCACAAGAATTTTATGCTATATGCAGCGATGGTAAAACCTTATTACCTATATCGGAAAAAGACTTTGAACGCGTTTATAAAAATTGTGACAAAGAGCGATTAGAAGAAACCGAAAATAATCTTGTACCTATTTGTGAATATAATGTCAAAATAAAATTAGAGACTCATTATAAAGACCAAAATAATCCAGAGTTTTTTTTCAAAGTTACTAAATGTAAACTTCAGCTCAATACACCTCAATTAACTTCTACCAAAGAGAAGAGCCATGAATTAGCTGATCAAGTTAAATCAACCAACCAATTCACAGCATTAATATAATAAGTTAAATGTCGAAAAATTAGAAAAAACTTTGATTACTTTCAGCAAGGAGAGAAAGCAGAAATTGCCTACATTTTTCTAATTGCTGTAAAGCTACAAACTCATCAGCCTTATGCGCCTGTTCAATACTACCAGGGCCACAAACAATAGTAGGGATAGCTGCGGCTTGAAATAATCCCGCCTCTGTTGCATAAGCAACTTTCTTTAAGTTTTGCTCACCGGCAATAGATTGACAGAGTTTAACAAATTTACCATCTGGATCTGCTGAAAAGCTTGTAACACTTGCCACTTCACTTAAATTAATATGCGCTGAAGGATACTCTTGCTGCATTTTAGGTAATAAATAATCTGTAATATAACCGTTAATCTGCTCTTTTACACTTAATGCGGCATGGTCAGGTAAATTACGAAACTCAAAAACAAATTCACAAAATTCAGGAATAATATTATGAGCAGTACCGCCTTGAATTAAATTAGTAGTTAAAGTAGTAAAAGGTACATCAAAATCATTATCAAGTTGCTGTTCTTTAAATTGAGAAGCTAAATTTTTCAAGAATAAAATTAATTGCGCCGCATGCTCTATAGCATTACAGCCTTTAGGTGTTAATGAAGAATGTGCCGGGTTCCCTTTGATTTGGCAACGAAATACATTAATTCCTTTATGGGCAATAATTGGATACATATTCGTTGGCTCACCAACAATACAGGCTTTAGGGGTATAATCTAATGATTGTAAATCTTCAATCATTAATGGTGCCCCTAAGCAACCAACTTCTTCATCATAAGAAAAAGCAAAATGGATTGGAAAGGACAAATTTAATTGTTGAAGTTTTGGTAATAAAGATAAGGCGACTGCAATAAACCCCTTCATATCGCAGGCACCACGACCAAATAGTTTATCATCACGAATTTCAGCTTTAAATGGATCACTAGTCCAAGCTTGATCTGTAATTGGAACAACGTCAGTATGACCAGATAAAATAATACCGCCTGCTTTTTTTCCATTAGCAGCAGGAAGAGTGGCAAAAAGATTGGCCTTCTTTGCATTATCATTAAAGGTTAATCTAGGATCAATACTATAGTTCGAAAGCCAGTCAGCAATATGATTAATTAATTCTAAATTAGACTTTGATGATGTGGTATCAAATGCAATTAAAGTTATAAGCCAATCAACAATGGTCATAATCTTTCCTATTTATACAAATTATTTTTCTGATAAAATTCAAATTAATTAAAGGATATATTATCTTTCTTATCTAATTATGATGATTTATTCGCAGTATATAAAGATAGCAACTAGTTGCAAATATTTTTATAAGCTTAAGACATTGATTAAAGTTTATAATATGAGTTTGCCCTATTATTATTTAAATGAAAATTTAATTTAACCTAAGTTTATATCATCCCTCTTAGATACTGGGAACAAGTCACCTAGGATTAAAGCTGAACTAGACAAATCCTTGTCTTTAATATTTAGCAAAATATTAATTTAAAAATAACTTCGGCAGCAACATTTAAATCTCAATGAAATAAAAATAGACATAAAGATATTTTTTTAATCTAATTATTGTTATATGGTCAATATTTGCTACATATGTTAGTAGATTATCAAAAAACCTTGAGGTACAATATTTCGGCTTTCGTCTCGAAAGTATTTGGATAAAGCTTTTAACGAAAATAAGGAAGTTACGATGAACGTGATTGATACACAAGCATCTACTCAAGGTATTAAACAAGACCAAGGCCTTCAAGAATTAGTTTACTCGTTGGTCACTCGTTTTCTTGCAGAAAATAAGAATAAGCCCATTGATGATCTTTACGATATGATTTTATCGGAAGTTGAACCTCCACTTCTACAAGCGGTTATGGAAAAGCGCCGTGGTAACCAATTACAAGCAGCTAAAATGCTAGGTATAAGCCGGGGCACTATTCGAAAAAAACTGTTACGTTATTTCGGAACCAAATATTTCCGCTTAACTGATGAATAAATAATTATTCAATTTCAATTTAAAAGGCCCATATAATTGGGCCTTTAAATTTTTACATGCTAGCTAATCTTAAAATCAAATCGGACATTTACTCGTATTAACGCCAACCTTATTAAAAACAGTTTTAACAGATTTAACATCAATGTTTAAATCTTTAGCTGCATGCAATACACCACATGCTGCATTAATGAAATTAGATTTTGGTGTCCAATAAGTAGTATTTGCTGTTAACATGACATGATAAGCTTGTTGAATACCTATCTTTTGTGACAAAAGATAAAATGCTTTATTAAATACACCGCTACCTGTATGCACAATGTAACTTTGTCGATACCTAGGATTTGGAATATTCTTTTTTGCAAAAGAAACGAGCTCAGCATAGCTAATTTTACAAGTTTCCCCCGATCGCTCTGCTAGACTTCTACTAGAACAATCTGCTGAATCGCCATCTTGAGATGGATCATTCATGAACCGCAACGCTTTAAACCCAAAATCATCTTTTACTATTGTTTCACCAATACCCCAAGTCATTTGATTAGGCGTAATATTGGTCTTATTAAAAAGCTTAGGTTGCTTCTCTAAAAGATAAGCACGAGCTGCAAGTCCCGCCATATCGGAAAATGACTCATTAAGCGCACCTGGCTGGTTTTGATATTCAAGATTCGAATGTTGTTCAGTAAATCCATGCGATATTTCGTGTCCTGCTACATCTAAAGAAACGAGGGGATAAAAACTATCACCATCGCCAAAAGACATTGTTTTACCATCCCAGAAAGCATTATCAAAGGCCTGGCCAAAATGTACACGCATGATTAATTTTTTTGCCTTTCCTTTTGGGGTTTGCAAAGCAGGCATACCATACCAATTTTTATACATTTGTACTACTACTAACCCAAAATGATAAGCATCATTCACAGGAGAGAAAGCACCATTTATAAGTTCTTCTTTATTTTGCCCACAGGGATATTGGTAGGCATTAAGTAATGTATTTTCCCAATCCCAGTTTGAATCTAAATGCACTACTCTAACCGATCCATTCTCCATCTCACACATACTATCTTTTTGACGTACACGTAATGGAGGCAAACCATCTTTACCATACCAATATTCATTAATCTTATCGTTACCGCCTGGACCTACATCATTATAGGTTTTAATATTTTCCCATTCTTCTAAGATAGTTCCAACATGTGCATCAATAACAAAAAAAGGCCAAGAAGGTACACCTTTTTCATTTAATAATTTAAAAGATACTTGATAAACTAAGTTGAATTCATTTTTGTTAGTTTCTCTAATTTGCAACTCCACCTGTTCAGCTTTAATACTAGGTTGGGCACCAAACTTTATATAAGCATTATACGCAAGCTCAAGTGCTTTAGCTGAAGTAATGGTCGGTTGAGTATCAATATTAAGCTCTTCAATTAACTGACCATTTACTTTTGCCGAGGTAGTCAGGGAATGTGGTTGCGTTTTATCCGTAACCACCATCACTCGTGCTCCACTAATAGGAATGCCCTTGTATAATTGTTGGTAGGTTGAAATTACTTTGCTTCCTTGCGTTGTTTCTTGGACAAGTTTAAGTTGATTATTAGAAACAGTAGCTGTTTTACTTGCAACATTTGGCAATTGATATTTATTTAAACTTGTATAAGGTGCTTGATAAAGATCAATTGCATTAGCGGCTATGACAAAGGAGGAGACGGCGCTTAGCGAAGAAATCAGAGCTATTTTTTTTAACATGGCTTAATCCCTTAAAGTGAGCTGGTGAGTTTTACTCCAAAAAAAATCAAGGAGTACAAAAAAATATATATTAACTTTCTGATTTTTACTAGTACTGATTGTGTATTGAAATGTTTATTTGATTTTTTTATGGCATTCATTCGGTTACTAAAAGATTTAATTTAATCCTATAGAACATATTATATACAGGCTGATTTGAAATAAATATACCAACCACCTTTCTAGATAAGCTTATATAAAATACAATAGACCTCTTTTAAGTTTCATTTCTAAATAAACGTTAATAACGAGTAATTATGCTTAAATTAATTGTTGCTGTAATTGGCGCTTCAGGTAATGTAGGTGGTGGTGTCGTTAATCTTTTAAATAAGCAAGAAATCCCCTTTCTTTTAAAGCATGCAATAGTAAAAACGCTCAATCCCCCAAATCCCTATAAAGGAATCCAGTTACCTAAAGAAAAAAATTTTAGTAATGATATTAAAGCAGCGATTACCGACCCTGATGTAAATTTAGTTGTAGTAACTACCGGCGACTTAAAAATAGATTATGAAAGTATCGTGTTAGCATTGAGCTTAGGAAAGCATGTTGTAACGCCTAATAAGGCTGTTATAGCTGAATATGGCGATGAACTTTTACAGCTAGCCGATTTGAATAATGTTTGCTTACGATATGACTCTAGCTGCATGGGTGGTGTCCCCCTTATTCCAATAATTCACTTTTTAAAAGCTACTCCTATAACAGGTTTTGAAGCTGTACTTAATGGTACCAGTAATTATTTACTCAATAAAATGAGTGAAATGCCTTATGAACAGGCACTGAAAAGTGCACAAGAGGCAGGATATGCGGAACCCGATCCAACAGCAGATGTAAAAGGACATGATGTAAGCAGGAAAGCAGCTATTATTATGGCTATCATTTTTCGCATTTCAATTAAAGAAGCTTATAACGCATTAAAAGAAAGAACAAAAGGTATTACTGAACTTTCTCCAAACATGTTGCATATGGCTAAAACATTAGGAGGAGCAGTCCGCTTAGTTGCGCAAGTAGAGATGAAAGTTGTCAACACTAGTGAAGTTACCCTAAGCTGTGCAGTAGAGCCAACCTTTACGAAAACAAAATTAGCTGATTTACCTGGCCCAAGCAATGGAATATTAATCACTAAACAAGGAATTGAGACATGTGATTTTTTTAGTGGCGCAGGCGCAGGTCGAGAAGCAACAGCCTCTTCTGTCTTAAACGATATTACGGAAATTGCTGAACATGGTTATAGTCAGAATTATTGGCATTGTCGAGACGCTAAATTTATTAATGAAGAAAAGGCCTATTTAGTTTGTTTTTCAAGCCGTCACCGCAAAATATTACCGTCGTTGAACTATGAAGCACAGATTCAAAAAGAAGATCATTGGTGGGTAATTGTAAAAAATGCTGCCTACACAGATCTAATCAATGAGTTACATGAGCTTCCCTATGAACAAATAAAAATAGTACCTAGTGATTTGAATCATACCTGTCAGAAATTGAAAGCGCTCGATGAGAGAAAGCCGGTTGAGAGACTTGGCGAAGGATTTTTTAATAAAAATAGATCAACTGTCAATCTTCAAGAGCCCAGCTTACATAAGGGTTGGAATCCATGTTCAATCTTATAAATAATTTTTTATTTATGAAAAGTCGAACTATCAAAATCTAAGATCAACTTAATCATATAAAGTAATTTACCCACAAGGACACGCAATCAAGAATTTTTTCTAAGATTTAGATGCAGCTTATTTATTGCACTATATATGCAAAATACCGCCCTAAACTGAATAATAATTTTTCAAAATTATCAATAAGTTGCACATTGGAAAAGCACTATTAAAAAAAATTAATAAATTATTATCAAGACACTTCACAAATCCTAACTTATGCTTAAAATTCGATTCCGGTCACCCTTTAAGAAAGGGTTAACTAATTTATTGAGAAATTGTTATATGAGCTACTTTTTTAAATCATAGCTTGTTATTAATTTAAGCAAGTTAAGACTTACTTTCAAATTTAACTCATTCATATAATTTGACCTAACATGGAGTAATTTTGATGGGAAAATTTTTAGAGTTATTAAACAAAAAACTAAAAATTGCTGAAAAACCTGACTACGTCCGCGAGCAATTTCAATCATATATGACTGGCCCTGAATGGCGCAATGTCGAAATGGCAGAAGAATTAGGTAAGTTTGTCAAAGAAGGAAATTCAATGTTTCGCTTTCCTTATTTCAGGCAAATCGTAGATTTGTGGCAAGTGATTTATAAATCATATTCTTCCGCAACAAAACATAGCCCACGAAAAGCAATTTTGGCTTCAGAATATATGTTCATGGATATTTTCATTGGGGTTTTTACTACAGTTGAATTAATGCCCAAAGGCGTATTATCTTTGTTTTTTAGTCTTTTTTTGCAGGCAAAAAATAATACTGAGATCCAAAGTCAATTAGCGCAATACTTTACCCAGTACGCCAATGATCTGCAGACCATCCCTTTTTATGATCAGAAATATAATGAAATTAGAGCGAGGTTAGCTGAGGGATATCGTAGTGTAAGCACTAAAACTTGGGGTGATTGGTTTAGCTGGAAATTGCTGTCCATGGAGTTATTTGCTCGCCATTGGATTTCGAAACCTTTAAGCGCTTGGTATCATTCTGAAACTAATATTGTCCCCGCTACAACAGATGTGCTGGTTAAGTTCAATACAAAAAATGCAGTCGATCCTGAAGTTGCTCAACAAGAATTTATATCTAAATTAAATGAGATAAAAGATAAAATAACTATTGTCAGAAAAAGTGCATACGATAAACAGGTTAAAGACAGTACTGAAAATTTACATGTGTATGTAAAAAGCAACAAGGAAGAGAAAAAATATACTTCTGTCTATGCATTGCTTAGAACGCAACGTTATGCAGCGTTTCAGGAAGATCTTAAATCATTGAGCCAGCGAGGTATTCAAGTAAAGAAAATTGCCGGCCAAAACAATATCCAAGTGAAATGTGAAATTACAGAATCTAATAAATCCTCCGTAGAACTTCGTCAAAAAGAACTCATGCGAGTTCCTAATACTCGCTTTCTCTACTCATATGGTGACCGAGTTAATGCCAATCGTCGAATTTGTCTCTTTGATACGCCTGTCAAGGAATTACAGCAAACTGTTAATGCACTCAATAACCATGAAAATGTTCAAGTAAAATTTATCCATAACTTTTAGGAAAAATATCAATGCGATCTAAGATAGACAAAATGTTACCAGAGATAGGCAAGTTTAGTGCATGGCCTGCTGCTATGATAGAAAGAACTTACTTAAGCGAGCCAAGTAATTTATTTGGAAAACTATGGAAGGAAATAAAACTTCGTACTATTTATGGTGGATTGTTTTTGCCGGCAACCGCTATTGATATGATAACTTCCTTGGGAATAGGTATCCGCTACAGTATAGGTGTATTTACTCGATCAGATGAAGTACAAGATGATCGTATAGTTAAACTTAAAAAGTACGCTACTCTTTTTAGTAAAAATGTCTTAGCGCTATTAGCGTCACCAGTTGGCTTATTTAAACCAAAACTTGTCCAACTTCACTTTAATACAGATAATCCGACTCAAGGTTTAGTATCAGGTGGAAAATTACACCAGGATTTAAACACTAAGATTGAGTATCCTAAAAATATTGATAATGTTATAGACATTATAAAAGATGCAGCTAAAAATGGGCATAAAGTAATGCCTATAGGTTCAGGAAGAAGCCAAGGTAAGCAATATTTTCCTGAAGGTGCGAAGGGTGAACAAAGTATCGCTATCGATATGCGTTATTTAAATACAATAGAAATTAACGCAAGGGAAAAAACAGCCACAATAGGTGCAGGTGCACATTGGGAAGATGTACAAAATTATGCAGACAAATTAGGACTCGCTCTTGAGGTTCAGCAAGCCTCCAATGTATTTTCAGCGGGCGGCTCAGTTGGCACCAATATTCATGGTTGGAACCATCGTACGGGCGTACTGTCTAACACAATACTTTCTATGGATATCATTAACGCCCAAGGTGAAAAACAAACAATTACTCCAAAAGAACCCTTATTTCACTTTATTACTGGTGGTTTAGGCCTGTTTGGTATTGTTACGAGCGTAACCCTTCAGTTAAGCGATAACAAATTATTAAAAGAAATAGGCACGGAAGTTAAGCTAAGTGATTACGTAGATCATTTTCGTAGAAACGTCGAGCAAAATGATAATATACGTATGCATTTATACCGTTTGTCACTTGATCCAAAAGATTTACTTGGCACAGGAGTCGCGGTTGATTATGTTCAAGTAGATAATTCAAAGCAGGTAAAAACAGAAAACTTGACTCAAGAAGGAACATATGGTTCGCGTTTCAACCGTATTTTAGTAAATATGGCTAATCAATTTGCTTGGATGAGAGGCAAATATTGGCAAAGAGAGTATGGCCGCCTATTAAAAAATGATTCACCGCCAATGACAGTAAATCAAATTATGCAGCCGCCAATTAATGCCATGTTCAACAATGCTGTTAGTGAAGCGGAATGGTTACAAGAATATTTTATTCCAGAAGAAAATCTGAGAGACTTTTTGTATGCGCTCAGCCGACTACTGACCAGCAATCAAGTAGCATTAATTAATGCTTCAGTACGTTTTGTAAAACAACACAATGCATCTCCAATGTCCTATGCGCATGATGGTGATCGTTTTGCCGTAGTGTTATGTTTTAACCAACCACTGCAGCATTCACAAATCGTTAAAGCGAAAAAGTGGTTACGCGAAGCACAAAATTTAGCTGTTGAACATGGCGGTACTTATTACTTGCCCTATCAACATATATCAAATCCAAAAGACTTTAATCGTGCCTATCCAAGAGCCGCTGAAGCTATGCGAATGAAGCATGAAGTGGATCCGAATGAACTATTTGTCAGTGGATTTTATCAAAAATATCTTGCACCTATTTATAACAACCTTTTTGCACATAAAACAACCAGGCCTAATTACTTTAATGAACTAATGAAAACCAAAGAAATGAAAGAGCGTTTTAGCGGTTTTCTTAGCGTAGTTCTTAAACGTGTTGAGGCTAAACAGTTGTATAGCTTGTTAGAAGACGTGATGAGGTATAATGATTCCCATGCAGAAATATACCAGGAATTATGCCGTCGTCTTCCTGAAATCTCTGCAAATGCGCTGGCAGATTTTCGCAATATATTAACTTCATTATCTGAAATAAAAAATGATTTAACTGAACAAGCAGTAGTTTTGCTAGACGGCACTAAAGAAATAAATGGCTTAGTTGAAATTGGTTATCCAGGCAGATTCGTTGATGGATTTAAGAAACATTTCAAGGTCACAGGCAATATAGTTGCGGTTTACGAAGGCCCAAAATTATCTGATTATGTTCAGACTGGATTTCCAAGACCTTATCATAAATTTACTAAATTAGATTATAGTGATCCTAATTTACATAAGCTACCTGACAACAGTGCTGATGTCATTACATGTTATATTGGCTTACATCACTTTCCAGAAAATAAAGTAAAATTTTTCTTGCAAGAAGTTAGACGAGTCTTAAGGCCAGAAGGACATTTTCTGCTAGTCGATCATGATGTTCGCAATCAATCTGATATGGTGATGGCACATGGAGCACATATGATTTTCAACGCTGTCACAGGAGCTAGTTTGCAAGATGAATTGCATGAAACTAGGTTATTTCGTTCAATGGAGCACTGGAAATCATTATGCAAAGAGGCAGGTCTTAATTACGATGTCACTGGTGCTGATGTCGAGATGATCCGCGCAGGTGATCCTAGTCGTAATCGCATGGTTTGCTTTATCAAGCCTAAATTGAAATTAGTAAATAAAGAACGTGCAACGCTAACTCAACAAGTATCCTCTACCTCTCCTGTTTTAAACCAAAAGAAAGAGGAACCCTTACCAAGCTGGAAACGTTCATCTAATATGCCTGCTTCATTATCACAAGATACCCTATTTAGCCAAAATGAAAATACTAGTGCTTTTGAAATAGGGAAGAAAGAACAAAAAGAGGAAACAACGCAACTAAGCGCTATCCTCTAGCTCTTACTTGACCCTTAAGTAAAGTTTATATCCATCTTAAATAAGACAAGATGGATATAAACAAAAAAGATAATAATAGTTAATTTATAAACTAAGCAGCAGTCATAAGTAATTTATTAACTCGACTTACAAAATCAGCCGGATTATCTAATTGTCCACCCTCTGCGAGAACCGCCTGTTCAAACAGCATGATAACCCATTCAGCAAAACGAGCATCATCTTCAATGTCATGTAATCGCTTAATTAAGTCATGCTGTGGATTAATTTCAAAAATTGGCTTAACGCCTGGTACTTGTTGACCAGCAGCTTGCAAAATACGCTGCATTTCCAGGCCCATATCTTGTTCATCCGCCACAATACAAGCAGGCGAGTCAGTAAGTCTATTGGTTAAAGCCACCTCTTTAACTTTATCACCTAATATTTCTTTCATATGTTTAAGCATCGGCTCTAACGATTTTTCCTGCTCTTTGACATCTGGCTCATCTTTTTCAGGTTCTAAATCAATTTTACCCTTGCTAATGGATTGTAATTTTTTACCTTCAAATTCACTTAAATAACCTACTAACCACTCATCAATTCGGTCACTTAATAACAGCACTTCAATCCCTTTTTTCTTAAAAATTTCTAAGTGAGGACTGTGTTTAGCAGCGTTATAGCTAGAAGCTGTTATATAATAAATTTTATCCTGCTTTTCTTTCATACGAGAAATGTAATCCATCAAAGAGACATTTTGTTTCTCAGTGTCATTATGGGTCGTAGCAAAGCGAAGCAATCTAGCCACTGCTTCACGATTAGCAAAATCTTCTACAGGCCCTTCTTTTAAAACCAAACCAAATTCATTCCAGAAACGTTGATACATTTCTGTATCATTATTACTCATCTTTTCTAGCATAGATAAAACACGTTTAGTAGAGGCAGCTTTAATTGATTCTACTTGTTTATTATCTTGAAGAATTTCTCGAGAAACATTCAAAGGTAAATCGCTAGCGTCAATAATCCCTTTTATAAAGCGTAAATAACGGGGTAAAAATTGAGTAGCATCATCTAAAATAAAAACACGCTTAACATAAAGCTTTAAACCATGTTTTACATCTTGTTGCCATAAATCAAAGGGAGCATGCGCTGGAACGTATAACAAACTTATATAATCTTGCTTACCTTCAACATGATTATGTGCCCAAGTTAAAGGATCTTGATAATCATGTGAAATATGCTTATATAAAGCTTTATAATCTTCATCACTTATTTCAGATTTAGGCATAGTCCAAAGAGCAGTCGCTTTATTGACTGTTTCATATTCAACTTTACTATTATCCTTATCCTTTTCTTCATCCTTAGCCTTTTTCATTACAATTGGCCAGCATATATGGTCTGAATATTTACTAATAATACCGCGGAGCCGCCAGTCACTTAAAAATTCATCCTCTTCCTTCTTTAAATGAAGAATAACCTCTGTGCCGCGTTCAGTACGTTTTTCTTGATCAATAGTAAACTCACCTTCGCCATTAGATTGCCAAATAATACCTTCTTCAGGTGCGAGACCAGCACGGCGACTTTTAACGGTTACTTTATCAGCAACGATGAAGGCTGAGTAGAAACCTACGCCAAATTGCCCGATTAAATGCGAATCCTTACTCATCTCACCAGTTAAATGATTTAAAAATTCTTTAGTGCCTGATTTAGCGATAGTCCCTAAGTTCTCAACCGCTTCATCCCAGCTCATACCTATTCCATTATCTTTAATGGTAATTGTTTTTAACTTCTCATTAAAATCAATGGTAATCTTAAGATCTGAATCTTTTTCATATAAAGATGAGTTTGCAAGCGCTAGAAAGCGAAGTTTATCAAGCGCATCTGACGCATTTGATACTAATTCACGCAGAAAAATTTCTTTATTACTATAGAGCGAGTGCACAACCAAATGAAGCATCTGTTTGACTTCAGTTTGGAATCCCATTGTTTGTTTCTTGCCCGACATTTAAAAATCTCCCCTAAAGCATTGCAAAATGCATGTAATAAAATAAAAACTGTTTTTCAATATGAGGTCGATCTGTAAAATTTCAAGGGGTATTTGCTGGACGTGTATTTGGTACCATACCGACTCTTGGCCTTTGCATATAAAAAGTTATAGGATCACTTGTACTTAACACTTCACCATCAGCGCCAATGATTTGCACTGCAAGAGTATGAGCACCACGATTCACGTTATTTAAAATAAAATTCTTACCTACTTGCGGCTTTCCTAAAGGTTGATTATCAAAGATTAGCTGTAACATAACCCCTTGTTGTATTTCAGGTTCAACCTCAATGGCAACTGACACATATCCCTGGTTGTTACGGATAGTCGAATCACTTTTAGGTTGAGAAATAGTCGCTGTGTAATCAGGTTGAATAAGAGAATTTTTATTAATTTTATTCCCCGTAACTGGGGTTGACGGTGTAGTTGGTACATTAGAAGGAGGTGGATTGCTACTTTGTGTAGGTGGCAAAACAACTGTTTCTGCTCCGGGATGAGGCTCATCACTAAAATGAACAACGCCTTGACTATCTGTCCATTTATATATTTCAGCCCATAATGGATAAACAAAAAATAAAAAGAAAATAGAAATAATAACTTTTATCATAAGTAACGTCCCTTAATGATAGCTAGCAAAGCTTTCTGAATGTAAGTGATCAACTATAAAGATAACACTTCACTTAGATATTGACCTATCCTCTGATCAATTACTTCTGAATCTATTTAATCAATTAACGTTTAAAGGTCAGTTTCACAAAAGCAAAACTGACCTTTAATTAGGTTTATAGACAGCATGGCTGCCAATTCTTATAAACTGTAATAAAGTTCAAATTCAAACGGATGCACTAAACTTCTTACCTGAGCTATTTCAGCCTCTCTTAAGGTAATATAACTTTCAATAAAGTCTTTAGTAAAAACATCCCCTTGTAATAAGAATTCTTGGTCCTGACGTAGGTACTCAACGGACTGCTCAAGTGAAGAACAAACTGTAGGTACATCAGTTAATTCCTCAGGTGGTAGATCATAAAGATCCTTATCCATGGGTTCACCTGGATGAGTTTTCTTTTGAATACCGTCAAGGCCTGCCATCATCATCGCAGCAAAAGCTAAATATGGATTGGCTGTTGGATCTGGGAAACGTACTTCAATACGGCGACCTTTAGGATTTCCAACATGTGGTATTCGTATGGCAGCAGAGCGGTTTCGAGCTGAATAAGCTAATAAAACTGGTGCTTCAAAACCAGGCACTAGGCGCTTATAACTATTAGTAGCGGGATTTGTAAAAGCATTTAATGCTCGAGCATGCTTAATAATTCCACCAATGTAATAAAGCGCTGTCTCTGACAAACCAGCATATTTATCACCATTAAAAATATTAACACCATCTTTTATCAGTGATTGGTGACAATGCATACCATTCCCATTATCCCCTACCAATGGTTTAGGCATAAAGGTAGCCGTTTTACCATAGTTATGAGCTACATTATGAACAACATATTTTAGAAGCTGCATTTCATCAGCTTTTCTAACTAATGTGCCAAATTTAGTTGCTATTTCCCCTTGATTCGCGGTAGCCACTTCATGGTGATGCGCTTCAACAACAATACCTAGACTTTCTAAAGTTCGACATATATCTGAACGAATATCTTGTGAAGAATCGACTGGAGGAACAGGAAAATAACCACCTTTAATAGGAGGACGGTGTCCAATATTGCCACCATCAAAACTTTTACCAGAATTCCATTGAGCCTCTGATGAATCTATTTCATAAAAAGAGCTATTAATGGTTGTTTTCCAACGAACATCATCAAATATAAAAAATTCAGGCTCAGGTCCAAATAAGGCTGCATCGGCAATGCCGGTTGAGTTTAAATAAGCTTCGGCACGCTTAGCAAGTGAGCGCGGATCGCGATCATAGCCAATCATGGTTTGCGGATCAACAACATTGCAACGAATAATTAAGGTATTATCCTGATAAAAAGGATCAACTAAAATGTTTTCACAATCTGGAACTAATGCTAAATCCGATTGATGAATTTTCTGCCATCCTTTAATTGACGAGCCATCAATCATTTTACCGTTTTCAATAAGATCCTCATCCACAGCAGAGATAGGCAGCGTAATATGCTGCTCTTTACCTCGGGTATCCGTAAAACGCAAATCAACAAATTTAGCACCATGTTCTTTAATTGCTGCCTGAACTGCATTGTTACTCATCATTATCTCCAAGGTTAAACTATCGGCCTCTTTCAATTCTGGCTGAATTAAACTCAATGTTAGAATGCCTTCATGCAAAAGCTATATTATTTTTAAGCATAAAATTGCACAAAAAGTAGGTTTCTCCATTACCTCACAGCTCAGTAACAACAGAAGCCTAATAAATAGTTTACCTTAAGTGACTTCTGAAACCTAATAGATTACACTGTTATAAGGGATATTCTTTAAAAAAAATATGGGTGCTTATCATTATCAAGCGTTAACTTCAGCTGGAAATACAAATAAAGGTGTAATTGAAGCCGATTCCGAGCGTCAAGCTAGGCAATTATTACGCGATCAAGGTTTAATTCCCACCCAAGTTCGTGCTTTAACGAAGCAAACTGCAACACCGCGTAGGCGAGACAAAATTTCTGCCCAAGACTTATCGCTATTAACGAGGCAGTTAGCGACACTTTTAGCAGCAGGTATCCCTGTAGAAGAATCTCTGCGTGGAGTAAGTGAGCAAACAGAAAAAGAGCGAGTTAGAGGGTTACTGATAGGTATTCGCGCTAAAGTACTTGAAGGCTATTCTCTTGCTCAAGCAATGGGGGAATTTCCTAATTCATTTCCTGAATTATATCGGTCTACTGTTAGCGCAGGAGAACAAACTGGCCGTCTAGACTTAGTTCTAGAAAAACTTGCTGATTATACCGAAAATCAACAAGCTACTAAGCAAAAAATTCAACATGCCCTTATTTACCCTTCCTTGATGATTTTTGTTTCTATAACTATTATAAGTTTTTTATTAGCGTTTGTAGTGCCAAAAATTATCGAAGTATTTACTAGCAGTGGCCAATCATTGCCTGCTATGACTAAAGTGCTCATTATTCTTAGCGATTTTATTAAAGCCTATGGTTTATATGTGTTAATTACTTTTATCTTAATACTGATGGTATTTCGTAGAAGTTTAAAAAATTTAGTAATCAAAACAATATGGCATCGAATTTTATTAAAAATTCCCATTGGATCTTATTTAGTACGATCAACAAATGTCGCGCGTTATATTCATACCTTTGGTATACTATTTTCTGCCGGAGTTAATGTATTAGAAACTATGCGTGTTTCAGCAAGTGTTGTGAACAATGTTGTTATGCGAAATGCTTTTGATATCGCGACAACTCGCGTACGTGAAGGTACCGGAATTAGTGTTGCTTTAAAAGAAACTCATTTTTTAAGCCCAATGGCGATTCATTTAATTGCTAGTGGCGAAAAAAGTGGGCAATTAGCGGAAATGATGGAACGCGCAGCATCTCATTTAGATAATGAAGTTAAACGATTAATCGATACGGCTCTTACGCTTTTAGAACCAATGGTCATTATGCTTATGGGTGCTGTAGTGCTTTTTATTGTGTTAGCAACCTTATTGCCTATTTTTTCAATGGAGCAGTTAGTCACTTAAACAGGTATTGATCAGTTAATGTTTATCATTTAGTAATTTACTCGCAGGAGAATGTATGAGGACACAAAAGGGTTTCTCGTTAATTGAAATCATGGTGGTGGTTGTAATATTAGGTATTTTAGCTTCTATCGTTGTACCTAAAATTATTAGCCGTCCAGATGAAGCGCGAGCTGTTAAAGCTAAGCAAGATGTTTTAGCCATTCAAAACGCACTCGATCTTTATAAATTAGATAACGGTTTTTATCCAACAACTGATCAAGGCTTAATAGCCCTAGTAGAGAAACCTACCAGTAACCCTGCACCGCGTGATTGGAAACAATACTTAAAATCGGTACCCAAAGATCCTTGGGGACGTGAATATTTGTATTTAAATCCTGGTGAACATGGTGAAGTGGATGTATTTACTTTAGGAGCGGATGGCCAACCTGGTGGTACTGGTAAAGATGCAGAAATTGGTAACTGGGACACAAAATGAGCGTGGTTTCACCCTCATTGAAATATTAGTTGTAATTTTAATTATTGGCATTATTGCAAGTGTTGCCTTATTTGCATTTGGCGATTTTGGTACAAGTAGAAGAATTAAACTTACTGCTGAGCAGTTTAGTGCGTACCTTAAGCTTGTCCAACAACGCGCTATATTAGAAATGGTAACACTTGGAGTAACTATTAATAATGAAGGTTATGAAACTTATCGCCATAGCAATAATAGTTGGCAATCTATGCCTAAAAATAGTCTCATTTTCCATCGCTTCTTTCCAAAAGATACGGTTATCACCTTGAAAGCTCAACTAAAGAATAATATAGGTCCTAATATTATAATTACACCTTCTGGTAGTATGACTGAATTTACGTTGATATTCGGTACATCTGCCGAGCCAAATATAATAACGCTTATAGGCAAACATAATGGTGCTTTAACCTTTGATAATCAAAAAATGAAATGAGAAATAAATACTTTAACTACTATTTTCAGGACGGTTTTACCTTAATAGAAGTACTCCTTGCATTGGCTATCATTGCTATTGCCCTGACTGCTTTATTAAAAGTAACTGCTCAAAATGTTGCTAATACAGCGCGTATTAAAGATAAGACATTAAGTCATTGGATCGCCCTGCAAGGGGTAAATATGGTACAGCTTAAATTATTAAATCCTGCTTTAAATGAGGAAGTTACCCAAGTAACAACTATGCTTGGCCAACGCTGGTATTGGCGAGTTAAGATAACTAAGACCCCTATGAACGCTGTGCAAGAAATCCAAATTAAAGTGAGCAAAAATCAAGCTGGCCCCTTTAGCGAAGCGTTAACTGCTTATCGGTATTTTTATGAGCAAGTATAATTCTTCAAAACACATAGCAAAGCTGCCAAAAAACTTTAGATGTAAAGATGGCACAAATCATAAGGGTATATCCACAAAATTTCAAAAGAGGTCAATTAACGGATTTACTTTACTGGAAATATTAATTGCTATTGCTGTATTTGCCATATTGGCTACCTTAACTTCTACTGCCTTATATTATGCATTCAATACGCGTGCCCGCGTTACCGAGCAAGCCGATCGTTTTACGAGCTTACAGTTAGCTATCAGCTTATTGGAAAGAGATAGCTTGCAAATAATCAATAGGCCAGTACGTGCCAATGAAATGCACTTATTTCCCGCCTTTATTGGTCAGGCAAGTTATTCGGAATTCACACGGGGTGGCCATGCTAATCCTGATAGCATGGAAAAAAGGAGTACTTTATTACGGGTAGGTTTATTGTGTAAAGATAATCAATTAATAAGGAGGACTTGGCCAAGTTTAGATCCAGCAAATAAAGATAAATATGACGATAGAGTTTTATTAGATAATTTAAATAAATGTCAGTTTGCTTATTTAAATAAAAGCCTCCAAGTCTTGCCTAGCTGGAATGTAGGTACTGGTGAACTTGAGCAGGTCGAGCCATTACCTAAAGCTATTCAACTAACTTTAACACTTAACCATCGCGATAAGTTAAGTTTACTTTTACCTATTCCTAAGGCGCTATATGCAAGTTAAGGACGTAAATATTCTTTCTTTTAATTTTTATAGAAAAGGGAGCGCCTTAATTTCAGCTTTATTCATTATGACTTTAGTTGCTATTGCTGCTACTGCCATGAGTATTCGCCTACAACTTGATATTTATCGTACCCAATTAACTATTACCAGCGATAAATTATACCTTGCTTCGCAAGTTGTTGCTTTTTGGGCTATGGGGGAACTTATTGATGTGAAAAATCAATATACTATTGCCAATAATCACGGCAAAGTGAAAAATTTTCCTAAGCAGTATTCTTCTATTTATCCCAATGTTACCATCAGTGGCTCTTTGTATGACTTACAAGCATTCTTTAATTTAAATAATTTAAGTGATAAAAATTACTATCCCGTTTTTTTAAAATTTTTAAGCAATGTTTTAACTAAAACGCCACCTCAAGAGCAAGAGCGCTTAGCTGTGGCAATTTTGCAATGGCTAACACCTTACACGCCAGGGCGCGGGAATGATGAATTTATTACTTACTATTTAAAACAAAAACCACCTTATTATCCTAGTAAACAACTATTTCAAAGTGTGTCAGAGTTACGCTTAGTTCGAGGTATCACTGGTGAAATTTACCAGCAACTTAGCCCTTTTATTACAGCGTTACCTACTGTTACCCCTATCAATATTAATACAGCGCCCAGAAAGGTATTAATGGCGCTAGGAAATAAATTTAGTGAGCAGCAAATCGCTGACATCATTAATGCTCGAGGGAGAACGGGTATTTTGAATGAACAAAAACTTAATCAATTATTAAAAAAATTAAATCTGCGTAGAGAGCTTATCACTATTGAAAGTGAGTATTTTTTAAGTATTGCCAATGTCAAAATAGATGATTTAAGTGTGACTAATTTTACTATTTTAAGACGAAGTAAAGACAAAGAAGGCAAATTGTCGGTTAATCTCATTGCTGAGAGCTTAAATACTTTGTGATTTAAACTCTCGCAGCACATAATAATTAAACCAATTAATGAATTAAATCTTGCATTAATCCCATTTTTTCTAACTTTAATAAATTCTAAATTTAACTTTTGATATTATTTCAACCTATTTGTTATCGCGCCAGTTTAAATAGCATCAAGATTTTAAGTCTATAATTTAGTAATTAAGTTTAGTTGGATTTTAAAATGAAGATGAGATTTAATTATGACGGTTCGCTTGAGTCTTTTGTAGCTTATTATCGAGCTATTTTAACCGATGAAATAGAGGACCAGTCTTTAGAAGATACTCCCATCCCAATAAAATCTCGTGAAGAAGCGTTACAAGATTTCCATAGTCATTATAGCAAAACAGAAATTTGGCGCCTATTTGTCGACGGCGCACTTTATACTATAAATTCTAATCAAGGGTGGTTGGACTATGAAGCGCGAGAAGGAGGAGCATTAAAAGCTTGTTTTCAGGGTCTGAATTTATGTACTTCTAATTTAGAAGCTCCCTTGACTTTAGACTATTTGAAAACACTACATCAAACTGTCACAAAAAATGTGACAGGTGAAATGATTGAAGGACCACGTGGAAACTTTCGCTCAAAAACGCCACAGTTTACTCTTCAGCCTGAACGAAACACGCCAGAAGGCTTTCTAGACCTCATAAATGAAATTAACAAGGGCCCAAATGGCTATCTAAATGGCGCATATATACAATCTGCTTTGCATGGCATATTTGGAGCTGAAACTGTTAAAAACAATGATGGAAAAATCATACAAATTTCATTTGCTGATTATTTAAAAGAAAATCCTTCAGAAACAATGGAAACATTGGCAGCTAAACTAAGTACGGCACCTTTAGTTATTTATCATGCACCGCCAACGGAAAGTATAGAGGAAGCATTAAATCGGGTCATTAACCATTATAATGAAGAAATTGTTAAAGCAAATACAATTACTAATAAACTCGACATTATTGGTAAAACAGTTCAAGCTTTCGAGCGCATTCACCCATTTTGTGATGCTAATGGCCGTACCTTTGCAAACTTGTTGTTAACTCGCCTTTTATTACAAAATGGTTTTCCACCAGCAACCTTGTTTGAGCCTAATCTCTTTGATGCTTTTGGTTACAATGCAGCTGTTTTGGCACGTGGTATTCTTAACACACTAGAAATTTATGAAAATCGAAATTTATTTAATTTTAGTACTGCAATTGAAATGGCTGATCAATTACCAACTTATTTAGAAACTTATGCTGAAGAATTAGCGCCTTTTACAAAGCCTGTTGAATTAAAAATAAAACTTCAAGAAATACTGAAAAAAGATGAAATATCTGATGAGGATTTCGCAGAATTCTTGCAAGAACTTTATAAAGTACCGGATTTATTTGATCAAATTTATTATTTGAATTATCTAAATGGAAAAGAAAAGGTGGGTGAAGACAAAATTAAACCAATATATGATAATATTGTAAGCAAAATAATTGAGTTTAAAAACCTTCATACATATGATAATACAGAACGAATTGCAGCCAGTACAATTATAGAATGGCGATTAAGTTCCTTAGCAGAAATGAGAGGTCACCCTCTATCTTTAAATGATAGTATTTTATCTAAAGAACATATTTTCTTAGAGTCCTATAAATTACTAAATAATATTAACAATTTTATTTCTGATGAAATAGCTAGGCTTTCAAATGGTTCTGAAAAATCAATTTCTTTACAGAAACTTATAAATATGATTTCGGATGCACAAACACGAAAACAAAATCCTACTACCATTATTAAATATGCTGTGAAACATTTAGATATCTTATGTCATCATTCAAGGATAAACCCATTTGCGACACCGAAAAGTGAAGAAAACTGGATAAAATTTAAACAAGAACATAGCAAAGCTGCAGAAAAAGTAGGTGGGTTAGGCATATTTAATACTCAACCACTTAAAAATAGTCGCGTTACAAATTTTAAAAATTATAGTCTGTTCTATCGTGGTAAAAAAAGTGAAAATCCACAACTTGAGCAAATAGAGATCTTAAGTAAAATTAAGCAATAATTCTTTATCTTTATTCAATAAATTCCTAGATTAAATACTCATCAAAATATTTTTTTAATTTTAACATATAAAATCGTATTTTATTCCCCCTCATCTCCACCCTCAGGAATAGCCCCTTTCTTTTTTAACTCCTGAAAAATTTGTTCACCTCGTTGTTTTTCCTGCGGCGTTAATTTAGTTTCCAGACGCGCTAGCTCATCGACAGCACCCTCATTTTTGTTATCCACAGCTAGCTTAAACCAAGCGTAAGCTTGAGCATTATCTTTAGTAACCCCTAAACCGGCTAGATATAAATAGCCAAGCTTTCCCTGAGCGACAGGATCGCCTTGTGCCGCTGATTTTCCAAACCAATAAGCCGCTTGTTGATAATCCTTATCAACACCTGAACCACTCAAATATAGTTGACCTAACTCTGCTTGTGCTTCAGCATGCCCTCTTTCAGCAGCAGCTTGATACCAATAAGCAGCTTTTTTGGGATCAGTGGGTGTACCCAATCCATGTAAATATTGATAAGCTAAATAAGCTTGTGCATTACGATGACCTTGATTAGCTGCTTTTGAAAACCAATAAGAAGCTGCTTTCTGATCGGGAGCTATCCCAAATTTGCCGGTATATAATAGACCTAAGCTGTATTCACCTTTAGGATCCCCTTGTTCAGCCGCTTTATTATACCAATACAGTGCTTTCTCTACATCTTTCTCAGTGCCTACTCCAGTCATATATTGATACCCAAGGTTAACTTGGGCCTTAGAATAGCCTTTTTCAGCTGCTTTTTTAAACCAGACAAATGCCTGCTGATCACTCGCTTGCACACCATCCCCAGTAGCATACATAAGCCCTATATTACGCTGTGCAATTGAATTACCTTGTTCTGCAGCTTTCATATACCATTTAAAGGCTTCTTTAAAGTCTCGTTGTATGCCTTTACCATTATCATACATATAACCTAAGCTAAGTTGAGCTAAAGCATTATTTTTTTCAGCTCCTTTTCGATACCACTCAACAGCTTTAGCGTCATCTTGATTAACACCATAGCCATATTGATACATTCTGCCTAGAAGATACATCGCATCGTCATTGCCTTGTTTAGCCGACTCCATTAAATGAGGATAAGCTGTATTGTAATCCTCATTTTCAAAGGCCGTAAAACCGATGATCTCGTCTGCTAAAGCTACGTTTGCAAACAAACACGCAGCAATAATAAATGAACGCATGCACGCTCCTTAGGATACGCCCCTTATCTTAAAGCGTAGGATATTCACAGTACAAATCAAATTTTGAGCAATATCCTTGATGAATTATCTAACTTATTAGTGTGAGTTAAAGTATAATAAGTCTTTCTTTTTGTTGATTATCGTCGATAATTATTACTTTTATCTGAATTTTCAAAGTTTGATTCATAGGTAGAATTATCATTTCCGTCTGCAATTTCAGCATTCTTTCTTGCAATAATATCTTTGATCCCCTCTATTATTTGTTCTGAACTTCCTAAACCCAGAATACCTTTTAATTGCGCATCTTTACTAATCCTTTCAATTAACCATTTAATAGACTGGGTATGAATTGAATATTTATCACCCGTTAGGTAAAATCTACGCTCAGCGCAAACTAAACAGAGCTTTTCCCACTCTTCTTTTATCTTATTTTTATCTTCTGCAGAAACATATGCATTTAAAATTCTAAGCATATTATTAATTGTTTCTTCTTTTCTATTAGCACTCTGCCTAAATAACTAATTATTACTAGCTTTTTTAGTTTGAATATCTGTTGTATGTAAGCTATTAAAACGATAATTAAGCCGTTCATCTAGAAACTTTTCAGCTTCATCTTGCCTGTCTTGAAACGCATCTAATTTTCTAATTACTTTAGGCTTTGCATAAATAGAATATCTATTATAATCTTCTTTTAAGAGTTCAAGCTGTACAGCGTCAGAGGCTTCATCAAGTAAAAGAATATCATTTTCTATGAACTTTTTTTGTAAACTTGGTGTAGCATATTTCAATAATGAATGATTATTATTTATATATTCTTCTTGCTTTACTAGAGGTAATTCTTTAAATACACATTCTAATATCTCGTCTCTTATAGCACCTAAATTTTTAGCTAGCTCTTTTTTTATAAAATTCTAATTCATACTCACTAAGCTTGTATTTCTTCTTATATTCAATTACTTTAGCTTCTATGTAATTTTCTATAAAATTATTACGCGCTAAAGGCTCAACTATTAGGTTAATCAATTTTTCACTTTTAAGCTTATCTAAAAGAGAGGAAATCTCTCCTTTTTTTTAAATTTTTCAATTGCTTGAAAGTAATTATAGAAATAGGCTTGGTAAGATAAATAGTGGTCTCTATCATTTAAAAGGTATTTAAATGCTCCCACTCTATCTCTAAATCGCATTTTTTATATTCATCTCCTGTTGCTTCATATGCTTCCCCAAAGGTTTTGGAGGGATTATTCTGCATATAATTCGCGGCTAATTGGAAATGCCAACTGATATTAGAGTTTGCTACCGAACAATTTCCTGTTTTCTGGTCCTTCTTACTTATTATTAAAGCCAATTGAGTATTTTCCATTTTTTTATTCTTAATAAGGAACTCTGATATTTTTCCTCGGATAGATTAGTAGGAATTAGACGCACCAAACATCTCATTGGCAAACTCCCTCGCTTTTTCTCTTTGTACAGTAAAAACTATTACTTGTGAAATGCGGCCAGACTCTAAAGTAAAATGGCGTTGCCCACGATTCACATAAATAAAATGTATATTTTTCTTTTCTCGAACCGCATGCAAAGTATAAGCATGCTTAGGCCATTTGGTTAAAAAGCCTACATAATTACCATTTAATAGTTCGTCTATTTGCTTCGAAGATTGTGGAGATAATAAGGAAAAATTTAGATGCCAACTAGGTTTAAATATTTTAAATCTTTTTATGGTACTACCAAGAGCATCATCAATTTGCCAGCCAGTATTGTCACTCAAGCTTAAAAAAGGATTTTACTCTAAGCCTAAAATATGACTCATTTCTTTATGTGTTGTAACCATAATCTATAAAAACCATATAATTTGATCAAAATAAATTTTATCTGTATAATTTTAATACAAATTAAATGAAATACATAATTACCAAATGAAAATAGGATCATTGATTAAAAGAGTATAAAGCATTAAAGACTTAAAATTTTTGTAAAATATAAGCTTAGTTTCCTAAACTCTGAGAAAAAAAATTTGTAAATTAAAGCCCTATTATAAAGGGATTTAATAATTATGGCGTTTCCCACTAAGTTTCAGACCAGGCACAAGGGAGAGAGGCGAAGGAGTGTACAAACAAGTACTGTACTTCGCCGAGCAGCTTGTAACGCAGTATGAAGCTTAGTTGGAGACGCTATAGTATTAATTAACATTAACAACAGCCACATTACAACCTACAACTACAGCAGTTATTCTTACATTATTGGCTAAATCAGCAAAAGTCTGTCCAGCAATTAACGTTTTAATAAAATAGGTACGCGCATCACCTGCTCGGGTTCGATGAATACTAATTTTATCCAATACGGGGTAGCCGTAGGGCCGAAAGGTCCTATATTTTTACGATAAAAAATATAATAAACGTAAATTCGACATAAAATATATTTGCTAAATTTTATATCAGATTTATTTATGTTTAATCTGAATCCTGTACAAATGCTTCGCATTTTTCGGGATAACGTTTGTTTAGCGTAATCCAAAATTCCAAACAAGCATTTGCTAAAAATTCAGATTAGTTAAGAAGTTATTTAGTGTCAAATATGCCTTGATTATTAATCAGCTGATACATTAACAATGCTGCACGCTCAGTTTGAGTTAACAAGGATTGAATATTCAATGTTTCTTTTTCAGAATGCGCCCCACTGCCAACAGGCCCTAAACCAGCTAAAGCATAAGGTACAATTGCAGCGATATGTGATATATCTCCAGCTCCACGCATACCCGGATCAAGTGCTGTAACTTTACCATAACCTAATTGTAAACTTACATTATTGTAAATGTTTAATAGTTTTAAATTATTCTCTCTAGGTGACATAGAAGGGATAGCGTCTTTAAAAATTACTTTAGCAGTTGTACCCGTTAAGTGCTGCTGTACAATTGAGGAAATTGTTTTTTTAGCACGCTCTTTTTGCTCTTCTGTTAAAAACCGAATGTCACCCTCAGCTATAGCCATCTTGGCAACAACATTTGGTTTACCAAAAACTAAATTCTGGGAATGGTTATTCGTTTCAATTGTATTTCCTCCCATAATTAGTCCAGGATTAAAGGTTAAATATTGTTCCTTAGTGAGACGAATACGCAGTGCATTTAAAATACGCGTTATCTCAAAAATAGCCCCATTTCCTATTGTTGGTTTAAAAATTTGCGAAGAATGGGCTTCTTGACCAGAAGCCTTAATTACCCAGTCTGAAATACCGCGACGAGCTACCGTAGCTGTATCCTGAGTTATTGACCATTCAAAATCTAATGCAACATCACTATGAGTTGCGGCATCCATTAATGCCTTTCTAGAAACCTTTGTTGGTTTTCCCGAATCCTCTTCATCACCTGTAAATACAACAGTGATAGTTGCATCTGATAATGCACCCACATTATCTAGGGCTTTTAAAGCATAAATAATAACAACATCACCTCCTTTAGCATCAATGACACCAGGCCCGGTTGCAATATTATCTTTTAAGTTAAAACGTTGAAAGGAACTAGTGGCTGAAAAAACTGTATCAAGATGGCCTATTAATAAAAGTCGTTTACCTTTATTGCCTTGATGAAAAGCAATTAAGGTATCAGCCCTCTTCATTGTAGGCGGCAAGCTCACCCACTTAGTAGTGAATCCAAGTTGCTTTAATTCACTTTCTAATCGCTCCCCTACCTCTTTAACGCCTTTTATATTGGCAGTACCGCTATTAATACTGACAATGTCTTCTAATAACTGCAGTTGCTCTTGAAAGTGAGTTTTTAAAAAATCAGTTACCTTATCTTCTTTAAGAGGAAGAGCATTTACATTTAATACTTGCATTGTAAATAACAATAAAAATATACCAATACTTTTTTTCATAATTATTTTACACACACTAAATACGCATATTATGCAAATAATTTACAAAGAAACCAACTGATATAGAACGACTGAGAAAATTACAAGAATAATTATCAATTTAACTTCATTTACAACATAGTTTTAAAAACTATGCTGTAAATTTAATTTTTTAGACAGCTTCAAAAATAGCAGCAGCCCCCATACCGGTGCCAATACACATAGTGACCATACCATAGCGTCCTTTAGTACGACGCAAACCATGTAACAAGGTAGCTGTACGAATTGTTCCTGTAGCGCCAAGTGGATGGCCTAAAGCAATAGCGCCCCCCAACGGATTAACTTTTTCACGTGGCAAATTAAGTGTCTTAATAACAGCTAACGCTTGGGCTGCGAAAGCTTCATTTAATTCAATCCAATCTAATTGCTCTAAAGTAATTCCTGCATTTTGTAGAGCTAGCGGAACAGCATTAACAGGTCCTATGCCCATTACTTCAGGCGCAACACCTGCAACTGCATAACTAAGCAAGCGTCCTATAGGCTGTAAATCAAATTGCTTTATCGTCTCTTCGCTCGCTAATAGAGCAATAGCTGCCCCATCACTTGTCTGTGAACTATTACCCGCTGTTACACTACCTTTAGCTGAAAAGACAGGACGCAAACGCGCAATAGCTTCATAAGACGTATCAGCACGAGGGCCCTCATCTTTATCGATTAACCGCTTATGAGTAATGACTTTATCAGTTGATAAATTAGGATGACGCTCAGTAATTTCTATAGGTACTATTTCTTGATCAAAATCGCCCCGTTGCTGTGCAGCAATGGCCCGCCTATGGCTTTCGGCAGCAAATTCATCTTGTTCTTCGCGCGAAATTTCCCATTGTTTTGCTACATTTTCTGCGGTAATACCCATTCCATAAGCAATAGCTACATGTTCATTTTGAAAAATAGCAGGATTTGCTGTGTACTTATTACCGCCTAAAGGTACCATAGACATGCTTTCTACACCTCCTGCTAGTGCTAGAGGCATAGCGCCTTGACTAATAGCAGTCGCAGCCGTTGCAATACTTTGTACACCGGAAGAGCAAAAACGGTTGATTGTCATGGCAGGTACAGAATTTGGCATGCCAGCAAGTAATGATGCAATACGGGCGACATTCATACCTTGTTCTGCTTCAGGCATAGCGCAGCCAATCACTACATCGCCAACCGCTTTCCAGTCAACAGAAGGGTTACGTGCCATTAACGTCCTAATTGTATGGGCTAAAAGGTCATCAGGTAGTGTATGCTTAAACACACCACGTGGCGCCTTACCAACCGGAGTACGTAATACATCAACTATATAAATATTGGTCATTGATTGCTCCTTGATTAATTACGTAGTGGCTTGCCAGTTTCGAGTAGATGAGCAATACGCGCCTGGGTCAATGGTGTTTCTAAGAGCTCAATGAAAGCTCTTCTTTCTAAATTAAGTAACCATTGCTCATCAACTATTGTACCTTGATACACATCGCCGCCACACATTACCTCGGCAAGTAGATTAGCTAAATAATAATCATGCTGAGAAATAAAACCGCCTTCCAACCAATTTACCAAGCCTGCTTCTAATTTAGCATGCCCTTCTCTCCCTGCTACTTTAAATTGTCGTTTAAGGGGTGCTTGATAATTTCTTGCTGCAAGGGCTTTTATCTCAGCTAAAGCTGCATAAAGGACTTCTTCACTGTGCATAACCCAAAAGTCGCCTGGTTGCAAAAATCCTTTCTCTAACGCATCAGGTGCACTACTTGCAACTGTCGCTGTTGCCGTTTGCTCAAAATAAGGTTGAATAAAGGTCATTAAATCAGCTTTACCTGCAGCAAAAGCTGCTCGGAGCGCCAATTCTTTACAGCCGCCACCGGCAGGAATAAGCCCAACCCCAACTTCAACAAGTCCTGGATAAGACTCAAATGCGGCAATAATTCTATGACAATGCATCATAAGCTCACAACCACCGCCTAGAGCACGTCCTCGTAACGCCGCAATGGTAGGCACTGAGCAATATTTTAAGCGCATGACAGCCCGTTGAAAGGATTCTATCATTTCTTCTACAGCGGCAATTTTTCCAGCTTGCACTAATGATGCGACACCACGTAAATCGGCACCCGAACTAAAGTTTTCTGAGCTATTTTGATAAATGATTAAACCTTGACATTGACGCTCAACAATATCGACGGCTTGATGTAAACCGTCAAGCACAGACTGACCAATCGTGTTTGCTTTACTTTTAAAAGACAGTAAGCCAACATCATCTTTAAAGCGATATAATTTAACACCCTCATTTTCATATAAGCTTTCAAGCTTAATATTTTTTTCACCAATAAGTTGATTAGAAAAAAATTGTTTTTTATAAACTGGCAAGGAACTTCGGGGTATAAAATGATTTTCTTTAGGAGAAAAAGCGCCTTCGTTATTATAGAAAGCAGGACGCTCGTCTAGCCATTTTGGTAAGTTTGCCTGACTTAGGTTTTGATTATTGGCTTTATCAGTTTCTATTAACTGTTGCATACGCTCAATGCCAACCTGTTGCCAAGTCTCAAAAGGACCATTACGCCAACCAAAGCCCCAGCGCATAGCGAGATCAATATCACGAACACTGTTAGCTATATGCTCTAAATGAAAGGCACAGTAATGAAATAAATCTCTAAAACATGCAACAAGGAATTTTGCTTGTTTATCATTAGAAGCAATTAAAGCATCCATCCACTTATCAGGCTCTTTAATAGCCATAATTGATTTTATTTCCGGACTAACTTGCCCATTAGCAACTCGATAAGAATCACTTAAATAATCATAAACTTCAATCGTCTTTCCAGCTTTGCGATAAATTCCTTGTCCTGTTTTTTGCCCCAGGTGTTTTTGTTCAATTAAGTTATTTAACCAATCAGGTAATTTAAATAAATCATGCCAAGGATCATCTGGTAAGTGTTCATACATTGTATGAACGACGTGTTGCATGGTATCTAATCCAACAACGTCCATGGTTCTCAACGTAGCGGATTTAGGCCGGCCAATTAATATACCCGTTAGCGCATCTACTTCATCTAAACCGAGCTGCATAGTTTGGGCATGCTCTAAAGTTGCCAATAAGGAAAATACCCCAATTCTATTGGCAATAAAATTAGGCGTATCTTTAGCAATAACAACACCTTTACCTAAATAACTCGTTAACCAAGATTCTAAGTTCGCTAATAGCTTAATCGATGTGCTTTTTGCTGGAATTAGTTCGGCAAGATGCATATAGCGTGGTGGATTAAAAAAGTGGACTCCGCAAAATCGATTATATAATGATTCCGGTAACACACTAGATAGCTTGTTGATACTTAAACCAGATGTATTGCTTACTAAAATAGCCTGCTCATTAACAAAAGGAGCAATACGCTTATAAAGATCTTCTTTCCAATCCATGCGCTCAGCAATCGCTTCAATGATTAAATCACAATCCGCAAGCTCCTTTAAGTTTTCCGTATAATTTTTGGGCTGTATTAAAGAGGCTGTCGTTGTTGTCGCTACTGGCGTTGGTTTTAATTTATTTAAATTTGCAATTGCTTTTTCAACCAGGGCGTTACTGTTACCTTCTTTGTCAGCTAAATCAAATAGTAAGGTTTCAATACCTGCATTAATACAATGAGCAGCAATTTGCGAACCCATCACCCCTGCGCCAAGAACCGCAACTTTTTTAATTAAAAAAGGCTCCTGCATGATTCATCCTTAGTTAAAGTAAATTTGATAGAGATTTATCAAGTTTTTATATTTGCTCTTCTATTTCTATGGTACTGAGCGTTATAGTAATACTATTTGCACGACATAAAAATTGGGTTAATCATTCTCAATTTTCTCATTTCCGCATTCTATTCTTGTCTTTTCCGGATCTTATTTCTTGTCATTCCCGCGTAGGCGGGAATCTATGTTCAAATTAGTACTATACCCAATCAACCGTGGCTCCCCGCCTATGCGGGGATGAAAATAAAATTGAGGTTAAATATTAAGCAATTAACCTAAATTAAAGCGAATACCTTGCGCTAATGGCAAATCGTCTCCCCAATTAATTGTATTCGTTTGTCTACGCATATAAGCCTTCCAAGAATCTGAACCTGATTCACGGCCACCGCCCGTATCTTTTTCACCACCGAAGGCACCACCAATCTCAGCACCTGAAGTACCAATGTTGATATTTGCAATTCCACAATCACTACCAAAGGGGCTTAGAAAACGCTCCGCATTTTTAAGATTCTGGGTAAATAAAGCAGATGACAAACCTTGAGGAACACCATTTTGAAAGTTAATTGCCTCTTCTATATTATTATAGGGCATTACATACAAAATTGGCGCAAATGTTTCTTGCTGCACTATATCCCAACTGTTTTCAATATCAGTCACTAAAGTTGGTTGGACAAAATAACCTTTATTAGCCAACGCCTCACCACCAAATGCTATTTTTCCCCCAGCCGATTTAATACGATCAATAGCTTTGGTAAATTGCTCAACAGCTTGTTTATCAATGAGAGGACCCATCAAGTTTTTAACATCAAGCGGATCACCAATCGTTACTTGCTCATAGGCATGTTGCAATCTTTTTACGACATCACTATACATCGATTGATGGACAAATAAACGTCTTGTTGAGGTACACCGTTGACCTGCGGTCCCTACGGCGCCGAAAACAATAGCAGGTATAGCTAAATTAAGATCAGCTGACTCATCTAAAATGATGGCGTTATTGCCTCCAAGTTCTAGAATCGTTTTTCCTAACCGACCTGCTACCTTCGCTGCAACTTGCCTACCTACTTCAGTCGATCCTGTAAAAGAAATTAAGGGCATACGAGCATCATCAACCATTTTTTCTACGACATCATGTGAATGCGGAATGAGCAAGCCAAAAATTTCTGGACAATTATTTCTTGCTAAAACTTCACTACAAATTTTATGCGCTGCAATGGCACAAAGTGGCGTTTTAGCAGATGGCTTCCAAATAGTGACATTACCGCAAATAGCCGCAAGGAAAGCATTCCAAGACCAGACAGCTACTGGAAAATTAAATGCTGAAATTACACCAATAACACCATAAGGATGCCATTGTTCATACATTCGATGATTAGGACGCTCAGAATGCATAGTGTTTCCATAAAGCATTCTTGATTGACCAACGGCAAAATCAGCGATATCAATCATTTCTTGAACTTCGCCATCACCTTCTTGCTTCGATTTCCCCATTTCTAAAGAAACGAGACTGCCTAACCAATCTTTATGTTCCCGTAAAGCTTGCCCCACTTGACGGATAATTTCACCTCGTTTTGGCGCAGGATAGCGCTGCCACTCTATAGCCGCTTTCTCTGCTCGCTTCATTAAAGTGTTATAATCCTCTTCCGAACAACCTGCTACTTCGCCCAATTTCCCTTCAGTCGCAGGACTTATAGAGTCAAACCTATTTGAATTAATCTCACTTTGCCAGCCTAACCCGCTAAAAGCACCTGGGTTTAACGCTTCAATTTTTAAATGCTTAAGAAAATCCATACTTCACTCCTAGGCGTAATATTGGCCAAAACGGTTTGCTAAAACATCAGCTAAACGGAATTTTTCTTGCAATACTAAGCCATGATATTCATTTGCCTGCCCTAAAACCAAATCAACAACTGCACAGACCCCAGATGCAGTACTTACTTGGATAGCAGACCACTCAAGGCCATGAATCACTTCTGGGTAAATTTTCTTAACATAACTTTTTTCAGTAAGCTCACCCTGTTTAATACCTTCAACTGTAACGTAAACAATGACAATATCTTGGTAGGTTTTTGGAATAGCTCGCTCAAGGATACGTTTTAATGTTTCACGGTCTTCATTTAATTTTAGATCATTCATTAAAAGACGCATTTTTTCGCAATGACCGGGGTAGCGCATCGTTTTATAATTTAAGGTTTTAACTTTTCCATTATACAATTCACCTAAGCTACCTAAACCACCTGAAGTATTAAAAGCTTCATACTCACAACCATCAATTTGGATAGACTCTAAACCTTCTAAAGGCTTCATAACAATAGACTCGCCTTGTTCAATACCATAACAAGGATTACCATATTCATTAATAACGCCATCAGTTGACCAAGTTAAGGAATAGTGAAGTGCATTATTAGCGCGTTGTGGTAATGCACCTACGCGAAGCTTAGCGTGAAAACATTGTTCAAATTCTTGCATTAAACTGTTAGCAGCAATACTAATAAATCCAGGCGCCAACCCGCATTGAGGCACTAAAGCCGTAGACGCCCCCTCTGCTATCTTTTTAACAGCCTCAGTTACGGCAGTATCTTCTGTTAAGTCAAAATAGTGAGCTTTAGATGATTTTGCTGCCTCAGCAACATAGGTATTAAGAAAGTAAGGAAGGCTTGAAATAACCGCGATAATATTATTTTTTTGTAGATAAGATTTAATTGAACCTTCATTAGTGACATCAAGAGCAACCGTTTTGATATTAGGTAAAGCTTGAAGCAATCGACTTACATCGGTTCCTGAAAACTCCAAATCAGCTAAATGCACCTCATAATCACCACTACCGGCTAGCAAACATGCGATTAAACTGCCAATCTTGCCTGCTCCTGTAATCATAACGTTATACATACTTTCCTTCTCCATGGTAAAACGACGAGTCATCCTACACTAAAAATTGATTTTCTTGAACTAGTGTTAAAGATTATAAATAGAACCCTTTGACATAAAATTGAAATTTTATCTTTAAAATCAAATACATTACTATTTTTAATGCAATAGATGATCTGTTTTTACAAAACCAATTTTATAAATAATTTTAATATTTTCTATACTTGAAGTATGGCTTTATGAGAATGGTTAAGTTATGCCAACTGATAGTGGTGATGCATCAGAAGAGAAAGATGTTCCTTCCTTAAAAGAGATAGTGATGGGAGCAATCTTGAAAAATCAAGGCTTGTTCAAAGAGGCTATCTCTCCAGGTAGAATTAACCAAGACCTTCAACAAGAGCTGATGTTAGCAAAGATAACTGATCTAAGACGAGAAGTTATGAAAGCTAAATTAATCAATAAATTTATAGAGAAATTCAAAGAAAGTGATATATCTCCAAAATTTTCAGAACAAGATTTCTCAAATTTAGAAAAAATTCAATTCTCTAGTTTGGATATTAAATGGGTTAGAGATACGGAAGGGAAATATAAATTAGAAGTAATAGCGCAAAATGAATATATGGGCTCTGATTATCGCGAAATCCGCTTTCAGTCTAATGCAGAAGAAGTATTAAATAAATTAGAAGAGGTAATGGGCAGTCCCAGTCCGGCACTCCACTTCTAATTTAGATAATTCTTAACTTGTAAAATTCTTGACCTTTTAAGGTTAGTATCATATTGTTACTTTTTTTATAGTATTTGCTTAATACAATGATAAGTGCGTCTGTAAATAAATTTGAGCTTTTATCAACACGTGCTTTAGAGCGTATTCCTTATCTTCAATATTTCTTGTTTGGTCTATTACTACCCTTTGGATTTGCGCCTTTTCATCTACCAGGGTTAGCTCTTTTGGGTCTCGCACTTTTCTATCACCAGTTAAATAATAAAAAAGAAACCTCGCCTTTTTTAAGTGGCTTATTTTTTGGACTTGGCTTCTTTGGGTTTGGAACTTCCTGGGTTTATGTGAGTATTCATAACTATGGTCATCTAAATACTATTACATCAGGTTTACTTACTTTTCTTTTTTTACTTTATCTCTCTTGTTTTCCTGCATTAGTTGCTAGCTTATTTCGCCGCTTTGTATTTAAACCTTATACAATAGGCGCTAGTCTACTCTTTAGTGCACTTTGGCTAATAGGTGAGTATCTACGTGCAACCTTTTTAAGTGGTTTTCCTTGGTTACTTATAGGCTTTGGCCAAATTGATGCACCTACACGCTTCTTTTTACCAATTCTAGGTGTTTTTGGTGTAAGTTTCATTTCCTGTTTTGCTGCAACTTTAATAAGTAATACGATAAATAAAAAAGATAGCATTTATCGTTATAATTACCTATTTCTGTTCATTACTCTATTAGCTTCTCCAATTTTATTGAAAAATATTAGCTGGGCGCATATTGATGACAAACAACCGGTTTCAGTGGGTGTTATACAGGCTAATTTATCTATGCGTGATAAATGGGATGAAGGGCTATTTTGGCAGCTTTTAGATCGTTATCAGCAAGCTGCTAAATCCTTGTTAGGAACTGACGTCATTGTTATGCCAGAATCAGCCATTCCACTACCCGCGACCTACATTAGTGAATTTTTAGAAGACTTAGATGAAAAAGCTAAAGAAAAAGGAAGCGCTATTTTACTCGGTATACCTCAGCCCACTACCATTGATCAAAATACCTTTTTTAATGCATTAACAAGTCTAGGAGCTGCTAAAGGTACTTATCTGAAGCAGCATTTAGTTCCATTTGGTGAGTATATTCCAAGTACATTTCAACTTATAACTTCTTGGTTAGGTATCGAAGATCCAAATATGAAACCAGGATTTACTAATCAGTCATTAATACAAGTACATAATTACCCTATTGCTACCTTAATTTGTTATGAGATTGCTTATGGTAATTTGCTACGTGAACAATTACCTGATGCCAAATGGATAGTCTCCATTAGTGATGATGGCTGGTTTGGTCATTCATTTGCACTTTACCAACATTTACAAATGGCCCAAGTTCGCTCAATGCAAACAGCTCGCTATCAGATATCATCTAATAATGATGGCTTGTCAGCTGTGATTAATTCCCAAGGAAAAATTGAAAATTCTTTACCGGCTTTTCGTGATGGCATATTAAAAGCAACGGTTTTTCCCGCTAGTGGAAAAACGCCTTGGGTGATTTTAGGTGATGCACCTATGCTTGTTTTTAGTCTATTAATTTTTCTTTTCTTTACTACTTATCAACTTTTGTTTGTTAAACTCTCTAATCAAACTATTGCTGCAAAGCACAAGAGGCGCTATCCTTACCAGCCCAGTTGAATATAACGTATATACTATGGATACCAGCTATAAACCGCAAGAAATTGAAGAACAGGCACAGCAATATTGGCATAAAAAACAGAGTTTTAGTGTCACTGAAGACTTAAATAAAGAAAAATTCTATTGCTTATCCATGTTTCCCTATCCGAGTGGCACACTTCATATGGGCCATGTTCGTAACTATACTTTGGGAGATGTTATTGCCCGATATCAACGCGCCTTAGGCAAAAATGTCCTTCAACCTATTGGCTGGGATGCATTTGGCCTCCCTGCTGAGAACGCAGCAATTAAACATGGTATTCATCCAGCTGAATGGACTAAAAAAAATATTTCTTCAATGAAGGAACAATTTTTAAAGCTAGGTAATGCTTACGATTGGAAAAGAGAATTAGCAACTTGTGATCCTGATTATTATCGTTGGGAACAGTGGTTTTTTATAAAATTATATGAAAAAGGATTAGTTTATAAAAAAAATGCTGTAGTGAATTGGGATCCTGTTGATCAAACAGTCCTGGCTAATGAACAAGTAGTTGACGGTCGTGGTTGGCGCTCAGGTGCTTTAGTTGAACGCCGAGAAATTCCTCAATGGTTTATCAAAATTACGGCTTATGCTGATGAATTATTGCGAGATTTAGACACATTAACTGAATGGCCAGCTCAAGTAAAACAAATGCAACGAAACTGGATTGGCCGCTCTGAAGGTTGCGAAATTCATTTTCAGGTCAACAATTATGCTAAACGTTTAAAAATCTATACAACAAGACCCGATACCCTGTTAGGCGCAACTTATTTAGCTATAGCCCCTGATCATCCACTTGCTAAAGAAGCAGCTCGTCAGTCAAAAGAAATTCAATCCTTCCTTGATAGTTGCCAATGTGGACGAGTTGCAGAAGCAGATCTCGCCACTATGGAAAAGCGTGGTATTGATACAAATTTCACTGCTCTTCATCCAATTACCAATGAAGAATTACCCATTTGGATAGCTAATTTTGTTTTAATGCAATATGGCTCTGGCGCCGTTATGGCTGTTCCAGCTCACGATCAACGTGATTTTGAATTTGCTGCTAAATATAATTTACCCGTTAAGCAGGTTATTACTCCCTTAAATAATGAAAAACATGATTTTTCTAAGTCAGCCTTTACTGGTGCAGGTAAACTTATTAATTCAGGACAATTTAATGAACTTGAGTCAAGTGAAGCAATCAAGGTTATTGCAAATTATTTAGAAGAACATGATTTAGGTCGATTAACCGTTAATTATCGCTTACGGGATTGGGGAATTTCACGTCAACGCTATTGGGGAACGCCTATTCCTATGATTCATTGCGAAGACTGTGGAATTGTTCCAGTGCCAGAAGAAGATTTGCCAGTTACCCTTCCTGATGATATTGAGTTAACAGGCAGTGGCTCTCCGTTAGCGAACTCCATGGCTTTTACCCATGTTCGCTGCCCCAAATGTGATCAAGACGCTACAAGGGAAACTGATACTTTTGATACTTTTATAGAGTCGTCTTGGTATTACGCTCGCTTTGCTTGTAAGGGGCAAGATAATGCTATGCTAGATGATCGTGCTAAATACTGGACGCCTGTTGATCAATATATTGGTGGTATTGAACACGCAGTGATGCATTTACTATATGCCCGGTTTTTCCACAAACTCATGCGTGATGAAGGCTTAGTAAATTCTGATGAACCATTTATACGTCTTTTAACCCAAGGCATGGTACTCAAAGATGGACATAAAATGTCTAAATCTTTAGGTAATGTTGTTGATCCAAATCATCTAATTGATACCTATGGTGCAGATACTGCTAGATTATTTGTTATGTTTGCCGCACCTCCAGAACAATCTTTAGAATGGTCTGATACAGCTGTCGAAGGCGCGCATCGCTTTTTAAAACGGGTATGGGCCTTTGGATATCAACACCGACAATTATTTATGGAAACCAATGATATTATTTATGGTGGCAATGGCCATATTGATTGGGATCATGCAGAAGGACGTTTAAAAAAATCATATCGTCATATCAATCAAATTCTAGCGCAAGCTAGTCACGATTATGAGCGTCAACAATTTAATACCGTTGTTTCTGGTTGCATGAAATTATTTAATGAATTATCTAATTACGCTATCGAAACAGATGACGATCGTTTTTTTCTAAATAATGCCATGAGTGTGCTTTTACGTCTTTTAGCACCTATTACTCCACACTTATGTCATCATCTCTGGATTAAATTAGGCTATGATAAAATTATTATTGACGCGCCCTGGCCCCGAGTAGATAAAAATGCTTTGAAGAGCGATGAAATTACTTTCGTTGTTCAAGTAAATGGAAAACTAAGAGCGCAATTTACAGTGGCTACCGAGACAGACGAAAGCCAATTAATTGAAATTGCCAAAGAACAATCACAAAGCTTTATAGTAGGAAAAACGATTATAAAAGCTATTGTTGTTACGCACCGTCAACTCATCAATTTGGTTGTTAAATAATGATTAAACGTTTAGTGTTATTTCTATCTGTCATTTTTATAGCTGGATGTGGCTTTAAACTACGTGGTTATGTTGAAATGCCATCTGCACTTAACAATGTTGCTATTCTTATTCGGGGCGCTCATCAAGATTTAGGGCCTATGCTTAAAGATAGCTTACAAGGCTACAAGATCCATGTCACAGATAACGCCAGCCAAGCCAGCTATTTATTAATTTTAGAGAGAGATGCAACACAACAACAAATTACAGGCGTTGGTGCAAGCACTACACCCAGGCAGTATCTATTGATTTATACAGCCCAGTATTCATTGCTTAAACCTAGCGGCGAAAAAGTTGTTACTTCACGTACTGTGACTGCAAGTCGTCAGTTGACTGTTAATAATAATCGTATCTTAGGCTCTGATTCGGAAGAAGCCATGCTTTATCATGAAATGCGCCAAGATGCTGTAAGGCAAATTATTTTTCAGCTAAGCCAGCTAAAAATTTAATTATTAATAGTATTATTAAATAAATATTGGCGAAACTAAAAATTAGTGAGATAAAAAGAACAAATGGATAAATTTCAGAAAGAATTTTAAACAATTTAAAGCGATTGATCTGCTTGTTTTTTGACTTCTATATTAAATGCTGTGTATTTTACGGAATAATGCTTGTTTGGCAACTAAGGGATTTTCTCCCTTTTAGGCCAAACTTACGGTAGTTTGTAATACATCAGTTGGATAACCTGAATTTGGGTGAAAAGTTAGATTTGAGACTAATTTGGGCTACAATAAAACTGAAAAAGCGCGGTATAGCCTTCTACATAAGTATTGAAGTATTATTTTAGCTCAAAATGCACCAAATTAAGTTTTTAGGCGCGGCGAGTCATCTATTAATGGCGTCAACTCAAGAACCACTCTGTCCTTCCCGCGCAGGCGGGAATCCATTTCTAGGTAGGCACAGTGCAAATGTTAAGATAGATTTCCGCCTACGCGGAAATGACAAAATCTTAAATTGACGGTGTTAGGTGATCTATTACATTAGTTTAGTAATGGGAAAAACATGTTTAGTAAGTACAATAGTCTAACTGTGCAATTACCAAAAAAATTACCGGCAATATTTTTTCTTCTTGGACAAGAACTTTTTCAAATCAATCAGCTTACCCAAGCAATTAAACAAGCTTGGCTTAAACAACACGATAATGAAATTGAAAACACAACAGTCTTTATTGAAAGCGCTACAGATTGGACAAATTTAGAAACTAAAGCTAACAGTTATGCTTTATTTACCAATACAACTTTAATTGACGTTCGTTATGATAAAAAGTTATTAGAGAGTGTTGGGAAAAGCTTTCTTAATAATTATTTAGAAAATCCCAATTCAAGCTGCTTACTAATATTTAAGGCGCCAAACCTACCGCCTAAGCAGCTACAATTTATCTTTAATCATGAACTGGTTTCAATTATTCAAGTAATAACGCCGAATACTACCCTTATTAAGAAGTGGTTGCATGAACACCTACAAAAATTTGGGCTATCAGACCCCCATATCGCAACCTTAATTTATCAATTTAATGAAGGCAATTTATTTGCCTGTGCGCAGTTTTTAGAAAAATTAGAATTAATACATGAGCCCCATCAATCTTTAACACTAGACGAAATAAAAGATCACTTACATAATCAAAGCAATTATTCTCTTTTTGAACTTGCTCAAACGTGCCTTGCAGGGGATGCCACAAAAGCGATACAAATCTTAAAACAAACCTACCATAATAAAACAGAGCCAACCTTAATTTTATGGCTACTAGCTCAAGAGATTCGTCTATTAATGAAACTTCATCATTTGACTCAAAATGGTGCATCCTTTCAAAATGCAGCAAATCAATTGAAAATCTGGTCAACTAAATTGAATCTTTATCAAGCAGCTTTAAAGCGTTATGATTTTAGTTTTTTAAGTAGCCTTTTACAGCATTGTAAACACATTGACATACAAATAAAAACAACACAAAGCAAGCAAGTATGGCAACTTTTAGAAGGTATTACTTTATCGTTATGCACAACTAAAAAGGTAGGTTTGCTTTGTCTAATTTAATTATTTTTGGCGGAACATTTGATCCTATCCATAATGGCCATATAAATACTGCGATCAATGTACAAAGTTTTTTTCATTTTGATCGTTTTATTTTTTTACCATGTAAGGTGCCAGTTTTAAAAAACAATGCTCAAGCTAGTACAACACAACGCTTAGAAATGCTAAAGCTCGCCATCAAGGAGTCAAATAAATCAGATTTAAATTTTGAAATTGATACAAGAGAAATAAATCGCGAAACACCTTCTTATATGGTAACTACTTTAGAAGATTATCGTTCTGAGTTAGGTAATACTATAGCCATTTCACTACTTATGGGAGTAGATGCTTTTGCAACGTTACCCCAATGGCATCAGTGGGAGCGACTCTTACAATTAGCTAATATTCTTGTTATTTCAAGGCCAGACTATCAATTGAAATCGCAACTTATACGTGATTTATTAAAAGAGCGAGAAACGCAGAAAGCAGAATATATGCAAAAAAGAGCCCATGGCTTAATTTATCAATTTAATGCAGGGTTATACAACCTATCTTCAACAACAGTTCGTGCGCAAATTAAAAATGATAATTTAATAACTGCTGATCTTCCTACATCGGTAATTCAATACATTAAAAAAAATCGAATTTATCAATAGATCTCTTTCCAATAAACTTCTAGCATTTAATTAATAATTTATAGTGGAATTAACAAAATGAATTTAGAAAAAATCGATGCTCAAGGGCGTTATTGTAATTATCCAGGTATTACCATTATTGCTAAAATAAATAAAAAAGATGAGACTTTCTGGCAAAAAGTTTACTAAATTATCTCTCAACCAATGTTAGCAAAACAATACTACACGCCACTTCCTTATCCAAGTTATCATATGACAACAATAAGGTTATTTAATCAGGCTGAATGTGGGCATGCTGATTGGCAGGCATTTTTAGTAAGTTATATACCTCTTTTTAAAAAGCTATTTAATTATTTGCAAGAAAATCAATTTTGCCTCCAAATCACTTTGAAAGAAGTAAGTATTTCTGAAACCTTTCATCTACGCGTTAGTATATCTCCCAACCAAGATGAGCTCATTACCAAAATGGCTGAACAATTCGATTTAATTAGCAATATACATAGGCCGTTTCATATCACTTTTGGTTACCTATATAAAGATATTCCTATAGTGCATAAACAAAATTTACTGCAGGAAATTAGTGAAAATTTAAATAAACTATTTATACATTCTGGAAAGATTTTTACACTAAACTCCCCTAGTCTATGTATCTATAAGGATATGACTAATTTTATAGGTTGGAATGGAGAAAGTTATCCTTTTTAAATTAGGAATTATAATATTTCTTTTTCAGTAAAAAATAATTCTGGATAGTAAAATCATTTTACTGCACAATATTGAGCTTAAGTCCCGGTGGCACAGCTGGATAGCGCAGCCCCCTCCTAAGGGGCAGGTCGGAGGTTCGAATCCTCTCCGGGACGCCAATATAATCAGGTTTATTCCGGGGACATGGGTAACACTTTAGGCCCAAAAGGGTTGGGTAAAGGTTACAAATTACATGTCTGTTCATCAAAATAACCTAAATCATACTGCATAAAGCTAACTAACCAAACATAATCTTCTACCTCCTTAATGCCAACATTTTGTCCTGCAAGTACACTTGTGAGGTTTACCTTTTTGCCTTTTAAGCAAAGCCTACCACATTGAGTGACAGTGATTGTTTTATCATGAAAAGGGTACTCTACTTCGGGTAAACCTTGATATGGCCTGGTTGAGGGCTCATACACTTCGGCTGGATACTTTATTTTAAGAGCTTGGTGAGGACGTTCATTATTATATTCATCTATGAAGCGGTCAAACTTCTCTTGCTGCTGAAGGAAATTGTCTCCTGTAGGGTTTAGTTGTTTCTTTTTTTAATGTTAAATGCATACGCTCATGACGACCGTTTTGCTGAGGGTTTCCAGGTTTTATCCTCTTCAATGCTAATACCTAATCGAAGCCACCAAACTGATAATTTACTCAAGCCAAATAAAGCATTAGGTGAAGAAAAAGGAATACCATTATCAGTACGAATACCATCAGGTAAACCAAACTCTTTAAAAACACGCTCAAAGACTGTAATAGCATAGTGTTCTTTAGTCGTTGCTAAACCTTCACAAGCGAGTAAATAACGACTACTAAAATCGGTAATGGTTAATGGATAACAATACTGTTTATTGCCTAATTGAAATTCGCCTTTATAATCTGCACACCATAGTTGATTAGGTTGCTTAGCATAAGACAAACTCGTCCCTTGTGCTTTATAGCGGCGCTTTTTCTGCTTGGCCACAAGGCCATATCTATCTAAGATAGTATGTATTGTACTGATTGCTGGTGGTCTAACATCAGGATATTGCCTTAGTATCTTCTCCCTTATCTTTGGCGCTCCCCAGCTAGGCTTTTCTTTTTTAACTTTCAGTATCTCTTTTTCAAGTTGAAAGGGTAATTGGTTAGCATAACGATGTGGTTTTCTGCTGCGATCACTTAGCCCTTCTAATCCACTATGTTTATAGCGCTCATATATCTTATACCCTGTCTTTCGGGAAATGCCGAACTCTTGGCATAAAGAAGATATTTGTTCACCATCTAATAATCTTGCTACAAATTTTATCTTTTCGTCCACTTTATTACACCCCTTCCAAGGCATTCCTTTCTCCTGAAATGCCTATGAGTGTAACATATGTCTCCGGAATATTTTGTTACCTATGTCTCGATAAGGACACCCTGAGCCACTTAACAATCCCAACTTACATTACATTCTCAGGATGCATATAAGGATGCAAATTGCTTAGAAAATTGTAGCCCTTTCTGAGTATATCTGAATCGTTTGACTATAATCAAAATATTGTCACTGGATAGTGAGATGAAAATGATTAGGGAACAAACAAAAGATATGAGAAAAAATGCTTATAAAAAATTCTTAGGTTTTTTTCCTTCGGGCTTTGCTGATCCTAAATATATCTCATGGGAAAGAGGTTATAAATGGAATGTACATCTACTTTGGCAAAAGTTATTAAATAAAAAACAATTTACACATTTACTAGAAAATAAAAAATATAAAGAGATTGCAGAAACCGCTTTATCAATAGAGGGTAAAACTCATTTGTTATTTTCTTTTGAAAAGATGGCTATACGCGATGCTTTGAAAACCCGCTCAGCGTCAAAACAATTCTCAGAAAGTTTATATAATTTAATATATGGCCATGGGAAGAAAAGTGAACGTTTTAATAATTTTGTCGAAACTCTCTCTTTATTACCAAGAAAACAAAGTCGGGTTTTAACTTGGCCTTTAGTGACAGTATTTAGTTTTATTGCAGATCCTAAACATTTTATATATTTGAAACCAATGGTAACAAGAGTTGCGGCGGAAAAATATGATTATGATTTTGAATATGTTTCTCATCCCACCTGGCATACCTATCAGAGTTTAATGAACTTTGCAAAACTATTGAAAAGTGATTTGAAAGCACTAAAACCTCGCGATTACATCGATATACAATCATTTATTTGGACTTTAGGCTCAGAAGAATATGCATGATTTAGAAGTTACATATTACATGTTGATGTGGCCAAAGATAAATTTGATGTATCTTTTGAGATTAAAGGACATTATAAACATTTTATTTTTTCAAAATTAGGGTCAGTTGACATTCTCCTTCCGCCTACGTGCCGCGGCTTGTGTCCGCGGCATCCAGGCGATCTAAGTCATTGGCAAATTTCTTCATACAGAGCACGCCATTCTCAATTAAATTTATTTTTCATTGTCTTGGCCAATTTTTAAAACGTTTTTCACGACGAGCTGCTTCAATATATAATTCGTGCATTTCATAATAGACAAGCATAGGTACGTTATACTTAGCAGTGAAGTAAGAATGACTTTATTTTTGTGCTCCAACGTTCGTTTAATAATGTCAGGCGTAGAACCTAAATAAAGCGTACCATTACGCTTACTTGCAAGAGTATAAACATAAGATGGATGCATCATACTTCCCTGAATGTTGGGCAAACATCCAGATAATACCCCAAGAAGTGCTACATAGGTAGCCATAAAAATGCACAGGGCATAGCCACAACAGAGGCATAATTTCGCTTTAATTTATCAAACCTTGTGGAAATTGCACGAAAATGTTTTATTCTAGCGAATAAATTTTCAACTAAATGCCTAATTTATAAAAACACCAATCCACATCTGTATTGCCAATTTTAGAATTATACTTTCTTGGAATAACTGGAATGGATGATTTTTTGCGAATAGTTCCTCTTACCTCCACACTGTCATAGCCTTTATCAACAATAGTATTAATCAATAAATTAATAAAAATCGACTATATTTAGCAAATTTAGTACTCTTAATTATCAAAAGTCACTCTAACAAATATATAATTTGACAAATAGAATAATTTTATGACATTATGTAAAAATTAGTGCAATCACGTTCTTAAATAATTTTTTATTTAACAGAAATGTAACTGTGATTGATAGTAAAAATAAAATTAATCCTATACACAATAATTCATCTTAAAATAATTAAGGTAGTTACCTATGTTTCAATATAAATGTAAATCATTATCTCGAGTTCAGTCATTTATTGAAGATGATCATGGCAGCACTTATATTCCAATTGCCAAGCCTTCAGCTGGCTTCAGCGCTGATAATAGATTTTTTGGAAGGGAGAAAGAAAAATTTTTTCTTGTTAAACGTCCAAAATATTTCGATAAGTTCGGTGAATTTAATCAAGAACAAATTAAGCATATTAATACAGCACAGGAAGCAAGCTATAGACTTGAATGTGAAAGATGGAATTTAGTTTACCCTAATAATAAAGCATACTTATTTACAGAGGACGAGTTGCGATTAGTTTTACCTTGCTTACCTGGCGAAAATTTAAGTGAATGTTTAAGTGATAATCAGCTCATTCGCTGTAAGCAGCTACTCAGTGTCGCTTATGCCATTCAAAAATTTCATAAACTAGGTTTCACTTATACTGATTTTAACCTTGATAACATTTTAATTGAGGAAAATTCGGAGGGAGATTTTAAAGCTTATTTGATTGATTTTAATGACCTGGATACAATTAAAGATCATATGGGTGCTAAACAAGAACTTTTCATAATTAGCCAACTAGTTCCTGACGCAGATTGGCATTTAAAACTAGATTCATCTGAGAAGCTCATTGACTATTTGCTTGACAAAATAAAGCAATTAGAAAGCTCTTTTCAACAAAAATGTAATGTATAGAAAGTAAAAAATGCTAGGATTCAGGTTGATTTAGTGCGTTATCGACTTTTATGTGTTTTAATAATAAGCAATAATGTAGAAATTTATAATTTTTACGCAGCAAATAATTTAGGCTAAATAACTACTTCCTCTGAGATATCACTATCTAAAGCAGCTAACTCCAAACCGGCAATTTCTTGCAAGGATTTACCAGCAATACCCTGCAAATCGCCATACATACCAACAGTTGCTTGCATAACACGTTCAATTTGTTCATGACGCTTAGCCCATTGTTTAAGGATAACTTTACGTTCTTTGTCCAAATCTGATTGCATGGCAGAAAAAGCCTCTACAATGGCTTCAACACGTTGCTTAAAACGAGGGCCTGTTAAATATTGATAAACAAGTTCTGTTTTCGTTTGCTGACCTTCAGACGTTTTACGTACCAGGGCAATGTCTAACAATGTTTGCCTTAAAACCATGGCAACCGGAAATGCAGCTCGTGGATGCGTTACCCAAACCCCTTCAATCTGTTCAAAAGTTTCAACATGTAAAGGTAAAGCTTGACTGACTATGACGCAAATATCAGCTTTAGCTGCTCGCTGATCATCACGCAATTTGGCTAGCCAATGATCATTCCAATGCTTGGTTCGTTTTGACTCCCATAAAATTGTACCGCAACATGGGCCACCTAAAGCAAAGACACGCTGCAAAATATCGCCCCCAAACTCACCTTTGGGCACTGGCTCAACAATATCAGTAGGAAACTTTGCTTGCAGCATCCTTTCTAAGAGTAATTCTTGTACTTCCCCTTGTAGTTGTTGCGAGCCTTGTTCTGCTTTTTGTTTTAACTGCTCAATCTGCTTTTGCATCGCTTGAATAGTTTCTTCCTTTTCTTGCACCTTAAGCTGGAGTGCGTCTTCGGCTTCGCGCTTCGCTTTTACTCGGATTTCCGCTAAGCCTTCCTGAATACTTCTTTCGATGGTTAAATCCATTTCGCGTTTAGCATCTTCCAATTCTCGCTGTTGTCTGAGTAATTCTGCTTGTTTTTTTTGTGCAGTAGCTAGTTTTTCATCACGTATTGCTAAAATAGCTTTTAATTCGTCTAATTCCTTAGCTTTGTTTTCTAATTCATTTCCTAAAGCATATTTTGCTTTTTTAGCTTCTTCAGCAGCAATATTTAAGCGCTCTTTTTGCAATTGCTCTTGAACTTGAACTTCTATTTGTTCATTTAATTTTTTTTGAGCCTCTTTTAATTCTGCCTCTCTTTTTTTATAGAATTCTTCTTTTGTGGCAATTTCTAAATCTTTTTCGGCGAGCTCTGATTGATATTGTTTCTTGATTGACTCCACTAAAGGTGCTGCTAAAGACTCCGTCAGCTTGACTTCACTTTTGCAACTTGGGCAATTAATTACCGGCTCTGCCATGAACACTCGCTGCTATTTAAAAGTTGTTTATACTAGCTTAAATTTTTTTAGACTTTAAGACTTGAGTATTGAAATTAATTAATTAATTAATTTCAATTGCTTATTAATTTGAAATAAATTCAACCTGTTCTAAAGCAATTTCACCTATACCGGCAACACTTAACTTAACTTCACCGACTTTTGAATCTAGATTAACACCATTTACATTAGCAATAATCAGTGTTTTAAGGGCAATTTTCTTATTGGCAATGGAGCCAATCACATGGATGGAATATTTACCTGCCGGGATACGTAAACCCTGATGATCTAATAAATCCCATTCAAACTCTAAGAAACCTGCTGGTTGTTCACTTAGCAAAAGTTTACGTATTAATCTGTCAGTGCAATCATAAATATAAACGATAGTCTTATTCATTTTGGTAATTACTTCAACGAGTATACGGCAAGAATCTTCTTTATCGATTAATAAATAATTAGAAGCAATAATTACTTTACGCCCTACTAAAGCTGAGGCTTGCAAAATTTGATTTGACTGAAAAGTAGAAGTTAATCGCTTGCTAAAATCTGGAATGATGTAATTAAGATGGTACCAGGTTAATAAAGCCCAAGTCTTATCAATATAAGGCAGAAAAGCTGTGTCATTTTCATTAGAAGACGTTGACGTGTCTAATTGATTTAAATCGTCATATTTATAGGAATAACCATCTAAATCAAACACGAGGTGCTCTCCAATGGTCACTTTGGATTTATAGATGCAATCGCTATGCCAGCTATATTTTTTATTAAATGCGCTATTTCTCGTATTCAACAACCCTTAATTAAGTAAAAAGGGTTAGAGAAAAATGCCATTCCACTTAAATAGCCTAATTTCTTCAGACAAAATATAGTATTATTAGCTAATTATCTCTCTTAAGAGCCTTTGTGTGAGTAATTTACTTTTACCTGATAATGCTATTGACTTAATTAAAGACTATTTACTTAAACTACAACTAACGCTTTGCTCAACATTAAGCGGATTAGATGGTAAAAAGTTCCAGGAAGATATCTGGACTAGAGAACTGGGTGGAGGAGGAATTAGCCGTATTTTAGAAAAAGGGAATTTATTTGCTAAAGCGGGTGTTAATTTTTCCCATGTTTTAGGCCAGCAATTGCCACCTAGTGCCAGTGCATCGCGTCCCGAACTTGCTGGTCGTTCTTTTAATGCTTTGGGGGTCTCTGTCGTAGTACATCCAGAAAACCCTTATGTGCCTACTACTCATGCCAATATTCGTTTTTTTGCTGCAGAAAGAGCTGACTTACCGCCTATTTGGTGGTTTGGGGGTGGTTTTGATTTAACGCCCTATTATGGATTTTATGAAGACTGTCGCCACTGGCATTCAATTGCCAGACAAGCATGCTTACCATTTGGTGAGCATCTTCATCCAACTTTTAAAAAATGGTGTGATGAGTATTTCTTTTTAAAGCATCGCCAAGAGGCCCGTGGAATTGGCGGCTTGTTTTTTGATGACTTTAACGAGGTTAATTTCGAACACAGTTTTGCTTTTATGCAAAGTATTGGTGATCATTTTATGCAAGCTTATGAACCTATAGTAAGGAAACGGAAAGATTTACCTTATGGTGAAAAAGAAAAAGCGTTCCAATTATATCGTCGTGGGCGCTATGTTGAATTTAATCTAATTTATGACCGTGGTACTTTGTTTGGTTTACAATCAGGGGGACGAACAGAATCCATCTTGATGTCTCTCCCACCTGAAGTAAACTGGATTTATAATTGGCAGCCCGAGAAAGGAAGCCCAGAAGCAAAGCTTTATACAGATTTTTTACCAGCTAAAGACTGGTTAAATGATTAACTTTATAAAGTCGATTTAATACAATAGCAACAATAATATTAGCTAATGCAATAGCTAAAAAGACATCCTTAATCAGAAACTTAAGTTTGAGCATGAGCATCACCATGAAACCACCTAAAACCATTGCCAATGCATTATAAATATTATTTGCTGCAATCGTTTGTGCCCGTTGGCTTTCCGCACTTATCACTTGTAAATACGTATATAAGGGTACGACAAATAACCCTCCGCAAAATGAAAAAAGGAAAAAATCAATAGTAATTCGCCAATACTTTAAAACTATAAGAAACTGCAATAAATTAATTAAAGGCACGCTGGGTTTTGTAGAAGGAGATGCTAGATACAAATCTAGGGCAAAAATTGATAAAAACAACATCGCAACAGGCACATATCGTAGTGTAATCTGGCCTGCCAAAAATTTGATAATAGATAAGGATCCTGCTGCAATACCAATCGAAAATATTCCTAAGAACATGGCAAATACTGTGGTATCAGCACGCAAAATATAATGAGTGTAATCGGGTAGTTTGGTTAATACAACAGCACCTATAAACCAAAACCAGGAAATTAATAATATTACAGGGTAGATACGTTTATTATTTATCACCTTTTTAAGCATCTTAATTGTTGAATGCCAAATATTTAAGTCAATTTTCGTTAAATTTAACTGAGCAGGTGGAGCCGGAAGAATAAAAAAACTAGCTATAAGACCGCTTAGGGAAGCTAAATTAATTAATAAAATAGCATATGTCACATGGTTCTTATTTCCTATAGATAAAGTACCTAAAATAGTACCGGTAAGAATAGCTAAAAAAGTACTCGCTTCAATAAAACCTGTTGCACTTAATAATTGCGATCTTGGCAGATGATTAGGCAATATCGCATATTTAATGGGACCAAAAAACGTAGAGTGAATACCAAGTCCAGCTAAGGTAAGTAACATAAAAGGAATACTACCTTTTGTTAGAGCAATACTTCCCATCCCCATTAACATAACCTCGATAAATTTAATTACCCGAGTCAAAAATGCTTTGTCATAGGTATCTGCTAATTGACCAGCAATAGCTGAAAATAAAAAGAAAGGTAAAGTAAATAAAATAGCTGCAATTGATTGATAATGCTCAGAATTAGCTTGTGAGGTACTCAAATGGTAACTAATCAATGTTAGCATTGCTAATTTGAAAGCATTATCATTAAATGCTCCGAAAAATTGAGTGAGGAATAAAGGTAAAAAAGATCTACTACTTAATAAATGCATTGGTCTATTATTTTAATTTTTAAGTTAATTTGTCGATAATACATTTAACTATTAGCTCATATAATATGAGAGTTAAATCGAAGGGCTCGTTCACTTAAGGAGGCAATGAGTTTTTCAATATTATGTTGGTGGGGTTCCATTTGATTAATTATTGCCTCGACTCTTTGTTTACAATATTCTTTTACTTCCTTATCTGGCAATATATAAAAAGTATTTTTTTCTAATTCATAAATAATATATTGGGCAACATCCTCTGCAGGCCTGCTTCGCTCAATTAAATCTTTTAGCATTTCATGAAGCTTATTATCATTTAGAGGCGTTGAATTAACTAATAATTGCGTGTTGGTAAAGGACGGGCAAACGACAGAAACATCCACAGGTTTATTTAAACGTTTTAAATCAAAATAAAGAGACTCAGAAAGAGCAAGTAATGCATGCTTTGACATGGCATAGGCTGCCATTTGCGAACCACTACACAACCCATAAAAACTAGACATATTAATAATATGAGAGCGATGGTTTTGATTAAACATCATCGGTAGAAAAGCTTGTATAGAATAGATAATGCCATAAAGATTAACATCCATTACTTTGCGAATATGCTCATTCGTAAGCTCCCATACAGGCTCAAGATGACCACAAATTCCAGCATTATTAAATAACCAATCTACTCGATCAAATCGCTCAAGAGTTTGCTTCGCTAAATGCTTAAGATTTTCAGGCTTTGTTACATCACAAGTTACACCAAAAATTTCTGTTTCAGCCTGAACACTTAACTGCTCAACACGATCACATAAAGTCGATATGTCATTATCAGCCATGACTACATTCATACCTCTTTGCAGGCAAAGTTGAGTTAATGCCAAACCAATCCCATTCGCTGCGCCAGTTATAACAGCTACACGTCTAGCAGTTTTCATAAATGCTGCTCCTACTGGTGATTGCTAAGGTTGAATATAACATGACTAGAGCTCTTAAATTTTGAAAATAACTTAGCTGTTTGTATATTATCCTGTATACCCAATACAAAACCAAGTAATTTATAAAAAACAGGTAGACCAGCTTAAGCCAGCTGGCTTACTGTAATGGATATGCCTTGTTATTTTTGGCAAATATTTATCTATTCATGCTTCATTAGCAATAATTTATCAAATAGAAAGCCTAATAATCTAATTGAATAATCTAGATTATTTAAATTAAATAAAGGCAATAATATTTAATAGCTCTAATTATTCATGAATAACAGTAACATCTTGCGCTTTATATCCTTTTGGTCCTTTATCAACGATATAAGATACAAGATCGTTTTCATGTAGCGTCTTAAAGCCCGTGCCATTAATATCTTTGTAATGAATAAAGATATCATCACCATTCTGATTGACAATAAATCCAAATCCCTTTTTTTCATTGAACCATTTAACATGGCCAGTCTCTCTTTGCGACATTCGCTATCCCCTTTCGTCTGAAGCTTGTAATCGAAAATCTAACCACTAAGTATTTAACAGCTAAATTTAAACTACTCCTTTATTATTAGCTCTAATTAGGAGAAAATTCAATTTTAAATAAATACCTATCAATGCTAAAAATTACTAGCATTAAGATTAGCATAGCACTTTTTTGTTGATTGTTAATATTTTTTATAACTTAGGAGAACTTTTATTTTGATTAATCAAGTACAAACGTCTCAAAATTATACGAAAGAGGCCTTTATTGAACTTGCCTTAAGCTGTAACGTATTGAAATTTGGTAGTTTTACCTTAAAATCTGGCCGCCAAAGTCCCTATTTTTTTAATGCTGGTTTATTTTATCATGGGCAGTATTTAAAACAACTTGGTCAATTTTATGCAAAAACACTGGTTGATCATAATATAAATTGCGCACATTTATTTGGACCGGCATATAAAGGCTTACCATTAGCAACTGCAACTAGTATTGCTTTAGCAGATTATGGTATCAATGCCACTGTAACCTTTAATCGCAAAGAAGCAAAAGCACATGGTGAAGGTGGCATACTCATTGGTGCGCCGTTAGTTGGCGACACAATTATTATTGACGATGTCATTACGGCAGGAACTGCTTTTCGAGAAGCTCAAACTTTAATTGAAGAAAATGGCGGCTCCTTAACAACTGTCATTATTGCGCTTGATCGCTGTGAACGCGGTCTAACGGAACAATCAGCAATAAGTGAAATACGAAAACAAGGCATTCAAGTTTTATCAATTATTGATATACATGATTTGATAGCGTATTTAAAGAACAAGCAATTAAATGAAGAATTAAAACAGCTTCAGCATTACCAACAGCTATATGGTGCCTAAATAATATTAACATCATTTGTCTTCTTTGCGTGGCATTGCTACGTGGTAAATATAACATAAGTGGCCTGGGTGAAACGAAGTGAAACCCGGGTTCCAGCCTAAAGGCTACTTAACCTAAGCGAAGTGCAGCCCAACAAATTATGAATAAGCTACATGCCTTATGACTAAGACTATTAGGCTGCACTTCGTTTAGCACAACCTACATATGCTGGATAAAAGAAGCTTAATAACTAGCAATATCAATTGTCTTTAATTTATGATTGATATGCTTTCCGGCTCGTTGAACCGTTATTGTAATCTCTTCACCTACTTTAATATCGGTAAGTAAATTATAAAAAGTATCATAATTAGGAATAGGATGACCATTAACTGCGGTGATGATATCACCCAAGTGAATTCTGCCATCAACATCTCGGAAAGTACCACGTAATTTAGCTGCAGCGGCAGGTGAATGTGGTAAAATATCTAACACTAAAATGCCTTTTTTAATACCAAAGCGCTTTGCAATACTAGGCTCGACGCGACGAATACCAATACCTGCTAAAACTACTCGTCCATGTTTTATTAATTGAGGAACAATACGCTCCACGTCATCAGAGGGAACTGCAAAGCCAATACCTGCTGATGCACCTGAATTAGAGTAGATAGCTGTATTAAGCCCGATTAAGCGGCCTTTACTATCAAGCAGTGGCCCACCTGAATTGCCAGGATTAATAGAGGCATCTGTTTGAATCATTTCACGAATAGTAACGCCCCCCACGCCTGGGACTTGGCGGCCTAAAGCAGAAATAACACCAATAGTTAAACTATGATCCAACCCAAAAGGATTACCTATAGCTATTACTTTTTGGCCCACTAACAAATCACGGCTGTGAATAATTTCAAATGGAGTCACATTTTTTAATAAATTTAATACCTTTGCTGAAGTTATTGAAAGTACAGCAAGATCTTTACGCGGCTCAGCACCTATTACTTTAGCAGGAACAGTAACATTCCCAATGGTAACAGCAAGGTCATCAGCACCTTTAATTACATGATAATTAGTAACAATATGCCCCTGATTATCCCATATAATACCTGAACCAGCACCAGCAGGAACATGCATTTTGGTATAGGCACGTTGCACTGTCGCTAATCTATGAACTGAAACTACTTTTGAAGAAAATTTTTGAAAAATTTCTATGGTATTTTTTTCATAATTTAAAAGGTCATCTTGGGTGCTTGCTATTGAAATGCTAGCAAAAAAACTCATAAAAAAAATGACTAAAATAGCCCAAAAATTTTTTCTCATCTTCAACTCCATAATATGGCGGCTCAATATTTTATTTAAAAATCCCACTTAACAATAGATGGTTCATATATGTTAAAAAGAAGTTAAAACTGCTGCAATACCCTTTAAAGTTTTTGATTTTATTATTGAAGTTTGAGCTTGCATTAATTAACTATAAATAATGTTTATTGAGATAAAGAAGAGAGATTATGCACGAATTTTTTGTAAATTGATAGAAAAAAATTCACGATTAACATAAATTAACCGTGAATTCATAAAAATTTACATATTAAATGAGAAATTAGCTGCATAACCTAGTGGAATTTTATCATTTTCTTGTTTATTTTTTCTATCAAAACCAGGGTTACCAACTTCATCTTGACCATTAATTAAGGCTTCTAAAGCTGCAATATTTTGCCTTTTTAATAGTTCTTGTTTTGCTACATTTGACGAAGCATTTTTAGTTAAACGAAAGGTTTTAGATAAAAATTCAATAGGCGCCGTAATTAAGGATTTAAAGGTTTGTGTTGTTGAATCAATAAGTGTTTTAGTGACATTTTCAGAATTATCATTATGGCGCAGAAAAATTTTTTCCAGCAAAGCAGAATGTTGTTGATAAACAGCGTCCATATGCTCATTACGCTTTTTTTCTTGTTCAAGGATATAATCTTGTAATTCTTTATTAGAATTCCATAAATTAGACCGGCGCTGTTGTAATTGCTTTATTTCTGTATCATAGGTTTTAAGTTGATTATCGATTTCCTGCCTTAATTTATCGCAAACCTCTTTACGATCAAGCGAACTATTACCAGCAACAATTGCGTTTGACTCTTTAACAATTGCTTGAGCATATCGCTCAATAAGCTCTGATTTTTTCTTTAAGATTTCCTCAATTTTTTGATCAAGATATTGCACTGCTTCCTTATTTTCGCCTAAAACTTGATAATAAGCATTATAACGCTTGTAACTTAACATTTCGTGGCGTAATTTCTCTAATTCGATCGTTTCTTGCGTTAATGCTTTAGCTTGTGCAAGATCATTTAACCGCTTATCCCGGCTTGCTAATAGACGGTGGATAAAAGCTGTAATAGTACTGACTACCCCAAAAACTGCCGCACAGATGACTGCTATAGCTATTGGCCCCATAGCCAACCTCCTTAATGCAGATGTATTAATTGAGAGTGAATATCGATAGAAAAATAACGACTGAAAGCTTCGTAAGAATCAACCTTTGGCCACTGATCTGCTTCATCACACATTCTAAGCATTTCAGCTTCAAAGATCTGAGGATAATATACCTGAAGAAATGGTTTTATTTCTGATAAATCTTTAAAATTTTTAACAACGACTGTAGCATTTTCTGCTAAGTTAGAAACAGTTGCTTTTTCTAAAATACTCGTTAAATCTCGTTGCTCTTCTACGGCTGTTCTCATCCACTTTAATAGAACAGAACGAGGTTTAACGCGTATTAACTGTTCACCTTGAGACATGGATTTTTCCATCAAAACAATATGTGAGTGCAACTCAAATTTGAAACAACAGAGGAAATCTAAAAAACTACTCTCAATCTCATTATGTGCAGTGTCGCCTAGCCAGCGGCTAATTTCATGATGAAACATACATTTAAAATGACGTTCTATTTCATTTAATGTTTCTTCATCACTGTTTTGTTTTTTAATAACATAAGCGGTGTTATCAACACTTAACAAATGCGGATCAGGTAATTCAATATCGGGTAATTGTGAAGCTAGAAATGATGAAAATACATAGGTAGGCTTGAGAATAATAACTTCCCACTCACTTAATTGCATGACGTTCTCCTTGATTTTTATTTGACTCATCCTGAGTACATCTAAAAAACTAAATCCTACGTCTACAAATTTTTATAACCTTCTATATAGAAGAATTTAAGATTAAACTTAGCTTACGTTAATAGCAATAGGGTTTGGTAAATTTTTTTAAAATTTTTTAATTAATTTACATAATTTGTTAAATTTTGATCTAAAAAAACGATAAATGTACAAACCACTTAGCTTACAGATTTGAGCTACTAAAATGTTAACTTACGGATTAGTATAATTAGGTTTTTTATCAAAACATATTGGATAAAACTTGACATGATTTAAGTTATCGCTATGCTTGCGTTTTTTACTTCTTATAGTTGTTATGCGGTTTTTTAAAAAATTTGTTGTAATTTTACTAGGCTTTATTTTACTTATTAGCTTTCTCTTTTGGCTCATAACTAGAACGGTTAGTCCAACATTATTTAAAGATTTTGTTACACTTAAGGTAAAAACTTATACTGCACAACCCTGTAAAATTGAAGGCGATATAAGCTGGCAATTATTCCCAAGACCCAGTATCAAAATAGAATCTATTCGTATTGGTAACAAAGAGCCCCAAAGTCCTTATCAAATAAAGTTAGGGCAACTATTTTTTAATTTAAAGCCATCAGCTTTATTGCAAGGTAAAATTGTATTCGACGAAATTCAAATTACTAATTTTGTAGCGGATATCAATTCTAATTATAAACAACCGCCTATAAATACTTCGCATAACTTACCTATGCATTCTACTTTTGGAAAGAATATAGAGGAAAAATTTGCCTTAGAAAGGCTATTAATAACTAACGGGAAGATAAAAACACAAATTAATAATCAGTTACTGACTTTAAATTCTTTACAATTAAGACTTGAGCAAATCAATTTAGAGCAAAATTTATTTCCCTTTCAAATAAAAGCTAATATTAATTATGCTGCTAAACAGCAGCCGCTCAGTGCACAATTACAATTTAAGGGCGATGCAAATTTAGCTGTTAATTCGCTTAATCAACTTGAAACAGCATTAAAGTCCTCGCTAATTCGAGGGCAACTTCTTATTCAAAACTTAAAAATTGGGCGATTTAAAATCAATCAAATAGGTGCAAACACTAGCTTTAAACAGGCTGTTCTCTCTTTAAATCCTCTTACTATAAAAATTTACCAAGGTGAAGCAATAGGTGACTTAAGTTTTAATTCATTATCAAAAATATTAAAAGTAAACCAAACAGCAACCGGTATAAATGCTGCTCGCTTAACGAGCGCCTTATTTAATCAGGCCTTAATCAAGGGAAAATTAGATTTTTCTCTCCATAGCCAATCAAATCTTATTAATCAGGATTGGTTGGCTACAACAATAGGCAATGGCAATATCAGCCTTCATGAGGGTACGCTCGAATTTTTCGATTTAGATAAAATAGTTAAAAAATTAAGTATTCAAATAAGTAATGCCCAAGAGAAAAAGGAATCAAAGTTAGACTTAGACAAGGAATTTCAAGATAATATTTTACTTTCTAGAGAGCCAACCTCAGTCAAACTTATGGCAATTCAATACCGACTTGCCCAAAAAATATTATTTAGCCATACTTTATTATTGCAGACAGATATGCTGCAATTAAAAGGTGAAGGTGAAATGAACTTAACTAATTACAATTTAATTAGTCATCTTTTAGCAACTTTAATTATTGATGATAGCAAATTAAATAATATTCAAGAATTAATAGGCGGAGGATTTCCCTTAATAATCCAAGGCACATTAAATCAGCCCGTCGTTTTACCTGACTTTAAAAAAATAAATGCAAGTTTAGCTAAAGTTTGGATTAAAGATACACTTGCTAAGCCTGTATTAAAACTAAAAGAGCAGCTCGTTACATTTTTCTATCATTAATTATGAATAACGAATCAATCTACCAAAACTTTAGTGAACCTTTACTACACTGGTTTGACCAATATGGCCGTAAAAACTTGCCATGGCAACATCCTAGATCAGCCTATCAAGTGTGGATTTCTGAAATAATGTTACAACAAACGCAAGTTCAAACGGTTATACCTTATTTCGAGCGATTTATGACAAGTTTTCCGACTGTAAATCACTTAGCAGATGCAACTGATGATGCCATTTTAGCGCACTGGTCAGGGTTAGGGTATTATAGTCGTGCAAGGAATCTTCATAAGACCGCAAAAATCATTGCTGAAAAGTATTTAGGTCAATTTCCTAGTAATCTTAATCAACTTCTAGAACTACCTGGTATCGGCCCTTCTACCGCTGCTGCTATCGCATCCTTAGCTTTTAATCAAGCAACGGCCATTTTAGATGGCAATGTCAAAAGAGTTCTTACTCGGTATTTTATGATTGATGGTTGGCCGGAGCAAAATGACGTGAAAAAAAAATTATGGCAACTTGCTAATCAATGCATGCCAAAACAGCGTTGCGCCGACTACACACAAGCAATAATGGATTTAGGAGCGACTTGTTGCACGGTAAGAAAGCCTAGCTGTATCCACTGTCCAGTTAGAACAACTTGCCTTGCTCATTTACATCAAAAAGAAGAACTATACCCTGTTAAGAAAATTAAAAAGATATTGCCTATAAGAAAGCAATATTTTTTCTTATTATACTCTGCAGATAATAAAATTTATTTGGAGAAACGACCGCCAACTGGTCTTTGGGGAGGACTTTGGAGCCTACCTACTTGTGATTTGGAAACTCAACCTTTGGAGTATTTACATCGTTATCAGGTCAATAAAACACCCGTGCAATCCTTATTAGAATTTAGACATACCTTTAGCCATTTTCATTTGGATATAATTCCGTTAGCACTTAAAGTACCCTCTGTAGCTGAATCCATAGCTGAGAATACAGGCAAATGGTTTCAAATAAGTCAATTAAATGAAATAGGTTTGGCCAAACCTATTAATAAGATCATTCATGATTTTTTGGACTTAAAGCAAAACGATGTATCTTGGTAACCTTATATGCCTAAATTAGAAAAAATAGCCTAAAAGTAGGCTACGCTTAGGTTAATTAATTAATTCTCTTTCAACATTACTGCTAAATCCAACATAAACCAAAATAAAGATTGCTAATAACAATAACCCTATTTCACCAAAATACAGATTAGTGATTGGCAAGTCCTTCCACTGACTTAGTAAATAATAAAACAATATAATAACTATACCTGAGAGGCTATTAAACAGCGACTGCACCCTACCCTGATAGTCAATATCAGTCATTTCTTGAGCGAAAGTTGTAATTAATGCCCATGATGAAAATGAAAAGCCAATTAAAAAATGATAAAAAATAGCCAAATTATTATCAAATGTATGACTAAACAAATAAAAACCTAGTATTCCTAGAATAATTTGTCCAATAATGACTTTAAAGACCGAAAAATAAGAGGCACAGTAAGGCGCTATAAAACCACCTAAGATAATACCTAATGATAATCCTGATTCAAGCCAACCAAATTGACTAACACTACTATGCAAAACTGTTTTGGCATACGGTGCTAATAAAACCGGAGCAGTCATGTAACTTATAAAAAATAATCCTTGCGTTAAATAAACAAGTAGTAAAATTGGTCTTACCTTAATGTAACGCCATCCTTGAACAAACTGCGATCCAAATGACTCATTAGTTATCGTTTTGCTTACTCGGTGTGGTAATTTAATTTTTATAAGAATATATGTTGCCAACAAGTAGCACAGGGCATTTATCATAAAACAAGCCGTAAAAGAGCTAAGCGCTAAAATAAGCCCAGCGCAGCCCATGCCTGCAACTGCGCCTACTTCATAGGCCATGTCTGCAAGTGCATTGCCATATAGCAAATCTTTATCAGAAACTAACTCGCGTACAAAACTCATAGCTGCTGGAACGTAGGCTGCTAGAAGTGTGCCTAGAACAGCTGCTAATATGTAAATTGCTAACGGTGTTTCATATTCATTACCTAAAAGCGCAAAACCAAAAAGACAAATAGTTCGTGCAGCATTGACTGCAATTAAGAGATACTGTCGATCCCATCTATCCGCTAAAACACCGCACAAGCATCCAAATAAAACATTTGGTAACCAAAAACAGGTCATTAATATAGCAGTAGATACGACTGACGCATCGAAATGCATCAATACCCAAACCATAATAATGTAGGTTAAGCCATTTCCAAACATGGCTAACATACAACTTAATGTGTACTGCCTTAGGCTTTTTTGCCGTAAAAGGCGATATTGTTCTTTAAACATAGCAATACCATCATCAAAGAATTAAAAAATAATTAACGTGAGTTCGATATAAAAGAGCCAAAGGCTTTTTTATGTCGCTAAACGAACGTTATCCCGTAAAATGCGAAGCATTTATACGGGATCCAGATTAAATATAACTAAATTTGACATAAAATATAGCAAATATATTTTATGTTGAATTCACGTTAATTAGATGGCTTCCTGCGCTCGCAAAGATACTAAAAACTTATTGATAATCCTTCTTAGCAGAGGCGACATTATGTGAAGGTTACTGAGCGTAGGCTACCCATCAAATATTAAAGCAAGGTGCCTGATTTTCTTATTATTTGTAGCAATATGTTCATAGGGTAAAATAAAAGCATTATTATCAAACCAAATGAATTTAAAAGAAAAACACTGTCGTATATTAGCACAGAAAATAATTACTGCCAAATCAGGAGAGATTAAGAAACACATATGAATTTTTTGCTCGTCAGTCAAATTCGCTGTCATACCCTGCAAGCAGCCATCTTCTTAAGTTAGAGTATTTCATAAAATGTTTTAGCTGGAACCTGGGTTTCACTTCGTTTCACAGGCTACTTATGTTGTATTTATCATGCAACAATAGTTAACTATCCAAAATTTAATAAATTGTTAAATAAAATAGCAATATCTTTGTGTTGTTACCTAAATCAAGTATCATGAATATTCTATTGACCCTGTTATTATAAAAAATTACCTAAGAGTGATTCACACAGCAAAGTAGTTTGCAAAAGATTTAATAACAGTATTGAGAAATAAAATGACCAGTTTTTTTTTAATTTTAGTTAATTTTGCCGCATTACTTTGGTCAGCAAGTCATTTAGTTTCAGGCGCGTCTGGATTGGCATATTACTATCGCTTACCACCACTATTAATAGGTTTTACATTGGTTGCTTTAGGTACCTCAGCGCCTGAAATCATGATAGGTATTCGGGCTTCTTTTGATGGTTTAGCTGATATTGCTGTTGGTAATGCTATCGGATCTAATATTGCTAATATTGGGCTAGTACTTGGCCTCATTGCACTAATAAGGCCCCTTAAAGTTCAGCCATCTTTTCTACAACGAGAATTTCCCTTACTTTTTATTGCCATGTTATTTATCTATTCACTTATGTTGGATGGCTATATAAGTATTATTGATAGTTGTTTATCACTCTTAGTGTGCTTGCTATTTATAGGCTATTTATTATACACACTTAAAAATTCGACTGCACAACGACAGATTACTGAAGAATTTCGTCAGGCTGTTTTACGTAAACATTCTTTTCGAAATTACGTATTTAGCTTATGTGTAGGTCTTATTGTCGTTCCTATTAGTGCAAAGTTCCTTGTTATTAACAGCTCTCGTCTAGCTCATCAATTTGGCCTTAGTGATTTATTTATTGGATTAACTTTAACTGCAATAGGTAGTAGCCTACCTGAACTTATTACATCTATCTTAGCAATTAGAAAAGGCGCCGATGATATAGCTATTGGGACAATTTTAGGGGCTAATGTATTTAATTTACTTGCAGTATTGATATTTCCAGGCATTATTCACCCCTCCTTAATTAGCCATGCTATTTTATGGCGTGATATGCCTGTTATGTTGCTAACTACACTTATTCTTTTATGGATTAATACTCGCCATAAAAAAATTACACGTTGGCATGGCGGTCTTTTAATTTTGGTTTATTGTTGTTACATCATGTCACTTATTATTAGTGCAACGCATTAAATGATACTTTAAACACTTGCAATTGTATTAGTAGTGGTTAAAATTTTTACTGCTGCAACAGCTTCTGGCTGTCCTTGAGAGGCCGCTCGCCTTATCCAATACCAAGCTTTACGGCGATCTTCAACTACGCCCCTCCCATAATAATACATATAGCCGATCGCATATTGAGCATCGCATTGTCCCTTATCGGCTTCAGGTTTTAAGCGGATAAATGCTTTACGATAGTCCCCAGCTCTGAAGCATTTTATTCCTTGGGAAAAATCAGACCCTTTTAAAGCCACACAAGCTGTTAAAACTATAACTAGTACTGCCAACAGAGCCAATCGAACAACTCTCTGCATAACATTATTCCTCACTGATTAAAGGCTTTGCTGGTTTATTAAAGAGCAACTCAATTTTCGGTAAACTTAAGCTCTCCAAAGATCCATTATATAAAACTACCACACTATTTTCATTAATACGTTTAACTACTGCGCCTCCAGGTAAAGTATCACCAGCTATATACGTTCGCTCCTCACCTGCTGTATCTTTAATAATAACTTGAGAATCTCCAGAGTTAGGTGAAAACATAATACCCACTATCTCAACATCAAGTGTCGATTCTTTAATATCTACTTCATTAATGACTGGAATATAATCACCAAAAAGTGGTTTAGTAAAAATAATTGAATTAGTAGTAATTTTAATTTGCTTGGAGTTAACAATTGCGGGCTGAGCTGTTACATTTACTGATAAGTCTTGTTTTAAAAAAGTCATAACCTGATAAAAAAATAAGCTTGCCATAATAAGAAAAACTATTATAGCAATTAATTTTTGGTATTCAGAAACGGGCAAAAACAATTTTCGCAATTCCATAAGATAAACTAGAACCTAAAAGCTAACATACTTAAGCGTACTTAGTAACCCTATTCTATAAACTCTGGTTATTCAAAGCAAAAATAAGTAGAAAATTCAGGACTTAAACATTATCTACCAAGTTAAAGCAAAGTTAAACCCGTAAATTAAATTGTTAGAAGTTATTAGGACTAACAACCTTAATAATATGTTAAGTTTTGCAAGTCTTTCCTATTTGTAGTAAAATTATACAAATCGTTATTTTTTTAAATATCATGCCTAATTTTAATATCCGACTCCCAAAATTTAAAATCCCGAACATGAAATTTCGAGTAGGCAAAAAAGTAATTGTAAGGCCTACAGGCGATCATAATATAATAATACAAAATACGAAATTTGGTGCCATGGCTACATTGAATGCAACGCACCCTGGCTCTGCCCTGTTTCCTGCAGCACAAGTAGATGGATTTAAATCTTTACCTAAAAATAACAAACAGTTAATGGAATCAAAAGCGGAGGAAATCTATAAGGCATTTAAAGAAGGCGTTGGTTTTCTAGCTCTTCAAGAAATACCGAATCCTAAAAGTAAAGAGTTTAGATATTTAATCAATAAGTTAAAAGAGCTTGATAAAGATTCAAAACTAATTGATACCAATGCCTTAGCGTCACAATGGCGGAAAACAGGGGATCATCCTTTTGGTACCACAATGTTATATAATCCTAAGGTGTTTACGCTATCGAAAAATGCAACACCTATTTTAAATAATCGTGGTGCAGAATATGAGTTAACGCATAATGCAACAGGCGAAAAAGTACCTGTAGCAAATATTCATGGTGATTATAAGGCGCAAGCTGAAACAAAAAAATATATTGATAACTTTAAAGGCATGTGCATGGGCGATGCTAATATTTCTAACTTTAAGCCAAGCAATGATCCTAATACTTTGCAATCTGCTGAAAGGCCCTCCGTGGTAATTAATGGTAAAACTCGCACAGCTGGCACATTTGATATTTTTCAGGATAATCTTAGTAGAAAATTAGATCCTAATTTTACCCCAAATACGACAGCTATAGTTCGCTCACCCGAGGTAACTCCTCACATAATACAAATAGATAAAACGGCTGCTAGAAGCCAATTAGCTAACTTTATAAATTATCTACAGCAAACAAATAATGCCTTAATTCAAAATGGCAGGATTACAGGCTTGCAATTGACTACTCCACAGGGAAGTAAGTACGCACAAATAAAGATTACTAATCCTCAAGTTTATCAAGCTTATGAGAGTTTTAGACAATCTAAAAAACCGACCATGACACCAATGAAACCCGCATCTTATTCGCCGGTAAACTCAGCTCCTACAGTAAGCCCTACCTCCACCGTAAAACCTACCCCTACCACAGTAAGTCCTACTCCTACAGTAAATTCTACTTCTATAGGAACTCCTCCGATAAACAACTCTTCCAAGAGACTGACTCTGATAAACAATAAAGGAAATAATTATGTCACTAGTGTGGATATGCTTAGTAATGGTGGTTATAGGATAAATGGGTTAAATTGCCGAGGTGAGCCTCGCTCTATCACAATTGATAAAACGGGTAAAGCAAGAGGATTTCATAATACCTTTCTAACGCCTGCTGAAATACAAATGTATCAAGAAAGGAAAGCAATTTTTGCGCATTTTAATATAGCTCCTTCAGTAAGTAGTAAACCTAAAGACACAATTTCAAAACCTAAGACATTAGTCATTAATGGGCATGGATCTAAACTTCCAGAAAAAATTTCCTTAGATAAACAACATCGGATTACTACGCCTGGCAAAATGGAGGATAATTATGTCATTGGTTTTGCAGACAAACACCGCCATTTAGAAGAAATGACCTCCCAGGGTAAAATTTGGCCCATTACTGATGAAAAGGGAAACCAATTAAACTGGCACCAGTATCAAGATACTGTTCATAATATTAATATTTCGCCGCTGCAACAAGACTTCAATTTTTCCCAATTTAAAAAAGGACTAATTCAAGGCAAAACAGGATGGGAAAATCTAACAACCCCAGCGCATGATGTTTTAGAACGTGGCGCTTTAGCTGTAAGAAAACCTGATGGTAAAATTGCTATCTATGAGGGACAGGAATTAAGAAATTATTTACAAAGTAATAATAATCTAGATAAACCCCTATTTTTTTGTGATAAGGAACTTGGTAAAGTAAAACCACTAAGTAACAGCACTCTTACAGAAATTTACAGTGCTATAGCAATGATTGATGAATTTAAAGCTTCTGGCACAAATATAGTTGTTGCCACCTGTAGTCCTACTAATGAAAATAATGTTAAAAAAGTAATGGTAAGAACTGATATGCCAACAACCTCTATTCCATCGGCGCCAAAAAATAATTCTAAGCCAGTGACTACATTTACACTTAGAGACCCCTATGGCGATAATTATGTAACTAGTATTGAACCATTTAATGGCGGCTATAGAATAAATGGCGAAAACTGCCGCGGTGAGCCACGATCAATAATTATTGATCAAAATGGATGTCCTCATGGCCATACGCCAGGCAGACTTAGCATTGTTGAAAGACAGATGTTTGAGAATAGAGACAAGATATTAGCTCATTTTCATGTTAGTGCACCAATTCAAAATCCAACTGTTAACTTTATAAATAAGTTAAACCAATATATCAGTGTACTCTCAGCTCAGGCACAAGGAACAAGCTCTGCAACGCACAGTTTTAAATCACAAATGGCTAATGCCTGTTCTGCTCCAGAGGCAATCGGCATTCAAGCAGCTAAAAAAATGATTCAGGCTTTACAGGAACCAGCCAATAACAATATAAAGTTTTCTAGTGATGAGGTACAAGCATTAAGATCGTTTCGATTAGGGAATTATCTTAAAGAATTTGAAGAACAACATCCTTTACCAGGACAATTTTTAAGAGATGAAGCTCAAATGAATAATCCCAATCTAGAAAAGTTAGATTATTCTTCTGGCCAACTATCTTATTAATCTACTAAACTATAGCGTTTCTCACTAAGTTTCAGACAAGGCACAAGGGAGAGAGGCGAAGGAGTGTACAAATAAGTACTGTACTTCGCCGAGCAAGCTTGTAACGCAGTATGAAACTTAGTGGGAGAGACTATAACTATTTAAGTTATAAGATTATTAATTAAGTAGTCTCTGCTAAACTTCTTTCAATAGTTAACTAGATTTTTTTGGAAAATAAAATAAGGAAATTACACTATGACGTATCAACAAGAACCATTTATGGTATTAGCCACAATGTCACGTTGGTATGTAATCTCTCGTGCTATACATACTATTGCACAGCTTGGTATAGCCAATCATATGTCAGAAGTTCCTATATCTGTAGAAGAGTTAGCAGAAAAAACCCAGACAAAACCCGACTTATTAGATAGATTGCTAAGATTTTTAAGTGGATATAAGATCGTTAATCTCCACCCTACTGGTTATTCACTAACAGAGTTATCTAAGCCGTTGCGTGATGACGATCCTCACTCGATACGTGATGTTTTATGTATGGTTGATGATAGTTGGTGGCAAGCATTTTCTAAATTAGATGTGAGTTTAAAAACAGGCGAGTCTGCTTTTTATCATCAGCATCATGAGCAGTTTTTTGATTATTTAAGTCAAAATCCACAAAAACAAGCTAATTTTGATCGTGGCATGGCAAAATTATCAACTTATGATGATGATACTATTAGCAAGGCCTATGATTTTTCAAAATTACAAAGTATTGTTGATATGGGTGGCGGCCGAGGCGGTATGGTTAAATCAATTGTGAAGCATTATCCTCTCGTTAAAGCGATACTTTTTGATACTCCTTTTGTTATTGATCAACTAAATCCTGATGATTTTCCACCCAATGTAGAATTAATTGCTGGTGATTTCTTAAAGGAAATACCCAGTGCTGATGCTTATTTATTTAAAGGCGTATTACATGATTTTAATGACCAAATTATGCAGCAAATAATTACAAATTGTGCTCTCCGAATGCCTAAATCTGCAAGCTTATTTATTGCAGAACAAGTCATGCCAGAAGATAATGAACCACACCCTAATAAGACTATGGATATTGTTATGATGGTATTACTAAATGGTAGACAACGTACACTAACTGAATGGCAAAAAACGATAGAGCCGTTAGGCTTTCACTTTGAAGAAAGCTATAGCACGACAAGTTTATTTAATTTGATGAAATTCAGCGTGGCTTAATTCTATTATTGCCAATGATGAAGCACAGACCGGAAAAGATGTTTTGGATCGAATTGCGTTTTTAAATTTATCCACTCATCATAGCGCTCTTCAAAGTGTCTTTGCCAATAATAATTATCTACCCTGTTACCTAAATAGCCAGAAAGATAACGCTTTCCACCTTGTGGTAAAAAGCGTTTATCAAGGTTATCTATTGCATCTAAGCAACTAGGTACTAAGCTCGAAGGTATGCCTGGATTTAAGATCATCAATGCAAAAATATCTTCTCCCTTAGGTAACATTAAAAAGCCATGTGGCTCTTTTGCAGCAATAGGGACAACTTGTAAAATAGGTACATAATGTAGAGGTAAAGAAGCTAAAAAAGCCTGAAAATCATCAAATAAAACTTGCTTAGGAATAAAACATTCATACCAAGGATGTGGTAATTCCCATTGGCCTGTTAACTTCATTAATTGAAAACGTCCATCATGACGATGTAAATAGTCTTTAATAGGTTCATCTTGTATATGTAAAATTTTCCAAGGATTAGCGTATGTTATATCCGAAAGTTCTGGCGGACGTTCCGTAAACTCTATTGAAACATGCAAGGCAAACAGCCATTGAGCAAAGGGTTTTCTTCCTGATGGAGTTAATTTTGCACCTTGAACAGACGGTGAACAAAAACATTCAATATAATCAGCATGTTGTCTAAATAAAGCGATATCATGTAGCCATTGTTTTTCATCTATATAGGTTAACAGAAAAGTTCTAACTTGTTCTTTGCAAGGTTTAAGTTTAATACAAGCCTTAGTAATTATTCCAAATTGACCCTGCCCACCTAAGCATGCATGAAAAAGAGTTGAGCGAGAATCAACTTGTAAAAGATCACCCTCAGCGCTAATGACTTCTAAAGCTTGTACATGATTTACCGCGCTACCATATTTAAAAGAAGCTGCTCCAACGCCTCCAACCGACAACACCCCGCCAATGGATAAACTGCAATTATAAGGAGTAATATAAGGTATTTGATTTTGTTGTAAGGATGCTTCTATTAATGCTGACCAGGTTGCATTAGCATCAATCCAAATTGATTGTTCTTTATATTCATAAACGGAATCTAACGCCATGGTATTGAGAATGATTCCATCCGAAGGTGCTAAGGATTGTCCACATTGACTCATTCCATTACCTCGAATGGTAATAGGTAAATTATTTTCATTAGCAAAAGCTACAAATTCTTGCATTGATTTTATGTCTTTTGGCATAAATATGGCTTTTGCCGCAGAGGTTATTAACCTACCAAAATCCTGATTAAAGGAATTTAGATGATCTAGATCATCATAAAAAGCTGTAGGAAATTTTTCTCTACAATGCTGTAAATGATGCTGCTCCCAAATTCCTTTTTGCATACTCTATCCTTTCTATCCTTCTCTTATTAAATGTATCAGACAAATTAATAAACAGCTAATAAGCAGTCGAGAACAATCTTGGTTACACTAATTTAGGTAATGTGCTAAATTTGAAATTTCTTAATCTAATTTTTAATAGCAAGTTAATAAATAATTGAATTGGCTAATATTAATTAGTATTTAGCCCTTGATGTTTCTTGTAGAATGCCTAACCCAAGATAAATACTTATAAGTTAAGTTCACACAAATTTATAAAAGATAGGAAATAACTACCACTCTCTTACTTTCCCTTCATGCCAAAACAAACCAGATTTTTTAGGTAAATGCACTAAATCGTATAGTTCTTTTGCCACTGTAGCTGCTAATTTTGGAGCCCTTTGCGTCCCCATATCTGTTTTTACCCAGCCTGGATCAATACTTGAAACAATAATATTTGAAAGTCTTTCCGCTAATAATTTTGTATACATATTCAGACAAACTTTAGAAAGTTTATAATTTGGAGCATAAGGTGAATCATTTGAACTAAAAGCGCCCCAGCCCGAGGCTATATTTATAATTTGACCTTGTTTATTAATTTTCTTTATGCAACCTTCAGTTAACTCGATGGTGCCAAATACATTAACATCAAATGTTGTTCTAAGCTCATCTAAGTTAATCTTTACTTCTTGCCAATGATCTAATAAAACAGCTGCATTATTAATTAAAATATCGATTGAATCTAATTGATTGGCAAATTGCTTTATAGATTGGGAATTTGCTAAATTCAGCGCATAAATCTTTAAACCAGGGTGTTCAAATTTACTATAGCCCGTAGTTGATGTTCCAATAACTTGCCAACCCTTATTAAGAAAGAGCTTAGCCGTTTCTAAACCTATACCTCGACTGGCACCAGTAATTAATATTCTTTTCATAGTGATTTCCTAAGACGCAATTATCTTAACTATAGTCGATACAAGTTATATTAAATACTAAATTTAGGCAGCTTGATTTTTTCATTTTTATTAAGATATTCTGCTTGAGCTAAAAATTATATTAGGAGCAACAATGAAACGGATTTTAACTATAGGTTTATGTCTACTGGCCTTTCAAAGTTATGCAGATATTTTCTCTTCTGCTGAAATTGACTTACTGAAAAAAAATTTTCTAGCCAACATTAATGAAGAAGGAGCAGTAGTAGCCTCGCCGTCTCAGGTTTATCCTAATTATTATTTTGATTGGATTCGAGATGCAGCTATCACCATGGATTTAATTGAAACTTGGTATGAGAAAAATCATCATTTGGAAGATAAGCAAAGACTTTTAAATTACATTCGTTGGACTGAAAAAGTTCAAAATCAAGTTGATCCTCTACCCGGTCAACATATCTTAGGTGAGCCTAAGTTCTATTTAAATGGCTTACCTTTTGATGGCCCTTGGGGGCGGCCGCAATATGATGGGCCTGCGCTTAGAGCTTTGACACAAATGCATTTTGCCCAAGCGCTGCTTAAGGAAAATGAAATAGATTACGTTAATACTCACCTTTATAATACAAATCCTCTGTCTTCAACGATAGGTACTATTAAAACCGATTTAGATTTTGTGGCTACACATTGGCGTGAGGATAATTTTGACTTATGGGAAGAAGTTTATGGTCATCATTTCTTTACTGAAATGGTTCAAAGAAAAGCACTGCTAGAAGGCGCTCAATTTGCAAGACAACTTCATGACGAATCACGCGCTAATTATTATGAAGCACAAGCAAAACAAATTACAGAAGATCTTAATTCATTTATTGATAAAAATAATAAAATTATCCAAGCAACCCGCCCACCTCATCCTGGCCGGCAAAAGACACTAGAATTAGATACCTCCGTTATACTAGCAACTTTATTAGGCAATACTCATGATAATGTATTTGCGCCTTCAGATGAGTATATTAAAAATACTGCCACCGCATTAAAAAATCAGTTTCAAACCTACCCTATCAATGCAAACCATACAGACGGTATTTTATTTGGCCGTTATATTGATGATATTTATGATGGCTATGGTGACAGCGAAGGTAATCCTTGGTTTATTCTAACAGCAACTATGGCAGAATATTACTATACTCTTGGAACCATGATGCCTAATACAGCACTTTCTACCTCCTATCTTAAGCAAGGCGATAATTATTTAAATCTTATCAAAGAATATGCTCCTAATTTATATATTAGTGAGCAAATCAATCGCTATACAGGTCAACAACAAGGTGCTTACTCATTGACTTGGAGCTATGTCTCCGTATTAAGAGCTATTAAAGTACGTGAACAGTTAAATGATATGCTCATAGCAAATTAGTTTTCTATAATTCCCTTAAAAATTGATACCGCGGTCCCACCGCGGTATTTAAAAATCCAAAATAACTAATAGCTAAAATTTAAATTTAAATCATATTGATGAAATAACCATCATCTAGTTTAATAACCTCTTTTATAAGATAACCATAATTAATTTTTAGCAATTTATATTAATTATTGACATTAACGTTACGTAAACCTTTATCGTTTTAGTGTCACTTAAGGAGTAGCAATGTCTTTAACGGTAAAACAATTAGCTAAAATTTCAGGTGTTAGTACAAGAACATTACGTTTTTATGATCAAATTGGGTTATTAAAGCCTGCTTTTTATGGCAGTAATAAATACCGCTATTATGGCGAAGATCAATTACTGATATTACAGCAAATTTTGTTTTATCGTGAGTTAGGTTTTTCACTTAGTGAAATCCAGAAAATAATTTGCAGTCATGACTTTGATAAACTTGAAGCATTACATGAACACAAAGCGGCTTTACTAAATAATCTAACTAAAACTAAAGCTCTTTTAAAGACAATTGATAAAACCATTGCCCATATTAGAGGAAAAGCAATCATGAGCGACATTGAAATGTATGAAGGGTTTAATGCCAATAAACAATCAGAATATGAAGAATATTTAATTACCAAGGGAGGTTTAACACAAAAAGAAATTGATGCAAGCTGGAAAAAAGTTAGCAAATGGCAAAAACAAGATTGGGAAGCTCATCAAGAAAAAGGTAATGCTATAAATCAAGAGTTAGTTATAGCTATGGAAGCTGGCTTATTACCAAGCAATGATAGTGTTCAAAAAATAATTAAGAGACATTACAATTGGGTGAAAAAGTTTTGGACGCCAACTCAGGAAAGCTATATTGGCCTTAGCCAAATGTATCTTGAACATAAGGACTTTAAACAGTTTTATGAGAATATCCATCCAAAATTACTTAATTTCTTGACAGAAGCTATGACAATCTATGCTAATAAAGAATTAAATTAAATTCAGCAAATTGTACTTTTTTAGAATGCCACAACTCAGTCGTGGCATTTATTAAATTTGTAAGAAATTAAAGCGTTGGTGATAATTCCGGCCGTTTTATGCCCGTATCAAGCTGATTAATTTGATGATTGCGACCTAAATAGCGAAGCGGTTTGTTATTCATTAAATAAGTTTCAATAGCTTCAAGACTAATATTTTTAGTTTCAGGCATCCAATAATAAGAGTAGATAAAGCCTAGAAAACAAATTACACCATACATTAGAAATGTATATTCAATACCAATTTGGTTATATAAAATTGGAAAGCTAAATACCATCAATGTATTAAATCCCCAATTACTCATTGAAGATAATCCCATTCCAGCGCCTCGAACATGCAAAGGGAAAATCTCTGCCATCGCAATATGAGGGATAGGGCCAAGGCTTATAGCAAATGAAAAGATATAAACTGTTAAACAAAGCACCGATAGATAAGCTAAAGCACTTACTTGGAATAGCGAGAATAAACTCAGCGCCGTTAGACTAATGAAGGTACCTGCGAAACCAAACAGCAATAGCTTACGTCGACCAATTTTATCAACCCAAAAAATAGCAAGGACAGTGACTAAAGCATTCACTAAACCGATACCCATTGTTGCTAAAATTTGCCCTATCGTATTTGTAAAACCTAAATTTTTAAATATCTCTGGCGCATAATAAATAATGACATTGATGCCACTTAATTGTTGTAAGCAAAAGAGTATAACGCCTAATAGTAATACCGGAAGTAAAGGTTTACGGAAAAGTAAGCGCCAATTTTTACCATTATGCGGTTCTTTAGCCAAGGTATCTTCTATATCATTAAGTTCCTGATCAATCGATTTACCAGCACGTAACCTTTTTAAAGCGCGAATAGCTAAATCATGTTTACCTACACTACAAAGCCAACGCGGTGATTCTGGTAAAAATAAAATTCCTATTGTTAAAATTAAGGCAGGTATCGCACTGGAAGCAAACATAGCGCGCCAAGCTTGTTGTTCAATAAGCAAATAATTAACCCCATAAGCACAGACTATACCAAGGGTGATGGCTAATTGATAAATAGCAACGATAGCACCTCTTAATTTCACTGGAGCCGTTTCTGCTAAGTATAAAGGGGTTGTTACAGCGGCAATACCTATAGCAAGACCCAAGATAAACCGCGAGGCAATTAATATAGTTTCTGTATTAGCAAGGGCTGCTCCGAATGCACCTAAGAGAAAAAAGAAACCTGCATAAGACAGCGTTGTACGTCTACCAATATATTTAGTAAATTTAGAAGCGATTAATGCGCCTATAAACATTGATCCAAATAGAGCGCCAAATGGAAGTGCCGAGGTCATAATACCTACATGAGTATGGGTAAGGGAAAAATGATTTTTAACCAGATCGAGTGAACCTGCGATAATACCTTCATCATAACCAAATAAGAAACCTGCCACCGATCCAATAATTGCTACCAACCAAGCCATATTCAATCCTTAATTTGAGTCAAATTTAATCATAAACAACTAAATGCTAACTTTTGAAAAAACTTAATATCAATGATGAAATCATTAACCGAGCTTTAAAAAGATTTAATTTAGATGTCAGTATTAAAAATTTGAGAATTAAAAAGTGCATCTTTGTAAATACTTCTACATTCTAAAAATTAGTTTTTTTGTAGTACTGATTTACCTAAAACACTAGTTGCCTGAGTTATAGCTGTTGAACTTAGCATTCTAATTTTCTCCCAATTTTTTGATTTTACTGCTTCTTCAGGAACGATCCAAGAACCACCAACACAAGAAACATTCGGAAGGTTCAAGTAATCTAAGAAGTTATGTTCATTAATGCCGCCAGTAGGACAAAAATGAACATTTGGAAATGGACCATGAATTGAATCTAACATGTTAACTCCTCCAGCTACTGCAGCTGGGAAGAATTTAAAATGGTTAAAACCAAATTGCAGCCCTTCCATGAGTTCAGAAATACTAGCAATACCAGGAATTAATGGAATTGTCGAGTCTTTTGCTGTTTGTAATAATTCTCTAGTTAGCCCAGGGCTAATAGCAAATTGGGCACCTACTTGAATAACTTGCTCCAATTGTGTTGGCGATGTTACCGTTCCAGCTCCAATCAATATATCTGGAAATTCTTGCCTTAAGCGATAAATTATTTCTAAAGCACTTGCTGTTCTTAAGGTAACCTCAAAAAGAGTAATACCACAGCTAATTAAAGTCGTAGCTAATGGAATTGCATCTTCAATGTGACGTATAACGAGTACAGGAATGATAGGTCCCTGATTAAATAGAACATCGGGTTGTAATGACCAATTATTTAAAGACATACTCTTCACTTTCCATCATTTGTTTTAGGTAAAGAGCAGCCCCTAATAGACCAGGGTGCTCCGCGGTAATAACATAAGTTGATATTTTTTTATTTAATTCGCTAAATCGTCCTTTTGATTCAAAACGAGTTCTAAATTCACTATGCTCCATTAATGGTAGTAATTTAGGCACGACACCACCTGTAATATAAACACCACCAAAAGTGCATAAGCGTAAAGCTAAATCCCCAGCGTAACTTCCTAAGCTTGCAAAAAACTGATCAATCACAATACTTGCTAATTCAGATTTTCTGTTTAGTGCTGAATTTACTATTTCTGCAGCAGATAAGGGAGAAACATCTAATTTCTGATAAGCTGCTATTGCTAAATATAAATTTTCTAATCCAGGACCAGATAGTAAACGTTCTGAAGAAACATGGCCAAATTTATCAGTTAAAAAACGGTGAATAAACCATTCTTGCTCATTTTGTGCAGCCCAACCCGTATGACCACCCTCACCAGATAAAGGCATAAAACCTGAAGGAGTAGGAATTAAATGAGCAACGCCTAAGCCTGTTCCTACGCCTAACATAACCATGGGTTTAGCTAGATCAATTTCGCCTGGGCCAATCTTGACTTTCTCTTCTGAAGTTAAAATGGGTAAGCTCATAGCTGCCGCAGTTAAGTCATTAAGCACCTGGAGCTCACTAAAGCCTAAATTATCTTTAAGCTTCCTAATTGAAAAATTCCAATTTGCGTTGGTCATGCATACTTGATCATTAATAACTGGACACGCTATAGCAATAGAGGCGTTTTTTATATCCGTAAGATTATGCATTGTGCGATAATGAACTAAAGCCTCTTCTAAGGTAGGAAAATTTGCGCAGGGAAAAACAGCAACCTCATCAACTTTCAAGTCAATTAAATTAACACGACTAAAACGTGCATTAGTGCCACCAATATCAGCAGCAATTACATAGACGCAGGTTTCGTGAGCTAATTGAGTACTCATAAACAATCCTCAGTAACAAACAAGCTACAAGCACCCTGCTCAGCTCCAGTTAGCTGGGTACGTAGGCAGCCAAATAATTCCCGTCCCATACCTTGATAATAGTCTGAAGTATCAAGTTTTGCAGGTGTGCGGGTAATTAATTCCTCATCAGAAATAAGAAGTTGCAAAATACCTTGCTTGCTATCCAGTAAAATTAAGTCCCCTGTTTGGATCTTAGAAATATTACCTTCATCTAATGCTTCTGGAGTAATATGTAAGGCCGCAGGTACATTTCCAGACGCCCCAGACATACGTCCATCGGTAACCAGCGCCACATGAAAGCCTCGATTTTGTAGAACAGATAATTGGGGAGTTAATTGATGTAACTCTGGCATACCACAGGCTTTTGGGCCCTGAAAACGAATAACAACCACACAGTCCTTATTTAATTTTCCAGCTTTAAAAGCTTCCATAAATTCATCTTGACTGCTAAATACTTCTGCCTCGGCTTGAATAACTAAATTAGTATCATTAAGCGCTGAAGTTTTGATTACGGCCCGTCCAATATTACCGGATAAAACTTCTAACCCACCATGGCTACTAAAAGGCTCTTTAGCAGAACGAAGTACTTCATCATCTAATGGGACAGACGGACCATCTATCCATTGTAATGCACCATCATGTAAAACTGGCTGTTTTGTATAATGTTGTAAACCTGGGCCTGCTACTGTTTGAACATCATCATGCAGCAAACCAGCTTCTAATAAAGTATTAATTAAATAAGCCATGCCGCCTGCACGGTGAAAATGATTAATATCAGCACTACCATTAGGATAAATTTTAGCGACCAACGGTGTGACTTTTGATAATTCAGCGAAATCATCCCAGTTAATGAGGAAACCGGCAGCTCGAGCAATTGCTACAAGGTGCATCGTATGGTTGGTAGAGCCGCCTGTTGCTAATAAGCCAATAATGCCATTAACAATAGATTTTGCCTCAACAATATGGCCTATAGGAAGATAATGACTACCCAAATCAGTTAAATCCAGAACCTGCTTAGCAGCGGCACGCGTTAATTCCACCCGTAAAGGGGTATTAGGATTAATGAATGATGAACCTGGTAAATGTAAACCCATCATTTCCACAATAAGCTGATTAGAATTAGCCGTACCAAAAAATGTACATGTACCGGAGGTATGATATGAGGCAGCTTCAGCATCTAGTAAGGCTTCCCTATCAACTTTGCCTTCAGCGTATAATTGCCTAATACGGGCCTTCTCTTTATTAGAAATACCCGAAGGCATAGGCCCTGCTGGAACAAAGACAAAAGGTAAATGACCGAAGCTTAATGCTGCAATTAATAATCCAGGAACAATTTTATCACAGATACCAAGCATTAAACCGCCATCAAATAAATTATGCGATAAAGCAATAGCAGCAGATAAGGCGATAGTATCTCTACTCATTAAGCTTAGATCCATACCTGGCTGACCTTGAGTAACGCCATCACACATCGCTGGCACACCACCTGCAAATTGAGCAATCCCACCCATTTCACTAATGGCTTCTTGCAAGATGGCAGGATATGACTCATAAGGCTTGTGAGCTGATAAAACATCATTATAAGCAGAAACAATAGCAATATTAGGCTGTACTAATTGGCGCATTACTAACTTATCACCTTCTCGGCAAGCGGCAAACCCATGTGCTAAATTACCACAATGTAAGGCGCCTCGATGTGGGCCTTTTAAGCGCGCTTTTTCTAAACGTGCCAAATAGCGCGCGCGGCTATTTATGCTTCTCTTAATAATACGCTCTGTGACCTGTTTGATAGTTGTATTCATAAGGATCTCATTAAGGTGAAAACATCACTTGTAATTCAACCGCTGGATTGTGTAAAAAAGCACGAATAGGCATAGCCAGTGTATCCTGACCCGAATCAGCTTTTTTAAGTACAGCCAGTTTATTTTCACCCACTAAATGTAAAAAGATATATCGACTATTTAATAACCTATTTTTAGTTAAAGAAATTCTTGTATAAGGCGCTGTTGTAGGCTTAACAACGATCACGTCTGGTTCTGACATTGTTAAACCTGCCTTAATTTCCTTACTACAGGGAAAAAGAGAAGCTGTATGACCATCTTCACCCATGCCTAAAATTACCGCGTCAAATTGAGGTAAATTGTCTAGGCGAGCAGCAATTTTCTTAATATCTATCTCAGGATCATCATCTTCAGTCAATAAACTAATATAATTTGCCTTTGCAGCATTGTTTATCAGTAAATGCCGTTTTAACATGCCTTCATTACTATCACTAGAACTTGCTGGTAGCCAACGCTCATCTGCTAGCAGAATTGTTACTTTATTCCATTCTAGATCTGCTTCAGAAAGAAGTTTAAATAAAGATTGCGGGGTTTTACCACCAGATACAACCAAATAAGCATGCCCACGTGCGGCTATGGCCTCCGTTAAAATAGCTTTTAACCTGTTAGAAAAGTAACTATCTAAACTAGTAGGATCATTAAATTGCTGCAAATGCATATTACTCATCCCAATTTCTGTCATCACGTGCTAATAAAGAAGTAGCTGCAGCTGGCCCCCATGTGCCAGCTTGATAAGCACGTGGCGGTTCATTTTGAACTTGCCAAGCTTCTAAAATACTATCAACCCATGCCCACGCAGCCTCAACTTCATCTCGGCGCACAAATAAATACTGATTGCCTAACATCGCTTCTAATAATAAACGTTCATAGGCATCAACAATACGTTTAGCTTTAAACGTTTCATCAAAACTTAAATCAAGTTTACTTTGCTGTAACTGCATCGTTTCGCCTAAGCCTGGAACCTTATTAATAATTTGAATTTCAACCCCTTCGTCAGGCTGTAGTCGAATGATTAATTTATTTGCTTTTAAATTCTTATAAGTTTTATGAAATATATTATGAGGCTGTGGCTTAAAGGAAATTAATACCTCACTGTATTTTTCAGGCATACGTTTACCAGTACGTAAATAAAAAGGAACACCTGCCCAACGCCAGTTATCGATAAAAACTTTTAAAGCAACAAACGTTTCCGTATTACTTGCTTTTGCGTCATTTTCTTCTAAATAACCTGGAACTGTACGTCCTCCGACAAAGCCACCAGTGTATTGACCACGTACTGTCATTTCATGTACATTTTCTAAGGTAATAGGCCTTAATGCTTTTAGAACTTTTAACTTTTCATCACGAATATTGTTAGCATCTAAGCTGACTGGCGGCTCCATGGCTATAAGAGCAAGAATCTGTAGAAGATGGTTTTGCACCATATCTCGTGTTTGCCCGGCATTGTCATAATAACTCCAACGTCCTTCAACGCCCACTTCTTCTGCGACCGATATTTGCACATGGTCAATGGCATTATAATCCCAGTTTGTTGCAAAAATTGCATTAGCAAAACGCAATACTAATAAATTTAATACCGTCTCTTTACCCAAATAGTGATCAATGCGGTAAATTTGACTTTCTTTGAAGTATTGCGCAATTTGGTCATTAGTGGCAATTGAAGAAGCTAAATTATGACCAATAGGTTTTTCTACCACAACCCGAGCTGGTTCTTTAGCTAAGCCAACATTAGCTAATCCTTCACTCATATAGCCAAATAAAGAAGAGGAGGTTGCAAAATAACTCACAGCAATACGTGATTCAGGATCGGTTATGTCTTTAAGCTTAGTATAGTCTGCTATTTGAGTCAGATCGATTTGTACATAATACAGTTTATTTTGCAGTTTTTGCCAAACGTCTTGATCTAGCGGTTCTTGATTAAATGTCTCTAAAGTTGATTCAACAAAGTCAATATAGTTATCTTGACTAAAATTATCACGTGCTACGCCAATAATCCGCGTTTGAGGATTTAATAAATTTTGCTTTTCCAGTTGATAAAGCGCTGGTAAAAGCTTTCGACTTGCAAGATCGCCTTTGGTGCCAAATAAAATTAAATCACAAGCTTTATTATTTTCGGCATTGCCTTGCATAACTTTTTTCCTTCTAACAACCGGTTAAGAGTAAATTACTGCAAAGTGTCTCGATTTTACACCAGTGAGCTTGACCGTCAACTGAATTAAATTAATTAATCTGGTTATTAGGCAAAAAGTTATTAATTTGCAGAAACTTAATTTATAGTCTATGTTTAATTGTAACCTTAATTTAGGAGATAGTTATGGATAATTATATGGATCGTAATCAAGGAATGAATAAAGATTCCTCACGCTCTCAAACTTTTAATCGTGATCAAGATCAAATGATTACAGGCTACTTCCGTGATAAAGATACTGCAGAAAATGCTTATCGTTCTTATCTGGATCGTGGCTATGATCCTAAAGAAATCAACGTCATTATGTCTGAAGATACTCGCCGCAAACACTATGACTCTGATTTAGCCAGAGCAAGCTCAAATAGAAACTTATCTGATTCTGAATTATCTGATTCTGATATAGCTGATGATAATGTTGATGGTGATCGTGTTAAAGAAGGTATGGGGGTAGGTGGTGCGGTTGGTGCTATCGCAGGCGCTACTTTAGGTGCTATTGCTGCTATCGGTACTAACTTAGCCATTCCTGGTTTAGGTTTAGTTATTGCAGGTCCAATTGCAGCAGCACTTGCTGGTGCTGGCGCTGGTAGCCTTTCTGGTGGTTTAATTGGTGCTTTAGCTGGTTGGGGAATACCTGAAGATAAAGCACGCCGATATGAAGAAGGCGTTCGTTCAGGCGGTATTGTTATGGGTGTACGTCGTGACCCTAACCGTGACTATTCAGATCTAGAAAACGATTGGCGTCAATATGATATAGATAACGATCGTCGCTAAAAAGAAGTGTAAAAAAAGGGCGGCAATCCCGCCCTTTTTATTTTTAATAATTAGCCTCTTTAAGCTAAAAAATCGATGAATAAACATCCACTTACATAGAAAAATTCTACTTTTTAAAACTCATAGCAGCTGATTCTTTCCTCTGTTACACTACTATTCCCCAAAATTAAGAGAAACATTTTATGAGGATTTTAAAATTAGCGATATTGCCATTTTTAATTAGCAATCAACTAGCTGCGCAAGGAATAGAGGTAGCAGGCACATTAACACATAAAATAGTTAACACTCATACATCTAATCAATTAAATAAAATTGAACCACCAAAAGAAATTAAACTTCTAAAAATTAAAGTATCAAATAAAGAGAAAGAGTTACTTAACTTAAAAGTAAAAAACTTAACAGCGCTTAATAATTATAATGCTAGATCTAAAGGGCCAGCCCAAATCCAATTAGGCATGAATGATGTACCTGTATTAGATCAAGGGCGTCATGGCACCTGTGTCACTTTTGCCGTAACTGCAGCAATGAACGCAGCCCTTAACCAAGGAGATTATATAAGTCAACTATGCCTATTACAGTTAGGCAACTATTTGGCTGAAAATGGTTATAATTTTAGCGGCTGGGATGGCTCATTAGGCCGGACAGTTATTAATCAAATGGAAACTTTCGGTATTGTTAATAAAGAACAAGAAGCAAATGTGGGTTGCGGTGGTTTAAATAAATATCCGCATGGCGGAGATGATCCAACTACCGCGATGTCTCCTGAAGAATTCCATCGTATAAGCGAGCCTCTTAATCCTGAGAAAGTGCAGTCATTTCCTATTTTAGATCCCTACCAAGCATTTAACGAACGAGTTGATATTAATAAAACATTAGCAGAGGTCAAAAAAGCTTTATTAGCAGGCGATCGGGTGACTTTTGCTGTGTTATTGGTTGATTATGATCTTGGTACAGTGGGCGCTGTTGGTAGTAAAAATACCCTTAATGATACTTGGGTACTTACCCCTGTTATTGCTCGAGATGTTTGGCTGAAAAGTGAGTTTGTAGCAGGCCATGAAATGGTTATTACCGGTTTCGATGATAATGCAGTTGCGAAAGATGATGAAGGCAACAAGCATAAGGGTTTACTAACCTTAAGAAATTCTTGGGGCAAAAATCTTGGCGATAAAGGCAATTTTTATATGAGTTACGACTATTTTAAAGTCTTAGCTTTTGAAGCGCAAAGGATAAAAGCGATACAATCTGAAGAATTCTAAATATTAAAATTATTTCTTAAGGCAATATAAAGAAGAACGTCAAATTAAAGATAAACATTAAAAATTTCTATCAATAGCGGTATTAACAAAACTTATTTTAAGTCAAAATACCGCCTTATACTTCGCTCAGTCGTTAAAAATAATTAAACTTTGTACCGGACAAAAGTTTAAAAAGCCTTCTCCGGTAGAACAGCTAAGCACTGAATAAATTGAAGAAATCCCTTTATATATTTAGAAAAAGTTAGTTAAAAAATTGCGAAAATTATCTAGCCCGCAGCGAAAGAAGCTATTTTGCGGCCTTCTTTGCTTACGTAATGTTTTAAGAGCGATAGGTTTAATAGAAGCTTTCCACTCACCAATCCGATGAGCTCAGACAAAGCTCATAGCAAGGAGAGCGAGTATTTTTTCTATACGATCTTGGTTGGTGACATGGGTATCTTCAAAGCGCCAACTCTTATATTTTAAAGCACAAAAAAGGATTTCAATTTCCCAAGGGCGCAAATAGCAGAAAATCGTATTTTTAGCGGTTGGTTTGTGATCACGATCAACAGTTCACGTGAATTTTTACTACCAGCAAGATAAAGCTCGTGGCCAAAAACAGATACTTTCATGCCAAAGGTTTGATGATGGTGAGTAGCTAGATGAGAAAATAACTGCGCTGCTTGGATGAATTTTTTTCGCTTGCTAATACCCACATCGACATTACCTTTGATGCGCAGATAAAAGGAATATTTTCAGAAACAAGCCATGAAATCAAGGCCTTACTTAGGAATTCTCGGTCAGCTAACAAGCCTTGTATTGATTGCTTGCCAAAAGTGTTTACAAAGCATGACAACAGCTCAATTTGTTCATGAGCATTGCTATTGCCTGCTTTTTTTAATGCCGTCTAAAACAAGGGAATGGCAAGGCCTTCATAGCAAATGGATAACATAAAAACATTAATTGGTTTCTTACCCAATACCAATTTGTTCTATCCATTGTCAGGTAAATTTTACTTTTATCTGTAAAAAATAACACATAAATCCAATGTGAAAGTCTTGTAAAATCAAACTCAAAATAAGCGAAAAATCTTAATACCCGTTTATAACGCGAGTGGATAGACGCTTTACCTTGCATCGCTACTGATAGTTCACTTAAATTAACACTTCTTACTGTAAATAACGTTAATAACATACCCCAAAGCAATCAAGCCTTGCCTTGTGCTAACCTAGTTGATGACCTAAAATTGTTCTTAACTCGCTGATGTAATTCATATATGATCCCATCTCAATCAATATAAGCATATAAATTACAATTAACTTCAGTGAGTTATCTCCCTCTTTTCTGCTCCTTTAAGAGTTTTTGCCCAGTAAAAAGATAATTAACTTCTAAACGGTGTTTACTTAACATTATTTTAATCAACATGTACTAAACTTATATTTTAGATTATCTAATTTTAATTTACTCTTAATATGAGTGTTCATGATGCTTTAATAGACCTACATAATATTTTAAATTATCCTAATGAAGAGGGTCTATGTAACGGGTTTTCTGTACGTTGGTTGGAAGCTTCTCTGTTAGGCAAAGAAGAACAACAACGCTTTGAAAAACGTATCAAGCTTATCGCGTTAACCCCGTTGTCTGAATTACTTGATGCTATTGATGAAGCTAGAGCAAAAAAAGGTAAAGATTTAACAGAGAAAGATTATGAATTACTTGATATTCTTAGTTTCTATGATAGTTTAACATTATTCCATATACCAGCTGATTGGGCTTTTATATTTAAACGTCATTTCCTTAGTCAAGAAGATGTGGAAGATATATCCATTATAGCTTCATCTGATGAAATAAAAAAACGAGGTGGATTAAAACAACTTTATTCAGAGCCCCTAATATTAACTGTAAAAGAAATTGAAACTTATTTAGATGAGCTAAGTCAACTATTTAATACCTCTGATGCGCTATCTAAAGAGCCGATAGGCATTTTACTCGGTAGCGAAGATCATACTATTGCTTTAACGTATCAACCAGGTGTAGGTTGGAATTTTCGTGATATTAATCAAACACCCTTTGATCCCTCTCAAGCTCCCTTCACTAGCCAAAAGATTGCACAAGCAATAAAAAATGGTTTTACCTACAAAAAAATTAGCCCCTACTCCGCTTTTAATGCTCAAGTAATATTAACTAAGAATGATCCTCGTTGTAATACATTAGAGGCACAGCTAAAAGAATTTAAAAAAACTCATCTTATTAATAAAGAGACCGCCGCTCGCAAAACAGATAGTATTAATTTAGTCTATATTGCTGCTCAACATGGTCATCTAGAAGAAGTTAAAAAGCTGATTCAAACTGGCGCAGAATTAAATCTTTGCGATGATGATAATACCACCCCTATCTCGATTGCAGCGCATAATGGCTATACAGAAATTGTAAAAGTATTGATTGATGCTAAAGTGAATTTAGACCAAGCTGATGATTTTAATACGACGCCAGTTTGGGCGGCTGCTCGATACGGTCATACAAAAATCGTTGAGTTATTAGCTCAAGCAGGTGCAGTTTTAAATATGGCCAATACCAATAGGCAGTCGCCACTATGGATTGCTGCTAAAAAAGGTCATATCGAAATAGTTCAACTTTTAATTCAATGTCATGCTAAATTACATGAAGCAGATGCAAAAGGCAGAACACCTTTGTGGATTGCAGCTAAATACGGTCATTCTGAAATCATTGAAATATTACTTAAACATGGCGCAAAAATAGATGAAAAAGATAATAATGGTATTTCACCACTACTTATAGCAGTTAATAATGGGCATGCAGAGGCCGTTAAAACTTTAGTTCAAGCCGGAGTTGATCTAAGTCAAGTAGATGAAAATGGTAAAACTGCGATGTGGGTAGCAGCTAATAATGGATGTACTAAGGTTATCAAAGAATTAGCACACTTAAACCCTGACTTATTAAATAACAAAGATACAGAGGGGGTTACACCTTTGTTAATAGCAGCTAAAAAGGGGGATGCTGAAAGTGTAGAATTGTTAACCCAGTACAAAGATAAAATTGATTTAAACCAAACATTGCAGGGCATGACAGCCATTTTCATTGCCGCTCAAGAAGGCCACTTCATGACTGTTAAAAAGCTCTTAGAGGCACATGTTGATTATACTTTACCTTTTCGGCGAACTGTAAATGACTTAAAACGCTTTGCCCTAATTAAAAAAGGGGCAGATCTACGACAAAAAATTGAAACGATTATACAAGGAAAAAGCGGATCGGATGAAGTATTACTGACACCTTATGATATAGCTAATATTATGGGACATGATAAAATTGCTACACTTATTAAGGAATATGAAGTAAAACAAAGTTTGTCGCAAACAAATTTGTTAAAATCTTTAAATCAGTCATTTTTTTCAATAAAATCTGCAAGTGTTCACTCACCTAAAAACCTTATTTCTGACACTAAGGAAGCGCCAGAACTTGATGGTTTTTAATAACATTTAGGTGTATTACATTAAGTTTATTACATTTAGCTTTTTATAAGCGCTACTAATTATAGCGCTTATTAATTAACTAAGCTTTAAAAGCTATTTTAACCTTTAATCACTGAGTTATCTAAAACTTTACGAGCTTGTTCAGCGCGATAATTTTTTACAGCTTGCTGATATTCTGGATATTTATTCCCTAAAATACTTGCAGCTAAAATGGCTGCATTAATAGCACCTGCTTTACCCACTGCTAAGGTACCAACAGGTATACCTGCTGGCATCTGTACGATAGATAAAAGTGCATCTAAGCCATTAGTAAATGTCGATGAAGGAATAGGAACCCCTAAAACAGGTAATGTCGTTTTAGCAGCAACTACGCCTGGTAAGTGAGCAGCGCCACCAGCGGCTGCAATAAAAACTTCCACCCCATCTTTCTCTGCAGACTTAAGATATTCAAATAATGCTTCAGGCGTTCGATGAGCCGATAAAGCGCGCACTTGATGAGGAATATCTAGAGCATCAAGTACTTTGCTTGCCTCCTCCATTAAAGGCCAATCTGATTTTGATCCCATTAAAATTGCTACTAGTGCTTTTGTCATCACTTTTCCTCAACTATTATTCATTAGACTTCTTATAAATAAACTTAATTGCCTCAACTAGTAAATTACCCTCTAATTGTTGAATACGTGTTTTAAGCGTATAAGGGGTATCCATTGGCAATACCTCACATTGCTTTTGCAAAATAATTGGGCCCGCATCAACCTCTTCATTAACATAATGGACAGTGCAACCACTGTATGTTTCCCCTGCTTCTAATACGGCTTGATGTACATCCAAATCCATTAGGCCTGCATAAGCAGGTAACAGGGAGGGATGGATATTAATTACTTTTTCTTGCCAGCTTTGAATAAATTCAGCCGATAAAATACGCATATACCCAATTAAAATGATTAAATCAACCTGATATTCTTTTAATAATTGGCTTAATTTATAATCGAATTCTTCTCGAGTTAATCCCTTAGCGGAAAGATAAGTTGCAGATAAACCAGCTTGCTTCGCTTTCTCTAAAATAGGTGCTTTTGCTTTATTACTAACGACTATTTCTATTGATGCATTAAGCTTTTTTTGCTTTATTGCATCAATAATCGCTAGTAAATTCGTACCTCGCGTGGAACCTAAAATACCTAAGCGAATCATAATTTATGAATCCTTTTCATATCTTGAATACGCAAGTTAATCAATTGCTCTGTGCCGATATCACTACGGTGAAACAAGGGACCTTCAATCTGAGAAACTGCTGATTCGGCGACTTTTTCAGCGGCAATAATAGTATCTGCGATACCAACATAAGCTGCTGTACGTGACCCTGTTGCAATAATTGTCTGGTTATCAATCTCATTAACAGCTGCCAAATAAAGATTTTGTGTATCATCAACGCGACTAACATCAATTGGAAAATCTTTTAAAGGCTTATCTGGATATCCTTCTGGTACAACATATTTACAGACCGTTGCTTGACTTTTAAATTGTACATTCTCTCTCTTTAAAGACCCCGTTACCATTTGTTGACATATAGTTACAAAATCCGAATCAAGAATTGATAAAATGTTAAGGCATTCAGGATCACCAAAGCGCGCATTAAATTCAATAACAAAGATCCCTTTTTTGGTGGCAATAAAGCTACCGTATAAGATGCCGATGTAATCTTGTTTGCATTCTTTTTTTAAAGCTAAAAATACATCTTGGTTAATTTTGAAAGCGTCAGCAACTTCTTTTTCAGTCAAAAAAGGTAAACTATGATTATGATCAGAGTAACTACCCATTCCGCCTGTGTTAGGACCTTTATCACCTGCATAAGCACGTTTATGATCTTGCACTAAAGGCATGGGAATTAAGGTATTACCATCTGCAAAACACATAAATGAAAATTCTTGACCAATTAATTTTTCTTCAATAATAAAAGTTTGCTTCTTGGCTAAAATTTCGCGTGCAAAAGCCAAAGCGTCATCAGGATTTTTAAGATGTTCGCCAGCAACTTTAACGCCCTTTCCTCCCATTAAACCATTAGCTTTAATGACATAATTTTCTTCACCAAGCTCCAATATAAAGTCATTGACTCCATCTAAACTTGTAAATTTTTTGTAGTTCGGTAGGCCTGAAATCTGGTACTTTTGCATTAAATCGCGGCCAAATTCCTTACTTGTTTCTATTTGCGCTAATGCTTTTTTAGGACCAATTGTTGGAATATTAACTTGCCATAATGCATCGGCCATTCCTGACTCAAGTGGTGCTTCTGGACCAATAATAGCTAAATTTATAAACCAATCCTTAGCCTGCTGACTAACTTCAAGGCAGTTATTAATATTGCCCAGGCTGTATTGCTCACATAATTCCTTTATACCTGGATTAATTAATGTGCCATAACAATATAATTTAGGTTTCTGGTTAGAACGTGTTAAAGCTTTGGCAATGGCATGCTCCCGCGCACCTGATCCAATAATAAGAATATTCATTTGTTATAAATCCTCTATATCACTCTTATTTTTACCACGTGAAGCGTTGCGATAAATTTCTATTTCTTGCATTTTATTTGGTGTAATTTTGCTACAAAAATAGTCCCCATCCATACAAGCCATACATGTTTTATTTATTTTATATTGGCCGCGTCTAGTAACAGCTTCTAATAAATCTTCTTTAGTCTGATAAAGTAAGGCATCAACACCAATAAATTCAGCAATTTCAGCTTCAGTCGAGTTTGCTGCAATTAACTCTTTTTTAGAGGGAATATCAATACCATAGAAACAAGGATTTTTTAAGGGCGGTGCAGTAGATACAAAGTAAATCTGCTTTGCACCAGATTCACGAACCATTTTAACAATTTCCCGTGACGTCGTGCCACGAACAATACTGTCATCGACAATTAAGACAATCTTGTTTTTAATTTCGGTTGGTTGCGGAGTAAGCTTATGACGGATGCTACTTGTACGTGCATTTTGGTCTGGCATAATAAAAGTCCGACCAATAAAGGGATTTTTATATAGGCCTTCTGAATAACGTACACCAAGCTCATGGGCAAAGGAAAGCGCCGCGGTATTGGCTGTAAATGGCGCAGGTATAACAATATCAGGTAAAAGATTAGGGTATTTATTTTTCCACTGGATAGCTAAATTCTGCCCCATACGTAATCGAGCCCGATAGACACTGATATCATTAATCGTCGCGTCAGGTCGTGAAAAATAGACATATTCAAAAATACATGGTCTAAATTCAGCTGCCTTAATAACACGTCGGTAAAGCTTGCCTTTACTATCTACGTAAGCCACTTCACCTGGCAAAATATCACCCTGCGGATTAAAACCTAAAGCATAAAAAGGTGTTGTTTCTGAAGCAAAAATCGTATCTAGCGTACCGTCTTCGTTTTCACGCGTACCCCAGACTAATGGCCGAATACCATGTGGATCACGAAAGGCAATGAGTCCTTTGCCAATTACTAAGCTTACTACTGAATAAGCGCCTTCTAATTTTGCAAAAAGCAAACCAATAACATTACATAGTACATCAAAGAATTTATCGTCATCTTCAATAAAACCAGGACTAATAGCCAGTAAATCAGCAAAGAGGAGCAATAAGACTTCTGAATCAAGGCCTGTATTTAAATGCCGATGCTGCTTGCGTATTTCATGTGCTAATTCCTGATAATTTGATAAATTACCATTATGAGCAAGTGCTATACCGCGTGGGCTACCAATCCACAGAGGTTGAACATCTGCTGCACCGTATCCGCCTGCCGTAGGATAGCGCGTATGTGCAATACCAACACAACCTTTTAAGGACAGTACATTTTCAGCAGTAAACGTTTCACGTACAAGCCCTAAACCATACTTAGAATAAAATCGTTGCTCAGAGGTAAGAATTCCCGCAGCATCTTGGCCTCGATGCTGCAAATGAATTAAGCTTTCATACAACTCATGAGCAACAGCTTTTTGACTATGAATACCGACTATACCGCACATGTTGACTACCTTTAAACCTTAAGCACTTTAAATTTTTAGCTTTATCACAGTCTAGTTCATAAAAAGGGGATTGAATTTAATATGAGATAAAAATTAAAAAATCTTTAAATCTCAGCTCTCCGCAACTTCACTAATCCGACCTCTTGCGACTTGTTCGCAGGATCCAATAGATCCTACTTCCTCACTGGATCCCGCGGATAAACCGTCATTTCTGCGAATAAAATGTCATCCCCGCGCAGGCGGGGATCCATAGACTTATAGGCATAGTATCATCACCAGGATGGGTTCCCGCCTACGCGGGAATGACAAACTATAAAAGCTCCAAACCAGAAATGACAAACCATGAACACTTAGAGCTTAGTAAAACTCTCTAATCTATATAATCTTTTATATTACGCAAAATACGCTCTTCGATAGGCTCATCTTGTACTGTAAAGCTAAATTTTTGTCCTGTGATCATTTCATAGAGCTTTATATATCGAGCTGAAAGCTCTTCAACTAATTCAGTAGGTGCTTGCGGCAATTGCTCATCTTTATAAGGATCACAATTTTTAGAAAACCATAATCTTAAAAATTCTTTATCAATATTTTCGGGCTCTTTACCTTCAGCTAAACATTGCTCATAACTATTGGCAAGCCAGTAGCGACTTGAATCAGGCGTGTGTATTTCATCAACAACAATAATATTACCTTGTTCATCGCGACCAAATTCATATTTAGTATCTACTAAGATTAAATTTTGCTGCTTGGCAAGTTCAACACCGCGCTCAAATAATTTAATTGCGAGTGCACTTGCCTCTTCCCAGTCCTCTTTAGTCATCCATCCTTCAGTAATGATTTCTTGGGGAGAAATTGGGCGGTCATGAACTTTTTCTTTTGTGGTTGGCGTTAGAACTGGAGTTTCTAATTTTTGATTTTTTTTCAGGCCTTCAGGAAATGCAATGCCGCAATACTCCCTTACACCCTGTTGATACTGGGTCCACAAAGACGTATTGGTTGTGCCTGTAATATAGCCTCTAACAACAAACTCAATCGGAAACACTTTACATTTTTTAGCAATAACTACATTTGGATCAGGCACAGCTAAAAGATGATTAGGTACAACTGAGGATGTTTGCTTAAACCACCAAGCACTTGTTAAATTAAGCACCTGTCCTTTATAAGGAATTAAAGCTAATGGTCTATCAAAAGCTGTTAATCTGTCTGTAGTAACAAGTAATACTTTGTCACCTAAATCATAGGTGTCTCGCACCTTTCCTTCTTGCCTAAGTCCTAATGAAAAATTAGTTTTATTTAGACAATATGGCATTGCGGCCCTGATTTTTTCGCGATAATTATCCTTTATATCTGTAGAATTCATGTGCGTATTGATTCCCAATAATATTAGTTAATAAAATTTCATCTATTATCAAATTAATATTTCCATGCTCACTCTTAAAGTGCCATAAAATACTATGTGTTATAGATTCAACATCTGAAATAAAATAATGGTCGCTCAATGTTTGCTTTGCACGTTGACCTACTAAATTATCTTTAGCCCGTATTAAGCAAAAGTAATCATTTTCATTAGTGCGCGCTGGTAATTTAACTTCACGCTCTTTTCGATCACAATACAAAACACCACTTTTTTTAATTTTTTCAAGGATTTCTTCTGAATCCTCACAAGCAATTTCCCAATGAATAAAACGACTTACAGTCACGGGAATACCCAGTTTTCTTAACGTTTTTTGTACGGTTAGGGCATGGTTATCTGTAATAATTGATTTAATTAAACACTGTTTATGTTTAGGCGGTGCAACAAAAAGTGCTGGCTTAATTACTGTATTTTGATAAGAATTAATTTTAGATTCATGGGCAGGTTGCGATGAAATAATGTAATCTCGCATAGAATGAAATAAAAGATCGCCATTCGTAGTCCGCTCAGGATGTGGCATCATCGCCAGGACATTACCAGTAACATTACTAATTGCAGCAATATTATCTACTGAGCCATTTGGATTTACTGGAAAATCACTAATAATTTCACCTTGCTCGTTACAATATTGCAGCAAGGTTAAATTATTCTCCTTAATTGCTTGCAAACAAGATTCAGAGATAATAAAGCGCCCTTCTGCATGAGCAACGGGCAAGTGAATAAGGTCGTTAGGTTTTAAATAACGAGTAAACGCGGAGCTTTTATTAGATTGACTAGCTAAGCGCATATTAACCCAAGCATTATAAAAGCCCATACCTAAAATTTTGCCATCAGCTATACGCTTATTTTCTGTTAATGCTATCTCAGTCTGTGCTAAGCCAGGAACTAAGCCAGATTCTAATAAGATTTGCGCGCCATTACAAATACCAAGCACAGGTTTACCGAGCTCACTTTGGGCTTTAATTTCTTTAATAACAGGATCAAGGGCCGCAATAATGCCAGCTCTAGAACGATCCTCGTATGAAAAGCCACCGATAATAATATAACCATTAAAGCTTTTTAATTTTTCAAGTGACTCATTCCACAAAAATTCGACCGGTTGCATGCCTGCACGCTTTATTGCTAAGGCAGTTTCGCGTTCGCAATTTGATCCGGGGAATTGAATTAAACCAATATGGATCATAACAACTTCACCTCAGACTTACCTGGAACAACCTGGCCTATTTCATAAAGTGGAAAAGATGGAAATTCAGCTTGTAAAAATTTATTTAAAGCAACAAAATTTTCAGCTGATAAAAATAATACTAAACCTGCTCCCATATTAAAGGTTCGGTACATTTGATTATCATCTAAGTGCCCTAATTCTTGTAGGAAGTAAAATAAAGGTTGGGAAGGAATTTTTTGCTTAGCAACTTCTACAGTACAATTAGTAGGCAAAATACGAGGTATATTTTCAAGTAAGCCACCACCCGTTATATGTGCCATACCGTTTATACCAATTCCTCTTTGTAACGCGCTTAAAATAGGTTTAGTGTAATTGACATGGGGGGTTAACAATGCTTCGCCTACTGTTTGACTTAAATCATCAATATATGTCTCAACGTTATAGCCTGCTACCTCAAACAATAACTTTCGAGCCAGTGAATAACCATTTGTATGCAAACCACTTGAAGGAAGCGTTGCAACAAAATCCCCAGGTTGAATAGCATGCCCTAAAATAGCTTTCCCTTTTTCAACAATACCTGTAACAACGCCTACCAAATCATGCTCGCCAGGTAAGTAGGTACCAGGCATTTCAGCAGTTTCACCACCTACCAAGGAAATATCATTTTCAAGACAGCCTGCTACTATACCCTTAACAATTTGCTCAATAACCTCAGGCTTTAACTTATCATTTGCAATATAATCTAATAAAGTAAGCGGTTTTGCACCTAAAACAATAATGTCATTGGCCGTAGCACTTACTAAATCCATACCAATGGTGTCGAATTTTTGCATCATTTTAGCGACCATCATTTTGGTCCCGACCCCATCGATACTTTGAACCAGCACAGGATGCTCATATTCTTCTAAAAGCGATTTAAGGTCATACATTGCCCCAAAGCTGCCAATATTAGTTAAAACTTGCGGTGAAAAAGTACTTTCTACAGCTTTTTTAATCGCAAAAACGGCTTGATTGCCTGCATCAACATCTACACCAGCTGCTTTATAATCAATACTTGTCATTAGGTTAATTTCTCCCTTAAGCCTTGTTGCCAAGCAGTTTTGGCAAGATTAATAGCTAAATGCAATTGGCCATTTATTTTAAGAATAGGCTCTCTTGTTGTTTTACCTATATTTTGAAAGGGTACTGAGAAATTATCAAAAATCCCTTCGATTGCTGATAAATCTTTCCGTGCAACCTCAAGAATAAACCCACCCGTTTCAGAAAAAAGCTTTTTCTCAAGAGACAAAGGGCCTGCTATCTCTATATCAATACCAATATTGTTTTTAAAACTCATCTCAGCAAGGGCGACTGCTACGCCACCTTCAGAAATATCATGTGCTGATAAGATTAGATCACTTTTAATGGCAGAAAAAACGGCTGTGATTTCTTGATTAAATAAGTTTAAATCTGGCTTTGGTAACTGATTACCAAGGCTATTAAACAATTGATAATAAACACTCCCTCCGCACTCATCCCTACGCTCACCAACTAATAATAATGCTGAGTCAGGCTGTTTTAAATCATAGGTTAAAGCATTGCGATAATCAGTTAATAAGCCTAAACAGCTAATAATGGGGCTTGGCGGAATAGCGCCCTGCTCTGATTCATTATAAAGCGATACATTACCAGAAATAATAGGAAGTGTCGTCTGTGGGTCATCCGGCCATTGTACTGCTTTACAAGCATCAACAATGCCTTTTACCGATTCGACAAATTCACCCATTTGATTAAGTTTTTCAGGATTACCAAAACACAAACAATCTGTGAGCGATAAAGGCCATGCGCCGACTGCAATAACATTACGTACTGATTCACAAACAGCATTAACAGCGCCCCAATAAGCATCAATTTTGTTATAACGAGGATTGTGATCAAGCGATAAAGCAACACCAGTTAACTGGATTTCAGGTGGATATTTATCCTCATTAAAGGGGGCAATAACGCCAGCATCAGCCCAGCCTGATTCAATAACTGCTCTGCCTTGAACTTGCTTATCATACCGTTCATAAATGGGCGCACGTGATGCAATATTTTCATGAGCTAATAGTTTTAACAAAATAGCGTTTAAATCATTCGCATCTATATTGCTCGGCTCAGGGTTTGTATCCTTTTTATACTCATAGGGTCTATCGTATAGGATGCCTTGGGTAATATCTTGCGCTCTTGCTGAAACAATAGGCTCATCATCATAATGAACAACATATAATCCATCATGACGTAAACTACCAATAACAGTTGCACAGGCATTATCACAAATATCAGGTAAGGCAAAACGTTTATTATAATGATCTAGGATAATAGGCACTAAATGTTCAGGTACTGCCCACATAAATCGTTCTTGAGTTTCTGAACATAAAATAACAGCAGGCAAGAGCCCATCCATGCTTGTGGGGACTAAATTTAGATTAACTTCAGCGCCATACCCGCCTGCATCTGCTAGTTCAACTGATGCACATGCAATACCACCGGCGCCTAAATCTTTAAAACCAACTTGATTAATAAGGTTTTTTTCCCGCAGCCATTCAAATAAAGCATAATTTGCTTTAAGAATATGTCGTTGTAAAAAAGCATTAGGTTCCTGAACCGCGCCTTTATTGTCTTCCTCTTGGGCAACATCTAGGTTAGCAGAAGCGAAAGCTGCGCCACCAAAACCACTATTATCGGTTGGTTTACCTACTAATATGAATTTATAGTTTTTAGCATTAGGCGGTACATAAGAGTGAATGACCTGATCTTCACGAACAACACCTAGCGTTACTAAGGTAACTAGACAATTTTCATTATAGGCATCATCAAAATAAGTATCACCTGCTATATTAGGTATACCTAAGGGATTTGCATAACCTGCAATACCCTGAATAACACCTTCTGTAATCCAATTAGTTTTCGTTTTATTAATATCACCAAAGCGTAAGCTGTCAGCTACTGCTATAACTTCTGCGCCCATACAACTTACATCACGGACATTACCTCCAACACCGGTTGCTGCCCCTTCATACGGTACAAGCTGGGAAGGATGATTATGAGATTCATGGCTAACAACGATCCCATAGCGGTGACCTTGATGATCAGTAGCTACAGAAACAATGCCTGCATCCTCTTTTGGACCCAAAATAACATGTGGTGCCGAAGTGACAAATTGACTTAAATATTTACGACTACTTTTATACGAGCAATGCTCTGACCCTTGAATAGACCAAAGTATACATTCTGCATAGGTTGGCGGCCGCTTAAGTAGTGAATTTTGGATAAAAAGAGCTTCATCAACAGTCAAACGCACATTAAATTTATTAAGCAGGTGAGCAATTTCTTGTGAAGAAAGCGAGGCAAAATCAAAAAAACTAGGTACTTCTTGCATAGACATCACTATCACGGGAGCAAGGGTCGATAAAGCAACTATTATTTTATTAAAAATAAAATTTAATCAACACATTTTTCAATAATTTTACATTTCCCCTGCGAGTAAAATTTATTTATTAGCTACAAAAAAACTAATTAGATCTTTAATTACACTCTATAATTTATATAAAAACTGTCTGTCTAATTTTAGGATAGCATATGAAAATTTCTCGCACAGACTTAACAAAAGCTGTGGAAGAACAGATCATTAGTCCCGAACAAGCTGAAACCTTATATCAATTTATTAAGCAGCAAGCTAACCGAGAGGTTTCCTTTAATTTTACCAATGTTTTATATTACCTGGGGGGCCTAGTAGCTATAGGCGCAATGACTTTGTTTATGACGCTTGCTTGGGAGAGTTTTGGCGCTTGGGGCGTTCTTGTTATCACCTTAATTTATGCTTTAGTAGGCCTAGTACTTACAGCCTTGTTTGATAGAAAAAATTATAAAACGCCTGCGGGGATTTGCGCCACGTTTGTAGTTGCCTTAACACCTCTAGCCATCTTCTCATTACAAAAAGCGCTAGGCTATTGGCCTACTGACGATGCGCATTATCGTGATTTTCACACAACTATCCAAGCGCAATGGATCATGATGGAGTTTGGCACTTTAATGGTTGGACTTATTTTAGCATGGATTTATCGCTACCCCTTTATGATTATGCCCATTGCCGTAACACTTTGGTATATGTCTATGGATGTCGCTGAATTAATTATGGGAAATTATGTCGATTTTGAATTTAAAGCCATTTTTTCTATGTATTTTGGCCTAGTCATGATTCTTGTTGCTTTTTGGGTTGATGTTCGTTCTCGACATACAGTGGATTATGCATTTTGGTTATATATATTTGGTGTTATTACCTTTTGGGGAGGGATGACAGCTCAAAGTTCTGATAGTGAACTTTCTAAGTTTTTTTATCTGTGCATTAATCTATTGATGATAGGCATTGGCGTTATTTTAGTAAGACGCGTTTTTGTTGTGTTTGGTGGTATTGGCTGTTGTATTTATTTAGGTCACTTGGCTTGGCAAGTCTTCCAAAATAGTATTTTATTTCCTGTTGTGCTTACCATTATTGGTCTATTCATTATTTATTTAGGGACTTTATGGCAGAAAAATGAAGTAGCTTTAACACTTAAAGCACAATCATTTCTACCCAAAACTTTACAAGAATTACTTAAATCGCGCGAATAATATTTTTATTAATTTATTATAAATTAATTAAAAAAAGCTTTTATAGTATGATAAATAGCAAAAATAAACAAAACGATTAATAAAATTACTGTCCTTACTGCAGAACTAACGCTTTTATTGATAGGCTTACTACCTTCATTAATATTAACATTTAAACCATAGTCACTTACTAAATTATAATAGGTATCTTTATCAACAACGATAGCTTGAGGTGGCAGTTGTGAAGACTGTGGTTGCACAGAGGATGATTTCTTAACAGCTGTCCCAATAGCTAAAAATTCAACTAAACCATTTCCTAATTGATATACATATGTTTTGACTCCTACAACATCATCAGCACTAATTGCTTTTGCTGCATCATTAATAATACCTAACGAATTCTCTCGAGCATCATAAATTAACCGTGATAACTCCGTTAATTCACCGCGAGCAAAGGATTTAATTGCTGAAGTAATTCCACCAATTACTCCTAAGGAATAAACAGAAGTTCCTAATAATAATTGTAAAGGCATATAACCTAATGAGGCCATGTTCCACATTTCAATGTTAGTCATATCACTTGTAATAACAGCATCAGCGGTATCGCTAACCAAAAATGGTGCCTTTGATGCCGTGCCAATCATTAACATCTCATTGATACCTCCAAAAGGTAAGATAGTTGTTTGAATTCCTAATACGGCATTTGCATGGTTAGCCATCGCATGTGCTTTAATCCGTTTTAAAGCTAAATGGCGAGTATCATTAAAAATATTTGAATATTCTGTTATCTCTCCTCTTCTAAGCGTCTTTATACTACCAATAATTCCTCGGCCAACACCCATTGAGTAAGCGACATTGCCTAAGGCAAAGCAAATAGGCTGATAACCTGCATCAAGTTGGGCATAAAGCTCTTGACCATCAGCTGAGGTTGAAAATAGTTTTAAACCTGGATTATTTGATCTAATGACAGAACCAATCGATAGAAATTCTAAATTTGCACCATGCAATATTAACTGACTAGTTACACCAGTAATACCTGAAGCGTTATGAGCCTCAGCCTCTTTAAACATGCGCTTCAGAGCTGTTTCACGCCCTTCTTCAATTAAGCGGGTCACCTGAGTTAATTCACCGCCTAACATAGCTTTTAAATTTGAACCTACACTGCCGATAATCCCTAAACTATGCACGCTATTCCCAACAACAATATTACCCGGCAAAAACCCTTTTTGAGCCAAACAAAAGAGCTCATTTCCTGATAAGCCTGTTGTCACTGTCATGCTTCTTCCTTTTTTTTAAAATCTTTATTAAATTACGCATTTTAAAGTTAGCATACTATTTATGCAGTGTTCGCTTTTTAAACTTACCTTAATTATTTTCATGCTCTGATTTAATACTTTTTAAACCGCTAACAGGTATATCAATGTTATAAATATAATGTTGAATAATTTGTTTTACCTGTTCACCTGTTAAAGGTTTAGTGATCGCTCCTTCCATATAATAATCGTCACAATCATACTTAACAACATCAGCTTGATAGCCCGTAAGTGCAATAATAGGTACATGAAATGAAGTATCTTTCTCCATTTGGCGGATTCTTTTTGCCATAACGTAACCTGAAGTATCTTCAAGGCTAATATCCATAAGGACAATATCATATTTACCCGGCATAAAAAGCTTTGCTACTTCACCCTCTGAAGGAGCAACCTCAACTTTGCAATCGAACTGCATAAGTAATGCTTGGCCTGCTTTTTGGGCAATAGCATTATCTTCAACTAATAATACTTTAGGCCTATCTTTCTTAGTTTCTTTAAGATGAGTTGAAAGAGACACAGGGTTAGGTTTAGCATTATTTTGCTGTAATTGTTGTTTAATTTTTTCAAGTTGCTCTGTTAATAACTTTTTCTCAGTAATATCTATTAAAATTACCATTAACCCTTCGACTTGATCGGCTTGTTTGAAAAGAGGTATTCGGGTAGCAAGATAATAAGTAGCCTTTCCTTCTTGATTAAGCACCGGATTTTCCTCAACAGAATAAGCGGGTACACTAGAAAGCAGCGCATTAATATCATCTCGCTTAAGCATTTGTGACCTTTCTTCTGACCACTCAGCAAACGTTACTAACCGTTGGTAGAAGCTCTCCTCTAGTTCAGATAAGTCAGTAAGGCCCAGCAAGGTTAATACATTTTTATTACAGCCAACTAATGTACAATCCTTATCAAGAATATAAACGAGATTAGGTAAAAAATTGATGATACTTTGATAATATTGCTGAAGCACAGAAACATCATCCTGATTTACTAGATTTATCTTACTAGACATGCTAATACTCCTAATTAAGCTGCATAAAAAGTATAGTACATTCTAAGGGATGCGCAGGAAGCTCAAGCTAGGTTAGGGCTTAAATAATTGATTATTTTAAATCAATAATATAGCGTCACCCCAAAAATTTTAAACAAGGCATAAGTGAAGTGAAATAAAGGAGTCTACATAGGCGTATTGTACTTTGCCGAATAAGCTTACAACGCCGTATAAAGCTTAGTGGGTGGCACTATACTAGCTTATTTTCAATGTTTAGGGATAAAGACATGGCAATTTCTTTACGAAATAGCTTAACTTACAAACTCAATAGTTATCTTAATTTAAAATTATTTAGCCTAGCTGCCTTAGGGGGAATTGGTGTAGGCTGTGCTGTGGTCTTTATCCGTACTTTAGTTAGTCATATTCAAATTTTCCTTTTTGGCGTTAACGTCAATGCACAAAGTGCAACAAATGTTGCTTGGGAAAGAATTACTGGCGTTACTACTATTGGTGGCCTAATTTTAGGCTTTTTTCTGCTTTTAATTAGCCGCTATGGACGATTAACACCTGTCGATCCAATTGAGGCTAATGCCGTTGAAGGTGGAAAAATGTCTTTTCTAGATTCACTCTCTTTTGTCGGATTATCTATTGCATCCATTTCTATAGGGGGTTCTGTAGGTTTTGAAGCCGCGATGACTCAATTAGGTGCAGGTACTTTAAGTACTATAGGCCAACGTTTAAAATTAGAACGGCAAGAATTACGCTTACTGGTTTCTTGTGGTACAGGTGCTGGCATAGCTGCTATTTTTGGCGCGCCTCTAGCTGGAACTTTTTATGCATTAGAATTAGTAGTGGGTGGGTATGCTACTCGTGCTTTAATGCCAACATTATTAGCTAGTGCCCTTAGCAGTTTTATGGTTTATATGTTTCTTGGTTATGAGCCACTTTTTAAGGCACATATCACCGAACACCTTACACTCTGGCACTTTCCATTAGCTATTTTTATAGGTTTTATGTCAGCTATTATTGGTATTATTGTCATGCGAGGCACCACAAGCTTTGAATCAATATTAAAACGACTACATATCCCTGCTTTCTTAAAACCAGCAATTGGTGGATTTCTGTTAGGTTTAATTGCGCTTATTATTCCTCAAGTGATGGGCCCTGGACATTATGCTATTAATGAAATGTTGGCTGGCTCAAAAATATTAAGTATCACTATTTTAATGCTCTTAGCCAAAATTGCAGCTTCTATTGTCTGTGTTGGCTCAGGATTTCGAGGCGGTTTATTTTCTGCCTCCCTTCTGCTAGGCGCTATTTTAGGGTGTATTATTCATTACCTTATTGTTTTACCTATTTTTGGTGACGCTATACCGCTTGATCTTACAGTCGTTGCTGGCATGTCTGGAGTAGCTGCATCTATTATTGGTACACCCTCAGCTATCATCCTTTTGGTATTAGAAACGGCCAATCTAAATTTAGGTGTCTTTTCAACCGTGGTTTCCGTTATTGTGGCAAGTTTATTAACCCGCTATCTTTTTGGTTATTCATTTTCTACTTGGCGTTTTCACATTCGTGGTTCAGATATTACCGGTCCCCAAGATATTGGCAGATTAAAGGCACTTACTTTTAACGACTTACCTTTGATTAAACTACCTTCTCTGAAGGCTGATACACCCATTTCCGAGGCGGCTCTAATTGCAAACCGCGCCCAAGTTAATTACCTAGCTATTACAGACAATAAAGATAATTTTATAGGGCTTATTGCTCAACAAATATTAGCTACCGAATTAGGAAAGCCAGTTCCTTTATCACTTTATAATTTGATAGAAAAAAAGATTCCATGTGTATATCAAAAGGAGTCTATTGTTAACTATGTTGATTCTATTAAAGAAAATAAAATAAAACGACTAGCGGTGATTAATGAGCATAAACATTTCATTGGGCTTGTATCAGAGGTGTCTATTTTACGGCGATATTTAATTGAGGTTTTAGCGGTACAGGAGGCTGAATTAGAACAATTAACTCCAAAAAGCTAACAATTAGCTATTTAACTACTGGTTTATCTTTCAAAAGTAAAAATCTCTTTATGTACTTTACTCAAAACAAGGCAATACAAATAGCATTTAATGAAACTAATATATTTAAAAGTTAAAATTTTTTTGAATTAATTATCCAAATTGTGTTAAAATAAAACAATTAATTGCTGTAATATAGTCCTTCATAACTATATTACTCATGGCTAATGGGTTTAGAATGGCAGAAGTAAAAATATGTTTTGTTGGTGAATCAGAAGCCGGGAAAACTGCTTTAGCCAAGAGGGTAACTCTACTTCATGGAATACAATTTAATCTCAGCAAATATAAGTATGGCCCAACCCATCCAATAGATTTTTTTATAACGAAATTGGCTATGGATGGCAAGGAACATATAATCAATATTTATGAATTAAGCAACGATGAAACCTATATCACATTCCATCACTCCCTAATAGAAAAAGCCGATCTTATTGTTTATTGCGTGGATATGTCCAAATTAGATCAAAAGGGTCAATTTGAACTACATAGCGAAGCATTAAAAAAATGGAAAAAGAACTTTCCAAATGCTAATTTGCTGTTGGTAGGCACAAAGAGTGATAAAGTTGATGAAGTTAATAAGAAAAAAAATGAAGATGCTCTTAGGAAATTATCCCAGCAAAATTCTATACCATTTATGTTTGATTCTAGTGCTGTTCCTAATATCAGTGCTATAGAGAGTTTACATCAAGAGTTTTTTAATTTAGGAGAAAATTTAGAAAATAGGATAAAACCAGAAAAAGCCAGCAAGCAATCCTCCATAGCTACTCCAAAAGAAGAGGTATCGGATCACATTCCAAGCAAGATACCAAAAGAAAAAAAGTTAACTTATCCTTCTAGTTATAGAAAAATTTGTAATAAAGTAGGAAGAGCATTAAATGAGAAAGTAAAACCAAATGACAGCTTTACAACATCTTCACCAGTCAAGCAACGCTCAAATACAACCCTCTCTCCAAAGCGACAACCGACTCCAATATCCTCTCCAATTATACGACGTTCTAAGCAAGAATCTGTTCCTAAATCTAATATGGAGAATGAACAAAACTATTATCGCGCCTTAGCATTATTAGAAGATTATTGTAAAATGGCCAAGAGTGATTATTTAAAAAGTCACCAAAGTGGAGCTGGTCGACTATTCTCAGCAGTACGTTCTTATTTTTGGTTAACTTTAACATGTCATCTTCGACGTCATTATGTAGATAACTTACGTATGTTTCTAATAAATCATGAGAATCTTTCTGATATAGATAAAACTAAGAAAAGTGTAGGCTGTCTTATAAGTCGACTACAAGATATGCTCAATAATAACAGTATTCGGCTAACATCAGATAGTAGTTTGGCAAAACGAATGAACTATATACAAGAAAACCTACTTACGCCTATCAATGAAGGGCCTACTCCTAACTAACCACTAACCACATCTATTTCAGGCTCTGCAAAATTGAACTAACTTGCAGGATAAAATTGACAATTTTCTAAAGATTCCGTACAAACATAACCACCTAGGGTCTCAATCCAACGATAATCAACACGTGCAGGAATTTTTACTAAAACAGGCCACCAGATAGAATAATTACCTAAACTATTTTTATAAAAACAAGCCACTCCACGACTATAAGCACCGGCAACTAAAATATTAGCCCGAACGAACTCAGTATTATCATCACCTTGTGGTTTATGCTCAGAAAAGGGATTTTCCTCCCAAGGTTTAGGTATTTCACCCCATTTTAGCGAACTTGCAAGTGGATCAGGACAAGTGGCAGCAAAGGTTAAAGAGCAAAATAGACTCATCAGTAAAGCTATACAAAGAATTACTCTTTTCATTACTACCCTCTCCGTTGCATTCTTACTATGATTATTAAATTGCCTTATTTTATTGTCAATTTTTTTTACCTTTAGAATCAACTATTGTTTAAGTTCATTTCTTTGTTATAATCCCCCCACGTGCCGGGGTGGCGGAATTGGTAGACGCGCCGGATTCAAAATCCGGTGGTGGTGACACCGTGTGGGTTCGAGTCCCACCCTCGGTACCAGACTAATGCACTAGTTTCAAACCAGTTAATTCTAATTCTTTTTCTTTAGTTTGATCCTTGATCTTAATTAAAAAAGGGATAAAACCTAAAGCTAGAATGAATGATAGTTGATATAAGCCTACCCAACCAAACCACATTTGTAATAAAGCAGCAACTGGGCCTGATAAAATACGAGGCAAGCTCGAAAGAGCTATAAAGGCTGCAAATTGCGTTGCAGTAAACTGCTGATTAACAAGCCGCATAAACAATGCTACTAAAGCAGTTGACCCCATGCCAGCAGCAACATTATCAAATACTACCGCAACGGCAAACAAAACAAAATTTTTACCTACTATTGCTAAAGCAATAAATAAAAGATTAGTAAACGCTTGAATAAGTCCAAAATAAAATAATGCTTTAAATAAAGAAGCGCGTATCAGTACAAGACCTGCTACGAATCCACCTAATAAAAGAGCACTAATACCTAGTAGCTTATTAATATAACCAATAGTGTCAAGTGAAAAACCAATTCCCTGAATTAGAAAAGGCATCACTATACCGCTTGTTGTAGCAGTAAATGCTTCTCCTAATTTATAGAAAAAAATAAACCATAATAGCGAAAAAATATTTGGACGCTGCATTAAATCTTGAATTGGTTTTAAAAAAGATAATATTAAATTATCAGGTTTATCAATCTGAACAGTGGGTTCTTTACTGTATAACGTTGCGATAATTCCTATACCCATTAACAAACCCATACAATGATAGGTCGCAGACCAACCAAAATAAGAGGCTATAATTAAAGCACCACCGCCTGTAATCAGTAAAGCTAACCTATAACCAAATACGGCAAATGAAGCGCCTAAGCCATGTTCATTAACAGCGAGGTACTCAACTCGATGTGCGTCAATAGCTGTATCTTGCGTAGCTGAAAGAATAGCTAATATTAAGGCTAAAAATGCTAAAGTATATGCTGAATCACTAGGTTTAAACATTGCCATTAAATTAAAACCAATGCATAAACTAATTTGAGTGATTAAGACCCAGCCACGCCTTTTACCTAAAGATAAAGGTGTATAGCAATCTATAAATGGTCCCCATAACACTTTATACAAGTAAGGGAGCCCAATTAAACTTAGCATACCAGTTGCTAATATAGACATGCCACTATCGGCAAACCAAGCTTGCAAAGTACTTGTAAGTAAAGCTAGTGGGAGACCAGATGAAAAACCTAATAAAAATACAATCCATATGCGTTTATTCATCTTAATTATTTTTTATTTGCCTAATTAATTAGCCTAAATTAAAAAAACACTTATAGCCAAAGCTATAAGTGTTTTAATTTAATTAAGCGTCAGCGCCAGAAGACTTTTTGACAGAAATTAAATGAATTTTAAAAATTAAAGTTTCATTAGGACCAATAGCACCACCGATACCTCGTGGGCCATAAGCTAAAGAAGGTGGGAGATAAACTTCCCAAGTTGAACCAGCAGGCATTAATTGTAACACCTCAGTCCAGCCAGGAATAACTTGCGATACTTTAAATTCTGCTGGTTTGCCAGACTTTTCTGTACTATCAAATACCTGACCGTCAATAAGTTTTCCTGTGTACTCAACTGTAACTGTATCATCTTTACCTGGTTTTGCACCTTTACCAGTTTCGAGTGGCTTGTACTGTAAACCGCTAGGCAAAGCTACTACGCCATCCTTTGATTTATTTTGATTTAAAAACGCGTCACCTTTTGCTTTATTTTCCTCAGCTTTTTTAGTGAATTCAGCGTTTCTTTTTGTCATTAGATCTTTTTGAAATTTGTTTAAAACATCTTTCATTTGATCATCAGTTAATTGAAGTTGGCCGCCACTCATACCATCTTGTAAACCCTTAGCCATAGCAGAGGGACTAATATCAATACCTTGCTTTTTAAAATTCCGTCCTAAATCAGCACCAATACTATAAGATAGTTTGTCCATGTCACTGCTTAAATTGGTACTAGTGTTAGATGTTGTTGTGGCACTAGCATTAGTACTATTAGCACTAGAATTAGTACTATTTGTAGCATTAGTAGAGTCTGGTGCAGCAAAGGCCGTTGAGACTACTAAGCTTATCGCGGCAGCAACTAATTTCATCTTCATAAACAATTCCCCTTGTTAACTTCGTAAGATTTAAAATCATGAAAAGTGCCTGGTTATTTTGCCTAAATTTAATTTAAATTGCTAGTTATAGAAAGATTACAACTATTAAAACCTAAACAATGTAAATAAAAAAACAACTTTATTTATCCCATCTGCTAATTTTTTAACGTTTTTACAATCAAAATTTAGCTAATTTAAACTTTTTTTACTCTTTTTAGCGTATACTTATATTGTTTATAACAAGCTTTCCTTCTACACTTGGCATTTTATTTCTTTACCTTAAAACCATGAGTATTAGCCTCTTTGATTTATTTTCTATCGGAATAGGACCTTCTAGTTCACACACTGTTGGCCCTATGCTTGCTGCTAACACATTTATTAAACAAGTTGAATTAGAGCAAAGTTTATTAAACGTTAAGCGAATTAAAATAGAATTATATGGCTCTTTAGCATTAACAGGTAAGGGCCATGGTACTGATAAAGCTATTCTTAATGGTCTTGAAGGAAAACTACCTGATACTGTGGATCCCGATAGCATGGTGCCAAGGATGCGAGAAATCATTAGTACGCAAAAAATAAAACTAAATGGTAGTCATGAAATTCCCTTTAATGACACACTCGATTTCTTATTTCTGCAGAAAGAATTATTACCTAAGCATAGTAATGGCATGCGATTTATTGTGTATGATGATAATGACAATATTCTCTTAAGTCAGATCTATTATTCTATTGGTGGAGGCTTTATTGCTACTGAAGAAGAAATGGACCACGTTGCTTTAATAGAAAATAATCTTCCCTATCCTTTTTCTACTGCTGATGAATTATTGCGCCATTGTCGAGAAAATAATTTCACCATCGCCGAATTAATGATGGTCAATGAACAAACTTGGCGAGATACAACATCTATTAAAGAAGGGATTTTAAAAATTGCCAAAGTTATGACTGATTGTATAGAAAGTGGCTGTCATCATGATGGTATATTGCCTGGTGGCTTATTACTAAAAAGACGGGCGCCTGAACTTTTTAAAAAACTAACTAATCATCAGGGAATTAAAAGTAGCTTTGAACATGCTGATATTATGAACCGCTTAAATTTATATGCGATGGCGGTTAATGAAGAAAACGCCGCTGGCGGCCGTATAGTTACAGCACCTACAAATGGCGCTGCCGGCATCATTCCTGCTGTTTTAAAATATTGCCAAGAAGCACATCATAAGTTAAATGAAGAAGATATATATAATTATTTCTTTACAGCAGCAGCTATTGGCATTCTTTATAAAAAGGGAGCATCCATTTCGGGCGCTGAAGTAGGTTGTCAAGGTGAAGTAGGTGTTGCTTCTTCGATGGCCGCTGCTGGCCTTGCAGCAGTCCTTGGCGGTACAATCGAACAAATTGAAAATGCCGCTGAGATCGCAATGGAGCATCACTTAGGTATGACTTGTGATCCTGTGTTAGGCCTAGTGCAAATTCCTTGTATTGAGCGCAACGCCATGGGTGCTGTTAAAGCAGTTAATGCTGCCCGTATGGCGCTTATGGGTGATGGTTGTCACTATATTTCTTTAGATAAAGTAATCAAAACTATGAAGCAAACTGGCCTTGACATGCAAACCATCTATAAAGAAACTTCTATGGGTGGTTTAGCAGTCAATCTACCTGAATGTTAATTTTTAATTAAAGTATGGTAAATAGTTTATCCCATCTAAGTGCTGCGGCTTGTTTGGTATTGTTGCATAAATAGCTGTCCCCCTCCCTATATGAACTAATGTCATTCGGCTGCGCGGGTGGGATAGGAAAACTATGGATTGACCTGCTTTTGCATATTCTAAAAGCAGATATGTATTTAAATTATTCATTTAAAATTTTATTAAATATACATTCTTTGAGAGCAGATTATACTTCCTCGATTAATTAAACTGCGATAATCATCCTTCAATATTTGCTCCCTTTAAACTATCTTTTACACTATAAATGGAAGATCTCTTATTTTATAGCATTTTGGTAAATGCTAATCTTATGAAGAACTCTGCTTATTTATATCTTATTCATTTCTGCAATTATTTACGCAACAATGTCAATTCATTTATAACCTTTTGAATTCAAAAGTAAATTATGCATGCTATTTTTAGGGTTAAAAGATAATTTGCTATACTAATTAATGAAACGACTCATGAGGAAAGATGATATGCCTAATAAACCTTTAAGTAATCCCACAGAATTTTTAAGCGCTTATCAGGCTTATTTTGATATACATGATAACACTACCGGTTCATTTTTCACGGAAGCTATGACAGATGCCACTACCTCAATAGATAGGAAAGCATATTTTTAATGAATTAAAGGGGATTAATGGTAGTAGATTGGATGATGATTTGGATGTGGAAAATGCTACAAAATTATTTAATATGGAACAAAAGATTGTCGATTACGTAGGGAACAATGAAGCACCATTAGAATTAAGAATAAAATTATATGATTTTGCTGAGGAATATAAGTTTTCTGATAGATGCTTGTCTAACCCTCATGACCTGAAGCTGAGTAGCGAAGCGGATAATGAGGAGGAAAAAGGCCACCATAATAATCCTCTATAAGGGTGTGCGGATTTTTATTGTTGTAAAGAATTGTACGTAATGTACCAATATAAAAATTTAATTAATTTTTATATTGGTACATTAGCATGAAGTTTGGTAACTGCAAAAAGGCTATAGTTGTTGATAGATGTAGTTATCTAAATGCATTATCAATGGCTGCCTTTAAAGAACCAAATTGAATGATATTTTGCTAATAATATTTTTTAAACGTGCCGTAATATTAGTTTCTAACGAATAAAGCCCTTCTTTTATATTGATAAACTAGCACCAAACTCATGATGAATATCCATTCACCAATTAATAATTCTACAAAAGCTAATAATAAATTTGTAGAAAGCTTACTAATAATGATCACAGCTATTGTAGCGCTGCCCATATTAATAAAGCTCATTATAGCAGCCCCGCTAGCTTTATCTGATAAAGCATTAGAAGCAATAAATGAAGCACTAGCTAAAACAATACTACTAAAAAGATATAAATGAGTGGTGCTGAGAAAAAACCACAAAGGTGAATTTGATTGTAACTTCCACATAAGTAATAAGTTTATAATACCCAGTAAACTCATTCCTAAACCCATTACAACAACGTCAATAGGCTTATATCTTAGCAGCAACTTTCTGGACCATAGACCGCCAACAAGCATGCCAAACATATTAATTAAATTCCACGTTCCGTACTCAGCAGGCGATAAGTATAAATAATCGCTAGCAATATGCGGTGCTACAGCAGCAAAACAATAACTAATAATTGTACAAAAGCCAACAGCTAAGGCAAAAATAACAAGCGTCTCGCATTTTAGAGCTTCTTTATAATTGTTAAGGATGGTTTTAATATTGATTGGTTTCTTTTGAGTAAGCGTTTCTGTAAATAAAAAAGTTCCTAGGAACATCACTATATTTTGCAGTAATAAAAGTATAAAACAGCCTGACCATAACCAATATTCTGTAATTATGCCTCCAAGGCTTACCGCTAAACCAATGCCTACTGTAGCAGATACAATTGTATAAGCCATTGCAGTTTTTCTTTGCTCAACTGGTAACAATTCATTAATCAACATATATGTGCAGGATAAGCCACTGGCAGATCCTAGTGCCGCTAATAAGCGCCCTAACTCAAATAGCTGGTAATTCATATAATGTGCAGCACAGATGCAAAGTAGATTGCCTGCAAAATAAACTAATAAACCTGTCCGTAAAGCAAAAAGGCGCCCAAACCTATTCGCTATTGGACCATAAATCAATTGACCAAAGACATAGCCTACTAAAAAGAGGCTAATTAACCATTCCACCTCACTTTGATTTAACTTAAAATTTGCTTGAATAAGCGGTAAAGCAGGAGTAATAATAACGCCCGCAATAGAGGGAACCGATAAGTAAGCTAGCAACAAGGCTATTCTTGCGCGTGATATCATCAATATGCTCCTATAGCTATTTCCACACACTATAGTTAAATTGATTTGTAAGATAAACCTAGGTAATAGTTAATTAAAGTTAACTATAAGTTAATAATCTAGATAAAATTGATAACCCTGTTTTTCTGATTGATAAAAATGATCACTTATAGCATAGCCAACTATCACTGCTAATTTTTGGTTAATATAGATTAATGGAATTTCATCACGAAGCCATGGAGGCACATGCCATTCTTGCAGTAACTTTTTTAAAATTTTTGTTTGCTTGCGCCAATAAAAACGCTCCCCACCACGGCGAAAATGAATAGAAATGCGCGCCCCTTCAGGTAAAACTAATCCTTCTTGGCTTAAATTGGCTTTTAAAGTTCCTAATGCGCCCGGCAATTTTAAATCATTAGGAAAATTAACCCATTCTATAGAATTTAAATTTTTTTGCTCTTTCTTATTTATTAAGTAAAGGGTATTTTTATAGCGATAGATACAAAAATCTCCCCAGCTAAGCTCTGGTCTACTATCTTCTCTAGCTTCTATTACTTCAGGTAGCAATCTGTTAAAAATTTTAGCTTCAGGTAGGTAAAAAGTATTTTTCCTAAGCCAAGCCCTTAAAATATTTTGTTTTCTTGCTCTATTGAGACCTTGTAAAGGTATAAGCGAAAGCTTATTGCTTACGCTATTTAAATTTGGATAATCCAGATGGGCTAACTCATTAAGATTATTTTGAGCTTCCTGGCAATGACGTGCTGTACGCGCTAAATTAATAGAAACTTGCGGCCAACGTAATTGGATCAGCGGGATAACTTTCTGTCTTAGAAAATTCCTTGTATAAGCGCAATCAAAATTACTTTCATCCTCTATCCAATTCAAACCATAGTGTAAAGCATAAGACTTCAGCAAACTACGAGGATAGGTCAGTAAAGGTCGTGCTAGATAACCTTGACCAAAAGTTCGCCAATCAGCCATCGCAGAAAGACCCTCAATACCTGCGCCTCGAAACAATTTAAACAATACAGTCTCAGCTTGATCATCCTGATGATGCCCAAGTATTAATGCATCATTTTCTTTAACGATTGAATGAAAAAAATCATATCTTGCTTGCCGGGCTCTTTCTTCAACATTAGCATTCTGATTAAAGCTTACTTTATAAGTTAAAAAGGCTACTTTAAAACCCTGACAAATCTTCTCGCAATGAGTTTGCCAAATTTCAGCATTGGAACTTAGACCATGGTTAATGTAAATTGCTGTTACTTTATTAGCTAATAACGTTTCCTTACTTAAGGCATGTAACAATACTGTAGAATCAAGACCACCACTAAAACCAACATATAAAGCATGACAATACTTAAGTTGATCAACCCAATTAGGCGTTAAAAGCGTGTCAATTAGCAGCTCCCATACGCATAAATTTTTCGTAGCGCTGATCAAGTAATTCATTCATGGGTAATTCTTTGAGCGCTTGTAACTCTTCTAAAAATAAGCTTTTTAAACGGGCAGCCATCGTTTCAATATTCCGATGCGCGCCTCCTAAAGGTTCTTTAATAACTCTATCAACTAAACCATGCTCAAAAATTTTATCAGCTGTAATACCCATGGCCTTTGCTGCTTCACTGGCTTTACCCGCATCTTTCCATAAAATGGAGGCACAACCCTCAGGGGAAATGACTGAATAAATACCAAACTGCAACATCATAACGCGATCCCCCACCCCAATTGCCAAGGCACCACCAGAGCCTGCTTCACCCGTTATCGTACAAATAATAGGCGTTTTTAACTTAGCCATTTCTAGCAAATTTCGAGCTATTGCTTCTGATTGATTACGCTCTTCAGCACCAATACCAGGATAAGCTCCCGCGGTATCAATGAAAGTAAAAATAGGTAATTGAAATTTTTCGGCCATTTTAAATAAGCGTAAAGCTTTACGATATTCTTCAGGCCTTGCCATACCAAAATTACGATAAACTTTTTCTTTAGTACGCTTGCCTTTCTGATGACCTAATACTAAAACTGGCTCATCATTTAAACGGGCAAGCCCGCCTATAATAGCAGGTGCAGCTGAATAATGCCTATCACCATGCAATTCTTGAAAATCGGTAAAAATATTTTCAATATAATCTGTCGTTTGCGGTCGCAGAGGATGTCTTGCCATTTGGGCAATTTGCCATGGCTCTAAGTTTGCAAAAATAGAAGCAGTTAATTCTTCGCACTTCGCTTCAAGTCGGGCGATTTCCTCACTTAAATTGACTTCATTATCATTTCCAACCATGCGCAATGCTTGAATTTTTTGATTTAACTCTTCAATAGGTTGCTCAAAATCTAAAAATTGTAGGCTCATACATTACTCGTTGGCGAATTACTTCTCGTACGCTATGATACCTTTAACTGCCTTTTGATGCTACCTTTGACTCCATGAACTCTTCTTTATTTGAAGTAATATCCACTTATGATTTTGAACTTGCTCCTAATCGCATTGATATTTGGCAATTTTCTCTGACACAAGTGCCTTTTAATCTAGATGGAATTTTAAATGAAGAAGAATTAGCGAGAGCAAATCGATTTTACTTTCCTCATCATAAACGTCGATTTTCAATTGCTCGCACAATGTTACGTCTAATTTTAAGTCGCTACTTACAAATAGCTCCAAACAAGTTAATATTTTCTTACAATAAATATGGCAAACCTTCTGTAATCAATAGTAAGCAACTAGAATTTAACGTCAGTCACTCACAAGATTTAGCCCTTTTAGCTATTGGCCAACAATTTCCTGTAGGTGTTGACTTAGAGTTTTTTTCTGCAAGACCTTATAAAGGTATCGCGAAACATTTATTTTCGCTACAAGAGCAAGAAAAATTAGCCAACTTACCTGCCTATTATCAAGCTCTAGGTTTTTTTAATATTTGGGCCCTAAAAGAAGCCTTTATTAAAGCTTGCGGCATGGGACTTAGCTATCCTACTGAGCAATTTTCAGTAAATATGTCACCTTGTGGCCGACAAACAGTATTTGATTCTCTCCGCCAGCAACTTGTTTCTCTCGTATCATTTATGCCGACCATAGCCTGTTGTGCAGCTTTATGCGCTGATCCCAGAATTTCAACACTACGCAAAATAACCTTGCCTTCTAATCAAGATTTTTAGTTTAAAAATATATCTCATAACCTTATTATTTGCATTTGCTTATCATTGAGCACGATTAGTTAATTGCTACTGTATTTTCCTTATTTGAGACATAAGTCAATTTGTTGTTAATAAAAGTGATGGTAAAATAAGCGAAGCTTTTATAATGCAGATCATTTCATGAAGCGATTTACTTCAATTCAACATCAATTACTTGATTTTCTTGCTAACGGTGATTGCAAGAGCGGTAACGCCATAGCAAAAGAGATTGGCGTATCGCGTACAGCCATCTGGAAACAGATTAGTCAATTAACCGATTTTGGCTTGGATATTAAGCGCAATCCCCGGCAAGGGTATCAATTAACTCATCCATTTATTGCTTTGAATGAAACAACAATACGTTATTATCTTCAACGGTTAAATTATAAAAAACAATTAAACTTAGATTTGTTTGCCGAAATTGATTCAACTAATCGTTATTTAAAAGACCTACCTAGTAGCGCAATTACAACCATATGTTGTGCTGAAACTCAAACCCAAGGGCGCGGGCGTTTTGGACGTAAATGGGTTTCCCCTTTTGGCGAAAATATTTATTTTTCCGGACGCTGGCAACTAAATTGCTGTATTTCTAAACTTTCAGGACTTAGTTTAGCCATAAGCTTAGCCATTCTATCAAGCTTAAAATGTAATAATATTCAAAAAGATATTTATTTAAAATGGCCAAATGATTTATTGTGGCAAGATAAGAAATTATCTGGGGTTTTAATTGAAGTAATAGCTGAAGCTAATAGTTGCATAGAGATAATTATTGGTATTGGTATTAATGTTAATACTAAAAATAAAAGTTCCTCCGAATCACCTTGGTGCTCACTATATGACATGACAGGCTTATATTTTGATCGTAATCGATTAATTGCCTCGTTAATAACAAATTTAGATTTATCTTTGAAACAATTTTTAGACCAGGGCTTTAAATCTTTTCATGATGAATGGCAGCAGGTTGATTATTTAGATGGCCATTATATTACCGTTTTTCAGCCTCACTTAACTTTAAGCGGCCATGTTTGCGGAGTAAATGAGTTAGGGCAATTATGCTTAATTGATGATAAAGGAAAATGCCATTACTTATCATCTGGCGATACAAGCTTAAAAAATCAAGCTTTTACAAATAAGTTTGCCCCAAGTTAAGCTATGTTACTCGGGGACTGGATGACTGCGAGTAAAATCGAGTTATACTGATCCTTCGTTATCAGATTCTTTTTCTTGCTGAATACGCAAATAAATTTCTTCACGATGAACAGAAACATCTTTAGGGGCATTAATACCTAAACGCACCTGATTTCCTTTTACTCCTAATACAGTGATGTTTACATCATCACCAATAATTAACGTTTCACCAATACGCCGAGTCAAAATCAACATGACTAATCTCCCTTAATTGCAGCTACTGATTTCCATAGATACATCCATGGCGCACAATCTAGCTACAGTTTGAACAACAAACAATCATTTTTAATTGTTTGATTGTAATTCTACACAATGTTTCTTAACAGAATATTAAGAAATAATGAATTTTATTTAACCGAAAATAGATAAATTATACTTTTTCATTTAAAGTAACAGCCTATGTAATTCTCTAACTACGGCCAAATTAATTATTACACCTGTAATAAAAGGAATTAACTTAGCATGAAACATTTAACTGAACTAAAATCTTGGTGTGCATTGAAAGAATATGCACAGAAAATCAGCGCTAGAAGTTTTAGTGACTTACAGAGAAGTTCTGTACGAGATAAAAATTTATACATCACTATACCTGAGCTTACTATAGATTTTACACACCAACAGGTCGATGATACAACCCTTGAATTACTATTTAATCTCGCAAATGAGAAAAAACTTTCAGACAAGATCAAATCCTTATTTAGTGGTGAAATAGTTAATCAAAGTGAACAAAGGCCAGCCTTACATACTGCACTTAGGCAACCCAATAATCAGCCAATTTTAGTTAGTGGTTATAATGTGATGCTTGACATAATTGATACACGCGAAGAGATGCGCATTTTATCTGAGCAAATACGCCAGGGTCAGTGGCTAGGTTATACTGATAGAGTAGTAACGGATATTGTAAATGTTGGTATTGGAGGCTCAGATTTAGGACCGCGTTTTTGTATTAATGCATTTAAAGACTGGACATTAAAAAAATTAAAATATCATTTCATCCCTGATGTTGATCCTTATAGTACTAAGCAAGTTTTAGAAAAAATAAATCCTGAAACGACACTTTTTATCATTTCATCTAAATCATTTAAGACACCAGAAACGCTACATACTTTAACCAAAATCAAAGCTTGGGGCGGATATAAAGATTTTGATGAACGACATTTTATAGCCGTTACTGCCAATTCGGCAAATGCTAAGGACATGGGCTTTAAGAAAATTTTACGCCTTTGGGATTGGGTAGGCGGCCGTTTTTCTATTTGTTCAGCAATTAATTTTATTACCGTTATTGCCGTAGGTTATGAATACTTTATCGAATTTTTGGCTGGGGCCCACACAATTGATAAGCATTTTTATAATAACGATTTTTCTAATAACTTACCCGTTTTATTAGGTTTAATTGGAATTTGGAATAATAATTTTTTAAATATTAATACTCACCTCATATTAGCCTATGCTAGACAACTTGAATATTTTATCCCTTATATTCAACAATTAGACATGGAAAGCAACGGGAAATCCGTTGATAATGATGGAAAGCGCGTTGATTATTCCACAGGCCCTATTGTTTGGGGTGGGCTTGGAAATCAGGCTCAGCACAGTTATTTTCAATTACTATGCCAAGGAACGCATCGTGTTACAGGCGACTTTCTCAGTCTTGAATCTTCTCAAAATGAAATGATTAATTACTTTTGTCAGGCAAAAATAAACGTGTTAACCCATGGTATAAAAGATAAACATAACCTTAATAACGATATTCCTGGCAACATGCCTTTAAATCATATTAGATTAACCTCATTCACACCATTTAATATTGGCCAGTTAATTGCTCTTTACGAGCATAAAATATATACACAAAGTGTTATTTGGGATATTAATCCTTTTGATCAACCTGGGGTTGAAAGCGCGAAAAGGCAATATAATAATAAATCAGCAAAATCGCCTATATCAACATCATCCAATTAAAAATGATAAGGGTTTAAAAAAGGTATTTTAACTAACTGAAGTTCGACATAAATTAACACCTAAGTGCCTCGGCTTATCCGAGACCTCCAAAGGACAAATTAAATTTGATTGATAAATAAAACCTGCTTAGTAAAGCTTTATATGATAAAAGTTGTTCTTACTTGAACATTTTATGGATGCCTCGGACAAGCCAAGGTGCTAGAACAGATGCGCCAAGCGCTTAGTGAAAGGTTGGATTTGGCGCATTTTGAATGATTATTTTCGTGCAAGATGTGCTAAATCCAACCTTTCACTCAAAAACAGGGCCATCAACACAATAAAGAAATAACCCGAGCCCGAATAAAATAATAAAGAATCAGAGAAATTACCTATTGATATCAAAATTAAAAGTGCAATGGCTGGGAAGCGCCATTCTTTTAAGGCAAGGGAAGCTTTAAATAGACTTAATAATAAAATTGCATAGCTTAATAAGCCCAATAACCCAAACTCAGCTGCAGTTAACCAATATTGGCTATGGGGTTCTAATAATTTATGTCCCCAACCAGGAACTGGGTTTTCTTGACTAAAATAATGAATAAAACCTCCTGTACCATTTCCGATTAGAGGTTCTCTTTTAAAAAGCTCTTTCGCATAATTATGAAACTGTAAACGAAAACCAATGGGAGTATCCTTACATTGTTGAAAATATTTAAAGTCATTACTTAAGGCTGTTATTCCTACTTGCATAATAGGGCTAAATTTATATGCCAAGCCAAATAATAACAAAATAGAGAAAATGCCAAATACAGCTTGGCGCTTAGTTAACATTTGAATAGCTAGAAGAGATATTAAAATAACATAAAGCACATATCCTAAACGTCCCGCATTAATAAATAGTATCTGATAACTATAAATAGCGATAAGAATGCCATAAGTAAGCCGCATATACCCTTGCCGTTTAAAAAATAAATAACCAGCCAAATAAGTTGCAAAAGCCATCATCATGCTGGTCATAATATGATTACGAAAAACATGATCAGCATAAAGATTTGCCGCGGTTAAAATATTTAAATCTTTCCCTATAGATAAAAAAGCTGTAAGAAGCATGGCTAGTAAAAAAGCATGCAGACCTAAATTTCGAGCTTTTTCATTTTGAAAACCAACTAAGAAAATTGGAAGATAGAGCAACTTACTGTATTTCTCCATAACGAAAAATTTTATTTTGATACTGGCAGGACTCCAAATACAGCCAAGTAATGCGATAAAAACAAAAGCTAATAACGCTTTACACCAAGTTTGTGCTAATAGATTTTTGATTTGAGCACGTAAATTTGTTGATAAAAGAATTGCAGCAATTGTAAGGCCCGCAAAAATACTTTTACCACTAGAGCTAATTGGAATGGCAAATAATAATGCAGTTAATAAAAACGTGACTGATTCTTTAGTGAGATATTTTGGCCAAGTAAGTTGAGCTATTGCCATAGTTTAAGTCTATTAAAATAAAAACTATAAATAGTAATATAATTAAGGAAATAAACAATATATTTTATTTTTAACTGCAGTTTAAATTCAATTTATTTAGATATTTAGTATAACAAAAGATTTTACTAGATTTAATTTATATCTATGATATTGAAAAATAAGGTTTTAAAAACTAGTATCGCCATTTTAAGTGAATTCGAGATATACTAGCTTGATGTTTAGAAGGTGGATTACGAATGCCTTTTAAGGCTCAATACAATAATATTTCTGATAACTATGCTACTGCTGATATGTTTAAATCTATCAGCCATAGTCATCAAGAGGCAATTGATCAAATTAAAAAAGCGCATTTAGGAAATCACGCAGGTTATAAAGTGCTTGATTTTGGCGTTGGTAATGGTGCCTTTTTAGCAAAGCTAAATACTTATATGCCTGATGCTGACTTCACTGGTATTGATATTTCAAGCAGAAGATTAGCTTTAGCAAGAAAAGCATTACCCTTAACAACGATTGAAGCCAGTGCAACGGAAGCAAGTCGCTATTTACCTCACCATAGTCAGGACTTAGTTCTTGCTCATTTTATAAATGCCTATATTCCTATTCATACTTTGTTTAGCCAAGCAGATTTATTAACCCATGAAAATAGCTACTTTTCTTTAATTACTACCACCTATGAATCATTTCCTGTTGCTCAGCAACATTTAGCCCAATTTATTGCGGAGGATTCATTAGTAAGCACCGTAGTTGGTCATTATTATAAAGCTATGGTTAGGAATACCACGGTTTCGGCCAGTTTAAATGAGTTATTACAAGTATTTAATCAACATCAATTTAAAGTTGTTGAACACAAACGTTTACATATACCAATTCAATTAAATAATGTCGATGAATTAGCTCGATTTGGAGTTGAAGGCACTTGGTTTTTAAATAGTATCTCAATAAGAATGCTACCTAAGAATTTTTTATTAGAACGCTTAAAACGTCTATTTACTAAGATCTTTACTTTTCCATATCATGATACGCATGTTATTGACATTATACTGGCTAAGAAATAATTTTAAGAAATTAAAGGTAAATACTTGGCGTAATTGTTTAAAATAAAGTCCATCAGGGAGTTAGGGTGTTATATCAAACCATTAAAAATTATTTACCAACTAGTGACTTAAAACAGCAACAAACTAATAACATTGTATTGATAACCTTTTGGAGCCAATTCTCTGTTTACGCTTTAAATACCGTTTTAATTTTGTTTTTAACCCGCCCACTCCTTGAACACGGATTAGGATATAGCCAAGCTAAAGCTTATGCTTTTATTGGTGTTACACAAGCTACAGGTTATCTAATGCCCGTATTAGGTGGCTTTATGGCGGATCAAATTTTAGGACTTAGGCGAGCCATTTTATTAGGCAGTGTTATGTTAGCCTTAGCTTATCTATTGGTTATGTTAAGTGGTTATTCGCTAGCAGGCTTTGGCGATAAACTTTTTATTGCCGCCTATGCCTTAATTCCTGCCACTAATTCTTTATTAATGGGTACGTCATCTGGTCTTGTTTCTCATATTTATAGTAATGATGCCATTAAAGCAAAATCGGCAATGACCTATTATTATATGGCGATCAATGTAGGCGCTTTACTAGCTACAATTATTGCACCAATTTTAATGGATAGTCCGTATGGGCCTTTATCTATTTTAACGCTAGCTTTTATAGGTAAATCATTAGCCGCTCTAAATTTTGCAAAACGATACACTCTCTACGATACTGTGATTTATGGTCGTGATAAACAACCTATGTCACCAAAGGCAAAACTACAATTATTTATTTATATAATTGGCATCTATACTTTTACATTACTTGCCTACTCGCAAGTTTATTTAGCTAGTATTATTATCGGCTTAGGTTGTGTAATAGGTATACTTGCCTTTTTAATTAAAACAATCCGTTTATCTAAACAAGCCCGACTCAAACAACTTATCGCTTTAATCCTTGTTCTTGAGGCAATTATTTTTTTTATTATTTATAATCAAATGAATAGCACGCTCATATTGTTTGCAGAACATAATTCAGACTTAAAATTATTAAATTTTCATGTTTCGCCTGCCCATTATCAATTATTAAACCCTCTATTAATTATTATACTGGGGTTGCAATTACCGCGGTTTTATCGGCGCTTTCCTAAATTTACCATCCCCTATCAGTTCGCAATGGGTACACTTTTAGCAGGTCTATCCTTATTATTGATGGCTTTTGCATCAACTACAGCCCAAAATGGCTATGTCAATGGTAATTACATAGGTTTAACCTATATCCTCATTACTTTAGCTGAGCTATGGGTGAGCGCTATCGGGCTTAGTATGATTGGACTTTATTGTGATAGCCAAAACTTAGGTTTTGCTATGGGCGTTTGGTATCTAGCCTGCTCTTTATCCAATACTATCTCTGGTAGGCTAGCAGCAATAGTAGCTATTCCTGAAAAAGCATCCTCTGTCGTTGCAGCATTACCAATCTATACCCATTATTATTTTTGGCTAGGCTGTTTTGCTCTAATTTCAGGCGCATTTATGATTTTTGGCGCTTACATTATGCAAAGTAAACTTAAGCAGGCAAAAATTGCTATTTACTAGCTACTGATTTAAAAAAAATAAATAGCCAAAACTGCCGCAATTTTTTGGAGTGAATAACCTTCTCTTTGTAAGATGGATATTCTACATCTCTACTCCAATGAAAGTTGTTTATAAGTTTTTCCTATAGCAACACCGAGTATAATCGATGTTGCACTTCGTTTGTGAAATCAAGGGATCTATTCATCAATTAGAACTAAAGTTAATTTGTAGATGGATTCCCGCCTGCGCGGGAAAGACAATCCTTATCTACGCAACAATACCTGCAAGATACGCCAAATAGAGCCGTTCCGTAGTAAAAGCTAATTGCTTACATTGCTTAGTGTTAGAGATCAAGATTATTTTTCTTAAACACTTTGTCAGCACGATAACTAGAACGAACTAGCGGTCCTGAAGCAACCTCGTAAAAGCCTTTTGCCAAGCCAATTTCACGAAATTCAAGAAATTTTTCTGGCGTGACATAACGGGCAACAGCTAGATGATTTCTTGTTGGCTGTAAATACTGCCCAAGAGTAAGTATATCAATATTTTGAGCGCGTAGATCGTCCATAGTTTTAACAATCTCTTCATCAGTTTCACCTAAACCAAGCATTAAACTTGTTTTAGTTAATACATCTGGCCGATATTGCTTGGCAAATTTTAATACATTTAAAGTTTGCCAATAGCCTGCTCGATTGTCTCGAACTGGATGAGTTAAACGTTCAACAGTTTCAACATTCTGAGCAAAAACATCAACGCCACTATCAAGCAACGTGATAATATCTTTTTCAATACCTTGAAAATCTGGTGTTAATGCTTCAACTTTGGTAGAAGGACAACGTGCTTTAATGGCGCGAATTGTATCTGCATAATGTTTAGCCCCACCATCAACTAAATCATCCCGATTAACTGACGTTAAAACGACATAATCTAAATTCATTAGAAAAACAGTATTGGCTGTGTTATTGGGCTCATCTTTATCTAACCAGCCATGTGGATTGCCCGTATCCACAGAACAGAAACGACAAGCACGTGTACAAATAGCACCCATTAGCATAATTGTTGCAGTGCCATGCGACCAACATTCGCCAATATTAGGGCATTTTGCCTCTTCACAAACAGTTGCTAGCCGATGCTTAACAACTTCATCTTTTACCTTGCTGTAAGCAGGTGTTGTTTGATTAACTATTCTTAACCACTTTGGTTTAGGTAATCTCTCTACATTAGTAGAACTCGACTTAATCCCATCTTTAATAGCCGTTATCCCCTGTTCGGTTTTATATTTATGGCCACTTTCAACTACAACAGGAATATCGATTAACTTACTCATGTTAATACCTATCAATACAAGTGCTTTGATAATCCCAAATCATACTCATAAGATCAAGTAAGACTTTATTTATCTTGCTTTTTACGTTCATCAAGTAATTTTAATAATAATTTAGCATGTGATCCATCACAAAAAGGAGGATCTTCGGTTTGTTTACATCCACAAAAGTATACCACATCAGTAAAAGGAGCATAATACTCAACCGCTAAATTACAGTCTGCTCGATCGCATAATGGCTGGGTTTGACTTGCACCACAGCTACACCAACGATATGTTTGGCCCCCTTCGACTTCAACGGCTATAGGAAAGTAATTAATTAAATCATCTTCCATAAACATTCCTTAGGTTGCAATTGAATGATTTATTTTAATTACTATAGATAAAATTTTAGAAATTTTCTCTTATAATGCCTAACTTAGGAAATAACCATGTCATTAAAATGCCTAATACTAAAGTCATAAAGATAACAGCTATATGATTTAAAATATAAGGATAAATAGCCAATATTGCACCAATAATGATTAACAACGATTTCCCTAAGCGCTGGAATGAACTTAAATATTTTTGCCAATGGGTGCGGTGTAATAAAAAAATGATAAGCAAAGAAATTAATATAAAAGGGATTACATAAATAAAAGCATAAATTAACTGATAAATGATTTGCTTGCCCATACTAAACTGCTGGCTAATTAACCATTGGTTAACAATTAAAGCAAAATTAGGCGAGTTATTGAGCTGTATATAGTTTTGGATAGCAAAGGCTGTTAGCAAAGCCGTCATAAATGTAATAGCTACAGGTAAAAAAGCTACTGCTTTTTTTAGAAAAATTAAAGTAAAAAGTATTAAACCAAGGCCGATCAACAATGCTGGTATTCGAAATAATGCCATAAAATCATGAAAGAGGGATAAGTGAGCTATTTGAAAATAATGGCCAAGGCCAATTCCTACTACAAATGCAGACAAGATGATAAGTATAGTTTTGGTATTAGGTAACAACATTAGAAAACCAACAATCGTTAGAAATAGGAGGGTTCCGGAAGGATTTAAAGCATCAAGTAATGCCATTATAAAAATAAAAGCTGGCTTGGAATTGCCCGATTGAATATTTTCCTCATACCAATTTGCTAGAGACATTTGTTTTAAGGTTTGTATTGTTGATTCAGATAATTGACCATTTTTAATGATTTGATCATGACAATAGTTTAATCCCGCAGCAAGTTGAGCACCTGATTGTTCAACATTGTTAAAACCAACCCAGCGGCTATTACAAAAGAAAATAGCAGGAACTGAATAGTCATCAATGTTTTGCTCTTGTAAAAAGTTATGAAAGGTAATTAAGGACGCCTTATCTTTATTAATTACATAATGATTTATTTTTACCCAAGGATTACGTTTAGCAAAATCATTTAGAAATGCTTGTGCTTTTTGACAGAAAGGACAAGTTGATATTGTAAAAAGGTTAACTTGTAGCGTGATATCTTTATCATTTGTAGTAAACCATTGGTTTGGTGAATTATTAGCCCAACCCACTACTATAAAAAAACAAATTAGGCAGCTCACAATTAACTTTTTATACATTCTTTATGACCCTTCCGTGCTTTACTTAAAATTATAATAATATTTTTACCTTGGCGAGCTTTAAATTCTAAAATTAATTACATTGGCTTATTTGCTGTTTAAACTCAATAGACTTCTAATATTTTGCCTCTATTTAAATGTTTTTATTTTAAACATAAAGATAAATATTGCATAACTTAAAAAAGGCTGAAATAATCCGCAATTTGTACCATCTTGCTACTAATGCAATCTTCATGAAAAAAAACAGCAGTTATTACCTCATAGGCATCCTTTTACTCATTTCTGCGCAAACTATGGTAGGTATGAATATCGTTTTATCGAAAAAACTGGTAAATACTATCCCTACTCTAGTATTAATAAATATTCGTTTTGCATTAGCAAGTATTATTTTATTACCTCTACATTGGTTAACACCAGCAAGAAAACAAAGAATATCTATGCATCTTAGTAATTTAAAGGCTAAAGATTGGTACTTTATTGCTGCTCAAGCTTTATCTGCTGGCGTTTTATTTAATGTCTTTATGTTATTAGGTCTACATACAACCGATGCTAACATAGCTGGCATTATTACCAGCACACTACCAGCAATTATAGCTATAATTTCTTGGGTTGTTCTAAGAGAAAAACTGTCTGCTAAAACTAGTCTATGTATTTTTTTTGCTACCTTAGGCCTTTTTGTTATTGCTTGTGAAAAATTTAGTAAGCTTAGTAGCGACCACTCATTTTTAGGTGACTTTATTATTTTTATCGCTCTACTTCCTGAAGCAGCCTATTATGTGTTATGCAAAATGCATATTTATCGCTTTCCTGTTTTCCTGCTGTCAGCAATTATGAATGGTATTAATGCCTTGGTGTTATTACCTTTTTCATTGTTTAAATTTAGCAGCCTATTTAGTATTACTTTAATAAGTTGGGGAATATTAATTTGCTTAGGTCTTAGCACTAGTTTATTTTATATTTTTTGGTACTTTGGTTCCCAGCGGGTTGATGGTGTTATGGCTTCTCTATCTACGGCAGTGATGCCTATTAGCACGGTTATTTTTGCTTGGGCTTTATTGGGTGAACAACTTACTAATACACAATTTTTTGGTATGGGATTGGTCATTATTTCTATCGTCTTCTATACCAGGCGATAGATAAATTAAGAATGAATATAAGCTTCTAGATGCTCTATTACTCGAGATTTATCGTCAATTAATGAAAATAAAACATCCCCAATAGAAATAATCGCTACTAACTTACCATCTTCATTAATCAAAACATGACGGCGTTTGGTCATTGTAATGACTTCCATGGCTTTCTCCACGGTGTCATTAACATCTAAAATGCTTACATTTTTATAAACAATGTCACCCGCTGTAGCTGTATGTGGATCTAATCCTTGGTGAAGACAATCGCGTATAATATCTCGCTCACTGACTAAACCTATAAGCTCATTGCGATCATGCACGACTAAAGCGCCAATATCTTTATCGACCATTAAGTTCACACAATCCATCACAGTAAAAGCTGGCTCAATATAAGCAATTGGACGACGGGGTTTTGGTAAAATGGAATAAATTAGATTAGCCATAATATCCTCATAACAAGCCCAATTTACTATCAGTATAGTTGATGAATGTTAGTTATGGCATTTTGGAGAGAAATTTTAGAATGGAATACTATAATTATTGAAATTATAGTATTCCTAAAATTTGCAATTATTGAATGACACGCCAAGAGCCATCTGCTTGACGACAGGCCTTGCCATAAATCTCTTGACTCTTTCCACCAATGATAGCACGTGTAGTATATTCACGGCAGGGTTGTTGATTATTTGAGTAATATGTCCTTGTTGTTTTAACAGTATATCTGTTACCGCTATCTGGATTTCTCCAAGTTACAGGTCTACCAGTTGGTGCAGTTTCCAGTACTCTTTGCATCTCTAAGCGATCTAGTCTATCCATAGTGCGACCAATATTACCACCAAGGTAAGCACCAAGTAATGCGCCACCAGCCGCTGCAGCTACTTTGCCTGAACCACCACCAAATTGGCTACCAACGAGGCCGCCAACGACTCCACCTGTTAACGAGCCAACTCCTTCATTGTTGATAGGAACACAGCTTGATAATAAAACAGATGTAGCAAGGGTTGCTAATAGTATTTTTTTCATGCAATTTCACCTGTATAACGTTTGAAATCGGTTGGTATTCTATCATCAAGGTTATATATTATCCACATTTCCTTTAATTTTATTCTGATGTACTCGTGGTGATAATTGACATAGCAATTCATAAGGAATTGTTTTAGCCGATTTTGCAATTGATTCTACCAATATATTTTTACCCCAAAGTTCCACTAGATCGCCAATTTTGATATTAAAACAATCAGTTAAGTCAACTGCCAGCATATCCATTGACACCCGGCCCACAATCGGCGCAAGAGAACCATTAACCCAAACAGGTGTATTAGAACTAATATGGCGAGGAAATCCATCACCATAACCCGCAGCAACAATACCAATAATTGAGGGTCTTTTTGTTTGCCATGTTCCGCCATAGCCAATAGATACACCAGCTGGATAATGATGAATTGCACTGATTGCCGAAATAAAACTCAGCACTGGTTTTAATCCTAAATCTGCTGAGGTAAGATTTGCAAAAGGAGAAACACCATATAACATAATTCCAGGCCTAACCACATCTGCTTGCGCCTTCTCCAACGCAATAATTGCTGCCGAATTAGCAATACTTGTAATAAATTGACCTTCAGGCAACTTAAGTTCACGATAACTATTTAATTGGGCTAGATTAGCAGGATTTTCTGGTTCATCAGCACAGGCGAGATGTGTCATTAAACCAATTTCTAAGTCTACCCACGAGCAATTTTGTAAGGATTGGATAATGTCATATACTTGCTCTGGCGCAAAGCCTAATCGATGCATGCCGGTATCTACTTTTACCCAAACTTTAATTTTACATGTTAGTGGGTTATTTAATAACCAGTGTAGTTGATAGGGTTGATGCAACACATACTGTAATTTATATTGACTAACCTTGGTTAACTCATCAGCACTAAAGACACCTTGAAATAAGATACACTCGCTATCTATTCCCAGATTCCGTATGGCAATAGCCTCTTCAAGACATGCAACGCCAAATGCATACACATGATCACTTAAAACTGGTACAACCGATTCTAAGCCACATCCATAGGCATTGGCTTTAACCATAGCAATTATTTTTTTACCGGGGGCATAATCTTTAACACGAGTTAAGTTATGTAATAAAGCTGCCTTATCAAATTGGACATAAGTTGGCCTTGTCACTGGCAATTACTCCTGATAACCATTAAAAGCCAAATCCTCAAAACGTGTATATTTCCCTAAAAATGCTACTTTAACTCGACCAATTGGACCATTACGTTGTTTTGCAATTATAATTTCCGCAATACCCTTTTCAGGACTATCCTCATTATAAACTTCATCTCGATAAATAAAGCAAATCACATCCGCGTCTTGCTCTATCGCGCCAGACTCTCGTAAGTCAGACATAACAGGACGCTTATCATGACGCTGCTCTAAGCTTCGATTTAGCTGGGATAATGCAACAACAGGAACCTTAAGTTCTTTCGCAAGAGACTTTAAACTTCGCGAAATTTCTGAAATCTCAGCTGTACGATTCTCAGCTTTAAACCCAGGTACTTTCATAAGCTGAAGGTAATCCACCACGATAAGTCCTAACTGACCATATTCTTTAGCTACTCTTCTAGCTCGTGCCCTCATTTCAGCTGGACTTAAGCCAGGAGTATCATCCATAAAAAGAGGAGCTTCTGAAAGCATATGTACCGCAGATGTTACCCGTGGCCAATCATCATCTGTTAATTTTCCCGTACGAAGTCGGTGTTGATCAATACGCCCTAAGGAGGACATCATACGCATGGCTAACGAATCAGATGGCATTTCCATTGAGAACACTAAAACAGGCTTACCTCCTCGAATAGCTGCATGTTCAGCCATATTCATAACTAGGGTTGTTTTACCCATTGACGGGCGTCCTGCTACAATAATTAAATCTGAAGGCTGTAGTCCTGACGTTAATTCATCTAGGTCAGTAAGACCAGTTGCTAGGCCTGTGATGGCATCACCATTATGATAGAGGGCATCTATTTTCTCCACTGCTCTTACTAAAATTGACTTAATGCTTTCAGGCCCGCCATCTCCACCCGTTTGCTCAGCAATAGCAAATACTTTGGTTTCAGCAAGATCAAGTAATTCAGCTACTTCCCGGCCTGCTGGATTATAAGCTGCATCAGCAATGTCACCTGCTACGCCAATCAATTGACGTTGTACTGATTTTTCACGAACAATATCTGCATAAGCTGAAATATTTGCAACACTGGGCGTATTGTTAGCTAGTTCAAATAAGTAAGTCTCGCCACCAGCTTGATCAAGTTCATCACTTGTTTTTAACGTATTAAGTAAAGTAACCACATCAAATGGCTGACCTTTACGAGCTAATTCAACAATAGCGCGAAAAAGGGTTCTATGTTCAGTGCGATAAAAATCGGCCTCACATAATTTAGTACTTACTTTATCCCATGCTTGATTATCAAGCATAAGGCCACCAATAATTGACTGCTCTGCTTCTGCAGAATGAGGAGGTCGTTTTAAGGGATCTATTGATTGCTTATTATTTTTTCGTGCTAATGCTTCAGCCATAATTTTCTAATTTAATTGATAAGTTAATCTAAACCACTCTTTTTAAGAATTAAATGAGCTTCACGAGAAAAAGAGCTCATGCCTCTTATTAATTTGTAAGAGATGAGAAACATCTAGTAAACCTTACAGCGCATGGCAAGTTTCCGCAATTTCACCCCTGTATTCTTTATCTACCCCTAATCGCTTCAATTACTTGCGCCATGCCTAAGCTTCATGAAGAAACTAGCTTTAGGGACTATTGTAATGCTGAAAAGAAAAAAGACACACAAAGAGTGTGTCTTTTTTTAAATTATTTAAATAACTTGTTTTATCTCACCCATACTTGAGTGCGACCTAATGCAGAAACACCTACATAGCCGCGTACATATAATTTATTACCTTGAACAGTAATTTTAGCACGGTAAACTTTTCCTGTTTTAGGATCTAAAATCTGACCACCGTCCCAAACACCGTTACCTTTATCTTTTAAGCCCCACAAGAAAGTCAAACCTACAATAGGTTTGTTTCTAAAACCACCTGGACAGTTTTTGCATACACCAGTATCACCAGGTTGTGGAAAAACTTTAACGATAGATCCGTTTAAAGTGCCGCCTGAAGTTGATAATCTAACAATGGCTCTTTTCTGCCCAGTCTTATCATCAATTGTTGTCCATGTTCCAGCTGGGGATGGGGCAGCAATTGCAAGCGGCATAAATAACGCCATTACTATAATCGCAACAAACGATTTCCATTGGCTCATTCTCATTCTCCATAATAGGTTTCCTTAAAAAGGATAAGCTAGTAATTGTTTCTTTGCAAATTTAAAATGAAGCAAAATTAATTTACTGATTATTCCTTTTTATAAGGAATTAAAATTAATCAAAAGGGGCGAAAAATTGGTCAATATCTTCTTCAGTTAGCGCACTTAACCCACTAAGATTTTCAGTCAAAATACCTTCAAAAAGTTGTTTTTTCCTATTTTGAATAGTTACCATGACTTCTTCCACTGTACCTAAAGTAATTAACTTATAAACAAAAACAGTATTTTTTTGTCCAATTCGATGGCTTCTATCAGTTGCCTGGTTTTCTACCGCGGGATTCCACCATGGATCATAATGAATAACTGTATCAGCTTGAGTCAAATTTAATCCAGTTCCACCTGCTTTAAGGCTAATAAGGAAGATAGGAATATTACCCTCTTGAAATTTATTAACTATATCTAGACGATTTTTTGTTTGCCCAATAAGTTTAAGATAATCATAGGAACGATTAATTAGCTTTTCTTCAATAAGCTTTAACATAGATGTAAATTGAGAAAATATTAAAATTCGCCTGTTTTCAGCTACTAAATTATCTACCAAAGTCATCAGTGCTTCTAATTTCGCTGAACTATGATAAGCAATTTCTGCTCCAGGTGCTGAAACAAGTCTTGGATCACAACAGACTTGGCGTAGTTTAAGTAATGCATCTAACACAACGATATGGCTTCTTTTTAATCCTAGCTCTGCAATGGCTGAGCGAACTCTTTGTTGCATACTAATGCGAATGGCTTCATAAAGATCCCTTTGAGCACCAAGTAATTCTATCTTATGCGTTGTTTCAATTTTTTCAGGTAATTCCTGTGCAACTTGATTTTTAGTTCTACGCAGCATGAAGGGACGAATGCGCTTCATTAATAACTCAGCACGCTGCCGATCAGATTGCTTTTCAATAGGCAATTTAAAAAATTTACGAAATTGTTTTATATCACCTAACAAACCTGGCATCAAAAAATGAAAAAGCGACCAAAGTTCACCAAGATGATTTTCAAGAGGAGTACCTGATAAACATAAGCGATAAGTAGCTTTAATTTGTAAAATAATTTGTGTCACTTTCGCACGATTATTTTTGATAAATTGTGCTTCATCAAGGATAAAATAATAAAAATTTTCTTTAACAAATTTATCTTTATCACGTTGGATTAAGCTGTAGGTTGAAATAACAAGGTCATAATCGGCAAAATTTTTCTGTCTGTTACTTCCATGAAAAATTAATATTTTTAATGCGGGCGTGAAACGTTTAGCTTCTTCACTCCAATTCGTAATAACACTCGTTGGCGCAATAATTAATGATGGCTGCGTCATGCGACCTTGTTCTTTTTCAAGTTGTAGATGTGCAAGTGTTTGAATGGTTTTTCCTAAACCCATATCGTCTGCTAAAATACCGCCAAATTTTCCCCTACGTAATGATTGCAGCCAGGATAACCCTTGCAGTTGGTAATCTCTTAGTTTTGCTTTTAATCCACTGGGCACGATTATTGTTTTTAAAAAATCATTTTGTATAAGTTTTTTTAGTTGCTGATAAACATCGCTATCATTTTGCCACCGTAATGATACTGCAGACATAGCTTGATCTGCTTCATACATCAACATCAGCTGGTAACGAGTTATTTGTAGTTCATCTTTATCAGTTGTAATAGCACTATTATATTGCAAAAGAAAACGCAAAAGAGGCTTAAGGCGGCCTAGCGGAACTTGCAATTGATTTTTATTAGATAGAGATAAAATAATTTTTTTATCATCATCAAGCTCTTCTAAGTCAATATTTTTTAGCTTAGGTAACAACTTAGCAATGAGAGGAATAATACTAACTTGCTTATCTTCAATTAAAATACCTAAATGGTAAGAAAAGAAATGATGTTGATGTTCATGAACTTCAGAAAACCATTCCACCGAATCCAAAGTCATCGGTTCTTCAAAAATACTTTGATTATAATGAACTAACCAACCTTTATTTTTAAATAAGGATACCATTTCATTATATAGTTTTGGCAAGTCAGATGCGTAAATAGCATTTTTAAATAGTCGTAAATCTTTAAATCCTTCACTACTGGGCAAAGTTTTAAAAGTTGTATGGCGATCTAACGTTATCTGAAAATCAGCTAATATTTGTTGCTCTAAATTTAAATCCCTTTTTACTTCTATTAATAAATCATCTGTTTCGTAAAATAAGCTAAGAAAATCTTCTCGCCCGGTAATTTGTATTCCAGCGTAATCATAAGCAAGCTGACATGTCACATGGTAATCTTTTAATTCATATTCCTTAAGTACACTCAATGTATTAGAAGTTACTTCTTTAGCGTTTAAAATAATAATTGGCTTAGGTTTTAAATTCTGAATTACCTTATTTTCATAAATGGTTGGCTTAGGTAAATTTTCATTCACTTCAGTTATTTTCGTAGCAAAAGAAGCGGCCTCAGTTAACTTGATAATCGGTAGAGTAAAAAGCCATTTTAAATGCTCAATTTGATTATCTTGTTCGACTATACCCAAAGCCTTGTTGGATGTGTCATAATACCAAAGCTTATCTAAAAAGAGAGGTTTTAAAACAGCCTCTTTTTCTCCAATAATTAATTGTTGTGTACCATCAATATTTAAATGCCAATGCATTTGCATAGGTGCTTTATTAAAAAGGAGTGAACTATCAGTTTGCTCTAACAAATAAGCTCTTTGAGTTAATAAAATTTTTTCTAATAAAAAACTAGTATGCACAATCAACCGATCAAACCACCCTTCAATATTATTTCTTAAGGCTAATGTTGTGATTATTTCATCATCCACTTGGGTAAAGTATTGCTTGCGAGCTGGCGCAAGTGAATGAAAAATAGTCTTTTTATTTAAATTATGTCGTTTTAGTCGTTGAGATAATGCTAAATTAATCCTAACCAGGCCACTCGATGTTAAATCAAATAGGTAAACAATTTCATAGATATTATCTTTTTGAACAATAGGCGTTAAGTCACTTCCTAAAGCACTTGTACTAGTAGGAAAATTATTAATTTTAATATTGATATTTTCTTTTACTTTTAAAGCAAAAAGACTAGCTGCGGCATGTTTGCAATTCTTTTTAGCTGGACAATTACAGCAGGCAGGTTGTTTTGGCCATGCTTTTAAATCAATATAAACATTATAAATATGTGATGATGTATCTTTAACTCGCGCTTTAAGCAAGCCCTCACTTAAACGAATATTAAGTACAAATCCCTTCTTTTCGTATTCTAAACCCTGCATTAATACGGAGGGTAAGAAAATATCGGCCATCCGTGATAATGCATCTTTCAACATAATTTACATCACATAATGGTAAACAGATCATTATAATTAAATAGTAAGGATTTTAAAATTAAATAGAACTTTTTTAGCAATACTTTGATTTATTTATTCAATGTTATTTAAATTTTTGATTAGAAAAGTTTTTTAAATTTGCAATAAGTATTTTCTTGTGACAACAAAAGATAATTTATCATTCCCCCTACTGCTTAAGTTTAGTACTTCCTAGTGAATCTTGCAGGCTCTCGAATTCTACTTATAAATTTAATGCAATAATTATTATTCCCATTTTAAAATATAAAATATTTTTACTTGCACAAGTTTAAAACAAGTTATATTGTTCAACATAAGATTTAAATATATTAGGTAAACCTAGCTTTCTATGACTATGAATGAAGAATTAAAAATATTAATGGCACAAATTAATACTACTGTCGCTGCAATTGATGCTAATGCTCATAAAGTCATTGATACTATTATTCGTTATCAAAATGAGCATGACATCATTGTTTTTCCTGAGCTTGTTATTTCTGGCTATCCAGCTGAAGATTTACTTTTAAGATCTGAGTTCCATGATCAAATTGGACAAGCCTTAGAAAGGGTCGCAAGTGTGGTAGGTGATTGCTACGTAATTATTGGCCATCCCACTCAACAAGGCGATAAGTGTTTTAATTCAGCCAGTATTTATTGTAATGGTGTCCGAATTACTACTTATCATAAGCAGGCACTACCTAATTATGGAGTATTTGACGAACTCCGTTATTTTATCTCTGGCCAGCATAATCCATGTATTCTATCTCTTAAAGGTTATCAAGTAGGCATTTGCATCTGTGAGGATATCTGGCTTAAGCAGCCTGTAAATGACTTACTAGCCGCCGGTGCCGATACAATTGTTTGTTTAAATGCATCACCCTTTGAATATAATAAATATCAACTACGTGAAGATTTAGTTCGTGAGCATACGCAAAAAGGTATTTCATTTATTTATGTTAATGCAGTTGGTGGCCAAGACGAACTAGTTTTTGATGGTCAATCATTTGCCATAGATAAGACAGGAAAAATTAGTGCCCGAGCAGCAGCTTTTAAAGAAGAATGTTTAACTGTTACGCTGCATGGAAATAAATTAAACGGAAAGATAACACCTTTACTTGAATTAAATGCATTAATTTATAATGCACTGATTTGCGGTACTAAAGACTACGTTGAAAAAAATAACTTTTCCAGTGTAATTCTAGGGCTTTCAGGCGGTATTGACTCTGCCTTAACCTTAGCAATTGCAGTTGATGCTTTAGGGCCTGATCGTGTGCAAGCTGTTATGATGCCTTCTCGCTATACAGCAGAAATGAGCATTATTGATGCCGAACAACAAATTAATGCGCTAGCAATTAAAAGTGAGCTTTTAACCATTGAGCCAGTATTTAAAAGTATTTTAACAACCCTTGAACCAGTATTTGCCGGCCTTTCCCCAGACATTACTGAAGAAAATATCCAAGCCCGCATTCGCGGTTTATTCTTAATGGCCTTATCAAATAAAAAAGGCAGCCTTGTATTAACAACTAGTAATAAAAGTGAAACAGCGGTTGGTTACGCCACTTTATATGGTGATATGGCCGGCGGGTTTTCAGTGTTAAAGGATGTTTTAAAAACTCAAGTTTATGCTTTAGCTCGTTATCGTAATCAATTATCCCCTGTTATACCAGAACGCGTTATTAACCGCGCCCCTTCAGCTGAGTTAGCAATAAATCAAACCGATCAGGACAGCTTACCTGATTATCCAACACTAGATAAAATTATTACAGCATATATGGAGAATAACCTAGATACCCAAGCGTTGATTGCAAAAGGACACCATGGAGAAATGGTTGAGAAGGTCATTCGACTTATTAGAAGAAATGAATATAAACGTCGTCAAGCAGCGCCGGGTATTAAAATAAGCTCACGTGCTTTTGGTCGTGACTGGCGTTTTCCAATAACGTCTGGTTTTAAATAAATGGATTCCCGCCTGTGCGGGAAGGACAAAGCGATTCTTAAGTTGACTCCATTAGGTAAGTGTTATGTGTTTCTAAGCTCAATATTACTTGAGAGTTCTCATAAAATTTGTTAGGAGTGCTCAATAAATGATTAAATAATTATTGCCTATCTATTAATCCTTTTGTTTCAAGCATTTTACTTAAACTTATATTCATTACCGCGGGGACTTCTGCAGCAGGTACCGGCCCACTAAAAAGGAAGCCTTGTATCTCATTGCAACCTTGGCTTTTTAAAAAACTTAACTGCTCTATTGTTTCAGCTCTCTCAGCAACGATAGATAAATTTAAATTTTTTCCCATGGCAATGATGGCTTTAATAATCGACATACAATTTGAGGCAGAATAGTTAGTAATAAATGATCTATCGATCTTTATTTTATCAATTGAGAAATCTTTAAGGTAAGCAAAGCTAGAATATCCTGTACCAAAGTCATCTATTGAAATTTTTATTTCCATTTTTCTTAGTTGTTCAAGCGTCTCTAAGATGGTTTGTTGATTAGACATTAAAGTACTCTCAGTTAATTCAATAGATAAATATTTTGGCTCAAGATTTACTATCCTTAAAATTTGTCCTAATGTTTTAAAAAAAGTTTGTTTACTTATTTGGATTCCTGAAACATTTACAGCTAGTTTAAGACCTACCTCCTGCCAAATTTTAGCTTGTTTACAGGCCTCCTTTAATACCCACTCCCCTATTTGAATAATTAAACCATTCTCTTCTGCTAGAGGAATAAATTCTTTAGGATTAATATTGCCCATTTGCGAATGATTCCACCTTAAGAGCACTTCAAGAGAACAAATTTCCTCATTACTCAAATCGATAATGGGTTGATAGACGAGATAAAATTGCTTTCTTTCAATAGCGAAGTGTAATTGATTTAAAAGTGTCATACGTCTTTTAGAGCCTATCCGTAATTCTTTTCTATAAACTTCGTAAGAATTTCGGCCTTGTTTTTTGGCCCAATACATTGCTATATCAGCATTTTTTAAAAGATTTGATGGATCTTTCCCATGTTTAGGGTAGATACTTATCCCCATACTTACTGTAACAATGACGTTATTTATTCCAATTTTAACTGGATTTAGTAAGCAAGAATGCATCTTTTGCACTAAGTCGACTATTTCTTCTGGGTTTTGAATTAAACAGAAAACAACAAATTCATCACCACCAAATCGAAAAACAGTATCTGTTTCTCGTAAGCAAAGTACTAATCTTTTGGCGACGTGACGCAACAATATATCTCCTGCATCATGGCCTAAATTATCATTTATTGATTTAGAATTATCGAGATCTATAAATAAGATTGCCAAATTGAGCTTAAATCGTTTTGCATATTTTATCTCCTGATGCAACTTTCTGGTAAACTGTGAGCGATTTGGTAAACCGGTCAAATTATCATGCATTGCCTGAAATATTATTTGCTCTTCCATTTTCCTACGGTCGGTTACTTCATGAAAAGTCCATACTCGACCAAGGATCTTACTTTATAAGATAAGAGTTTTCCCATAGCGCTCAAAAATTTTACCATCTAAAAAACTTAATTCATCAAAACTATCTAAGTTTGGATGTGTCGCAAAGTAGTTGAGTCGATCAAGAAACTCTTCAGGATCTTTAAGCTGTTTAATGGCTTCAGCTACAGCTTCATCATCACTGTGTGAGTCAACAAATTCGCGGTTAAGTTTCCATATATCTAGAAATCGTTGATTATAATACTCTAGTTTTTTATTTGAGTTTACAACAAGTATTCCGTCATTAGTTGATTCTAAAATAGCTTTTATTGCTACAAGGGAATTTTTAAGCTCTTCCGATTTCCTCTTAAGTTTATCATTCTGAAAGAACGAAGCCAAAAGGAGGGTATGGCTATTTTACGCGATACTAAGCATAACTCCTATGTAAAGTAGGCTCATCAAACTTAGTAAATAATAAAGACCCCCTTGAAGGAAAAACCAAATACTTAATGGCAAAAAGGATAAAATTAAAAAAAATGTATAAACTATAAAAATAGGTGAATAGAAGTTATTTGCCGCTGCGGTTACTCCAAATATAATCATTATTCCAATAAATTGATAAATAGTTTCTCTGTCCGGGAGAATAAAAATGCTAACAGAACCCCAGCCAATTCCTGAAAAGAAGACGCCTAAGCAAAATAGATTTAACCAGAAATAGGAGGATTTTTTCTCTTTATTTTTTTGATAAACTATAAGTAAAAGTGCTCGACTTATTCCTGGAAATAAATACATGCATAAAAGCCAATAAATAAGTGTAAAATGACGACTTATACTCCATAGAGCCACAACTAAACCCGTTGCTACTAAACTCTCCGATAACAATATAAATTTAGTTAATTGTTTATAAAGTAGCTGAATCTGCTCCTTACGAACTTTTTTAAAGAAGTATCTTGGATAGATATAATCTATAAGTAAAAAAAGCTTATCCATAAGCATTTATTTCATAAGAAAAATCTTCCTTAAGCTAAATAATTAATATTTTTAGCAAGGGTTAATTAAGTTACTAAATTTATGGCGCTATGTATTTTCATTAGTAAAATTATAGATTAAATATCTAACCAACTTAGGGTGTGTATTTTTGGGACATTCCTTAAAGTGCTCTTAATTGTCTTAAACTAATTTTTATTTGCAATTAGTCCACATTGGTACCCTAATCTTAATTTGGATTTTCTCGATTGAAGAAATTCCATTTCAACGGCTGACGCTCTGTTTTAATACTAAATAGCAATCAGGCCTTACTTCTGAGCTCTATCCCAGACTCGCAACCTAACAATTTATTGAATCATATTTAAAAATTTAATTCTTGAAATGCCCCATTCACAAAACCATCATTTTATTTAGACATAACTCTTATCATAAAAAAATCTTTTTCTAAACAGAAAAGAAATTTACCATAATAATAAACCGCTAAATTACAAACAATTACAGTAAATTCATACCAAAACCTGCTTGCAAAATAAAAGTAAATCGCTAACATGAGATGTCTAAAAGAAAATATTAAAAAATAATAAGAAGGGATGTCATGAAAATTGCATTTTTTTCAAGCGCTTTGCTTGTCACCAGCACAGCGATGAGCGCCATACCAATTAATGGTTGTTATTCAAGTATTTTTGGTGGTATTAACTATATTTTTGATAATCTTAGTGTACGCCAAGATAACTTGTTACCAGCACCAACCTATTCTTTCTATCCTACAATCTATAACCTTGCATTAACGAATGCATCTTATGAACCCGGCTATGATGTTGGCTTAAGATTTGGCTTTCAAAATAATGCTATACGTTATGAAGCAGAACTAACTTACCTCAACGCAGATGTTGAACGATTTTATATCAACAAAATTCGTCAAAGTCGTGGCAATGGTGAAAATAATGCTATATTTGCCATGGGCAATATCTATTATGATTTTCCAGACATGGTTGAAGCCATTTCACCTTTTTTAGGTGTAGGCTTAGGTTATGGCTGGGTTCAAGGAAAATTTAATACACGCAGTTTCTATTATGCACCTTATACTTTTCCCAGTTATAATGCTGTAGATTATCAAGGATCTAATAGTGTGTTCGCCTATCAAGTCACTGCCGGCTTTACTTATAATTATGCTGAAAATTATGCTATTAATCTTGCCTACCGTTATATTGGTACAGATCGAGTAGAGGCGCTCGGTAAGGTATTTCAAGCTAATTTAGTCACAGTTGGTCTTCTTTACCGTTTTAATGAAAATAATTATAAGTAAGGGTTAAATGATGAATTTAATGATTCGATTTGGTATTGCAAGCGCCATGCTTATAAGTAGTACAGCCTACGCTGCTGATCCAGACAATGGCTGGTATGCCGGATTTTTAGTTGGCGGCAGCTATTTAGAAGGTATTGATCTTAATTTATCAAAATTTCCTTCTCTTCCTTTCGTCACTTATATCCCTCAAACTACTACTGTGAACCCACTCTTCCCCCTTCTCTCTGGACTTACGGTGAATTCTCCTACAGTGACTTATAAAGTGGGCTTTAATGGTGGCATTGCTGTGGGTTACCGTTGGTGTGAAAATTATCGCTTTGAAGGCGAACTTAATCTTGCTGGCAATCAAATTGAAAAAATACAAATTCCTACTATAGGCGCCATTAGAAGACATCAAAATCCATATGGTCTAAGTTTGAGTGGTGGCACAGGTATGCTTGCTGCTTTATTTAACGCCTATTATGATTTTTATACACCTGGTAGTGATTCAAGTTTTGTTCCCTATGTTGGTATAGGGATAGGTTATGCTTATTTCCGCACCAATTTTAGCCTACAGCAATATGGTGTTTATATTGGTCAAAGTCGTGTTAGTGGATCAACTACAGCGCCTGTTGGTCAAGGTATTATTGGGCTTAGTTATTTTATTGATGAAACTATTTCAGTTGGTGCAGATTTCCGCTACTTAACAAGTAACAATATAAACAATTTTAATGGCCGAGTAGCTATTGAGTCATTAAATTTTGTTATGAATTTCAGCTTTGATCAGCCTGAACAAGCTGCTTAAATGAATATTTACCCATTTTTCTGGTAAGGCTAATCCCTTTACTTGATAAAATGGGTAAAATGTAATCAGTGGTATGTCAAAATCTTGGTGAACAGCTGCTTGAAGCTGAGCTGTTACGGTAAAATTAAATATTATTTACAATAATATTGCTTAAAATTACTTATTTAGTCTAAGATTGTTCTAATTCTATTCTATTAGCATTGTCACAAGCATTAAAATGCGAATATTTTTACCTATCAATAAAAATAATTAAACTTTTATACTAATTGACAGATAACCATAGAACCCGTGAGTTTACTTAACTTATAAGATTTCATTATGACTTTTTTAATTGCGCCTTCTTTACTCTCAGCAGATCTAACTCGTCTAGGCGAGGAAATTGAAAACGTTATGGCAGCTGATGCTGATATGATTCATTTTGATGTAATGGATAATCATTATGTCCCAAATTTGACACTTGGCCCATTTGTCTGCCAAAGCATTTTGCAGCGTTTTCCTGAATTGATAATAGATGTTCATTTAATGACTAATCCTGTTGATGAACTGATTAAACAATTTGCTAAAGCTGGTGCTAAACGTATTAGCATTCATCCTGATGGGACTATACATTTAGATAGAAGCTTAGCCTTAATTCGAGAGCTTGGTTGTGAGGCAGGACTTGTGTTAAACCCAGCAACTTCGCCTGAGAGTATTAAATGGTGTATTAGTAAGCTTGATTTTGTTTTAATTATGACAGTCAACCCAGGTTTCGGTGGGCAAAAGCTTATTCCCGAAGTTATTAAGAAAATAGCATTTATTAAAGAGCATTATCCTAATTTACCGATTTCTGTCGATGGGGGGGTCACTGTAGATAATATCAAATCACTTGCTAAAGCGGGCGCAACTCATTTTGTTGCTGGGTCGTCTATCTTTAACAGTGAAAATTATCAACAAGCGATCAGTAATATGCGAAATCAATTGGCATCTTTATAAAACGTAATATGAAAATACTCCTTTTCTTATCAGTACTCATTTCACCTTACGTAAGTTATGCGACATCAAGTGACGCATATATGGCAAGATTTGATACTTTTATTAAATGGCATCAAAATTTACCAGAACAACCTGAACAAGATTTTTTAAATTTTATTGATAATGACACGCCTCTTGCTAAGAAACTCAGAGAAAAATGGTTATATCAATTAGCTAAACAAAAAGATTGGCTTAACTATAGATTAAATTACAAGCAAACTGATGACGTTAATTTACAATGTTTTTATCATTTAGCAAATTATTATCAAGGTATAAACGATACAGTCTTTAGCGCAGCTAAAAAATTATGGTTAACAGGTGATTCGCAACCAGCTGCTTGCAATAAGTTATTTGGATTATTACTTAAAAACGAAAATTTTGATCAAAATTTAATAAAAGATCGAATTATTTTGGCTCTTGATAAACATAATTTACCTTTAGTTCGCTATCTTTTAAAACAATATAAAGTTCCACGCTTAAAAGATGAGCAACAACTCATCACTATTTACCAAAATCCTTTACGTATTCAGCAGCTTCCATTTAATGATTTATATAGCCACTTTTATTTATTTGGCCTTAAACGTATGGTTTCACTTAATATGCCCCAGGCCTTTAAAATTTGGGCAAAAGTGCAAAATAGTAACGTATTAAGCAATGATCAGAAGCAAGCGTTTCTAGCACACGTTGCTTTGTATAAGGCAATGCGTAACCAAGAAGACACATGGGAATGGTTTACAAAAATCCAACCTACTCATTACAATGATGTTTTATTAGATTGGCAAATCCGTTTTGCATTAAAACATAAGCAATGGAAACAAGTTGTCGCATTAATTAATTATTTTCAAGATCAACAAAATCCTTGTTGGCAATATTGGTCAGCGCGCGCTAAAGAAGCCATGGGTCAATTAACTCAAGCGAAAGATATTTATCAAGAACTAGCTAAATCAAGACAATATTATGGCTTTTTGGCTAGTTTACGTTTGAATAAAAAGCTCTCTTTTGAGAATGAAAATCCTATTAGCGATAAAACCATTTTAAAACCTTATGGGCCCTTTATTGATAAGGTAAAATTACTTTACCAAAATCATCAGACCTTAGAAGCCTCTCGTTTATTAAATGATTTCGTTAGTGAATTACCCAAAGAAGAAAAAAGTGCGCTTTTGTCTTGGGTCGCTAATGAGTTGCAATGGCACGGTAAATCAGTTGCATTAAGTAATACGCAAGAACTAAATAATCAACTCTCTCTTCGTTTTCCAATACCATATAATTCTACCATTAATTCTTATGCTAAAAGTTATCAAGTTCCACAAGAATTTATTTATGCCATCATTCGTCAAGAGAGTGGTTTTAGAGATGATGCTGTTTCTCAAGCGGGCGCCCGAGGTTTGATGCAAGTTATGCCAGCTACTGCTAGCTCTGTTGCTAAGCAAGCACGAATTGATTACAAAGATAAAAATCAACTTTTTTCTAAAGAGAAAAATTTAAATATCGGCGTCGCTTATATAAAACATTTATCGAAAAGATTTAATGATCATCCAGCATTAATTGCTGCAGCTTATAATGCAGGGCCAAGGCAAGTTAATTATTGGCTTAAAAATCACCCAGCCAATGAGATGGATATTTGGATTGAAACACTACCTTGGCGGGAGACGCGCAATTACTTAAAGAATGTTATTGCTTTTTATGCTGTGTATCAGTACCGCATGCAACATAAACCTAATATTGGTAGCTTTTTAAAACCTCTTTAATCATTAATAACATCGATATGATTGTTCTTGTACTGTCATTTCTAACACCTCTTCAGGATTTTCATCACTGTTTAAACAAATTAAATCTTCATAAAAACTATCATCTATAAGAGTAGGTTCAACCTCATCAATAGCAATTTCTAGTAATTTTTCAGATACGCCATCGTTGATAACAATTTCTAATGATTCATCAGAAAGGTCGTTAGAGGGTTCGTTATCATCTAGACAAAATAAACTCTCATAACCGTCTACATCTAGAGTAAGCGAACTAATTTTCTCTGGCGTGTTATCTTTAATAATATTAACAATGTCGGTTATCAAGTCCCCTGATGTAGGTAGAGATAAGTGCCCATGCCTTGGAAAAACTTTCATAGAGCCGGGATGTCTTTCCACATATTCTTTAATAAAAGCGCCTGAACGCACAATTTCATCATCGCCTGCTATCATAAAATGATGCGGAATTTCTGATTTAACAATAAGGGTGGAGAGCTCTTTTAAATATTTACTATTTATCTTCATTTGCTTTACAGAAGCTGAAAGCCAAGTAAGCGGAGGAATTGCTAAATAAGAGCCATTAAAAGGTGTGCCCAAGGTGATTACCGCTTTAATTTTAATACCCAGTTGAGCGGCCCTTAAAGCGACTTTTGCAGCAACTAACCCACCTCGCGAGTGACCAATCAATACAATGGTTTCTGCTTTATCAGCAATGATTTTATTTAAAAGCTCTTCTACAAACTCATCAATACTTTTACCTCGAAATCGATTTGAAAAAGATGCTATTGTAAAGGAGACAATATGATCTAAATTCTTTTTTTTTCTTAAACGATTTACTAGCTTGAAAAGAGATAAAGGAAAATCCGCAGTTCCTGGGACAACATAAACAAGGGTCTTTTGCTGACTTGAAGGATTATAGCTTGGATTATTACAAATGTAGTCTTCGGTTTTAGACATTAACCAATAATAAGGGTGGATTAAAGCGCCTGTGTAACTTACGGGTTGATTTTTTTTAATGAATTTTTTGGTAGCACTAAAAAAATCCCAAAAATATGGCATAAGACGCCTCCTAATAAGTTACACATATATCCTTAATTCTGACATCTTTTAAAGCGATCATATTATTATTACTCTGGTAAAAAATATTTCTCAAGCATCTTACAGTAATTTGTTTTAACTGAGTGGAAATAAGAAAGCCATTTAAAATAATGAATGGCTTTCTATTTAGTTTTAATTTGTAATAATTATTAACAATTTCCTGCTTTATGCGCACAAATGCTATTAAGTAGATCTGTAAAACGACTATCAGGAATAGAACTTCCTTGTGCTTTAGGATCAGCACTAACATAACCATAGGAAGTAATCCCTATAATGCGATTAAGGCCAGGATTTAAACCACCTGATTGGCCAGTTGAATACGCCCCAAAGTTTTGTACCCAAGGCCCGCCACTAGAGCCACCTGCCATATCTGAACCATATTCAGCATTGTTAGGCGCTACCATACGTGCACTCTGAGCTGTCACTTGATGCATTTTTTGGCAACTATCAAAATTACACGGATAACCTAGTAAATGTGCATGATTAGGAATGAGTGCTTGTGTTTGATAGCCTAAGTAACCTGTTATAGTACCAATGCGCTGTAGCGTATTATTTACTGTGTTATCTCGCATTTCAAGCATACCGTAATCTGCTGCATTAGGTACTGTGCCGCCGCCTGTTGCCCAAGTATTTGTTACTAAGACATAAGACCATGTCCATGTTTGAAAAGGAGCTGAACCATCGCGAAATGCAGGAACAAACCGCCAATTAGTATAATAACCATTAGTACCGCCTGAACCTTTATGGAGACAATGACCAGCAGTTACTATGATTCGATGCCTTAAAACGGATGCAGAGCAGACATAATCCCCTTGCCCCGGAATAGTAAAAAATAATTTACCAACTGCCCGATAAGGGTAAGCTAAATCTGCGGATAGGGGAATTAAGCGAGAACTTGAAAAATGATAATTTAAAGTTCCCTTGTTGAAATTGGCAAGCTTGGTTTCCTCTGGTAAAGGATCTAAAAGTACTTGCGGTGTATAAAGCTGTCTTATATCAGGCCTAATATCCTTCCCTTCCGGAGGTGCTCCATCACCTGACTCAGGATTTCCCAATAAATTTTGTCCATCATCCATGGGTATTTCTTGAGTACTTTTAAAATCAACTAAAGGTAAAGGCATCTCTTTAGCATTCTTCATACGTTCTGGCGTCCAATAATCAACCAAACTTTGTTGTTCATTATTTTCTTTGGCTAAAAACTCCTCAGCGTAACTTGCTACCGACACCGAACTTATCGCTAAAAAAGTATAGCTTGTTAAGGCCGTTTTTAAACGCATATCTAACTCCTTTTAAATAACTGTTTAAACGCACATTCATATGACGCCACATTCAATAAAGGTGTTTTACTAATGCAGTTAAAATGAACTTTGATTAGCTATAATTCAGCGTTAAATATCATTTTCCCTTTGATTAACGCTAAAATACTTTTGTAGAATATGGGTATATAAATAGCCCTTTTTGTTAATAAAATAACCTATTAACAAATTTAAACGTAGAGGAGCATTTTATTAAAGTCAAAAACAGTTTCTTCTAATTTTAATCATTTTGGTTGAATTTTATATTAAAATCAAAATATTTAAAAAGGAGAAAAAAATTGTTTATCCATTTAGATTTTTTTAGTAGTTATTTAAGAATAGTGTTGGATCTTCAAATAATTGTAAGGCACCAAGGTCTAATTAAATTTAACAGGGAATAATAAAAACAAGCGCATGTCCATCTCTGGCCATACGCTTGTCCAACTCGTTTACACTTGCTTATTGAGCTGCTTGATTTGAAGCTGCTTCATTTGCAGCTGCATATTCAATTGTGTTAGCAGCATTTTGTAATTCTTGTTCTCTTGCGAGTTCAAGACGACGGTTGCAAGCGATAAGTAAACCATCGAACATCTTGCTGAAGGCATCATAGCAACGGTCAATCATTTTCAATGCTTCACGACGTGTTTCTACTGGGATTGTTCTTGAAAATAATTGTCGTTCCATTTCTTGTTCAAATAACGCATGTGCCATTTCAACTTCTAAGTGCGAACTTGAAAAGTATTTTAAGTTTTTATCTTCACCTGTTTTTTGAACTTGTTTCACTACTTTTTCGAAGAATACATGGCCAGATGACTCTAAAGTGAGGAGTAAGACAATATTAATAATCTCATCATCAGCTTTATAGATTTCTGACATGATGGAATATGCTGCATCACGTGTTAATTGTGATTCTTTACTGTATAGCCAGGATACGTCATCTTTGCTGCATGCCTTATTATCACTTATTTTACCTAAGTATTTCTTATCATGAATAAACCATTTTTCATGACCGGCATCTTCTAAGCGGTGGTGACGAGCGACTTTCTTTAAGTAGGGATCAGTTACTCTTTCTTCATTAAGTCTTAAAATATCTTGGAAAGTCATCGCCCAGAAAGTTAATTCTGGTACAAAGTAACTAATTTCTTCAATAGTATCTAATTGCTCTAAAACTTCAAAAAAAGGATGATTCATAAACTCTTGTTGTTTAGAATCAATGTATGCTTGTATAGTTTTCATAACTGTCTCCAGGACATAATTTGTTGGACAATTTTAATATTGCAGGAGTCATGCCAGATTTTTAACCACTTTTTAGTTAAAAAGTCTTATAAAGGGATAATTACAGGGCTTATTTTTTACTTTTTTTAAGTAAAAGGCAGCTATAGCGACAAAATATTGTCCCCAAAAACCATACTTTTGACAAAGTTTTGACTAAAATGTCATTGTATTTAAGGTGTATTTTTAATGAAGCCTCAAATTCGCCAATTTTTTGTCATAATCCTCCATTAAAAGATCAACCCGTTGCCAATTAAGCTCTTCTAGGATATTTAAAGCAGCAGAAATTTGATTTAAAAATTCATTTTGAATCTGCCCGATAGCCAAAGCTTCGGCATAAGGTGTATTAGTAAACATCACCAGTGCATGCTTTGAAACATAACGATTTGGATATCGATTCATTAAAATATGTTCTAATTGCTTTTTTAAATTAAATTTTTCATCACAGATATCACTTTGTATTTCATGAAAATTATCCATGGACATTTTTGCTACAGCATCAGTATTGACTTTACGTGCATGGAAGAAGGCTGGTAAAGCTTTAGCCCAATCATCTTGATATTTTTCTAATGTCTCGTTCAAAATGCGACAATCTTCAAAAGCACTATTCATCCCCTGACCAAAAAAAGGCACTAAGCCATGCGCTGCATCACCTATTAATAGACATTGATCCTGGTAATACCAAGGAGAACATTTAATTGTACTCATATTACCAGTAGGATTATGAAAAAATTCTTCAACTAAATTGGGCATTTCATCATAAGCGTCGGGAAAAAATTGCTTAAAAAAAGCTTCAACTCTAAATTCATCCGTTAAATTTGCAAAGCTGTTTTTGCCTTCATGCGCAAGGAATAATGAGCCAGTTATAGAGTGATCACAGTTAGGATTACCAAGTAAAAGAAAGGAATCACGCGGCCATAAATGAAGATGTTCCTCAGCCATTTTTTCAGGCGAGGCACCACTTATGGAAAGCTCTTTGTAACCATAATTTAAAAAATCTCTTTTAAATTCAATAATATTTTTCGTAACCATGGCTTCACGCACTTTTGAATTAGCGCCATCCGTGCCTACTAAGTGCTCATAAGATTTGTGCACTTTCTGCCCTGCTTTATCTTCAAAAAAGATAGATTTACTAGCAAAATCTATCTCTAATAAACGGGTGGAAAAATTTAATTTGATATTAGGTAGCGATTCAATTTCATTTAAAATAAGTTCATTTAAATCGTGCCTTTGTATAGCGTTAATATACTCATTAGGATTGCGGCCAAAAGGTTGATAGCGAATACTGCCATCCGCCTCATGAATAGCGCGAGCCCGCATCGGCACCATAATTTTTTTAACTTTAGGTAGTAACCCAACATGGGTAAGGCTGGTTAAGCCTCTACAAGACATTGCAAGGTTAATAGATCGCCCCCGATCTACTTGTGCCAAGCGCATATCCGGGCGCGACTCAAACAGCTCAACATCATAACCTCGTTTAGCCAAATATAATCCTAATAGTGCGCCTGATAATCCTGAACCAATAATGGTTACATTTCTCATCCTGCTCTCCTCTGAAGTAGGACTGACTGCAGATATTAAATAAATTTAATAATTATTTTGCATAGATTTACAATAATCCTCACAAAGGTATTAATTTGGTTATTTCCGAAAGCGTAAATAAATAAATTAAATGCCCTAAGAATTTAACTTTAATAAAATTAAGCAGCAAAAATCATACCTATTATGGAAGACTTCAAGACCTATGTGATTTTCAATTAGCTCAAATTGCATAGTTAAAATTGTGAAATAGATACAAGTTCACCATAAATAAGATTTTGTTTATGGTGAACTTGTATAGAAATTAGATATATAAAGCAGGAAATAAATAGATATACCTTAAGTTAACAGGAAATTTTTTAAATAATCTATTTCATAATCCATACGTAGGTTGTTGGGTTAATTGAGAATCTATATAGAGTAAAGCTCTTTTTACTAAGTCTTCAGTTGTACTACGACCAAATAAACGCTTATTATAATCCTTGTACCTATTAGAACTAAGCATATCTTCTAATTCTTTTTTAGTGGAACTTCCGTCAAGTGCGTCTAGAGCCTTACGTAAAACCTCTCTTTTATGCTCGTGTTTATCCCCTGTTTTATCTTTTATAGAATCAAAGTGTTCTTTAATTAATCCGTACATGACAGCCTTTTGTCCCATGTTTTTAATCTCTGGAAGAATTTCTATTGCTGTTGATTGCAATACTCTTTCAAGGTCCTTAATTTGGACCTTACCCTCTAAGACATTGGATACAAGTTCTAAGAATTTTAGATTTGGCTTAATGTTTGGAGGGTAAAAAATTTCTTCTCCAATCATAGCTCCGTTTTGTGCGTCAAGTTCGAAACGCTTTTGTTTGACAGATCCTAATAATGTTGGCTTCTCTTCACTGTTCATCGTTTCAAGTTCTTGCTCATCATCAGTAGTTTCATTTTTAACACTCCAGGCAGTTGTTTTAGTTTTTTGGCGACTAGCTTCACTGACTATTAATTTTTTATCTTGAGGATTAAGATTGTCTCCGTTCGTATATCTTAGAACTTCCTCACAAAGCGCTTTAACCTTAGAAGTCACTCCTTTTTGCTGAAGTCTTTTTTCTAATTACTTGATATGTTTCCCTCTGTTATTTTCACTCTGCAAGGCTTCCCTTGCTGCATCTAAGCAAAAATAATCCGCAGATCCGACTAAATCAGGCTCCATAGCATAATTCATAACTTTTTCTTTCGTGAGTGATGGATTTTCTTTTATCAAAGACTTACGATAGCGTGCTAAATCCTGACCAAACACTAAAAGCCCGGCATCTTGTACCTTTTTTAATAACTTTTGAAAACTTTCTGATTCTTTATCAATAGATTTATATTGCTTAAGACCCTTTTCATACTTTTCATCAGCCATAATTATACCCCTACTTAACAATACACTATATTAAATATAGTAGGTGTATAGACTTATGACTAAATTCTAACCATAAATTTAGAGTAAGTTAGTTTACTTGTTTTCTTGGCATAAGCTTAAAATGAAAATAAAAAACTAAGTTGCATCAAGTTGTGGCAAACTATTTTGTTCTAAAAATTCTTTTAGCTCATTGGGCTTATTAGGCGGCTTAAAATAATAGCCTTGAGCGTAATCGCAGCCATGTTTGATGATAAATTCTTTTTGTAGCTCACTTTCCACGCCTTCAGCAAGCACCTCAAGGTTGAGGCTGTGACCTAAATTAATAATTGCTCTAGCAATAGCAGCATCATTTTCTTTATTTACTAATTCGCTAATAAATGACCGGTCAATTTTTAATTTATTAACAGGAAATTGCTTTAAATAAGACAAACTTGAATAACCTGTACCAAAATCATCGATCACTAATTTTGCACCCATCTCACGTAATTGATACATGGTTTCTACGGCATGCTTAACATCATCAACTAATAAACTTTCGGTAAGCTCTAGTTCAAGATAAGAGGCAGGTAAACCTGATTTCATTAGAATTTTTTGTATTAATTCGGGTAACTTTGTTTGTCTAAATTGCCGACCTGAAATATTGACAGCAATACTTAAGTCTTTATAACCTTCTTTATGCCAAGCGACCAATTGTTTACATGACTCTTCTAAAACCCACTTACCAATATCGACAATTAAGCCATTTTCCTCAGCGGTACCAATAAATTCAGCAGGTGATACTTGACCTAAAATATGACTATGCCAACGGATTAACGCTTCAAAGCCTACAATACTATTTTTTCTTAAATCCATAAGCGGTTGATAAACTAAATAAAACTCATTGCGTTTTAAAGCATCTCTTAACGCATTATCAAGCTGCATACGATTAACAACACGCTTATTCATTTCTTGTTCAAAGACACGATAGCTATTACGACCACTGTCTTTTGCATGGTACATCGATAAGTCAGCATTCTTCATAAGGGTTTCGTAATCAATACCATCTTTGGGATAATAGCTAATGCCAATGCTGCCAGTAATTTTTAAATTATGCTGGCCAATTTGAAAGGGTTTTTCAATTAAGTTCAATATTTCATCCGCTGTTTGTTCAGCTTGTTTTTCAGAATGGATATCTTGGAGAAGAATAACAAACTCATCGCCCCCTAAACGAGCGACTGTATCAAAATCATTTGTTGCAATAAGTAGTCGATTTGAAACAGCTTGTAATAATTTATCGCCAATACTATGACCTAATGTATCATTGGTAAATTTAAATCGATCGAGATCTAGAAATAAAAAAGCAAGGATGGTATTTTTTTTCTTTGCTTGTAAAATAGCTTGCTCTACCCTATCCATCAATAAAACGCGATTAGGTAACTCAGTTAAAGAATCATGGGTTGCCTGCATAAGCAACTGCTGTTCCATTTCGCGCCGTTCAGTTATATCGTTGATAAGGCAAACATAATGTTTAACGTTTCCTGAAGGATCTGCCACTGGCGCTACGCTCATTTCACACCAATACACTTCACCTGAACGCCTTGAAGTTTCCAGCTCAACCGTTTCCTCTCTTAATTCTTTAATCGCTAAAGTAATTCGTTTATAGTTAGCTTGATCGATTTTTTTCCCATGAATATAAGCCAAATTCTGACCTAAAATTTGCTTTTCATTAAATCCGGTAATTCTCTCAAATGCCTTATTAATATAGATAATAGGAAAATTTTCTTTATGAATATCGATAATGGCCACCCCATGGGTGCTTGCTTCGATGGCCCTTTCACGAACACGAAGACTTTCATCTGCCATTTGACGCTGGGTAACATCACGAAAGCTATAAACGCGGCCAACAATTTCTGAACCAATACGTTGCGGCTGAGTGTAGCGAGCAAAAATCCGGCCATCTTTAAAATAAATTAACGGCAGCTCACCTTGCCAATCAGGATTTTCATATAAAAATTGTACATCAGCAATAACTGCTTCGGGGTTACTTAATTGCTCTAAAATATATTCAAATCCAATACTTTCTGTACCAGACTCGAGCATGTGAGATGGAATACGCCACATTTCTACAAACTTTTGATTCCAATCAACCACTTGGCCTTTGCCATTAACCATCATAATTCCATCAGCAGTACACTCTAGCGTAGCACGTAATAAAGACAGCGACTTTTCAAGCTCAACATTTTTTTCAACAATGGCGCTTGTATTTACTTGAATATTTTCTGATAAAGGGCTTTGCTTTTTGCGTTGAAACTCAGGCTGAGAGTGATACCATTTTTCTAATAAGGTAGGGAGGTTTGGTGTGATAGTAACAATACCTAACTCTTCACAAACATTGGTTAGTGATGGCTCTATACCGCGTTTCTTTACTGTTTCAGCTGCTAAGGCAACTTTTTGATAGTCGATTTCTTGCCTACGCATCGATCCCTCACTAAAATAACAACCTTGTTAGCGACTATTAAAAATAATTTTTAACAAGATACGCGTTTACTATATCAATTAAAGTATATACTGCATTCTTAAGTTTTGCTTAATTCTAAAAATAGGAATATTAATGGACAAAAATCATTTTGATACACGTGCCATTCACGCAGGGCAGCAGGCTGACCCTTCAACAGGTGCCGTTATGACCCCTATCTATGCAACCTCAACTTATAAACAAGAAGCACCTGGTATCCATCAAGGTTATGAGTATTCGCGGACTAAAAATCCTACTCGCTTTACTTATGAGGCATGTTTAGCTAGTTTAGAATCAGGCAAGCAAGGTTTTGCATTTGCTTCAGGCATGGCTGCAATTAATACAGTTATTGATCTCTTAAATCAAGGCGATCATGTTATTGCTACCAATGATTTATATGGCGGTACTTATCGCTTATTTGATAAGGTCAAGACACGTACTTCAGGCTTATCTTTTACTTTTGTAGATATGACTGACTCAGATTCTATTGCTAATGCTATTCAGCCTAACACACGGATGATTTGGGTAGAAACCCCTTCTAATCCTATGCTTAAACTAGCAAATCTTGCTGAGATTGCTCAATTAGCTAAAAAACATCATCTACTTTCAATTGCTGACAATACCTTCGCTACACCTTGGATACAACGACCGCTGGAACTAGGTTTTGACATTACTTTACACTCAACGACCAAATACATTAATGGTCATTCTGATGTTGTTAGTGGTGCTGTTGTGGTTGGTGATAACCCTGAATTAATTGAAAAAATTGCATTTTTGCAAAATTCTTGCGGTGCTATTGCTAGTCCTTTTGATAGTTTTTTGCTTCTACGTAGCTTAAAAACGCTTGCAATTCGTATGCAGCGCCATTGTGAAAATGCTATGGCGCTTGCCCAATGGCTTGAACAACATCCTAAAATTAAACAAGTTATTTATCCAGGTTTACCCAGTCATCCGCAATACGAACTGGCTCAGAAACAAATGCAAGCTTTTGGCGGTATGATATCAATTGTGCTAGATGGAGATTTAGCATCTACTCAGCGCTTCCTACAGCGCTGTCATGTTTTTACTCTGGCAGAAAGCTTAGGAGGCGTAGAAAGCTTAATTGAACATCCAGCTATTATGACTCATGCATCAATTCCTCCTGAAACAAGAAAGATCTTAGGTATTGTTGATGGTTTTGTACGTTTGTCAGTAGGAATTGAATATATTGAAGATTTGATTGCTGATTTAGATTATGCATTAAGTTAAAGTAAGGAGTAAGATGGAATGCAGCAGAAAAAAGGTAGCCAGTGGCATGGTATTTTAGCTGTTTTGCTATTAATTTTATCGACAGTTGTTTTTTTTATTCCCATTCTTATAGTTGGCATACTAAAACTCTTTCCTAATTTGCGTTGGCGTATTTTTTGTACCAAGCTTATCGACAAGATCACAACTTACTGGTGCGGTATTAATAATCGGTATATTAATTTAACTAACAAAGTAAATTGGCAAGTAAGTGGTTTAGAAAATTTGACTAATAATAATTGGTATTTAGTTGTAGCAAACCATCAAAGTTGGCTAGATATCGTTGTTTTGCATTATATATTAAATCGAAAAATCCCCGTTTTAAAATTTTTCATTAAAGATCAATTAAAATGGGTCCCTCTATTAGGGTTTGCCTGGTGGGCTATGGGTTGTCCCTTTATGAAGCGTTATTCTAAGGAATATTTAGCAAAAAATCCTAAGAAACAGGGACAAGATTTAGCGTCTACCAATAAAGCTATGACCTTATTTAAAAATACACCCTCAGCAGTTATGAATTTTATTGAAGGTACAAGGTTTAATTCCGAGAAAAAAACCAGCCAGAAATCACCTTACAATTTTTTATTAAAACCGAAAGCCGGCGGTATAAGTTTTGTAATCAGTGCATTAGAAGATCGGATTAAAACGATTACCGATCTTACAATTGTGTATTCAACCAAAGCGCCCTCTTTATGGGATTTCCTCTGTCATCGTATCGATACAATTTACGTTAAATTAAGGCAAATTCCTATTCCTAATAAGTTTTTTGATCAATCTTTAGCTTATGATGAAAACAAGCAATTAGAATTTCGAGATTGGTTAAATCAACAATGGGAAGAGAAAGATAAGTTAATAGGAAGACTGCAGTCCCATTCGTTATAACCTAAGTTTAAAAAGCAAATACTCACTTAATGGCATCAACTTAAAAATTTTGTCATTTCCTCGCAGGTGGCAATCTATCTTAACACTTGCACTGTACCTACATAGAAATGGATTCCCGCCTGCGAGAAGGGCAGCGCAGTTCTTAAGTTGATGCCAATAGATGCTCACTAGGTGAGCATCTATTTTTTATTCCTGTGCTACTTCATTCTTAAGAGAGATTAAGTATACTAACCAAACCTCTTTTTATAATTCTTATCATGAACTCATTAGAAAAAATTATTAACGAAGGATTTGAAAAACGGCAACAGTTAACTTTAGATAATATATCAAAGGAACTTTTATCGGCTGTAGATGAAGTATTAAGCGAACTAGATCAAGGACATTATCGCGTAGCTGAATGTATTAATAACGAGTGGGTAACTCATCAGTGGTTAAAAAAGGCCGTATTATTGTCCTTTAGATTATATCCTAATCAGCAGATTGAGGCTGGTTTCTGCCAATTTTATGATAAAGTACCGCTTAAATTTTCAAATTATAATATTGGTCAATGGCAGGAAGCACAAATTCGTGTCGTACCGCATGCCATGGTGCGTAAAGGTGCATTTATTGCCAGAAACACGATCTTAATGCCCTCGTATGTTAATATTGGTGCCTATATTGATGAAGGCGTTATGGTAGATACTTGGGCTACCGTTGGTTCCTGTGCTCAAATTGGTAAAAATGTTCATCTATCAGGTGGTGTGGGTATTGGCGGCGTATTAGAGCCTTTACAAGCTAATCCTACTATTATTGAAGATAATTGCTTTATAGGCGCACGATCTGAAGTAGTAGAAGGGGTTATTGTTGAAAGAAACTCAGTTTTATCAATGGGCGTTTTTTTAGGACAAAGCACTAAAATTTATAATCGTCAAACCGGCACCGTTACTTATGGACGAATTCCAGCCGGTTCAGTAGTTGTACCTGGTAATTTACCCAGTGAAGATGGCAGCCATAGTTTATATTGTGCTGTTATTGTAAAACAAGTTGATGAAAAAACGAGGGCAAAGGTAAGTATTAACGAACTGCTGAGAGACTATCAATAATGACTTTGATTCACTCTTTATTAGCTGAGCTAGTACGATTTAAATCAATTACCCCAGAGGATAATGGTTGTCAAGGCTATATGATTAATTTTTTTAATCAGCTTGGCTTTACCTGTTTACCACTTAATAACCCGCCAGTTGCTAATTTTTTTGCTTATTTTGGTAGCGAAGCCCCTTTACTGGTTTTTGCTGGCCATACCGATGTTGTTCCTACTGGTGATGAAGAACAATGGCATACTAACCCCTTTGAACTCGTTGAAAAAAATGGCTTAGCTTACGGTCGAGGCACAGCAGATATGAAAGGAAGCTTAGCTGCAATGATGGTTATGGCCAAACATTTTATTGCAAATAAGCATCTCTTTAAAGGTAGCTTGGGCTTTTTAATTACAAGCGGTGAGGAAGGGAGTTTGTTTAACTTAGGCACCCCTTATGTAATGAGTGAATTGAAGAATCGTGGCATTCATCCTACTTACTGCGTGGTTGGTGAACCATCAAGCAAAAATGTTATTGGCGATGTTATTAAAGTTGGCCGTCGTGGCTCATTAACTGGTCAACTTACATTACAAGGTAAACAAGGCCATGTTGCTTACCCTCAACTTGCGCAAAACCCTATTCATTTATTAGCGCCTGCTTTAAAAGAATTGGTGAGTACACGTTGGGATGAAGGGAATGAATTTTTTCCACCTACTTCTTTTCAAGTCACGCATGTTCAATCAGGTGGTCATGCCGAAAATATTATTCCCGGTGAATTACAGCTGCAATTTAATTTTCGCTTCTCAACTGAACAGACAGCCGATAGCCTTAAAATGCAAGTTGCAAACTGTTTCGAAAAACATGGTATAAATGCGCTATTAAATTGGCGTTTAAATGGTGAACCCTTTTTAACTGGTCAAGGTAAATTAATTGAAAGCTGTATCCAAGCTGTTACCGAATTTACTGGTACCTCCCCTGAACTTTCTACAGATGGAGGAACTTCTGACGGACGTTTTATTGCACCTTATGGTGTAGAAGTGATTGAGTTAGGGCCTCTTAATCAGACAATTCATCAAGTAAATGAATGTATATCTCTTAAGGATTTAGAAACTTTAAGTAAAATTTATTATGCTATCAGCATGCAGATATTATCATAAATTTTGTCAAAACAGCCTATTTTCTCTCTGTGCCCCTATGCGCGTATCTAACACATCCAATAAAGTGACTTAATTCTGGATTCCGCGAACAAGTCGCAGAACGTAGGCGCGAGTGGAACAATCTAGAGGTCATAAGCGGAACGTAAGGAAGTTAACTTGATTTTCTTCTCTATCCCTACTTCCCGCGGCTTGTCCGCGGGATCCAGCGATGTGTCTCAGCTCTAACTACGCAAAAAGATTCGAGAGACATTATTAAAATTAAAAGTAATTTATACTACTTTTAACTCTAGATTTGCCTCACTAGAAACATCAACTTTAGCTCGGCTTAATTTTTCATCTACAACTTTAGCGACACAAGAATCCGACCAAACATTTAAAGCAGTTTCTAACATATCAATTAGGCTGTAAAAGGGTAAAATAATACCCATTAAAGTAATTGGGACATTCATGCTAGCAAGTAAACTTGCACTTAAGAAAAAACATCCCATAGGGACCCCAGCATTCCCAATTGCTGCTACTGTGGCAATAACAACCCAGAGTGCCATGCTAGGTAAAGAAATAACAATGCCATGATTTTGCATTAAATAAATAACTGTGGCAAAAATAAATGCAGCACAACCATTCATATTTAAACTGGTGCATAGGGGTAAAACAAAGCGGCTTACCTCCGGCTTAACAGCTAAGTTTTTTTCTGCCGTTTCCATAGTAACAGGTAATGTACCAACAGAGGACTTGGAGAAAAAAGCAACTGACAGCGCAGGCAACATACCTTTCATAGCTTTAAAGGGTTTAATACCTTGCGATTTTAACCACAAAGGTAAAATAATAAAGCCTTGAATAAGGTTAGCTAATATAATTATTAATAGGTATTCCCCAATTCCTTTGATAGTCATTCCATCACGTAGTTGAATCATTGTAGTCGTTATAAAGCCATAAAGGCCAAGCGGGATAATTCTAATGATCCAACTTGTAATAACCATAAACATGCCATGCGCTCCTTTAAAAAAAGAGGTGATGGCTTGGCGCGATTCAGGCTCAGGAATAAAGCGAATAGCAACTCCGAAAATAATTCCAATTAAAAGCACACCTAAGACTTGCTGTTCCAAAAAAGGTGAAAGAATATTAGATGGAATTAAGTGACTAATATAACTTAGATAAGTCAATTGATTATTATCTTTACTTAAAACTGGTTGGGTAAAAGACTCTATCAATCCTGGCTTAATTGATATATATAATAAACAACTTATAGTTGCAGCAACAAATGTTGTACCTAGCGTATATGTCATAGCCCGACGCCACACAGAACGCATTGAACCATCTGTACGATAACTGGATAAAGTTACAATAATTGATAAAGCAATAATTGGGAGACTAATACATTTAAATATTCGAATGAAAACATCAGAAATAAATAAACCCAATGCTTTTAATTCAGGACTACCAGACCAGCCACTTAATAGCCCTAAAATAATCATTAAAGAATATAAAAAAAGAGGACTTACCCAGAAGTTATTTTTTTGAGTTTTTGCACACATGAAGACTACCTACAATACTGATAAATTAATTAATGACGTAAGGAATTAGCAGCAGCAACTAGAACAACAACAGCAATAAGCATGAGTGCAAATAAAATATCCTGTCATTAAATTAAACTTATCCATAGACACCTTATTGATTTCTTTTTAAACATTAAGGACATATTTTAACATAATTGATAAGCAAATCAAGCAGTTTTCTAAGCTGTAACCCAGTGAGCTTGCTTTAAATTCAAAATTCGTTGATACGATTCATGAATGCGATTTACAGGAATCGCCTTGTCAGCGACTAAACGGACTATTGTATCAATAACTTCAGAAGCATCATTGCTTCCTAATTGATTAGCGAAAATAAGCATATCAGCGCCAGCATTAATACTAAGACAAAGCTTTTCTTCCATTGAATAATACTGACTAATGGCTTGCATCTGTAAATCATCACTTACAATCACACCACTAAAACCAAATGTCTTTCTCAGTAAATCAGTTAACATGATTTTAGATAAAGTTGCCGGTATTCCACTTGTATCTAGGTGACGATTAATAACATGTGCAGTCATAATCATAGTAGGTATAGTGGATTGTGACGTAGCTAAAGCCTTATAAGGATAAAGTTCCTCCTCTTTGTAGGTAGTAGTGACATCGACAAAACCTGTGTGAGTATCACCTGTGGCACTACCATGTCCTGGAAAGTGCTTATAGCAACAATTAATATTATGCTTAGCAAAAGTAGCTACAAAGAGCTCTGCATACTTAATAACTTTTTTGGGATCAGCAGAAAAACTTCGGCCTAATTTGCCAATAATCCCTTCCTGTTTATTAAGATCTAAGTCAACTGATGGAGCAAAATTTAAATTAAATCCTAATTTTTTTAAAAATGATGCCATTTGAGAAGTTAGTTTAACAAACTCGTCTTCCGATAGCCCAGCCATTCGCTCTGGAGAAAATGTTAAAGGGCAGCCAGCAATATTTTTTAATCTATCAACAGCTCCACCTTCATAATCAACTCCAATCAATAAAGGTAGATGGCCAAACGAATGATTTGCCTTAGTATATTTTTTTAATTGCTGGGTTAATTGTATAATTTGCTTTACATCAACTAAATTTTTTACAGGAAGATTAGTTGTAACATCTTTATCAAAAAGAATAACACCGCCTATACCCTCATTTGTTAACCAATTACTAACTCGATTGGATGAATCGATTTGAAGACCATTAAAGCCCATAATAAGCATTTGGGCAATTTGTTGTCTTAATGTAGGCAAAGGGGCTATCTCATTTGGTAATTAAGTTAAGAAGATAATACCTAACTCCTATAAATAAAGCTATTAGACTTCTTCGGAAACTCTGTAGCGTGTTTCCAAAGAAGTCTATTAAAACGGGTTTGACTCTAATCAAGTTTTTTAGGTGGAATCGGTGGTACTTGGCTAAAGTTACAGGCGCAATTATTAGTTGCCTGCGGAGGAAGTGGTACCTCTGAAAATGCCTTAGGATAACAAACTGGTATTTCCCAAGCAGTTTCACCTTTCTTAGCTGCCATAGGTAAAGTCCAGTAATTAATAGCATTATAAACTTCATCCTTTTGATTCTCCCAAATATAGGGCTCAAAGGAAGCTTGATAGAGCAACTTCTGATTTGGTTGACAAGTAAAGGCTTGCCTTGCCCAAGCTTGTCCTTTAGGTACAGTAATAGTTAACAAATTAGTATTATTATTAACTGCATCTAACACTTTTACTGTCACAGTATAATCTGTCCAACACGTATCTTTTACTAAAGTAAAATAACACTGAAAGGCAAGAAGCTGACTAGAAAATAATATACCGCTTAAACCTAGGAGAAGTTGTTTTTTCATAAATTTAATCTAAATAAATTTTATAAATTAAGTATAAACTATAACTAATTAGGAAGTTTACCTTTTTAAATTAATTTAATTAAAGTCAATCTACTTATTTAGCCTTCGGTTTCTAAATCAATAGATAGACGAATCTTCGGGATTGATTTTAGCCATCTAAACAGCTATTCTTGCGGCAAAGGAGAGATGGCCGAGCGGTCGAAGGCGCACGCCTGGAAAGTGTGTATACGGTAAAACGTATCGAGGGTTCGAATACCTCTCTCTCCGCCATTTAACCATTCCTTAATTTTATTAATCTGCCGGCAAATAAGTTGTATTGTATGGCCTTTTTTTTATAATAATTTTATATAGTTATTCATATTCCAAATATTTTAAAAAATAAATCTTGCCTTCTTAAGGTTTTTCCTATACAAATCACTTTTTATAGCCGTAAATTTTTAAAATATAGACAATTTTGATAATTATTACACAATTTGATTTATCAACCCTGAGATTATAAAGTTAGTGACCGACCAAAACATATCTATTAAAAAACCCCTTAATGATGGTGGTTATAAACGCGGCTTAAAAGACCGGCATGTACAATTAATTGCCCTTGGGGGAATTATTGGCTCAGGCTATTTTTTAGGTACTGGAGCTGTAATCAATCAAGTTGGTCCTTCTGTCTTTATTGCCTATATACTAGGTGGTTTAATTATCTATTTAACTATGCTATGTATGGGCGAGCTGGCTGTAGCTATTCCGATTTCTGGCTCATTTATTACTTATACTGCTGAATTTATTTCACCGGCTGTTGCCTGTGGTGTTGGTTGGTCTTATTGGATAAGTTGGGTAGCTTATATTCCTGCTGAATGTATAGCTGGTGGTATAATTATGGAGCATTTTACCGGTATAAATGGCTATCTATGGGCTGTCCTTTTTGGACTATTAATTACGTATGTCAATATTGCTAAAGTAGGTACTTTCGGAGAAATAGAATTTTGGTTGGCCGTTATTAAAATTGTTGCTCTGGTAGCTTTTGTCTTTTTATCCATTTTAATATTTTTTGGTATTATTCATGGTCCTCAGCCAGCTAGTATTATTGGCGCTAAGTTTATATTTGATCAAGGTGGCTTATTTCCTAATGGTATTTTTGCCTTATTAACGGCGATGGTGCTTTTATTGGTAAATTATCAAGGCTCTGAAATTATTGGTCTTGCGGCAGGTGAATCTATTGATCCAGCCCGTATGATTCCACGAGCTATACGCAACGTAACGTATCGAATTCTATTTATTTATATTATTCCAGTCTTTTGTTTAGTACTCATCTTTCCTTGGCAAAAAGCAAGCCTTAATAACTCTGTATTTGCTGATGCACTTAATTTTTATGGATTACATTGGGCAGGTGCAGCTACAAGTTTCGTAACTTTAACAGCGGCTTTATCTTGTTCCAATTCTGGGGTTTATGGAATTGTACGCTCGCTTAATGCACTAGCCCGCAATGGCATGGCACCTCATCCTCTTAGCAAGTTAAATCGCAATTTTGTTCCGCAAAATGCAGGTATTGTCACTCTTATTTCTATCTGGATTTTACTAGCGACAAGTTATTTCTTTGGACAATCTATTCTATACATTGCTTTACTACTTGTCTCAGGCTTTACCGGTGCAACAGCTTGGATTTCCTTATGTTGGGCACAAATTAATTTTCGCCGGCGTCTCTATCAAGCTGGTTATACAACTGATGATTTACAGTATAAAACACCTGGCTCACCCTACACAGGTATCGTTGCTATATTATTAATGGTTGCTTGCTTAGTGTTTTTATGTATGAATAAAGACCCTACTTATAAAATTGCATTTTTTATGGGCATTGCTAGCTTTGTTGTACCCATTCTTATTTATATTTTCGGTGGGTTTCATAAACGAAGATCTGAAGCTATGGAACGTAACCAGCATATTCAATTTAAAGATATTTTTCCTAAAAAAAATTAGGCTAAATTTAAACATTATTAAGTAACATTGAAATGTAGTGCCACTCATTATTATTCGTTATCTTTAGTAATACTTTTTCTTTCTAAGCGCCGTTCACGTATTTTTTCAATAACTACATAAAAAACAGGTACAACTAATAGACTTAAAATTGTTGCTACGAACATTCCACCTAAAACTGTCGTGCCAATCGAATGACGACTTGCAGCACCTGCACCCTTAGCGACTGCTAAGGGAAGAACACCTAATACAAAGGCAAATGCAGTCATTAAAATAGGTCGTAGGCGCAAACGTGCAGCTTCTGTTGCAGCTGCAATAATACTTGCACCCGCTTCTCGTTTATCTTTAGCAAATTCCACAATTAAAATAGCATTCTTAGCAGCAAGACCGATTAATAAAACTAAGCCAATTTGTGCATAAACATCTAATGCTAAAGAACGGATCATTAAAGCTAGGCCTGCACCTAATAATGCTAAAGGCACAGTAAGCAAAATCATAAAGGGCATAGACCAACTTTCATAGAGTGCGGCTAGAAAAAGAAAGACAAATACCAAACAGAGCATAAAAATTAACGCTGCCAGATTACCAGCTTTTAATTGCTGATAGGTAATGCCCGTCCATTCATAGCCAATACCGGATGGAAGCACTTGTTTTGCTACTTCCTCTATTGCAGCTAATGCTTGCCCGGAACTATAGCCAGGTGCAGGGCCACCAGTAACAGTAGCTGCCGTATAAAGATTATAATGAGGGATATTAAAGGGCCCATTTATTAATTTAACTTTGACTAAACTTGCTAAAGGAATCATTTTTCCTTTACCACTCTTAACATATAGTTTATTAATATCTGTTGCTTCAGCACGCGCATTTCCTTCAGCTTGCACCAAAACTCGATATGTTTGACCATATTTTGTAAAATTATTTACATAATAAGCACCTAAATAAGTTTGCAACGTCATAAGTAAATCAGTAATTGAAACATTAAGTGCTTTCGCTCTTGTTCTATCAATGTCTAAATATAATTGAGGCACTTTTGTATTTAAATCAGAAAAGACACCTTTTAATTCAGGACGCTTTTTTGCCTCTTCAACGAATTGACCCACAGCTTTAGCTAAAAACTCTACACCTTGATAATTTCTATCCTCAATTTCTAACTGAAAACCACCAACTGAGCCTAAACCAGGTATTGCAGGTACATTAACTGTAAAGATCATAGCATCATTAATTTTGTCAAATTGCTTTTGTAATGTAGCCATAATACCTGTTACACTTAGTTCGGCTGTTTTACGTTCATCCCATGGTTTTAATATAACAAACACAGCTGCTGCATCTGGTTCATTAATGGAATCAATAATGTTATAGCCATTAACAGCAATGCTACTGGCTATACCTTCCGTTTTATTTAAAATAGTTTGTACCTTATTAATTGTTTGCTCTGTACGGTAAAGTGATGAGCCATCAGGGCCTTTAACAACTATTATAAAATAGCCTTGATCTTCATCTGGAATAAAACCTGTAGGGAGATAGTAAAAAATCAAAGCAGTTAATACAGTAAGTAACCCAAAGATGATTAAAACTAACTTGCGATAGTTAATACAATGCTTAACACCACGTTGATAATAATAAAGTAATTTTTCATAGCCTAATTCAAACCAACGTAAAATAAAAAATTTATTTTCTTTTTTTTGTTTTAGCAAGAGCCCACATAAGGCTGGGGTAAGCGTTAGAGAATTTATCCCTGATAAAGCAACTGAGAATGCTATGGATAAAGCAAATTGATTATATAGCCTACCAGTCATACCTGGAATGAATGCTACGGGTACAAAGACAGCTAATAAAATTAAGGTGGTTGCAATAATAGGACCTTGAACTTCTCTTGTTGCGGCAAGTGTTGCTTCTCTTATATTTGTAAAACTCTCCTCAAGTTTCTTTTCTACGTTTTCAACAACAACAATAGCATCATCTACAACTAAACCAATAGCTAATACTAAACCTAGAAGACTTAAAATATTAATTGAAAAACCAAAAACCTTAAATAAAGCAAATGTCCCTATTAAAGATACAGGAATGGCAATACATGGGATTAATGTAGTACGCCAATTTTGCAGAAAAACAAATACAACAATAAACACTAATACAATTGCTTCAAACAAAGTAATAATAACTTCTTTTAATGATTCACGGACAAACTTAGTTGTATCGTAGGCGATTGTATATGTCATGCCTGGTGGAAAACTTTTTTCTAATTCATTCATGACTTGACGAATATTATTCGCCACTTGTATAGCATTTGAACCAGGTAACTGATAAACACCAATACTCGCCGTTGGCTTACCACTAAAATTAGTAGTATTCATATAAGTTTCAGCGCCCATCTCAACCCGACCAAGATCTCTAATACGAACAATCTCGCCATTGTCTTTAACTCGAACAATAATATCTTTAAATTGTTCAGTTTCATCTAGTTGGCCCAAAGTTGAAAGCTGATATTGAAATGGTGTGCTTTTTGGCACAGGCGGCTGCCCAATAACGCCCACTGCTGCTTGCTGATTTTGTTCTTCAACCGCCCGAATAACCTCTTGCGGTGAAATACTCATACTTGCTAATTTATTTGGATCAAGCCAAATTCGAATAGAATATTCTAATAAACCAAAATTAGTTACACTTCCTACCCCAGGTATACGTTGTAGCGCTGGCGTTACTTGAATTTGACCATAGTTACTTAGGAATGATTGCTCAAGGCTATTATCTTTACTTAAAAGATTAACAACGACAACCAAGCTAGTTGAAGCCTTTTGGATAGTAACCCCCGATTTAACAACAGTTTCAGGTAATAAAGGGGTAGCAGTATTTGTATCGTTTAAAACATCGACTGCAGCAATATCAACATCATAACCCACATCAAAAGTAATACTAATATTAGAATTGCCATTGTTAGTGCTGGAGGAAGTCATATAAATCATACCTTCTACACCGTTAATGTTTGTCTCCAATGGCGTTGTGACGGTATCAGAAACCACACTTGCACCTGCACCTAAATATTGAGTACTTACTTGCACAACCGGTGGAACAATTGAAGGATATTGGGCGACAGGTAAAATAAAAATACAAATAACGCCCACTAATACCATCAAAATAGCAATTACCATAGCAAATATAGGGCGGTATATAAAAAATTTAACCATGTCTTTAGTACCTACCTACTAACTAATTGAGGTATCACTTCCATACCTGGTTGAAGCTTTTGTAAGCCGTTTAAGATAACTCTGTCTCCTTCTTTAAGACCTGCAGTAATAATATAATTTTCATCTTGTTGTCCTGAAACCGTAACAGTTCTTGATTGGACCTTATTATTAGAAGTAACAATATAAACAGAACGCATTTCTTGATTCTGCATCACAGCAGCAATTGGCACTAAAATAGCAGGACTTTTATTAGCCAATGTTAACCTTACATCAACATAAATACCTGGTAACAATAAATTCTTAGGATTATCAATAATAGCTCTCATTAAAATAGTGGAAGTAGAAACGTTAACTTGATTATTAATTAAATCTACTTTGCCATAGAAACGGCTATTTTTATCATTAGGTAAAGTGACTTCTACTTTAAAAGGCATATTTGAGCGATACTTCAGTAGCTCTGTAAAATCACTTGTACTGGGGTTAAATTCAACATAAATTGGATTTAGTTGAACCACATTAGCTAATAATGTCTTTTCTCCGGCGCCGACTAGATTGCCAACATCAACATATTTATGACTAATAATGCCATCAATAGGTGAATACATAGAGCAGTAGCTTAAATTAATTTTCGCTTGTTCAACTTTAGCTGTTTGAATATCTACCTGAGCTATCGCCTCTCTATATAGTGCATTTACCTGATCAAAACGGGCTTTTGCAACGTCGCCTTTAGCAACTAAGGCCTTTAACCTTAAAAATTCAAGCTGTTGAAATTCTTTTTCGGCAATACTGCGTGAAAGCTGACCTTGAGCTAAATTAAGCTGTGCTTCAAAGGGTTTAGGATCAATAACAAACAATAGCTGATTTTTTTTAACTATCGATCCTTCAACAAAATTCATTTTAATTAAGAATCCTTCTACGCGAGCACGAATATCAACACTTGATATCGATTGCGTAATACCAATATATTCCTTATAGACAGGAATATACGAAGTTTTAATCTCACTAACTGGAACTTGATGTTTAGGCGGAGCAGCAGAAGGTTTTTGATCAGAGCAACTTGTAATGACTATAAACAGTAGAGCAATTTCAGCTACTCTGCTGAATCGCCCTTCGATTTGAACTCTATCAATCATATGATACATTCCTTGAGTTAAGCAAATCCCTTATTTATAAGGCCTTCTTTAAGTTGTATCCCAAATCAATTGTTGCAGTGCTCAGCGCTTAGCAAAAACGGCTATAGTAGACACATCTTGCACTCAAATCCCGCCCTTCCCCCAGATATTTATATATCCTTAATTTACAACTTATTGTATCCAAACCAGTATAATCTAATAACTATCTCTGGCCTGCAAAAATTTTGACTGTAAAATCACTTAGAATACATCTTAGAAAACAGGGTCCATTTGTGATTTAAATTCCGGTACTAAACTTTTTAATAAAATGTGTAATTCATCATTATTGTGCTTATCACAAGCAGAAGCTAATAAGCGAATTGTTTGATTTAGCTCATGCCAATCAAGCTTACGAAATTTTGCTTTAAATAGTTTTTCATGCTCTGTTTGAGTTAATTCTTCTGATTCATGAAATAATTCTTCAAATAATTTTTCACCAGGCCTTAAACCTGTATATTTTATTTGAATATCTTGCCCTGGTACCTTGCCTGCCAAACGAATGATTTGTTCAGCTAAATAACTAATTTTAATTGGCTCACCCATATCCAAAACAAAAATCTCACTTCCTGATCCATTAATCATAGCCTGCAAAATAAGCTGGCAAGCTTCTGGAATAGTCATAAAATATCGTTGTATATCTGGATGGGTAACTGTTAATGGTCCACCTATCTGTAATTGCTTTTGAAATAATGGTACTACACTTCCGGTTGATCCTAATACATTACCAAATCTTACTGTAATAAATTCAGTTTCTACCCGCTCATTAAGATTTTGACAGTAAATTTCGGCAACGCGTTTTGTAGTACCCATGACATTTGTAGGATTTACCGCTTTATCGGTTGAGATTAAAATAAATTTCTTCGCGCCGACATTAACGCTAGCCTCAGCTACAATTTGCGTTCCTAAAACATTGTTTTGAACAGCAACCCTAATTTGATCTTCAAGCATAGGAACATGCTTATAGGCTGCGGTATGAAAAACAATATTGGGCTTAAATTTACTGAAGTGAAAATTCACTGCAATATGATCCGTGACAGAGGTTAGCACAGGCATAATCACTGCGTGTGGATAGGCTAATCTAAGTTCCTGCTCAATGCTGTATAAATTAAATTCTGAATTATCTATAATAAGCAGTTTACTCGGCTTTAATTTCATAATTTGGCGACATAATTCCGAACCGATTGATCCTCCACCGCCTGTCACAGCAATGGGTTTATCGTAAATAGCCGCTCCAATTCTACTCCAATCTAATTGAACCTGATCTCGACCTAATAAGTCTTCAATATTTACTTCACGCAACGCGTTAACTTTAACTAAACCCGAAGCTAAATCAGATAAGCTAGGAGTTGTTTGAAAAGGAACTTTACACTGCTCACAAAGATTAACGATTCGACGCATAGCCGCTGAACGAGCTGATGGAAGCGCTATAAAAATTAGATTAATTGCATAAGCTAATACAAGTTCTGGTAAATCCCTAGAAGAGCCTAAAACTCTAATTCCATGAATTTCCATACCACGTTTACTGGGATTATCATCAACAAAACCAACCGGTGCATAAGTAGAATTACGCTTCATATCTCGTGCTAAGCTCTCGCCAGCATGCCCTGCGCCAATAATTAAAACCCGATATACGGAAGTCTGCGTTAGATTACGATTACTACGCTCGCGATAAGCTCGCATAATTAAGCGTCCACCACAGAGTAAAGTGGTTAAAATTATACTATATAAAGGTAGAACAGAACGTGGAATATATCCTAGAAGGGACGCTAGATAAAGACCAGGCAGGGTTAAAATAACTGCGGTAATAACTGCTTTGATAATTCGGATTACATCATTAATTGACGAAAAGCGCCATAAGCCCCGATAAACCTTGAAATAATAATAACAACCAACCTGAAAGATAAATAAGATAGAAAGTGCTTCTAAAGAATGTTCACTCCTAAAATGACTAGGCATCGGATTCATATTATACCTTAACCAGTAAGATAAATACCAAGCCACAGGAATAGATAGCACGTCAAACGTAATTACCGGTAATTTTTTATAAACCTTAATTAAAAGTGCACTTAGGGTCTGCATTCGTTATCTAATCCTTTTATATAATTTAATATAGTTAGCCATGATTGCTTTGATTATAAATTTAAGTATCTTTAATCCAAACCCACAAAAGAATAAGTCTACCTTACTATATCTTTAATGCAATGCTGTATAAATATCATAACGATATCTGGGATTTGACTCAGAAGTTTGAAAAGCTATCCTAAATCTGTAAGTTTTGCTTAATTTTATATAGTTATATAAACAAGCATCTACTGAAGGATAGGTTACTTCTTTCTCTATAAGAGATGTCAAAATAATAACTTCAGGTTTTTGCTTAATAATTTTTTCGCATCCTTGAGTTAACATTGTTTTACGAGGTAGCGTTGTCATATCTTTATTATTTAAGCAAAAAGAATCAATAAAAGCTAAAGAACTATAATAAGGAATTAACCCACTATCAGCTAGTACAACATGACTTTCGCCTGATATATTTTTATCAAGCCATGTTGCTACATCCTTTCTTAAGCGCTCACCTTTCTGAGGATTTAAGGTAAAATAGTTTAAATTTGCTAAGCTTAATACGGGTATAAAACTAAATCCCACCAAAATTGAGATAATTATTAAAGCCACCTGATAAAAATTACCTTGATCTTTATCTTGCAAGCAGTAAGCAATAATTTCCCCCAATCCCTTCAAGCTTAAAGGTAGAAGCAAAACAAAAGCTGGTAAAAACAATCGATTTTCAAAAGCAACAAGTGGATCTGCACTTATTAAAAGTAGCAAATAAAGCACACTTGGCAACCAAAAATAATAATGACGCCGATCCTGCGCTTGCCATATGGCCGGTAATGCTAACAAGAAAAAGGGCCAAGCTAACTTTAAATAATTTTTATCAATCTGACCAAAATAAGAATCAACTAAACCCTTGCAATAAATAGGATTGGGAAATAACTGCCCAAAATAATATAAGCGCCATATAAAATAAGGAACATAGATAACTAAAAAAGCTAATTGCCCAGCTAATATACCTTTTTTATTTTTTCTATCAAACCAGGCAATACTATAAAATAGTATGGTAAAGAAAGGGCCTTCTGGCCTAGTCAAGCTTGCTAAAGCTAATAAAATACCACTCATTATAAAAGCTGACTGACTCCCTTTGTCCGCTTGCTTAGGGTACAATCGATAACCTAGAGCATGTAATAAGGCAATAAGTGAAAAACAAATTAATGTTTGATAGACCGTTGTCTCAAAGCCACTTACAGACCAAATAATTTGCCCACGATAAGCAAGAATTGCCAAACTTGGTAGACAAGCTAAAATTGGTGTAAACCATAGACGAGTAAGCAAATAAATACTGAAAGTTAAAAGTAATAATCCTATTAAACCGGTAAATTTAAGCACAATAACAGGATTTAAGCTTAATTTGATCGCTAACGCTGCTAGTATAACGAAACTAAAATTGGAATAACCTTCTACAGAAGGTTCATTAATGTTCCATAATAAACCTTGCCCATTTGCTAAATGCTTTGCATAGCGAAGGCTAATATACATATCATCAATAGTAAAAGGCCATATAGCCTTTATCTGCAATACAACTAAGTAAATAAAAATAATAATTGTAAATAATAGGAACCATTTTTTATTAGCCATTTGCCAGCGCCACGAAGGTTAATAGTAAAAAAACTAATAAATTTAGACGTGATAAGGAATCCTGAAAAAAAACAGAAACAGGATCATCATTATCAGCAGGACGAGCAGACAGCCATGCAAAGCGCCAAATGCCAATTGCTGCAAAAGGGAGCGTTATAAGAAAATAAAAAGCCTCCTCGCGTACAAGAATGGTATAAAGCAAATAAGAAAGAAACGAGCCTACACCGGTAAGCATAATTAAACTATTAAGCATTGTTTGAGAGTACTTTTTTAATACTACTCGGGTTTCAGTATTTAAACCCAATTTTTTTTCAAGACTTCTCTTACTAAAAGCAATAAACAAGCTAATTAGAGTGGCTGTACATGTCAGCCACCAAGATATAGGCAAACCAATACCTACTGTACCAGCAAGAACACGAAGCATAAAACCACTTGCAATACATAAAACATCTAAAACAGGAACTTTTTTTAAAACATAATTATAAGCAAGATTAATAATTAAATAACAAATTAAAATTAGAAAAAGTAAATTTGAAATGCTCCAAGCTAAAACTAATCCCATAAATAGAAGAGAGACTAAAAGAACGTGAGCCATCCCCAAAGAAATTTCACCACTTGCTAAAGGACGTCTACATTTTTTCGGGTGGACTCTATCATGTTCCCGATCTTGTAAATCATTATATATATATACTGCACTTGATAATAAACAAAATGCAAACGCTGCTAGAAAAGCATGCAATAAATAGCTTGGTAATCCAGAATAAATAACGCCTAAAAAAACAAAGGCAGCCTTACTCCATTGAGTCAGCCTTAATAAATAAGCAATTTTTTTCAATGGTAGCATGCTTTTACCTTACTTTAACGAGAATTAACTATATCATTTGTTACATTTTTTCAAAATATTGCTCTAAAATTTAAAGAAAAAAATAATTAAATTGCATTTTTTAAATAAACACTCGTAATATAAAAAAGACTCATCTCAACCACGGACGTGAGGTAAAAATGCATCTAACACTTACTGATAGTTTTTTGACAAAGTTACAAACCCTTCGCGCTGATTACGAAAATCGTACTAAATTAAATTTAGAGTCATCGCCGCATCCTTATAAAGTTTCGTTGTTTTTCGGTAAAAAAGATGTAAAGACTCGACTTAAGCAAATCTCATTTATGGAAAACTGGTTAACGCTACTCAAACCCAAATTGAAGCCTGACTTAAATTTTAACTCGACTGAAGAGTTTCAAGAACATTTATTAGCTTTACGAATTTTAGCTACTATAACTTTTTATGTTCGTAATCAAATTGATGAAACCTATACAATTCGTAGTGGTAGCAATGCAATACTCATGCAGTTATTAGATGAGGCCTTATCTTTAAATCACAATAATATAGTAGATGAAGAATCTTACCTCTGTTGTCTATCAACAACACAAAATTTTATTTCTGAAATGGAGTTAGTTAAAGTTAATAAATTATTATCAGTAGCATCAACGGCTAATTCTAAAAATAGATATATAAATGAGTTTGAATGGAATCAATTTAATCTATTTATTAAAAAACAATGTGCAGCTTATTCTGACCCTGTTAAAAACAAGTATAAAGATTATCCTATTACTTCTGTTACGATACCTTTATTCGAGCTTCCTTTGCGAGCTACAGGCACTTCTGTAGGATGGCTGTTAGGTGATTTGACTTCTAAGTCTTATTCTCTACTACCTATGCGTCAAGCTTTTACAGCTGTTCTTGCTAGTGGTTTAGTTTTATTTTTAGGCCCTGCATCTCGTATGGGTATTATGTTAGTTGTACCAACTTATGCAGGTAAATTGCTAGATACATTTTTTGGCGTTTCATTTGCTTATCTCTTAGGCTCTGCCATGGGCTTATTAGGTAAAAAGTTAGGTTGGAGTATTGGTATGTCTCTCGATTTAAGCTGGAAGTTACTTGGTAGCGCTTGCTCATTAATTGCAGCAGCTTACAGTGGTACAGCAAACGAACTTCTGACCGGTTTTACGTTAACCAATGGCCATCGTGTCCTTAATGGGATGGAGCTGCAATTTATGGATTTACCAGAATTTGAAAAAATAATTGCAGCTGATTATGAACCCAAGCCTATTATCATTAATCATACGAAAGAAGGTTTTGTTATAAAAATAGGCGAGGAAGAAACTAAAATAAAGTGGATAACTGCTTCAGAGCCAAATCTACCTCATTTACAAGAATTAATAACTAAGTTACAAGAAAAACAAACCATTACGATTGAAGAAATTCCTAATGAGAAAGAACAAATTTTAAACGAACATAACGTGGAAACTACTTTCACACCATCAATGTAGAGTTAAAACTTCAATTAATAGATCCAGAAAGATTTTTCTGGATCTTTAAGTTTATCAAAAATTAAAATTTATAATTCCTATATCAAACTTCTTTGGAAACTGGCAATGAGGAGGCAAGGTCAGTTGAAAAAAGGCTGAAAAAGTACCGTGTCAAGAAGTACATGAGCATCCCCATCTACATAAGGACAGGCTTTGAAGACCTTTTTTCGGATGAGATTGGCCCTCAATGGCAGTTTGCGAAGAAGTTATTAAATAAAATTTTCTGTATCAATAAATTGGTGCGTTAAATTAAATTTAGATGCTAGGTGCTCGCCTAAGGCTTGAATACCGTAGCGCTCAGTTGCATGATGGCCACAAGCAAAATAATGTATGTTTAATTCTTGCGCTTGATAAAAGGTTCGCTCAGAAATTTCACCACTTAAATACGCATCAACGCCTAGAGCATGTGCATCTTCTATAAAATCTTGTGCTGCACCGCTACACCAAGCAATCGTTTTAATTGATTTATTATTACCAGCCACATGAATTGGTTTTTGCTTTAATTGCTGAGTTAACAAAGCAATCACTTCTTCACTTGTTTTATTTAAAGCAAATGAACCTGACCATAATAAATTTGGCGTATTTTGTAGACAATGTTGTTTTACTGTCTGGATATCCAATAGTTGAGCTAAACTAGCATTGTTACCCAGCTCAAGATGACAATCTAGCGGCAAATGATAAGCAAATAAATTAATATCTTGATTTAATAATTTAGCTATTCTTGATCGTTTTATACCTGTAATCGTAGGCTTTTCACCACGCCAAAAAAACCCATGATGAACCAGCAAAGCATCTGCCTGCAAAATACAAGCTTCTTTAATTACACTTTCAGAAGCACTTACAGCTGTTACAATAGAAGATATTTTTTCCTTTCCTTCTATTTGTAAACCGTTTGGAGCATAATCATTAAAATCTGAGCAGGCTAATAGCCTATATGTATACGTTTCTAACTCTTGTCGTGTAATCATCTATCTGACTCACGTTTAATATTTGCTCCTAACATTAAAAATTTTTCTTCAATACGCTCATACCCTCTATCAACATGATAAACACGTTCTATATAGGTCTCTCCATCGGCGACTAAAGCAGCTAGTATAAGGCTAGCTGAAGCACGTAAATCAGTAGCCATAACAGGTGCCCCTGTTAAATGATCAACGCCATTAATTAACGCTGTATTGCCATTAAGTTGTATTTGAGCGCCCATACGTTGTAATTCTTGAACATGCATAAAGCGATTCTCAAAAATATTTTCAGTAACAGAAGATGCACCTTCTGCAACTGTATTTAAGGCCATAAATTGAGCTTGCATGTCAGTAGGAAAAGCAGGATAAGGTGCAGTAATAATATTAACTGATTGAGGCCTTAAGCCGTGCATATTTAAACAGACCCAATCTTCACCTATCGTTAAATCAGCACCTGCTTCTTCAAATTTACATAACATTGATAGTAAATTTTCAGGCTTAACCCGTCTTACAGTAACTTTACCCCGTGTTATTGCCCCGGCAGCTAAATAAGTTCCTGCTTCAATACGATCAGGCATGACTGCATAAGTCCCACCACCAAGCGCCTCTACACCTTCAATTTCAATAGTTGCTGTACCTGCACCAGAAATTTTAGCACCAATCTGATTCAAAAAATTTGCTAAATCGACTATTTCTGGTTCCCTAGCAGCATTTTTTATTGTTGTTTTTCCTTCTGCTAGAACAGCGGCCATAATAATATTTTCAGTGCCTGTTACAGTTACGGTATCAAACAATAGTGCCCTACCTTGGAGCCGCCCTCGCTTACAACGTGCTTTAATAAAACCATTTTTGACTGTAATATCTGCGCCCATGGCTTTTAAGGCTTTTAAATGTAAATCGACGGGTCTTGTACCAATAGCGCATCCGCCAGGTAGAGATACGTCTGCTTTACCAAACCGAGCTAATAATGGGCCTAATACTAAAATAGACGCTCGCATTGTTTTAACTAATTCATAAGGAGCAATAATTTTATTGACAGATCCTGAATCTACTTGAACTTTCATTTCTTCGTCAATAACTACCTCTGCGCCTAATTGCTTAAGAAGTGCAATCATAGTATTAACATCACGAAGTCGAGGTACATTACGAATTGTGACATTATCTGTAGCAAGTAGTGTGGCGGCCATGATTGGGAGTGCTGAATTTTTGGCGCCTGAAATAAAAACTTCTCCATTTAATGGTTTATTGCCATTAATAATCAACTTATCCACGTTTTTTCTCCCATTCTTCTTTTGTCCAGGTTTTCATACTTAGCGCATGTAATTTCCCAGAAGTAATGTAGTCTTTTAATTTTCCATAAACCCATTGTTGCCGCATAACAGGAGACTTATCTTTGAAAATATCTGATACTATGGTTATCTGGTAATGGTATCCATCACCTTCGACCTTGGCATAATGGATATTTTCGATATTACGTAATTGTTCTTCTAAAGCATCATTGGTTAACATAACATCTCACTTACTAATATTTTTTATTATTATTAGCCGAAGCTACCCAAGTCATTTAGCAAAATACTATCTATTTATTTCTTTATTGCTTCTGCATAAGAACATCGGCAAATAATTTAAAAGACTTGAGTTTAATTCATAAAAAAAGTTAGCAAGTTTATGCTGTAAAATTAATAAAGTACAGTTTCTATTTATAACTATAATAGAAAAGCGATTAAAGTGTCGGCTTTATGAGCAACTAGAGAAATTAAAGGATGCTACGAACAAGTCGTAGCTAGTAGATATAAAATGTAACGATAGCATCGTAAGTGCATAATATAATTGATAATATTATGTGCCTTCAGCTAAGCTGCCTTCATTAGCCAACATTTCCGCTACTCCACAAAATTCTGCTAAAGCGAAAATGGACTCCGTTATCCCCTCTAGCTTGCTTTGCTTTTTATACTTTCGTGCTAATCTTTTAAACTCAATTAAAAAAGCAAGCCCGGCGCTATCACATAGAGAAACTTCTTCAAGGCTAAGTATTAGCGTTGATCCTTTATTAGCATGGCAATAATTTAATAAACGTTTTCTTTCAGCTTCAATCATTGAAAACGTTAAATTTTTAGCAGCTTTGAAAGGAGCATCTGTCATTCTTAAGCAGCCTTTTTACTTCGTTCTTGCATTTCTTTGATTAAAGCTTGCATATTTGAAGATTGTAGTACTTGGGCAAACTGCGAGCGGAAGCTTTGTAATAAACTTACTCCTTCCACACTTAAATCATAAATTTTCCAATCCCCATTTTTAGCAACTAAGCTGTAATTAAGCGGAATATTTTTTCCATTAGGGCGAATAATTAAACTATTTACACGAATAAAACGCTTATCCAGAGAACCTTTAACAGGTAAAAATTTTATTGTTTCACTTGTATATTCAGCTAATGGATTTGAATAAGTACGAATTACTAGCTGCGTAAAAGCCTGGGCAAACTGACTACGCTCAGCAGGTGTCGCTTTACCCCAAGCTTGACGTCCTAAAACAGATCGCGCCATGCCATTAACATCTACCTTTGGTAAAAGATGACGCTCAACCGCTTGATAAATAATAGTATGATCTTTTTTAAGGTTTGCTTTGTTCTGCTTAAGAGTAGCTACAATTTGATCTGCTGTATCTTGCAACATAGGAATAGGCGAAGACTGAGCCCACAAATGTTGTGTTAAACATATACAAAGACCAAGGAAAATTAATTTTATTATTCTCATGTTCTCCACCTATTTTTTGATATTAAATAAAAGTTGACCAATTAAATTTTCAAGAATTATAGCTTCCTGCGTTTTTGGAATTTTATCCCCTTCTCTTAAATAAGGATGATCAGAACTACTATCATCATCAAATCCAGGTACAATACTAATATAATTAGAGCCTAATAAGCCTTCTGTTAAAATACGCGCTGTTGCATCTTCAAAAGGGATGGGCTTATCTGATCGCAATAACATAGTAACTTTGGCATTAAGCTCACTAGGCTGTAATTCTATTTTTGTAACTTCGCCCACCTTCACACCTGCTATAGTTACTGGAGCTCGCACTTTTAATCCGCCTATATCAGTAAAATCAGCAGTCACATGATAACCTTTGCTGGAAGCAAGCTCTGTAATTCCACTTACTTTCATTACCATAATTAATAAAGCCAGTAAACCAAGCAACATAAAAAAACCAACGCTGATATCAATATAACGTTGTTTACTATTCATTTACCAACCTCCAATCATCATGGCTGTTAAAAGAAAATCTAACCCTAAGACCGCTAACGACGAATATACGACTGTTTTAGTAGTAGCTTGGCTAATTCCACCTGCCGTTGGAACACAGGTAAATCCTTGAAAAACAGCTATCCAAGAAACTACAAAGGCAAAAACAACACTTTTAATAATGCCACTAAGCACATCAACTCTAAAACTTACAGCAGATTGCATATTAGACCAAAAACTTCCTGAATCTACGCCCAACCAATCGACGCCAATGAAATAACCACCATATACAGCTACGGCAGAAAAAATTAATGTTAGTATGGGTAGTGAAACTATTCCTGCTACTAAGCGTGGATAAATTACACGGCTTAAGGGATCGACGCCCATCATATCCATACTAGCCAACTGTTCTGTTGCCTTCATTAAACCAATTTCTGCAGTAACAGCAGAGCCGGCTCGACCTGCAAAAAGCAATGCGCTAATAACTGGACCTAATTCACGAGTAATACTTAATGCCAGTAATTGTCCTAATTGGCTCGCAGCACCAAATTTTTGTAATGTATTATAACCTTGTAAACCAACTACCATCCCTATAAAAAGGGCTGAGACAATAATAATTAAACAGGATAACACGCCAACAAAATGAATTTGGCTTACAAGATTAGGCCATAGACGACCAATGTCAGGATTACGAAAAAAAACACCACATAAAAATCGCCCTGAATTACCTATACCTTGAAGAATAATTATACTTCGCTGCCCTGCCTGTGCTAATTTATTAAGCATCTAACAGCTCCTCAATCAAAGGTTTAGCTGGATAATGGAAAGGCACTACACCATCAGGTTCACCATGCATAAATTGTCTAATCTGTGGCACAGTTGATTCTTTTAATTCTTGAGGCGTACCGTATCCTATAAAACGGCCTTCAGAGATTAAATACACATAATCAGCAATAGAGCAAGTTTCTTCTACATCATGAGATACAATAATTGTCGTCGTATGTAATAATTCATTTAATCGTTTAATTAGACGTACTAAAACGCCCATTGAGATTGGATCTTGACCTGTAAAAGGCTCATCATACATCATAAGCTCAGGATCAAGGGCAATTGTTCTTGCTAAAGCTACTCGCCTAGTCATGCCGCCTGATAGCTCTGCAGGCATTAAATGAGCTGCACCTCGTAATCCGACAGCTTCTAACTTCATAAGTACAATATCACGTATCATATCTTCATTAAGCTTAGTATGCTCTCTTAAAGGGAACGCAACATTTTCAAAGACAGTTAAATGTGTAAATAGTGCACTTGACTGAAATAGCAAACCTATTTTCTGTCTTATTTTAAAAAGTTCTTTACGCGGTAAATGATGCATGTTTAACCCATTAATGAGTATGTCTCCCCCATCTGGCTTAAGCTGTGCACCAATTAATTTTAATAAGGTAGTTTTACCGCTGCCACTAGGTCCCATAATAGCAGTAATTTTCCCCCGCTCAACTGCCATATTAATATTGTTAAATATGATGCGAGCGCCTCGGCTGAATGTTAGATTGGTGATTTGCACCAAACTATTCTGCATAATGAAACTCTCTTATTTAATTAAAGAATAAGTATATAGTTGCAAAAAAAAAATTACTATTTTTATATTAATTATTTAATTAACAAATGCTTATATTTATTAAATTTCAACTCAATTATCAATATTAATCGTTTCTGTTTTACAAAGAAATGATTAATAAAATAGGCGAACAGCAATTAAAAAAAGCAGTCATACTGATTATTTAATTAAAAAATTTTACTTAAAATTAATTTTTGTTAGGTAATAATTTGTATGTTAAGCTCACCAATTTGCTTACTTAGAATAAGAAAATGAATTTTGGCAAATTAGCATTAGCTGTTATTGAAATGGAAGCACAAGCAGTCCTTGAGCTAACCCAACGTATTGATAGACGTTTTGAACAAGCCTGCGAATTATTACTTAATTCGCGTGGACGTGTTGTTGTCACAGGCATGGGGAAATCAGGACACATTGCTAATAAAATTGCTTCTACTTTATCAAGTACGGGAACGCCTGCATTTTTTTTACACCCTGGCGAAGCAAGTCATGGTGATATGGGAATGATTACCAAAGATGATATCATCATTGCCATTTCAAACTCAGGCAATACTAATGAAATTATTACCCTATTACCTTTACTGAAACGGTTACAGATACCTATCATTGCGTTAACGGGTAATTCAGAATCAATATTAGCGAAAGCAGCGAATGTTTCACTCGATATTAGTGTTAAACAAGAAGCATGTCCCCTAGGACTCGCGCCCACGACAAGTACTACTGTCACATTAGTCATGGGAGACGCCTTAGCTGTTGCCTTATTGCAAGCAAAAGGATTTAGTGAAACAGACTTCGCTTTGTCACATCCAGGTGGTTCCTTGGGTCGCCGCCTTTTACTACGTATTGACGATCTTTATCATCAAGGCGACGCTTTACCTTTAGTTAAAGAGACAGCGACAATAAGCGACGCATTAATTGAAGTCACTGCTAAAAAATTAGGTATGACCTGCGTCATTGATAAACAAGGATATTTAGTTGGTGTTTACACTGATGGGGATATTAGACGTACTTTAAATCAACAGATTGATATTAATACGACGCCAATTACTGAAGTTATGAGTAAAAATTGTAAAACTATTTCTAAAGGAATTTTAGCTGCTGAAGCCTTAGCTCTTATGCAGAAATATACGATTACCTCATTAGTTGTTATTGATGATTTTAAACGCCCTTTTGCAGTACTACATTTACATGATCTTCTGAAAGCAGGCGTTTATTAATTTTTTTGTTATAATCTTCTGCTATAGTTCTGCACAAAGCAGGTTACACATTTATCAAAAAGTGAGTAATAATGACAAGAACTAACTTAATAGAAAGAGCAAAAAAAATAAAATGTTTAATTTGTGATGTGGATGGTGTTTTAACAGATGGCCTACTTTATTTAGATAATTATGGTAATGAATTAAAAGCTTTTCACGTTCAAGATGGCATGGGTCTAAAATTACTTATGGCAGCAGATATTGATGTAGCAGTTATCACTACCTCCCGTAATCCTGTAGTTGACTTTCGTATGGAGCAACTAGGTATTCAACATTATTTTAAAAACCAAGTGGACAAGCGCAACGCTTACCTTCAACTTAAAGAGCGCTTAGGATTAACGAATGAACATTTTGCTTACATTGGTGATGACTTACCTGATTTACCAATCATACAGCAAGTGGGCTTAGGCATTGCTGTTGCTAATGCTGTACCACAAATTAAAGAATTCGCTGTCTGGCAAACCGAACAAGTTGGTGGACGTGGTGCTGTACGAGAAGTCTGTGATCTTATTTTAAGCGTCCAACAGAAACAAGAAGAAGCGCTCACAAGGTATCTATTATCATGAATGCTGCTAAACAATCTGCTTGGGGCTTTTGCTTACTTATCATTTTGTCATGCTCAGGTTGGTACTATGCAAGCTCTTCATCACCAGAAAAACTAGATGATCATACATTATCAAAAATACCCGACTCAATTATCAAAGGACTTAAAGTTTGGCAATTCGATTCTAAAGGCGCGTTAGCTCATTTCTTAGAAAGCCCTCAAGCAAAACATATTCCCGAAAATAATACTTATATATTTGATACTCCCCATATTGTCCTTAGTCAGGAAAATGAGTCTAATTGGGATATTCATTCACAAAAAGCATTAGCATTGGATAAAGGAAAACAAATTAACTTAGTAGGTAATGTTATTATTCATCAGGGCAAAGGTTTAAAAAACTCTGAAAGTACTTTAAAAACAGAAGAACTCATTTACTTTCCTGAGCAAAAATTTGCAACTACTACGCTTGCCGTAATGTTTGAACAACCCGGTAGCATTATTCATTCACAAGGAATGAATGCTTATCTTGATGAAAAACGAGTTGAGTTGTTAAATAAAGCACATGCAACTTATGAGCCGAATCATGTTTAATCGAAAATTTATTTTTATATTCTTACTTAGCTCTATTAATTTTCAAACTTATGCCTTAGAAACAGATAAAACAGCACTTGCGCAATTAGCAGCTGACTCAGCAGATTTAAATCAATCAACCCATCGTGGCGTTTATATAGGAAATGTTCAATTTGATCAGGGAACAACTCATCTAAGAGCACATAAAGCAATTACTAAAGGTAATCAAGAAAATAAGCTTATTTTTGCGAAAGCAGAGGGATCTTCTAAAGAACCTGCCCATTTTTGGACCCAAACAGATGCCGATAAACCACCTCTTCATGCTTATGCATTACAAATTCGCTATTATCCCGAGAAACATTTAATTATATTAATTGGCAATGCGCGCGTTGAACAGGGCGACGATTCCTTATCTGCCCCTAAAATTACCTACGACACTGAACAAAAGCATGTCGTTTCTTATGGTGATAAGAAGGTGCGAACTACAATTATTTTTCATCCGGGTAAAAAAACATGAGTAGATTTCTTTCAAAACTCGCCTTAGTAAATAAAATTTTAGGTTCTCGTCATATTTTCAATTTCAGTAAAAGACAAGCACAAAATGATTTAGGCATTGTAACTCAGCCATCAAATACTACATTAGCAATACGTCAAAAATCTAATGAATTGTCAGCATTCCATTTAAAAAAAGCTTTTAAGGGTCGAGTTGTTGTCAGTGATGTTAGCATTACAATACGACGTGGAGAATGCATAGGCTTATTAGGTCCTAATGGCGCTGGCAAAACCACTTGTTTTTATATGATAGTGGGTTTACAAGCATGCGATGAGGGTAAGATTTTTCTAGATAAGCAAGATATTACTTTAGCACCTATGCACCAGCGCGCTCGTCTCGGCATAGGTTATTTACCACAAGAAGCATCGGTATTTCGCAAAATGACTGTTGCTGAAAATATTGATTCTATTTTGCAGCTGCGTAAAGATTTGGATAAAGAGGCACGCCAACAAAAGTTAACTCAATTATTGGCTGAGTTTCATATTTCTCATCTTGCTAATAACTTAGGTTTAAGTCTTTCAGGTGGTGAGAGGCGCCGAGTTGAGATAGCACGCGCACTTGCTATTGAGCCAGCTTTTATATTATTAGATGAGCCCTTTGCAGGTGTTGATCCTATTTCAGTTATTGACATCAAACGGATAATTTCTCATTTATGTAAAAAAAATATTGGCGTTTTAATTACTGATCATAATGTAAGAGAAACATTAGATATTTGTGAGCGCGCTTATATTGTTAATCAGGGTAAAATCTTATGTGAAGGAACCCCAGTTGAAATTTTAGCTAATCAACAGGTTCGAACTGTCTATCTTGGCGAGGAATTTTCTCTATAGGTTTAACATGCTGTTATTAATTGATAACTATGACTCTTTTACTTACAATTTAGTACAATATTTCCAAATATTAAATCAAGATGTTCGTGTTTTTAAAAATAATGATTTAACTATTACCGATATTGAACAATTATCTCCTTCTCATATTGTGATATCGCCAGGCCCTAAAGGACCTCTAGACGCTGGTATTTCTCTAGCTACGATTGCCCATTTTTATCAAACTATACCTATCTTAGGCATTTGTCTGGGCCACCAATGTCTTGCTCATGCATTTGGAGCAAAAATTATTCTGGCTCCTGAGACTATTCATGGTAAAACATCTCCTATCATCCATCATAAACAAAAACTCTTTCAGAATTTACCTAATCCATTCCAAGGGATGCGCTATCATTCTCTTGCTATTGATGTTGCTACGCTGCCTACCAGTTTTTCAATTGATGCCTGGGCCGATGACACAATCATGGCAATATCTCATCGTCAATACCCTCTTTTTGGGCTACAATTCCATCCTGAATCAATTTTAAGTGAATATGGCTTACGATTATTAGCTAATTTTTTAAACTATGAAACTTGCAAACATCTTTGAACATTTAATAAATAAAGAGGATCTGACCTTTACTGAAATGCAGGACGTCATCTCGGCTTGTATTGAAGATAAAATCTCTGATGCAGAAATCGGCGCTTTTTTAGCCTTAATGCGTGCTAAAGGTGAAACTGCTGATGAACTTACTGCAGCGGCTAAGACAATTCAATCAGCCATGCGCACAATTGACCTGGGTGATGAGGTCATTGATCTTGCCGGAACAGGGGGAGATGGTAAGCACACGTTTAATATTTCGACAGCGTGCAGTATCGTTGCCGCAGCAGCAGGCGCAAAAGTTGCTAAGCATGGCAATCACTCTGTTTCAAGCTCAAGTGGCAGTGCAGATTTATTATTAGAAGCAGGATTTAATATTAAATTATCTGATGATCAATTAAAGCGTTGTCTACAACAAAATAATATTTGCTTTCTGTTAACGCCTCATTTTAATCAAGCAGCACAGCGCGTTAAAGAAGTACGCAAGCAATTAGGGATTAAAACTTTCTTTAATTTTTTAGGGCCTGTATTAAATCCAGCTAAAGTTAAAAGACAAGTTGTTGGTGTGTTTGCAAAAGCTTGGCAAGAAAAACTATTAAACGTATTAATTAATTTAGGCAGTAAGCGCGTCATTATTCTTCATTCAGAAGATGGATTAGATGAAATTAGTATTGCAGCACCTACCCACATTCTGGAATATCATGATGGTAAACGATTCACCTGGTCTGTAAATCCAAACGATTTTAATTGCTACCATTCTAATCTAAATGATATTATTGTGAACTCCTCAGCACAAAGTCTAGCAGTCATTGAAAATGCTTTTAAAGGAGTCAAGGGAGCGGCCTACGACAGTATCTTACTAAATACTGCTATAGCATTATATTGTGCGGATATAGTTAAGGATTTTAAAACGGGAGTTGAAATAGCAGCAGCTACTATTAACAGTGGTAATGCTAAACGACACTTTTTGCAATTTCGAGATTTTACCAGAAATGTTACTTAATTATGACCACTAGTATATTAAAGAAAATAGCCGAGCATAAATTATTAGAAGTACAAAAAGCAAAAATAGAAAGACCATTGCCCGAACAGGATCTTTTAGCTTTAGATCCACCACGTGATTTTGTTAATGCAATTAAGTGCTCTCATCCCGCCATCATTGCTGAAATAAAAAAAGCCTCTCCTAGCAAGGGTATTATTCGGGAAGATTTTGATGTAGCAGCTATTGCTAAAATTTATGAAAAAAACGGAGCAAGCTGCTTATCCGTACTTACTGATAAACAATTTTTTCAGGGTAATAATAATTATTTGGCGCTGGCAAAGCAGAGCACTTCCCTACCTATTTTAAGAAAAGATTTTATTATTGATAGTTACCAAATTGCAGAAAGTCGCGCCTTAGGAGCCGATTGTATTTTATTAATTGTTGATTTATTAAGTGACATGCAATTAATGGATTTCTGCCAAGAAGCGCAGGCTTTAAATATGGCTGTTTTAGTTGAAAGCCATAATCGAGAAGAACTTGAACGAGCTCTTAAACTACCAACCTCTTTAATTGGTATTAATAATCGTAGTCTGCATACCTTTATTACCACCTTAACTACGACACTTGAATTAGCAAAAGACATTCCTGCAGATAAAATTATCATTACCGAAAGTGGAATTAACACGCCTAATGATATCACTCTTATGCTTGAAAATAATATTAATGCTTTCTTAATTGGCGAGAGCTTAATGCGTGCAGCAGATATTGGTAAGCAATTACAAGCCTTTATCCGAGCAAAATAAGGCATTCTTTTGGTTATGTCTTACCATCTTTAAGGTGAATTAGCCATAAAATATAGCAAATATATTTTATGGCTAATTTATTTATGTTTAATCTGGATCCCGTACAAATGCTTCACATTTTACGGGATAACGTTCGTTTAGCAAATAAAAGAGCCGTTGGCACTTCTTGTCGAACTCACGTTACTTAGATATTCTAAATTGCCCTATATTTGTCTTGCTGTGCTAAATTTAGCATAATACGACCTTTTATTTTATTATATAATTAATGTCTAAAAATATCTCACAAAATTTATTAAAAAGCATTGTTGAATTTGCGCAAACTAATCATGAAGGCCAAACAGCAAATTATATTCCTGAACTTGCAAATGTAGATAATGATTTAACAGGCATCGCTGTAACCGTTTTAAAGGGGAAAAGCCTCTCTTATAGTAATATGCCCCTTTTTCCTATTACGCTACAAAGTACAGGAAAATTAATTCCGCTTATTGGCTTATTAGAGGAACTAGGACCAGATAAAGTGTTCCAGTGGGTCAAAGTAGAGCCGTCGGGTGATGATTTTGCCTCTATTACTCGTCTTGAACAATTTGGACCTAAGCCTTCAAACCCCATGTTAAATGCAGGTGCAATAACCCTTTGCTCACATATTCCAGGTGTAGGGGAACAACAATTTGCCTGGTTAGAACATTGGGTACAAAAACTTTTTAATCAACGCTTAAGTATCAATCCACTTATCTTTGCTTCTGAAAAAAGAACAGGTAACCGTAATCGCTCCTTAGCTTACCTATTAAAAAGTCGCAATAATTTACGTACTGATGTGTATGAAACCCTTGATTTATATTTTACTATTTGCTCCTATGAGGCTCAGTTGGAACAGATGATTTATCTACCTGCCCTACTTGCTAATGCAGGTCGTGACCCCATAACCAATGAGAAAATTATTTCACCTGAAACGTGTAAAATAACACTAGCAATTATGGCAACCTGTGGATTATATGATGAAACGGGAACCCATATGGTAAAAACAGGTATGCCGGCTAAAAGTGGCGTCTCAGGATATACTATCGCTGTGGTACCAGGTAAAGCAGGTATTGCAGTTATTAGCCCACGTGTAAACTCCAAAGGCAATAGTATACGTGGTGAAATCATGTTGCAAAAACTTTCTGAAGAAATGAATTGGCATTTTGCTTTACCTTGATGCTTGGCTCTTTTGCCAGGTAAAGCTTAGGCAATATTTTATCTTAAATTATGCAGTTTTATCTTGGTAAAAGTTTCCATGTAGACCAAATGGTAAATGTATGGGCAAGCATACCTCTGCTAATAACTGCATCGATAATGCGTCTATTATTATTAAAGTCGATAATTGCGTGTTCATATCAAATGCTATAGACAATAGAATCCCATCATCCTCTGACTGACAGTTAGGTCTTAATACAAATAAAGCTTCACCCACATAATTATTCTTTTTATGCCAGTGTTGTATGCTGCCCGTTTTCGTGTTAATTTTTTGTATAGTATTAAAAAATTGATTATCTGGACCCTCGATCGAATTTGTATATACAAATTGATAATTATTTCCGTTACATCTCGTATAATTTATTCTTGGAAATTCTTGATTATTGCTTGTTAAGGTCTCCTGGTTACAATGTTTAGCATGAATGTCAAGGACATAACGCTTTATTGCACCAGTAGGTAAAGTCGGTTTACTTGAGCGAAGATTTGATAAATATAATTTATCATATGGATTTCCTGCTTGATGGCAAACTAAATCTAAAATTATTTCGTTTTTATGTTCATAAGCATTTATGCTATGTAAGCAAACAAAGGGTTCTGTTTCTATCTCAAGTAGTTGTCCATTTCTTCTATCGAGGATAACAAATACCGATGGCGAGTCTTCTTGATAAGACAACGTATTATTAAAAGGACATCCTAGCATTAATTTAAATCTATTTATAACCAAGGGTGATTTAAATAAGATAATGTAGTTTTTAGTTAGGCTAAAACTATGAATGTAGAACAAACTATTAGATAAGTAGGTGTAAATAATTTTACGTGTTTTACTTAAAGGGTCTATCTTATAAATATGGTACTTATTAGCCTTACCAACTTCTATAGCAACATTAATTAATTCGCCAGTAGTTGTATCAAAATGAGGGTGCGCCGTTGTAAGATGTTCTGCAATTTTATCACTAAAATTAAAGTTATTCGTTGTACTTAAATCTTTAATATCAAAAGAAACAACATTCTTACTTTCTGTCATAGCAATATAGCTATCATCAATGCAAGTTGTGTTTACCACACAGTTGTCATGTAATTTATTGCCAACCAACTCCTTTAAAGAAAATAATACACGTTCTAGTTTAGATTCACTTGCATAAGTACCAAACTCATTAGCATTTAATTTACCGAACTTATTACTTTCAATATATTCTTGTGATTGTAAAAACCGATTTTGGAAACTAACACTGCCTGACTTAAAGTTAAATTTTTTAAGCATAGCAAAACCATCAAACCAATGTTTAAAATGAGCTGAGCCGACTTCAAACTGGCTAGGTCCAATGCTAATAAAAATTCCTGACAGCCATGTGGGAACTTCACCATGAATGCGAAGCTCCTCGAGTGTTACCTGTTTATATTGAGAAGTATATGCCTTAGATAAGCTTGGCTCTTTCTGTTGCATCTTAATAAAGTAATACCATGTTAAATAGTAAATATTATAGCTAATAACAATAATATAAAAGTTTAATTTAACAAGGTGCCTAAAATATAATTAGGTTTAACCATAGCTATATTTAAAATGAATTATAGCGCCTTGAACATTAGCACTACTTCTCAACTCTTGCATACTAATCACTGCATGCGGGCGAAAATCATAAGGGCCAATTAATACTGAAGTACCTTTAGTAAGCGGTTGAATAAGCACAGTAAATCCTAATTTTTTTAAACGACTCACAAAAGCGACGGCATTAGCTTTTGTTCGAAAATGCCCTGCCGTAATATACCATTTAACATTTTCTGATAGTTTGGCTGCGGTATTTTTCTTTATTTTAGCCCTATTTTCTTGTGCCAAAAGGGGGTTATTTGAGGATTTTAATTTTAAAAGCTGTTTTTTATTAAAAGAGTTAATTATTTTTGCTCGCCAATCAAACAATTTAGAACCATCTTCAATAAGGGCACTATTTTCTATAAGCTTTCCTTTACCAGATTCCATACTAGCTGAATAAAGATACGGACTATCTTTATGGGTGCCTTTAACCTGATAAAAATTTGAGAATGAACTTGGTAAAGCCTCTCCTTTTAAATTAAAACAAGTTGAAGCTGCATTGATATTATTAACGAAAAAAGGTAAGGCTAAAAAAATTACTCGTATTAACTTCATTGTTTATCACCTATCCATGTAAATATGTATTAAATTAATAAAAGACTTTAAACATCAATCAATTGTGTATAAATTAGTTCTCACTTTACTTTAAAGTTTTAGTAGAAAAAATTGACAATTTTAAAACAAGAATTAGCACCTGTTACAGTGACCGAGCTTAACCAACAGGTCCGTGCTTGGTTAGAGCATGAACTGGCTAATGTTGCAGTATTAGGTGAGCTTTCTAACCTAACTCAACCAACGTCAGGCCATCTCTATTTCACCTTAAAGGATCAAAATGCTCAGATACGATGTGTTTTCTTTCGTAATTATCAAACGTATAACAGCAGGCAATTTAAAGACGGGCAACAAGTTATTGCTCAGGGTAAATTAAGTTTATATGAAGCAAGGGGTGATTATCAACTAATTGTTCAAAACCTAACCGAAGCAGGCGTTGGTGAGTTATATCAACAATTTGAACAATTGAAAAAAAGGCTAGAGCAGCAAGGTTTATTTGCTGAGCATCTCAAAAAAACACTTATACGCTTTCCAGCTGTTATCGGTGTTATTACTTCACAAACAGGTGCTGCTATACGCGATATCTTATGTACTTTAGCAAGACGATTTCCTCTAACGGATGTTATTATTTACCCTTGTGAAGTTCAGGGAAAAAGAGCAGCTGAACAGCTTATTAATGCTATTTCGCAAGCTAACTCTGATAAGCGTGCTGATATGCTTTTACTTGCTCGGGGCGGTGGAAGCATAGAGGATTTATGGCCATTTAATGATGAGCAACTGGCTTTTGCCATTCATAAAAGTCAAATACCTATTATCTCTGGGGTTGGCCATGAAACAGATTTTACGATTGCTGATTTTGTAGCTGATTTACGGGCAGCAACCCCTACTGCCGCGGCCGAAGCAGCAACGCCTGATAAAGTAGAATTACTTAATCTTCTAGCTACTTTTAAAAAACGCATGCATGCGGCTATTTGCCGAATTATCCAGCAACAACGCCTAATTCTGGCACATAGGATAGCTACTCTTTCCTCTCCTGAACAACTTATTGCTCAGCACTGGCAAACAATTGATTACTTAGAAAAACAATTAAATCAAAATATAACTAAAATACTACGCAACTATCATCACCGGGTTAACCTTAATTTAGCGACCTTAATGGCTAAAAATCCTATTACTGAAGTTCAACACTTAAAATTATCAATACAAAAAGCAAAACAAAATTTAGATAATTTAATTACTCAAAAGGTAGAAAACTTTAAACACCATTTAATCCGTCACCTAGCAACACTTCATGCAGTTAGCCCTTTAGCTACCCTAGAACGAGGATATGCTATTGCTAGTTATAACGATCAAATACTAATTGATAGTAAACAGGTTAAACTTAATGAAAAGATTAAAGTACAGCTTGCTAAAGGAAATTTAACGTGTAACGTCATTAACAGAAAAGATGCAAACGATGCTTAATGAAATTAGTAATAGTTTTAATCAAATTATAACCAATACTCAAACAAATCTACCTATATTAATTACTATTATGGTTGTTGTCTGGGGTATTTTTTTTATAAATTTACTTTTTTTTCAGCAGCGACTTTTATATTTAGGTATTATTCCTAGACGATTGATTGGAATTCCGGGTATTTTATTTTCACCACTTTTGCATGCAAACTTTAATCACTTATTTTTTAACTCTATTCCTTTATTAGTCTTAAGTGACTTTATTTTAATCGACGGATTCATTTACTATCTTATCGTAACGCTCATAATTACCTTAGGAAGTGGTTTATTAACTTGGCTTTTTGCAAAACCTGGGATTCATATAGGTGCAAGTTCATTGATTACGGGTTATTGGGCATTGTTAGTCGTTAATATCTATTCTCATGAGAGTGTTACTGCCGTTATTTTAGGAGTTATTTCTGTTTATTATTTTGCCGGTATATTTTTTGGTATTTTTCCAAGTAAACGAGGTGTTTCTTGGGAGGGCCATTTATTTGGCCTGATAACGGGATTTGCAACAGCTTATTTTTTACCTTATATAGTTGATTTGATAATGCGTTTAAGTATTACCTTCCTTGGTAAGAGTTAATATTCTTTTATAAAATATTAAATTGATATACTTTAACCAGCTTATAAAAAAACCAATTCGTTCATGCAAAACTCTTTAGTTTTCTCTGCTCTATCAACAGTAAAATGAAAAACCCCAATACACCAATACATAAAGTAAAAGGAATAACACTTATACCATAAATAAAGGAAAAAGCTAAATTCGTTTCTTTAAAGGCATTGATTACAATTCCAATTGTTGTATGGATTGCATAACCAAAACTCATAATAATCATATTAGCAATAGCAGTTGTTAAACCAGCTACATTTTCAGGCATATAAGTAGATGCTTTATAGATAGCTAGTATTTGATAAGCGCAACAGATCCCCACAATCGTAAAAGCAAACATCATGCTTTCTGTTGTAAAAAAACCAAATACTAAAACAATGAAATTTAGCAACATAACTAAGCCAGCTACCGTAATAACAAGTAAATAGTTACCTATTTTTTCAGCAAAAAAACTTAAAGCAGGCGCCCCAAAACACATACCCAAGAAGATTAGAGAAGGTAAATAACTTGCTGTACTACTATTTAAATTATAAAACTGTCTTAAAAAGGCTGGCCCCCAAACATCAGCAAACCCTTCTAAAGGGCCTACCATAAACCCTGCAAACAAACAAAGTAGAATTACATTTTTATTAGTTATAACAAGCTTAATATCACTAAGAACCGTTGTTGTCTGCACTTCTTTTAAATCAGGTACGATAAAATAGGTTAACAATGCTAATAATGTCCCAAAAAGTGCAAAAATTTCGATAACATTGTAGTACCCTACTAAATCATATAGATAGCGAAGTGGTCCGCCACCATAGATAGCACCTAATAAACCAATAGTTACAGAAAAGCTTAACATTCGGGTAAAATATTGCTCGTTAAACGTCATCCGAATTATCTTAAAAATGCCTAATATGGCAGCTGATGAGCCCATGCCTATAAGAGCTCTTCCGATAACAGGATAAATCCAATTACCAGCATAAATTAAAGGTAACAAGCCAACAACGCTAATTAGTATACAGCCTGTCAAAACTCGTTTCGGGCCAAAACGATCAAGCATAATTCCTATAGGAAGATGCATTAAAGAGTAACCAATATAATAAATACCTGAATACTGCCCATAAATTGCCGTGTCAATGTGAAATCGATGTGTAATATTATCGATCATGACACTGGGCATTACTCTTAAAATATACTGATAAGCATAAAAGATGGACGCTATTAACCAAACAATCCAGGCTATTGAACGAGTGCGCATGAATTATTCTCCATATTATGTACTGACTTAGGAGTTTCTGAATTAGAAATCTCGAAATTAATTATGTAAAATGCTTATATTAATCCGCCGTAGCGGAGGAGAATATTCAAAGGTAATAAAATTAGCAAAAATGCATTAGCTTTTTTTAGGGGATGATAATGCATACTTAATTCCTAAGCCAAACCACTAACAAAATTTAACGCAGTTTAGCTATAATAAATGCATTACATATTAAATGCAAATAATTAATATAAATCATTTTTATTGATTAAGATGTGTCCTTTTAGGTTTAATTTTGTTTCAAGTTGAAAAATTATTCAACTTAAAACTAAACTAAATATGAATTTTTATTTTTTACAATGCTAGTTGTATAGATACCCCTTCAGCCTTTGATTTAGATGTAAGGGCTAAATTTCTAACATCTTGTATCGATAAATAACTTTGTAATTGCACACTAATATCCTTTGGCAATTCGAATTTTTTATTTAAAAATTCAAGCCTTGAAAAGAAGTTGCAAGCTATACGCTCTTTGTAATATTTAGTATCTATATTTAGCGTTTTAAGCACAATTTTCGTTGCTTGATTTGCTTCATAAGGCGTTAGACCAGAGCCGCCCTTATGATTCTTATTAATATAGTCTGTAAAGGCTGTAATAAACTTCTCTTTTACAAACTTACTGCAGTTTTCAGGCAATGAAACTGCAACAAAATTATCATACTGGTAAATTGCTGTAAGATTTGATTTAGGATCATTATTACGTTCAATTGGTAAAATATTATGTCCATTTTTCCAATTAGTTTGTTTTTTACTGTTAGTAATACTTGAATCAGTAACTTCTTCACAAGCGTAGTTATAAGTTTGCCAATAAGACACTTCAAAATAGCGTTGTCGCCCGTGCTCATATCGATAATGAGATACAGTAAAATTAATTTTTATTAGCATTTTTATTACCTAAGTAGCTGAATTTCATATAATTTATATCGGATTAAGTAATGGCGTATTATTGTAAATTGTTTTTATATTTGCAAGGAATAAATTTTTTGAGCTTTTAAATTTTTATATTAACCCAACTTATTTAGTTAATGTGCTAAATGAAAAGATTATAAAACTTAACGCAGTGAAGATATAAATATTTTCTACAAAAAGCGAATCAATAAATATCAGGTGTTCTTATTAATCAGAATTTAAGCTATTAAGTTTAAACTTCGTTTCAAGCTGTAAAATTATCCAGCTTACAATCAAACTTATTAAAATAAATACAACTGCTTGGACGATATTACGAAAAGGTAAAAATGTAATTGCCACAATATTAAGTGCTAAGCCCAGCCACGGAATAATGATAGGTATATAAAATACTTTCTCATTCTTTTTGCCTATGTCATTTAGTTTAATTTTTATTAAAGCAATATTACTAAAGGAAAATACCATTAAAACTATGGTACTGGTAGCACCAGCAAGTTCAGATAATGTTCCCATAAATCCTAAAATTAACACAATGGGAAAGATGAGTAAAATAGCAATATAAGGCGTATGATACTTGCTATGTACTTTTTGTAGGAACTTCGGCATAAGATTACTTTCAGCCATGCCATAAAGCAAGCGTGAAGCCGTAATATAATTTAATAAAGTTGTGTTAGATACAGCAAAAATAGCAATAATTGGAAATAAGTAAAGGGGGAATGCTGGATATGATCTTCTAACGACATCAAACAAAGGTGCATTTGACTGAGCAAGTTCATTGCCGGGAATAATGGCTGTTGCCATCCAACTTACAGCCAAATATAAGATTCCAGCAGCAGCCAAGGAAGATAAAATAGCACGCGGAATATTCTTTTCTGCATCTTTTGTTTCTTCAGCAACATTTACCAAGTCTTCAAAACCTGTGAAAGCAAAGAAGGCCAACGCTGCACCCCTAAAAATATCTCCTATTCCAGGTAGTTTATCTAAGCTTGTTATATTTAATTGTTTATCTGAATTTAATAAAAACCAGATACCACAACCCAATACAATCAAAAGACCACTTAACTCTATCAATGTACTAATGATATTAGCTATAGACGACTGCTTTATGCCTCGAATATTAATTCCTAATAAAACACTTAAAAAAATAACAATAGCTAACCATTTAGGAACGATTAGGTCAAACGCTCTAAGATATCCTACAAAAGCTTGTGATAATGTCGACATAGAAAAAATAGTCGCACTAAATAGCAGTAAACCTACAAAAATTGATATCCACTTTTGGTCAAAGGCTTCTTGTATAAATATTGATACGCCGCCACTTTTAGGAATTCGACTAACAAGTTCGCTATAACTAAGTGCCGTGAGCAAAACAATACCCATTGCTAGTGCAAAAGAAAGCCAAGTTAAAGAGCCTGCATGGCCTGCTATTTTTCCAACAATAGAGTATATCCCTGCTCCCAGGATATCACCTATCCCATAAATCACTAAAGCACTCAGGCCAAGAGCCCTAACAAGACCAGTTTGAGAATTCTGCATCTTTAAACGTCCTTGTTTAAAATAATAATTTGCAATAAATATCCAACAAAATATTGATCAAAATATATTCAATCCGATCTAAACTAGCTCGAATAGATATATTTTTAATAATATCTTAATCTATATCAGATAAAATTAGATATAAATCAACCAATTTACTCTCTGTTTATCATGAAAAAGAAACTTAAAAGTAAAATAAGAACAACATTTAACGAATTATTTTCGTCACCAAATCAAACCATAAATAAAGAGGGAAAAACATTAAGTTCACCCTCAGATCAAAAAGAAAAAAAGTCCGCTGTTCCTATAGAAAAACCAGCTGATCTTGGAGCAAAGCCAGCTGATCTTGAAGCAAAGCCGGCTGATCTTGAAGCAAAGCCGGCTGATTCTGGAGGAAAGCCAGTTAATTCTATAACGAAAGCTCAAGCGCTTACTAGAGGTTTTTTAGCGCGAAAAAATTATGGAATTCAACAGTTAGCGAAGGAAGAATTACAATTGTATCCCATTTTAATAAAAGGTAACGATCCTGAACTCTCTAAAGAGCAGGAAAAAGGATTACCTAGGCATCGTAAAGAAGAAAAAATTGCCCTAATTGGGACATCGGGTATGCGCTCAGTCGAATTAGCCTGTCAGTTAAGTGAAGGAGTACCTAAATTAATTATCTTAGATAATAGTATACAAGTCACTCTCTTTTGGCGTAAGGCTAAAGATATAATTCTTCACGCTAATGATGAAAATGATTTTCTTAGTCCTTTAAAAGCTTATATCTCTAAAGATTGCAAAGAGCTTGATTTATCACTCTATATGTTTGGCCATAGATCTTCTAAAAAGTTAAATAATTCTGGTAAAACTTCAGAAGAATTTAGTTATCTAGAGGCACTCTTTAAAAAATATAGTTTTGAACAAATAAAAAAGATTATTTCTATTATGTCTATTATTAAGCAATCTTGGGCGGATAAAGACGTATTTATTAAAATAAAAAATATTTTGACCTATACCAATATAACTACTATTTATGCCTATCCATCTAACATTGTTGCATATATGAATGATGATAGAGAGGAAGCAGAAAAAATATTAGAAAATATCCAAAAGCTCAACCCCGAGTTAGCTATCCATACTGACTCTATTTATATTATAGGTAAAGGTAATAGACCCGAAAATCTTTATTTTGTATTTAAAAATAATCATAATCCATCTGAAGTAAGAAAATTGCTAAAAATTGAAAATACGGTAGACAATGAAGATGACAATCAAGACAGCCCTAATGAGTTCTTAATTACCTAGCAAGCAATGTTTGCTTAGTTAGCTTTCAAGCAAACTAAGTTAAAAATACTTTTCTTTATCTTTCACTTGTAGGCGGGAAACCATCATGAAAATTACAACAGAAGTGACTATCAAGATAGATCCCCCTTTCGGGAAGCTGATAAAGTGAAAGCGCAGCAGTTTATTTGATTTCTAAAGTGGTTGAACTACATTATATTTGAACGTAATTTTAATATAAGGAAATATTATGAAATTAAAATTAATTACAAGTGCAGTTGCTTTAGCATTAATTTCCTTTTCGGCGCAAGCAAATTGGGTATGTAATGTTTCTAATTTAAAAGGCCAACACTGGACTTTTGTTGCGCCTACAGAAGCGAGTGCTCAAGCTATGGCAAAGAACACATGTGATGCAAATAGTGTTAATCCAAATAATTGCAATCCTACTTGCATTGATAATGGTGTGAGTGGTGGCCGTTGGCATTGCGTTGTTAGTAACTTAAAAGGTGATCATTGGTCATTCTTTGCACCTAGCCAAGATCGTGCTTTTGCTATGGCTAAGAATGCTTGTGACGCAAATAGTATTAATCCAAATAATTGCAATCCTTCTTGCTTACCTGAATAATAGGAAAGTAATCTTCCACTTAATTTCAATTTAAGTGGAAGAATTAATCTCAGTTTTTGATTATAATTTTTACCGAAAATTATAATAGTTATAGTATACTGCCTGATTATTTTTTGCTTAATTGTAGTATTATGCTGACATCTATTCCAAAACCTGGCAAAAAGCAAACCTGGGGCCAATTGTATGGTTCTAGCCTCCCATTAATATTAGCTCAATACTTTCAAAAACACACGGGCATTAAATTAATTATTACACCAGATAATTTAACTGCTACTCAATTACTTGACGAGCTACAATTTTTCTATAATTCTTCTAATTCAGAAGAAATACTTTTTTTTCCAGATTGGGAAACACTGCCATATGATCAATTTTCACCTCATCAAGATATTATCTCTGAACGTTTATTGACTTTAAGCCGCTTACAACAAACAAGCAACGCGATTGTTATAAGCTCAATTGCTACATTAATGCATCGTTTAGCGCCACCTCAATTTCTTCATCAGTATGCCTTTATACTTAAAGAACAGCAAAAATTAGATCTATCTCAATTTCAATATCATTTGCAAGAAGCAGGTTATTACGCAGTTAATAAAGTAATTGAACGTGGCGAATTTGCTATTCGCGGCTCTATTATTGATGTCTTTCCTATGGGAAGCACCCATCCTTTTCGCATTGAACTTTTTGATGATTATATAGATAGCTTACGTCGGTTTGATACTGAAACACAGCGCACCATTGCTAAAATTGAAGAAATTAAACTACTACCCGCAAAAGAATTTCCTTTAAATGAGTCAAGCATTACTTTATTTCGTCGCTCATTTAGGGAACAATTTCCAGGCAACCCAAGCTTAAGTCCTATTTATGAAGCTATCAGTAATGCGCAACTTCCGTCTGGCATTGAGTATTACATACCCTTGTTTTTTACCAATACCGTTACCTTTTTCGATTATCTTCCTGATGATGCCACTATTTTTACAATTGATAATATTTCTATTCAAGCAGAAACATTTTGGCATGAAGTAACTACTCGTTATGAACAACGTCGCTACGATGTTTCCCGTCCCTTGTTACAACCTGAACATGCCTTTATTTCGTCCAATGAAATTCTAACCAAAGCCAATCTTTTCCAACAAATTCATTGTTATCATGATAAAAAAGAAAAGAAAAATGCCTTTAATTTTCCTGTTCAAGCTGGCCCTTGTTTATTTATTGATCGGAAAGCCGCTAATCCCTTAAAAAAATTAACTGATTATTTAGCAAATCCTGACAATCGATTTCTTATTGTTGCAGAGAGTGCTGGCAGACGTGAAGTATTGCTGGATTTAATGAAACAGCAAAATTTGTCAGCAACCCATTACGATACTTGGCAAGATTTTCTAAATAGCAATCACCATATAGGTATTATCGTTGGCCCTCTAGCAGATGGCGCTGAATTAATTGAAGAAAAAATTGTGCTTATCACTGAGGCGCAATTGTATGGTGATTACAGTACTCCACAACGGCGTAGCACGACTAAATCGGTTGATCCTGATTTAATCATTCGCGATTTAGCAGAACTCCAATTGCAGGCACCAGTTGTACACTTACAATTTGGCGTAGGACGCTATCAAGGTTTAAAAACACTTCATAATGACGGTAATGCCAACGAATTTCTAGTTTTAGCCTATGCAGGTGATGATAAAATCTATGTGCCTGTTACCTCTTTGCATTTAATAAGCCGTTATACTGGTTTAGATAGCGATCATGCCCCCCTACATCGATTAGGTAGTGATCAATGGCAAAAAGAAAAGAGAAAAGCGGCAGAAAAAATTCATGATGTCGCCATTGAATTACTTGAAATCTATGCCAAACGCGAAACAAAGCCTGGTTTTATCTACCAAATTGATCAACAAGACTATCAGCGCTTTGCCAGCGGATTTCCCTTTATTGAAACACCTGATCAAGCGCATGCAGTTGAACAAATAATGCAAGATATGCAATCGCCACGCCCCATGGACAGACTAATTTGTGGCGATGTGGGTTTTGGTAAAACTGAAGTTGCTATGCGTGCTGCTTTTCTAGCAGTACAAAATAGTAAACAAGTTTGCGTTTTAGTTCCTACCACGTTGCTTGCAACGCAGCATTATGAAAATTTTCGTGATCGTTTCGCTGATTTTCCTATAAACATTGAATTGCTTTCTCGCTTTCGTAGCACTAAAGAAACCACAAAAATTATTGAGTCATTAAAAGATGGTCGTATTGATATTGTTATAGGTACGCACAAACTTTTTTCTAAAGACATTCAATTTAAAAACTTAGGCTTATTAATCATTGATGAAGAGCATCGCTTTGGGGTGAAACAAAAAGAACATATCAAAGCATTGCGCTTAAATGTGGATATTCTATCAATGACAGCAACCCCTATACCTCGGACATTGAATATGGCTATGGCTGGCATTCGCGATATTTCTTTAATAGCAACACCGCCAGCAAAGCGCCTAACAATCAAAACATTTTGGCAAGAAAAAACAGACAATATTATTCGGGAAGCCTTATTACGAGAAATCTTACGAGGTGGACAGGTTTTCTTCGTTCACAATAATATTGAAACCATTGATAGAATAGGACAAGAATTACAGCAACTAATCCCTGAAGCTAAAGTGCGTGCAGCACACGGTCAAATGCGTGAACGTGAGCTAGAAAAGATCATGTCTGACTTTTATCATCACCGCTTTAATGTTTTAGTCTGTACAACAATTATTGAAACGGGCATAGATATTCCCACGGCCAATACGATTATTATTGATAGAGCAGACAAATTTGGTTTAGCCCAATTGCATCAGCTGCGCGGACGAGTTGGCCGCTCCCATCATCAAGCTTATGCTTATCTTCTAACGCCAAATCAAAAATTATTAACACGGGATGCGGTAAAACGTTTAGAAGCAATTGTTTCTTTAGAAGATTTAGGTGCAGGCTTTACATTGGCAACTCATGACATGGAAATCAGAGGCGCAGGTGAGTTATTAGGCGAAGAGCAAAGCGGCAATATGCAGGCCATTGGCTTTAACTTATTTATGGATATGTTAGATAAAGCTGTAGAAGATTTGAAAGCAGGTAGAACACCCGAACTTACCGCGCCTATTCAACAAGGCCCTGAAATTGATTTACGTATTAGTGCTATTATTCCTGAAGACTATATAAATGATATTCATACTCGTTTAATCATGTATAAACGAATTGCAAATGCCAAAGATAAAGATCAATTAAGGGAATTACAAATAGAAATGATTGACAGGTTTGGTCTTTTACCACAACCGGTTAAAAATTTAATTTTAATTACAGAGCTTAAATTACTAGCCACCCAGCTAGGCATTAATAAAATAAATGCTTCAGAGCAGCAAGGTAAAATTGAATTTAGCGAAAATCCTAAAATAAATACCAGCGTTTTAATCAACTTAATTCAAGTCCATGCGAAACGGTATCGACTAGAAGGCCCCACTAAATTACGTTTTATGCTAGACAAAATTACTGCCGAAGAACGTATTTTTGAAATTCAGACACTTTTACTGAAATTAGCATAGTTATGGGAACCAGGACAGCATTCACTAGTTAAAGTACACTTATTATTTAAGTGTACTTTAATTTAATTAATTTTGCCCCTGTTTAAATTGAGTAATGTTTACGATGGAATCAAAATTTTCGAAAAAAATGGCTAATACCGGAATGCTTTTTATCATGTTCATGAGGTATGAGCCTAGATGAGTTATTACCTTGCGAGGGGAAGGCTGCATTTGGTGCCTTTAAAGCTACAATTTCATTCTGCATTTGCTGCATATCACTTCTAACATTTCTTGTTAAGTTATTATTTTCTAGAATTAGTAATTGTAGCTGATTAAGTAAGCTAGTATTGTTTTGATTATCCAAACTTCTTTGGGTTTCTAATCTACTAAGTTCTGTCATAAAAGTTGTACTGGTTGATTCAAGTTTTTGGCGTAACTCTTTAATTTCTTTTTTTGCCTTATTTAACTCATCAAGGTGATAGGCGTTTTCTTGGCCAAGTTCTGTAAACACAGTCTCTAGGCTACGTAATTTTTTTACAGTCACGCTTGATTCTTCTTCACCAAATAAAACTTGAGCGACTCTATAAACTTCTTCATTAATTTTTTGGTCAATTTTCGCGAGGCTCTCTGAATTTTCGTCAATTAAAGAAACTTTAAGTTTTAATTTAATTAAATCAGTTAATTTCTTGATATCACCTTCATTCTGTTTTTCCCTAACATCTTTTGATGTCGTTAAATTATCTTCACATGCAAATATTAATTGATGTGCTTCAAATATTATGTGTTCAACAAAAATAAGCATGGCTCCCCTGAACTTTGAGTTCTGAAATCTAAAAGTATCATTGTAGAAATTATCTTTAGTTATATTTTCTACATTACATGTATAAATTTTTTCAATTTGTTGAGCTACTAGTTTTAATTTCTTAAATAAAAAGGATGATGGATTCTGTTCATGTTCATTGAACAATGCGACCATCTTAATCATCAGCTCTTCATAATAATTTATATAAAAAGCAATATTTGGGTCATTTTTATACGTTGAATCTATACTAGATATAATTGTTTTTACTGTATTTAAATCTATTTTCATGAAAATCTAAGGCTTATAAAAAACTTAATTTTAACATAATAAAAAATTTAAATTCTATATTTTTTAATTACTTAGAGATAAGTATAAAAAATTTTAATACAAAGTGTAGTTTTATATTTTAAAACCTTTGATATATATAAATTTATCGGTAAAAGTTATTAATAATAATTAATAATATAAGGAAAAATTAGTTAGACGATTATTAAAACCAATTAAAAACTATAAAAAAGCTAAGTAAACTGAATATACCGTAAATTACTAAAATTTATTTAGCGAAACAATCTAACAAGTAATTTCTGCCTTTAACTTTCTTACTAAACTATTTTCTTATAACCAATTCATCAATCAAATACCTTACTTAACCTATATTCTAAAGTGCAATTATCACAGTTAAAATGATTTAACTTTTAGCTAAACAAGCCGATAAAGAAAAAAATTCTTAGGGAAAAGAAATGTCTTATCGTGATGGCTTAAAATTTAGCTATACCAAAATGGATGCTCTAGCTGTTTTAGGACAACCTGTTTCAGCCTTATTAGGTATTTCTGATAAGACAGAGCAAACTTTAAATAAACTAGGTATAAAAAAGATTTATGATCTTGCCAGCTCACCACTTTTTAAAATAGCTTTTGAAATTGCTAACGCAGCTCAGGGTGGAGGCAACTCAATTACAGCTCGCTTAGGGCGAATACCAAGTAGTTTTATTGATTCCGACTCACCTGCAACACCTGACTCATTAGTAGAGGTAGACATTGCTCTGTTAAGAGAAATTGACACAACACTGGCTACAGAAATTAAAAAGAATTTACAAGTAGAAACGGTAGGCGATTTAGGTAGATGGCCACCTTTTTGCGCAGCGCTGGTAATTTTAAATGCAGCAATACCACCTCTTCATCAAGATGAAGAAGCTAGCGAACTTGTACCACGTTTAGGCGAATATCCTACCGAACGGCATTATTATCAGAGTGTTGTTATTGATCAAGTTACACCAGGAGAAACAATTGATTTAAATTCAGCAGGACCTATTGATATATCGCCCACGGTTTCTGCCGATTTTGGCTTTAAAGCCCCAGCGGTAGGTGCAGTACTAACCTTTGCTCAATCTTGGTTTGCTCAGGGAATAACACTTGGAAACTTATTACATAGTGTGGCACTAGCGCCAGGAGAAAGTACACGCATTGCTGTTTTAAACTGGGCTCGCCAAACTCGCGCAACGGGTGAAGAAAATATTTCTGAAACAGAACAACTAACAAATACCAGTACTCATAATCGTGCTATCAGTGAAGTCCAAGAAGCGGTTGCTTCAGAAGTACAAACAGGATTTTCGCGTACAAATGGTAGCTCAACAACCAGTGCAGGCGGTGGTGGATTAGGCCTAAGCTTAGGTCCATTAACTTTAGGTGGCAGCGGATCATCTGCTACAACAACTTCAAATGCTGAGAGCTTTTCCTCCTCTGCAGGCGCTCGCAATCTAGCAGCAACGATGAATCAACGTGTTTCGGATGCAACTCAACAAGCAGCCTCGTCAGTGCGTGATCGACGCGCATCAATAGTTAAAGAAGTTTCGGAAGAAGAACATCAAAGTGTTTCAACACGGATTATTGCTAACTATAACCACATGCATGCCTTAACTGTGCAATATTTTGAGGTTATCGAAATATACCGGGTTAACGTCCAATTACATCAGGTTGAACGCTGCTTATTTATTCCCATGAAATTAGTGAACTTTGATAGATCTATTATTGAACGTTATCAGGGTGTATTAGCTAATGCTGCCCTAAATCGTCGTGCTCAAGAATTATTGAGGGCCGAATTCGGTTCCGTTATGATTAAACCTTCTTTACCTGTAAGGCCAACAAAAACTATTTTTGATAGATTTTCTAGACTTGATCGTTTAGCTACAAGAACAGCAACAGCTACTCTTGCTCGCGCTATCAACTTATCAGAGAGTGAAACTGCCTCTACAGAAAATGTAACTAATGAGCCAGCCGAAACACCTGCAACGACAACAAACTTTAATGATCATCTTTCATGGGTTAAAGAAGAATTATTAAGGGCTTCTAGAATTACTTTAGGAACTATTGTTAAACCAGGAACAAGCGACTTATTTTTACCTGGCGAGACTGAGCTTAGCGGGATAACCTTTGAGTTACGTGCTCAAGGTAATTCTCCTATTACAATTAGTGGCGTAAAAGTACGACTTCAATCTGGGAGTTTGGTTAATTTTTCAAGCGTAAGTATTTTAGAATGGGCAATTAATGATGCAATTCCTATTCAAGAGATTAGTGAAATTCGCGTCTCTTCTACAAGCACAAGTTATCTTGTTGGCAAATTAACGCTCCAACTAAATTATGGTAGTGCTAAGTTTCCAATTAGCATTCCTATTGAAGTTGCACCTAATGCTATAGATTTACCATTGTGTCGCTTTATAGCGAATGAAGGTGAAACGGAATTAAGAATTCATCTTGACCAACATAGGTTACATTATAGTCAAGCTATTTGGCGCGCATTAGATCCTTCCAGCATTGCATTACTTCTTTCTGCTTATACTTTTGAAGGTAAACCTATTGCAGATTTAATCGATCCAAATCCTATTATGATAGCTAGTAATTATTTAGTATTTCGCATGCCAAGCTTTGTCGAAGCCGCCGGTATCCAAGAACGAGATGAAAATAATAATTTAGATGCATCACACAAAAATTGGAAAGCCTGGCTTAAAGAACGCGGCTTAGTCTTAGGAGCTGCTAGTGCTGCCGAACAACTTGTCCCTATTCCTACGGGTGGTGTATTTGCCGAAGCCGTATTAGGTCGCTCTAATTCGGCAGAAAAACTCGACGCCACTCGATTCTGGAACTGGCAAGACTCTCCTATTCCTTTACAACCACCTGAAATTGCAGCAATCCAAATGGAATCTAGAGCCCAACCCGTTGACGCTACCCCAGGTCATTTAGGCGCACCTGTATTAAACATCATGAACCCAACACCTTTACCTGATCCAACCGGGGTTGGCGCCATTCTAAATGCAGTACAAAATGGTAATATGTTCCGTGATATGGCAGGACTTGCAGCCACATCCTCCTTAGCGCAAACACTTGCTGGCCACGCCACTAGTGCAAGCACTGAAGCAGGCAGGCAAGCAGCTGCTAATCTTGCAGTTGCCGCTCAAAAGGATATTGAGGAAAAACGAATAGCAGCTCAACTTGCACTAGCTGCCATGGGAATCCCTTCTGGTGGTGGAGGCTCTGCTAAAAATATTTCTGAAAGTGGTGCTTTATTCAACACAGCTACTGAGATGGATAAACAATCGCCTCGTATGGGTAATTCCGGCACAATTGATGGAAGTAGTAGTGGATTTGATGGCTCAACTTCACCTGGCCCTGGTGGTAGTGGAGGAACAGAATCAGGTGAGACTTTTGATGATTCTTATATGCCTGGCGTTCCTGAAGAATATCGAAATATGTTTAATAGCCCTAGCCGGGCAGATGAAGTCTTATCAAAAATGAATTGGGGCATGCTTGGCACTTCAGGCGCCAGTATCATTCCTGCTACCAAAGGAAAGAGTGGCTCTTCTGCAAAAGTAAGTGGCGTTATTAGTTTTGAACTAGCTTGTTATGCTAATTTTCCTAGTCCCTGGCCTGACGAAGCGGCTGAGGTACAAGGTTTAATGAATGATAAATGGATCCCGTCTGCTGAAGATTTTGACGCTATTAGCCCTGCTGCCACCAATGCTAATAATCAGGCTACTAAACCTTTTGGACAAGTTATGACTTCCCTTGCAGATGTAATCAGCTCAGTGACTTATTTTGCTCCCAAAGTACCTGGCTTTGGTAAAAGTCATCCCTCAAGAGTAGTTCGTCTAAATTTATTCTTATATGCTGGAACAAATAATATTGGCTTGATGGGTACCTTAACTACTCAAGGTAAATGGGGTACTACCATCCCCGCCAACGCCGATATTAATTCCCCCGGAGTTGATGCAGCCGTTATTGCTGCAATTAAAAGTAATACTGCTAATAAAACAACATTAGCCAATTTAAAGAAAGCATGGGGCGCTAATGCTGAAATTTGGCTTTATACTTGCGACGGCGTAGTAAGTACCGCATTTGGGAAAAAGTTTGCTAAATTAATGGGTGCTAAAGTTCGCGCTTTTGATGATCCTTTTTGGGTATTACCTACTTATGATACCACTCAGAAAATCATTCTTTCACGTAATGAGTTTGGCATCGGTTCTGATTTTGCGGCAGCGGCTGCGACTAGAACTAAGGATTTACACAGCCTTGACTCTTTAGCGACAAGAACCTTTAAACCCTAAACAACTCAAATCTCTGCTCTTTAATTAAGAGCAGAGAACTTAATTTAAATAATTTTATATATCTGCCCAATTAACGAGTTCCCCCAACCGTTAAGGCATCAATTTTTAATGTAGGTTGGCCCACACCCACTGGCACCGACTGACCATCTTTGCCACAAACACCAATGCCCGGATCAAGTGATAGATCATTACCTATCATACTAATTTTCTTCATCACATCAGGGCCATTACCAATAAGTGTTGCGCCCTTAACCGGTTGAGTTATTTTACCATCTTCAATTAAATAAGCTTCACTAGCAGAAAATACAAATTGACCCGAGGTTATATCAACTTGCCCGCCACCAAAATTAACGGCATATAAGCCTCGCTTCACTGAGCGAATAATTTCTTCTGGCTCATGTGCGCCTGCAAGCATATAAGTATTAGTCATGCGTGGCATAGGTAAATGAGCATAAGATTCACGGCGACAATTTCCAGTAGGTTGCATCCCCATTAAACGCGCATTTAATTTATCTTGCATATAATTGACAAGCTTGCCATCTTCAATCAATGTTGTACATTGACTTGGTGTTCCCTCATCATCAATGGTTAAGGAACCACGTCTATCTGGCAACGTGCCATCATCAACGACAGTGACTCCTTTTGCAGCTACTTGCTGACCTAGTTTACCGGAAAAAGCTGATAGCCCTTTTCGATTAAAATCTCCTTCCAATCCATGACCTACTGCTTCATGCAATAATACACCAGGCCAACCTGGTCCAAGCACTACGGGCATAGTACCGGCAGGTGCTGCTTCAGCTTCCAGATTAATTAGAGCCTCGCGAACAGCTTCTCGAGCATACTCCAATGCTTTTTCTTGTTGCAAGAAATGAGAATATGCGACACGACCGCCACCACCTGAACGTGCTGCTTCACGTCGGCCATTTTTATCTTCAACAATGACACTCACATTCACACTTACTAAAGGGCGAATATCGGCAACTAATTCACCATGTAACCCAGCCACCATAACGGCTTCATAGCAACCGCTTAAGGAAGCATTCACTTGAATAACACGTGGATCAAGCCTTCTTGCCTCCTTATCAATAGCTTCTAATAAAGCAATCTTTTCTTGCTTTGTCATAGTATCAATAGGATTGATGCTAGCATACTTTTCAATAGGTGCACCTTGAATAGCAACTGAATGCAGAGGTTTTGCAGATGTTAATGCTATTGAGCGAGCAGCATCTGCAGCACGCTCAATAGCTGATAAAAAGATGTCATCACAATAAGCATAACCTGTTTTATCGCCACTTATTGCGCGTATGCCTACACCACGATCAATAGAATAGCTGCCGCTTTTTACTACAGAATCTTCTAAATACCAGGATTCATAAATACTACTTTGAAAATAAAGATCAGCATCATCTATATGGCGGCCCATAAATGACTTTAACAGTTTTTCAATTGCTGTTTCATCAAGCGATGCAGGTTTTAAAATTATATCTTTAGCGAGAGTTAATGCCTGAGTCATAAGAGCCTACCTATTAAAGCGCCGAAACAATTAATGTAATTCTACGATTATAATATATGATGCCGGTTGCAGGGAAATCTTTGCCGGAGAATCTCTAGTTGAGCTAAATCAATTGATGCGCTAACTATACCGGAATTATTAATTTTTTCTGCCAATATTTTTCCCCAAGGATCAATAATCATACTATGGCCATAGGTTTCTCGGCCATTTTCATGTTTACCACCTTGATTAGGCGCTAAAACATAACACAAATTTTCTATAGCCCGCGCTCTTAATAAAATCTCCCAATGCGCAAGGCCCGTTATAGCAGTAAAAGCTGACGGAACAACAAATAACTGGGCACCTTTACTTTCTAATTGACGATAGAGTTCTGGAAAACGTACATCATAGCAAACTGATAATCCTACACGACCAATAGGGGTGTCAACTACTACAACCTTATCTCCAGGCTCGACAGTAGCAGATTCAAGATAAGCCTCTCTATTAGCAACCTCAACATCAAACAAATGAATTTTATCGTATCTTGCTTGACATAAACCTTTATTATCAAAAACTAAGCAAGCTGAACGTATCCGAGTACCATTTGTTTTAATAGGTATAGTTCCAGCAATAAGCCATAGATTATATTCTTTAGCTAGCCGACTTATACTATCTTGCATTAATCCATTGCCAAATTCTTCTGCTATCGCTAATTTATCAACCTCTTTAGTCCCCATAAAAGCGAAATTTTCTGGTAATACTACAAGGCTGATATCTTGATTAGCCACTTCCTGCAAGTATTTTTCTACTATACTTATATTTGCAGTAATCGAGCTTGATGAAGTCATTTGTATAGCTGCTACTTTAACCATAATTCTTCCAATATTGAATGTAAAAATATAAGTATTTAAAAGCTTTAGGAATTTAACCCCTTGCATGCTATTTTAAGTGTGTATAGACTTGAAAAACCTAATAATTATCCCCACATATGCTACAATAACAGTATAAATTACTTTGGAGCGATATATGAAACAGAATGATGTAACGATTTTAAGCCAGCGCAATGAATCGGTACTAGCAACTAATAAGGTATTACGTAATACTTACCTTCTGTTAAGTATGACTTTTTTATTCAGTGCTTTTACAGCATATACTGCCTTTGCAATGAATGTTAGGCCAATGAATCCAATTTTAATGATTGTTGGCGTGTATGGATTGATGTTTTTAACCCATGCATTAAGAAATAGTGCTTTAGGCTTAATTAGCGTCTTTGCTTTTACTGGATTTTTAGGCTACACGTTAGGCCCAATACTTAATTTAGTTATTGCCAACTACGCTAATGGACCGCAATTAGTTGCGACTGCTTTAGGTGGTACAGGTATGATTTTCTTTGCATTATCAGGTTATGCACTGGTAACTCGTAAAGATTTTAGCTTCTTAGGCGGCTTCCTATTTATCGGTGTTATGGTTGCCCTATTAGCTATGATTGCAGGAATTTTCTTTCAGATTCCAGCTCTACAATTAGCCATTTCAGCTGCGTTTGTTCTAATTTCTTCTGGTTTGATTTTATTTCAAACTAGTGAAATTATTCATGGTGGCGAAACAAACTATATATCTGCAACTGTGGCGTTATTTGTATCAATCTACAACCTTTTCATTAGCCTATTACAATTATTAAGTGCCTTTTCAGGCCGTGAATAATCCTATTTCTCCGCTACTTGTCCCGGCATATGCCGGGATTTTTTTATGCTAAAGAAAGCCTTTCTCATATTGCCTACATTCTGCATCTTGAATAGATTCCGCGGACAAGCCGCGGAACGTAGGTAAAGGAATGGTTTCTTATAAATAGAAAAGACAAACAAACTTATTTAGCCAGATGGCTAACTGAGACTCAACCTTTAAATTAAGCAAACTGCGCTTTTACTATCTCATCAATTTCAAATTAAAAATACTAATAAAGGCTTAATTTCATGCCAACTATTGGGCCCATCACTTAGCGCTTTGTTAGTATTAATAGGATAAAGAAAGTTTATCTCTTATTGCCTACGTTCCGCGGCTTGTCCGCGGAATCTAGTTATGAGATCTTGCATGGGCTTCGTAGGCAAGCCGGGAAAGTAGGTAAAGTGAAGGCTGTAGGACGAAGCTTAACCTATAAATTAAGCAAGTTGTGTTTTAACTATCTTATCAATGTCAATTAAAGACGCTAATAAAGACTTAATTTCATGCAACGGCCAACTATTGGGTCCATCACTTAGCGCTTGGTCAGGATTAGGGTGAGTTTCCATGAATATGCCAGAAATTCCTACTGCAACTGCTGCACGAGCTAATGGCGGAATAAACTCTCGTTGACCACCAGAGCTACCGTTATTACCACCCGGAAGTTGAACAGAATGAGTAGCATCATAGACAACTGGGCATTCTGTTTCGCGCATAATTTGTAATGAACGCATATCTGAAACAAGATTATTATAGCCAAAACTCACGCCACGTTCGCAAACCATAATTTGCTCATTACCACAGGCTTTAGCTTTCGCAACAACATGCTTCATTTCCCAAGGTGATAAAAATTGGCCTTTTTTAATGTTGACCGGTTTACCCATGGCTGCAACATTTTGAATAAAGTTAGTTTGACGACACAAAAAAGCAGGCGTCTGTAAGACATCTACTACACTTGCTACTTCTAATAGAGGAGTGTCTTCATGAACATCAGTCAAAACAGGAACACCGACTGTCTTTTTTACTTTTTCAAGAATTAAAAGACCTTTTTCAAATCCCGGTCCCCGGTAACTAGCAATAGATGAACGATTTGCTTTATCAAAAGATGACTTGTAAATAAAAGGAATTTCTAGACTCATGCAAATTTCTTTTAAATAGCCTGCAGTTTCTAAAGCTAATTCTTCACTCTCAATAACACAGGGGCCTGCGATTAAAAATAAAGGACTTTTTAAGCTCGCTTCAAAATGACATAATTTCATAAGGCTTTATCCTTTTGCTCATGATAATAACGAGCGGCTATTACAAACTGCTCAAAAAGAGGATGGCCGTCCCGAGGCGTTGATGTAAATTCAGGATGAAATTGACAACCAATAAACCAAGGGTGATTAGGTAATTCAATCATTTCGACTAAAGCTCCATCAGCTGAACGACCAGAAATAACTAAACCTTTCTCTATTAAAACATCTATAAACTTATTATTTACTTCATAACGATGACGGTGACGCTCGATAATAGTAGATTTTTTATACGTATTAAATGCTTTAGATTGAGCATCTAGTTGGCAGGCTTGGGCGCCGAGGCGCATAGTTCCACCCAAATCGGTATTTTCATTGCGTATATTAACTCGCCCATCTTCTTCTAACCATTCTGTAATTAAACCAATTACAGGATAAGGAGTATTTTTATCAAACTCTGTTGAATTGGCGCTAGCTAATCCGGCCACATTACGCGCAAATTCAATCACAGCAGTCTGCATACCAAGGCAAATTCCTAAAAAAGGTGTTTTAGTTTCACGTGCATATTGAACTGTTTTAATTTTTCCTTCAATTCCGCGTTCACCAAAACCACCAGGGATTAAAATAGCATCAATATTTTGTAATAGTTCAGTACCATGCTTCTCTATTAGCTCAGCATCAATATAAACAATCTTAACCTTCGTTTGCGTGTGTATTCCGGCGTGATATAAGGCTTCATTAATTGATTTATAGGCATCATTAAGTTCTGTATATTTACCAACCATAGCAATTTTAACTTCCATTGTTTGGATAGTTTGTGCTTCAACAACCGCTTGCCATTCACTTAAATCAGCTGGTTTTAACTCTAAGCTTAATTTCCTTAATACAATTTCATCTAAACCTTGTTCATGAAGAATAATAGGAATTTGATAAATACTCTGGGCATCCTCTAATGAAACAACAGCCTCTTTTTCAACATTAGTAAATAGAGCAATTTTTGCTCTATCGGCTGCTGATAACATTTTTTCTGAGCGACAGATTAAAATATCTGGCTGTATACCAATGGAGCGTAATTCTTTTACAGAGTGCTGAGTAGGTTTTGTTTTGGTCTCTCCAGATGTTGCAATATAAGGCACTAAGGTCAAATGAATAAATAAAGATCGTTGAGCACCTAATTCAATACGCATTTGCCTGATTGCTTCTAAAAAAGGCAGTGATTCGATATCCCCTACTGTTCCACCAATTTCAACCATAGCGATATCAAAGCCATCAGCACCTAGCTTTATAGAGCGCTTAATTTCATTTGTAATATGAGGAATAACTTGAACTGTACCGCCTAAATAATCACCTCGTCTTTCTTTCTTTATGACCGTTTCATAAATTTTTCCTGAGGTGAAATTATTACGTTTGGTCATGGTTGTACGCACAAAACGTTCATAATGACCCAAGTCTAAATCAGTTTCTGCCCCGTCAGCCGTAACAAAGACTTCGCCATGCTGAAAAGGACTCATAGTACCTGGATCAACATTAATATAGGGATCAAGTTTAATTAAGGTTACTTTTAAACCTCGGGCTTCAAGGATGGCAGCAAGAGAAGCAGCAGCGATTCCTTTACCGAGTGAAGAAACCACACCGCCTGTAATAAAGATATACTTTGTCATAAGACCCCGTTTAGAACGCTAATTCGCTCAAAGCAATTTTAAATATAAACGGGATTAAATTTTAACAAAAACTAATAAGAAAGAATACTTAATTCTGCGATTAACTCGTTTTTATACTCTATAAATTATAGGCTGATAGTTTTATTCATTTCAGGGGTGTCAGCTTCAGGAGCTAGGTCGTCTATATCAGAAGTATCAGCGGGTAATGTTATATCTGCGTCATTAATTATAGAATTATTGTTATCACTATTATTTTTATGGTTATAAAAACTGTAGCTGCTGTGACTAATCTCAAGCGCTGCTTGCTTATTCATTTTCTCAAGAATAAGTCGACTTATTTCTTTATGGCCCATAATTTGGGCAATTTCATAGGGTAAAATCATCATTTTCCCTTTTTCGCTAAGTTGTCCATTACGTTTTTTTTCTTCTACAAATTTTCCAGCCCTCTCTATTGCAGCCTTTTGGATTGCAGCTCTGGAGATTTCTGGGATATCTATACAATAATCCTTAATATCAATTAGTAATTCCCTAAGGCTCACTTCACGGCCTTTAAAATTACAATCTTTAACTTTCAATAAAATTCTAACCACTTCCAAACGACCTGCGAGCGCTGCTGCAAAAAGGGGGGTTTCTCCGTTATTCCTGGCTTGATTAACATTGGCACCATGCTCTATTAATGCCTCAATAACTTTTTCATGCCCACACCAAGCTGCTATAAAAAGCGGGGTTTCACCATCTTTATTAGCCGCATTAACATTAGCGCCATGCTCTATTAAAGCGGTAATAATTTTTTCATGACCACACCAAGATGCTAAATAAAGAGAAGTTTGGCCCTCTCCATCCTTTAAGTTAACATTAGCACCTGCTGCTAACAAGGGCGCGATAGCTTTGACGTAGCCATTTTTTACTGCATACATTAGAGGGGTAAAACCGTCAGGCGTAAATATATCAACAGTAGCTCCTTTCATTATCAAAGGGATTATGGCTTCTCCATAATTTCTCTTCGCTGCAATATGAAGAGGGGTTTTTCCTTTCCAATTAGTATGATTAACGTTAACATCTGCTGCCAGCAAAATAAAGATCTTATCAGGATGCCTTGCAATAACTGCAAAGTGCAGTAAAGTGTTTCCCGTTGTATCATCTCTTCTATCAAGAAATCCTAAGCGTTTTAAATTAAACACAACATTAAGATTCCCCTTATTGAATTCTTCTGAGAGTTCAATGCATCTGTTTTTATCGAATGTAACCATAGATTGCACAAGATGTGGTAATGTTGAAAATTTACTTTTTATTATGTTACCTAACGAATTACCAGTTGTAGTCTCATAACATATTATGGCGAAAAAAGTATCTTGAGTATCTCTTTGTTTTTTGTTTGGCTTCTTACAACGACTTATTTCAGACCAGTAATTTTTCAATAATGACAAAAATGGTTTTGGTAGGTTGTTTAAGGAAGTATCCTTTTTCTGTAAATAGGCCATTAAGACTTTAGCAGCTACATTTTGTGCAATTAGCTGCTCAGGCGACAGATCTTGATAATCTTTGAGTTTATCGAATGGAAAATTAAGAAATTGTTCCAGCGCTTCCGCTTGACCTTCATTAATAATTTTAGCGATTAGAATATCTAATTGTTCCTCTATACTAAGAGGCGCCTTTTCTACCTTAGTCTGATCCTTTTTCTTTGATCTTTTTGCAGTACTAACCTGAAGTTTCGGTTTAATCTCAGGTGCTACAGCCGTTATTGATTGGCCCGGATCTGCAATGGAATCATTTAATGGCGTTGCAAAGCGTGCTTCAATAGCTTCAGCTTGATCAATTTGGCCATTTTTCCTAAGAGTTTGAGCTTGTTCTAACCATTCTTCTCGGGTAGAAATAACACGCTCTTGATTATTAGAGACTGGATGTGCAAGACAAGTTGAAACCCATTTTTCTAAAGGACTTATACAGGCCTGAATAGAATGAACAGGCGGTTGATAAATAATTAGGTCGGACTCAGCTCTCGTGCATGCCACAAAGAGTTCATTGAAAATATTGTTATGACGGATGCTACCACGACTATCTTTAGATATTGTTGTATTGTCTTGAAGCTCTAGATTCTTATCTAAATCCTTATTGGCTGCCCTAAAACTTTCTTGCTCGAAGAAACGATACAGTAATACTGTTTTAGCTTGTAACCCTTTCATTTGTTTAGCAGTAAAAACCCGTTCTTGACCAAATAAGGCAATAGCCTCATCCATATGCTCGGGACTAGTAATTACTACAAAATTGACATTGTCACGGTTATTATCAATTAGACCATTTAGCTTTTTTTCATTTTCTTCCAGATTTTTATCACCTAACCATAACACATTGCCATTAGTACTTTGGTTGGGATTACTTTTGATAGAGGATAATTCATTTTTATCGCCAACCCGCCATCCGCCAGTAGCATGATATTTTAGCCGCAAAATTGCATTAGCAAAGCGAATAATAGGTTCAACACAACGGTATGAGGCATGCAATGCTCTATGTGTAACAACCGTATGGCCACTATTATTGTTATTGTTATTTTCTTTTTCCCTGAAAAGGGTCTCAATATAAGGTACTGTCGTTTCACTACCAAACAAACGTTGATGATCACCTACACAAAAAACAATATTTTTTTGATCTCCATTTTTTCCTTGCACAATGGAACGCTGTTGTCGACGCGATAAATCTTGCGTCTCATCGACGCCAATAAAATCATATGTTTGCCTAAGCTCGATTTGTTCAAAAGCCACATCAACAGCATGATCCTTTTCCAAGGTCGCTTGGTAGGCCTCATACACTTTCCACAATTCTTCTCGCATTGTGTTATTAACGAATAAGGAAAATTTATTGCCAACCTGGCTCTTATATGTATCTACGGAAGTATAGCCTGACATAGTATGTAGTTCTTGATAAACTAATACTGCCATGTCATCAGTAACTGGCAGTATCTTCTTTCCATTTAAAGTATTTTGCTTTACCGCATACTCTTTATACCATCTAATAAATTCTTGCTCGCCGCGAAAAACCACCTCTTCGCCTGGATGATTCGCTTTATAAATTTCTTCAGGTGTTTGAAACATTACCCAATTAGAGTCTATTTTCATGTCTTGAAAATCCTCTTTGCACATTGCCAGCCATTCCTTACGCATTTGCTCTACTAGTCGTTCTGATTTGGCTATGATTAGAATACGTGGTGGCTCCTCAGAATTTGACCACTGCTGTATATTGTGCTTAATAATTGCCAAAAGCGAACTTGTTTTTCCAGATCCAGGCGCCCCACTAATAATTAAGGGTAAGGCAACTAACTTTAAGGCCTGCTGGTCGTCATCAAGTAAGATAAACTGCTGATTTATAAATTCGATTTTGTCGGATGGCACGAGATTAACTGTGGCATTTTCATTCGCATTAGATACTGATTCACCTTCAGCTTCACCTTCAGCAGCTTCAACTACTGATTCACCTTCAACGGCTTCAGATGCCTCGTTTTCTTCTTCACCTATTGCAGATTTCTTCTTTAGGCGATTATACTCATGCTTTTCAAGAACAGCTGTAACCACCCAGGCTTGAGAGCCTAGGTCTGTTTTAAGTGGGCAAAGCACAAGTCGGCTTTTGGAATTATGGCGAATACTATAAAGGGGTTGAGAACTATTACGACTATGTAATTTTTCTAAATTAAGCCCACGCTGGTTTGGCGAATTAATAAACTTTTCTAAAGTCTGCTTATATTCTCCTAAGTCATCTCCAAATTGCTTAGCAACATTTTGCCTTAAATATATCGTAATTTTTGTCATAATACCAAACGCCCAAATTGATATATATTTTGTCTTATTGTATCATATTTGAACAATTTTAAGCAATTACTTATTTTATGATAATGACGAAATACCCTTGAAATGGCTTAATCAAGCATCATCAAATGACCTAATTTAAGTTGTTTTGTCTTTAAATATTCCCGATTTGTTTGTGAGGGCTCAATAGTTAACGGAATACGCTCACTGACTATTAAACCATAACGCTCTAAAGCCTCCATTTTTCTAGGATTGTTAGTTAATAAACGTAATACCTCTACACCTAATACCTTTAAAATTTGAAATGCAATGGCATAATCGCGTGCATCAGCAGGAAAACCCAGTTGCAAATTTGCATCCACTGTATCTAAACCTTGTTCTTGCAGCGCATAAGCCTTTAATTTATTAGCCAGTCCAATACCGCGTCCTTCTTGACGTAAATAAATTAAAATACCGCCTTGCTCATTAATTAAAGATAAAGAGCGTTGTAATTGCATACCACAATCACATTTACAAGAGCCAAATACATCGCCGGTGATACATTCTGAGTGAATACGTACTAAAGGCACCTGATTTGCAATCTCAGGAGATTTTACAAGACAAAAATGTTCAGCACTGTCTAGTTGATTGGTAAAGACAGTCATGGCGAAATTACCGTGTTGATGTAAGGGAATTGTTGATTTTGCCGCTATTTGCACCAATTCTTCATGCCGAATACGATATTCAATTAGATCTTTTATAGTAACCAGGGGGATATCATGAGTTTTTGAAAAAGTAACTAAATCTTCGCGACGACTCATGCTACCATCATCATTAATAATTTCACAAATGACAGCAGCAGGTATTAAACCACTTAAGCGAGCTAAATCTACACTTCCTTCGGTTTGGCCAGGACGCTCTAAAACACCTTTGGCTTTCGCTTTTAAAGGAAAAATATGACCTGGGGAAATAATATCATCGGGACCGCTTTCAGGATTAATGGCTACTTGAATTGTACGCGCCCTATCTTGCGCTGAAATACCTGTGGATACCCCGCTTGCAGCTTCAATTGATAAAGTAAACGCCGTACCATAAGGCGAGCGGTTATTAGTAGCCATTAGTGGTAGCTTTAACTTATCAATTAACTCTTCTGCCATTGGCAAACAAATTAAACCTCGACCAAAACGAGCCATAAAATTAATTGCAGCAGGCGTAGCAAATTGACCAGCAATAACTAAATCACCTTCATTCTCGCGATTTTCATCATCCATTAAAATAATCATTTGGCCTGATTGCAATGTAGCAATGGCATGCTCAATGGTGGCAAAATCTGTCATGCTAAACCTCAATTTTCAATTGCCCAGAAACTGCAAGCTGGTGCGCTATAATTCGCGTGAAGTAATCAAACTCCACATTAACCTGTTGGCCAACCTCTTTTAAGCCTAATGTGGTCTTTACTAGCGTATGAGGCACCAACATTATTTTAATACTTCCTTGATTAACTGCATTGATAGTAAGACTTATACCATCTAAAGTAATACTTCCTTTAGGCAAAAGATAAAGATGAGGCGTTAAACCAAAGTTTCCTACTGTAATTTCTAAAAAATCACCCATAGTCTGTTTTGATAAAATCACTGCCGTAGTATCGACATGCCCGCTTACATAGTGGCCACCAAACCGGTTGTTTGCCAGCATGGCTCTTTCTAAATTAACTTTATCACCTAAGTTCAAGCTATTTAAAGTCGTTAAATTTAATGTCTCTGGTGAAACATCAAATTGTAAACGTTCAGCAGAACTCTCTGGTAAAAGAGTTAAGCAAACACCATTAACTGCAATACTTTCGCCAGGCTCTAGACCCTCAAAAGAGGCTCTTAGAATTAAGCGATTCGCTACTTCCCTTCTTTCATTAAGAACTACTTCTCCTTGTTGCTCGATTAATCCGGTAAACATCAATCCTCCCATACTAAACAAGCAATCATATTATCTTCTTGCTCTAACCAAGAGATTTTATGTGTTCGCTTAAAAAAATTACTGCCATAATAAGCAGGTGTCGCTTGCTCTCCTAAAAAAGTTGGCACAAGATAAAGGTAGGTTTTTTGTACCAATGAAAGCTGATGAAGCGCTGAGAAAATTTTGCCACCCGCTTCAACCCATAAGTCATGATAACCCAGAAGACCTAAATGACTAATAACAGCGCTTAAATCTAATTGTCCTTGGTGAGCAGGTATTGCATGGTAACTACAATTAGGTTGTCTATTATAAACTTCAATACTTTCATCATGATAAATATGACAATACTCGGCTGTTTGAAAAATTCTCAGCTCAGTTGAGACGGATGAAAGCGATAAGTTCGCATCAAGTATGGCGATAGGTTTCTTTCTTTTAATATCTGTTAAGCGTACATCTAAGGCGGGGTTATCATTAATAATAGTGCGTGCTGAAGTTAATATAATATCAGTATATAAACGTTGAGTATGCGTAAACTGTTTACACTGCTCATTAGATAATTGAATTTGGCTACCTTGAAATCCAGCAATTTTACCATCAAGAGTTTGTGCAAGTTTGGCCGTTACCCAAGGTTTTTTAGTATTAGTCCAATAATAATAGCTTTGATAAAACTCATCTATTTCAGGCAATGGAAAATGTTCTACAGCAATCCCTTCTTCCTTTAATATATTGGGCGTATTATTTGCTACAACCACAGGATTGGGATCACGAAAACCAAAAACAACTTGCGTTACTTTTGAATTAATAATAGCTGAGACGCAAGGAGGAGTTCGACCCCAATGGTTACAAGGTTCTAATGTGACATATAAAGTAACATTGTCTAAATCAGTTGGTAGTTGCTGTAACACACTTTGCTCTGCATGGGCTTGTCCGGCGCCCTGATGCCAAGCACGCGCAACTATTTGATTATTATGCACAGCTACTGAGCCCACGCTTGGATTCGGTGCACAGACACCACGGCCTAACCAAGCTTGCTCAAGAGCAGCAATCATAAACTCTTTGTGCATAGTTAAATCAGCAAGTTAAAAAGGGAGCTATGATAGCAAACTATTCATTTCTTGAGTAGAGCAGCTCTCATTTAAATATCCTAATAAGCTCATAACTAACGTGAGTTCGACATACAAGAGACGTAGGCTCTTTTATGTCGCTAAACGAACGTTATCCCGTAAAATGCGAAGCATTTATACGGGATCCAGATTAAATATAACTAAATTAGACATAAAATATAGCAAATATATTTTATGTCTAAGTCACGTTAACTAATAAATTTAATTAAACGTGAGCTTTTTTCGTCAATTGCAAGTGAGCTAATATTTGTTAATATAGTAATTTTATTATCAAAAATACTATCTTACTTTGCTATTTTACTAGATAATAAATTGGCTGAGCCAAGGAGAATTAACTTAGAATTAAGCTTATGAAAATAATAAACAGAATTTCTAAAAAATTAAGGACAATTAAAACATTGTTGCTGATCGTTAGCTTACAACTTTCTACCTATAGTAGCTACGCTTTAACACCTTACAGCAATAAGCAGCTAGAAGAATTAGAAAAGGAATTTATTCAAAAAATAAATCAATCCGATAGTATTGTACGTAATCCCTTAGCAAATCAATATATTAATCATTTAGGTAAACAACTTGCAAAATTTGATCAAAGTTCTGCGCCTTATTTTTTTATCGTTAAATCTGATGAGATAAATGCATTCGCAGGCCCGGGAGGGTATATTGGCATTAACTCTCAGCTCATTTTAGCAACAGATAATGAAGGTGAGCTGGCAGGGGTAATGGCACATGAATTAGCACATGTTCGTCTTCATCATTTATATCGTTTATTAGAACATGAAAAGCAAATGCGTATTCCTTTGCTTGCTTCCTTACTTGCCTCTGTAGCCTTGGGTGCCGTAAATCCAACATTAGGTAGTGGGGCCTTAATGGCTTCTATGTCAGGTTTTGCGCAAGATAATATTAATTTTATTCGCGCCAATGAAAAAGAAGCGGATAGAATTGGGATTAAAATGCTATTGGGTTCTGGATTAAACCCACATGGCATGGCAGATTTTTTTAGAAAATTACAGCAACATACTCGCTATTTTTATACAGCTAACCTTCCAGCTATATTACGTACCCACCCTCTCGATGATGATCGCATTGCCGAGGCTGAAAATCGCACTAACCATATAAAAAGTAAAAACTACACTGATACTCTAGATTATCATTTATTTAAAGAGTTAATTCGTACAATTGTTGCGCAAAACCCCCAACACTTATTAAATTATTATCAACATGAATGTCGACGTCATAGTTCGAATGTAGCTTGCCAATATGGTCATGCCGTTACCTATCTGAGAATGGATAATTATAAACAGGCCCAAGCACGTTTAACTCAATTGCTTAACGTAGACGGTAATAATCTATTTTATCAAATTGCCATGGCGCAAGCTGAAGCAGGCAATAAACAATTTATTGCTGCTTTAAAGAGATTACAAGAATTGCAATTAAATTATCCAGAAAATTATGCTGTTCTAATGGCATATGCGCAAACATTGCGTCAAGCCGGGCAACCTAAAGATGCTGTTACTATTTTATTAAAAGGGTTTCGTCAATTTCAAAATAACTTACCCTTATGTGAAGAACTCGCTCAAGCACAAGCCGCTGCTCAACAGAAAGGTTATGCTTACTTTACTGAAGCTCGCTGTCATTTACTACAAGGCAGACAACGAGATGCATTAAGACAGTTAAGGTTAGCAAGAGCTTTAGCCAAAAAAGATCAATATTTAATTGCACGCGCTGAAGCTTTAATTGAAGATATAAAATATATGACTAAGCAATAATAAATTTAAAATTGTTATTTAGGGCATGTTATCAATTAGTGTTTTTGGCTTCAAATTATCTCAATTTTTGCTGCGAAAACTAATTGATGACACGCCCTAATCTAGCCCAAGTTTTTTTAATCGATACCGCAAAGTACGAAAGCTTACGCCTAAGATTTTTGCTGCTGCAGTACGATTCCATTTAGTTTTTTCTAAAGCGTTTAAGATAAGCTCTTTTTCATGTTCATATAAAGAATCATTTAAATTTGCGTTAATTTGCTGCGGTACTGATATAGCAGGCGCCGTTTGCGGTATTTGTATATCTTTAACTGTCACTGTATTGCCTTCACACATTGCTACAGCGCGTTCTAAAATATTTTCTAATTCGCGTACATTACCCGGAAAATGATAGGCTTGCAGTTTTTGTATACATTCACGGGATAAAGGTAATATTGTTCTGCCATGTTTTCTACCTAAATTGTCTAAAATGTAATCTGATAATATAGGTATATCTGTTAATCTTTCTCGTAGCGTGGGTACCCGTAGCTCAATGACATTAACGCGGTAATAGAGATCTTGACGAAAGCGACCTGCTACAATTTCATCCTGTAAATTTTTATGACTTGCACTAAGTAAACGGACATCCACTGGAATTTCTGTATATTCCCCAATAGGCTTGATAGCTTTTTCTTGAATTGCTCTTAACAATTTTACCTGCATGGATAAAGATAGCTCAGCAATTTCATCAAGGAATAACGTTCCCCCATTAGCCGCTACAAAAAGTCCGGATTTATCAGTAATAGCCCCTGTAAAACTTCCTTTTTTATGGCCAAAGAATTCCGACTCCATTAATTCACTGGGGATCGCACCGCAATTTACCGGTATAAAAGGTTTATCGGCGCGTGGTCCTTGACGATGAATAAGTTGGGCAACGAGTTCCTTACCTACACCGGATTCACCTAAAATAAAAACAGGTGCCTGATTGCGTGCAAGCTTATTAATATTTTGGCGTAACTCCTGCATGACATGGCTTTTACCTAGCAATACATCATCTTTAGATGGAAATTTTGTTTCTTGCATTGCTAATGCTGTATTAACCAGATCTTTTAGTTGCTTTAAGTCAACCGGCTTAGAAAGATAATCAAACGCGCCAGCTTTTAAAGTATTAACAGCCCCTTCCACATTACCGTAAGCGGTAATAACGGCGACAGGCAATTGATTTTTCGTTTTTTGAATATACTTAACTAATTCAATCCCATCTCCATCAGGCAAACGCATATCGGTCAAAACTAGTGCATAAGCATTAGCATTAAGTTTTTCAATAGCTTGTTGATAAGTATGAGCTAAGTCACAACTATATCCCATACGCGATAACGTGAGGGATAAAAGTTCACAAATATCTGGTTCGTCATCTATGACTAACAGCTTTGTCTTACTCATCATAATGTCCCAATAGTTTGCTCAATAGTAATGGCAAAGCAACAACCCTTTGCTGATGGCTTTAAAAGCAATCTCGCTTGATTAATTTCACAAAGCTCTTTCGCAATAAACAACCCCATGCCAAATCCTGTTCTTTTTGTACTAAAGAAAGGCTCAAAAATAGCTTCCTGTAAGTGCTCAGGCACGCCCTTACCCTCATCACAGATAATAACCTCAGTTTTCAATTGGGTTTGCTTAACTTTTATTATAATTGTAGTTTCACCATCCATACTGCCATGCTGAATAGCATTTTCACAAAGTATAACTAAAATTTGCTCTAGTTGGCTTTTATCAAACATAAAGTTAACTATTTCCATGTCAGGGATTTCAATAACCATATTACATTGATTATAGACAGAAAAATCCTGTTTAAATTGGTTAATGAAAGGAATAAAGTCAATCACTTGAGGATGAGCTGGCTCTCTGCGAGACAATTGCAAGACATTCTTAATCACACCATTCATGCGATTACAATTATTAATAATCAGTTCTTTTAAACGTAAATCTTCTTCACTTAAAGAAGTTGTCTCGCCCATAAGTTGTACTGCATGGGAGATAGCGCCAAGTGGATTTCTTAATTCATGAGCAATACTTGCAGAAAACCGACCTAAAGAAGATAATTTTAATTGCTGAGCCTGCTGAGCAACAGCAGATAAATCATCTAAAAAAATTAAAATGGCTGTTTCTACACCCACGGAAGAGGCAAAAAAATGGACGCGCAAATGGGGAACCTCAATTATAGTTTGTACAGGTCTATTATCAAATTGAATCTTTTGTAAGAATTGTTGGCATTTCTCATCCAAAATATGCGAAATTTGTTTTAATTCAGCAACATCTTCGGTCTCAGTAAGATTAAAGAAATGGCGCGCTGCAGTGTTGATAAAATAAATCGCGCGGTTGATATTTACAAAAATAACACCGGAGTGTAGTCGCTCAATAATATATTCATTCATTCGCTGCATATTAGCTAATTGAGTGCCCCGTCTATGAGCAATCGTTTCGCTGATTCGCACTCGGGAAGCTAAATACCAAACGGCAATGGCAGTAGCAAAAATACTAATTCCATGTAAACCGCTGATATAAAAAACCGTAATTGAAGATGACTCGTTATAACCATACTCAATAACATTGATTAATAACAATAGAATACTGGCTAAAGCTGCAAAGAACAGCACTAGGGCGCCAGGTACTAGAATACTCAATGCAGCAACAGTGACATTTAATAAAATAGCGAAGTTTGATTGGATTTCACCAGTAAAACTAATCAATCCGGCTACAAATACAATATCTAAGCAGCCAAATAGCATGACTTGTTTTTCAAATGCAGGAAATTTAATTTTTGCGCAAAAAAGATCAATTAAGCTTAAAAATAAATAACTTAAAAGAATAATGAAGTATTGCCATCCTTCTTTATCTAAAATGGGTTTATACCAAAATATAAAAAGAAAAATTAGAATACAAAACAAGCGAAAAAAATTATAAAGCTGCAAAAGCTGCCAGCTTTTTGAATCATCCATTTCACGTAGCGGTCGCCCTGACATCCTTTGTTTCCCTTTGTATTCTCTAACTTAATTTTAAGTTAATATTTAAGAATAGGTTAAAATTTCGTTAGGAAAGGTGTCATTATCAAAAAATTAATATTTAATTTCCCTTAATTAGCTTTAGTTAAAACCGTTGGATACGAGTTGAAGTAACTCATTAGGTATAGTTGGTGTTGATTCATCCTCTAATTTTTTAATTTCTGCTAGTATTTGTTCTTTATTTAATACTTGCTGTAATTTTGAAGGTATTTCGGGAATTTGGCCAGAATCTAATGATTCTAAAAGTCCTTTACGCTGTTGTTCTGAGAAAATTTCTATGTTAGATCCTTCGTTATCTTCATCTGGTCCACTCGGTTGCTTTATTTCTTTCTGATCTTTTAATTTAGATACATCTGAACGCGCTTCATTAGGACTGCTCGGGCGCTCTTCTTCTTGCAGGACCTGTGTGACTTGCCCTCCTAGCTTACTTAATAGCTTGCTATAAGATTCTTCAACTTTATTAATAACACTGGTAGGGTGAGCAATTACCACATTTTTTACTGCTCGAGCTGGGTACAAGAACTCCCCTGCGCTGCGAAAAAAATTGTGTATTTTTGCAATACCCCGATGAACGTGATGGCCAGGTGATATGCCAGCTAATCCTAAAAGTCGGCTTATAAACATACTGCCAACGAATACTAATACTTTGAATATTGAAGCAACGCCTGTATAAACAAGCTTTACTAATTCAGCGCTGGTATTAATTAATCGAGTCAGATCGGTAGTAGCCTTTATGCGTAAATCCTTCAAGGCTTGTTTAATTGGGCCGTCAGGATTAGGTTTGCCAGCAACTAAAGCAACAAAGCTTGTCGGTGTCGCGAAATGATCTAGACGAGCAGGTCGAAAGGCGTAAGGGTTAATTATTGATTTTAATT
>NZ_CAAAHX010000004.1:0-123516 GCF_900639865.1 Legionella gresilensis
AACTTCTTTTAGAAAAGTGAAACGAAATATACTGCTTGGGAATAATCAACTTTTAGACGCCAGGGTAATAATAAGATAAATTTTATAAAGGGAAATATAGTTTTTTGTTTAAATTACAGTCTTATTGACTATTTTTAACTCAATATGTTATTATAATTACCATTCTATTAGTTGGAAGTTGTATGTTACCCAAGTTTACTTCAGCAAAAGCGCTTTCAGACTGGATGGACGATAAAGACTGCCCTCTTATTGACTGCTATCAAGGTAAGGTTACTGATTACTCGCAATTACAATTTTTAAGTGATCTAAAACAACTACCAGAAGCTATTTTAGATAAAGCATTAGATAGCGGTCGATTTACGTGGAGCGCCATTAGCTTTACTCGCTGTCTTAAGGGATTAAAAAAGCTTCCAGCCACAGTGGAAGTGCAAGCAGTGCTTATCGCCCTAACCAGTAAAATAAATGCTTCCACTGTTGAGTTAGATGGGCAAAATATTGGCAATTCCTTGTATGGCTTACAAAATATGGATGCTAAAAGTGACGCCGTGCAAGCGCTGCTTTTTGCTTTAACCAATAAAGTCAGGGCCTCCCATGCTAAATTAAATAGTCAAGAACTTGGCAATGCCTTGTATGGTTTACAAAATATGGATGCTAAAAGTGACGCCGTGCAAGCGCTGCTTTTTGCTCTAACCCATAAAGTAACTGCCTCCAATGCTAAATTAAATAGCCAAGAACTTGGTAATGCCTTGTATGGCTTACAAAATATGGATGCTAAAAGTGACGCCGTGCAAGCGCTGCTTTTTGCCCTAGCCCATAAAGTCAATACCTCCTATGCCGAGTTAAATGGGCAAACTATTGGCAATGCCTTGTATGGCTTACAAAATATGGATGCTAAAAGGGATGCCGTGCTTGCACTACTTTTTGCCCTAGCCCATAAAGTCCAGGCCTCCCATGCCGAATTAAGTGGCCAACATATTGGCAATGCCTTGTATGGCTTACAAAATATGGATGCTAAAAGTGACGCCGTGCAAGCGCTGCTTTTTGCTCTAACCCATAAAGTAACTGCCTCCAATGCTAAATTAAATAGCCAAGAACTTGGTAATGCCTTGTATGGCTTACAAAACATGGGCGATTTTAAAGAGCTTCCCAGACTTTTAGAGCAGCTTTTTACCAAACGGCCAGCAGATTTTGCGTATGAAAATCAACCTTTAGGATGGTCAATGACCGTCTCTAGTTACCTTAAACTTGCCAAGAACACAACTAATGAAGCAGCGCTAGAGATTATTTGTCGCCACTTAAAAGCACTTTTTCCTACTTGTAATCAAGGCCAACCTAATCAAGTTATTAAAGAAGTAGAAACGCTATTTGTTAATAAACTTAAGCTAAAGCATCTGAATCATGGTATTGTCGATTTACATAGCTTAGATTATTTGTCTGCCTCCTTACTACTTAATGAAGGCTTTAAGGATACCACCACTGTAAACAAAATTATCTTTGGTGCAGGAAATCATAGTGCAATGGCACACAAGAATGCTATGAAAACTGTCGTTGAAACATATTGTAGTAACTATGGCCTGGCTACTAAACACTGGGAGAAGGGCTGTGTACAACTAGCAAATTCAACCACCTCAGTAAGCTCGCCTCCACCACCACCGTTTTTCTTATTAGAAAAGAAAGCGGATGAAACTAAGAAAATGGGATGGAATCCTAAGGCTCAGGTTTTTATACCTAAAAATGAGATCAAACACTAGTCTAAAAATATACTTAACATATTAAGCGCTATTAAATTAATAATAGATTAGATAGAGCCTCTGAAAACGACCGTTTTCGAGACTACAGTAGAAATTTGCGTAGATTCAAAATAGTACCTTAGCTATCTTTTAAGATTTATAAAAATCAATCCTTTTAAGATAATTTAGGATAATAGTAGGCCTCATGAAACATAAATATATAAAAGGAATATGTAGTTTATGTGAAATTCTTTAGGCAGTTGACAAATAAAACAATTGACGCCATCTAATAGCTTGGCCATAAGCTGAATTTTTATCAGTATTAGTAACTTTAAATTGCTGCTTATAGGATTCTTCAAAAATGGAATAGGTTCTATTGAGCGCAGCTGGTTAGGCCAGCAGGTGATGGAAGTTGAGTAAATCATAAAGACTATTCATTCTCCAAACGAGCAAAATTATTATTAACTAACCTACTAGATAATATTTCGGCTCTGTTGCAAAAACGACATTTGTTTATAATTTAAATTGATTAAATAATAGAATCAAAAAATGCGTTCAATTAAAGCAGTGGCATTCAAATGGCGTCACTTTCATGGCGAATTAATCCTGCAATTTGTACGCTGGTACTGTAAGTACGGTATAAGTTATCGAGATTTAGAGGAAATGATACCGGAGCGCGGTCTTGGATTAGATCACACGACTGCTTATCGCTGGGTCCAACATTATGCCATTTCGAAAAATAATTACCTTCAACCAATAATCTAGATTTTTAAAAGCTAAAAAATCAAAAATAACTATTTCTTCATAATTTTCTTTAATCTTATAGTTTGTATATAATAAAAAACTAAGACTTTAGTGCTAATGCCGATAAAACCCCTTTAACCTTATTCGTAAATATTATGAAAGTTTCCTTTTTTAGTACGCAGCTATATGAACGCTCCATTTTTGATGAAATAAATCAGCTACACCTCCATGAAATTAGTTATTTTGATTTTCATTTGAATTCAGAAAGCATTGGAGCTGTTGCACCAACGGAGGTGGTCTGTTGCTTCGTAAATGATTCCATTACTTCTAAAGTAATCGATGGACTTTATGAGCGAGGTGTTCAACTAATTGCCTTGCGTTCTGCAGGATATAATCATATTGATTATACTTATGCCCAGGAGAAAGGAATTAGTGTATGCCGAGTTCCCTCTTACTCACCACAAGCCATTGCAGAACATACCGTGGCGTTAATTTTATGCCTTAATAGAAAAATTCATCATGCCCATAATAGAGTACGGGAAGGTGATTTTTCTCTCAATGGACTAATGGGATTTAACTTATCCAAAAAAACAGTCGGTATTATTGGTGCAGGAAAGATAGGAACTGCATTAGCCAAAATTCTTAATGGTTTTGGCTGCAAAATTCTTGCATTCGATCCACAACAAAATGAAGAGTGCATAAAGCTTGACGTCAACTATGTGAGTTTAGATAAGTTATTAGAGAATTCGGATATAGTCAGCTTACACTGTCCCTTAAATGACAATACATTTCATATAATCGATGCTCAAGCCTTAAAAAAAATGAAACAAGGGGCAATGCTTATTAATACCGGCCGAGGCAAACTGGTGGATACAAAAGCAGTTATTGTGGCCCTAAAAAGCAAAAAGTTAGGTTATCTTGGAATTGATGTCTATGAAGAAGAGGAATCCTTGTTTTTTGAAAATCATTCCTACGAAATCATTAATGATGATGTATTTTGTAGGCTGCAAACCTTTCCAAACGTGCTCATTACAGGTCATCAAGGTTTTTTTACACAAGAGGCAATACAGAGTATTACTTCAACAACATTGGAAAATATAAGTAATTTTGAAAAAAAATCAGGTCCAATTTACTGGGTCACCACATCAACACATAAGTCTGAAATCTGTGAATAGTATAGCTAACAATATTAACCATTTAATCAGTGAGTCTAATTTATATCTTAATGAGACTCAATCTATTCTAAGTAAAATTCTACAAATGACAGTTGATAATGATAAGGAAGACTCTTCTGATGGAAATAAAATTCTAAACATTCAATTAACGCTGCAGTATCGTTTAAGCTGTGAAGACGCTTTGAGTATTTTGTTAAGGCTAGATCATAATTTACTTTATTCTCTTGGAATCCAAGCTCAGCAGTCAGCTGAAATGAATACGGATCGATTAGCCTATGCTGTAGGAAATGAAGATTTAAAACAAATCTTAAATATTTTAGCTATATTAACGGGCTCTCTTTCTAAAATCGTTGCTCGTTACAAAAATAGTCATTCCTCTTTTATATTAAAAGACAAAAACTCTCAAAAGCCTTACTTTGTAACGAAAGAGTTGTCCAAGCTTCTTTCTAAACAAAAGCAATTTCTAGAAGTACTTCACAAGTTAGATCCAGAAATCGAACAACTTCTAAAACTACAGGCTGGAGAACCTCTTTTTGATTACATTGCTGCATTAAGAGGACCCATTTCACGCTTTCACCAAGCCATCATTCATGGTCTTGGCCGGGCAAAGCAACTTTATCGCCAAGTCAATACAGCGCCTTTAATAGATTATCAACTGAATGCTTTGCTAAAAGAAACTTCAAAAATACTTCATTCAATACCAAGTACTTATAACCCACATCTTAATTACCCTATCAAACAGTTTGATCATCCAATGACTACTGAGCAGTTAGAACAGCGCGCTGCTATAAAACGATTACGGCCTTTTTTTGGATAAGAAGTTAAAATTTAACTTATATATTACCCTATATTTAACTGGTATAACTCAAATAAATAAAATTCTTTTCAGTATAAGTGTCAAAAAACGACCCGGCCTGTTGCAAAAGGTGGTTTACATTTAAGCAGTATTAGACCATTGATAAAAAATAAAAAAACTATCCGTTTAATATTGATAGCAATCGCTGCCATATAAGCTTACATCTGCACGTTATTAATGCCTCGATATCTAGCCTTCGCCAGACAATGATAGTTTTTCAACTCATTCATGACACTTTCAATTTTTGAGAGTCTTTCTACTAGTTTCTGTTTGAATAAGGTTGTCTGCATAGCCAATGTTACTTGTTAAAATAAATCAAAATGGGTATGGCACGCAATTTTGACAATGTGTTACCCGAGAATGGTAGGGCGTGTAATCATTTTTTAATAATTTACCTGGTTTAAGTTCGTGATTAGTTTGTGCATCATAATAGAAGCCTGGTGTGACTGTTCGTTGTGAGGCGCCGCTACGGGTACTAAATATAGGTGGTAATACCCCTTGATTTGAGTGTTGCAATAATATGTCCTGAACCGTGAGCACGATCAGCGATGGCTTCTTTAATATCTTGGTTTAAAATTGATTTAATCGCATTGAGCTGCTCAAGGTACGGTTGTAAGTCATGTACGGCACCTGTGGTTATTTTAATGTCTAAAATAATGCGACTTTGACTTGTTATGCAGACATGCGCCTTATATTTTAAGGTGCGAGGCGCGCCTTTTTTTAAGGCTAAACTTGCATCAGGATCGGTTTTACTTTGATGGGTTTTATTAGAGATGGTTCGTTTTACAAGCTTGACACCGCGCTCGCCCTGGCTTATATCTTCACGATCGAATTTAGGTGCCAGTGAATTCAGCGAAGCATTCGCTTGAAACAATGATCCAAAAGAAACTTACAAACAAATGCGCAATAAGGACAGAATTGAAGCTTTTAAATACTTATTGCAAAATAAAGATAAGTATCCCTCCGAAGAGGCATATCTTTTTAATTTTTTTCAAGCACTGATTAAGTTAACGTCTAAAGGACTGCTTTCAGAAGTGATAAAAGATATTTATAAAGATAAATTACTCTTTAAAACATTTATAGAATCACTATTAGATGAAAAAAATAGAGAAAATTTGTAAAGCGCTTATTGATAATCGTATATTTTCAGGGAACCTAGTTGATTACATTAATAAACATATAAAAATACCAATTCTAAAACATTATTTTAAAACGTTAGATCTTAGTGCGCAAGAACAATTAATACAAGATCGACTTGAGTTGCTAAAATATGCAAATCAATCGCTTCAAAGGAAATTTATAGATAAAAGCACTGAATTCCTAAAATATGCAGATCCATCACTCCAACAAGAACTGATAGGTAATAACAATTTAATAATTCACTATGCTTCTGAAGAGGTACAGAAACAAGTATTAAATATTAACGGAGGTTTAGAAGCAAAAAAAAAACTAGTAGTAATTTATACTTGGCTAAAAGTGCTAGCAAAAAGGAAGACATAATCAATAAAAAACTTCTTAATCTATTAGCCTTATCTTTTGTAAAGAATAACGATTTAACTAAAAAAAGAGACGCTTTAGTGGAGCTATGTTTAGCGTGTGCGGAGCGTAGGTTTTGCCCTTTTGGAAATAATAAATATTCTTTTGATACTCAATCTATGAACTGGCTAATTAAACGAATGGGAGATGATCTTGAGTTGCTAAAAAGTTTAGATATAAAAAACCCAGAAGAGCTAACAGAGATACGCCAGGATATTATACTAGGAAAGAATGCCGAAATAGCTTGTAATAATGCTAAATTTAAAGAAAGTTATCAAAAACAAAATCAGCTAGAAGAGAATATAGACTCAACAAATCAAGTATATACAACTCGAGCTTATAAAACCACTTAAAATTTAAACTTTTAAAATAAAAAACTAAAGATTTATTAGTTTAAAATTTGACTTATAGCTATTAGACTTCTTCAGAAAGTATTATCTGAAAATCTGCTATGTTCGAAAAGGTGAGCCTTTAATGAAAAAATTATTTTACAAGGCTTACCCTTATCTACTTTAAATACATAAGCAATAGGCGACTAGGTGATGAATTTCTCTCCTGCATAAACTTTTTGTATTAATTTTGTACTAATTTAGTATTATTTTAACAATCAAATGTTACAATATACCTGGTTCAATACTTTAGGGGCAACAATGAAAGCGCATCACGAGAAATTAATTCAATTAGTCGAAACGGTCATTCATGCTCGATTTCCACTTATAGAACCTGAACCCAACTCGAAATGGTATGTCGGAAAACAACCACCACTTTTTGGAGATCTTGGGGGAAATCCTCTTAGAAGAAATTAAAAATGATTTAAATAAAAGTAATACTGAATCTCTCTTTAAATTTTTTAAAAACTTTGACAATTTAATGCAAAATTTAACAAGGACTCTATTCGGAGATCTTTATAGAAAAATGGCACAATATAAACAGTATTACAACAACGCTAATGATCCCTCTTTAAAAACTCCCGCTGATTTATGGAAAGAATTTGACAAAGTTCAGAAAGATTTAAAGGAAGCGCATCGGGAATTAAAGGACATGTTATTGCAACCGGCCCTGACATTTGCAGCTGTAACACATCCAGAATACGCAGCCGATCCAAAAAACCTACACCCAGCTCAAGAAATTTTTGAGGGATATGTAAATGTAGACTGTTTAAAACATATTATGGGATATGCAGGCTTTTACCATCATAAACTTCATAAACCATCCTCAGCCCCACAATTTACCCCCCTCTCTGATGAAGAGGGAGAAGCTACCCATTCAGCTGTTAAACCTAGGTAATTGTAAATTAGAAATTATGCACTATTTACCCACACAATAAAATGTGGGTAATTTTTCTCGACAATTTAAGTATATATTCCACTGGCATTTAAAATTTTTTAATTGATAAACGTGAGTATGTAATGAGTATGTAATAAGTGCATTGGTATGCAAACATGAGACGATCTTCTACCGCGACTCAGAAGAAATGATTGGTCTATATAGTTGTGCACCACAATTTTGTAAGTTTAATCTTGTTCTATAGCAGAGCTCAATTTAACGATGAAGTTTATACCTGATGTCCTATATTAAAAAATTAATTCACGTTTTATTATTATAGAATACCCTAAGGCAGATAATTCTAGAGCGCTTGTGGCAAAGATAGGGATTTGTAGAATTATCAGGTTGGCAGTTATTGTCAGATAGTTAAAATTGAAGATAAATATTCTATTACCAAATTGATATTTTTATTATTTACAGTAATAACACAAGTACTTCAGGATAGTCTAGTAACCATCTTTCGAATCAATATTGTTACTACATAATAAATAATGTAGTGTAGTAACAATATGCTTATTCAAAGAATAGATACATATAATATTAATTAAGAATAAATGGATTATATTATTAACAGTTAATCTAGTGGCTTATAGTATTACTCATGCATCACTGCAATTTAATCAACTACCTAAACAAATTGATGCTTTTTTACAGGAAAGTAAGCCACTTACAGCGAATGAATTAAATAATTTAGTGACTAATAATACTATTGTAGGTCATACCTGTAAGAGTCACTCTCTATATGAGTTGTTTTTTACAAAAGATAGCAAACTTATTTTTCGTAAAGCACGCGATAATAAACAAGTTTATGTTGGACGTTGGTGGACTAAGGGTAATCATATTTTCTCGCAATGGAAAAGTTATTCTAAAATTTCTTTTATTTAATGCTAAGGACCGACTTCAGTTGATGTTTACAGATAAATATTGCAATTTTTTGATACCAACATCATCAAGCTATTCTTAGCTTAATTAAATGTAGTTTTAGCTGTATTATTGAAAAGAAAATCTTTAGTACCAAAAGCACTTATTTGATTCTTATCAAAATTCAAGATGGTTAGTAAGAAAAAATGTTAACTTTTGAAAGAGGTCCTAAAATTATAAGGTCTTGATGTATATTGAGGACCTCTTTAATAACAGCAAGGGCTCCTAAAGGAAAGTCCCTTTTATTTTTGCTAAGAGGCCCTCTTTTAGTTAAAAAGGTCTTCAAAGAATCATTTTAGAAGATGAATTTTTTTACTTTTGTATTATATCTTTTTAGAAATTTAATTTGTTAATTATCTATAATTAGCTAATGCTTCTACCACCATCAACATTTAATATTTGTCCGGTAATAAAAGGATTATTAATTAAAGAGACAACAGCTTGGGCAATAAAGCGGGGATCGCCATGTCGCTTTAATAAGGTATTAGAAATAATATGTTCTTGTACTTTAAGGTTTAAAGCATTTTCCTTTTCAGGCCAAACAATTGCGCCAGGCGCAACAGCATTAACGCGAACATGGGGAGCAAATTCTTTTGCTAACACTTTAGTTTGCATAGCGAGGGCCGCTTTAGTCTGACAATAAACCGCATAGTCACGTAACGGTTTGTCAGCATGAATATCGGTAATATTAATAATTGCACCTTGCTGTAGAGATAAATGAGGAAATGCTACAAGACTTAAGAGAAATGGAGCTTGCACATTAACAGTAAAAAGAGTTTGCCAATCATCTAAATTAACCTCATTAACATTGGTTTTTTTAAAGACGGAAGCGTTATTAACAAGCATATTTAATTTACTTCCCCATTGTAATACCTGCTTAATCAAATCCTTACATTCATGAGGTTGGTTTAAATCAGCTTGAAAAACATGAGCACTTTCCGGCCTTATCTTATTTAAAAAATTGGCTAACAGTTGGGCCTCATTCAATGAATGTTGACAATGAATAGCAACGTTAAAGCCTACTTGATGCAATTGCTGAGCAATAGCCGCTCCTATACGTCGAGCAGCACCTGTCACTAATGCAACCTCATTAACTTGTTTGTTATCATAAATCAAGGTATGTTTCCTCGTTTTAACTAAGCAGATTAACAATGAATTCATTAAGCTTATTGTATAAGTATTTACAACAGCACCAAGAAATTCCATTTGTTGAATTTATGCAACTTGCTTTATATCATCCTGAGACTGGATATTACAGCGCTGGCTTGCCTAAATTTGGTATTGAAGGTGATTTTATTACAGCACCTGAATTAACGCCCTTATTTGCCCAGACACTTGCTAATCAATGCAGGCAAATTATTCCTTTATTACCTAATCCTATTATTTTTGAATTTGGGGCCGGTTCAGGTCGCTTATGTGTCGATATATTAAAACGCTTGGAACAATTAAACTGTCTACCTTCAGCCTATTACATTTTAGAAGTGAGTGGCTTTCTACAAGCCGAGCAAAGTAATTTAATTAAACAAGAGATTAGTCATTTAGCTCATTTAGTAACGTGGTTTACTCAATGGCCAACCGAGCCATTTAACGGTATTGTTATAGCTAATGAAGTATTAGATGCCATGCCTGTGCATCGTTTTTTACAAACTGAAGAGAACCTCTTAGAAAGTTTTATTACTGTAAATGAAAAAGATGAGTTAGTTGAGATTTTTAAACCGACTGCAAATTTACGTCTGCAAGATTACTTAAAAAGTGCCTTGCCGAAACTGCCTCTGCCCTATCAGTCAGAGGTTAATTTATTTGTTGAAGGCTGGTTAAGGCAACTAGCTAATATACTTAATCAAGGTGCTATTATTTTGATTGACTATGGTTACCCCAGGCATGAATATTATCATCCTGATCGGAGCCAAGGAACATTGATGTGTCACTATAAACATCAAGCTCATACTAACTTTTTAGCGCATATAGGTGAACAAGATATAACGGCTCATATTGACTTTACTCATGTTGCAGAAGCAGCTTGTGCGGCTGATCTACATGTCGCTGGTTATACAAATCAAGCTGCTTTTTTACTTGCTAATGATTTGTTAGGCTTATTAGCTGAAATAGAGGATAAACGGGCACGTATTAACGCAACTCAAGCTGTAAAAAAATTGACATTACCTAGCGAAATGGGTGAGTTATTCAAAGTAATGGCATTGACTAAAAATTTGGATGTGTTTTTAACTGGGTTTCAACTACAAGATAAAAGAGCAAGCTTATAAATGACTAAATACCTAACTACCGTTGAATTACAAAAAGAATCAATGAAATTTTCCGCAGGCCATACAACTATTTTCTCTGCTACTGAACGAGAACCATTGCATGGTCACATGTATGGTGTTTATCTTGCATTAACAACCTGGGTTGAAGAAAATGGCATGACGTTTGATTATCGCTATTATAAAGATCGGATACACAAATTATGTCGCTTTCTTAATCAAACGTTTCTAATGCCTACCTATTCGCCTTTTCTAACCATGAGTGAAGATGAGGAATATTATTATTTTATGTTTAATAAAAAGAAAATTCCTTTTTTAAAAGAAGATGTTACTTTATTACCTTTAACCAATATTACTGTTGAAGAATTATCTAGATGGTTTGTTAATGAACTTATCAAAGATGATGAAGAGTTAATTAAACATCGAATAGAAAAGGTTGTTGTAAAAGTTTTTTCGGCTCCTGGGCAATCGGCAAGCCACGAGTGGGTAAAGCAATCTAATTAACGTGAGTTCGCCATAAAAGAGACCTAGGCTCTTTTATGGCGCTAAACGAACGTTATCCCATAAAATGCGAAGCATTTGTACGGGATCTAGATTAAACATAAACAAATTCGACATAAAATATAGCAAATATATTTTATGTCGAATTCACATTAATTAATAATGTTTAAAGGAAATATTTGTGATTACTATTTGTCATGTATGTATACCTCATACTAATCATGATTATTTCGATTATGTCGCCGCATCTAACGTTTCTCCTGCAATTGGCACACGTATCTGGGTGCCTTTTCGCAAACAGGAGCGTTTAGGTATTGTGGTTGGTAAAGCCACAATGTCTAAATTAGATAGGCCCCTTAAACCAATTCATACCATTATTGATGAACGACCTATTTTAAGCGCTGAAATACTTGCTTTATGCCAATGGATTAGTACCTATTACCAAGCCCCTTTATCTGAAGTATTACCCTTAGCAATACCTAAAAAACTGCGTCAGGTCTGCACTGTTAAAGCGCCTCTTATAGAATCTTACATACTTACCAAAACAACAGATGAAGCTTATAGTCTGTTAGGAAAAAATGCGCTTAAACAACGTGCCTTAGTTGATTTTTTAGCTAAGCAAAAAAAAACTATAACGAAAAAGGAATTAGTTCAAGCTGGTTTTACTAAAGCGCAATTAGATAAACTTAGCCAACTAAATATTATTCACCAAGAGCAAGTATTTGATTTACCTAATTTACCCTGTTTAAAAACTGAGCCTCTAACGCTTAATGCTGAGCAGGCCATGGCTGTGTCGGCAATTAAACAACATTTAGAAAGCTATCATTGTTTTCTTTTGCAAGGTATAACAGGTAGCGGCAAGACTGAAGTGTATCTGCAGGTTATCGCTGAAGTCCTCGCTCGTAGGCAGCAAGTTCTAATTCTAGTACCAGAAATTGGTTTAACACCACAATTATTGAAGCGTTTTAGTGCTCGCTTTGATAAACAAATTGTTACCTTACATTCCAATCTTAATGAAAGCGAACGATATGCATCTTGGTATGCTGCAATGCATAATATTGCTCATTTAGTTATTGGTACGCGCGCTGCAATTTTTACGCCCATGCCTAAATTGGGATTAATTATTATTGATGAAGAGCATGATCCTTCTTTAAAACAGATGGATAATGTCCGTTATTCAGCCCGTGATACAGCACTTATGCGAGCGTATCAAGCCAATATTCCTATTATTTTAGGCTCAGCAACACCAAGCTTAGAAAGCTTGCATAATTGCCGTCAGAAAAAATACTCTCTTTTACAGCTAAACCATAAAGCATTAACTTCACAGCCACTTAATTATCAATTAATTGATTTACGTTCAGCAAGTATCCATCATGGCTTAGCTGAAAGATCAGTACAAATCATTGCTCATCATTTGAATCAAGGAAGTCAGGTTTTAGTTTTTATTAATCGACGTGGCTTTGCGCCTATTTTACTTTGCCATGCATGCGGTTTTATGATTGATTGTCGAGCGTGTGATAGTCATTTGACCTTACATCGGCACAGCCACCGTTTAATTTGTCACCATTGTGGTTTAAGTCAAGCAATTCCGACCATGTGTAAGCAATGTGAAAATCCCGAGTTAATTCCAATTGGAACTGGTACTCAGCGACTTTATGATTACTTAGCAACTGTTTTTCCAGACACTAAAATTTTAAGGATCGATAGAGACGAGATACGCAAAAAAAATGAATTTGAGCATCGACTTGAGCTTATTAAGAATGAACAAGCGCAATTATTAGTTGGCACGCAAATGTTAGCGAAAGGACATCACTTTCCCAAACTCACGCTTGTGGTAGTCGTAGATGCTGACTTTGGATTTTATAATCAAGATTTTCGGGCTATTGAGCAATTAGGCCAATTATTAACGCAAGTTTCAGGCCGCGCCGGGCGTGCCGAAAACCCAGGGCAAGTTCTTATTCAAACTCATATACCTCACCATCCTTTATTAAACATACTGATTCAAAAGGGCTATGCCGAATTTGCAAAAATGTTACTCACTAGTCGCAAGCAGGCTGCTTTACCACCTTATCATTATTTAGCTGTTATTCGAGCTCAACATAAGCAAAATGAACGTATTGAACACTTTTTAAAGTCAATTAAAAATTACTTAAGTGAGCAATCTTTGCAAATCTTAGGGCCGGCACCGTCGCCACTGGCGCGTAAAGCAAATGTATTTCGTATGCAACTTCTCATAAAATCTTCCTCACGCAAACATCTACACTTATCATTGACGGCTATGCGAGAGTGGATAAAAATAACTAAACAATCACAAGATATACGTTGGAACATTGACGTTGATCCTATGGATTTATCATGACTAATTCAAAAATTGCAGTTTATCAAAAAAATTTTGCTATTGCTTGGGGAGATATGGATGCGCTTGGCCATGTTAACAACGCCCGTTATTTTGATTATTTCCAAGAAGCTCGCATTGAATGGCTCGCTAGCTTAAATTTTAACTTAGAAGAGCCTACTGGCCCTGTTGTTATTCATGTTGCTTGTACTTTTCTTAAACCAGTTATTTACCCAGCAACTTTAACGCTTAATAGTAGTATCCACAGCCTTGGGCATTCAAGTTTTATCATCGATCACGATTTATTTCAGGAAGGCACTCTAATGGCACAAGGCATAAGTAAAATTGTTTGGGTTGATTATAAACTCAATAAATCCGTTGCTGTACCTGATAATATTCGTCAATTATTTACCTAAATAGATTTAAATACTTGATTTAAATAGATAAACAAGGTTAACTACTACATAGATTGATTATTGATACCTTAATCATGTTGTATTTGATCAATTCTAAACTAAACCACAATGAGGAAATATTATGAATAAAGATATTTTTGAAGGTAACTGGGAAGAATTAAAAGGTAAAATGAAACAAGCTTGGGGTAAATTAACTGATGATGATTTCCGTGAGCTAGAAGGTAACCAACAAGAAATTTTTGGCAAACTACAAAAACATTATGGCTACACTCGTGATGAAGCTGAAAAAGCAGTTAGAGATTTCACGGGTAGACACTAATTTATTAAATTATGCTAGTCAAATTTAGGCTAGCATAATTTATATCATTTTGCATGCTAGCATTAATTTAACTAGCCTAAATAACCTAAAGCCTTCTTATATAGAAAAAGAGCGTCGGCTATGTTCTATTGCCGCATTGCCGTTTTCATTCGAAATATTCTCATCAGCGCCAGCTTCAATTAGCTTATCAATGATTGTATCGTCGGATGGCTCTTTATTTTCTGTCAAATAGTGTAAGGCTGTGTTTCCATGTTCATCTTGAACATTTATTAACTGAGGAATAACTTCTTTTAAAGTATCTTCTTCTAACAGAGTTAAGATGATTTCTTTATTGTAACGCGCTGCTAAATGCAAAATTGTGGAGTTATTAGCTGTTTTTTGCCGAGCCAGTGTAGGATTGGTTATAAATTCTTTCACTATACGATTAGCCCTTTGTATAATAGCTAAGTGGAGAATATTTTGCTTACCGTGACTAAAAATTTCAGCTAATTTTAAATCGGGTCTTTTTGTTAAAATCTCCATTATTAAGTCAGGGTCATCTAAAACAACTAAGTCTAAAATCAAAGTCCTCTGATTTTTATTATTTATTAAATTTAATAAACTTATATCAGTTTTTGGTAACAAGTATAAAAAAATATCTCGATTAGAATTTGTTTGATCAGAAATAGGATTTCTTGCAGCTAGGTTAATAGGTAAGCTATTAGATGTATTAATGCAGTTTGGATTGGCTTTATAAGTTACTAAGCACTCTACAGTTTTAAAATGAAAATGTGCTGCTGCAAAGTGAAGTGCTGTATTTCCATGTTCATCTGCAAGATTAATATGCTCAGAATCAATTTTCAAAGCTTCAGCTAAAAATTGATCATATCCAAGAGTAGCAGCTTCCTGAAGAACCGTTTTGCTAGTTTCTTTATCAATGGCTGATAAAGAAGGATAATTATTTAATTCAATACATCGTTTAACTAAATCTTCTGTAGCGCCAAGAGATACAAATTGAAAATCACTTTTAACAAACTCTCTGCACCATAAGACAAGCACTTCTTGTTGATTTTTGTCATTACGATTACTTTTAGTAATATTTAACTTGTTTAATAAGTCGTCCCAAGAATTGACAGGCAAGTTTATAATCATCTTAATTCTCCCTAAGGTTTAATAGTTGAATATGCGCCAACTGCCTCTAATAATCCATCTTCTGGCTTTTCATAGTCTACTAACGCTGGTTGGATAACTACTTTAGCAATTAAATGTTGTAAGGACTCACAGGCCTCTATTATCTCTTCTAATTGTGGCCTTGCATCACCATTTTTATTAATCAAGCTAGTAATTAATTGAGCTAATTTTTCCCCTACTGGGGTTTTAAAAATAGGTTGTGAAAAATCTAAAGCAAGTGTTTTCTCTATATCATTATCGGTTAGTAATTGATCAACCAGTGTATCTTTATTTACTTGATTGGTAGCCAAGTTATATAATACAAGGCCAAATTGCTAGACCATAAATTGTTTGGCATTAATTAGCTCTAAACATTTTAGGCGTTGCTCGGGTGCGGAGTTACACGACGTAGTCACAATTAAATCTCTACGAACATGACCCTTTTCCATAGATACAATTGATTTTAAATCAGCTGTAATAACACTTCCGTCATCACGGATTAAAAAATTTTCAGCCTTTATATCCATATAAGCAATATCGTGTTGCGTGAAAGCCAGGGCCATGGTTGCTAACTGTCGAGTAATATCAACAATCTCAGCAGAGATAAAAGATAAATCACGCGCATCAATAGAGTCCCGATAATCCATAATACTTCCACGCGGACAATATTCTGATATGGCTAAGTTGAAACATCTATCGTGCAAAGCTTCTACTGGAGCTGTAGGATAATAATAAACATCTTTGGCAATAAATTTAGCAATCTCTTTATTCTCTTTAGCTTTCTCTAATAATAAATAATCTGTGGGTGGATCATCCGCTTTTTCTACGCGAACGACATATATTTTCCCATCTAAGTCATTTGTGGCTAACCAATTTCTATTATTATTACCGCCTAGATAATTAAGATTATAACCATTATGGGCGAAATCTTTTTGTGCTGAAAGAAGATTAACCATTATTTCTTTAAAGCGTTTTCCCTCTTCTTCAAATGGATCGATAAAAATCTTTGCTAATTCTTCGTTAATTTTATTTAGCTCATCAGGCTTTGGATTATTTTCAGATAATCTCTTTAGTGCAGCCGTTATCTGATTAAGAAGGTAATAAAATCTCCCAGGCATTTTCTTTTTCTTTGCCGGAATTCCGTTAGTTAATATATCTAATACTTCTTTTTCAAGCTGGAGAAGTCTTTCTACTAATTTTAAATTCACCTCTGAATTTTGGTATTCTGCTTTAACAGCTTCTTCTTTTGCTTTATAAACATTGCTTAAAAATGGATCTATTCGTTTATACTGTACTGAACGGTCTCGCTTGAAAAATCCTGGTTTAGTCTGTTTCTCCCAGATTCTAGGCATTGGTGGAGATGAGATAGCTTTTAAATGCGGCGCGTTTAGCTCTATTAGCTTTTCTATTTTTGCTGCTAAGGAATCTTGATCTGAGCTCGCCAGGTAAAAAAACGTCGATAATTCTCATCATCGAAAACAGGATTTTTTTTATAGTTTTCGGAAATTACGCTAACTTGACTTTCAATTTGTTTTAATAAATTTAATTCTTCACTTGGATCACACTCACTAACACTGTTGTTATTATTACCACTATTTTTATTATAATTGGTAATGAGCTCGTTTAACTTAATTAAAGAAAGTAAATGAGTATATCTAACTGGATCACTCGCAGCTAATTCTTCGAGGGGTGAGTTTAAGAAACAATCTATTTTTTTCATAAAGACCTAAACTATGCTCTTGCCTAAAGAATTAAATATTGGTCAATTCTAATCAAAATTTGATTATTTAGTGCTTTCAATAACTTAAAATAGTAAAGATTCTATAAACATAGTACGAAATAAAATGCTGATTAAGTTACAGTTACTAAATAGCAAAATAATAAATATCTTCCTTTTTAATATTAATAACCAACTTGTTAAGGCTATTAATAAGTTACATAATTAAATTTAATTAGTTAGAGTAACGATGGAATCACTCTCTATTATGTGTTAAATGAAATGTAATAGTTAATAACACAGGCACCAAGTGCTCTTATGGATAAGCTAAAAGTTATTATTAACAGTCGTTGGTTTTATAATTTTATTATTATATTAATAGTCCTTAATGCTATTGTCTTAGGTCTTGAAACTTATCCTACTTTAACTCAAAAATATGGCCCCTTACTTACCTTTCTTGATAACACTTTTACAACTTTATTCGTCATCGAACTTAGTTTAGAAATGATAGCATTAGGTAAGAAATTTTTTACTAATCCCTGGCACATGTTTGATTTAATTGTTGTCTCTGTATCTTTGATTCCTGCAGGCCAAGCTTTTACAGTATTACGGGCTGCACGTGTTTTACGAGTATTGAGGCTCGTATCTGCCTTTCCTTCGCTCCGACGTGTAATTCAAGGCTTAGTTAACGCAATACCTGGTATTACTTCTATTGCTGGCATTTTACTTATTTTATTCTATGTCTTTGGTGTCATGGCGACGAGATTATTTGGGCAAAATTTTCCTGAGTATTTTGGCAGTTTACAGGCTTCTCTTTTTAGTTTATTTCAAATTATGACAATGGAAGGATGGCCTGATATTGTTCGTAAAGTAATGGAAATTTATCCTTATGCTTGGATCTTTTTTGTTACTTATATATTGATTGCAACTTTTTCCGTACTAAATCTATTTATTGCAGTTATTGTCGACGCTATGCAAAAACAGCATGAGATAGAAGAAGCAGCAGAGCAGAAAGAATTGCAAAAAATTGAAATTCTTTTAGAGTCTATTTATCAAAAATTAGAGAATATTGAAAATAGAAGTAGTAGAAAGTAATAATAAGTTTATAGGATTTGTGGTTTTAACTATCTCAAAAATTATCTATCTTTGACAATTGCATACGATTTTTCTCTATTTAGTATAATACTAAAATAAAATGCTACTTATCTTTAGGACTTTTATATAAATCTATTATTTAAATATAGAGCCTATATTATACTTCCTTCCTAATGCACAATTTTATTAAAATAAACCCATAGTTTCTTTTTTTATAAAATAGTCGGCATTTTAGATCGTTAATAATCAGCCTTAAACTTAATATGAGAACAAGAGCATAAATAGAAAAAGAGTTGCTTGAAGCACAAGAGAAACTTAAATCCTATAAAAAGATGCTAAAAATTATAATGGTGATGGCGGCCCTGAACGTTATTTGTTTCTCAGTAAGATAACCCAATATCTTGACGCAGCTAAACAAAAAGTAAGTGATTTAAACGATGAGTTAAGCCAATATTCTAATAACTCTAGTGCAAGTTCCCCCTAACATTTCAACTTAAAAAAATAAGCTGAAAGCGAATGGCTTTCATTGCAACAGGGAAGTTCGACTTTCAATAAAATAAAAATTATCCTCTTATATCAGTGTTCATTACTTCTTCTAAAAACTTTTTAGTCTGCACTTAAATCTAGTTCATTGCTAAGTTTATTATTACCGTTCAGCGGTCAGAAGATTAAGGAATAACAACCTCGTATTTTACTAATTCTGATACTTCTGCCCCACATTGAGAATTTAAATAATAGGTAAATTTCCCGGATCTGCCTGGTAAAGTATTTTCTGTCCAAGTTAACGTTTTACCTTCCCACAGGGTTTGTTGCATCCAGTTTCTAACTTGATAGTTAGTAATATTGAGGCTTCCTTCTGGCTTTTGCCACTTCAAGGTTATACTCTTTTTATCTTTAGTATAACTAGCGGAAATATTAGCGGGAGGCTTGCATAAAGTAGGCGTAGCAACTTTATAGCTTTTAATACTTTGCACAAACATACTAGCCGTTTTTATATGGGGATTAGGCGGTCCAGCATAAGGGCCACCAATGGCTAGGTTAACTATTAAATAAAAACCACCCTCTTTATCATTAAAACCTCTACTTAAGGCATTAGCACCATCTGCTGGTAATGAGTCAGTTTTTAAGGGCCCCCAAATTTTTTTATTATCATAATAACCTGTAATAATATAACCACCTTTGGTGCTTTGAGGATCTTTATTCCATTCAAAACCCCATTTATGAAAATCATTATACAACCGTTCAACTTCTTTCTTTCTGATTAATCGATAACCTGGCCCTTTACAATCGCCGCCATTGCAGCGTGGATCTTTACCATTAAAATGTAGGGCAGCGGTCATTATGTCAAAGCTTGTATTCTTAGGGTAAGCTTCCATAATGTCGATTTCGCCATTCGTTGGCCATTGTTTGTCATTAGTAGGTAAAAGCCAGATTGCAGGCCATAAACCACTATGATAGTTAACTGGATTAGCTCTTGCCTCACATAGTCCATCATCACTGCTTTCACAGCGTGGTAACTTAGCAACTACTTCAAGATAGCCATGCGATAAAGTACTTGTATCCCAAACAGTTGAGTTTACCGTAGCATTATAAGGAGGCGCCTCAAGATCACGGCGTGTCATTATTTCACCAGCTTTCCAATAATTATTATTTACTTTAGTTGCCGATAATTTTAATTGACCTGGCTCATTAACGTTATCACAGTAATAAGATACCAAGGACGAATCATAGACATTAATTTCGCCTGATTTCCTATGATCATAGTTTGTAGCAGCATAGTAATTTAAGCCCTCTTCATTTTTATCAGTTAAAATATTTCTTACTAAACTACACTGCTTGTTTTCATCAAAGGAGCAAGGCATCGCAAAGATATTTGTTACTAACAAGATTGAGATAGGTGCTAAGATTCCCTTCATTAAATACCTGACTTATTCATTAAACTTTAAAATCACTATATTATATTTATTTCTGTATGTGCAAATTTAATTTTAATTAACTAAATTAAATAGCAATCACAAACACAATGGAATTTAAATAAGGTAACTAATTAGGTTTAAATTCTTATCTATGCCTAAAATAATAGAAGTAAAAAATCCTAGTTTATTTCTACAATCATGCCAGGTTTTATTAACTTACTAAGTTTCACTACGTCCCAATTAGTTAGACGAATACAGCCATGGCTTGTAGAACGTCCTATGGTTTCTGGTTCATTGGTACCATGAATTCCAATCCCTTTTTTATTTAAACCTATCCACACCACACCTACTGGGCTATTTGGGCCCGGTGGAAGATTGTGATAATTATCACTTTGCTTACCTTCTTTAAGCATCCTTTTATCGTATCTAAACCAGGGAAGATATCTAATACTTTTAATCTTCCATTTTCCTTTAGGAGCAGGTAATTCTTGTGAGCCCGGGGTTATAGGAAAAAAAGCAATAATTTTATTGTTTTCAAAAACCAGAAGCGTTTTTTTGCGCGTGTTTATTTTTACAATTCTTTTAGGTAAGGGTACATGTTTAGAAACTCCTGTTTGTGTGAGGCTTTCTATAACAAAGGGGGTCACATTTGGGACTTTTACCCTATCATTCGGTTTTAATTTATTAAAATTAACATGAGGATTAATTTCTTTTAAAAAATCAACGTCTGTATGGAAACGCTCTGCAATAAACTCTGCTAAATTTTCATAAGGTAAGGCTTTCTTCTTTGCCTGTTTTCTTATTTTTTCTGGAATAGAGCCTAAATAATTTTTATCATCATCTTTTATAGTATAAAAAGTATAGAGTGAATTAAGAGGCTTTGGTTGCGGTAATTTATAACATTGAAATATTGAAGTAAATTCCGTACTTTTTGTAGCTGCTTCTTCTAAATTAAAATTGTCATTAACTAAGACTTTCTTTTGAAGATAAACGGTATAGGGTAAAGGAAAATCCATTTCAGAGTATAAAGGTTTAAATGATTCATGATATTTCCAGGCTTGTTTTGTAAACTTGCCTCGGTGCCCATCAATTTTCCCTGTGCTAAAATTTTGCTCATCTAAGAAAATTTGTTGCTGTACAACTTTATCTCTAAAATTTTCTATATTTTTTGCATAAATACCAAAACAAAAGCAGAACAAAATACCCACATAAAAGATATATTTTTTCATAATTAAATATCACTGTTTAAATATAAACATAGCATATACTCGAGAAGTAAGATGGCAGAATTGTAAAATTTTTAATCACCTATTAGTCCATCATAACTTCTTATAAAAGGAAGCCGTTGACCTTAAAACCAACATAATGAATACGGTTAGCTCTTTATGATTAAGCTCAAACAATAGTTAGCTATACTTGATAAATAAATATATTAATTTCCTTTATCATGGCCTTGACATTCTTGTCACAACAATGTTAGCTTAAATAGTCACAATTAAATTTATAAAAAATTGGACAGAATATTCACCATAAAATTGACTAAAATTTTCTATAAAAAAGGACCGGTCTAAATAATATAAGGAGTGACTATGTTTAAACAAAGTTTATTATGTGGCGTTTTTGCTCTGACAACCATGTCTCCTCTAGCCGTTGAAGCAGCCGTACACGGAAACAGTAATGTGACACAAAATGCCATTACTGATACAGCAATCACTGCTAAAGTTAAAGCACTTTACTTAAAATCTCATTTAGTGCCTGGCACAAAAATTTCAGTAAAAACAAAGAATCAACAAGTTATTTTAACAGGTAAATTAGAAAGTGATTTGCAATACGAGCGGGCACTTGCCTTAGCAGAGTCAGTGGAGGGCGTTAAAAGTGTTAATGCCGATCACCTATCTGTAACTAATAGTAAAGCACCTTTAACTGATACCATGCTTACCGCCAAAGTAAAAGGTGCCATTTTAAAAGAAAAATTATTTGGTAAGAAAGCGGTTGAATATTGGCCAATTAAAGTCGAAACAAAAAATAGAATAGTTTATTTAACTGGTGAAGTAGATAACGATAGAGAACGAGCTAATATTACTAGCTTAGCAAAAAATATAAGGGGCGTACGAGCAGTTCATTCTGCAATTGCGGTGCGGTAATTAATGTGAGTTTGACATAAAGGAACGAAGTATTTTTTGTCAAACTCTATCCCACAAAATACATATAATTTATACATAACTTAAAGAAAAAATAATAAGTTATCTCAAATGATATATTTGTAACTACTGTAAGGAGATTACAATGAATACTAACCATGTTGTAAATGCTAATGATGTAATTGGAGTTAAAGTTGAGAATATTCAGGGTGATAATCTCGGCAAAATTGAAGCCTTAATGCTTGATAAATTAAGTGGGAAAGTAAGTTACGTTGTACTAAGTTATGGCGGTTTTTTAGGCTTAGGTAATAAGCTTTTTGCAATGCCTTGGAGTATTTTCTCTTACAATAAAGATCGCGACTGCTTTCAAATTCCTTTAAATGAAGAACAGTTAAAAAACTCGCCTGGCTTCGATAAAGATAATTGGCCTAATATGTCAGATAAAATGTGGAGTGATTCTATTGCTCGCTATTATGATACCGCCCTCTCTAGCCGCGATGATCGTACTGGTACCGGACAATTTTAATTAATTTAATTAGTGCAGTACCTTTAGGTACTGCGTTATTTCTTAAATTAACTTTTATGCATCATTTGTTGATGCGCGCACTCTTCACATAAATCATTGATATCTTCAATAGTATCATCTTCTTGGGGCAATACTTCTTGAATTGGCTCCAAATTATCCATATCCTCAATTTCGATTTTTGCACCACATTTCTTACATATTTTCATTGTCGACATAATTTTATCCTATTTTTATAATAATTAACTTAAAGCTATTGGCTTATAAATAAAAGAACTTAGGTTTAATGCAATAGGTTGTTCAGTAGCTAGTACTGGTGATAAATGTTAAATTTATATCTTCATTGAAAACTACCTTTATTTAATTTTAGGTGCTATTAACAAAAAGTCTCAAGTTTTATGAATTTAAAAAATCCTGAAAATCTAGTAATTAATAATGAATTTAATGTGTCACAGGCCATTATTTATCAAAAACAGTGGGCTAAAAAGATTGAAATAAAACCCATATCCAAAATAATAAATTATGTGGCAGGTATTGATATTGGTTATGATTATCCAAGTAATCGAGCTTTTACTGTCGCCGTCCTTTTAGATGCAGAAACATTACAACCTATTGAAATAACTAAAGCCATTACACCAATTGAAATCCCTTATAAACCTGGATTCTTATCCTTTCGAGAAGTTCCCGCTTTGTGTCAAGCATTAGATCAATTAAGTATTAAACCTGATTTAATTGTCTGTGACGGACAAGGGATAGCACATCCGCGCCGTTTTGGGTTAGCTTGTCATATTGGGTTAACCTATGATATACCGACTATCGGCTGCGGTAAAAGTAAACTTTATGGCTATGCTAAAGAACCTGGTAGCAACCCAGGTGATTACTCTGATCTTCAGGATCGGCAGGGTAATATTATTGGTGCCGTATTACGTAACAAATTAAATGTTAAACCGCTTTATATTTCCGTAGGGCATAAAGCAGATCTTACAAGTGCTTTGGCTTGGATTTTAAAACTTACGAAAGGTTATCGCTTACCTGAGCCAACTCGTTTAGCTGACAAGCTTGCTCATGAACATAAATTAGCTAGCCTTGCCTAAGAAAAATTTTATTAATTTCAATTTGCTGTATTTTAAATAGGGATATTGATATGAATGATAATAAAAAGGATTCAGATTTAACTCACTTAAAAGAAGTACAAATAGGCGAGCAAAAACTTTATAGTGGTAAAGGTGGTGACCTACATCAGCTCGCTGATACCAAAACTGCGACCCTAACCACGCAGCAAGGTACCCCCATTGCGGATGATCATAATTCGCTAAAAATTGGGCCGCGTGGATCAACCTTATTAGAAGATTTTATTTTACGTGATAAGCTCTTTCATTTTGATCATGAGCGCATACCTGAACGGGTCGTGCATGCGCGAGGGTTTGGTGTTCATGGCTATTTTGAAAATTATGAATCTTTAAGTGAGCTTACAAGCGCCCATCTTTTTCAAAAAAAGGGAGAAAAAACACCTGCTTTTGTACGGTTTTCCACAGTAGCAGGCAACAAAGGCTCGCCTGATTTAGCACGTGATGTGCGAGGTTTTGCTGTGAAACTCTATACGCAAGAAGGTAACTGGGATATCGTTGGTAATAATATTCCTGTCTTTTTTATCCAAGACGCAATTAAATTTCCTGATGTTGTTCACGCTGCTAAAGATGAACCCGATCGAGGCTTTCCACAGGCACAAACAGCCCATGATAATTTTTGGGATTTTATCTCTTTAACGCCAGAGTCAATGCATATGGTTATGTGGATTATGTCTGATCGTACTATTCCACGTTCTTTCCGTTTTATGGAAGGGTTCGGTGTTCATACCTTTCGTTTAGTTAATCAAGAAGGTAAGTCTACTTTTGTAAAATTTCATTGGAAGCCTATGCTTGGTATGCAGTCTGTCACCTGGGATGAAGCAGTTAAAATTAATGGCGCTGATCCTGATTATCATCGACGCGATTTATGGAATGCTATTCAAACAGGTAATTTCCCAGAATGGGAGCTTGGTATGCAGTTGTTTGATGAGTCTTTCTGCGAGCGCTTTCCTTTTGATGTGTTAGATGCAACTAAGATTATTCCCGAAGAAGAGATTCCTATCAGGCCGGTTGGACGTTTAGTATTAGACCGTTGTGTAGATAATTTTTTTGCTGAAACTGAGCAAGTTGCTTTTTGTACTCAAAATATTGTTCCTGGGATTGATTTTACTGATGATCCTCTATTACAAGGCCGTAATTTTTCTTATCTTGATACTCAATTAAAACGTTTAGGTAGCCCTAACTTTACTCATTTACCCATTAATGCACCTAAGTGCCCATTTGCGCATTTCCAGCAGGATGGTCATATGGCATTTATTAACCCCAAGGGGCGAGCTAATTATAATCCTAATTCTTGGGGAGTAGGCCCACGTGAAAACCGGCAAATTGGCTTTAGCAGTTATCCTAACTATGAAGAAGGACCTAAATTAAGAGTACGCCCGGAAAAATTTGCTGATCATTACAGTCAAGCACGCCAATTTTATTTAAGTCAAACAACGATTGAGCAAGCGCACTTAAGTGACGCACTTGTTTTTGAGCTCAGCAAAGTTGAAACAGCTGCAATCCGAGAGCGTATGGTTGCCCATCTATTAAATATTGATCAAAACCTAGCCCATACCGTTGCAAAAGGCTTAGGTATTACGCAATTACCTACCCCTGCTCCTGCCGCTAAGCCTACCCTCCAAAATTTACCAACTTCGGACAAATTAAGTATTTTAAAAAATACCCCTAATAGTTTTGCTGGCCGAACTGTAGGTATTTTATTATCAGAAGGTGCTAATGCAAGTCTTTATACTAAGCTAATCAAGGAAATTAAAGCTGAAGGCGCATTACCCTTTATTATCGCACCTCACATTTCAGGTGTGACTTTAAGTGATAATAGTAAAATTAAAGTGAATGAAAAAATTGGTGGTGGCCCTTCTTTCTTGTATGATGCTGTCATCCTTTTAATTGCTGAACCAGCTACAACCGAGCTTTTAAATTTACCTAAAGTACAAGAGTTTATCAATGATGCTTATCTTCATTATAAATTTATAGGTTATGAGCAACACTTACAACCGCTATTAACTCAGATAGGCTCTATTACTCATCTAGATGATGGTTTTATTAATTTAATAGATGAAAGTACCATACCGCAATTTATTAAAGCTTGTCGAAAGCTCAGATTTTGGGCACGTACTATTTAACGTGAGTTCGACATGAAAGAGACGAAGGCTCTTTTATGTCGCTAAACGAACGTTATCCCGTAAAATGCGGAGCATTTGTACGGGATCCAGATTAAATATAAATAATTAATCTTCCTACTTACTTTAATCTATCTAGGTTAGAGTAAGCCAATTTTATTTACACATAGACCATTTCCTTATCAGCTCACTTCTAGACTATACTAATTAAGAAATGCCTTTCAATGTATTTATACTTAAGGCCGATGTTCTATAGCGCTACCCATTAAGTTTTAGACAAGGCGCAAGTGAGTAGGCGAATGAGGGTACAACTAAGTAATGACTGAACCAACGAGCTTGCAACCTAGTATAAAGCTTAGTGAGTAGCGCTAGATTAACTCATAAACAATATTCAATTGATAAATACTTTTAAAAGGAATTAATTATGAAAGCACTCTGTTGGCATGGAAAGCACGATGTAAGAGTTGATTCTGTTGACGATCCTAAAATACTTCATGATCGAGACGCCATTGTTCGTATTACAGCAACAGCAATCTGTGGATCTGATTTGCATCTTTATAATGGGATTGTTCCGACTATGGAGTCAGGCGACATCTTAGGCCATGAATTTATGGGAGAGGTTGTTGAAGTCGGACGCGGTAATACTAAGTTAAGGGTTGGCGATCGTGTCGTTGTACCTTTTACCATTTCCTGTGGTGAGTGCTTTTTTTGTAAGAAAAGTTTATTTTCCTTATGTGAAAACTCTAATCCTAACGCTGAAATAGCTAAAGAGAGAATGGGACATTCACCTGCAGGTATATACGGCTATTCACATATGTTAGGTGGGTTTTCTGGTGGGCAAGCAGAATATGCACGCGTTCCCTATGCAGATGTAGGCCCTATTGTTATTCCTGAAGGCTATAGTGATGAACAGGTTTTATTTTTATCAGATATATTTCCTACTGGTTATATGGCTGCCGAGAATTGCAATATTCAACAAGGAGATACCGTCGCTATATGGGGTTGCGGGCCTGTGGGACAATTTGCAATTCAGAGTGCTTGGATGCTAGGTGCTGGCCGAGTTATTGCCATTGATTGTGTCCCTGAGCGCCTAAGCTTAGCCCAAACTTGGGGTAAAGCAGAAACAATTAATTTTGAAGAAAAAGATGTTTATGAAGAACTGATGTCTATGACTAAAGGCTTAGGGCCAGATGCATGCATCGATGCAGTCGGTACTGAAGCTCACGCAGGACCTAAATTTGATGCTATGATTGATAAAGCAAAACAGGTTTTACATTTAACCTCGGATAGGCCACGCTGCTTAAGAGAGACAATTATGTGCTGTCGCAAAGGGGGCACTATTTCTATTCCAGGTGTTTATGTTGGTTTTGCAGATAATATTCCTTTAGGTGCTGCTATGAATAAAGGATTAACCTTTAAGATGGGCCAAACACATGTACAACGTTACTTACCTCTGCTGTTATCAAAAATTATGGATGGTAAAATTGACACAACGAAAGTTATTTCCCATCGAATCACACTTGATGAGGCACCTACTGCTTATGAAAAATTTTGTGAAAAGGAAGATAGCTGTATCAAAGTTGTCATGACACCTAATTATCATTAATCTAACGTGAGTTCGCCATGAAAGAGACGAAGGCTCCTTCATGGCGCTAAACGAACGTTATCCCGTAAAATGCGAAGCATTCATACGGGATCCAGATTAAATATAACTAAATTAGACATAAAATATAGCAAATATATTTTATGTCTAATTCACATTAATCTAAATGATCTGCCCTTTATTATCCTCGATAAAGGGTAGATTTAAGTGCAACTCTTTAATCCCCTGTTAGCCCAGGTTATACTTCTATAATTAAATTATAAGTTAATTAGCTTAATGATTAAATTTTCTACAGGGATGAGCTACCTTTTATTAGGTATGGTAAATTTACCAACAAAGGGACTGAGACGCTTTGTCATCCTACCTATTTTTTTTAATCTTCTTGTTTTTATTGGCCTTTTTTATCTCCTTTACCATTATCTATTTCCCCTCTCTAATTATTATGTTAATCAGCTACCTTCTTGGTTGAGCTTCTTAAGTACTATTTTTATGATTTTTTTTATTTTAAGTTGCTTTCTCTTTTTCTTAGCAACATTTACTATCGTATTTAACCTGATTGCTGCGCCTTTTAATGGCATTTTAGCTGAGCGGGCGCAATATTTATTACGTAACCAAATGATTCCTGAATTAACTTACTCAGAAATCACCGTGCGTACTGTTAAGCGTCAAATGCAATTTATCAGTTATTTTTTTCCACGCTTTATTGGCATGTGTTTTCTATTCTTTATCCCTTTTATCCATCCTTTTTTTCCTTTTATTTGGTTTGCATTCAATTCCTGGATCTTAAGTATGCAATATCAAGATTATGCCATGGATAATAATTTAGTTGATTTCAAAACTATGCGGCAATTAATGAGACAAAATAAAGAAGAATCTTTTGGTTTTGGCTTTCTAATTAATTGCATTAGCTTCATACCTATTTTAAATATAGTCAGTATGCCTGCTGGCGTCATAGGTGGTGTATTGATGTTTTGTGATAGGCACAGTCAGAAACTACCGCCTATACTGATTAAAAAACAATAGGCTTTATTTAAAATAACTTAAAATTAAATACTTATTTTAGTGAAGAAAACCATGGAATATAAAGACTATTATAAAATAATGGGGCTTGATAGAAATGTAAGCCAAGAAGAAATAAAACGTGCCTATCGAAAACTCGCGCGTAAATATCACCCTGATGTTAGTAAAGAGCCTAATGCTGAAAGTAAATTTAAAGAACTTGGTGAAGCTTATGAAGTATTAAAAGATCCAGAAAAACGAGCCAAGTATGATCAATTTGGGCAATACTGGCAAAATCCTAATGCTGGAGCCGCTGGTGGACCAAGCGAGCAATCAAATTATCAATACTCACACTCCTTTGATCAAGGTAGTGCTGCTGATTTTGAAGATTTTCTTAGTAGTATTTTTAGGCAGCGTCAGCAACAAGAATACGATTATTTTGAGGAGTCTTTAGATATTCACGCTAAATTAACGATTAGCCTCGAAGATAGCTTTCATGGCGCTGAAAAAACGTTACAGTTACAAAAACCTGTTATGGCCCAATCGGGTTGGCCAGAGTATGAAACACGAGCTATCAAAGTAAAGATTCCTAAAGGGGTTATAGACAAACAACAAATTCGCTTAAAAGGTCAAGGGAATGAAGGCAGAAAACACCACAAAGGCGATTTATACATCGAAATTAATATTGCTCCTCATCCTTGGTTTAAATTAGAAAAAAAAGATATTCACTTAGAACTCCCTATAACGCCTTGGGAAGCAACGCTAGGTGCTTCCGTTCAAGTACCAACGCTAGGCGGGCTAGTAAGGCTTAAATTACCTAAATTGTCCCAAACTGGAAAACAAATGCGCCTTAAAGGTAGAGGTTTGCCAGGCAATCCGCCAGGTGATCAATTAATTAATTTAAAGATTGTTATCCCAACGACAGAGAATAATGAAGTTAATAAACTATATGAGCAGATCGCTGCCTTAACAAAATTTAATCCCCGTCAAAGTTTAGGAGTAAGTGATGACTAGAAATCAGAATGCAACTCAATTACCTGAATGTGAGGAGCACTTTTATTTATCTTTACAAGAGATCACCTATTCCTTTGGGGTTTCACAAGCAACGATTTTAGAAATCATAGATGAAGGAATTATTTCTGCCAAAAAAGATGACCGGGACGAATGGCAATTTGATCATGAAGCTTTTCGACGTATTCGTACTGTTTTAAAGTTAAATAGGGACTTAGGCGTTAATCTAGCCGGTGCTGGCTTAGCCTTAGAATTATTAACTGAAATTGAACGCTTACGACATTTGCTTGAAAGAAAGTAATATGAAATTATAATTTTTCGTTTATTGTTGAGTGTTGTTTCCTGCTATTAGTTATTCTCTCTCGCGATAGGTTTTGCAAACTAGTTTAAGGATTTAAGATAAGGAATTATTGAATGAAAAAAATAACAATTTTAATAAGTTTACTCTTTTTAAATTTAAGTTACGCTGATGAACCAAAGGATCAAGCGCTTAAAGAATACTGTGAGCAATCAAGTGGCCAAGTTGAACGTATGCCAGCTCAATTTAGTACTAAAACCGGTTTAGTAGAAGGGTTTAGTAAAGATTTTTGTACGTTCAAAATCGATGGCGGTTTTATTGCTGTAGGTTTAGCAACGTTTGCATCAACAGCGCCTAATATCGCAGCAACTTTAATTAAACAATTACCGCCTATCTCGCACGACTCGCCCCTATTTAAAGGCAAATACGAAAATCCTTCCCTTAATTTTTGTAAAAATATAGGCGGAGCCAGTATTGCATTTCTTGCTAATGGCGGTTTTAGTAATGCATTAGGACAGACAGATATTTGCGTTTTTGGCGATGGTTCAATGGTAAGTGGATGGTCGTTAATTTATATTGCTAACGGTAGAAAAGGATACTATCTGGTAAGAGATAAGATAAAAGCCGAACCTTTAGCTATTAAAATTCCTAGTTAGGATTAAAACCTAGATTAGTCTGGTTCATTTAGTGCCATAAAAGAAAAGTAGATTCTTTTATGGCAAAATAAGTCTAGTTTAACTGTTATCGCTCATCACATACTGTATAGTATCCATGTCGGTATGGATTACTACGAGCTCTAAATATGTAATCGCGGCAAGATTGACCCCGCTCATCACGATAGCGCTTATCTAGGCGAAAAGCAAAATCATTAAAATTCATATCCTGTTGCCATTCCCGTTCTTGACGAGCACGGTCTTGAGCATCCATCTTGTTTAAGTACTTACTAAGCTTACTAGCATAACCAATAGATACAAAAAGAGTTGCTAGAAAAGCCACAAGAAAAATAAATTTTTTAGCCATAATACTCTTAATTAAAACAACAGAGCCAATATTAAAACATAAAAATAAAATTTAAACAAATTGCCTCCACCTATGCCTACTTGCTACGGCTTGTCTGCTGGATCTAGTGAGGTTGCAAAATTATGGATTCTGCAAACAAGTCATGGAATGTAGCAGAAATAGAATAACGTAGGTAAAATTAAATAAGTGGTAATTTACATTGATATGCTAAACAAAGTGCAACCCAACAATTATGAGTATAATTACATGCCTTAAGACTGAAACTGTTGGTGGGCTGCGCTATGCTTAGCCCAACCTTATGCTGATATAGTCTTTAAAATTTAATCTCTATACTGCGATAGGCGCTTTTATAGTAGGATGTGATTGATAATTTTTAAAACTAAAATCTTCAAATTTATAATCAAATAAGGATTGGGGACGACGATGAATAACTAGTTCGGGCAAGGGAAATGGCTCTCTTCCTAACTGAATCTGAGCTTGCTCTAAATGGTTTGTATATAGATGGCAATCACCACCAGTCCAAACAAAATCGCCTACATCAAGATTGCATTGTTGAGCAATCATATAAGTTAATAATGAATAAGAGGCAATATTAAAGGGAACACCTAAAAAGACATCAGCAGAACGTTGATATAACTGACAAGACAATTTCCCTTGTGCAACATAAAATTGAAATAAAGCATGACAAGGCATTAGAGCCATTTTATCTAACTCACCCACGTTCCACGCACTGACAATAAGACGTCTTGAATCAGGATTTGTTTTAATCTGCTCTAAGAGTTCAGCTAATTGATCAATAGTACGACCGTCAGAAGTTGGCCAACTACGCCATTGTCGACCATAAACGGGACCTAGATTACCTTGCTCATCAGCCCACTCATCCCAGATAGTAACACCATTTTCATTTAAATAAGCGGTATTTGTATCACCACGCAAAAACCACAGCAATTCATGAATAATACTGCGCACATGCAATTTTTTGGTAGTTACTAAAGGAAATCCGGCCGCTAAATTAAAACGCATCTGATAGCCAAAAACAGATAATGTACCGGTGCCTGTTCGATCTGATTTCTCAATCCCGTGTTGTAAAATATGTTTTAATAACGCTAAATATGTTTGCATCGTCTATTCCACCATAACCAAAATCCTGCAGCAAGCATGGGAATGGATAATAACTGCCCCATGGTCAGCCAATTAAATGCAAGAAACCCGACTTGAACATCCGGTTCTCGGAAAAACTCGATAATTAAACGACTGCAAGCATATCCAATTAAAAAAATAGCTGATACGCAGCCATGGGGCCTTGGTTTTGCAGCATACCACCAAACTAAAACAAATAGTGCAATGCCTTCCAAGCCAAATTCATAAAGTTGAGAGGGGTGTCGAGGTAACCCATCTGAATGTGGAAAAATCATAGCCCAAGGAGCATCAGTTACGCGTCCCCACAACTCACCATTAATAAAATTCCCTAATCGACCAGCAGCAAGTCCTAAAGGTACCAAAGGTGCTACAAAATCGCCGACCTCTAAAAATGACTTCTTTATTTTACGGGAATACAAAATTAGAGCCACAGCAACACCTAATAGTCCACCGTGAAAAGCCATTCCGCCTTCCCATAATTTAAAAAATATTAAGGGATCACTCATAAATTGGTGGGTGCTATAAAATAACATGTACCCTAATCTACCACCTAAAATAACGCCTAGAGCAGCATAAAAGATTAGATCGCTTATTTGTTCACTTGTCCAATTTAAATGGTAACGTTTAACACGCCAATGAGCTAAACCCCAGGCCGCTGTAATACCAAACAAATACATTAAGCCATACCAATGTACTTTTAATGGTCCAATAGAAAATGCAACTGGATCAATAGCAGGATAAGTGAGCATATTCTTACCTCAAGTTATTTGCAGAATTTTGCCAAATTGCCGGTAAAACTAATTACCTCTTTAAAATATCTAGGGTTAAATAGAGCTCTCGCATAACCTGCATCTTTTACTTTATTGCTGCGTTGCAAATGTTTCTGCGGTGCTCATTTACTCTCTGTAAACTCTGCTCCTCAAAACCTTTGCGCCTTGCACTAAAGTAAAATCTACAGGTTATGTAAGAGCTCTAATATTTACATATTAAAAACTAAATAACGCTAATATTATTAATTATGACGCAATAAAACTACAATGCTAACTGGATACTTGTTATAAGTAAAATTATTATAAAAACATATTCTAAATGTTTTTGAGAAAGAAGATAAGTCAGTTTCGCTCCCCAGAAAGCACTAAAAATACTAGGCAAGGCAATACATAATACTGCGGGCCAATAAACATAACCTGTACTATAAGCTGGAAGTGCTACTTCAGAAAAACCAATTACTATAAACATAATAGTGCCAACAACAGCGGCAGTCATAATACATAAAGCGGCTATAGGGGTGATTTTTTTTATATTTAAGCCACAGTAAGAAAGATATGGAATAATAAGTACACCACCGCCAATACCTAATAAACCAGAAATTAGGCCAATGAAAAAACTAATTAAAATATTTAAGGCAGTATGTGGATAGTGTGGTGTAGGTTGACTGAGTTTAAAGTTAAATATTCTCTCTATAGCAATAAGTAATAGAAAAAAAGCGAGTATTCTTTCTAACCAAATAACCGGTAAATAATTAGATAACATAACGCCAACAAAGGCGCCAATAAAAATACCTGGTGCTAGCTTAAGAAAAGCCGACCATAAAATTGTACCTTGTCGATAATGCGCCCGTACCGTCGCTTGGGAAATGAATAGAATAATTGCAAGAGAGGTGCCTGTCGCTAAATGAATAGCTAAGTCTGCAGGCATTTTGCCTATGTATTGGAAAATAAAGAGTAAAGCAGGCACAATAATAATTCCGCCGCCAATACCTATCATGCCTGACATTAAACCGGCGACAATACCAGTAAGACTATAGAGAGCGCCAGTTAAAAAAGTCATCAATATCATTATATTCTGCCAGCTCTAATTAAGCCACCTAGACCCTCATCTTCTAATGCTTTTTGTAAATAAAGTCTAATTTCAACAGCATGTTCTAATTCTAATACATCAGCAAGTACTTTTCGTGCTTTGGCCAAAGAGATATTACGAACTACCCATTTTACCCGAGGTAGGCTTGTTGAATTCATACTTAACGTATCAAAACCCATAGCGATTAGTAAAACTACCGCCAATGGATCGCTAGCCATTTCTCCACAGATACTTACTTCTATTCCGGCTGCATGCCCTCCTTCTACAATCTTAATAAGAGACCGTAACATTGCGGGGTGAAATGAATCATATATATTAGCTACGCGAGAATTATTCCTATCAACAGCTAATAAATATTGCGTTAAATCATTACTTCCTACCGAAATAAAATCAACACGCTTAGCTAAATCTTTTGCCAAATAAACAGCCGCCGGTACTTCAATCATTACACCTAATTTAGGTTTCTCAATTACACAGCCTTCTTCTAGTAATTCTTGAAATGCTTGTTCAATCAATAATGCAGCTTCTTCAACTTCACTTAAACTGGTAATCATAGGCAGCATAATACGCAGATTATTTAAATCTACACTGGCTCGCATCATAGCACGGACTTGAATTAGAAAAACATCAGGATGGTCAAGAGTTACTCTTATACCGCGCCAACCTAAATAAGGATTATCTTCCTTTACAGGAAAATAAGGTAAAATTTTATCACCGCCAATATCTAAAGTACGCATAGTTACCAATCTGGGCGCAAAGGCTTTTAATATTTGACGATAGATAATATGCTGTTCATCCTCTGAAGGAAAACGATCACGGCTCATAAAAGGCACTTCAGAACGATAAAGACCTACCCCTTCTGCCCCAACGCTCATGGACAGCCCGGCATCCATGGCTAATCCAGTATTAACCTGTAATGAAATTTTAAAATTATCAAGTGTTTCTGCAGGTTTATCTCGTAAGCTTTCTAGGCTTTGATTTAATTCTAACTCTTCACGAGCTAGTTTCTTAAATTCAGCAAGTAAAGCGCGTGAGGGGGAAACATAAATATGGCCTAAGAAGCCATCAACAATAACAGCTCGATTAGATAACGTTTCTAATTTAAGCCCACGTACACCCATAATGGTAGGCACACCTAAAGCACGAGCTAAGATAGCCACATGCGAATTATTCGAGCCTTTAGCCGAAACAATACCTACTAACTGTCCTTCAGGTACTTCAGCTAAGACAGATGCTGTAATTTCTTCACCAACTAAAATTGTGCGTCTCGGATAGGTAATTTCTATCCGCTGGGAAAGTTGTAATTCAGCTAGTACTCGTCGCCCTAAATCTCTAAAATCGCTTGCCCGCTCTTGTAAATATTCATCTTCCATGCTTTCAAATTGCTGCACATGTTTACGTATAACAACGGATAAAGCAGCTTGAGCACTTAATTTTTCAGCTTGAATAACAGTGATGACCTCTGCACCTAAACTGTCTTTATCTAAGATGCGAATATAAACATCAAATAAGGCCTGCTCGTCCTCTGCAACGGTTGCTTTCATACGCCTACTTAGACGTTGCATATCTTCACGAGCTGATTGAAGCGCTTTTAAAAAAATGTCTATTTCATCTTCAATGTCCTCAACCGTATGACGTGGTACAGAATCAATATCTGCAGGCGCATAAATAACGACAGCGCGTCCAATACCTACTCCAGGCACACAGCCAATTCCTGATAACGCTATATGAGCAGGTAGATCTGTTCTTTTTGCCCCTAAAGGCTTTGGCTGGGTTAATTGAGCTAGTTCCCCTGTTGCTTCAGCATGGGCAATAATTCCACCTAATTGTGCTGCCAAAGTAATTAAGAACGCTTCTTCTGCATCATCAAAATAACGCTGTTCTATTTGTTGTACGGTAATAACGCCATAGAGCTTACGATGCTGAATAATAGGAACGCCTAAAAAAGCGTTTAGATGTTCCTCACCTAAAAGAGGGTTTTTATGAAATTCAGAATGCAAATGCGCATCAATAATATTAATAGGTTCTTCACGCCTACCAACTAGCCCAATAATACCACTATCTAAACCTACTCTAACTTTAGACTCAGCATATTTATTCAAGCCTTCGGTTGCAATTAAAACATATTCAGCATGTTTATTGTCTATCAAATAAACAGACACAGCATCTGCGGCTAAAGCCTTATGCAAACGCTGCACGAGAATAGCTAAAGCCTCAGATAAATGATTAGCGGTTGTAACATCCTGTACAATTCGTTTTAAAATTTTTAACATTTATGAACTATGATTACCTCGCTTGCGACGCATACCAAATGGCGTGCGACGTTTTTTTAACAGGTGCTCTAACTCTTTCATGGCTTGAGTATAGACTTGTCTTTTAAAAAAAATCACCTGTTCCTGAGGTTCGTGATAATCAATCCAACGCCAACTGTCAAATTCTGGCGAATCACTTAGATCAAGACGTACCTTCTGTTCACAAGTAATTAACCTAAGTAAATACCATTTCTGTTTCTGGCCAATTACTAATGGCTCACTTCCATGTCGTAAATACTGTTTGGGCAGGCGATATTTTAACCATCGCTTTGTTACCCCTATAATTTCTATATCTTCTTTATCTAAGCCTATTTCCTCACGTAGTTCACGATACATTGCTTCAAGCGCCGTTTCACCTGCAATTAAACCGCCTTGCGGAAATTGCCAAGCATCATGGCCGTTACGCCGCCCCCAAAAAACTCTACCGGAATCATTAACTAAAATAATTCCTACATTAAGCCTATAGCCGGCTCGATCAATCACCATTTGATTACTATTTACATATAAGTCATTAATTCGTGATTTTTCCATAAAGTGCAAGACTTTGGCAATTACTCTCTATTTTAATTTAAGCACAAGGAAAAATATTATACGTTGTAAGAAAAAAATTCGTATTTCTTTAAACGTTTTTTTTTTAATTTTTATGTTTACGATTCTGCAACAAATGCCTGAATAAAACTACAACAACTGCATTATATTTTCACCAAGGTGTTTTAATTGTTTTCCAAATTTAAATAAAATGAACAACTTATAAAAAAAGTGCCCTTTTACTAATTTTAAGCTTTAAAAATGGTAAATTTACAGTTTTGTAACAAGATATTGAACATATTTGTTTCACATCACATAAATATTTGCTATGATGCCAGCGATTTTTTCAAACATATGGAGAAAAATTATGGCATTATTTAAATTCAAAGCGCCAGAAATCAATTTTAGAAATTTTTTAAAAAATAACTGGAAAAGTGCTGCTGCAATTGGCGGGGCTGTTGTAGGCGCAGTAGGCGTGGGCGCACTATGTTTATTCTTCCCACCAGCAATTCCTTTTATCGCTGGTATTACAATTTTCGGCGCGGCACCTTTCGCAGGCTTAGCTTCAATGTCTGTCGTTGCAGCTTCTTTCGCAGCTGCTGGTATTGCTGCTGCTGCAGCAGTTGGTTTTTCAGCTGTCGTTAATGCAGTGACTAAAGTTTCTAACTTAATGGATAACTTATTCCGTACTAAGAAAACTCATATCACTGATTTCCCCAATGAAAGAATCGTCTCTGAAAAAGGCTATAACCCTTTCACTAACAGCCCTTATCATACTCCAGAACTTGCTAAAAAAGTTACTGATCATAACGCTTCTGCAGCCAATGCATCTAATCTAGATCCAGAAGTACGACTAAATGATAAGCGCGCTCCTAAAGTAGAATTAAAAGATCTGCCCCATACTAAAGTTTTCCATGAAGACAAACCAATTCCAGCAGTTGAACATATCGATACTACAGTGACTCAAGAGAAAAAAGTAACTCTTGGTTAATAGTTGCTGTAAGCTTCTAATATCTAGTATATGTTGAGCTTCGGCTCAACATATTTTTATTTCTCTTGTTTTATTCTTTTCAATCCTTACTCTCTGCAACTGTTTACTAAAATTAATTGCCTATTAAACTTAATGGTAGCAAGCATTTTATTAATAAATACATTATAATTCGTCATTTTCATTAGATAGGCTAAAGTATGACTCGCAAATTAGTGGTAACCAGCGCGTTGCCTTATGCTAACGGCCCACTTCACCTAGGACATTTAGTTGAGCATATTCAAACAGATGTCTGGGTGCGTACACACAAGATGTTAGGTAATACTTGTATTAGTGTTTGTGGGGACGATGCGCATGGCACCCCTATTATGCTAAAAGCAGAACAGCTTGGTATTAGCCCAGAAGAATTAACTACCCAAATGAAGCAAAGTCATGAACAAGATTTTCAAGATTTTGCTATTCACTATGATTACTATCACACAACCCATTCCAATGAAAATCAGGCATTGGCTAGCAAAATTTATCAGCAACTGGAAGCCAATGGCGATATCGTTAAAAAAACAATACGCCAAGCCTATGATCCCGTTAAAGAAATGTTTTTACCTGATCGCTATGTAAAAGGCACCTGCCCAAAATGCAAAACCCCTGATCAATATGGCGATAATTGTGAGGCTTGCGGTGCAACTTATTCAACAACTGATTTAATTGATGCAGTTTCAGCTATTTCCGGCGCCAAGCCTATTGAAAAAGAATCCGAACACTATTTTTTTGATTTACCCCGCTATGAACAATTATTAAAAGAATGGACTCGCCAAGGCCACTTACAACTAGAAGTAAGTAATAAACTTGACGAATGGTTTGCAGCTGGCTTAAAACAATGGGACATTTCACGTGATGCACCCTATTTCGGCTTTCCCATACCAGGGACTGTAAATAAATTTTTCTATGTTTGGCTAGATGCCCCAATTGGCTATATGGCGAGCTTTCAGAAATACTGTGAGCTAAATGGATTAAATTTTGACGACTACTGGGGTAAAAATTCTAGCGCTGAACTTTACCACTTTGTTGGTAAAGATATTGTCTATTTTCATGCTCTATTTTGGCCTGCCATACTTGCTGGCAGTAATCATCGCCTTCCTACCGCCATTTTTACCCATGGTTTTTTAACTGTTAATGGCCAGAAAATGTCTAAATCACGGGGCACTTTTATTGAAGCACGGACCTATCTTAACCATTTACATCCTGAGTATCTGCGTTACTATTTTGCTGCTAAATTAAATGGCCGAGTAGATGATCTTGATTTAAATTTTGATGATTTTATTAATCGCGTTAATGCTGATTTAGTTGGTAAAGTTGTCAATATTGCAAGCCGCTGTGCTGGCTTTATTAACAGACTTTTTAATAATCAGTTAGCAGAAAAATTAAGTGCCCCTACACTCTACCAAGAACTTTTAAGTCAGCGTGAAACGATTATTGACGCTTACCTCCAACGAGACTATGCGAAAGCAGTTCGACAAATTATGGATTGTGCTGATCGTGTCAATCAATATATAGATACGAATAAACCTTGGGTATTAGCCAAAACCCCAGAGCAACTACCTGAAGTACAAACCATCTGTACAATGGGATTAAATTTATTTCGTATTTTAATAACCTATCTTAAACCCGTGCTCCCTTTAATGGCAATGCAAGCTGAATCCTTCTTAAATTGTGACTCACTTACTTGGAATAGTTTAGATAAGCCCCTACTTGAACATTCCATTAAGTTATTTAAGCCTCTAATAACTCGTGTGGAGCGTGATAAAATAGATACTTTACTTGCAGAAACAAAAGAAAATTTAATTAACAGCAAACAATCAAACCCCATGAAACAAACGCAAACAGATTTCATTAGTATCGATGATTTTAGTAAAATTGATTTACGAGTTGCCAAAATTATCACGGCTGAGCCCGTTGAAGGTGCGGATAAATTGTTGCGCCTTAAACTAGATTTAGGCGATAGCCAAAAACAAGTCTTTGCCGGTATAAAGACAGCTTATGCCCCTGCTGATCTTGTTGGTCGTTTAACAATTGTTGTTGCTAATTTAGCACCACGTACCATGCGTTTTGGTGTATCTGAGGGAATGGTTTTAGCCGCCGGTGATGGTAAACAGATTTTTTTATTACAACCTGATTCAGGCGCTTTACCTGGTATGAAAGTAAAATGACCACTACCGTTAAAGATATCGACGCCATACTACCACAAACTCAATGCGGCGAATGTGGCTTTTCTGGTTGCATGCCCTATGCAGAAGCTTTACTGCAAGGCAATACGCCTATTGATCGTTGCCCACCAGGTGGAGTTGAGACCGTGCAAGCGCTTGCGAAGTTATTAAAATTAGATGCTGCTCCGTATCTTTTAACTGCCCAAGAGAATAAACGCGCCCCAAGTGTTGCAAAAATAAATGAAGAAGATTGCATAGGCTGTACGAAGTGCATCCAAGCATGTCCTGTTGACGCAATTGTTGGTAGTAGTAAATTAATGCATGTTATTTTAAAAACAGAGTGCACAGGTTGCGGGCTTTGTGTAGATCCTTGTCCAGTCGATTGCATTGAAATGCAGCCGCTAGATCAGCCTACCTATAACAGCAATATCGCTCGGCAACGCTTTCAAGCAAAACAAATAAGGAAATTACGTGAACAGCATGAGCAACAGCAATTGTATCGTGCTAAAAAGCAACTAGCGCAGCGTACACAACTGATGCAAGAACTTGAAGCAAAACAAAATTACATTTTACAAGCCCTTAATCGTGTTAACAGCAAAAAAAATCATGGATAATTTAACGCGTCAGGAAATTTTTAAGCGCTTTCAAGCAGCCAATCCTAATCCAACAACTGAATTAAAATTTAGTTCTGCTTTTGAATTGTTAATTGCTGTTATTTTATCTGCGCAAGCAACCGATGTCAGTGTTAATAAAGCAACTGATAAATTATTTCCTGTTGCTAATACACCTCAAGCGTTTTTAGAACTTGGCGAAGAAAAATTAAAAGAATATATAAGCAAAATTAATTTATATCGAGGAAAAGCTAGAAATATAATCAAAACTTGTCAAATGTTGCTCGAAAAACATCATGGCAATGTTCCAACAACACGTTCCGAGTTAGAGGAACTAGCAGGGGTTGGCCGCAAAACGGCTAATGTTGTTTTAAACACAGCGTTTAAACAACCAATGGTAGCAGTTGATACCCATATCTTCCGCGTAGCCAATCGTACAGGTATTGCGCCTGGTAAAAATCCACTTGAAGTTGAACTAAACCTACTTAAGGTTGTCGATGAGAAATTTATCCTTAATGCTCATCATTGGCTACTTTTACACGGCCGTTATGTTTGTGTCGCTCGTAAACCGCACTGCGGTGTCTGCTCTATTCGTGACTTATGCGAATATAAAGAAAAAACCCTATAAATCTTCTAAACTCTAAGCTAATAAATTAAACATTAAAATATCTAGTAAATAATTTACTTTAGCCATAGAATAAAATTTCCGACTTCAGCAAGGAGCATGTATGGGGTGGTGGGATAAAAGCAATGAGCCAAACAACGCTGTAGGGAATAATATAGTTTCTCAAGCAACCGACACAGGTTGGTGGGATAAGATAAAAGGATGGGGCAGCGCCTTATGGAATAGTAACATAACTGCTCAAGTAACGACGAATGTTAGTAGTTTTACTTATAACACCATTTTAAAATCTGTCGAGCTTGCACCTGCAACTGTTAAAACAGCTGCCTCGGTATTTACACATGCACCAACTAGAAGAATTGCTTATAATGTTGCACGTATTTTTGTTGAAGATATTGCGCCCTATGTTGCAATTAATTATGTCTTTGATTCACTAAAAAAATACACTGAAGATGAATTAATAGAAAAAGATGCTTCTTGGGTAAGTACTAGTGCTTTTTTACAAACTTCATTAGCTTTATTACAAGTTGCTTTATGGGCTTATAATACACGAAAAAAGACGCAAGCAACGGTACGTATGACTGTTGTAGCTATTGAAGCGGCTAAATCACTAAGCACAGTTAACAGCGACTTACCAAAGCAAGTCTGCATTGACAAAAACTGTGACTTATTCCGTTATGTACGGGGTAATTTTCGTGATCTTACAGCCTTTTGGGCTACGGAAGTAGCTTTATCCTTAGTGGGGTATCTGCCGCTGGGTGATAAAATTGTACCCGTTTTATCTGTCTTTCACCGCGGACGTTATGCCTTAAGTATGGTATTACCCGACTTATGCCAACGTCATCAAGTAGAATATTTAAAAGAGTATGCTGAGTTGCCACTAACGTTAGGTATCAACGAATTAATTTCAACAACCTTATTGAGCTGGGGTATTGAATCATTAACTGGAATACCCGTAAATTATTATAAACCTTTTGTATCTCAAGCGATGCTTTTAACGCAAATCAGTGTTGTAGCACACTCACGTTTGCCACCGCCCGTAATTCAATCGCAACGAAAAATTATTGACCCTATCGGCGCCTACCAGAGCTTTATTGGATTTATTTTTGACATTGTATCCTCTGGCCTTAAAAAACAACTTCCTCTTTTACTTAAAGGACCGCCAACTGATATTCCTTGGCAAACAATTTATAACTTAGCCAAAGAAGTACAACAAAATCCTTATACCCAAAGGATTGAAACAATCATTTTACCGCGCATGCTTCATAGTTCAGAAGCCTTTATTTCTGACCCCGTTATTCAACCTTATTGGCTATATTTACGTGAGCGCTCTATTTTAGCTTTAAAAGCAATAGAAAATTCAAAAGAATCATATTTAAAGATTACCAAAGTAGCAACAGTTGATCCTGGAAAAGCAGCTAAGTTAATGTTAATGAGAGTAGCAATTTCTGATCCCAAAAAAGCGGCCAAGTTATTATGGTTAATTTTTGGTATACCTAAATCTATTGGGCGAGAAGTGTTAACATTACTGGGTAAAAAAGAATTTATGCTTGATCTGGGCTCTATACGCAGAAAATTAGAGACTTTAGAAGTTAAAAAGTCACTTAAAGAGGTTGATTTAAGTCCTTTAACGATTCAACTAAGACAATCAGAATCAGATCCTAAAAAGACATTAATACCACCACCTCTACCTAGTGAAGATAAGGATGAAAATAAAAAAGTAGATGCTAAAGCGATAATTAATCCGAGAAAGAGCTCTGGTACTAATCTAGCAAAGAATATTATTATTACTTCAACTCGATCAGTACCACATAAACAACCTAATAATTTAATTCAGTCTAAATTTACTTCCCCTACAACCTCTAAACTATCAACAAATAACCTTCGTATGTTCCCTACAAGTGAAGAACCTAATCAAAAAAATAAGTCTGAACTCGATTCCATAGATAGTATGAGCTTATTCATATAGACATTTGTTAATTAAATTCGCCGCAGGCTTACTGCGGCAGATTTAATCATATGAGTGTTAAAATTCGACAACGGCCGCACTTATAAGTTTTATTTTAGTAAAATTTAAAATCTAATTAAATGCTCATTCGCTATAACTTTAACAAAAAGATTTAGCTGGATTTGCCAAATTAATAATGATAGTGTTATATTGCCGGACAGTTAATCTAAATTAGATACTTTACCTGATACAGGTTTTTTGTAATGCCATCCTTGATCGGAGAGAGGTATAAGTCTATCTACTGAATCAAAATAAAAAAGTTACGCTAGTAGTGGCCCAAATATTTACTGTAAACGACAAGAGAATTAACTCACTCGTTACAGAAAAAACTAGTCGATTACTTAAGGATTTAGACGTTGTAGTTTTAGTAAATGGTTTTTAATATGAATTTAATTGCTACACCATTTTACGATCGTAGGTTCATGTCTCTTACATTAGCAATAGTAATTTGCTTAATTCTTCTAATCAATGTTTCATTCAAGATAATTGTTATTCATGGTCTATTTTTTACAGCTAATAGCATCTTATGTTCTTTAATTGCTGGCTTATACCTTTTAGTATTAAAAAATTATAGTTTAATGCAACAACGGCAAGTTTTAAATCAATCTTTATTAGCCTTGTATTTATTTTCTATTGGCGTTTATCTTTTATTAAATTTACCTTCGATAGGCAATATACGTAATACAATTGCTTATCAAATTGTCTTTGAAGAAATACCGCGAAAATTTTTCTCATCAACGATTGCTTTTGGTATTAGCTTTTACCTACCTCATCTGCTAATTTCATCACGCTATCCTCATATTTTTAATTCACCACGTAAATGTATGCTGCTGGCTTTATTAGGAGGCTATGCTTTTTTTTCTATTGATTTTTTATTACTTTTTTCTGAGCCATACACTAAGAATTTTGGCTTAATTTATATGGATTCTTTGCTAATTACAGCAAGTATTTTATTGCTTATAGGCATTAGTTTTTTAACCTATCTGCTTACGCTACATAACAGTAAAAATTTTACCAAACCTGATTATTTTTTTAATCACTATTATCATTATTTAACCGGCTTAGCAGTTATCGTTTTATTAATTTGTTTTGCTTGTGAATACCGCTTAATCTCCTTTGGGGATCATTGGATCATAGCAGCTAATGGCATTTTATTTCCTTTTACCATGCTAATTAGCAGTTTAGTAGGAGAGCTATTTGGCTATAGGGCTAATTTATATTTAATATTTATTATGATATTAGCTGAATTAGTTTTTGACTTGCTTTTTTTATCCACTATCTTACTACCTTCTCCTGACTTTTTTAATTTAAATCCTTATTATTCTTTTATAATGCCAAAACGAATTCCTTTGGTAACATTGGCAATATTAATTGCTTTTAGTAGTAATGCATTTTTACTTGAAAAATTTAATAAAAATAATTATATCACTTCTCGTTTTATACGGATTTTGACTGCTAGTATACTTGCTAATACCTTACTTTGTATTATCAACTATACTATTTTGCTTGCTGGTATTTATCCTTACGAAGAACTCTTTAATCTAAGTTTAAGTGGTTGGATTTATAAATTTATAGTTACTGTTCTTAGTTTACCTTTTGTCATTTATTTATATAATAAATTACAAAAAAAACAGAAATTGAAAGTTCTAACTTAGCTACATGTTAATTAACGTGAATTCGATATCAAATATATTTGATATATTCCATGTCGAATTTATTTATATTTAATCTGGATCCCGTACAAATGCTTCGCATTTTATGTGATAACGTTCGTTTAGCGCCATGAAAGAGCCTTCGTCTCTTTTATGGCAAACTCATGTTAATTATTTAAATTAAATAATACATGTTGAATATTTTATTCTTTCTTTTTTATGGGTCTTTTCCAACCCAAAATTGTTTTTTGTCGATTTTCGCATATTGTTAATTCGCCTGCTGGAACATTTTTACGGATGGTACTACCAGCACCAACTGTTGCATAAGCCCCTACTGTAACGGGCGCAACCAATTGGGTATCTGAACCAATAAAAGCGCCATCTTCAATAATAGTTTGATGTTTATTTGCGCCATCATAATTACAAGTAATAGTACCAGCGCCAATATTAACATCTTTACCTAAGGTTACATCACCTAAATAACTTAAATGACTGGCTTTACTACCTTCAGCAAAAACTGCTTTCTTAGCCTCAACAAAATTTCCTATTTTACATTGTCGTCCTAATTGAGTGCCAGGACGTAACCGAGCAAAAGGTCCTATTTGACATTGTTCTTCAATTTTACATTCTTCAAGAACACTATTTGCTAAGACTTCAGAGCCAGCGCCTAACGTTACATTGGCAAGGACACAATTAGGTCCTATAGAGCAATCATCTCCTAAAATCACTTCGCCAATAAAAACACAATTAACATCAATAAATACATCGCGGCCACAAATTAATTTACCACGTATATCAATACGATTAGCATCAGCAATCATAACGCCACTTAGTAATAATTGTTCAGCTTGACGTTGCTGCCAGGCTCGCTCCATTTGCTGTAATTGTAATCGGGTATTCACACCTTGAATTTCTAAGTTATCTTCTGTTGTAAAAGAATTAATGCTATATCCTTCCTGAACAGCAAAAGAAATAATTTCAGTAAGATAATATTCCTTCTGAGCGTTATTATTGTTAAGTAAAGGTAGCCACCGTTCTAAGTCTTTAGCTGGGATACAACAAATTCCAGTGTAAATTTCATTAACTTGCTTTTGCTCAAGACTTGCATCTTTTTCTTCAATAATTTCTTTTATAACACCGGTATGATCACGAATAATTCTTCCAAGTCCGGTAGGGTCAGGTAAATTTGCTACTAATAAAGCAAGGGAGTTAGTAGGCTTGTTAGAAGAGCTATAGCCTATTTCAACTAATTTTTGCAATGTATGTAACTGGATTAAAGGAACATCCCCTGAGAGGATTAAAACTTGGGAATTAATTGAGAGATGAGGCAAAGCTTGTTTAACTGCATGTCCTGTACCTAGCTGTTGATCTTGTAAAATCCAATTGACTTCTAAATTACCAAGCTCTTGTTTGACCTGTTCGCCGCCATGGCCATAAACAATATGAATAGCGGCTGGCTTTAATTGTTGGGCTGTAGTAATAACGTGCTGCAACAAAGGTAAACCTGCAAGGGTATGCAATACTTTTGGTTTAGCAGAATACATCCTTTTACCTTGCCCCGCTGCAAGTATAATAATCTCTAAAGACATCATTACTGTAATTTCCTTAAGCTAATTGGCATCATCCTAGCTGCTAGATACCTGATTTAAGCAATTTGATTTGATATTGCTAATATTATAATTACTGCTATGATAAAAAAATTGCGCCACAAGGAGTAGTGTAAAATGACTATTTTTCTAAAAATAATTCGTGATCACTTAATTAATGAGTTAACAGATTATATGGGCAGCTCTTCAGCTGCAGATAAATCTATTTTTAATCTTATCTCTCAATCTTTAAGTGCTGGTCGTGAAGCCACGCTTTCAAGTAAAAAACGTGGTATTGCAAGTCAGCTAATTCATGCATTAAATAATCTTGAGCATTCTCTTCCTGCCTTAACAAAATTAACTACTGCAGAGGTAAAAGAATCAAAGAAAACTAAAAGTCCAACTACTTCGGATAACCCTGATGAATCTATTCTACGACCACAAGTGATCACTATTCCAGATAAAGCTATTGCAAGACAAATCATTAAATTATTAAACGAGGCGAAAGAAGACGCTAAAAGAATTAGTGACGCTTTAAATTATGATGAAGGTACATTTGGCCCTTTAATTCTAGACACTATAAAATTAATTGAGAATTTTTTAGAAAAATTAACTGATATGCAGCTAGAAAATATTTCTGATAACTCAGATCCCTATAATAAATTCTGCTATCACATGGCAAGTTATTTATTCAAGAATACTTTATCTGAACTACATTCTAGCACTTTAGATAAAATAACAAATAATCCTAAAATAACTAATTCTCGCAAACTTACTCGAGAGAAAGAAATACTTGTTAAGGAAATGATTAAAACATGCAAAGAAGATTTAGATGGATTAGATAAACACAATAGTACCTATCAACAGCGCCGACAAAAGTGTGTTTTAGATAATATAGGTGAACTAAAAAGAAGAAATCTTAGTAAAGTTAATGAATATGGTATAAATGTGAGCGTACCTATTACCTTTGCTTTTTTCTCTACGCTTAATATTAATGCACCTAAATTAGGTCCTGAGGCAGGCACCCTTAATGAATGTTTAACTAAAGCAGAAAATGAAATAAAAATGGAAAATATAGAGCATATTTCGTCAATTTCGAGCTTGACTTCACTCTAAGATGAAAATCTTGTATAACCTATAAATAAATATTACCCGTAAAATGCTTGCGCATTTACGGGCTCCTAATTTCTAAGGCATTATCCTTATCCGCTACCAATGAAGCAACATTCTATGTGTTAAACAACTGCTACTTACGCACTAAGTTCGCCACTTAAATTTGTCTCCATTAATTTCTTTATGCGGTCAGAATTAAGATTTTTGCTCAACAAATAGAGTAATTTACAGTGTGCCGCTTCAGGTGTCATATCACGTCCACTAATTAAACCTGCTTGCTTTAATCCATGACTCGTTGCATATTGACCCATTTCAACCGAGCCCTGCTGACACTGCGTACAATTTACAATAATAATATTACGCTCACACGCCTGCTTCAGTAAATTTAAAAATTTTGGATCATAATTAGGCGCATTACCTGAGCCATAGGTTTCTAAAACTAAGCCTTGTAGAGGCTGCTGTAATAAATAAGCTAAAATATCGGTTAAAAAACCAGGAAATAAACGTATATTAGCAATTAAATGAGGCGAAATTGTTTGTAATTGTAATTCTTTTGTTGGTTTAGGCAACAAAAGTTTATGATGAATATTAATAGAAATTCCAATGCTTGCAAGGTGAGGATAATTAGGCGAATCAAATGCTCGAAAACGTTCAGCACTGATTTTTTGGGTTCGATTACCTCGCAATAATCGTTGATTAAAATAAATACAAACCTCATGGATTAGCTCATGAGCACATAACCATAATGAAGTAATCACATTATCAGTCGCATCATTTCTTACTTCTGATAAGGGAATTTGTGAACCTGTTATAATTACCGGTTTAGCAAGGTTTTCTAACATAAATGATAAGGCTGAAGCCGTATAAGCCATGGTGTCAGTACCATGGAAGACAATAAAACCATCATAGGCTTGATAATGTTCAAAAATATCTGTAGCAATACGATTCCAATCAGTCATCGTCATATTAGAAGAATCAAGTAAGGGTGCATATTCTTTAATATCATAATCAGGCATATCAGGATGATTTAAGGAAGGGATTTGAGCCAATGCCTTTTCAACATAACCCAGTGCAGGTTCATAGCCACAATTAGTTTTAACACTACTAATCGTGCCACCGGTATTTAAAATTAATACTCGTTTCTTCATGTCACTAATTGATTTTTAAAGGATCACAAGTTTACCACAATGAACTAATTTTTTGAGTAAATTAAAAATTGAAAGTCGTTAGATTAATAACTTTTGACCAGGGAAATGATTAGTCTTTAATTAAAAATTGAGTTGAGATTTATGAATTGGCTTATAAACACATATAAAAGTACTAATTATTAAGATCTAAATAATGCAGTGTCTTTTTCCACTTATTTAATTAAATCCATCCCAGTAGAGTTATCCTCTTCTCTTCGCGCTTTTTTTGCTAATTGTTTGGAAAAATTCCGATCAAACATTGATCTTCTTTCTTCTAAAAACCTCTCTTTATGTAGATAAGAAGCTTCCGTTAATATCTTCTCTTCAATCTCATTGCCAACTTCAATCTCTCTTTTAGACTCTTTCTCCATTGGGAGTGGTAATTGATCTTGGTCAGTATCCTCGCTGACAACCTCAATTTCTCTCTTAGAACTTTCCTCCATTGAGATTGGTGATTGATTATGACGCTCTTGCTTAGTATTAAAGAAGCCTGCTGGGGTCATTGTTTTTCTTTTTCTATTTTGCTTTGCCTGTTGTTCTTCTATTAAAGTCTTATCTTCTTCAACCACCTGCATTGGCTCTATATTCTGCAACTTTTTATTTTGTCCTATTATGATATCCTCAGCGAGGCGTTGAAGGTCTCTAAATGTAGGTGCCGGCGTTAAATTCTCTTTAGCCGCTTTATTAACTTGAGCTTGATAGACTTCAACTAATTCTATTGCTTGCTGTCTTTCTAACCCTTTAGCTTGTAAAATCGCTTCCATTTCAGTATTAGAATAGGCCGGCAAAATAGCCTTCATAAGCCGTCTCGCCAAAGCCTCACTAGGATGCCGACGGCCAGCCATAGTTACAGGATTTTGCGTACCAATAATTAAAAACCCAGGTTTCGTAGGTCTTTCTTTTTTATCATTATACCCCATTAGCAAATCATTAATTAAACGCTCCATCATGGGAGAGCTGTTAATTTCATCAATGACGACAACAGCTCCCTCATTAAAGGCTTTTAATAAACAGGCCTTTTTCTCTTCTAAGGATAAACTTACAGGGATATGATAAAAAATATTATCTGATAGTGGCACTGTTGTGTCATAAATAGAGACTTTTTGATAGCCTTGGGAGAGAAGCGCAGCTATCACAAGTTCGCTCTTTCCTGTTCCCGGCTCTCCTTCAAGAATTAATCCTCCTAAACCACCGTATTTTTGCGCATCCTCTATGCCCTGCTGTTTATACGTACGCAATGCTAATAAATCTTGCAATTGTTGCCACATCGGTCTACGTGAGGGAGTTAATAAAAAATCCTTAGTCACTGCAACCGTTGTTGTATCGCGCTCTATTATTGTGACATCTGGTTTGAACTGCGTATCGAAGGTTAAACGATTTTCTACAGGCACATTATCAACAGCCACTTTGTAGGAATAAAATTTAGCTATGTCATTTAACTCGCTTAAGCTTAAGTTAGGATGCTCTTGCAAATATGAAGTGACAAACAGTGCCATCATCTGGACTTCACGTGGTGAAATTAGTACCTTATCGGCTGAGCATTCACATAAAAAACGATAGACGTTAAGGAATTCACGGCTGATTTGTAAAATATGCTCATTGTTAAGTTTACTGCCAACAAAAACTGGTCTTAATATATTTTCATAAATATACTCTTGCGGCATGGGCTCAAAGACTACAGCCCGACCATGTTCTGCAAAAAGAGATGCTAAATGGCGCTCATCACCATAATTTAAAGGATTACCCGCAAAAATGACTTTATGATTTGGACTTAATGGATGAATAATACCATCAATAAGTATTGTGGGCGGATTGTTAAATAATCCCTTAAATACACTAAATTCACTAGGTAGTAAGTTAGCTTCATCAATAAACAAAATCTTTTGCTGGTCAGGCTTATCATCCATCGCCCAATTTAAAAGATTATCTAACCCTTGATATAAAGTGACATTATTTTTGTTCTTAAACTGCTTTTCAACAAAGGTTGATTTTCCTACGGCCGTTAAGCCAGTTAAAAAAACATAAGGACTGTAAGCCAATACCTCATTAACTGCCGCTAACCGTTGTCTATCAAATTCTTCAGCAATAGCAGCACTGTTTGCTTCATCGAAACCTTTTAGTTTCACGCCACCAGATATACCATGTAAACCTGCCCAATTTAGTTGACTATTAGTCTCGTTAGGATGATGACGTAAATACAGTAAACGTGAATAAAGCTTAGTAAAGGATTCTTGGCTAAATAAATTTTCCTCTTTCAGTTTATCAATTTCTTGAGGAAATAAAGAATATAATAAAGACCACTTATCCATTGGACTTACATTATGTACTTGAGTAATAGGTAGATAAGAAAAACTATTCTTATCGCTTACTAGCACAAGCTGGCCTGATTTTAATTTATTTAAGTTACTTAATAAAATTGGTGCTAACGCATCAATTAAATCTTGGGAAAAATGGCCTTTTAAAATAACAGGGGTACCTTCATCTATCGCCGTTAATAAAGCACGCTTATAAGATTGAAAAACTAATCCTTGCTCATTATTAAATTCACCATGAATATGGGTTAATAAATCATTAGGCTCACATTCGGAAACATCAATCACTCGATAGCCTTTATTCTTCAACGATAATTGATGAATAGTTGCACCAATATCATCGCTTACGATGGGTATAATCGAGTCGTTAGAATTACCCTGCCAAGTTTGAATCTCCTGGGTAACCTTTATAAAATCAGGTCGATTTAAAGCCACTGGTAAATTAACACCTGGCGCAACATCAACCGTTAATCGAACTTTATGTTTTTGGCAAGCTGCTAAAAATAGTGCCCATTCATCTTCAGTTAATTCATGTGTTAATAGTACCTCTAGAGCCTGACCGTCATATTTTTCTATTAGGCCTGGAATATTAATTAATTGTTTGTTTTGACAAATATATTGATTTAAAAAAGTGCTGAACTGCCCGGGATTTAGTACTTGAGCTTGCGTATTAAGGCGGCTGGAAATCTGTACGTTAGTCAATAAATCAGCCCAATTATAACCTTCGCTTACTTTTAACTGTAAGTCTTTTGGCAATAAAATTTGTTCCCCTTCATGAAGGATATAACCTAGTGCAAGCGCTTGTTGCCAGAAATGTCTAAACTCAAAATCATTCCAAAGGCCATTCTTAATTTCAATTGGCATTGCTTTTTTTAAAGCCGTACTAAGCTCACCTTCAATAAAGATAAGCTTATCGCCCTTAATAGCCCAATAACCTAATAGACGTTCTTTCCAATCAGCTGCATGATATAAATCAATTAAAGTAGTTTCACTGGTTATTTCAGCAGCATGATCTATCGTAGGTAAAGGCGCTAATTGATTGAGTTGATCTAATAAAATGTCAGACGTGATTGGACAGGCTTCAACAGCATCAAAACGTGAATAAAAATCTTGACCCTGATAACAGTCTGGTTTCTTAGTATTAATTAAGCCAATGACCTGAGTATTATCTGGTAAAGGGGTCCCATCTGCATGAGGTGCTTTATCAATTAAAGCATTTAAGTTTACAATATCATTAGCATCGAAATTATCGTAATTAACGATTAAATAAATTGGCGTTTTGCTGGTTCGGTATGCTTCAAGAAAATCATATAAGGGGCCACCAGGCCCTTTTTGTAAAACGCCAAACTCACCCTTACGTTTTATAAAAGGAGCTGAGCAAACTAAATCATCAGGTGAGTTAATATAGAAGCATGGGCTAGAAGTATGTTTACAATAATCCTGTAAGCTAATTTGCAAAGCATTAATCTCATCAGAATCTGAAAACTCAACTAATGTTTTTTTCTTTTCTGGCGTTGTTAAATGCTGGCAATAACGTTTAACTGAGCTTATTTCTGGCTTTGATTTCTTCCAAGTAGCCAAATATCTCGCATATTTAGTATAGGCAGCCGTCATGTTAGCCGCCTCCATGGCTACTGGTTTTGATGCTGATTCGGATTCAATCAGGTTATCTGGATTGTTAGAATCATCAATGTTCAATTCAGCCGGATAACCACCTAAATCAAGTTTTATCCATTGATTAGATACAAATGCTTCGGCAAAGGCATGACATGGATTGCCTACATATCGCGTTGGCACCTGAGCTTTATGCAAACGGTTCATTATGGTTTGAAATGCCAGAGTACGATGGCGGCAAGCACCTTTTTTCTGATTAATGATACTCTCTAAATAGTCTTTTCCAGTTGGGTTTGTTTTTTCAAATTTAAGCTCACCGTCAGTAAATTTTTTATTAAAAAACTCTTTCATTTTTTCATAATATGAAACTTGATCAGCAGGTAATTTAGGTTGTGGTTCTATTTTTAATAAGAATGAAATTTTGACTGTTTTATCTTTAGGGCCATACAGATAATATAAATTATCACGTTTAGAATATATAAGCTCAACACCAGGAACTGGCGGGTCAATATGATAGTGCGTCAGTAGTTCATGAGCAACCCAAGAATCTAAAGCGACGCCATTTGGCGAAAGAACAAGATCTTGATGGCCAAAATAGTAAGTCGTGCCACTTTGCTTTGCTTTCTCTTCAGCAACAAGCGTACGTCCCTTGTCAATAATTTCTGCTACACTAGATATTTGCTCTAGATTAGTAGGCTGAACAAGAAGGGGGTCGCCTACATTATGTAATGAAAATGCTTCCTCTGGCGTACACGATTTTGGGTTAACTCTAAAATCGTTAAAGACTTGTTTACGATACATCCTTACGCTAGGCACTGGGATATCTGGATCAAGCGGAAATAGGGTTTGTTTAAGATTATATTTTCTGCTTGGATCTAATTTTGTGTCTGCATCCATCGTTGCTGAATCATCTACAGAATGCGATTTAACCATTTTATCTGATGTCGCTTTATGGTTAGATTGCTTTTGTAATTTCCTTACTTGCTGGCTATTACTTTCTTCAACTTTTTCTAAAATATGTAATAAATTCCGCTCTCTTAGTAATTCTCTTAATTCGTCATCAATTAAAAGCTTAGGACAATCTCCTATATCAATTTTCTTAAGGTTAGGCGCTGCCTTAATTATTGCTTTTAAATTATGAAGACTTATATCGCTACTCGTTAAATTAAGTTCCTCTAGCTTAGCTAATTGAAAATCCTGGGTATTTTTAAAAGTGGGAAATATTCCTTTACAGTCAGATAAATCAAGTATCTGTAACTCAGCTGCTTGCTTAAAAATAGCTTCTAGACTAGATGTGTTAATTTTGTTATGGCTTAGACTAAGGTATTTAACATGACTAAAATTAACTTTATCTGTAAAATCAATGAATTCATTTTCTTCATCTAGTGAGTCACTTGTTAAGTCTAAATATTCAAGTACATTGGTTTTTTTTAATAAAAAGTTCAAGCTTGCTCCACTAATTTTAGTGTTTTGGGCTACAAACTTTTTAAGCTTTGTTAAATTAAGATCTTGGGTAACATTATCTTCGAAGGTAGCAAAACTTAACTGCAACACAGTAAGCCCTTCTGCTTTTTTTAACAAAGCGTAGGTAAGGCAATCATCAGAGCTAGTAATGGTTTGAGAATTAATCTCTAGTTCTTTTAGCTGAATAAATTTAACTTCGGCAGGTAAACTAACTCTTAAATTATCATTTTTTCCTAAGCTCAAGGTTTCAAGGTTTTTCGCCTGAGCTAAAATAAAAGCTATATTTTTTTCTGTAATATTACTGTCGATTAAGTGTAACGTTTTAAGATGCTCAAAATTAAGAGTCAGTATAGCTTCATCATCCCCTAATCTTGCGCAGGCAGTTAAATCTAATGATTCAAGGTTTCGGGCATGTTTTAAAATTTTCTCTAAGCTTGCAATATTGATATTGCTATTATTTGCGTCAAGTTCCTTAAGGTTGGAAAAGTAAATCCCTTCTTCTATTAGAATACTATTATTAAGTGCTACTTCCTCTATATCTAATATTTCAATAGCTGGCGCTCGCAGCGAAAAAGTAAGTAAATCCCGTAAATCAACTTTTTTTGAAGTAAGTGTAAGTTCTCTTAAGGAGCTAAAGGGTGTATCAATAATATTTGCTAAGGGAAAGTGATTTAATTCTAAGGTTTTAAGTGAGCTCGATTGTTGGAAAATATCCTGTAAATGTGTTGGCTGTAATCTATAATCGGAACTATAATTAAATGTTTCTATTTTTAAATGATCCAGATGGTCTAAATGCAAATTTTTTGTAAAAGATTGTATATCTGTCAGCTTTACTTGCTGTAAAGTTAAGGATTTAAGTGCGCTTGCTGATATTAATAATGACTCTAAGTTTGCTACACTGGTAGTAATGCTTTCTATTGAAAGTGCTTCAATGGTTTTGAACTCAGGTAAATTTTCAAAACCTGTACTTAAACTTAATTTCTTTAAACTGAGAGATTTAAGCTTAGGAAAATAACCAAGCAGTGTCGTTAACTCTTCTGCCTTAAGCTCACCTTCAAAATCAATAGTTAGTTTCTCTAAATTATTTAATTCTGAAATGGATACAATCTTATTATTGATTGTTAACGAACCCTCTCTTAGAAGTTTATTAAGTTTCTCTCTATCAAGCTTAAGTTGACTATATTGAGTATAAATGGGTAACTCTTTCGATAATACCAACAATAAATTATTAATATTTAATGATTCGGGTAAGCTGTCTAAATCAAGGTCTATAATAACAGCGTCAAAAGGAGGTATCGCTTGTCTAAATGTAGCTAAAACAGTATTTATATCACTAGTTTCTAAATCACTTACCAATAATTGTTGGCTTGTCAAACTAACAGGCGTTTTTAATAAACTATTCAACCAATATTTATCTAGAATCTTAACCTTATCATGCTCAACAGGTGTAGCAGCTATAACCTTGCTCTGAATTGCAGGAGTAATTAACTCACGAATTTCTTTCTTCTTTAGGCAAGTAATATTTGTTTTATTTAATGCTATTATTCTACCATCCTGCCAAAGGTAGACTGGAAAATCATTTTCCATTAATTGTTTAATACTCTCTATTACCCTCTCAATTTCCCAATCTTCTAAGTTCTTTAATGTCCAATCTGCAATGACGAGGGATTTGGGCTTAGGCTGGCTTATTACATGGGCCTGTTTAAAAGGTGCCTGATTTCTAAGGACTCGATTGACAATTAACTTACCCTTAGGAATACGGCTAAAAGCGTCTCCTTCACCTTTGCTCTTAAAATAAAATGACTTACTGTACATAAATGGATTGACATAAAAACTTGTATTATATTTTAGCAAATATTTAAATAATGCGCTTGTTTGAAACATATTGATTAAACTTGAATCAATTAAGACTTTAAATCTCAGTAACTGCAACTTTAAATTTGGATTTAGAAAATTCCCTTTATTAAGTTATATAAGTTATTTATTTAAACCTATAAATCCTAAAATTATTTAACTAAATTTTTCAAAAGCTTATCTCATACGCTTAATAATTTTTATCAAGAGGGCGAGATTTTATTTCTGTGCCTTACAAAATTAGTTTAACAATGCATTACATTTTTGAAATAAAATTATTTAATTTGATAATATATTACCCAAAAAGATTCAGAAAAATTAGTTTGCAAAACTGTAAAATATTACAAATTAACCTATTAGTTTAATAAAATCTGTGTTAGAAAAAACCTTAGTGCGGTATTTAGAAGCAAGATGCCATTTTATTTAATTTTTGGGTAGTAACAACATGAGCAATAGCCTTTGGAGTCTTATACTCGGCCAAGAAGGATTAAATCGAGCTCGTAGTTTATTTGTGAATTTGGTCGCCAATCCTAAAGACCCCTTTGCTGATTTAAAATTTGAAGAAGCTCATCAGTTACGTACCTTACTACCGTCGCTTTCAAGTTACTATAGCTTGGAATTAACTCATATTAACCCGGCCTATTTTAGGTATCTAAATGATAAGCAACGAGAAGAGCTAAGAGATAAGCTATTTTTCATGCTTTATATTTTTGCGCTAGAACATACTATCCATTTAACAGAAGATCGCAAAGCAAAGAAAGTTGAACTAGAAGCTAAACTCAAACAATGCAGCATACTTTTAGATGAATTAAGAAAAAGTACTCTTCCGTTAACCCCGCAAAGTCAATTAAATAAAGAAATCGATAGTGCCGAAAAATGCTTACATTTATTAGGGTATACTATTGTTGCCCCCATTATTATAGAACAGGCTTTGGCTCTCCTTAATGCGAGATATAAAGAATCTAAACAAATTGATATTGATGTTAATACGGGAAAAATAAACGAATATCTGACTGATATAAACAATGCACGCTTATATTGGATATGGGCAGGTGGTTTACTAGGTAGTATTTTTCAAGCAATGTCTAATACACCAGCGCAACAACATTTAAATATTATTGCGCCTGCCACAGGCTATATGAGCTTTATCCTCTATTATACCCGTTTTGCTGTAAATATTCTTTTACTACTTAAGCATACCATTAAAGGTTTTTGGATGAGTGCTACTGAGCAAGAAATTGATTTACCTGCTTGGGAAAAATTCAAAACTCAGTGGCAGCAGCGTAAATTTGCACTATTAAATGATTTAATCTGGGGACTAGCTAATATGGCTTGCTACCTTTGGCTTAAAGGTGATGGCAAGCTGGGTTACGGTGGTAATATAGTCTGCGCTGCTTTATTACTTATGGACTTAAGCTTATCAATATGGCATTACAAAGAAGAGAAAAGGGAGTTCAACGAAAAAATAATAGCCATTCGTGAAGCTGAATTCTTATTAGAAGAACGGCTCAAAACTAATTTAGAAGAGCAGAAAAGGAAGAATAAGGAATTAGCAAATGCCGATCACGTAAGAGAAGCTTTATTGGTTTTATTAAAAGAGGAGAGAGAGCTAAAAAATAAAATTGCTGAAAATGAAAAGTTAAAGAAAGATATTGAATTTAATTGGAAATATACTCGTTATCAACATATTAATAATATAGCTTACTCTGCAAGCTTATTTTCAAGTTTTGCAATTATGAGTAGTTTTCTTATGCCAACTCCTTTAGCAGTGCATGTATTAGGTCATACTGCTTTATTATCAACAGGCATTGTAGGAGCCGCACTATGTTTTGCCTTCACTACTCTTTATGCTGCTATCACTTATGGCATTGAAATAAGTAAATTAAAGAAATCAAAAAAATCAATAGATAAGAATTTAAAGCAATTATATAAAGAATTTAAAGAGTTACAAAATGATGATGAAGATTCAGAAAATCAACGTAAGCAGCTTTATTTACGCATTAAGGGATTAGAAGCAGAAGTAGACTATAATCAACGACTAATTTTATTTCAAAATTTTAAATTAGCTAAATCTATTGTAAGCAATGTCTTAATTCCTGCACTTGTCTTTATTGCACTTGTCTATATGCCATTTGGCATTGGTGCTGCTGTAATAATTACTAGCCTCCTCTTAATAGCCTTAACTAACGTCTTAGTAAATAGACAGGAGCCCAAGGCGCCTACATTAATTAACTTTAATGAACATGCCTATCAGCAGTTCCAACAAGAACAAGATGATGTAGCAGCTGTGGAAAAGAACACAGGAAGAAAAATTAATCGCTCTAGTTTTTTTTACTCACCAAGTATAGAACAGGAATCGACCGTAGAAGAAAGAGAGCCACTTTTATTAGGAGTAAGCGCAGCAGCAAGCGCGACTGGAACCTAAGAACTAATTTGTGCAAATTCACTATTCATTTCATTGATATCCTCATAAATATAGCCTTATTACGTAATTTTCTCTCAGAGTGAAATTTGGCATGCTTTAAATTACTAACAATATGTAAAATAGAGCGCCAAAAGATACAAATAGATAGTTTAATTAAACTTGTTATGAACTTGGCCTATTATACTTTATCAATTTACTGCGTTATTATTACGTTACGGCCTAGAAGGCTTTCCGGTTTCAGGGCCAAAACCTCGTTCAGTGTTTGTGGTGTTATTAAAGAAACTGGAGTTGGGCCTTTGTGTAGGTATAGTATTTACCAGATAATTTATCGCGTCTTGTTTTAGCTTTATTATATTTTCGTTGACATTATTTGCAATAAAGTTACAGAGTAAGTCTAACGCAGTTAATCCTTTGCTATTAATCGTGTTACGCAGCTCTTTTTGTTCTAATATTGTTGATAAAGTATTGATAGCTGTATCACCTAAGGGAGGTTTTAATCCAGCAATGAAATTTAGAATAATTGTTGGACCGTTTGGATAGCCTGCAATAAAATTAGCGACGTTCTGATTTTCAATTAAATCAAGAAGTAATTTACGATACTGTGGCTTTAGACTTTCATAATAATTATTTGGTATTGCTGCTGAGCCTAACAAATTATTAATTTCCTCTTCTGTACGGGGCATAAACAACTCCAAAATATAACCCTGTACTAATATTATACAATAAAATTAAGTTTTAATAAAAAGATTAAATTACTGAGGAATAAGCCCTCTAAACGATTTAATCAATAGGAGAAAAGGATGTGTGGACGATTCGTTCTAGAAATTAATGCTGAACGCTTAAAAGAGCAATTTGGGCAAGTGGCCATTGATTCTTTACCACAAGGCTATAATATAGCACCTACGGAACAAGTACTATGCTTAAGGCAAACAGAGCAAGGTTTGCTAGCTGAAAAAATGAAATGGGGTATAACTCCGTGGTATCAAACAGAAAAAAATACTATATTGTTTAACGCGCGCCAAGAAAGCGTAGCTGAAAAACCTGTTTTTCGCCAAAGTTTTAAACATCGCCGTTGCCTTATGCTGATGAGTGGTTTTTTCGAATGGCATCATATGAAACAAGCAGATTCCGTTAAAAAGCAACCTTTTTATATAACCCGAGAAGATAAAAAATTGCTTGCTATTGCTGCAATTTGGGAGCGAGGGAAAACTGAAGAAAAAACAAATAACTTACCTTCTTGTTGCCTATTAACCACAGAAGCTAATGATGTTATTAAAAAGGTTCATAATCGCATGCCTTGGATTTTAAATAAAGAACAGCAGGAATTTTGGCTACAAATGGAACCACTAGAGGCCGACCACCTTGAACTTATTAAACAATTAAATCAGCCCATTGAACTTGATTATTTTCCAGTACATACAATAGTAAATAACGCTCGATATAAGGCGAAAGATACGATAAATCCTTTATAAATAGGTCTATAATTGGACATTTTTATTAGTTATGTCATCACAATAAATTTCAATACGATCTCTTCCTAAATTTTTAGCTCTGTATAATGCTTTATCTGCAGATTCTATAATATTTTGTATAGTTACTTTTTCAGATGAAGGCGCTTCCACTAAGCCAATTGAAATAGTTATTTTAGGTAAAACTTACTGCTTAAATTTAATAGTTTTGCTTTTAAATTCTAAGCGAAAACTGTCTAGCTTTTGGATTGCGTTTTCTAAATTCATGTTTTGTAGGATAACAACAAATTCTTCGCCGCCATAGCGGCAAACGGTATCACTTTTTCTAAAATAATGGTTAAGTAATTTACCAGCCTGCCGTAGTACTTCATCACCTGCTTCATGCCCATAATTATCATTAATTTGCTTAAAATAATCTAAATCTAACATAGCAACAACTAAATTAGATTTATCTCTGCTAGCTTTAGCCAGATCTTTTTTCAACATCTCATCAAGGAAACGCCTATTAAATAAGCCAGTTAAAGGATCATGAATTGTCTGTAAGTAAAGCTTATGGCGCAAATCAATATTTTCCAAGTTTAACCTGACAGACTCAGCCAATAAACGATGAATACTAATAGATAAAATCAGCATCAAACCTAAATAAATAATTCCCTCTAATGCTAAAGGATAATAATCTCTTCCTAGTAAAATCAATGTCAAAATATGAGGCACAAACGCTGGAATAAGAAAGTAAAAGTAAACAAATTTAACTGGAGAATAAAAAATATTCGCTGCACAAATGGCACCTAGCAGAGTAATAATAATAAAGGATTGTGCAACGCTGTTTGTTTCGGGTAATAAGAAAGTGCCTAAAGGACTCCAACTTATTCCAGCAATAAAAGCACTTAAAGCAAGCAAGTTAAGCCATTTCTTTAGAGTTTGTGAGTGCATTGAATATGATTTTCGATACAAGTGAATAAGAACATAGCGCAGACCACAAAAAGAAACGCTAATTATGTACCAAACTAATAAAATAAGTTTATGTTCTTTCTGCCATAAAATAGCTGTCACAATACTAAATGTAATAAACTCGGCTAATTGTCCATAACCTAGATAGTCATAGACTAAGTCAGCTAACTTTACCTGCACTTTTTCTTCTATGGTTAAGTCATCCCTGCTTTTCATATTTAATACTCAAATTTTTAATTTAACATGCTAACTACAAAGCTTATCTAGCTATTACTTATTATATACTTCCAGCCTCATTAACATGTTTAATTAATCCTTTTTGCAAGTAAATGGGAGCTACACTTTGACGAATCTTAGGAATTTTATTTATATACCAAAATAAGACGAGTAAAAGTATGATTGCGGCAACACCAAAAGCAATCATGACATTAGAAAAACTACCAACCACACCATAAAATAAAGTGCTACCAATAGGAATAGTACCAAAACTTACCATAGTAATAATGCCAATTACTCGACCTTGGAATTCCACAGGGACAATTTGCTGGATAAAGACCATACCTGCAGTTAGAGTAACCATTAAACCAAAATCAATTAAGAGCAGCACGGGTAGCGCTAGCCATACAGAGCGACAAAAAGCTAATAAGAACATACTAATTACTAAAATTAAAAAAGAAACAAGGAATATTCGATTTAAACCTAAAACTGTTTTCCGTGCTGACATATAAAAAGCACCAATAGTTCCCCCTATCCCTCCTATAGCTAATAATAAACCTAATGTTCCTGCATTACCGCCTAAATAGTAGCGATTAACTACGGGCACTAAGAATAGATAAGGCCATCCTAATAATCCTATAAAACCTAGTAAGGTAATGATAACAAACACAGGCAGTGAATTTTTTACATAAAATAAACCAGCAAGCATTTCTTGTAGAACCGACTTTCTAGCTATGTGCTTTTCTACTTTATGAGGAATATTTAATAAGAAAATAAAACTTAAAAGAAATAATAACGCATTAAACCAGTAAGTTGCCCCTTCGCTTATATAAGTAATAAGAAGCGCCCCTAATCCATAGCCAAAAAACATAACTACGCGATTGGTTGAGTTAATTAGGCTAGTAGCACTTCCTTTTACATTCTCATCGGCAATAAGATCAGACACACTTGCTACAATAGCAGGAAAATAAAAAGACTGACTAAACCCATATATAATGACTAAAAATAACATTAGCCAAAAATTTGGCCAGCCAAATAATAAGAGTATTGCCATAAAAAGCGCTGCAAAGAGTCCGCTTAAAGAAACTAGTTTCATAATAAGAGGCCGTTGATATCTATCTACAAGCGCTCCTACTAAAGGGCCAAATAGCATGGGTAAATTAAAACCAAAGCCTATTAAACCTACATAAAAAGGAGAATTACCTTTAATATGGGTAGCAATTAAGCCAAATACCATGCCTGCCATCCAGACGGCTGTAAAGAAACATATTTCTGAAATAAATATGAAACGAAACCCAGGATAAGTAAAAGGCTTTACAAAAGGTATTTTAGATAAATTCATAAAGTGCTCTCTAACTAACGTGAGTTCGCCATAAAAGAGTCTTAGACTCTTTTATGGCGTTAAACGAACGTTATCCCGTAAAATGCAAAGCATTGGTACCGGATCCAGATCAAACATAAATATATTTTATGTCAAATTCACATTAACTATACTTAGTTGTAAGCATTCTAAGAGTGTAGCTACATTATTTCATTTTAGGAATTTCTCTATATCAGTTGTGATAAATATAACACCGTCTACTAAGTTTTATACTGCGTTGCAAGCGCGTTCGGCAAAGCATAGTACTTCTATGTACAATCCTCTTCGCTTCACTCGCTTGCGCCTTGTTTAAAACTTAAGGGGTGGCGCTATAGTTAGCTTTTAATTTATAAATGTTACTCAAAGCAGATAAAAATTTACTAGAATAGCGGTAATTCATCTAATGTGTTTTTATAAATTAAATGTGTATAAATTTATGATTATTTGCGCGATAAAAAATTTTTATATTTAAGTTATTGAATTTAAATGTATTTTAAAAATAAGGCTTGTGGGTAAGTTGTGTATAATTTTGTTAATAGTTTAGAGTACGTTAACTTAGAGTGCACTTTGCCTTTTATAATTTTAAATTGCAAAGTGCTTAATGAGTTTTACTTATTTCAGCGTTTTTCTCAATTTTTGTATGGCTCGAATTTGCGCTACTGCTCTTGCTAACTCCGCTGCAGCTAAAGCGTAATTCAACTCTGCATTTTTACCAGACATCGCTTCTTCAGCGCGAGCTTTCGCCGCAAGTGCAGCTGTTTCATCTAGGTTTTCTGCTCGCTCAACGACATCTGCCAAAACAGAAACGTGATAAGGTTGAACCTCCAACATGCCACCAGAAACATAATAGATTTCCTGCTCACCGCCTTGATGCGTAACTCTAATTTCACCAGGCTTTAACACAGTAAGCAAAGGCGCATGTCCAGGTGATATACCAACCTCACCTAATTCGCCAGTAGCAACAACCATTTCCACTGGGCCTGAGAAAATTTCTTGTTCTGCGCTGACAATATCCAAACGAGTTGTATTTGCCATATTATCTACTTGCCTCATAATGTTTTTGCTTTAGCTACAGCTTCTTCAATGCTACCAACCATATAAAAGGCTTGCTCGGGCAAATCATCATACTCACCAGCAAGAATACCTTGGAAGCCTTTAATAGTATCTTTTAATGGCACATATTTTCCTGGAGAACCAGTAAATACTTCTGCAACGAAGAAAGGTTGTGATAAAAAGCGTTGAATTTTTCGCGCACGGGTAACAACACGTTTGTCTTCTTCAGACAATTCATCCATACCTAAGATAGCAATGATATCTTTTAATTCTTTGTATCGTTGTAAAGTTTGCTGGACACGACGGGCCGTATCATAATGTTCTTGCCCTACAACAAGTGGATCAAGTTGACGAGAGGTAGAATCAAGTGGGTCCACTGCCGGATAAATACCTAACTCAGCAATTTGACGTGATAATACAACTGTTGCATCTAAGTGAGCAAAAGTAGTTGCAGGCGATGGATCGGTTAAGTCATCCGCAGGCACATACACGGCCTGTATTGATGTAATTGAACCTGTTTTTGTAGAGGTGATACGTTCTTGTAACATACCCATTTCTTCAGCTAGCGTCGGTTGATAACCTACAGCAGAAGGCATTCGTCCTAATAACGCTGAGACTTCCACTCCTGCTAAAGTATATCGGTAGATGTTATCAATAAACAGAAGTACATCGCGGCCTTCATCACGGAATTTTTCAGCCATGGTTAAACCCGTTAAAGCTACACGTAGACGGTTTCCAGGTGGTTCATTCATCTGACCATAAACAAGCGATACTTTATCAAGTACGTTTGAATCTTTCATTTCATGATAGAAATCATTTCCTTCTCGAGTTCGCTCGCCAACACCAGCAAATACTGAGTAACCGCTATGCTCAATAGCAATATTACGGATTAATTCCATCATATTAACCGTTTTACCAACACCCGCACCACCAAAGAGGCCTACTTTTCCTCCTTTAGCAAATGGACAGAGTAAGTCAATAACTTTAATACCAGTTTCTAATAGCTCTTGGCTACCAGCTTGTTCTTCATAACTTGGCGCTTTACGGTGTATTGGCCAGAGCTCTTCAGCATCAACAGGACCTTTTTCATCAATGGGACGCCCTAGAACGTCCATAATTCGGCCTAATGTTTTCTTGCCAACTGGTACTTGGATTGGTTGTCCTGAATTAGTAGCACGTATGCCTCGCTTAAGTCCATCAGTTGAACCCATGGCAATCGTACGCACAACACCGTCGCCTAATTGTTGCTGTACCTCAAGTACTAATTCATTATCCAATTGCAGCGCATCATTAACTTTGGGAACGTTATCACGATCAAATTCAACGTCTACTACCGCACCAATTATCTCAACTACCGTACCTAAACTCATAAAATTACCCTCTTATAAAGCGGATGCACCACCGACAATTTCTGCTAACTCTTGCGTAATGGCAGCTTGCCGAGCTTTGTTATAAGCCAATTGAAACTGTTTAATTAATTCACCAGCGTTGTCAGTCGCACTCTTCATAGCAATCATTTTTGCTGCTTGCTCACAAGCGATATTTTCTACAACAGCCTGATAAGCCTGTAATTCAATATAGCGTTCCAATAAAGCATCTAATAATTCTTTAGCATCGGGTTCATAAATATAATCCCAATAATGCCCTAAGCCTTGACTATCTTCTTCTGCTACAGGAAGAGGAAGCAGTTGTTTAATGAGAGGCTTTTGAGTCATTGTATTAATGAACTCATTATATACGATATGTAAAGCATCAATTTGACCATCATAGAAAGCATCCAGCATGACTTTAACTATACCAATTAAATCTTTGACACTAGGTTTATCACCTAAATGATCAGCTGAAGCAATAATATTGCCCCCTACCCGTTTGAAGAAAGCTTGACCTTTACGACCTATAACACATAAATCAACTTCTTTATTCTCATTCTGCCATTGACGCATTATACGCACAGTTTCACGTAATAGATTGGCATTTAAGCCACCCACTAAACCTCTATCAGAAGTCACAACGATTAAACCTACGCGCTTAATTTCTCGTGCCGTCATAAAAGGATGACGGTATTCTGAATTGGCACGCGCAATATGTTTAACAACATCATATATTTTAGTGGCATAAGGTTTAGATGCACGCATTCTATCTTGCGTTTTTCGCATTTTACTTGCTGCAACCATTTCCATCGCTCGCGTAATTTTTTGAGTATTCTTTGTACTCGCAATTTTCGAACGAATCTCTTTTGCTCCAGGCATATACTCACCTTAATTTATTTGTTGGATGTTAAACCAACTACAAGCTTATTTATTACTTACCAACTGCCTGTACGTTTAAATTCCTCTACCGCCTTACTCAGTTCCGCTTCTATATTGTTATCGTAAGCGCCGCTTTCATTAATTTTATCCATTAATGAAGCATAAGAAGAATGCATAAATGCTCGCAAAGCAGCTTCAAAGCTACCAATTTCAGCAGTGGGAATATCGTCTAAATAACCTTTTTCAACTACAAATAAAGAAACACTCATGTCTGCTACAGATAAAGGAGAATACTGCTTCTGCTTCATGATTTCTGTAATACGTTGGCCCCGCTCTAACTGTTTACGAGTTGCATCATCTAAATCAGAAGCAAATTGTGAAAACGCCTCTAACTCACGAAACTGAGCTAATGCTAAACGAGTACCGCCTCCAAGCTTTTTCATGATTTTAGTTTGAGCAGCACCACCTACCCGTGATACAGAGAGACCAGAATTAATTGCTGGACGAACACCAGAGTTAAATAAATCAACATCTAAGAATATCTGACCATCGGTAATAGAAATAACGTTTGTTGGTACGAAAGCAGATACGTCGCCTGCCTGTGTTTCAATAATAGGCAAGGCAGTAAGTGATCCGGTTTTACCTTTTACTTCACCATTAGTTAACCGCTCAACTTCTGCAGCATTAATACGTGAAGCGCGCTCTAAAAGCCTTGAATGTAGATAAAAAATATCACCAGGGTAAGCTTCACGACCTGGAGGACGTTTTAAAAGCAGAGAAATTTGTCGATATGCCCAAGCTTGCTTAGTTAAATCATCATAAACAATTAAAGCATCTTCTCCGCGCTCCATAAAGTATTCACCCATAGCGCAACCAGAATAAGGAGCAATAAATTGTAATGCGGCAGAATCGGCAGCACTTGCTACAACAACAATGGTATGTTCCATTGCGCCATGTTCTTCAAGCTTACGTACAGTGTTAGCAATAGAAGAAGCTTTTTGACCAATAGCAACGTAAATACATTTAATTCCTGTACCTTTTTGGTTAATAATCGCGTCAATAGCAATCGCTGATTTACCTGTTTGTCTATCACCAATAATTAATTCGCGCTGCCCACGGCCAACAGGAATCATGGCATCAATAGCTTTCAAACCAGTTTGTACAGGTTGATCAACTGATTGACGAGAAATAACGCCAGGCGCTACTTTTTCAATAGGAGACATCCTTTTAGCATTAATTGGACCTTTGCCATCAATAGGGTTACCTAATGCATCAACAACTCGACCTAATAAAGCTTCACCTACTGGAACTTCAAGAATTCGACCTGTACATTTACCTTTTTGACCTTCTGATAAACTTGAAGCATCGCCAAGCACAACAGCACCTACTGAATCTCGCTCTAAATTAAGCGCTAATCCATAGATACCGCCAGGGAATTCTATCATTTCGCCCTGCATTACATCGGCTAGACCATGAAGGCGAACAATTCCATCTCTTAAACTGACAATTGTACCTTCATTTCTTGCTTCTGAGACAACATTAAATTGTTCAATTTTCTGTCTAATTAGTTCGCTAATTTCAGATGGGTTTAATGCAACTTGTTCTGACATGAAATCTATCCTCTTAATTTATGCGGCCAAACTGGTGCTAAGTTTTTCTAATTTACCACGGACTGAGCCATCTATTACTAAGTCGCCAGCTTGAATTACAGCACCACCAATAAGCGTTTTATCAATTGTAATTTGCAAAGTTACCTTACGTTGTAAGCGTTTGCTTAGTGAATCAATCAATTTTAGCTGCTGATTTTGAGATAATTCTGAATAACTAATTACATTGACTGTAAGCGTTTTTTCTTGTTCCGCACGCATTGCTTCAAATATATTAAAAATATCAGGCAAAGCTTTAAGACGTTTATTCTCTGCTAACAGAGTAATAAAGTTTTTCAGATAGGTAGCATCTTCGGAATCAACTTGACCTGCAGTAGCGATCAGCAATTCAATATGCTGCTTTATTGTTGATGCAGGGTTATCAATGAAATTCTCTGCATTTTCATCTAATACCGATAAAGCTAAATTACGTAAATAATCTGACCAGCGTCGTAATTTTCCGGTATTAAACGCATATTCAAAAACAGCTTTGGCATAAGGCCTAGCAATCGTTACACACTCAGACATGATGTCAAATCTCTTTATCTAAAATTTCAAATCTCTTCAATTAAACTATCTAGCAATTGATTATTTATTTTTTCATCAATTTTGCGCTGAAGAATAACTTCAGCTCCGGCTACAGCTAATTCTGCTACTTGTTTACGTAAGTTTTCTCTAGCTTGATTAATTTCTTGCTGTAGCTTTTCATGCGCTATTTTAGCTTGACGATTTGCCTCTTGCTTAGCATCTTCCTTAGCTTCTTCAACCAGCTGTGCAGCCCGCTTTGTCGCCTTCTCAATAATATCTGAAGCTTGCGCTTTAGCGTGCTTTATTTCGTCTTTAACGCGAAATTGTGCCAATTCAAGCTCTTTGCGACCTCGTTCGGCCGCAGCAAGGCCGTCTGCAATTTTATTTTGGCGTTCTTCCATAGCCTTTGCCAAAGGAGGCCAAACAAATTTCATCGTAAACCAAACAAATACTGCAAATACCAGCATTTGTATAATCAGTGTAAAATTAATATCCAACGCAGTCTCCCCCGTAACTTTTAAAACGCAAAGGCGCCTCTTGTTATCAAGAACCTAAATTACTTAGGAAAGGGTTAGCAAAAGTAAAGAACAAAGCAATACCTACACCAATCATTGTTACAGCATCAAGTAAACCAGCAACAATAAACATTTTTACTTGTAACATAGGAACCATTTCTGGTTGGCGTGCTGAACCTTCAAGAAATTTACCTCCTAAAAGGCCAAAACCTATTGCTGTACCTAAAGCACCAAGGCCAATAAGCAATGCGACTGCAATAACAGTCATACCTTGAACTTGCGCGATTAAATTTGCAGCTTGCATATAAATCCCCTTAAATGAACAATGAAATTAAAACGAACTAATGATCTTCATGAGCTAAACTGAGGTAAACAATTGTTAAGACCATAAAGATAAATGCTTGTAATGTAATAACTAATATATGGAAAATCGACCAACCAAGTGATAACAAGAATTGGGCCACACTTAATGTTGCAGTACCTGCTATAGATGACTGTGCTGTAACATTAAGTGTTAGTAAAGCAATTAAAATAAAAATTAACTCACCTGCATATAAATTACCAAATAACCGTAACGCTAAAGAAATAGGTTTAGCAATTAAGCCGACTAGCTCTAACAACATGTTAAATGGAATAAACAAAGGATGATTAAACGGTTGTAAAGTTAACTCTTTTGCAAACCCTTTTATCCCTTTGATTTTAATACTGTAAAAAATGATTAAGAAAAATACTGACAATGCTAAACCTAGCGTTAAGTTTAAGTCATTAGTAGGGACTACTTTTAGATAATGAATCCCCACAGATTTTGCCATAATAGGTAAAACATCAACCGGCACAATATCCATAAAATTCATTAAGAAAACCCAAGTAAAAATAGTTAATGCTAAGGGCCCAATTAGTTTATTCTTACCATGAAAACAGTCTTTTACTTGATTATCAGCAAATTCAAGCATTAATTCCGCAAAATTTTGTAATTTGCCGGGCACACCTGTCGTAATTTTACGGGCGCCAATATACAAAAGGCCTAATACGATAAATCCCAAAACCACAGAGAAAAATAACGTATCAAGGTTTATGGTCCAAAAACCACCGGTTGAACCTAGACTCATCGTTTTAAGATCATAAGTCAGGTAGGTTAAATGGTGCTTAATATAATTTGTACTTGATGCCATTTCAGTCACTTTCGGGCCTATTCTGTTTACTATCAACCAGTAGTGGAGCAAACCAATGCGTCATCACCACAACTATATATGTTAAAAAAAATGCCAGAGGAGTTACCTCAAAAAATATAAAAACCAAGGTAAACAGTACAATTGATGATATTATTTTTAGAAATTCCCCAAGATAGAAACTTCTAACTATTTGCCTTGCTGCTCTCGCCCCCTGATACTTAAATAATTTTCTTGCAAATATCACTGAAGGCAAAAAAGCGACTAAGCCTCCTAAAAATGCAGAAAAAGCTGCTTGCTTACCTAAAGCAGTGAGCAACCCCAATGCAATTATGGCCCAAACTGTTAATTGAACTAACAGTAAGCGCCTAATTCGGCTCAGACCTTGTTCATCTTTCACTTAGCGTACCTACCTTTCAGGCGCGGATTATAAAGTAATCAATTTGGATAAGCAACGCCAATTTCTAATTTTGCTACTCTTTACTCTAACTTATTACCTACTTACCCTAGCATTTGGTAAATTAAAAGCAAATTGCTATAGTTAAATTGAGGTTGTTTTTTTTATTGCCATTGAAATTAATAACATTATTTACTCTAGCCATTATGGCACTAATAGTAAGTTTGTGTTTAGTTTCAACTTTAAATTAATCTCATGATAGGAATATATTATGTCTGAGAAGCAACAAGGTACAGCGTACAGCATGCGCGAAAAAATGCTCAATCGTTACGGTGATAGTATATACCATAAACACAATAAAAACCACCTACCTTACCGTAAACATTCCAGAACCCATCCCGTCAAAATTATGGAATATGAAAATGGAGAAGCCCATGAAGACTTTACTAACTTTACGGGCACAATTAAATTAAGAAAAATACGCAAACGACTGGATAATGGTCACGACCATTGATAAAGTTAACCTTAACCTCCCAGGTTAGCCACTTCCTGGTTTGGGTCGGTTGCCCTGTGGCCTTTTTAAAAGGCCACAGACTTTAACCGGCAGGCGTCTCACTTAAATTTAAATAACGCATTAGCTTTACAACTCGCACAACGCCTTCTGTATTTTTTGCTAAATTTAATACTCGCTCTGCTTGATTAGGTCTAACATCGCCCATAACGTAAACGATATTATCAACGGTAACAATTTTAAAGTCATTAGGGTTAATTTCAGCATCGGCTAATATTTGGCTTCTTATTTTTGTGGTGAGCCAGGTATCGGTAAGGTCATTTGCTGGTGCTGAATAAGCGGCAACTTGTAAAAATAGTTCTCGATATCCCTCTAAAGAGCGTAATCGTACTTCAGCTAAGTGGCGTAATTTACTATTAGGCAAATGACCTGCTAATAAAATATCTCCTTTAAATACAGCTAAATCTAGATAACAACCTTCTTGTTTTAATAGGCGATCTTGAAATAAAACCTGATTAGCTTGTAAGGCAAGTTGATAATCATAAACCTTTTTATAGACATTATGTCTATCATAGATAAGGGTAGCGCCGGTCCATAAACTACTTATACAGCTAGTTAATAGCGAAAAAGTTAAAATGATAAATAAATAAAACCCACATCGATGCATGTTTAGCAAATCCTTTACTTAAAAGCACTATTAACTAAAGTGAGTTTAATATACAAATTATTTTATGCTGGCTATGCAATTGTAATCCTTTTTTTACCTAACATTACATAGCCTAGTTCAACATGGAAATTAAGTAATATAGCGAAATACCTTAACCACCTTACGAACACCTTCTACATGTCTAGCAACGTCAACTGCTAACTCAGCTTGCTCATGCGTTACTATACCCATTAAATAAACAACTGAATTTTCAGTAACAACCCTTATAGAGCCAGATTCTAGACCTTTTCGACTAAGCATAAAACTTCGAACCTGGCCTGTAATGAAAACATCTGTTGTATTTTGTTTTAAAGGAAGCGGCTCGCCAATAGTTAATTCATTATACACACGGCGAACAGCAGGGGTATTTTGAGCTAATTTTTCAGCATTAATTCGTAAGGATGGATAAGGCGTTTGGCCAACTAACAAGACAATTTGATTGAAACTAACTATATTTATATGCGAACTATTAAAACGAGAGTCATCAATAATTGCTTTATGTATTAAGTGAAATATTCGCAAGTCACTTTCTATTGATTTTAATGAACGGCGATCATAGACAATTACGCCTGCAGCGGCTCCAGCTACTACAGCAGCTACACAACTACAAAGTAAACTACTAATTAATAAATAAATTACAGCACGGCACTTCATGGTCACTCCAACATTTGCCCAAATAAAGATTGATCAATTAAGTCGCAAAAACAATGTAATATAAATAAATGTATCTGACGAATTAAAGCTGCATTATCTGCAACAACGCGAATTTCAATATCCTCCGGGCCTAAGTGATTAGCCAAAACCCCGCCATCTCGACCATTCAATGCAATAGTGTCCATACCACGATCATTAGCTGCATTAATGGCATTTAAAATACTATCTGCGTTACCCGAGGTTGAAATAACCATCAAAATATCACCCTCTTGGCCTAAAGCTTGAATTTGGCGGGCAAAAACATGCTCATAATGACTATCATTTGCTATGGCCGTAACCGATGAAGTATCACCGGTCAAGTTAAATACCGGTAATGCTGGACGTTCCACTGCGAAGTGATGAAGCATAGCAGCTGAGAAATGATGGCAATTAGCGGCAGAGCCACCATTTCCACATAATAATATTTTGCCATCATTTAATAAGCAGTTAACTAAACGAGCCCCAGCTTTTGCTATTAGCGCTGATAAAGAGTCAGCAGCAGAAATCTGATTTTCGATACTCATACCAAAAAGTTGTTTAACTCTTTCTTCCATTTGCGACATAACTAATAGTTCCAGGCTTTTTGCATCAAATTTTCTACCCAATCAAAGCTTTGATTTTCGCGATATACTTATACTTGGGAAGGGATATCAAATTTATTATTTATCTTTTTCTAGGCAAAATGTAACTTAAATAAATATAAAACACTAGTTTAAATTTAAGAGGAAGATTGCGCACTAAAAGGCATCTTTCAGCCATTGCAGTTTTTGCTGCTCTATACCAATTACATCAAAGCGTACTGGATATTTATCTGTCCAGTTTTTAGTTAAAATAAAATGATTAGCCGTTTTTATAATTTTATTTTTTTTAGCTGCTGTAATACTGGCAAAAGGGCCACCAAATAAGGCACAACTTCGCGCTCTCACTTCAATGAATACTATATATTCCCTGTCTTTCATAATTAAATCTATTTCTCCCCAACGGCATTGATAGTTAGTGGCCAGTAAAACTAATCCTTGTTTAAGAAGATAATTACAAGCTTGTTCCTCTGCCGCTAAACCTAGCTGTCTTGACATAGATCCTTCACTTAACTTTAAATTTAATTTTTTAGACAAACTTATTTACAAATTTAGCCAATAATAGGCGTGAGATTTACCTTCTTAGTCATGACTTTCTATGTTTAAAAACTAAGAATTTTGGTAGCATACGCTAATCCAAATCGTATGAATGCAATAGGATAAACGATGGATAATACTTCAGCAACCACCCAAGGTATACTCTATATTGTCGCAACGCCAATAGGTAATTTAGACGATATTAGTCAGCGAGCGATTAACACCTTAAAACAGGTTGATACTATTTTAGCTGAAGATACGCGACACTCCCTACCCTTGTTAACAGCACTTGGGATTAGCAAGCCAGTATGGTCTTTTCATTCTCATAATGAACATGAAAAGAGTGAAGTTATTTTGAATGCTCTAAAAATGGGTGAAAATTTTGCTCTAATTAGCGATGCTGGTACACCCTTAATTAGTGATCCAGGTTTTCTGTTAGTCAAATTAGCCAGAACAGCTAACATCCGAATAATTCCTATTCCTGGCCCATGCGCTTTAGTTACCGCTCTTTGCGCAGCAGGCATACCATGTGATAACTTTTTATTTATCGGCTTCCTACCTGCTAAACAGCAAGCTCGATTAACTAAAATAAAATCCTTATCACAAAGTGAATATACTGTTGTGCTCTATGAATCAACGCATAGGATACTTGAGTGTGTTAATACCATTCTTGAGGTATATGGCTGCGATTATGAATTTGTACTAGCTAAAGAACTTACTAAAACTTTTGAGCGTTTTATCTATGGCAATGGTAATACAATTAAAGCTTGGCTCGAGGAAAATGCTGCTCACATTAAAGGCGAGTTCGTTATTATTTTACCTGCCAAACCTTTGATTAAATTAGATGAAGAAGATAAAAAGCTATTAACTACGTTACTTAAAGAGTTACCTTTAAAACAAGCTGTCAAAATCGCTAGCTCACTTTCTTCCACAGCTAAAAATGATTTATATAAATTAGCTTTGGATTTACAAACTAAGTAGAAAATTAGGAAAGCAAGCGTAGGTTGGGCTGCGCTATGCTTTGCCCAACCTACTTGTGCTTCAGCGTCAATTGAATCGATACATAACATCAAGACAAGCTGCAATAGGTAAATTAATAATCTAATATTTACTATAATTTATTTATAACACTCTAATTGATGATAACCTTATGACCTGGATAAAAAAAACTAGTTTTATGCTTGTTTTTTTATTAGTTTTCTTACCTTTTCTAGGCTACTCTCTAGGCGGTCTTTATAACTTCTTGCCAACCTTTTTACTATTTACTCTTGTACCTTTTATTGATTATTTAGTACAAGATTATGCCAACCCTAATGATCAGCAAGAACAATCATTAAAGAAAGACTGGTATTTTAAAGCCGTCACATTAATTTATGTCCCAGTCCAAATCATTTTTCTATCAATAGCAATTTATATTGTTAGTACCCATACCTTAATATGGTATGAGTGGCTAGGTTTTTGCCTTTCAATTGGTGCCTTAACGGGTGGTATAGGTATCAATCTAGCACATGAACTTGTTCATAAAAATAATACATTTGAACAATTTGCAGGTAAGGTATTACTGAGTATGGTATTTTTTGGACATTTCCTCATTGAACATGTTCGTGGCCATCATATTTGGGTTGGCACCCCTCATGATCCTGATACAGCAAAATTAGGTGAAAATTTTTATCAATTTTTTCCTAAAGCCTTTATAAAGTCTTTCATTTGGGCATTAAAATTTGAAAAAAATCGGCTGCAAAAAAATCAACGATCTTTTTACGATTACCATAACCAATTTTGGTGGATTATTTTTGCACCTTTAGCAATAAGTGTCTTTTGTTATATCTTAGGAGGATGGTCTGCTTTACTGTTCTTTATAGGGCAAGCAATGATAGCTATCTTTATATTAGAGACTGTGAATTACATCGAGCATTATGGCTTAGAGAGACAAAAGCTAGCTAATGGTCAATATGAAAAAGTTTCTTTTCAACATTCATGGAATGCCAATCATTGGCTCAGTAATGTTATATTATTTCAGCTACAACGTCATGCTGATCACCATTTAAATGGTGCTAAACCTTACCAAGTTTTAAAACATATTGATGAAAGCCCTCAATTACCCACAGGCTATTTAGGTATGATTTTTTTAGCTTTAATTCCACCGCTTTGGCATAAAGTAATGGATAAGAGAGTCTTGGATTATCGAAGCAAACATAATATTCAACTTAATTAAGATAAGTAGATAAGTAGATAAGTTAGGGTAAATTAAATATAAATGAGACTAACACTCTAATACCCTACTATAAGGCATTGCCTAAAATGCGAAGTATTTATTACTTGTTTCTATTGTAAATAAGTTCAAATCAGAAAACATTTTCAAAGTATATCATTAAAGCCAATAAATGTTAAAAAAGATCAAATTGAGCAAATTAATTACTATTGACTATAATATAAAGCATGTAATTAGTTTTGAGATGATATGGAAGAACTACATAAAAATGAGCCAGAGTTTTATAGAAAAAGGTATGAAGAATATTTAAGTGAAAAACCTGACGGCTTATACGAATTTCATAGTCCGCCAGATAATAAAACCTATTTTAAATATGACGGTGTATGTTATGAAGTAAAAAATAAATTAGGGAAAGGATCATATGGAGATATATATCTATTAAAACATAAAGACGGCGAAAAAGTACTGAAAATTATGAAAGGTCCTGCGTCAACTAGCAATTTAGCCGACAGTGTTAATAAAGCATCTTCTGAAAATAGTATCTTTCTCCAAGAAAAAAAGGAAAAGGTTAATAAAGCATCCTCGGAAAATGATCTCTTTATTTCGGAAAAGAAAGAAATACCACGAGCTTCACGCAGTGCACCTACTAGAAGAAGACATGGTGATAGATTTGATTTTCAACCAACTGAAGTGAAAGAGAAAGCCCAGCATGAACTTATAGGCTTGCAAATACTTAACCATACATCTATGAAAGACATTGTTCAAATGGAAAGAAAAGATGATAATGGCGAAATTTATACCTATTTTTATATCCTTATGGATTATTGCGGTATACCCCTTTCAAAGATTATAGATTCCGAAAATAAAGACCAATATACCTTCCAAGATTATCTTGATATCGCCATTTCTACAGCTGAAGAGTTACAAAAATTACATCAGGGTTTGCAATTTGACAGGGACGGAGAAAATCTTCAAGGATCCAATCCAATAGTAGATTCAGGCTATTATCACGGTGATTTGAATCCCAAAAATATTTTAGTTTTAGAACAACCTAATGGTCAGTATAAAGGAAATTTGGTTGATTTTGGTAATATGGCAAAGATTGCACTAATGGAGGTAGAGGTAAAAATCCCTGAAAAATATATTTGGAAAAATATGAAGGGTGAAATTATTAGTAAAGAAGAAGCTGATTTGTCACCCTATGATTCTTATGAAGAGCCCGTAAAAATAAAAAAAACGGTTATTCAAGGAATAAAGGCTAGAGCAGGCGGAACACCAGGTTATTTTGATCCACAACATTCAGCACGATCAACAGCAAGCTCAGAGGTTTACGAATTAGGAGTAAACTACGCTCTATTATTTAATTATGGCAGAATAGACTATTCTGAAGGGCCGCCTATATTTCGCCTAGATGAGCGTTACAAGCCATTCTCCCCTCAAGACGAAGAAATTTATAAATTAGTAAAAGAAATGGTATCAGCAGAGGTAGAAAGAAAGCCTGAATTTGTAGAAGAACGATCTGAATTAGTAAAAGAAAGACCTAAGTTATTAAAAGTAATAGAAAAATTAAAAACACAAAGAAATAAACTATTAAACGTTTCACCTAATGTGGAAAACGCCTCACTTGATTTACAAGAAGATGCGACAGTTGCTCCAGAATCTAATCAATCCAGTAAATTAAATCGCTAAACTTTATAGGAAAATTAATTAAGCAAAATATTGATATAGCCTACCCTATAAGCTTTAGTCAACGCTTTGAGGATTTCTGTTGAAAGCTCGCGATTGCCCTCGCTGCTTTTTCTTTGCAGGTATTAAAATCAGATGAAAATAGATTTTTATTAATCAGGGCAGCTCTTCTAAGTACTTATTATAATGAGAACTGACCTAGTTCTTTAAATATCACCTTTTTAAGTAGGACAACAGCTCAAATAAGATCCAATATCTTCATCTTCTTCAGGCTCTTGTACTACCTTATTTTTTTCTGATTCAGGATCACCTGCAAATTCTACCATTTTAACTTGAGGCTTATTAGCCTTATGCTTTTCATAAGCCTCATAAAGCTTATAGGTAAGATAAACTGCCGTTAATACTAAAGCAGCTTCCCAGCAGATAGCAAAAGTAGCGATCATAACCCCGGGTAAAACTGCATTTTTAACCATGGTTAATATAAATTCTTGTCGCGCTGCTTGATACTCTTTCAATGCCAAAGCCATATCTTTTTCACTTGCGTTATCTACTTCTGCCTGAGTTAGCCGTAATTTTTTATCTTTAAATTGACTATAAACAGGTGCAGATAAATACATCGTAACGGCGATGGTACAAACAGCATAAGATAATGGGACTAATACAGGAAAGCCTACGATCATTGCTGCACTAAATCCTGCAGCCAATAACAATGCAGCAGCAGTATTAAATAAAAAAGTTGAACTATTTACTTTCCAATTTAACTCAAGTTCTTTTTGCTGTTCTTTAATTAAATCGCAGTGTTTTTTTAACCTAAATACTTCAACTTGATTGTTATTCTTAGCAGCATCCACCAATAATTGTTCATAGTGTTTAAACTCTTCCTGATACTCTGATTTCTTTCGCAAATACTCTTGTTCTGCAAGATGATGGCGCCAAAGCAATAATCCAACGTCAAACATTAGAAAACCAGCTGTAATCCAACCTGCTGCTGTAGCAGAAATATGGAAAAACTCTGCATAATTGGTTATCCCGTTAACCGTTGCCCACACAATATCATTTAAAAATTCAGCATGACGTTTAGATACTTCCTTGCTAAAACGCTCCCATTTACTGAGTTCTTTTTCAGCATCCGTAGGTGAAAACGTATGCTTAAGCACTATACCAGCATTGATAATAAAGCGAGCAACAAAGAATCCCACACTTAATGCCCGCATAATTTCATTAGGTGTTTCAAGCTGTTTAACTATATTTTCAGCATCAATAGGTTTATTTATCCATTTGCTTAATTGCTCTAACCAATGCGTATTTTTAGCTAAATGTTGAAACGAATTAGTTAACGTTAAACGACAAAATGTCCAATACATACGACCCATATTTAAGAGGCCGACTTCATTGCGCAATTTAGAAGCATGCTTAACACTAGTAGCAAGATCTTTTAAATCACTGCTGACTTTCTGACCTAATTCTTTAATAAAGCTTGGAGCAACTTTCTGTTCTTTATTGGGGTTTTCTTTATGTTCTTCTAATTCTTGCCAAATTTGCTCACGTAGATCTCTATATTCAGCCACTTTAGCGTGTTGATCATAATCAAGATAATAAGCTTCAAGCATGGAACAACAATAATAACAATAGAGCCAAAACTCTTCCTGCTTGTCTTTATTTTTACTTAAACTAGCATAAAGTTGACTAAATTCCTGTTCAATAAGTGCTTTATTCACGGATAAAAATTTAAAGCTTTTTTCTCTTACCTGCATATCAATCATCTCAATTGATTTGTCTGAAGTATTTTGAAAAAAACTATATTTATCATCGCGAAAAGCTTTATATTGTTTTGAAAAGGGCATAATTTAGTCCAAACAAAAAAAGTACAAGAAGTTTAAAAAAATACAACTTAACATTCTTTTAACTATCAGACAATCATTTTCTGTGTTTTTTTTCTTCATTTTGATTTATTGATAACATCATAAGGTAGAGTCAATTAATTATTTAATAATTGACTAAGCTTCTGATAAATAATTGATTATTTTTTTATTTACCTATGCAAAAACTAGAAAAAATTTTCCCAAGTAAGTCGTCTGAGGTAAATTCCCCTGTAATTTCACATAAGCACTGATGAGCTAGCCGCAAATCTTCAGCCAATAATTCGCCTGCGCGCGTGTCAATTAATTGCTGTTGCCCAATTAGCAAAAATTCTTTTGCTCTATCTAAAGCATCTAAATGCCTTCTACGTGCTAAAAATTGCCCTTCTGTTGGTTGAAAGCCAACTACCGATTTAATTTTACTAATTAAGAGATCAATACCAATGCCCGTTTTAGCCGATAAATAAATAGCATTATCATCTTGTTTAACTTGGTGGTGTATAGTATCAATTTTATTAAAAATTTTAATTAGGGGAACACCTATAGGAAGACGAGCTAAAATTGTCTTATTCAGCTCATTATCTTCCTCATTTTGATTAACATCGATCATTAACAATACGCAATCAGCTTGGCTAATTTCTTGCCAAGCTCGTCTAATACCTTCTTGCTCGACTATATCGTTACTTTCTCTTAAACCAGCGGTATCAATAAAATGAACTGGTAAATCATCTAATAAAATATATTCCCGCATTACATCCCGTGTCGTACCAGCTACTTCTGTTACAATTGCTACTTCACGCCCAGCTAAACGATTAATTAATGTTGACTTACCTGCATTGGGCTTTCCTGCAATAACAATGGATAGTCCTTCTCGCAACATCGCACCTTGCGAAGCGTTTTGTCTTAAGTCGGTAAGGCTGACTATAATCTCATTAAGTAAAGAGCTAACTTTACCATCACCTAAAAAATCAATTTCTTCTTCTGGAAAATCAATTGCAGCTTCAACATACAGTCGCAAATTGATAATCCTTTCATTAAGTTCATTTATCTTTTGAGAAAAGTTACCTTGCAAAGAGCGTAGAGCCAGACGCGCAGCCGTTAAAGAGCTTGCATGAATTAAATCTGCAATTGCCTCAGCTTGGGTTAAATCAATTTTTTCATTTAAAAAAGCTCGTTCTGAAAATTCACCAGGTTTAGCAAGCCGCGCGCCATAGGAAATTCCTTGCTGTACTAAATAATCTAAAATAAGAGGCGCACCATGCCCTTGTAACTCGACTACATCTTCACCCGTAAAAGAATGAGGCGCTTTGAAATAAATAACAATACCTTGATCAATTAATCTGCTTTCGTTGTCAAAAAAATTAGTGTAGGTAGCCGTACGTCGCTTGATATTTGTGCGCTTTGTTAATTTAAGAGTAATTGAGTAAGCCAAAGGGCCAGAAATTCTTACTATACCTACCCCACCTTGGCCTGGTGGAGTAGCTATCGCAATAATTGTATCTTGAAAAACACTCATTTTGCTGTCATAAGCTGCTTCTTAGAGGTGGGCCGATTATCACTGTATTTGCGTGTAATATACCACTGCTGCAGAATGGATAAAGTATTATTCACAATCCAGTACAATACTAAGCCAGCTGGAAAATTCCAAAATAATGCCGTAAACACAATAGGTAATAACATCATTATTTTAGCTTGTGTTGGATCAGGTGGAGCTGGATTTAAACGTTGTTGTATCAACATAGTAGCGCCCATAATGATAGGCAATACATGATAGGGATCAGCTGTCGCTAAATCTTTAATCCATAGAATAAATGGCGCTTGTCTTAACTCCACGCTCTCTAATAAAACCCAATATAAGGCAATAAATACGGGAATTTGCACTAAAATAGGTAAACAGCCACCAAATGGATTAACTTTTTCTTGCTTATAAAGCTCCATAGTGGCTTGGCTAATTTTTGCTTTATCATCGCCATATCGCTCGCGTAAGGCTTGCAACTTGGGCTGCAATTTACGCATATTTGCCATAGATTTATAACTTGTTGCAGACAATTTAAAAAAGGCCAGCTTAATAAGCACTGTTACAAGTATAATTGACCATCCCCAATTACCCACTACAGAGTGAATAGCTTTCATAATCGAAAATAAAGCGGAAGATACAAACCATAACCACCCATAATCTACGGTCAAGTCCAAACCAGGTGCTATGGCACTCAAAGTACTGGTGGTTTCTGGTCCAATATATAATTTAGAACCTAGTTCCTTTTTTTCACCTGGCTTAACAATTAAAGGCTGACTAATTGTGCCAATGGTATAATCATTATTAGCATTACGAGTATAAATAAGATTTTTACTTTTTGTCTCTGGTACCCATGCGCTAAGAAAATAATGCTGCTGCATTGCTATCCAGCCACCTGTCACATCAACATTAAGATTAGACTTAGACATATCTTTAAAGCTCACCTTCTTATAACGACTATGCTCTGGATTAGAATAAGAAGCGCCCGTATAAGAACCAATATGAAATAGACTAGACTGATCTTCAGCGGGTAAAGTACGGACTAGCTGGGTATTCATATAACCTTGCCAGTCTTGTTGACCTGCATTTACGATTTGGTAATTAACTTCAATTAAATAACTCCCTGGCGTAAAAACAAAATTTTTGGCTACTTCTAAGCCTGTATCTGTTTGTCCGGTTAATGTTACGACTAATTGTTTCTGATTAGGGTCAAGAATATAGTCTTGTTTTGGTGAGTTATAATTTATTTTAAGATTTTCAACATCGCCATTTTTATTTACCACGAGGCTACTATTCGCTGTATAACGCTCGTTAGGCTTATCATACAATAAAGTTATAGGAGTCTGGCGCTCCTCTACACTTACAGGATAATTTAAAAGTTTAGCTTGAGTAATATCACCAAAATTTTTATCAATTAAAACAGACAATACATCAGTTCTAACTTGAATAGCCCGAGAAGCTGAATAATTTTGTTGGGTATTTGTAGTTTGACTTGCTTGATTTAAGTTAGTTGTCTGACTGCTATTGATATTAGGTAATAAACTATCTTTAGTATTTTTATTAATGTTACCCGAAGAAGTCACTGTCGTGGCAGGTTTAGCAGGGTAATCTTGCTGCCAAGCAGACCATAAAGAATAAATAACTAGCGCAAGCGCTGAATATAATACAACTCGTCGAATATCCATTAAGATTTCTCTTCATTATGTAACACAGGATCGTAACCTCCTGCTGACCAAGGATGGCAACGGAGTAAACGATAACACATTAACCTTATGCCTTTAAAAACACCAAAATGATTAATTGCTGATAAGGCATATTCAGAACAGCTAGGATAAAAGCGGCAACTTGGCCTTAACATAGGGCGAATAAATAATCGATAAAGGATTATTGGAAAACTAGTCAATTGACGTAGAAAGCATTTAATTTTTTCCATGCATTACCTAAATGTGCAATAATTAACTTATTTTCTACTTTTCCTGCCCCATGTCTTGCTAAAAAAACGATATCGACTGCAGGTAAATCCTGCGTGCGAAAAAATTCACGCACTAAACGCTTGAGTCTATTTCGTTGACATGCTTTTGCTATTTTCTTTTTTGACAAAGCAAGCCCTAATCTTGCATAGCCCAAGGAATTTTGTCGATATAAAATAATTAATTCCGGGGTTATAACTTTATTGGCTTGGGTAAATACGTAATCATAATCACTTTTCGCGATTAAGCGTCGTTTTTTGTCAAAACTATACACTAAGCTGATAAACGCTTCCGACCTTTTGCACGACGACGTTTTAATACTAAGCGACCACCGCGGGTTGCCATACGTTGACGAAAGCCATGATCACGCTTGCGTTTTAGCTTACTAGGCTGATATGTACGCTTCATTTAAGACCTACTTAAATTAATTCAAAGGTGGGCAATGATAGAAAACTTTACAAGTTCTGTCAAACCATCTGAAACAACAAGCTATGGTGTGATTAACATGCATAGCCAATTTAAGATGAAAAATAGCCTTGCAGAGCTTTTAAGTAAATACTTTTAAAAAGGGTTAAAAGTTTATTCTGTAATAATAATTAAATCTTAAATATTTATTTATTTTTTATTATTAGCACAAAAAATTCTGTGCATAACCTTAAAATATTATAATTATACAATAGGTTAGATTAAATATAGATCTGTTGAGAATAGGTGTTTTTAATGATTAATACTTTAAGATAGTTTTTAAACTGTATTAAAATAAGTGTAATTATTCACATCCTTTACCCTACTAAACCAATTCTTTGTTAACACTATATTAGTACTCCTTTTATTTTCAATTGAACTAATTATGTACACCTGGAATTTACTCAATAATTATAATAATTAAATAAGTATTTAAATTTGTTATGATTATTAAGTAGCAATTTTCTGTTAATAATTTATAAAAATTCATTTAAAACAAAGAGTTATGTTAAATTTATCCTGGTGATAGATAGTATTTAAGTAGTTACTGTTTTATTTAATAAAAATTTAATTTAAGTATTTTTAGGCTATTTTTGTGAATTGTCCCCATGTTTAGTTAATTTTTGGGTTAGTTTTTAGGGGGATATTCTGCTTTTATAAACAGATAAGTATGGTAACTAATAAAATAGAAGGTTTAACTATTTATATATAACTGTTAGCTACTTTAATTTTATTGGCGGATTTAAATTGTCCCTGTATGAGTTTAACTTTAATCTTGTTATTATTTTTTCACGATGTATGCGGCTTATGAATCAATATTATTTACTAATTTTAATTTGCATTAAAAAAATTTAATTTTCCTTTATCAGATCGCTTTATCTCTAAACTTTTTTGCGCTACATTATTCTTTGATATACAAAGTTATTCTTCAGTGTTGGAAATGTAGTTTAGATTTATCTATTTAGTGTTTGTATATCCATTTAAATTGACTAATTTTTGCTTAGTTAGATCAACAGACCTCATGTAATTAGTAGTTTGATTGGCTTTCAATTTGGAGTTGAATGATTTTTTATTCAATTTTATCAAATATTAAGCAACTATGCTGTAATATAGAAAAGTCGATCTCGAAAACTATATTTTTATTCTTTGCCAGGTATAATGATCGACCCGCCTATAAATTGTTTTATTTTAGTGTTCATAATTTTTACTTTATAAAGCAATTTAAAAGGTAATGACGCTGTTATTAATTTTTATTATTGTATTAATAGCAAAGTAATTTAATTTACTTGCTAACTGGCTTCGGTAGCAGTATTTAACTTTTTTGGTTGTCTATTACTAGCAACCATTGTTGCTTGAGGAGTTTTTTGTGTCTGCAATTGTTTGGCAGAAATGTGCAAAGCTTTTGGAAGAAGAATATCCTCCCCCACAATTTAATACTTGGTTACGGCCTCTACAAGCTGAACTACAAGAAAATTGCTTAATTCTTTTAGCTCCAAATAAATTTGTTGTTGATTGGGTTAAAAAAAATTTTTATAACCGTATTAAAGAGTTAGTACATCAGTTTGGGGGTGATTTAATATCGTCAGTGAGTATAGAAGTAGGAACAAAAATAGCTCAACCAGTTACTGTTGATAAAGTACCTGCTTCTGCAGTATCAACGACTACTCCAAAAGCTCCGCCTAATAAAACTGCTGATTATAAAAATAGTTATTTAAATAAAAAATTTGTTTTTGATAGCTTTGTTGAAGGCAATTCGAACCAATTGGCTCGTGCGGCTTCTCTACAAGTTGCTGAAAGGCCAGGCGACGCCTATAATCCTTTATTTATTTATGGTGGTGTTGGATTAGGGAAAACTCACTTAATGCATGCTATTGGAAATGCTATTTTAAAACATAATCCTGAAGCAAAAGTTCTTTATTTGCATTCTGAGCGTTTTGTAGCAGATATGGTTAAGGCACTTCAAACAAATTCTATTAATGAATTTAAACGTTTTTATCGTTCTTTAAATGCTCTTTTAATTGATGATATTCAATTTTTTGCTGGTAAAGATCGCTCGCAAGAAGAGTTTTTCCATACTTTTAATGCTCTTTTAGAAGGTCAACAACAAATTATTTTAACCAGTGATCGTTATCCTAAAGAGATTGAAGGTGTTGAAGAACGATTGAAGTCTCGTTTTGGCTGGGGATTAACGGTTGCTGTAGAACCCCCCGAATTAGAGACGCGGGTAGCTATTTTGATTAGTAAAGCCGAGCAATCAAATATTGAATTACCTTATGAAGTGGCTTTTTTTATTGCTAAGCGTATCCGCTCTAATGTCAGAGAGTTAGAGGGTGCCTTACGACGTGTTATTGCTAATGCTCATTTTACCGGTAAACCTATTACTATTGATTTTGTCCATGAAGCCTTACGTGACTTACTTGCCCTGCAAGATAAACTAGTTACCATTGAAAATATTCAGAAAACAGTAGCTGAATATTATAAAGTTAAGGTTGCTGACTTGCTTTCTAAACGTCGTAGTCGATCTATCGCACGGCCTCGGCAAATGGCGATGGCGTTAGCCAAAGATTTAACTAACCATAGTTTGCCAGAAATTGGTGATCATTTTGGTGGGCGAGATCATACTACAGTTATACATGCTTGCCGTAAAATTAAAGAACTGATCCAAATTGACAATGATTTTGCAGAGGATTTTAAAAATCTTATGCGTATTTTATCGTCTTAATTGAGAATTATTATGTTTGAAATTGCTATTCCTAAGAATGAATTACTTCCACGTTTACTCATGGTGGCAGGTGCTGTTGATAAACGCCAATCACTTGCAATTTTAGCTAATATTTTAATTTCAATTAAACAAAAACGCTTGGTACTGACTGCAACTGATTTAGAAATGGAAATATCAGCCTTTTTAAATTGTCATGATTGTCTTACTGAAGGTGAAATTACAGTTCCTGCTAAAAAGTTTATTGATATTATTCGCTCTCTTGATGATGAGGCTATCCCCACAATTAAGTTAGATGAAAATGCTGTGATTTTAAAGGCAGGCCGTAGTAAGTTTAAATTAGCAACATTACCAGCAGAACAATTTCCTAATAGTGATCAAGAACAGCCTGACATTGAACTTAAGTTACCTAGGGCAGAATTACTTTGGTTATTGCAATCAACTCATTTTGCTATGTCTCAGCAAGATGTTCGAGTTTTTTTAAATGGCCTACTTTTTGAACTTGAAGGTAATACGATTACTACCGTGGCAACAGACGGCCATCGGATGGCTATTTGTAGACATTTGTCAGATTTAAATTTTCCAAGTCAGCGCTTATTAATTCCACGCAAAGGGATTCAAGAAATGCTTCGTCTTCTCAATTCTGTTGATGATGAAGAAATTAGTGTTATTGCTGGAAGAAATTACTTCTGTTTAATTACAGCCGATTATAAATTTAATTCAAAATTAATCGAAGCTAGATTTCCGCCTTATGTAAGAGCTATCCCTACCAATAATGATAAATTCATTTTAATTGAGAAAGATCTCTTAAAACGTTCGTTGCAACGAATAATGATTCTTGCTCATGAAAAGTCACGCGCTGTTTTACTGCATATACAACCTTCTGGCGTTACCCTTGTAGCTAATAATCAAGAAAAGGAAGAAGCAACAGAATCGTTAGAAGCTAATGTTGATGGTCAAGAGCTTAAAATAGGTATCAATGCTGGTTATCTTTTAGATGTTTTAAACATTTTACCTGGTAATTTAGTTCGATTATCCATGTCTACTACTGACCGTAGTATTTTAGTTGAATCTTTAGAAGACGAACATTATCAATATATCATTATGCCTATGAAATTATGAAGCTTAATGATATTCAAATAACAAATCTTCGTAATATTTCTTCCGCCAAACTTGATCTCCATTTACATTTGAATTTTATCACGGGTGATAATGGTAGTGGTAAAACATCTTTTCTTGAGGCCATTTATCTCCTTGCTAGTGGGCATTCTTTCCGAAGCCGCGAAATTTCAGCTTTAGTTTCACATGAGCAAGATAGTTTAGTTGTTTTCGCTAATACAATTGATAATCAATATGTAAGTATTCAGAAATCATTGCGCTCTTCTACTATGGCTCGCATAAATGGACAGCCTTGTTTAACCAGCAGTGAGCTTGCTTTTTTTTTACCTTGTCAGGTTATTTATCAAGATATATTTCAGATTATTGATGCAGGCCCTGCAATACGCCGAAGTTTACTTGATTGGGGATTGTTTCACGTGGAACATCCTTATCATACAATTTGGAAGGATTATCGGCGTGCATTAAAGCAACGTAATACCCTATTAAAACAACGTGCAGCTAGTACGGCATTAATTCCATGGAATAAAATACTTTCTACACTTGCTAAACAATTAAATGATTATCGGCAAGCCTATTTTTTAAAGCTGATGGAAGCCTTTAAAATTATTTTACCTCAGTTAACAAACGTTGAATGTTTGCTAAACTATTATAAGGGGTGGGATAGGCGTAATGAAGGTAGAAATTTAGAAACTATACTTGCTGCAAGTTATGAAGTTGATTTAGCTCGCGGTCAAACTCACTATGGCGCTCATCAAGCTGATTTAACGATTATGAGTAAAGATATAAAAGTGAGACATTTTCTTTCCCGCGGTCAACAAAAAATGATTTTATTCGCCCTAAAATTTGCTCAAACTGCTTTGCTTGGAGGCAGTTGCGTCCATTTGATTGATGATTTTACTTCAGAGTTAGATGAGGAACATTTGCAACGTTTATTAAAATATATTGTTAAAAGCGAAGATCAATTTTTTATTACTTTACGTAAAGGATCGAAAATAATTACAGGTTTTGATTTCCCTCATCAAATTCTTCACATGGAGCAAGGCAATATTACTAAGTAAATAAAATAACAAAAACGTTTCACGTGAAACAAATTAAAAAAACTTGTTTTATAGCGTTTTCAAACGGACAGTATCTAGAACTGTCAAATTGTTAGTAAGTGATATAAACCCTATACAAATAATGATATAATCATTTTTGGTAAAATGTATATTAGGTAAGAGGATATTTATGGCCATTGATGCTAATTATGATTCGTCTAATATCAAAGTGTTAAAAGGATTAGATGCAGTAAGAAAGAGGCCTGGAATGTATATTGGCGATACCGATGATGGTACAGGTCTGCATCATATGGTTTTTGAAGTAGTTGATAATTCAATCGACGAGGCATTAGCCGGCTATTGTAAAGAAATTCATGTAATTATCCATGCTGATGAATCGATCACAGTAAAGGATGATGGCCGTGGTATTCCTGTTGATATACATCAAGAAGAAGGCCGCTCAGCAGCAGAAGTGATCATGACTGTTCTTCATGCTGGTGGAAAATTTGATGATAACTCTTATAAGGTCTCAGGCGGTTTACATGGGGTAGGGATTTCTGTAGTAAATGCCTTATCAGAAGAACTTCATTTATTGATTCGGCGCAATGGTCAAACACATGAGCAACACTATCGCCATGGTGTACCAGATGCTCCCCTATCAGTCACAGGCGAAGCAGCTAACACAGGTACACAAGTATGGTTTAAACCAAGTGCTGATACATTTAATAATATTGAATTTCATTATGAAATTTTAGCAAAACGTTTAAGGGAGCTTTCCTTTTTAAATTCAGGTGTTTGTATTCACTTATATGATGAACGTACCGAAAGACGTGATACTTTTCGTTATGAAGGCGGAATAAAAGCATTTGTTGAGCATCTTAACCGTAATAAGACACCTATTATTCCTGTGGTTTTTTCATTTACTGCAGATAAAGAGGAAGTCGTAGTTGAGTTAGCTATGCAATGGAATGATTCTTTTCAAGAAAATATTTTTTGCTTTACAAATAATATTCCGCAACGTGATGGTGGTACACATTTGGCTGGCTTTAGAGCTGGTTTAACCCGTACTTTAAATAATTATATTGAAAAAGAAGGGTTTGCAAAGAAAGCCAAAGTAGCCACGACAGGTGATGATGCACGTGAAGGGCTTACTGCTGTTCTTTCTGTAAAAGTACCTGATCCAAAATTTTCTTCGCAGACAAAAGATAAATTGGTTTCATCGGAAGTAAAATCCATAGTCGAATCACTTGTAAGTGAAAAGTTTAATGATTTCTTACTAGAGAACCCAGCTTGTGCTAAAGCAATTGTTGGTAAAATGATTGATGCTGCACGTGCACGTGAAGCAGCGCGACGTGCACGAGATATGACAAGACGTAAAGGCGCATTAGATATAGCTGGGCTACCTGGAAAACTAGCAGACTGCCAAGAAAGGGATCCTGCACTGTCTGAATTATATATTGTGGAAGGGGATTCAGCAGGAGGCTCTGCTAAACAAGGTCGTGATCGTAAATTCCAAGCTATATTACCGCTTAAAGGAAAAATCCTTAATGTAGAGAAAGCACGATTCGATAAAATGCTGTCTTCGCAGGAAGTAGCTACCTTAATAACCGCATTGGGATGCGGTATTGGCCCAGATGAATACGATCCTGATAAAATTCGCTATCATCGTATTATTATCATGACAGACGCCGACGTTGATGGTTCACATATTCGTACTTTATTACTTACCTTTTTTTACCGTCAGACACCAGAGCTAATTGAGCGAGGATATATTTATATTGCTCAACCACCACTTTACAAAATTAAACGCGGTAAACAAGAACAATATGTAAAAGATGACGAAGCGTTATTTGAGCACTTGACTCAAAGTGCACTTGATAATGCGGAGTTATATCCGTCTAAAGATGCCCCATCAATATCAGCAAGAGCTTTAGAAGAATTAGTAATGCAATTTAGGAAATTAGAAAAGATTATTAAACGACTTGCAAAGCGTTATAATGAAGATCTTCTAAGACAACTAGCTTACTTACCAAGTTTACAAGGACAAGATTTTACTAAGAAAGAGCCTATTACCGCGTGGGTTGAACAGTTAAATCAATATCTAGTTAATATAAGTAATAAAGCATTACAGTATCGGGCTGAGGTTATTCATCTAGCTGAACAAGATATCTATTTACCCCAAGTTGTTATTACTCAACATGGTTTGGAAAATTATTCTTTATTTACAGCTGAATTCTTTGGCTCTAAAGATTACCGAGAAATAGTTCAATTAGGTTCAACATTAATAAATCTAATTGAGGAAGGCGCTTACATAAAACGAGGTGATAAGGTCTTAGCAATTAAAACTTTTGCTGAAGCTTTAATGTGGCTTATGGAAGAAGCAAAACGTGGCCAATCTATTCAGCGTTATAAAGGTCTTGGTGAAATGAATCCAGAACAACTCTGGGAAACTACAATGGATCCGACTGTTAGACGCATGTTGCAGGTTAGTATTGAAGACGCTATTTCGGCTGATGAAATATTTACAACGCTAATGGGAGATAATGTTGAACCGCGGCGTGATTTTATTGAAAGTAATGCCTTAGAAGCAGAGAATATTGACGTCTAAGCAGATAATCAAGTAAAAAGCCGCATCCTTGCGGCGAAGCACATCCTGTACTGGTCCCTTGTCTTTGACTTCCTGTCAGACTAATCCTTGTCATCCTTTATTGACAAGTATATGTATAATAATAAATTTAACCTAAAGTTAATTGCGGTTTAAACTATAAGAAATATCTCAAAAAAGGGTGGGTTACAGGCCCAGGTTTTAAAATAATCAAAATTTAGTTAAATTTATAATTAAATTAATAATTTTGCTGATAAATTGACGTATTTTTACTTAAAAAGCTTATGGCAACAGTTAGTAATCAAAACTTTGAAGAAAACTGTACTATGATGAGATAAAAAAGCTTTAAGCTTATTTGAAACTTAAGCAAGATTGTTATGCCTCATATTTTATGAGGCTAACTTTGAAACCAATAATCTGCTAAAGAAGTATTTTTATAATGGTTAAGGTAGGTAAAAAAGAAATCCTGTGCTTTTTGGTATTGATTTGTTTTTAATAAACAGCATAGAAATGTTTGTGTGTAAATTTCATTTTGCGCATCACTTCCACCTAATTGAAAGCAGTTACGGATAGCGGGCTGCATTAACTCATAGGCAGCCTGATAGTCTTTTTCTGCAAAGTGTTTAACACCGGCACATAAAGGAAAAGCAATATTTTGCCATAAATTACGGTCATGTTTTGAATTTAAGGTAGAAGCATAAGAGTTAATAGATTGTAAGGATTGAGTTGCCAAATCATTTTTACCAGCTCGCACAAGACAATAAATAAAATGCACATTGTTAAAAGGTATGTAATGTTCAAAAGGATGGGAATCAAGATAGGGCGTAATTTGCTGAAAATAGTTATCTTGTGGCAGGCCTGCTAAATCCATACGCCATAACAATGAAATAGCATCAATTTGCTCTAAAACAGTATTAGGTAAACTGCCAAAAATATAGGGGAAAAGTTCTAAAACTTTCTCCTGATTGCGATTAGCCAGATAAAATAATGCGAGATGCCATGTATTATGTCCTTTTAAAAGAGGTAAAATCTCTGGGCATATTAAAGGTAAACTTTCTAAACACTGAATCCCTTCCTCTACATTACTTTCCAGCAAATAGGTATGAGCTAAAGTGTGATACGCCCAAGGGACAGTAGATTCACTTATATCTATTGCTTGTTTAGCAATTTTTTTAGCTTTTGCATAATGTCCACATAGTTCTTGTGCAAACGAATAACTAGATAAAAAAGCCGGATCGTGTTGATTTTGTTTCATACAACTTTTACATAAGTTAAGGAAGTACCGGCTTTGATAAGATTGTCCCGTGCAATAAAAAAGCCATTCTGCAAATTTCAACGCTAGGACATCTTGAGGAAATTGTTTAACAATACTGGTAAGTAGAGTAATTGCACACTCGTAATTTAAATAAGCCCAGGCACGAATTGCATAATAGGTTAATCTTTCTCGTAAATTTGATTGATACAGTAGTACTTCTGCCTCTTTAAGAATTTGTAGCGCTACTTTGGTTGGTTCATCTTCTTGGGCATAAAGGTAAAAAGCAGCAGCATAAGCCTGAATAAGCAAACTATGGGGATGATCTTTGGCTGCTTTAAGGATAATGTCAGCATGGGCTCCCGAGTTTAAAATTTCACTATTAAAATAATTGATGGCGTCTATTACTTGTCGAGACTTAGTGGTAACAGCTAATCCCCTTTGAGTTTTCATAATATATACTTTAATAAATAAATAAATATATAAAGAATCATAGCAGATAGAATTAAGCTGCAGATAAAGGCAATAATTGACTTAATTTAAAACATAGTAATTTATGTATTATTTTGCGATAATAATAACTGTTTTAGCCCAAGCTTTAATTCTTTAATTACTATTTAGTCACAGTTAATAAATTTACCCTATTTGAAATCATAGTCATTTAATTATAAAGGGATAATAGTTTAATGGGTGTGAATTAACTTCCAATTAATCTTAAGTAGTGTGTTTTTTATGATGATATCTAACGTTGAGCAAAAATCGCTTACAGAGTTTACTGAAAAAGCTTATCTTGATTATTCTATGTATGTCATTTTAGATAGAGCTTTGCCAAATATTGCTGATGGTTTGAAGCCTGTGCAAAGACGTATTGTATACGCTATGTCAGAACTTGGTCTTAAAGCAACAGCTAAACATAAAAAATCAGCACGCACGGTTGGAGATGTATTAGGTAAATTTCATCCACATGGGGACGTAGCTTGCTATGAAGCAATGGTACTCATGGCTCAACCTTTTTCTTACCGCTATCCCTTTGTTGATGGCCAAGGTAACTGGGGATCACCTGATGATCCTAAATCTTTTGCAGCGATGCGTTATACGGAAGCTAGATTATCAGGCTACGCGGATTTATTACTATCAGAGTTACAACAAGGCACAATTGACTGGGTAGATAATTTTGACGGTACATTAACAGAACCTTCTTTGCTACCAGCACGCCTACCAAATGTTTTATTAAATGGCGCAACCGGTATTGCTGTCGGTATGTCAGCAGACATCTTACCACATAATTTAACTGAGGTTGCCAATGCTTGCGCCTATTTACTTGATCATCCAAATGCTAGCCTAGATAAAATTTGCAAACACATTAAAGCACCAGATTTTCCTACAAATGCTGAAATTATTACACCTACAGCTCAAATTCGAACAATGTATGAGACTGGTGTTGGCTCAATCAAAATGCGGGCTGTATATAAAATTGAACGACATCAAGTTGTAATTACAGCGCTCCCTTATCAAGTCTCCGGTGCCAAAGTAATAGAACAGATAGCCACACAAATGCAGCAAAAAAAACTTCCCTTAGTTGAAGATTTACGTGATGAATCTGATCATGAGCATCCTACTCGTTTGGTTATCATACCTAAATCAAATCGAGTTGATATTGATAGCATGATGTCACATCTCTTTGCTACTACAGATTTAGAGAGAAGCTATCGGGTTAACTTTAATATGATTGGCTTAGATGGTAAGCCTAAAGTAAAAAACTTATTAACTATTTTAACTGAGTGGTTAAGCTTTAGATTGACCACTGTTGAGAAAAGATTACGTTATCGTTTAAATAAGATATTAGATCGCATTCACGTTTTAGAAGGACTGCTCATTGCATTCCTTAATATTGATGAAGTCATTGCAATAATTCGCGAAGATGAGAATCCGAAGCAAGGTTTGATGAAGCGTTTTAAGCTAAGTGAAAGACAGGCTGAAGCGATCCTGGAAATAAAGCTCCGTCACTTAGCAAAACTGGAAGAAATAAAATTAAAAGGTGAACTCGATGAATTATCAGAGGAACGTGATTCAATTCAAGCAATTTTAGAAAGTGAAAATGCTTTAAAGCAATTAGTTAAGAATGAAATTATTGCTGATCGAAATAAATACGGTGATAAGCGCAAGTCACCTCTAGTAGAGCGAAGCGAAGCACAGGCCTTAAAAGAAACAGATATTATACCTAATGAACCAGTCACTATTATTTTATCTGAGAAAGGATGGATTCGTGCAGCTAAAGGTCATGATGTAAATGGGCAAGATTTAAATTATAAAGCTAATGATTCGTTTAAAGCTCAAATAAATGCACGCAGTAATCAGCAGATTGTTTTTTTTGATAGTACGGGCAAAGTCTATACCTTACCAGCGCATGTATTGCCTTCAGCCCGTGGACAAGGTGAACCTCTAACAGGAAAATTAAATCCTGCTAATGGCGCAACATTTGAGGCTCTTGTTGCTGGTGATCCGCAAGATTATTTTTTACTTGCAAGTGATGCCGGTTACGGTTTTATAGCACAATTAAATGAGTTATATGTTAAAAACCGCAATGGTAAAGCCTGTTTAAAGTTAACGGAGAATAGCTTGGTTTTAATGCCACGTTTGATTAATCAGCAAGAAGCTGCCAATGTAGCTTGTGTAACCAATGTGGGCCGTTTATTAGTGTTCTCAGCAGAAGAGTTACCAGTTTTAAATAAAGGCAAAGGGGTTAAATTGATTAATATACCAAGTGCCAAAGCTGCTCAGCGTGAAGAGTACTTAATTGACGTGCAAGTTTTAAGTAAAAAAGATCTTTTAACTGTTTATGCTGGAAAGCGTCATTATACCCTAAAACCCGCTGACTTAGAGCACTATCAAGGTGAGCGAGGCCGGCGAGGTAATTGTTTGCCCCGTGGCTTACAGAATGTGACTGCGTTGCGTGTGGCTAAATCTGAAAATTAAAACTATAGCGCCGGACACTAAGCTTTATACTTCGTTGCAAGTTCGATCAGCTCAATCATGTATTTAATTGTATACTTCTTCGCCTCGCTCACTTGCGTCTTGTCTAAAACTTAGTGGGCGGCGCTATAACATGTTGAGAAATAAAATTAATTTCAAGTAAAAATTATTCAGTTAATAGGTTAATTAATAAATTTTTTTGGGTTAAAGATAAGTTAGTTAGAGGAAGTGCTTTTAGTGAAAGTAATTTGTATAAAGATAGAGTTGATAAATTTTCTTGTGCGTTAATATGTTTTGCGATGGTATTAATGTCCCCTCTCACCAAGGGGCCGGTGAGAGCTGCTGTTAAACTAGGCGCGCATTGAATATTGGTAAGACTTGTTTGCATTAAACGCGTAATAACTGGTTTTGCTTCTTGCTCAGAAATACCAGCTTCAACAAATAATTCTATAGCTTGTGTTGCTAAGGTAACTAAATGGTTAGCAGCAAGAACCGCTGCCGCGTGATAAAGTGTTTTTTTACTCGCGTCGATCGTAACTAGATTGGCCCCTAAAGGTTTAAAAAGTGTTGATAAAATTGCTATGGCTCGTTCGTCACCTTCAATTGCACAATCACAGTCCTTAAAACAATTTTGATCAAATAAATCTGCTCTGAACGCCTTTAATGGATGAAAACTTGCAATATAACAGCCTTGATCTTGCAATGGCTTTAAGACTTCAGAACTTAAAACACCACTACAATGAGCAACAATATTGCCTGGTAAAATAATTTTTTTCTGAGCAAGTTCTAAAGCAATGGGCGCAATATCGTCATCAGGGGTTGTAATAAAAGTAATATCTGCTGATGGTAAATCCATTATAGAAGCTACAGGTTTACCTTGCTTAACGAGTGAGTGAGTTTGCTCTGCATTAGAAAATTTCTTATTAAGAATTGCTCCCAAAGAAATTTGCCCTGAAGAAATAAGGCTAAGCGCTAGATTCTTTCCTAAGCGGCCGGCACCAATCAAATTAAACAATAAAGATGGCATTAATTAAAAATTATTTCCTGATTAAAACTAAATTCAATAGTAATAGTATAAATGAGTTTCATACCTACGTCCCGCAGTTTAGTTGTGGAATCTAACCCTAGAGTTGGACGCTGGATTCTGCGAACAAGTCGCGGAACGTAGGCGGGATTTAAATAGCTTAGTTTTCTCTGTACCTACGTCCCGCGGTTTAGCCGCGGGATCTAGCGATAGAGTTGTATCCTGGATTCCGCGAACAAGCGCAGAACGTAGGCAGGATTTAAATAGCTTAAGTTGAAGATAGAAATTTAGTAAAGTTAAAATAGCTAGGTAGGTCTGAAAGGTAGAAATACATCATCAAAGCTTTGGCTAGGCCGATTAAGTAAACCTTTACAAAAATTGTCCTTATATAGTAAGTTCATTCTTATTGCATGAATCTTCTAGTAGTAGCGGTGTGTTGTATTTAAAGTTTGTATTAGGATTATATACATTACCTTTTGTATATCCATCATCGAAGGTTATTCGCCCTTTAGGAATTAAAAATACTACAGGCTGTATTAAGTTAATACCAGGTATACATAACTTTGGAAATTTTGCATTTTTCGCATAGGAAGCAACTTCATAAATTGACATTTGTTCAGTGGGTGTTTTCCCTTGAACTATTTTAACGTCTTGTATTTGATTAAATAAGCTTTGGCTTAAATTATTTACAAAATCTTGCATCTGTTCTTGAGAAATTTGTCCAGCTGCCTCCCAAGAAGCTTCAGTTATTTATCACCTGAATTGATAACAGGTACTGCCGCAATTAAGTGATGTAAAAAGTATTTTGCAAGTGATTGAAAGGCTTCGAGTGGAAAAACTACTTGGGCAGGTTTTTCAACTTGTTTAAACATACGCATACAACAACTCCTCAATTTAGATTTTTTGACCATAAATTATGTAGCTGGGAATATGATTGCTTAATTTCTTTATTATTAGTAATCATTAATCATAGTATTTCATGATATATAGTTATTGAGGACGACCTCACCTATCTTGGGTAAATAATACGGGACGACCCGACTTTTAACGAGAGTAAAATATGGCTTGGGTTTATCTTTTTCTTGCAGGTATCCTTGAAATTGTTTGGTCATTCATGATGAAGCAATCTGTGGGCTTTACGAAACTAATACCGTCCGTGGTAACTATTATCACAATGGTAGCTAGTTTTATTCTTTTATCTATCTCTATGAAAACACTTCCTCTTGGCACAGCTTATACAATATGGACAGGTATCGGAGCGGTTGGCGCATTTTTAATAGGGGTTATAATTCTTGGTGAGCCAGCTAACGCATCACGAGTTATAGCTGCAGCCTTTATAATCTTCGGATTAGCAATGATGAAATTTTCTTCTACATAATACTTCAAGTAAGAGCTAGCGTAGTATAATCAAGGCTGCGCTAATTTTACTGTTCTTAGCTATTAGGGAATTGAGCAAATTTTTCAATTTCAGCTAATTCATCTTCCCATTTAGCTCTACTTTGATAAAAGATATGCGCAGTAGGGGCTATCGGCGGTTCGAATTCGATACTGCCAGCAGGTAAAACAAGCATTTTACCTTCATACATATAGGGTAAAGCTGAGCCACAGGTTCGGCAAAAACATTTTGTATGTCTCGTTCCCTTTAAATTAAAGGTTTTGGTATTTTCTTCGCCACTTAACCAATTGAGTTTTGCTGAATGCGATATTAAGTTTGCGCCATGTATCGTACCGGTATCCTTTTGGCAATATGTACAATGACAAAACAAAAATAGATCAAACTTACCTTCAATTTCATAGCTGACTTGGCCACATAAGCAGGCGCCTGTTTGTTTTTTTGCTTTATTGTTAGAGTTCATATAGAAGGCTCCTAAAAGGATGTATGATGATTATCTTTTGTTGTTAGTAAGTTAAGCTTAAGGATAAGGGATAGTCGGTAATTAATATAGCAAGGTTTCTTTTTTAAAGGGTTAATTGAACTGGAGCTTAAAGACGCAAATGCAGCAATGACTTCCTTAAAAAAGGCTTTGTATATAAAAAATAATTTTCCAGAAGCAGCCTATTATCTTGGTTTGATTTACTTACAAGAGAGTAATAAAAGTCAAGGAACTATGTGGCTAAGAAAAGCTTTGCAATTTGCTGAAAAATTAAATGAGGGTTCCATTTTATATAATTCAGATACGTGAGAAAATTTTATCAATGCTATTCACTCAAGTATCTCTTATTATGAGAGAAGAACTAATAACTTTGGCTGATATTGAGTTGTATAAAGCTAAATCTAGTGGCAGAAATTGTATCAGTATAAATGACAGAACCATGTAAATTTTGGTTTCTAATTATATGCCTGTAATACTTCCTTAAAGCTAAAGGATATGAGTTAAAGGTTAGGTGCTTTTAAGCTGATAAATTTATGCTTAGTTGACTTAATCTGTTCAATATTTATCTTTTTAAGATAATTTAGTATAAATAAAATAAATTTCATGGAATAATTATCAACCAATTACAATAATATTTATCTATTTTTATGAAAATAAAGGCAATTATTTCACTGCTCTCTATTTTTTTTCCGTTTATCTCATTTGCTAGTATTGCAACTTGCCCTTTATTAAATGGAATCAATGTCCATACTTCAGAGCAAGTTTTAAATATTTGTAAAAATGGCATTATAATCAAGTCGTTTAAAGTGGCTCTTGGATACAAAGGGGTTGGTAAAAAAAAGTCAGGTGATAATAAAACACCCATTGGTTTGTATAGATTAGCTTATCCACGGAAATCTACTCAATTTAAAATCTTTATTCCTATTCTTTATCCAACACCGCAACAATTAGCTGCAGGATATACCGGTAGAGATGTAGGGATCCATGGGCCTACCCAGTCGTTTATGTTGTTTAATTGGTTAAATAACTTACCAGGCTCGACGCGTGGATGCATTGCGGTTGGTAAAAATAACTACATTGAATATGTAGCTAATTGGGTAAAAGCAAATCCAGGGGCTAAGGTTTTAATTATTTAAAGTTAGGCCTACTCTAAAAAATTCTTTTCTAACATGCCTGTAAATGCTCAGAAAATGATATATTTTTTCGCATTTACAGGTTCATTTTAAAATTAAATCAAATATCTAAAATTTCTTGTGACCCCTAATCTTTTATTTTACCGCCAGCCATTTTTTAATGGATTTTTTTTTTGACGCTAATTTATGATAAATAAATTACTAAGAAGTAAGTTGATAAATTTTTTGATTAGTTTGGGCTCTAATTAGTCATGAGAAGTTACAGATATTTTTAGATATGCAAGCTTGATTTTGTTCTATTTTATTTCTTAATGTTTAATTAATATTTATATAGTAAAATAAAAAAACTAAATTTGGCGTATAGCTAGTCTATTTTTGAGATAAGTAGTATGGACATAAAAGATTTTTTAATACAGATTAATGACAATTTGGCGAAAATATACCCTGAGTGGTTTTCTGAATTCAAGGAATTTGAAATTATCACTAACCATTCACCGGAGTTTTTTAGGAGGGTAAAAGATGGGGTAAATTTGCAAAGTTGTATAAATTTGGATTACAACCCAGAAGATCGAGATAATGGAACGCCACAATTTGACCTTAGAACTTCAGATGAATTAATAGAAGGTTTTGAAAAATTGCCTAATAGCGTGATAAAGAGTGCGTCAGAGAAACTAAGAAAGGCTTCACAAATAAATTGCACAGACACACTTTTAAATCCAGAACAAATTAAGCAAATTAAACAAGCAGTAAGTAAAGTTTTAAAGCTATTAGACGAAGAAAAGCCGCAAAAAACAGATTCCTATACGTGGAGCCACCAACGGACTATTATAAATTTTATTGACATGGTGAATAAAAAGATTGACAAAATGCAAGATAAACAAAAGGGTGCTTCTAGGAACTCTTTTACATATTAAAATGCGCGAGTTTAGATAAAGGTTTAAATACCTTAACTGTCGCTCAATAAGCTTATAATAGGCTAATTTACTATGCTCTAATTAAACAAACTTTTCTCCTATTCTAATCATAAATTTAACTTGTGTAGGATTTGGTTTGTAAGATGCTAAATTGTAAACAAATTTTTCGAAAATTTAACTTATTTAGAAGTGAAGTTAAGCTATAATGCCGGCTTTCTAAAGTTAAATGTAATTAGTATGCTGTATTTCATTAGAGGAACGAGTGACAAAATTTATACAGCGTTTGGCTTGTCAGCATTGTTACGCTCTGGAACAACTAGCAAAGATATTGATATAGATTTATTTCGTACTTTATTTTTTGGTAGTAAAGAAAACTGTCAAACTCATATTAATGCCTGGTTAGATTGTACTAAAAGTGATTATAAGCATTATAGTCAAGGTAATATGTCGGCAGGGAACTTATTTTTGATCTTTGGTCCGGAACCTTTTTTTAAGGAAAATGAGCAACCAACTGACTATTACAATAATAATGTTAATCTGCATTTTGCCTTTATAGATCAAAATAAAGTTTTAAGTGGTTTAAATATATATTATCGGCGTGATGATCCAACCAAGTGGATGATTGGACTTATAAAGCATACGAATTTAGCATCAAACCAACGCCAAGTTTACATTTTAACCAGCGTTCATCCGCACCCCTTTATTAAAAATAAAAAGGCTAAAACCGGAAATTTAATTTCAGTTACTGAGCCAGTAATTTTTACGGCATTACTTGAGCATCCCTTCCTTTCTCGTCTTCTTAATTTAAATATCATGCCCGATGGCCAAATAAACCCTAATTTCGAGATTATTGGCCAATTTTTACAAAATGTAGCCTTAAGTGATAATTATCAAGATAATCAATCATTACTTACCACGTTAAAAGAATCACCTGAAAAAGTCTTCTCCAATAAAGCATTACAAGTAGCCCAACAGCTAGAAGTAAGACTGTCTATCTCGCAAATTTTTAATTGTTTAGATAAGACAAGCTTACTCTACAAAAATATATGCCATTTACCACAATTCAAAGTAACAAAGGCAAGACGATGGTGCGATCTGTTATTACTCTTAGATCAGATTGAATTAATCGAAAAATGGGATCTGCTAACACAAAATAAACTATTAGCAAAGCATTTGTTTGCTAAAATTGATAGTTTACAAGCTTCTTTCCTTAAAAATGCTTTAAGTGATGAATCCATTTCGTCTTTATTGTTTCTTATTAACCATAATGAATTTGCCGCCTTTTATGAAAAAATTAATGAAGCAGGTAGGAATAGTGAAATCATATGGCGCAACTTAAATTGGTTAACGCATTTAAAAGAAGGGTTACCAAAAGAGACATTTAAGCAAACACTTTTATGTAAATTAATATTTTATATAGGAGATATTTCTTCTCTTTGGGATCTAATAAATGTTTTGCAGGATCCAAATTTAAATTTAGAGAAAATTTTTAGTCCCACCGAGTTCGCTCAGTTTTTAACAGAAGGTTTTTATACTAGCCACCTATCTTGGCAAGACATTATTAATTTAGCACTTTTATGTCAAACTACTGAGCAAGCTCAAGTTTGTCATAATTTATTTAAATTAGGTTTTAATAGCAATATCATTTCTTCCTTGCTTACTAATCTTCAGTTATTACCTATCATTAATAACTTAGCGATGTTTGAAACAAGCAAACCTACTATTATTAATTTTCTGGCTTTTTTAAAAAACCAAACTAATTTTCATATAAAATCCTTTTGTCAGGCTGTTGAACTATTAGATCTTAATAAACAATCAGTTGCACCGTTCGTAGATGATTTTAAAAAAGAACAACTGTTTCAATTAACTAGTTTTATTAAAAAGCAAAAAGTAGCTTTACAGTCAGACTTAATGAAAGTAGCTTATGTTGGTCTTACAACAGGTAGTATAGATATATTACAAGCAGATCTTACACAACTAGAGGCTAAATCAAGTTCCTATTTTGTGTATCAATTTCTCACCACCTTAAAAATAATGAATTCATTAGAGGCTTTACAGCCTGATAACAATAGGGAACTAGTAAAGTTTTTAATGCAAACAAACAAAGAAAAAGCTCTTTTTATAAACGTAATAAATATTCTTGAATATGAATGTCATAAAATTAGAGCACGGCTTAGGCAAGAGTTGCCCGATAAGTTAGACAAGATTGAACAAGAAGAAAAAATTTACCGCAGAAAGATGTACTCGATAATATTTAAGCAAATTAATTCTCCTAATTCAGAAAAACATTTACTTAAAGCAATTAAAGAAGCAGAGCAGCCCTTTTTAGCTGTTGCTAATATTGATTATCATCCCTGGCTAAGATGTACATTAGCTATCATTACTAATATAGTTGCTTTATTATTAACAGGCAGCCTAGCTAATATTTGTCATTATAAACGTTCAGGAGACTTTTTCTTTTTTCAACACACTACCTCTGGCGAAAAAATAAAAGCATTAGACATTAACATTACGGAGCAACTTAAACCTACTTTAAAAACCTAACTAGTTAGCTTTAATGTCACTTGTATAATTAGACAAGATGTGAATAGATGCCATCTTTTTTATAAAAAAGTGCTAATATCATATTAAGTGAATAAAATTTAAGTTGTTATTTTTTAAGCAAATTTAATTTAAAATAAACATTGGTAGTCAGCAAATGATTAGTATGTTAGCAAATCTTTTTAAGTCGGTGCATGTTTGTTATTAAAAATACTATTGAATAAATATGCATTTTCTGCTTAATATGAATATATTCTGCTGATACCAGAAAATAAGGAAATAGAGCCATGCCCTTGCCAAGTAAGGCTTTACGATATGGCCAGTTAGTTTTTAAAAGCGCCGGAGAAGCGGTGCCTACCTCAGGCCATGAAGTTTTCAAGGTCGAGTTTATCGACACAGCTGGCGAGATAAAAAAAGGATTTTATAAACCTCTCGCTCCCTCATATCCACGAATACTAGCTCAGTATTCTGTTGCCAGTAGTGTTTTTATGAGCACTTTTGTCGATCGAGTAGCTGAAGAACGACTGGTGTTAAATGACCAAGATGAAGTTATTGGCACTATCTCAATTGCCATTCCTGACTTTAAACCTTTATTACAGTGGACTGATCCTACGCCTACTGATCCTCAAGAGAAAGAGTTAGTATGTCCTAGTGTAGAATCACTTCTTTTAGAAAATTTTGCTGAATTCATAGCCATATTACTTACAATTGGCGAAGATGACGAACACCCTAAAAATATATCAACTAAAGGATTAATTGATCGTGATATGAGCTTTTATGATATTACCTACATCATGAAAGGAGGACGATTAAGTGATAGTTTTTTAAAGGATCCACCAGAAATATTGATGCGTATAAGAGGAAGTCAATTAGATAATTTGCCTAACTCGCTGCCGGGAACTCATTCTCCAGCTCGCACAATTCCTGCAAATGGTAATGTCGCTAAGATTTATAAAAATTTTGCTGAGTTTCAAAAGCTGGCTACTAATCCAAGTCTTCTCACAGAAAAAGGCACTATTTCATTTCAAGATCAACTGTTTAATGCTTTCTTAAAGCAACTTATTCTTTTTGATCCCGAATTATTACGTGCTCGGCTGGAACATTATTTTGGGGATATTAAATTTGATTATTCCTGTCTAGATGAAAAGCAAAGATCTGAATTAAGACGAGTCCACCCAGCTTACTTTCAGCCAAGATTTGAAGGGCAAGAAACTTTTGTTGATCATATGATGAAGGTTTTATACGATCGTTATCAACAGTTATACAAAGCTGTTGTTTTCTACCCAGGCTGCCCTAAAAATGAAAGTGGCGCCTCCGTGGTATCTTTCAGTGATTATCTTCGTAATAAACCCTCTGCCATGGGACAGATCATGTCCCAAGTTGATAAGAAAAATGAGAAGATGAAAGAGGCTTGGGATGCTCATCAAAATGTCTCTGATAAAAAAAATGATGAGGATTTTATTTATATTAAAAAGTCCTCAGATAGGGACGCTTTTTTATTTAATCCTAAAGCTTGGTTTCAGCCAGTAAAAATAGAGCAGAGATATCATCAGGTTTGGCGGGATTCGCTTATTTTCTTAATTAAAGATAGTTTATCGCAAGCTAAGCAATTAACTAAAGATTTAATTGATGAATTAAGTATTAAGCCTATCGTTTTATCCCAAACTAACAAAACGAACATTACATTAGACGATCCAAAGTTAATTCAAGCGGCTCAACTTTTAGAAGAAAATGATCTAGATATCGATCCGAATACAACTGATTGTGATAAAGAAAATGGTATTTTATTAGGTTTGCGAGAGTTAATTAGCTTTAGAAAAAGTTTAAAAAAAGCTGCATTAGATTATTATAAGTTAGAGAGACATGAGCTTACTGCAGAGAAAAACCAGGAATTTTGTCGGCTTGTATCGGGTGCCATTGAGAAGTATGAAAATAAAATTTACCATTATTTAGGGGATCCACGTTGGTCCGGCTGGTCTAAAAAATTTGGTGAATTAATGAGTAAAATCTTAAATCTCTATGGTACTTTTAATTTCCAAAGACACCTAAGTTCTGTAGACGTACCTATTGAGAATAAGGTTAGGCATAATTATGCAGAACTGTTACAGATTCCTCATACACATGAAGCAGTCGTTTCAGAAGCAATTAAAGCCTTATTTGATTGGGTTAATAAATTAGATAAAGAAACGTTCAATGGTGCTATATCATCTATTATTACTGAATGCTATTCTGCAAGTTCATTAAATATTCTATCTAATCGCTATCGAGAAGAGCCAGTAACTCAATATTTAAAAACCAGTACAGATGATAATGCAAATAAATTGGCTTTTATATTAAGTTCTGGTGGGCATTCTAGTACTTCTTTAAATACTCAATTAATAAAACACCTAATGACATTGTTTGTTTCGAAAACGATAAGCTCTTATACGGTTAGTAGTATTGAAGATAAGACTTTAGGCGCCATAGATGTCAATTTAATCAGCGTTGAATATGCCTGTGAGCGTGGAAATTTTAATGAAAATATTTATACATTACATGCAATCAAATATGCTAAAGAAGATCCGAGATTTACACATTTATATTCGGATTCCTCATTCGCTCGTTTTAATAAATGGATGTATAAATGGGTAGATAGTTTAGATCGCTCAGCTTTTGAAGATATAATTAAAAAAGCACTAAGCCAATACCAACCGTATACGTGGAATTTATTTAGTAAAAGAAGTCGTAGTGAGGATATATATCAAGCATTAAAGGACAGAAACCATTCTAATGCAGGTATTCTTGCTAATATCTTTACGCAAGGTCAAATAAAAGATAACTCCTTTAATACAATTTTATTTAAGTTATTATTAAAGATAATGCAAACAACTATTTCTATTAGTAAAGGGCCTAATCTAGACGCACAATTGGTTATGCAAGTCGCTAGAGATGATACGCACATTCAATGTTATTTACGGTCGTTGGCAACTTATGCAAAAAATCAGACTTGGGAAGCGCGCCCTGCTTTAACAGGGCATCCTAAGCCTATCGAGACGAATGTAAATGTTTTATAAGCCTAAAGAATTAGTAGACCCATTTGTTAGGAGTTGAGTATTAGATTTAATTTGATAATTAACATCCTTAATAAGCTCTTTTAACTCTTTAACATCATTTGTAGTAGGCTCTAATTTAGTTTTTAGATTTTCTAAGGTATTGATATATGGTTGAATTTCATCATCCTTATCAGTACCTTCTATTATATGGGCCAAAATAGCTAGTTTATCAGCTGCAAGATTCAGTAACTTAGAAAATTTCTCCTTATTAATTTCTTCATAAGTTAAATTATTATGGTGAGCTTGCCATTTATCATAAAGAATTTTTAATATTAAAAGACTAATAGGTAATAGAAAAAGAAAACTAGCTATCCAGATCATAGATGAGTTATCTTGCCTATTAAATGTAGAGTTTGGATTAGCAGGAAGTGAAGGTCGATTAATAGGATAGCAAGACTTATGCGTTGTATTTAATTCAGGTAAAGGCCCATTAGTCGCTAACATATTAAGCTTAGCTCTGTCTGATTGGCTAAACAATGTGTTATGAGTTGACTTAAGAGCGAATGATTTTCCTGGAGGAAGTTGGCTACTTTGCCTATTTTGGCTGTTATCTGTATTTAATGAAAGGCTTAATTTTTTGGGTATTATGGGTAAACCCTGAGAAATACGTTGATGATTTACCCAAGCATGCATAGAATCTATAAGTTGCTCTATTAAATTTTTGACATCACTAATTAACTTAAGTTGTTCATTTTGATTTTTTTGCTGATTTAAATGATTAATAACTTGGTTAACTTGTCCGAGTAACTCATTACTGGCTAAATGTAAATCACTTGGCGTTGTTGAAAAGCGGGCAAGGTTATCTTGATTGGTAATAAAATTATCAATACGAGTTTGTTTATTTTTTGCAAATTTATCCCACCAAGTTAAATCTTGTTTTTCTTGAATATATTTATGGTACGCTTGTGTATTTGCCTCTAGAACGAGCAAAATATTCTTTTCTGATCGTTGAATGAATTGCTCTATACCTTGTAATAAATTATGCATTTCCTCACTAAATTGAATCATTGTAAATACTTCGCCTGCTCGATCAAATGTTTGTAAGAGCTTGTCTAAAATCATTTGAATACGAACGATTTCTTGTAGGTCAGCAATACCTTTACCATATGCTGCTTTTACTTCATTAGGTAAATTTTCTATAAACTTAAATTCCGGACAATTATCTAAGGTTTGCTCACTAACAGTGACTGGTAAAAGTGTAGGGTCTAGGGCAAACTCTGTTAACGCAGCCTGATTAACAGTCGCACAGGCTTTTGCAGCTAAGGTAGGAAATTGAGCATTGGAGTCTAAAGATTCACTATTAATAAAGAGCTCCCAATACGGATGTGGGTTAACAGGCTCTTCAGCTAAAGCAAAGTGCAAAATAATATGACGTAACTCTCCAACTTTATTAAGCTGAGATTTTACCGCATGAAGGCGTTTTTCTAATTGTTGAGTGATGAGATTATGGATAATTTCAGACTCGACTTTAACCTCAATACTATAGCGGCAATCTGCTAAAAATAATCGATCGCTTCCTGCTGTTGGAGGGATATGTATTTCTATAGCACGTAAATATTGCCGTAACAATTGTAACTGTTGGGCAACGTAAGTTGGATTATCAATCGTAGCTAATCGCTTTAATATTTGTACAGCGTCGAGCAAGACATAATTCATAGGTTGATTAAAATGCTCAGGTGCCAGACGACTATTCCGTATTAAGAGATAATCACCAATATTACGCATAAGTGTGCTTAATCCCGGCCAATTTAAACGTTGATTATCAATCAAGCCAATATGAAAATCATCCGAACTAAGTTCATGGCGCGGTCGAAATTCATTATTTAGAAACCAGGAGTTCTCATTTTCATTAATAAAGGCAACTTGTTTATCTTCTGCAAACCAGCTACTGCTTGTTTGTAATAAATCTGCATCAAGTCCGCTTGTAGCTCGCGCTGTAAGCACACGTTGTCTGAATAGTAATTCATTTGGTAGATAACAACTTTCATGATGAAGAGGCCAACCAAAAAGGCCAAATCTTGATTGAGCAGGCATAGGGCGGTAAGGTAGCTTATAGTGTCCTTCATGCATAAGACTCTCCTGATGATGTTAATTAAACATGCGGGTTTTCCTCTAAACAAATGAACAGGGATACTAAAATTTAATAAAATAATGCTTATTTATAGGTTTATATGCAAAAATTATGTGACTATGTTAATTATTATTCCTATGAACTGTCATTAATTTTAAAATTAATTCTATAATTAATTAGCCATAGATTTTTACGGTTGTAAATGCTTAAGTAAGGTAAACTTGCTGAGTAAGAATTAATCTAATGCTAACTATGTAGAGGAAATTGCTGATTTATATTTATAAAACATGACAAAGTGCTTTTTTTTCCGTTATGATGCCCTATACTTTAATTGATGTTTATTATGCTTGCTGATTATTTAAAAACCCTACCTCAATATTTTACACCAAAGCATGCTTTAACTAATTTTGCTGGTTTGCTTGCTGGTGTAAAAATTCCTGTAGTTAAAAATCACTTAATTCGTCAGTTTGTGCAAAAATATAATATCGTAATGAGTGATGCTTGCGAAGAAAATCCTCTAAATTATGCCTGTTTTAATGATTTTTTTATTCGGCAATTAAAACCTGAAAAAAGACCGTTAGCTGCAGCTGATATTGTTTCGCCTGTTGATGGTATTATAAGTGAGTTGGGTAAAATTAATAAAGGCCAAATATTACAAGCAAAAGGTCGTTATTATACTGTTCAGGAATTTTTAGCTTGTGATCGGAATCTAAGTGATCAATTTATTGAAGGGCGTTTTGCTACTTTATATTTGTCACCTAAAGACTATCATCGAGTGCATATGCCATTAAAAGCAACCTTGCTTAGTATGGTTTATATTCCAGGCAAATTATTCTCTGTGCAGCCAACAACGGCGCGGGTAGTTCGGAAATTGTTTGCTCGCAATGAACGACTGGTGACTTTTTACGAGACAGAGGTTGGTTTAATGGCCATGGTTTTAGTTGGAGCAACTATTGTTGGCGCTATTGGAACGAGTTGGCATGGAGAACTTGCACGTGCTAAAAAACAACAGCATTTTGATTATCGTAGCCATCCTAAAATACTCAATAAAGGGGATGAAATGGGCTACTTTAAATTAGGCTCAACAGTGGTGCTACTGTTTGCTAATGGTCAACAAGTAGACTGGCTTGATACAATTAAAGCAGGCAGTATTATTCAGTATGGGCAGGCTTTGGGGAAAATAAATAAAGCTTAGTTAATAAGAAAATGGTACCGAGAAGAGGACTCGAACCTCCACGGAGTTGCCTCCACTAGCACCTGAAGCTAGCGTGTCTACCAATTTCACCACCTCGGCATTTATGCAGCGTAAGTTACTGAAGAACCATAAAACTGTCAACCGCTATTCTAACTTTTTTAAAGTATAGCTCTGAATCAATATTTCTGAGCTGATCTAAAGATATTAGGGTAAACAGCATATCTTATTATAAAGAGTATATTTATAATAAATAAGCTAAGTATATAATATGGCTTATTGGAATAATTTATGATGCTGCTTGATTGGCTTTGTAAGGGTGTTGATACTTACTTCGCTTGTAAACCACAAACTAAACCACAAGCCGATATAATAAAGAAGGCTAAGTTAATTGCACACCGCGGTGCTCATAATCATCGGCAGTCTTGTCTAGAGAATACGGATATCGCTTTTGCGAAAGCACTTACCTTTGGTTGTTGGGGTATTGAATTTGATATACGAGCGACAGCAGATAAAAAACTTATTGTTAACCATGACCCCACTTTAAAGCGATTATGGAATAAGAATTTAACAATTAATGACTTATCCTTAAATGAACTTAGGCAAGCAGTACCTTTAGTACCGACACTTACGGAAGTAATTGAAAAGTACGGTAAAAAAATGCATTTATTTATCGAAATAAAAGCGCCTTTTTTTGAGGTGGAAGCGCTTATTCAAGAGTTAGAGTCACTTATTCCCATTCAAGATTATCATTTACTTGCTCTAGATGAAGCTATCTTTAGTCTAATTGAACACGCTTTTCCTAAAAAATCTCTCTTATTAGTTCCTCTGCATAATAATGTTGCTCATTTCTGCAATTTAAGCATACAAAAAGGATACGGAGGTGTTTTGCCTCATTATTTATTATTAAGGCAATCACAAATTAATCAATTACGTAAAGCGCACCAGAAAATAGGCGTAGGATTTATTGATTCAAAAAATTGCTTATATCGTGAATTAAATAGAGGTATTGAGTGGATTTTTAGTAATAATGTGGAGCAAGTAAGTGTTTATTTACAGGAATTACAACTAATGGTGTCAACTTAAGAGTTTTGTCATTTCCGCGCAGGCGGAAATCCATCCTAACACTTGCACTGGGCCTGCATATAAATGGATTCCCGCCTGCGCGGAAAGACCAAGTCGTCATATTCCTTAATTATATCCCCGTGAACAATTACATTTTTTATTTTGGCGCTATCATTTCCTCAGGTTTAACATATTCTTTAAATTGTTCTTCAGTTAGAAAACCGAGTTTAACCGCTGCATCGAGTAAAGAAGTATTCTCATGATGGGCTGTTTTTGCTATTTTTGCAGCTTTATCATAGCCAATATGCTGATTTAAAGCAGTAACAAGCATCAAAGAATTCTCTAAATAATAATTAATTTGTTCGCGATGCGCAGTCAATCCTTCTACACAAAATTCTCTAAACGAGCGGCAAGTACCTACTAAAAGATTGATAGAATGGAGGAAGTTAAAAATAATAACGGGTTTAAATACATTGAGTTCAAAGTTTCCTTGGCTACCAGCAACACCAACTGTCGTATCATTACCTATTACTTGAGCACAGACCATTGTCATGGCTTCACATTGGGTAGGGTTAACTTTGCCTGGCATGATAGAAGAACCAGGCTCATTTTCTGGTAAAATTAATTCACCGATTCCGCATCGAGGGCCTGAACCAAGCCAGCGAACATCATTAGCTATTTTCATTAATGCACATGCAAGTGTTTTTAAAGTACTATGCGCAATAACTAATGGCTCATGCGATGCTAAAGCAGCAAATTTGTTAGGCGCAGAAACAAAGGGTAAGCCGGTAATTGTTGCAATATGATCTGCAACTTTAGTAGCGAATTTTGGATGAGTATTAAGTCCTGTGCCTACTGCAGTACCACCAATTGCTAGTTCAAATAATTGAGGTAAAACAGCTTCAATCCAATGTAAGCAAGCATCAAGTTGCGCAACATAACCGGAGAATTCCTGACCTAAAGTGAGAGGGACTGCATCTTGTAAATGGGTGCGGCCAATTTTTACAATATCTTTAAACTCGTCTTGCTTGTGAACTAATGCATCACGTAAGCGGCGGACTTCTGGTAATAAATTATGATAAACAGCTAAAGCTGCTGCAATGTGCATAGCAGTCGGAAATGTATCATTAGATGATTGTGACATGTTGACCATATCATTGGGGTGAATAGGTGTCTTACTACCTAAAACGCCACCTGCCAACTCAATTGCTCGATTGGCAATAACTTCATTGACATTCATATTTGACTGAGTCCCACTACCTGTTTGCCAAACATGCAGTGGAAAATGATCATCTAAGAGACCTTGGCTGACTTCTTCCGCTGCTTGAATAATCAGTTTAGCCTTATCCTCTGATAATTTTCCTAATTCAACATTCGTAAGTGCTGCTGCTTTTTTTAAAATACCAAAGGCATGTATCACCTCGATAGGCATAATATCACGGCCAATATTAAAGTGATGAAGCGAGCGTTCAGTTTGAGCTCCCCAATAGCGATCCGCGGGGACAGCTATCTCGCCCATACTATCAGATTCTAAACGGGTAGTGTTCATGTCATTAATTCTCCCATAAAGCATTGACGCTTTGCAGCGCTTTTGTTTTAGCGTCATTTAAGAATGAAATAAATGGGCTCAAGGTAATTGGTAAGCTTTAATTTGTCAAATAGGGAATTAAATTAGACAAATTTAATTTAAGGCAAATAACATGCTGAGATAGTGAAATTGTATTAATATTAGCTTACTTTGGTAAAGGGCTTAACTAACTATTAACTTAGAAGAGGTAGGCAATAAATGTGATTATGACACTCGATAACCTCGCAGCAGAGCAAGTTAAGCAATGCATAGCTGCACTGGAAAGTATATTAAAAGACCATCTTCTTGGGGTCTATTTATATGGGTCAGCTATAATCGGTGGTTTGCAGAAATATAGTGATCTTGATTTATTTGTGGTTGCTAGCCGTTCTACTACTGCGAAAGATAAAGCTCAGTTAATTACTGAGTTACTGAAAATTTCAGGTATATATTTAAAGGGTATTAAGCGCTCTGTTGAGCTAACAATTGTTGTAAAATCTGAAATTAATCCATGGCGCTATCCGCCACTTTTTGATTTTCAATATGGCGAGTGGTTACGAAAAGAGTTTGAATCTGGTAATCATGTGCCTTGGTTAACTAACAAGATGCCAGATTTAGCTTTAATTATTACCCAAGTTATATTAGCCAGTAATATCTTGTTTGGACCTAATCCCACTCAATTATTACCTTATGTTCCTTATACAGATGTAATCAAGGCTAGTCTAGAGGCATTAGATATTTTAATTGTTGAACTTAATCATGATACAAGAAATGTATTGTTAACTTTAGCCCGTATTTGGTGTACGGTAAGCACCGCTACAATCCGCTCTAAACCTGATGCAGCTACGTGGGCTATTCAACATCTACCTAAAAACTATAAGTTAGTTATGCAGCGAGCTAGAGCAATTTGCTTAGGAAAAGAGCATGATTATTGGACTGATATTGAATTATTAGTTAGGTCGTGTGCTGATAAAATAGTTAGGAATATTAAACAACATAGTTCTTTATTAATGGTTGATAACTCAAAATCTATTAAAGTTATTAAATACTAAGTGATGAGCTCAGAAAATGGTAATTAAACTGAATCATCATTATTTTTTATTAGCATTATGTAAGTAGGTTAAATGGTGAGAAAAATACGCGTTTATCAAGCTGGTGAATATGAAATAGGTCAGCAAATTGAATTAAGTAGTGAAGCAGGACAGCATGTGGGGGTTGTCTTACGTATGCAGCCAGGTGAACGGTTAACTCTATTTTGTGGTAATAATTACGAATTTAATACGGAAATTGTTAGTGTTCATAAGAAAAAAGTTATAGTAAAAATTTTATCTAAACAAGAAGTCAATCGTGAATCGCCATGCTTAATTCATTTAGCGCAAGCTATTTCTAAAGGCGAACGTATGGAAATAGTGGTGCAAAAAGCTGTTGAGTTAGGCGTGGCAAGTATTACTCCTTTGATTACCGAGCATTGTGCAGTCAAGGTCGATTCAGAGCGGTTTGAGAAAAAGCGTTTGCAATGGCAAGCTATCGCTATTTCTGCTTGTGAACAGTCCGGCAGAAATAAAATACCAAAAATTAACCCAATCATTTCTTTGCAACAATATTTAAGACAGCCCCTGCCTAAATTAAATGTTGTTCTTACTCCTGATGCTATGCAAAATTGGAAAGGTTTAGAGCAAAAAATACCTGAGATTGGGCTTATCATTGGGCCTGAAGGTGGATTAAGTACTATTGAGTTAGATTATCTTATTAAACAGCAATTTCTACCTATGAGTCTAGGCCCTCGTATCCTGCGGACAGAAACGGCAGCAATTGTTGCATTAAGTGTGTTGCAAGCGGTTTGTGGTGATCTATAATGGTTAACAGCAACTTTAATTTAGCGAGGGTTTCTTTATGAGTGATAATATTAAAACTGTTACTGATGCAAATTTTGAGCAAGAGGTTCTTAAATCAAGCAAGCCTGTTCTTGTTGATTTTTGGGCTGAATGGTGTGGTCCTTGCCGCGCTTTGACGCCAATTTTAGAAGAAGTGGCCGCCAATCATGGTGAAAATGTTACCTTCGCTAAAATTAATATCGATGAAAATCCTAGAATGCCCTCACAATATGGGGTTATGAGTATACCGACTCTTATCCTTTTTAAAAATGGGCAAGTTGAAGCCGTTAAAATGGGCCTTTTATCTAAATCACAGTTAAGTGCATTCATTGAAAGTAATAGTTAATAATTTAGCCATTTGGTTATTCCCGTTTAAAGACGGGAATAATTTAGCATTTTCTCAAAATTTTTAATCATTTTTATTTAAATTCAACCGCTTAATTCTTAATTTTCTTATTTTTCACTAGTTAAACATGCTCTAAAAATAATGCCAATGTATAAGTGATGATTAATTTTTAATTGACGTAGATTAAACATACGTGTAGTTTTTAGGCATTTTGTTAACGGTAAATTAAAGGAGTAACATGCTTTTTGACTTAAAGAAATTTAAATTACTTTGTGTGTTGCTGGTTGTAATTTTATTTCCATTGTTAGCTGGTCAATACATACCAACTGAAATTAAATCAATCAGTTATGCACTTAGTCTAAGTATGAAAACGATACTTGAATTTTTCATGCCCTTCATTATTTTTAGTTTTGTTTTTTCTTGCTTAGCTAACTTACAAAAGGGTGCGTTCCTTTTTGTTTGTTTATTAATTACTTGTGTATTTATTTCAAATTTTACAGCGTTAATGGTTGGTTACACTGCCGGATCTGTAGGCCTTGAGTTTTTTCATTTTAAAGCCCAAGCTACAACAACAGCCACCCAATTATTACCAGCTTGGCAACTTCATTTGAAAAAGCTAATTTCTAATGATATTGCTCTTTTAATTGGATTTTTTACAGGTATTTTCTTTTCACTATGGCCAACAACTTGGTCTAAGCAAATGGGAGTCGTATTAAATAGATTAGCCAATAACTTCTTAAAAAAGGTATTTATTCCTTTATTACCTGTCTTTATTTTAGGTTTTCTATTTAAGTTGGAACACGAGCAAGTTTTACATACCTCTTTGCATCTCTATGGTCCAATATTGATTTTAATTATACTTACGCACTGGCTGTACTTAAGTTTTTGGTATCTTATGGCTAGCCAAGGTAAATTTAAACAATTCATTTTTTATTTAAAAAATGTTTTACCAGCTACTTTAACAGGACTAAGTACAATATCTAGTGCTGCGGCTATGCCAGTACTATTATTATCAACAGAGAAAAATCTTAATGCAGAAAAAGCTAGAATGCTCGTGCCTGCCATTATCAATATTCACACAATTGGCAGTGCCATTGGTATACCTATTTTAGCGCTAGCGACTTTATCAACATTTCATATGCCGCTACCATCTTTATCAACCTTTGTTATCTTTGCATTTTATACAGCACTAGCAAAATATGCAGTTGCCGCTGTGCCTGGTGGGGTAATTATTGTAGTAGCACCTATTTTAGAAGCACACTTAGGCTTTTCTAATGAAATGATCGGTTTAATTACGGCTATTTATTTGCTATGTGATCCCTTTGGTACAGCTGCTAATGTAACTGGGAATGGTATTTTTCCTATTTTATTTACCAAGCTTTATGAAAAGCTTAGTAACATTAAATTACCAGCTACGCCAGGTACTCGAAAAATATTGGTATTAAACAAAAATTAATAAAGACAAAAATAGTGTTTATCATTTACCGCAGGTAACCTGCGGTACCTTGTCTAGCTAGAAAGTTGAGTTTCTTTTAAAATTTTAATCCTTTACAGCAGGTCTTCAAATTATAATGGGCTTTGCTTAAAGGTAATGTAACAACATTGAACATGAAAGAGCATCATTATCAAGACTTAATTACCATCTTTAATGCCTGTTTTGCACAGAAGTATAATACTCAATTAATAAAGGGCATAGATGAGCCTATTTATCTTCCAGCTGATCAAAGTCGCTCATATCATGCTATTTATTTTGCGCATGGCTTTTTTAGTAGTGCTCTCCATGAATGTGCTCACTGGTTAATTGCTGGCAAAGAGCGGCGATCATTAGTGGATTATGGCTATTGGTATATTCCTGATGGCCGTACCCCTGACCAACAGGCGCTCTTTCAGCAAGTTGAAGTTAAACCACAAGCGCTTGAATGGATTTTATCAGTAGCAGCGGGCTATCGATTTCATTTTAGTATTGATAATTTAAATGGGGTTTGTGTTGATATAGAGAATTTTAAACAAGCAGTTTATGATCAGGTAATGATTTATTGCAAACAAGGTTTAGCTAAGCGAGCTAATCTATTTCGTTTAGCTTTGTGTCATTTTTATCAGACTCCGCTAGAGCTCAATAGCCAGCGATTTAGGCTTAGACAGTAATAGTAAATTTAATTATTAGTTTTATTAATTTGAATGGCTACATCCGTTTGATTTACTGATGAATTGGCTGAAGATGTGAAGAACTTACCATAAGATTTTACTGAGTGTAAATTTCTAAAGTCTTCTAAAGACGATAGCTCTTTAAATGCTTCTAAAGTTAATTCATCGCTTAAAAAAGCTGCAACAATGGTTGGATCCTGCAGCTCAATACGTTTTCCTAAGGGAAGTGCTTCTATGTCGCTTATAGTTAATTTTCCTTTGTCGATTAGCCCGTATATATTAGGATTTTTAACTATTTCAATCATACTTGAAGCACATAGTTGTTTAAATTTATCGATACGAAGCTTTCCTGTTTCTAACAAGTCAATAACTGTAAAATTAATTTTCTTAAACTCATCGTCAGTAAGGCTAACTAAGTCTAATAAGGGTAGTTTCTCTTTCTCAATCAACTTTAGTAAGTCGTCGCTTCTCACTTTTACTACTTCTACTAGGAAATTAATCCTCTTTAAAATCTTATCCATTTTCTCTGTAAAGGGACTAAAACCTAAGTGCCCCTCTCTTATGGCTTTAATTAATATAGAGTAATACTGTCTATTATTTTCTAATAATAACGAGACTTCTTTAGTGAAAAGGAAAGGTTTAGTGCCTTGAGATAACTGAAGGTATCTACCTTGCTTTTCAAATTTGACATCATTTGAATTTTGAGCGAGTAAATTAAAATATTGAGACATAACAATTGCAACTTGCCTAGCAGGAGAAGGCTCGTTCTCAAGGGCTTGTTTATTTTTTTGAATACAATTAATCATGTCTTTGTAAAAAGTACCTTCCGGAAAAGCACTCTCATCAATCGAAAAAATTTGCCAATTTTTTTTATTTAATACGATATCTATCACGAGCAACCAAGTAGTTTCAATAAAAGGTGAGTCTGTAAATAACCCCATAGGTCTGACTTCAGTGTAGACCTTGGCATTCAGTAGCCTAGAAAAAGTTTGTGTTCTTGCCTGTGGTGAGGTTTGATTTCGGAAAGCCTGTGTTTCATTTAAAAACTCACCAACCTCCATATCTAAGGTATCCCAAATTTCTTTTGACCATTTGATGTCTGTTTTTGCTCGAACTACATCGATTGCTTGTAATAAGGCTTCAAAAGCAAAGTCTGGAATAGTGGAAATAAGTCTGCGGTGAGCTTCATCATGTAAAGTAAGAAAGAAAACCCGAGCGATAACTTTATGAAAAGAAGTTTCATCTTCTACGCCTGGATAGGCTGTTGATGCATAACGCCCATAATTTCTAATAGAGCGTTCAATATCATCAATATTAAATCTGCCTATACTTGCATAAAGTGATTTAGCATGGGTATCGTAAATAGCTTTGGTTAAGGCGTCTCTCGCACCTGCACTAAATACAACAATAGGGTAAAATTCCTCTTCTTTTTCTCCTTCTTCTAGCTCGTCTGTTAATTCTACAAAAGGAGTATATTCTCGCTCAATTACAGGTGTAGGCGATTTTAGTATTATTTTAATATTATTACTGAGCTGTAAAAGCCCATTAAGCCGCTCAGTATTTTCATCATTATTTTGCAGTAAAGAGCGAGGAATGTTAACAACAAAAAAACATTGATCTGAACTAGGTTTTTCTTTAAGTAAACTTAAAAACCTTTTTTTTTCTTCCGAAGACAAAAAATGAGGTAATAGTGCCTGAGCTTCTTGTGTTAAGCAGTTATTTTTATCAAAAAAAGCTCAACCCGTACTTTGTTGCGCGTAGAAGCAGAAGCAGCAAAACCTAACCTCATTTCTCTAAATTCAAGAATACTACCCAATTGCTCTCGTGGAATACTACCCTCTAAAAATGCGTAAGCTGCAGCTTGGGCTAATTGATCAACATTCCCATTAAAATTTTTATTTAAAATTTGATTATAAGAGTAGCCTTTTGCTAATTTAGCAACGAGCTCCAAAGGTTTTGCTAAATCTAGATCTTTAAAAGAAAGTAGGTTGGTTCTAAAAAAGTCTCTTGCTTCTTTAGATTCAGCAATCAATTTTTCAATCACTTGAGCTTCGGTAGACATATTTAATTCTAAAACAGTAATTATAAATAGAATTTTAGTAAAATTATGCTATGGATGGCAAATTAATGTCATTTTTGTTATTTTTTTGATCTATTAAGTGATCGTAAGGAGAGAATAAAAATACAATGGTTCTGGCTATGTATGTTTAGAAAAATAGCTATTATACTGCAAATGATAATTTTTTTTTATTTAAGTTGGAAAATTAATGTAAACAACTGGATCTCCCTTAAAAGCTGTGTTAGGCTAAATATGTGGCCGTTTCCAACAGGTCGGCAATTTCAAGTTACCTCTTTATTGATATCCCTGCTAATTAGGCCAATACATTTGGTAACTAGCATTGGCAATGAAGCCTGTTGACGACAACTTTCCACGTTGATCTTCCTAATTAAATTTTCTCGGAATCCCATTTCGTTTAAACAAATAATACATCAAGTGAGTAGTATGAATCTTAGAGAACTTAAGCAATTACCTATTGCCGATCTTGTTAACATAGCTCAGGAAATGGGAGTTGAAAATACTTCCAGCAAACGTAAACAAGATATTTTATTTGCAATTCTAAAAGCACACGCTAGTAAAGGTGAGGACATCCTCGGTGGGGGTGTTTTAGAAGTATTACCAGATGGTTTTGGTTTTTTACGTTCTGAAGACGACTCGTACTTAGCTGGCCCTGATGATACCTACGTATCGCCTAGTCAAATTCGCCGCTTTGGACTTAGAACGGGTGATACGGTTTATGGCAAAATTCGCCCGCCAAAAGATAATGAACGTTATTTTGCTTTATTAAAAGTCGATCAAATCAATTTTGATGCACCAGACAGCACAAAGCGTAAAATATTATTTGAAAATCTAACACCTCTTTTTGCAAATCAACGCCTAGTTATGGAGCAAGGTAATGGTAGCTCAGAAGATTTAACAGCTCGCGTGGTTGATTTGTGTGCGCCTTTTGGCCGTGGCCAGCGTGGATTAATTGTTTCACCACCTAAAGCTGGTAAAACATTAATGCTACAAAATTTAGCTCATTCGATTGAAAAGAGTTACCCAGATTGTCACTTAATTGTATTATTAATTGATGAGCGCCCTGAAGAAGTAACTGAAATGCAACGTTCAGTTAAAGGTGAGGTTGTTGCAAGTACGTTTGACGAGCCTGCTAATCGTCATGTTCAAGTGGCAGAAATGGTCATTGAAAAAGCAAAACGCTTAGTTGAACATAAACGAGATGTCGTTATTTTACTTGATTCGATTACCCGTTTAGCACGAGCTTACAATACGGTTATTCCCTCATCAGGTAAAGTTCTAACGGGTGGTGTGGATGCAAATGCGCTGCAAAGACCAAAACGACTGTATGGTGCAGCACGTAATATTGAAGAAGGTGGTAGCTTAACAATTATTGCTACGGCTCTAGTAGATACGGGCTCTAAAATGGATGAAGTTATCTATGAAGAGTTTAAAGGTACGGGTAATATGGAAATTCATTTAAGCCGTAATATCGCCGAACGTCGTGTTTTCCCCGCCATTAATATTAATCGTTCTGGAACACGCCGTGAAGATCTCTTATTAAGTCCTGAAGAGTTACAACGTACATGGATTTTACGTAAAATTCTCCAATCTATGGATGAGTGTGATGCTATTGAATTCTTGCTTGAGAGAATGAAAAATCATAAAACCAATGCAGAATTCTTTGAAGCAATGAAGCGCCAGGAATAATTAGCTTTACTAATTAGACCATTCATAAGATGCCAAGGAAGTAAAGTTTCTTGGCATTCTATTAAGACATCCTCAATTCTTTAATTATTTTAAAGATTGGCCAACTGCCTGCTCGATAAATAATCTTTTTAGAGGGGTAAATTGATTACAAAAGGTTAAGCCAACTTGGCGAAGAGTAACAATTGGAGGTAAAGGATTGGCGAATAATGTTTTCAACCCGCCCATTAGCGCAATGACTTGCCAGACAGCGTATTTTCGCTCTCTCTGATAAGCAGTTAATGCTTTAGTTGAAAAACTTTTATTAGCGCTTTTATCTAGACAATTTAACCAAGTTGTAATGTCTGCTAAACCTACATTTAATCCTAAACCAGCTAAGGGATGAATAGTATGCGCAGCATCACCTAACAATAGCCAATTTTTTCCTACATATTGCTTGGTATGACGCATAATTAAAGGAAATTGATGCCGCATGCTAACAACACGCACTTGCCCTAATTTATAAGCAAATGCTTTGCTAAGTACTTCGTTAAAGGTTTCATTTTCTAAAGCTATTAGTTGATTAACTTGCTGTGGCGTTGTTGACCAAACAATGGAACATAAATTTTTATCAACTAAAGGTAAAAAGGCCAGCGGGCCATCTGGATTAAATACTTGGTAAGCGGTTTCTTGATGCGGTTTTTCCGTCCGTACAGTTGTCACTAAAGCATGTTGATGGTAAGGCCAGCTTGTAACCTGAGCGCCTAACATTTTACGAATAGGTGAATTAGCACCATCAGTAACTAGTAGTAATTTACTTCGCCATATTTCATCATTGCTTGTAAGTGTAATGGGTTGGGATTTGCTATTTACTTGCGTAATTTTATGCCTAGGAAATAAGGTCACTTTTTGCTCTTTTGCTAAACGTTTTAAAAGTGCATTTTTAATAATAGTTTCTTCTATAATGGTCCCTAAGTTAGGGCTGGCAATGAGACGTGCATCAAACTCAATACAGGCTAAAGTGACCGCATCCCAAACATGCATATGCAGGTAAGGCGAAACCCGGGATTGATCGATTAATTCCCAGGCACCTAATTGTGTAAGTAGGTGTTGTGACGCATGATTAATTGCATAAACACGTAGATCTGGTTTTGCTAATGAATTTATTTCCAAATCCCCGGCGTCAAGGAGGGCTACTGAGAAATTACGTTGTGCCATAGCTAGAGCTGCAGTCAAACCAATAACGCCTCCACCAGCGACAATAACATCAAATTGATGTGACTTCATTCTACCCTCACATTATAAATCAATACCGCACACTAAATCAGGAGCTACCCCTGCAAAACCTCGAGCATGATGTGTAAGAATTTTCTTTAATAGATTACTATTGTCAAATATCGACAAACCAATACTACGTAGACAGCCTAGTCCAGGTAGTTTAGACGTAAATAGCTCAACTAGGTCGTTCGTTGCCCGGGAGATTATTTGTTGGTCGTATTGACGCATTGCCTGATATTTTTCGAGCATTGCAGAAGTTAATCCATATTGAACAATACATTGAGCTAAGGCCGCTATATCCCGTAAACTTAAATTAAAACCTTGGCCTGCTACTGGATGGAGTGTGTGCGCTGCATTGCCAATGAAAACGAGCGGCCAAGCAATAGCGTTGGGCATAATAACTTGTTTTAACGGATAAAGTGTGCGGTGACCTACTTTTTTAAATTGTCCTAATTTATAGCCAAAAACTTGTTGTAAATGGGCTAGAAAAGCAGAGTCAGTAAGTTTACTAATACGATCGGCTTCATTCGGGCTTAATGCCCAAACCATAGACATACGCTGTTTGGTAATAGGCAATAAAGCCAACGGCCCAGATTGAGTAAAGCGCTCGTAAGCATCATTTTTGTGAGGACGGGCTAAACCGATATTAGTCACAATGGCTTGCTGTAAATAATCTTTAATTTTAAGGCCCTGTTCAAGGTTTGCTAATTGCCGTATTTTTGATTGGGAACCATCTGCTGCAACAATTAATTTAGCTTTAATTAATAATTGTTCATTAGCGTAATGAATTGCGACTGCTGGTGCTAATTTATTAAGGCTAATTAACTGTGCCGGTGCAAAAATAGAATGATGGTTGATAGCTTGATGAAACGCGCGATTAATATGTTGCATTTCCACAACATAACCTAAAGGCTGATTATCTTTACGATTTAATTGAGCTTTACCGAAACGACCTTGTTCAGAAATATGAATCTTATGGATAGGTGTTACTTCTTGCTCAAGAAGAGGCCATATTTTAAGCGTTTGTAAAATGCGCATACTTGCAGGTGATAAGGCAAGCGTACGCGCATCAAAGTTAGGTTGAACCGTGTTTGAAAAGGGAGAGGACTCAATGAGTAAACAATCGAAGCCTCTGCGAGTTAAGGCTATATGCAATGCAGCACCAGCAAGCCCACCACCAATAATTAAAATATCAACTTGTTTTTCATTCACGCATTAAGGCCTCTATATCGATGATATCAACTGGAAGGGTACCAGTTAAATTATAATGACCAGTTTTAGTCACTAAAATATCATCTTCAATCCTAACGCCAATATTCCACCATTGTTTATCAACATTAGGTACATTAGCGCTAATATAGAGGCCAGGTTCAACAGTTAAAACCATACCTGGTTCTAATAGACGCCATTCGTTATTCACTTTATATGTGCCACTGTCATGTACATCTAGACCTAACCAATGTCCTGAATTATGCATGTAAAATTGCTTATAGGCCCCTTCAGCAATTAATGCTTTTACATCACCACGTAAAATACCTAGATTACACAATCCTTCTGTTAAAATAGCAACCATCGTTTCTTGAATGGTTGGCCAAGCTACACCTGGTTTAATACATGCAATACCAGCTTTTTGTGCTTTTAACACTAACTCGTAAATTGCACGCTGTGGCTCACTAAATCGTCCATTAATTGGAAATGTTCGGGTGATATCTGAAGCATAATTTTCAAATTCACAACCAGCATCAACTAAAACTAAATCGCCCGATTTAAGAGGTTGGTTATTCTGGGTATAATGCAAGACACATGTATTCTCACCACCTCCCACAATAGGTACATAAGCAACACTATTAGCACCTTGACGATTAAATTCGTAGAGTAATTCTGCTTCAAGTTGATATTCATTTTTTAATAGACAGCAAACTTGCATAGCTCGTTTATGCGCAGCAACAGAAATTTCCGCAGCTTTCTGCATAACAGCTATTTCAGCATCGCTTTTAAATAAGCGCATTTCACTAATTAAGGGTTCGATATCATGTATATTATCTGGCGGTTTTGTACCTCGTCTCACTTGTGCTTTTAATTCCTTTACTGCATGTAAAATCATCCCATCTAAAATTTTGTTGCGGCCAATTTCATAGAATAGAGATGTTTTATTGGCTAATAGTTCTGGTAACTGGCTTTTAAACTTTTCTATAGGAAATGCTTCATCTATATTTAGGTATTGGCAGGCCCCATCTTGGCCTAACCGTTTTCCAGTCCATAACTCTTCTTCTGGATGACGAGATTGATTAAATAGGTAACTTTTACCAGATTGGCCCGCAAATAAAATTAGCATGGCATTAGGTTCGTTAAATCCTGTTAAATAGTAAAAATTACTGGCTTGCCGAAAGCGATAATGGGTATCACCGTTACGAAATATTTCTTGAGCGGATGCAATAATAGCCACAGCGCCTTCAGGCAGCTGCTGAGTAAGTTTGCATCGACGTTGTTGATATTCCTCTTGAGTTATCATTAAAAAATTCCTTCAGTGTTTAGCGCGCTCATCAGTAGAATGAAGATTATGAAAATCTTCACTCAAGCGCAAGACGGCCATACGAGTATATTCACTAATGTCCACCAGCGCTTTTTCATCTTCTTCACTAACATCTACATTGTCATAATCAAGTTGAGCAAATTGAACAATATGTTGTAAGGCTTCCCGTGAATCCTCTTCATCAAGAAGTTCATAATTAATGCCAGATAAAGTAATGCCTTGTGTAAAACCCTCACACCATTGGCTAAAAGCCTGAGCTCTCTCTATTAGCGGTGACTCTTCCTCAGGTAAAAGTAATTGAAAGGTAAAATCAAGGTTCATAATTTGCTGTTGGGTTGCTGTATAAGTATCGAAAATGGCCATAGCAGCTGCACGGGTAAATTCATCTTTTTTAGTTTGTAGTGTTAAAGCTTGCAGATAACTTTCAGCCTTTTCGGCGGCCCCTGCACAAAGATAGCCGCAGATAATGCCATGTAATTCACTACTGGATATAGGTAGAGAAAGTATTGCGATTTTATTAACGAAATCTTGATAAATGGGTAAGCGCGCAAGATTAGTCTCTGCTGACATATTGATACTCTTAAAATAAATTACTAATAATAGCTTAATTGTCGGAACAAGCCAAAATTGTTACTATTTAAAGAATAGCATTTGGTTAGAGCAGGATAAATTGAAAAAAGGCTAAATAAGCTGATTTTCTTGATACCTATGCCCTGTGGGATCCAAGGATAGAGTGGGTGCTGGATTCCGCGGCTAAACCGCGGAACGTAGGCGAGATTAAATAAATTGTTTTTTTATACCTACGTCCCCCC